>SVCA01000020.1 GCA_015058625.1 Pseudoselenomonas ruminantium | reverse complement strand
CACTATTGGCACAGGAACAGCAGCGTAATCAGCGTTCCATGTCGATAAATTAGGCACAATTCCATATAATCAACACACAGTTTGGCGTAATCATAGCGGTCATAGAATTTCTTCTTGAGGCCAAAGTTTAGAACCTTCATCTCGTCAGTACCATAGAAACGGGCAATCTTTTCGCCAAAGCCGCCATCTAGTACGCCGTCTTCCAGCGTTACCACCAAATCATGGTCAGCCATTATTCCCCAACCTCAATAAGCGATTTTACAGCTTCATGACTGCTCAAAATATGCTATAATGATTTCAGTTATGTAATGAGGAGAATGTTATGCTACAAGAAACCACAGGCTATATCATTTGCCGTACAGCTCGCAAGATTCATCAGTTCATGACAAAAGTATTAGCCGATTATGACATCACCCCAGAACAATGGGTGGTGCTGCAAATTGTCAGCAAGGAGAAAAACCTTTCTCAACAAGAATTAGCTGCGCGCTTGGAAAAAGACAAAAACAGCGCCAAAGCTTTGGTGGACAGACTGATAAAAAAAGAATTATTGACCCGTCAAAAAGATGACAGCGATAAACGGTTCTATAAGCTGCAAGCCACCCCCGCTGGTATCTTTCTCACCAAGGAACTGGCAAAACTTGACTATGACTTTATGCGGGAAACCGAATCCGGGCTTACAGACGAGGAATTAACCAGCTTTACAAAAACCCTCACTAGACTGGAAGAAAAAATCACGGCTAAGCTGTGATTTTTTTCTTGACAATAGTATGTCAACGTACTATTATATCAGTATGTTAACATACTATTGTCAGGAGGCATCTAATGATGAATTTCTATTCACCTATTTCCAGAAAAAACTTTCTCAAAGGCAGTCTGGCTCTAACCGCCGGCTTGTTATTGGGTGACCCACAGGCATTCGCTGCATCCACAGAATATCCCCATTCGCCGGAGGAAGCTACCGGTGAAACAGCCATGCACTATTTATTTGACCGCACGCCCATCGAACCCGCGCAAGTCTTTGACAACCTTTTCTACATTGGTTCCATCTCCGTAGCTCAATTTGTGGTGCGCACTAGTGAAGGTCTTATCATGATTGACTCCGGCTGGGATGAACAGGATGCAGACTATGCCGCCGCCAGCATGAAAAAGCTAGGCTTATCCCCTGCCGACACCCGCTATATTCTCCTTACCCACGGCCACAGCGACCACTATGGTGGTGCCCAGTTCTTCAAGGATAAATATGCACCGCAGGCAAAAATCGGCATTAATATCATTGACAGCAACTGGTATTCGGTAATTCCCGCTCAAAATGCTTTTTCCGGCGTACGTCCCCATATTGACATTGAGCTGAATGACCGTCAAATCATAACCTTAGGCGACACAAATATTTTTCTCGTACTCACTCCTGGTCATACCCCGGGCTGCCTGTCCATGATTGTCCCAGTCACTGACCATGGTGAAGAACATCATGTGGCCATTTGGGGCGGCACCGGCACACCAGCCAATCTGGAAATGAATTACCTCTATCTAAGCGCAGTAAACTACTTCGCAAAATACACCGCTGATTTCCAGGTTGATGTAGAAATGAGCGCCCATGGCTGGGTAGACGATACCTTTCCCCGTTTGGAAAAACTCAAACACCGCCGCCCTGGCCAGCCCCATCCCTTTGTTATCGGTCAGAAAAAATACCGTAAGTATGAAGATGTCTTCCGAAAAATGGCACAGGAGGCCATAAAAAAATACCAACAGTAAACAACCCTTTTAAGCCAGTAATTCCCCATCCTGCAAAGTTTCATGCAGGATGGGGAATTGTCATCTGCGGCTTTTTGATGATACGCCTGCCATTAGATAAAAGCTTTTTCCATATGAATATGCGGGCATATAATAAATTTCCTTGTCACTTTGCCCTAGCCATGGCTGTTTTTGTCCGCCTTTAACGCGGCTGAACTTATAAGCCACGCAAAGGCTCTCGCTGTCCGAATCTCCGGCTCCTTAAAATGCCCGCCTGTATTCCATTCCAGCGTACAGTTAAGCCCCTGCTCCTTCAGCCATGCGCAGCCATCCCGTATGCAATCCCCCACACTTGACATAACTGCATTTTTGGTCTTTTCTTCTTTATCGCCAAGGCTGAGGTATACGTTTGGGCATTTAATCGCCGTGCTCTTCATGTAGTCAACAAACCTCGGAAACCAGATAGATGGTGAAGCAGCAGCAATGCCCGCGAATTTATCGGTTTGGTAAGCTGCCCAAAGGGAGAACAGAGCCGCCAGCGAATATCCGCCTAGATAATAGATTTTGCGCTCGTCCTGACAGAGTTTCAGGATTTCGGTCAACAGTTCTCCTGCACCATCGCCAAAATCATCCTTTCCAAAAACCGCAGGTGCCGGCCACGGAGATAAATCACGGTTCCATCTTTCCACCTTGACAGCCAACAAGCGAAATTCTTTGCTGGATAGCCTCTGAATTTCTGCCACTTCAGCATCCATACCTGCTATATCATGGTCATCCACAGGCTGAACGAGCGTAATGACCGCATGGGGATTACCATATTCGTATGTAACCATCAAGCAGCCTCCTAGAATTTTGTGACGAAAATCCAATCATCAAGAAAAGCCATCTGTTCCTCCGTATGGAACCAATGCTCACCATTTTCCATAACCGTCAGCCCTGCATGATGCTTTTCGGCAAAATCCTTCATCGTTGCCAGCGATGTCAGTTGGTCTTTTTCGCCGTACAAAATCTGAGCTGGCACATGTATATACAAAACCTGCATGTTCAACCTCTCCCCTTCCCCATCCATCCGACAACACATCGCTTGGATCTTGACATAATAAAAGATCTTCTATGACTTGTTAATATTTTATCATAGAAGACCTTTTGATTCGATAGGATATCAAATTACGGAGACTTTTTATACTCAGTTTTTTATGGCTGCAATGGCCCATAGTAATAAGAAGCTGTTGCCCCTCCATCTACCAAAAATGTTGAACCCGTGATAAACTGCGCCCGTTCGCTCATCAAAAGCTCTGCCACATCAGCTACTTCATCAGCAGTACCTGGGCGGCCTGCCGGGCATTTGGCAAACATATTCTTATAAAAATCACCACGCGGGCCATTGAATTCATCTATGGCCAAAGGCGTAACGATAATTCCGGGTGCAATATCATTTATCCTTGCGCCCCGTTCGCCCCAGCGGACAGCTTCATACATCGTACGTTTTTCATTACAGCGTTTGGCCAGCTGATAAGCATGCAGGGTATCCTTTATCTTTTCCGGCTGCAAAAAATCCAGCTTCAATAAATCTTCTGTCGGCGTCATCGCCAGCGCCCTGTCCTGCTCCGGCGTGAGTGCCGGCAGGCGATGACCGGACTGGCTGGAGATAATTACGCCTGCGCCGCCCTTAGCAATAACTTTGCCGACTTCTTCCATCAGCACTGCCGTCCCATAGAGGTCAACCTGCAAGATCACTTCAATCGGTGCCTGTGACGGCGAAACACCTGCTCCGCAAATCAAATACTTCACTTCACCATATTCCGTTGCTTTTTGCACCATAGCCTGAATGGAAGTTCGCGAGGACATATCCATCACAAACGGCTCCACATCAAAGCCTGCCTGATTCATGATTTCAGCAATCGCCTGTGCATTGTTTTCGTTTTTATCCCCCAGAATAATCTTCTTGCCATAGCCCATACGGCGGGCAATAGCCATCGAAATCTGCCCGGCACCAGTGACAATCATAACATCTTTGCTCATTTTCTCCGCCCCCCTTCTTATGCCAGATTTTTCTTTGCCCAGGCAGTCACTTTAGCTTCAGAACCTGCGGCGGCGGCACCTTGTATAGCCAGACCTTCACCAACCACGGCGCCCTGGCAATATTTCTGCAAAGCGGCAGGCGCACCGGCCATGCCACTGCCCTCATGGGTCATTATGGGGAACACCTTTTTCCCCGTGAAATCCAGTGCTTCCAGCTGGGTAAATACCGCCACAGGATAAGTTCCCCACCAACATGGCCCTGCCACAACAATATGGTCATATTCAGCCACCGAGTCCAGCAGCTTCACCAATTCCGGGCGGTCATTGTTGCGCAATTCTTCTTTGGCTTCAATCGTACACTGCGTATAGTCAAGCGCATAAGACTTTTTGGTTTCCACTTCAAACAAATCCGCCCCGACTGCCTTTTGGATAAACTCTGCCACAATTTCTGTATTGCCTTTGGGCAAATCCACAATATTGCCGTTTACATAATTCTGTCCCTTGCGAGAATAATAAATTACCAATGTCTTTGCCATTTTCATTGCTCCTCTCAAAAACTTAGTCTAACTTCTTAACGACCTTTGCCGGTACACCGACAGCCATACAATTATCGGGAACATCTTTGGTAACTACTGCCCCGGTGCCAATAATCGCATTTTCCCCGATGGTTACCCCCGGCAAAATGCTGACTCTGGCACCAATCCAGGCATTTTTCTTGATGTGAATTTCCTTGGTCATGACCGTGCGAATGTTTTTCGGTTCATGATTGACGGTAAACAGCCCCACTTCCGGCCCTAGCATAACCCCATCTTCAATCGTAATGGTGCCCAGAGACATCATGGTCAGATTATGATTGGCAAAGACATTTTTGCCCACAAATACCCGGTTGCCGCAATCAATCTGAAAAGGCGGCGTAAAATAGGAATCTGTGAACTCGGTATTGGACAGAAGTTCCTTTTCCTGTTTCAAGATGCTTTCTTTATCGTTTACATCCGTAGCATTGATTTTCTGACACAGACTGGCACAGCGGTTGAGTTCACTATGCACCTGCTCCACATAATCTTCCTGCCGGATATCGTATGCCGCGCCCTTGCGCATTTCTTCAAATACATTTTTAGGCATAAATTTTTCCTCCATAAAAATACAATGCTTGGCATCACTTAATCATTGGCATGAACATCAAATGCTCCTAACAGCATTTCCTTGACACCTGGACGATCGGGGTCATGAATCCCCTTATTGGTATCCAGAGCGCGCAAAGCATCCATTTCCGCATCCGTCAAAGCAAAGTCAAAAATTTCCATATTGCTCTTAATACGGGATTCATGTATGGATTTCGGGAAAATGATAATCCCTTCCTGATATTCAAAACGCAAAACCACCTGTCCGGCATCCTTACCATATTTAGCCGCCAGTTTCAAAATTTCCGGATGCGTCAGCAGGGCTGTACTTCCCTGCCCCAGCGGTGCCCATGCTTCAATTTTCACATCATGCGGAGCCAACAGTTTACGCAATTCTTTCTGCTGGAAAAAAGGATTGAACTCTACCTGATTGACCGCTGGCATGCTCGAAAACTGCGGTACATATTGCTGCCAAAGTTTTGGTGTCATATTAGAAACACCAATGGAGCGAATCTTGCCTGCTTTTTTCGCCTCTTCCAAAGCCGCCCAAGCCTCCGTCACTTCCCCATAGGGTTGGTGCAACAGATACATATCCATGTAATCCATCCCCAGTTTTTGCAAGGAAGCGTCAATGGCTTTCTGTGCTTCTGCATATGGATAATCCTGCAACCACAACTTACTGGTTATCCAAACTTCATCACGGCGAACGCCGCTGTCCTTTACGGCCCGACCGACTTCAGCTTCATTAAAATATGCTGCTGCCGTATCAATATGACGGATCCCCAGTTCTAACGCTTTCTTTACCGCCTTGTAGGTACTGCCATCGGCTGGAATTTGAAAGGTTCCAAAGCCAACTGCTGGTATTTTATTGCCATCGTTCAGTGTGAAAAATTCCATTTGTTATACCTCCTCCCCATTAAAAAGCCCCCGTCTTAATGTGCGGCACGTAAGGTGCTTCAAGTGCCTTTATTTCTTCTTCATCAAGTTTAATGTCCAGTGCAGCTACGGCTTCTTCAATATGCTTTACATCCGTTGTTCCCACAATCGGCGCAGTGATATAAGGCTTAGAGAGCATCCATGCCAGAGATTCTTGCGCCATGCTGCGACCATGCTCCTTGGCAATCTTTTCCAAATTATCAATGACCACTTTATCTACATCATTGGTCGCATTCCAGACCATAGGCGAAACATCGTCAATCTTATTGCGTTCCGTCACCATTCCCCACGGGTGGGCACAACGGCCACCAGCCAAAGGACTCCAGGGAACTACCGCCATTTTTCTATCCTGACAAAGCGGCATGATTTCCCGTTCTTCTTCACGATAAATCAAATTATATTGCGGCTGCAGGGAAACAAATTTCGTCCAGCCATGTTGCTCTGCGATATTCTGCATTCGTTCCAACTGCCAGGCAAAGATAGTCGATGCTCCAATATAACGAACTTTACCACTCTTTACCACATCATGGAGCGCCTCCATGGTTTCTTCCATTGGTGTGCTCGTATCTAACCGATGAATTTGATACAAGTCGATATAGTCCAGTCCTAGACGCTCAAGGCTGTGGTCGATTTCTGCCATGATATTTTTACGGGAGGTACCGCCGCCATTTGGACGACCGGGACGCATTTCAAAATTCACCTTCGTTGCCACGACAATTTCATCACGGTTCAGACCGAAATCTTTGATGTAACGTCCCGTAATCTCCTCACTGGAACCCATTTGGTAAACATTTGCTGTATCAAAGTAGTTGATACCAAGGTCAATGGCTTTCTTAAAAATTGACTTGCCTTCTTCATAGTCCTTAGCCCAAGGGAAAACGCCATTCTCCTTGCCCGGCTTGCCAAAGCTCATCATCCCCAGACAAATCCGCGAAACATCCATCCCCGTATTACCAAACTTTACATACTGCATTTGTCATTACTCCTTTCAAAACATCTCTTTTACACATAACTCCCTTATTTATCAAGGCCCTTTTCCTTTAACCATTTTAAAGCCAGTTCCATAATCTCACGATTATTCTTTTCCTGCATAAGAAAATGCGAATTTCCCTTGATACCAATATCCGGCAAATGTACCAAAGTCGCATCACCGCCATGACGATTTATCGCCGCAACAAACTGTTGTGCCATTGCGTACTCAGTGCCCCACTTATCCTCGCCAACATTTTCCGAACCGATTTTTATATAATCTCCATAATACAGCACGATGGGAATTCTGGTGAGTTTCAGAAAATCCTCCATGGGAACCCCCATTGCCGAAGCAGAAAGGGCCTTAAAACGCGCATCCGTTATTTTCGGCATCTCGTTTTCCGGGAACACAAAGGGCGTTCCTCCCGGCTCATAGGCAATAATAGCCTTCACTTTATCTGTACGAATAGCTGTACGCCAGCCAATTGTACCGCCCATGGAATGAGAGACCAATACCGCCCCATCCTTCTGGCGATTAAAAAGTTTAGCAAGCACATCGGCATTGAGGTCATTATCTAATGGCCCCGAGCCTATTGTCCAGCTTTGCTGAAATGCCTGATAATTTTCTTCACCCGCGGGAAACTGCGCATTGGGAACCGGATTGCCGTTTTCGTCATAATGCCCAATACGTGAAAGTACATACAAGGTTTTATCACCATACATGGGATTACTTGCCCAAGGTGTGTCCGGCGTTACTGCCTCCGTGGAAAGATTGGCTTCGCCACTACGGGGCTGGTCTACCAGATATACGGAATAACCGGCTCGCAAAAACATCGTATTGAACCCTTCCCGTCCATCCGGGCCGGATTCCCATGTACGTTTTGACTGAGCACCGCCATGCTGAAAAATCAACGGCAGTTTTTTGGCTTTGACAGGCTTTTGATACTCCACATAAGCAAAATCGCCATAAGCCCTCTGCCCATCTTCTGCAACAAAATTCTCCTGCGTGAATTTTCCTGCATGCTGTTTATAACTGCCGCCCACCGTAAATGAACCTTGCTCCTCGATGGTAATTGGCGTAGCAGATACAAAACCAATATTAAGTGACAACAACACACTTGCCGTAAGAATGCTGTGATATATCTTTTTTTTCAAGTGCATTTTCGCTCCCTCCAACCTGTTATAATACGCCCATATTTCTAAGTTCATTCAGCCATGTCTTTACCTGCGGGCGAACACTCTCTGTTTCCTGCTGGACACGTTTACCGGACAAACCCAGTCCCGGCAATTTTACCTGCGCACCCTTGGCGTAACGCGGAATAACCCTGTCCTCCAGACCTGTCATAACATCGCCTGCCGAAGTACAGAAGGGGATGACTGTCTTGCCCTGCCAATCGTAGCTTTCCATAAAGGTATAGACCGGCATGGGTAAATCACTCCACCAAATGGGATAACCAAGAAATACAATGTCATAATCTTGAAAATTCGGTATTTTTGTAGCTAACTGCGGCCGCGCATCCTGTTCTTTTTCAGCTTTAGCTTCTTCGGTACATGCCCGATAATCCGCAGCGTATTCCTTCACCGTCTTGATTTCAAAGACGTCTGCTCCAGGAAGTTCTTCAGCAATCATATCTGCTAAAATATGCGTATTCCCTTTTTCGATATAGCCCACTTCATAGTTATCACCCTTGCGTGAAAAGAATGCCACGAGAATTTTCTTTCCTTTTGCTCCTTCGGCAACAGTCCCTGCATTTTCAGCAGCCGCTGCTGGAGAGGCGGCTTTATCGCTGAAAATGCCACAGCCTGAAAACAACAGCCCCAAGGTTCCCATGCCGGTCAGCCGAATAAAATCTCTGCGTTTCATGGGTATCCACCTCTTACAAATCCTGCTTTTTTGTTATGACAAAATGCTGCTCACGCTCTTTGATGAGCCACTTGCCGTCCTGCTTCACCAGTTTATCCGTATAACGGATGTAGTTGTCCGACACCACAGTATGACCGTTTTCTTCCATTACAAGTGCCGCCCGGCAGTAATGCACGTCCACAGCCGTATCGTCATCTACCGTAATGACCTGCTGGCCATTTTGATGGTGCGACGCCTTGATGCCGCCCGTAAAGGCGCTGAACTGTTTTTCCAACGTGTCGCGTCCATGAATGTCCATCGTGAGCTTATCGCCCATATAGACCATGACATGAACATCTTCGGTGAAATAAACCATCTGCGCCGGCACATTGCACTCGAGATTGGCAAAACCATCAATAACCTCGCGAATCGCTTCTTTTGCTTCTAACATTTCCAGTGACATTTGACATTCCCCTTTCAGCGTATCTGCATTTCCTTTTGTTGATTTCATTATAGCGATGTTATATCAGAATATCCAATCGTAAGTTTAGATTATCAATTTAATTATTTTATTAAGTTCGTTACAAGAAAAATCCAGGGCAGCCTCTTGGATTGCTGCCCTGGATTTTTTTACAGATTAGCCAAAATATCCTCTGCGACCTGCACAGCCGTCAAGTGATTTTCCTTGGCTAAGGCCTCATAATCATAACGGTCATAGAATTTTTTTGCCAAGCCAAAGTTCAATACCTTCATTTTATCTGCACCATAGAAGCGGGCAATCTTTTCGCCAAAGCCGCCGTCCAGGATGCCGTCTTCCAAGGTTACGACCAGTTCATGGTTGGCTTTCAGTTTTTCCAACAAATCCTTATCCTGCCCGCTGATAAAAAGCGGATTGATAAGTGTTGCCTCTATGCCCTGTTCTTTGAGTTTAGCCGCCGCCTCTTCCGCCAGATTGTAGAAATTCCCTAAACCAATGATGGCAACACGGCTGCCTTCCTTCACTACTTCATACTTATTGAGTTCATCATAGGATTTACGCACCGGACGATTCGAACTGCCCACCATCATGTGGGGCACCCGAATGGCCACAGGATATTTTTCCTGCGGAATTGCCCAATCCAGCATTGCCTGATATTCTTCCGGCGAAGTCGGTGCCAAATACACGAGGTTCGGAATATTGCTCATCATGGGGATATCGTAGAAACCCAAATGCGTCACATCATTCATACCATACATGGATGCCCAGAACATCAGGAAAGTGGCAGAGCTGTTATTTACGCACACATCCTGGGAGAGTTGGTCATAGGTACGCTGGAAAAAAGAGGAAAAATCCCCAAAGACAGGATGAGCACCATTTCTGGCCAGTCCCGAAGCCATCGCCACGGCCTGTTCCTCGGCAATGCCCACGTCAATGTAATGCTCGCCCAGTTCCTTACGGCGTTCCTGGGTAAGTCCCATGCTGGAAGGAGTGGCTGCCGAGATAGCAATAAATTTCTTATCCTCCTTCGCCAGACGCAGGAAGGTTTCTGCCGTCTGCTCAGCATAAGGGTCGACCACCGGCTGCTTAACTTCACCCGTTTCGATATCAAAGGGCATATGCCAGTGCCAATCTTCTTTGTTCTCTTCGGCAATCTTGTAACCTTTTCCCTTCTGTGTCACAATATGCAAAACAACAGGATGGTCTATATCCTTGACTTCCTTAAAAGCAGCAATCAAAGCCTCCGCATCATTGCCATCCGCTACAAACCGGTAATCAAGCCCCATGGCCTTGAACAGATTACGCTCCGACTTACCGTTGGTATCACGCAACTCTTTGAATCCCTTATACATGCCGCCGTGAACTTCAGCGATACTCATATCATTGTCGTTAAACAGGATAATCAAATTGGAATCCATTTCCCCGGCAGTATCCAGCCCCTCCAAAGCCTCACCGCCACTCATGGAACCATCACCGATAATGGCAATAATGTTTTCCTTGTCCCCTTTGAGGTCACGAGCTTTCGCCAGCCCCGTTGCCAGACTGATGGACGTGGACGTATGCCCCACATTGAACATATCGTGCTCACTTTCCTCAGGATTGGTATAACCGGACACATCATCATAATGTTCTTCATATAGGTAAGCATCCTTGCGCCCTGTCAGCATCTTATGGGGATAAGCCTGATGGGAGATATCAAAGACAAATTTATCCTTGGGCGAATCAAACACCGTATGCAGGGCAATAACTGCCTCCACAATGCCAAAATCAGGACCGAAATGACCGCCGTGAATGCTGGCCCGTTTCAGCATGGCTGCCCGCATTTCTGCCGCCAGTTCCTTACGCTGCTGGGCAGTAAAGTTTTTTATATCCTCTGGGCTGTTAATCTTTTCTAAGTACATATAGTAGCTCCTTTTCACTAATATTTCTCGGATGACTATAACCATACACCCTTGAGCAAACTTCAAGTCAATGGATTTTTTTGGATTTACAAAAAAATTTTTCATAATTTTCCTTTCAGCAAGGAACGTTATATCAAGTTATTCAATTATAAACCGATATTATTAATCCGATTATTTTATTAAAATCATTGCCTTTTGGAAAAACAGCCGCTATACTGCAAGTAAAGAACAAAGGAGGACGCATGCATGAATACCAAGCAGATGGAATATATCCTGGAACTGGCACAAGTGCTGAATTTCAACCGCGCTGCCGAAAATCTCTTTATCTCGCAGCCCACACTGACCTATCAGATAAAGATTGTGGAAAACGAGATTGGTTTTGCCCTCTTTGAGCGCTCCGGCAAAGGGGCTATGCTTACACCAGCAGGCGCACAATTTGTTGGCACCTTGCGCACACTTTACGGACAACTGAAGGAGGCCATTGAGCAGGGGCAGAATTTCAGTGCCAAATACGCCGAAAGCATTCGCATAACGCTGCCGATTCGTTCCGCCATCTACTTTCTGCCACAGGTCATTGCGCAATTCAGCCGCAGCTTTCCGACAGTCAATGTCATTCCCAGTTTTGACTGGCAGCACGGACAGGAATCCTTCCTGCAAGGCGAGCAGGATGTGACCTTTGCCATGGAATACACGATGAAGCGCGTACCGGATGTGACCTGTCACCACCTGTTTGACAGTCACATCTACCTGATTACCGAGAAAAATGACGCTCTGACAAAAAAGCCGCTGGTTACGCCCAGCGACTTAAAAGGTCGTACACTTATGGTAGGCGGCGGCTCACCGCCCATGTTGCGTGCCCTGCAGCAACGCATAATCAGCGAAATTCATGTGGATTATTTCAACAGCCCCGACCACGACAATACCCTGACCAACGTGGCTGCCCACAAAGGAGTATGTCTGGCACCGGGTTTCTTAAATGACCATAACGGCGAATTTGTCTGGCTCGACTTTAACAGCAATGTCGTCATTCCCTGCGGCGTTTACACGCATAAAAACGACAAACGCCAATCCCTGCACGCCTTTATTGAACTTTTGCAGCACTTCTACCATGACCAGCCGGATTTCAAGGTCTGACATCATAATATGCTCTATCCTATTCGCCCTCACGCCAATTACACGAATCTGCACACATGGTCAACCGCAATATCCGAAAAACCATAAGCTTCCGCTTTGGTGAGCTTGCCATTTGCAATCTCGTGAAGCTTTTCCAGCAGCATCCCACCGCTTTCCTCAATGGTCTGCTCCCCTCGGATAATGCCCGATAAATCCACGTCCATATTATCTTCCATCCAGCTATAGGTATGTTCATTGGCGGTCACTTTCAGCACCGGCACAATGGCATTGCCCGTAGGCGTCCCTCTGCCCGTGGTGAAGATAATGACCTGACAGCCGGCAGCCGCCATAGACGTTACAGAAGAAATATCGTATCCTGCCGTATCCATGACAATCGCCCCGTGCTTTGTGGGCGGCTGCGCCTGTTCCAGCACCTCCACGATGGGACGGGTGCCGCCTTTGCGGATGCAGCCCAGGCTCTTTTCGTCAATCGTGGACAAGCCGCCCGCTTTGTTGCCCGGTGTCGGTTGACCGGCCCGGCAATCCTGCCCTGCAGCCAGCAAATGTTTTTCATAGTCCTCGCACACCCGGATAATCTGGTCATGGATTTCCGGCGTGGCGCCCCGGCGGGCCAGCACGTGTTCACCGCCAATCCACTCAATGGACTCGCTCATCATGGCGGACGCGCCCAAATCTACGAGCCTGTCGCTAAGATTGCCTACCGCAGGATTGGAGGCAATCCCAGAGGTAGCATCGCTGCCGCCACATTCTATCCCCAACAGCAACTCGCTGATGGGGAATTTTTCTTTTTGCTGCAGCCCGGCTTCAGCCGCCATTTCCCGGGCAGCCCGCACAGCTTTTGCAATGGTCTTTAAGGTGCCGCCTTCTTCCTGTATGCCAAAGGAAACTACCGGCTTGGAACATTTTGCCTGTATCTTTTCCCGCAACTTGGCATGCGGTACAGTTTCACAGCCCAGGCCGATGATGACTACGCCGTAGACATTGGGATTCAGGGCAAAGCCTGTGAGCACCTTCTGGCTCATTTCCGTATTGGCCGCTACGTCACTGCAGCCGGTGTTAAAGACGATATTCACCGCGCCCCGTACTTGACTGGCCACAATTCGGCAGGACTCACTGCCGCAGGCACAAGTGGGCAGAATCAGAATATGATTGCGGATGCCGGGGCGGCCTTCTTTGCGTCTGTAACCGTAAAATTCCATCTCATTTGCCCTCCTTGACAATTACATACTCACTGGCGTAATCCCGGGGAATGCTGCGGATATTCTCATGTGATACCCAGCCGCCCTGCGGAATGTCCTGCAAGGTTTCCCCGATGATCTCCCCGTACTTATAGACCATTTCGCCCTTGGCGATAGGCCTTAAGGCAATCTTGTGCCAAATGGGAATCGTTTCGACAGCCTTTACCTGGGCACTGCCGCCGCCATGACAAATAACCATGTCCTCAGGTTGTGCCTCGCTGGTGCAGGTGGCCACATTGTCCTTTTCGTCCAGCAGAATCGCTTTCTTTTCCATAACGCTCTCCTTTCGTCAAATGGCCTCATCCATATCCAATAAGTATTTCCCATAGAGCATATTCCACCGCGCCGGAGTCATATCCTGCTTTTTGCGCGATTCCAGTTGATAAATTTTTACCGCTCTATGCGTTCTTGCCATCATCTTTTCAGCAAAAATCTTCATTGCCTTTTTCATCGTCATTACCTCCCGCTGCACACTGTTTTTTTCTGTCTTCATCATAGCCTATTCCGCCCCAAATAAAAAACACTTATAATCGATTTATCTATTGAAAAAACCGATTGATTTCGTTATGATGAAGCTAGTCAAAGGAGGTACTGCCATGAATATCCAGCAAATGCAATACTTCGCCGAGGTTTGCCGTCACGAAAATGTTACCAAAGCGGCCGCCAGCCTGCATATGTCCCAATCCACCTTGAGCCTGTCCATGAAAAATATCGAAGCAGAAACCGGGCTGAACCTGTTCCGCCATGTAGGGCGCAATATTCAGCTCACCGCTGACGGACAGGCTTTGTTTCAGGAAGTGGAAAAGATGCTGAAGCAGGTCAAACACTTTGAGGCCAGTGTCAAAGAGATTGCCAAACGGCATAACCGCCTGCAGCTGGCCGTGCCTTCGCAGATTGCCACCATTATCCTGCCGCTGCTTTTGGGCGAATTTTTCCAGCTGCACCCGGAAATCCAACTGGAAATCACAGAACCTGCCGGCGGCGCAGCGCTGGATATGGTAGAGCGTGAAGAAGTTGACCTGGCCTTTGTCCACGATGCCGAAGGACGGCCCAATCTCACCTTGCGCAAATTATCGTCCTGGCCCATCTGCCTTTGTGTCCCACGCAGCCATCCACTTGCCGATAAGCCAAGCGTCACCTTGGCCGAAGCGGCCGCCTATCCACTGGTGCTGCTCAGTCGTAAATTTATCCTGACCAAACGTGTGCTGGCTGAATTTGACCGCCAAAAGCTCCAGCCACAAATTCTCCATTATTCCCCCAACCTTTCGAGCGTCTGGAATATCGTCCAGCAAGGCATCGCCCTATCGATTCTGACCGGCAATGGCATTTTGCAGGATAGCAATCTTATCGCCATTCCCATTGAAGGTCTTGCTCAAAAAGGATTTATCGTCACCAAAAAAGGCCGGCAAATCTACGCGGACGAACGCTGTCTTATCGACTTCATCCGGCGTAAATTTGCCGACACTCCTGAACATATGAACGGTACACCATAAAATATCGCAGAATATATCAAAGTGGCCAGATAACTTTGTCTTTACCATTTTTAGGCAGCCAATCAAGCAGGAAGGCACGAAACTTTTGGCTGGCTTGGGTGAGGACTGTTGTCTTGTCCCAGACAAGATATACGAACTGCCCCAGGTCATCGCCCGTGCCCAAAGGTTTTACAACGATATCCGGATGTGGATTCAGCACGGCAGCATAGTCATAGCCTAAGTTTATCGCCTGATGCCGGAGAATCAGGTCAGTGATAAGCATTTCATCGGCCGTTTCAGCTAGCAGGTCTACATGTAGTCCCGGCAACAGAATATACTTATCGATATTATGCCGAAAACATTGATAACCCCGCCCCTTGCTGACAATGCGCGCACCTTCCAAATCTGCATAGGCAATGTGTTCTTTACCGGCCAACGGATGCTGGCGATGCAGCCGCGCACAGTATCGGGAAAAGAACAGGGATTCAGCTGCGAAACGATTTTGGTCAGCTTCGCCTGTTACGATGGCAAAGTTGCATTGCTTTTCCAAAACGCCCTTCAAAGCTGCATCATCTGTCGTATCCACGGTGCTAAGAAT
>SVCA01000009.1 GCA_015058625.1 Pseudoselenomonas ruminantium | reverse complement strand
AAATTCTGCACTATATTTTGCCATAAAAAGACCCCCATAAGTTAGATTCCTTGGTCTAACTTATGGGGGTCTCTACAAATCCTTCAAAAACAGGCGAGATTTTTATATAACCACCATTTACTGGGAATAATTCCATGTGAATTAGGACTTTTGGGCAATATCGGTAACTTTTACTACTTCACAAGGAGAGATTCATAGTGTATACTGTATATCGAGTTGTTAAGGATTTACTCTATTCCTTTGCTTCGCTAACAACAAGGAAGCATAAGTTACCGTCCCTGATAATCCCCAATAGGCAGCTTATGCGGTGTTTTATTTGTTGGAGGTGTTTCCCCATGATAGTCGATAACGTCCGCGTTATTATCGAGAATGGAACATTTTCAGCGGAAGATGCGCAGTATTATATCAATCGCATTAAAAAGACCTCGAAATTTTCCCTGAAGAAGGTTATTTTTAATCGATCTGATGCGTATTTAGATATTCGTTATTCGTTTGAGTCAATCCCCTTCGACCGAATTAGACGAATTCCTCTGAAAAAAGAGTCCTTCGAAAATCGCGCTGTAAACAACTGACGTGCGGCTTCCCCAGCCGTTTTCTGACAGGAATAAGCCCCTGAAACCAATGGTTTCAGGGGCTTATTCCTTTTTATTTTTCGCTTCAGCGGTTGAATTTGAAGCTGTCCAGCTGCCAGATTTTTCCGCTTAGGGACTTTATTTCTGCATCAGCTGCGATGGTAAGTTCCGGCTGAATGTTTTTCTCCGGGAACACCAGGAGGCTGGCGGCTTCTTCGCCATGCTGGAAGAAGGCTTCCACAGCGGTCTTGTCCACGAAAATCTGCAAGGAGAGATTTTCATCGGCAAACAGGCGGAAGCGGCGCACGCCGCGGCCGCCTTTGCGCATTTCATTGCGGTCAATGGACATCACCTGCGCCTTGCGGTCATAGATAAAGCGCAGCTTCTCCGTGCCAAAGGCAATGGTAATCACGATTTCCTCACTTTTTCCCAATTCCATGTCCAGAATAATTTCCGAACCGTCAAAGAGCGTGCGGCTGATTGCTGTCGTATCCTCAGCTTCCAGTTCCACGGCCGTCTCGGCAATGCGCAAATCCTTCATTTCCCGCGCCGGACGGGAGTAAATATGGCCCTGACGCAGACGCAGCTCACGCGGCATGGTCAAGCTGTACTGCCATCCCTGTTCTGCCGTCGGATATTCATTGTCCTTATCCGGCATGCCCATCCAGCCAATCAGAATCTGGCGCCCTTCATGCGTCAGCACCTGCGGTGCGTAAAAATCAAAGCCCTTGTCCAGTTCCTGGAACTTGGTGTGCTGCATCATATCCATGCTGTCCAAAGATAAATGCCCTGCGATATAACCGGCCTGATAGAGGTTCTGCCGGTCAAAAGCTCGTTCATCCAGTCCCTGCGGGCAGAAAATCAGCACATCATAACTGCCAAACTGCACGAGGTTGGGACATTCCCACATATAGCCGAACTCCCCTAAGCGAGTCTGTACCTCGCCCAGATTCTTCCAGCCTTCCGCTGTTTCCTCATAAATCAGCACGGTGCCCTTTTCATCTGCTTCCCGCTGAGCACCAATCACAAAGTACCGCTTGCCACGGCGCGTAAAGAGATAAGGGTCACGAAAATGACCGGTAATGCCCTCCGGATGGTCTGGCACGATGATGTCTTCCTTCTTAATCTGACCGCCCTTCAAGCTGCCAAAGCGCTGCGCAGGAATTCGCACACCATCTTCCTTGCGGTTGCAGGTATAAAGCACCCGCAGCTGTCCGTCCTCCACGGTGCCGCAGCCGGAGTAACAGCCATCCTTGTCATGGACATCATCCGGCCACAGGGCCAGTTCCGGTGTGCTGTAATGTATGAAATCGCGCGTTGCCGTATGCGCCCAGCACTTGTTCTTATGCTCACAGCCCAGCGGATTCCACTGATAGAAAACATGGAACTTGCCATCGCAAAAAGCCAGACCATTGGGGTCATTAATCAGGCCAAAGGGCATTTCCAAATGGAAACGGTTATGCCAGCGGTGTTCCAGCGGAAAACCGGCCTTTAACTTTTCATCTATTTCCTGCTTGTTGAATTTTTCCATATAAGTCACCTTCCTTTACAAAATGAGGGGAGGCTAAGCCTCCCCTCAGGTCATTATTCTTCCGGCTTAAACAGCGTAAAGGTAAGTCCAAAAGCCACACCGAAGCCGATTAAGTTTACAATCACATATTCGAGCAAATGGTCGAGGTAGAGAAGCGTACCCGGCAGAACCGTGATACCCATGCCCGTACCAGCCAGATGCAGGAAGCTGGCCACGCCGCCAGCGCAGGCACCGCCAACGAGTGCATAGAGGAACGGCTTCATGAAACGCAGGTTGATACCGAAGATAGCCGGTTCCGTAATGCCCAGGAATGCAGGTACAGCAGAGGAAATGTAGAGCGCGCGTTTCTTTGCATCCTTAGTCTTCATCGCTACAGCCACAGCCGCACCGCCCTGCGCTACGATAGCACCGGTGATGATGGCATTGAAGGGGTCAACGCCCGTAGTAGCCAGGAGCTGTACTTCCAGAGCGTTAAACACATGATGCACACCAAATACTACGATAACCTGCTGCAGACCACCGACGATGAAACCGCCGATACCCATAGGCATCTGCAGGAATGCGGAAACTGCACCGAAAATCGTCGTTTCCAGAGAATGCATGATGGGGCCGATGATGAGGATACCCAGAATCATGGAGATGAACAGGGTAACAAACGGCGTAACAATCAGGTCGATAATATCGGGAACTACCGTCTTGAGGGCTTTCTGCAGTTTCGCTGCAAAGATACCCAGAACAAGTGCCGGCAGAACAGAACCCTGATAGCCGACGATACCAATGGTCATACCGAAGATTTCCATCGGAATGGGCTTCACATCGCCACCGGCAACCGCCCAAGCGTTTGGCAGCTGCGGGCCAACGAGCATGAGGCCGAGCACCAGACCGATAACCGGCGTGCCGCCGAAGCGTTTCATCGTGGACCAGCAAACGAGTGCAGGCAGGAAGATGAAGGCCGTATCCGTGAGAATCTGGCTCAAGAGCAGTACATTATCGCTGAACTGCACGCCGAGGCTCTGTGCGGCACCGCGCAGACCCATGAACAAACCAGTTGCCACCAGTACGGGGATGATGGGTACGAATACGTCACCCAACGTACGGGAAATCTTCTGCAGCGGCGTCATCTGAGCATACGCTTCTTCCTTATTGCTGACACCGGAGAAATTCGTGCCCTTGACAAATTCTGCAAAGACCTTGTCCACAAAGCCCGTGCCCAGGATAATCTGATACTGCGCAGCTGCAAAGAACTGGCCCTTTACGCCATCGATGTTTTCAATCGCTTTCTCATCGATTTTGGACTTGTCGTTAATGATGAGGCGCAGGCGCGTAGCGCAGTGTTCTGCATTGCGCACGTTATCCATGCCGCCTACATATTTTTCAATGAGCTTGGCCACGCGGGCTTCCTGCGGAAGGTCCGCGTATTCGTCGTCAGCCGTCACCGTTTCGGCCTTGGCTTCAGCTTCAGCAGAAACGATTTCCTTATCACCCAGAGCAATGGTGATTTTGTCAAATTCCGTGGAATTGGTTACAACGAACGGCGTAGTGATGTCATAACCGGCCGCCTTGATGGCCTCGCCATCAAATTCCAGCAACAGCTGGCCTTTTTTCACCGCTGCGCCCTGCTCCACATGTGCCGTGAAGTGCTCGCCATTCAGTTTTACGGTATCCAGACCAACATGAATCAGCAGGTCCTCACCGTTCGCACCATGAATGCCGATAGCGTGCTTCGTCTCAAAAAGCACCGTAATTTCACCGTCAACGGGAGCGTAAACCTTCCCGTCCGGGTTCTTTACCGCTGCACCAAAGCCCATGGCCCCGCTGGCAAAAGCCGGGTCATTCACCTGGGACAGTTCCACCAGTTCGCCTTTCAGCGGGCTGTCCAAACGAATTTCCTTCATAGGAAAAGCCTCCTTTTATTATTCGCGTCTTCAAAATATAATTCCTGCAAGGGTAAAATATGAAACCAATTTCATATTTACAGTTTACAAGTTTCCTCCTGCTTTGTCAAGATTGAACTTGCAAAAATCCGTCAAAATCGGTCAAGAGTCTCTCTTTCATCGTAACACGAAGATACTGCACACAGCCGAAGCGGGGGCAAAAAGCACGACTGCGCTAACGTAAAGCCTTCCCCTCTGGGGGCGGCTTAGCCGCGGGTGTCCGGGGGACACCCTGGGAGTGGGCGCGAAGCGCTCGGATGAGGTTTATTTTTTAACAACATTTCTACTACCCTATCAATCTGAGAGCACACACCTTGAAAGTTCTCCCAAATATCCCGATTACTAAAGCGAAGCACTGTTATACCCATATCACTCAGATAAGCAGTACGTTTTTCATCATAGACCTGTCCATTTTCTTCATAATGCTGCCCGCCATCCAACTCAACTACTAACTTGCAACAAGGACAATAAAAATCTGCAATATAGTTACCAATAGTTTTCTGCCGTCTAAACTGCGGGCAATATGTTTTCAAAAAATCATACCATAAATGACGCTCTTCCTTGGTCATATTGGAACGCAGTTGTTGCGATTTCTTTTTCAAATCATGGCGATAAGTTATGTTCGGCATAATGGACACTTCCTTTTTTTACCTCATCCGCCCCTTACGGGGCACCTTCCCCAGAGGGGAAGGCTTTAACGTCAATATTGACACACCTAAATCAAAAATAACTTGCTACTGCCCTTCCCCAAGGAAAGGCCTTGATTACTTCGTGGCTACCAGAAAACATTCCTGCTTAATAAGTTTAGTTTCTTCTGGCAGGGCGGCTGGGGTGGTGTTCAGGCGGCGCGTTTGACTGCTGGCGTTAAGAAAATCATTTTTGCCCACATACGAAAAAACTCAAAGCATCTTTGTCTGAACGCAGTGAGTTTAGATGCTTTGAGTTTTATAAAAGGCAAAAATGATTTTTAGCCAGCAGTCTAAGCAGAGCATGAATACCACCTCAGCCGCCCTGCCAGCCACGAATCAAGATTTCGGTAATTATTGCACCAGCAAATCCCGGAACTTGGTATATTCTTTCTGGAAGAACAGCTGCACGCTGTCGACCGGACCGTTACGATGCTTGGCCACGATGATTTCGGTAATATTCTTGTTCTCCGTATCCTTATCGTAGTAATCCTCGCGATAGAGGAACATAACAATATCCGCATCCTGTTCCAACGACCCGGATTCACGCAGGTCAGAGAGCATCGGCTTTTTAATCTGACGGCTTTCCACGGAACGGGAGAGCTGGGAGAGCGCGATAACTGGCACATCGAGTTCACGTGCCAAGGCTTTGAGCGAGCGGGAAATCTCAGAGATTTCCTGTTGGCGGTTGTCGCTGTTCTTGCTGGCGCGGCCCTGCATGAGCTGCAGATAGTCGATGATGATAAGGTCAAGGCCATGTTCAGCTTTGAGGCGCCGCGCCTTGGAGCGCAGTTCCATAACGGTGATACCTGCCGTATCATCAATATAGATAGGCGCCCGGCTCATACGGTCGGCCACGCCGACGAGCTTATTCCATTCCACCTCGTCAAGCTGACCCGTACGCAGGCGGGAGGCATCAATGCCGCCTTCGGAACAGAGCATACGCTGCATGAGCTGTTCCTTGCTCATTTCGAGCGAGAAGAAGGCCACATTGCCGCCATGCAGACCAACATAACTGGCAATATTCAACGTGAAGGCCGTCTTACCCATGGACGGACGAGCCGCCACCAGTATGAGGTCAGATTTCTGCAATCCCGCTGTCAGCTTGTCCAAATCCTTAAAACCGGAGCTAAGGCCCGTAAGCCCGCCCTTGGATTCATAGAGCACGTTGATGCGCTCAAAGGTGCGCATGACGATATTTTTCATGGACTCAAAGGCTCCGCCGCCCTGACGGCTGGCCACGGCGAGAATCTTCTTCTCTGCCTCGTCCATGATGTTTTCGACTTCGTCACTGTCCTCGTACGCCTTGCCCGCAATCTCGGTGGCCACGTTAATGAGGTTCCGCAGTTCCGCCTTCTCCTTGACGATTTTGGCATGGTAGCTGACATTGGCCGCGGTGGCCACAATATTGGCCAGCTGGGTGATAAAGCCAAGCCCACCCACCTTGTCGAGCATATCGGTCTTGCGCAGTTCCTCCGTCAGGGTTACCAAATCCACCGCTTCATCATTATTCTGCAGGCGCACCATAGCCTCGTAGATAATGCGATGGGTTTCCCGATAGAAATCATCCGGACGCAGGATTTCCTGCACCTCAATGATGGCTTCTTTCTTTATGAGCATGGCCCCCAGAACGGCCTGTTCGGCTTCAATATTCTGGGGGGGTACACGTTCCGGCAATGCCATTTCTTACTCCTCTTCCTTCTCCTCTTCCGTTGCAAAGATATACTTAAAGGCTTCTTCCGCAGTGTCCACAGGGTGAATATCCAGCCCCAAATGCTCCTGCGGAATATCCTTGCTGTTTTCCTTGGGGATTACCAAAGTTCTGATACCCGCCTGTTTGGCCCCGTAGGCCTTTTCAAAGACACCGCCTACCGGGCGCACCCGGCCGGCCAGAGAAATTTCGCCGGTTACCGCCACATCCTGACGGATTTTGCGGCCCGTTACGGCACTGGTGATAACCGCAAGTATTGCCGTACCTGCGCTCGGTCCGTCAATATTGCCGCCGCCAATCACATTGATATGCACATCATAATCATGCAAATCCTTGCCGGTGAGCTGACGCATGACCGAAGCAGCATTGAACACGGAATCCTTGGCCATGGAACCGGCGGTTTCATTGAAGCGCACGGTGCCCTTACCCTTTTCCTTGGCAGGGAAAGCCACGGCTTCAATCTCGATAGCCGAGCCTAAGAAACCGGCTACCCCCAGACCGAAGATGTGCCCCTGAATCTCGTTATCCGAAGCCTTCTTGGTGACGTAGGGTGTCAGTCGGCTGACCTGGGTCACCTCGTAGATATCCGCCTTGGTGATTTCCACCTGCGGGCCATTTTCCGTGCCCAAATCCTCCACCTTGAACTCGTCCCCAACGCCGCAGCGTTCCAAGGCCAGACTGTAAGCGTCGGCCAGGATATTGATGGCCTTGCGGCCCTCGATGGTGTACTCGCTGATTAAGGCCATCACTTCATCACTGACCGTGACCTTGAGCTTTTCTGCCGCATTGCGCACAATCTGCTGAATGTGCTTCGGCGTCAGCGGTTCGAAGTAAATCTCCGCACAGCGGGAGCGCAGCGCCGGGTTGATATGGCCTGCATCCCGGGTGGTGGCGCCAATCAGCACGAAATCTGCCGGTGCCCCTTCCTCAAAGAGCTTCTTGATATAAGGCGGCACCTTCTTATCCGTGGGGTCATAATAGGCCGACTCAAAGTAGGCCCGCTTGTCTTCGAGCACCTTGAGCAGCTTGTTCTGCAACATTTCATCCATTTCACCGATTTCGTCGATAAACAGGATGCCGCCGTGGGCGTCTGTAACCAGCCCCGGCTTGGGTTCGGGAATACCGCTGTCCGCCAGCGTCTTCTGCGCGCCTTGATAGATGGGGTCATGGACGGAACCCAGCAAAGGATTCGTAATATCCCGCGGGTCCCAGCGCAAGGTTGTGCCGTCCGTCTCCACAAAGGGCGCTTCCTCGCCGAAAGGTGATACGGCCTTTTTCTTAGCCGCTTCCAGCACCAATCTGGCTGCCGTGGTCTTGCCCACGCCGGGAGGGCCATACAGCAGCAAATGCTGGGGATAGGGTGAACTTAATTTGGCCATCAGCGACTTAACCGCCCGCTCCTGACCGACAATCTCCGAGAAATCCTGCGGGCGCAGAAGTTCCATAATGGACTGGGTCAGCTTAATCGTTTCCAGCTTTTCCAGTTTCTCCCGCTTTTCCTTGTCCTGCGGACTTTCATTGCCGCCTTTTTCATCCTTTATGACCTGCTGGCGGATATCGTTCACATAGTCTGCGTGCTCCTTTTCCAGCTTTTCATTGACCTTCTTCTCAATGCTGTTCTCCACATTGCGGCGGGCCACAATGTCCGCCACCCGCTCGGACAGGGCATCCATAATGGCGGGCACCTGTTCCGGCTTGGGCGCAGGATTAATCAGCGGGTCTTCCCCTAAGATGCGCTGCAGGGCCAGTACCCGTTCACAGGGGTCAGCGGAGCGCATGAGATCCAGTGCCTTCATCTTCCCGGCCTGAATCACCAGTTTTTCCGTGCCCATAACGTCTACCAAAATGGCGTAAAGGGCCTCAATCTGCCTATCCAGCGGGGTAGCACTGCGCGAAGCAGGAGCAGGCAATGCCTGCTCCTGTTTTTTCGTAAATAGATTGCGAATATAATCCAGAAATTTCATATCAACCTGCCACTACATTAACCTTGATGGTGCTGCTAATCGAAGGATGAACCTTGATGACGGCTTCGTATTCACCGGCACCCGTTACCTCACCCTTGATGGTGATTTTCCGGCGGTCAATGTCAATCTTTTCCTTCTTCAAGGCATCTGCCACATCTTTGCCCGTTACGGAACCAAAGAGTTTGCCGTTTTCGCCGATTTTTACCGGAATGGTCACGGAAACCTTTTCGAGCTGGGCGGCCATGAGCTTTGCTTCATCCGTAGCCATGGCTTCCTTGCGGGCCTTGGAACCGGCCTGCGCCTTGGCCACATTCATATTCTCGGCATTGGCGAGCACTGCCGCCTTGCGGGGCAGGAGGAAGTTGCGGCCGTAGCCTTCCGATACTTCCACGATTTCGCCTTTCTTGCCTAATTTTTTAACGTCCTGCTGCAGAATCACTTTCATCTTTATCATTCTCCTCGATATATTTTTCGCTTATCTCAATAACCTTGGCCT
The DNA here is from genome assembly GCA_015058625.1 of Pseudoselenomonas ruminantium. Lineage (GTDB taxonomy): Bacteria > Bacillota > Negativicutes > Selenomonadales > Selenomonadaceae > Selenomonas_A > Selenomonas_A ruminantium_N. Next base: position 125,344 of record SVCA01000009.1, on the reverse strand, counting down.
TTATTACCTCAATATCGCCATCTTTCACCTGTGCTCCGGCCACATTCTGATGACCGCCGCCGCCAAAGGCTTCCATGATGACCTGCACGTTGAGTTCACCAGTGGAGCGGGCACTGAGGCCGACGGTATCCTCCGTCAGCTGGAAGATGAGGATGCTCATGCGCACATTTTCAATGCGCAGCAAGCTGTCCGCCGCCTGCGCTGCGATAACCTGAATGTTGGGGATACGCTCGGAAATGGTGGACACAATGAGTCCGCCGGGGAAGAGTTCCGCCCGCGCCTTGGTCTTAGCCAAAGCCACCGTAGTATCAAAATCGGAGCGGAAGAGATGGCGCACCATGACCGGGTCAGCCCCGCTGCGCCGCAGGAAGGCCGCCGCATCAAAGGTTCGCACGCCGGTCTGTACCGCAAAATTCTTGGTATCCACCACAATACCGGAATAAAGAGCGGTAGCATCCATTCGTCCCAAACGGATATCCTCGCCAAAGTACATCAGAAGCTCCGTTATCAGCTCACTCGTGGAGCTGGCTCCAGGCTCGATGTAAACCAGCAGCGGGCTCTTGATGAAGTTCTCGCTGCGGCGATGATGGTCGATAACCACCACCTGATGAACCCGCTCCAGCAAAGTGGGGTCAGCCACCAGATGCGGAATATGGGTATCCACCACGATGAGCACCGGATTCAAAGTGGTGCTGCCCTTAATGTCCTCGGCGTGAACGAACACGCCTGCGTATTCCTCTTTATCTTTAAGCAAATCATGGAATTTGTCAATACCATCGTTCATATCCGACAGCACGATATGATAAGGCTTTTCGAGCTGACGGGCCATCTTGGCCACGCCCATAGCTGCGCCGAAGCAGTCAAAGTCCTCATTATGGTGCCCCATAATGTAGATTTCGTCGGCCCCTTCCATGATTTCCCGAATGGCATGCGCCACCACCCGCGCCTTGACGCGGGTGTGCTTCTCCACGGCCTTGGCCCGGCCGCCGAAGAACTGGGTCTTGCCGTTCATCTGCACGGCTACCTGGTCGCCGCCGCGGCCCAAAGCCAAATCCAGGCCTGCCTGTGCCTGTGCCCCAAGCTCGGCCATGGTCTGATTTTCCGCCACAGCTACGCCCATGGACAGTGTTACCGGCAGGCGGTTGGTGCTCTGGAGCTGACGCGCCTTGTCCAGCACATCGAACTTCTCGTTCATGGCCTGATCCAGCCCCTCACGGGTCAGAATCACCACATACAAGTCCTCGCTGACACGGCGCATGAAGCCGCCGAGATTCTTCATCCATTTATCAATGGTCTGATTGACCGCCAACAGCAGCGATGTGCGCTCAGCCTCCGTCTGCCCCTGCATAACCTCGTCATAATTATCAATCTGAATGTAAACCAATACCGTACGGCTCTGCTGATAGGTATTCTTGAGCTGTTCATGGCTGGTCACATCCTGAATGTACAGGGTCATCAGCGGTTCCTGACGCGGAGCCATCTTCACCGGATGATAGAACACATGGTAATACCTGTCCTCATGGGCAAAGACATATTCGCCTTCCTGCCCCCAGACCGGCGCAATGATGATGCCCGGCCAGATGTCCTTCACATCCGTATCCTGTTCGGGCTTTTCCCCTAAGTATGCGGTAATGCGGTCATTGCACCACTGCAGGCGCCCTTCCTCATTGACAATCATAATGGCCTGCGGCAGCTCATCCACCGCATAATTGAGCATTTCATTGATATTGCGCACTACATTGCGACAATACCGCTCGAAACGCCTGGACCTGTCCGCACACCGTTCCCGGGCGAAGGAAGCCAGCGCCAGCCATACCACACCGGCAATGGCGGCAATGTAAAAATTGTAGTAGGATAGCACGCCGATAAGCACCAGCATGATAAGCAAATGTATCGATAAATCTATCCACGCCGAAAGATTTCGTGGCATTTAGCGCACCTCATTTCTGATTGCGGGCAGAAAAACGCTGCCGGTAGTCAAAAATCATATCGATAAGCCCCGTCATGGCCACAACCTGGGCCAAAAAGGGATTCATCACAATAAACACGTAAAAGACAATCCTCAAAAAAAGACTCACCCTGAAATGACGGAACAGGCAGTGCATCAGCACCAGCCCCTGCAAAAGTCCGGCCATAATGGCCAGTGCATTGGCATTCAGTGAAATCTGGTAGAGCCACATGATCTGCCTGGTGCCGCCCCAGTAGAGACCCACCAGCGCAAAGCCAAAGAGATACAGGAAAGCCTGCGGCAAACGCCACTCGTGTACAGGCGGGAACTGCGGCACATTATGGCCTAGCCGTTTCAGGATTTTTCCGCCCGTCACATAGGCCACGCCGCCATACAACAGCCCTATAATAATAAATACCAGAGGGAAAAGATACGTCAGCATCTGCAATCCCTGCTCAATTTCCGCCCGGGTCTTGGACAGAGTATCCTCACTCATGCCCATCCCCTCATAGAGCTGCAAAGATGTGTCAAAGGAAGATTGCAAAAGTTCCACCTGCATGGTCAGCGGATTCACATCCGTAACCAAAAGCAGCAGCCCCACAGACGCTGCCTGCCCAGCAATCGCTGCTGCAATCGTCAGCAGAAAAGCCTTCACACCGGACAAGCCTTTGGCAAAGGCCCAGCCAAGAAGCAGCCCTGCCGGAGCATACGCAATCACCAGCCGCAAAGACAGAAACGGTTCCAAAAGCATTCCCATCAATACCCCCGCCGCTGCTGCCGCCATCAGCCCCCAGCGCAGTCCATGACGCACCACCAGAACAATCAGAGGCAGCGGCCAGAACAGCACCAGTAAAAAGCCAATAAAGGGCAGGTAAACCGCCATTAACGCCAGCACCACACTGAGTGCCGTCAAGAGCCCGCTCTCCGTCAACGGTGTCATTCTATGTTGATTCATGTTGTCATCCTTTCTCATAAACCAACCTACATTATAGCAGAAAAGGATAGGTATGTCTTGAGGGCAGGTACTAAATACCATAAACAACGACCGGTTTAGGTAACACCAGACGAAAAGCCGCAGAGGCTTCTTCCTGCGTTAATACGCGCAAGGCGCGTAAATCACTTAGGAAGAAGCCTCTGCGGCTTTTCGAAGTTACATTTTTCTGTATTGGCTATATCATGCCTTTATTATTTTCCAATACACTCCGCCAGGATATCGGCCACATGTTTTACCTTTATCCGCGGATTCTGCTGGTTGAGGCCGCCGCCTATCTGCATCATGCAGGCCGGGCAGGCTACAGCTACGATATCAGCTCCGGTATTTTCAATATTCTCCAGTTTGTCATGGAGGATGGGCTTGGAGATTTCGCTGTACTTGACGCCGAAGGCACCGGCCATGCCGCAGCAGCGGTCGCTGTCTTTCATCTCCACGAAGTCTGCGCCAGTCATTTTGATGAGTTCCCGGGGCTGCTCCCAAACGCCTAAGCCGCGGCGCATATGGCAGGAATCGTGGTAGGTGATGCGGCTGCCTCTTTCGTTCTGAGGAAGGGTACGGCCCTGCGCCTTGTACTGCTCGGCCACAAAACTGGTGAACTCCCGCACTTTTCCGGCCAAAGCTGCGGCTCTATCCCGCCACTCGGGGTCATCCTTAAAGAGTTCCTTGTAGGTGCGCTCCAGGGTTTCAGCGCAGGTGGGGCAGGCGCTGATAATCACATCGGCCCCCGTGGCTTCCAAGGCTTCAATATTCTGCTTGGCAATGACCTTGCCCGTCTCCCGGTCGCCCATGCCCAAGACCGGCTTGCCGCAGCAGGTCTGCTCCTGCGGATAGGTCACGGCGATGTTCAAATCCTGCAATACCTTCACCACGGACTCCCCCGTATCCGGGAAAACAAAATCCATATTGCAGCCGCTGAAGAAGGCCGCCGTCATAACGGGATTCTTAGGATTATGCCTGCACAAATCCTCCGTGCGGTCACGCAGCGGCTTGGCGGCAATAGCGGGCAGGCTTCTGCCATCGGTCAGCCCTGCGAAGAACAACGGCAGATGGCGGATAAACTTGCCGGACTGCACCGGTTTCTGCGCCACGGAACCAATGCGCAGAAGCGAATGGAATACCTTGCGGTGTGTAAGTATATGTTGGAAGGCGGTTTTTTCCGGCATGGAAAGGCCGTATTTCTTCACATAGCGGGCCCGCAGTTCGTCAATAAGGTCGGGAATGGGGATTTCCCCGGGGCAAATGGTGGTGCACTGACGGCAGCCAATGCAGAGGTCACTGAACTTGGAGAAGGCCTCCATATTGCCCAACAGGCCCGTCAGGATAGCGCCAATGCCACCGGAATAGATATGGCCGTAGACATGGCCGCCAACCATGCGCCAGATGGGGCAGACATTGAGGCAGGAAGCACAGCGCACGCACTGATAAACCTGTTTCATCTTGGGGTCTTTGGCCGCAGCCAGACGGCCGTTATCCAGAAGGATTACATACTGTTTGCGGTTTTCCTCCACCCATTTGCCGTCCTTCTTGTAGATGATGGGGGTCGGCCCAGAAACCATAGTCATGTAGCTGGTCATGCGCTGGCAGGTGCCGTTGCGGGGCAGCAGGCGCAGGATTTTGGCAGCATCTTTTATTTTTGGAATCAGTTTTTCGTAACCGATGAGCACCACATGAATCTTCGGCGTGGTCGTAACCAGGCGGGCGTTACCTTCATTGGTCACAAGACCAATCGCACCATTTTCTGCAATGCCGAAGTTCGCGCCCGTGATGCCCAAATCTGCATTCAGGAATTCTTCCCGCAGGACACGGCGAGCCGTATGAATCATATAGGAAATATCGCTGGGCACTTCCTCGTGCAATTCCTGTTCAAAGAAACCAGCGCACTGTTCCTTGTTGAGGTGGATTGCCGGCATAACCATATGCGAAGGCTTCTGGCCAGCTACAGAGAGCATCCACTCGCCCAAATCCGTTTCTCTTACATGCAGGCCAGCTTCTTCCAAAGCGCCGTTAAGTTTGATTTCTTCCGTGGCCATGGACTTGGATTTAACGATGCGTTGTACGCCGTTTTCCTCGCAAATCTGCAGGAGAATCTTCTTCACATCATCACCAGTGGCAGCCCGGAACACTTTGCCGCCCCGCTCCTCTACGGAATGCTGGAATTCATCCGCCAGCGCATCGATATGGTCAACGGCCCAGCGCTTCATGGCGCGCAAATCGTCGCGCAAATCGTCAATGCTGTCCACATTGGCATAGGCTTTAAGGCGGGCCAGCGGATATTCGGAGGTGAACTTGGCCAGCGCCCCCTGCATGACATTATCATCAAGTTTCGTATGGATTTCCTTGCGGATATTGCGTTTTTCCTTTACGGCCATGGTCAAGCCCTCCCTTGTGCTGGTTCGTCAACGGCGATTACAATAAAGCGGCCGGGGCCGTGAACCCCGAGACTCAATACGCGTTCAATGTCAGCCGTACGGCTCGGGCCGGTGATAAAGCCCATATAGCCCTTCTTGTACACCTTGGAAATCACGCGAAAAGCCGTGTCGATATTCTTGACCATGTGGTCAGCCTGCAGAAAAACAATATGTGTCGGGGGAAGCATGCCGGTAACCCGGGATTCGTAGGAGGCTGTATCCACACAGACGCTGCCGCTCTCCCCTACGCCGAATTCCGCCGTAGAAATGCCCAAATCCGCCTGCGGTGCATGCTCAGCTATCGCAAACTTATCCGTATAAACCATACGGCCATCGGACTGCAAGTGCTGATACATCATACCTAAGCGCGGATTTTCTTCCCCGCCTACCGCCAAAATTTCCTTGGCTTCCATATCCTGCACCAAGCCCTGCAAAAGCTGTTCAGCCTCCTGCCAGGTGCCGGCATGAATGAGTTCCGTCGCCGCCGCCTTGGTGTTTTCAGCGAATTCATCCCAGTATTTACCGCTGACCAGCTGCTCATCAAAGGCTTTCGCCGACCAATCTGCACATACTTTTTCCATAAAGGCTCCCCCTTTTTAGATAAAACCACTCTCCTATAATACCTATAAATTCATCATATGAATAGTATAACTTTATTTTCTGAAAATGTCAACTTTTCATTCATGTGATACATAAAAAAAGAGATTCACAGACTGTATTTTCTGTGAATCTCTCCATATTCAGCTCATCTTTTCTCTGACGAATTCCCGCAGCAGCTGCAAATGCATATTCATGTAGCTGGCCGCATCATCAGGCTGCCTATCCATGATTGCCTGCGCAATTTTGCGGTGATAGCGGATGGTGTTGCTGTCCCGCTGAGCATCCTTGGTGATGGCGATATTCTGCGCAATGGAAGTGTTGAGGATGTAAGTCAGATTACCAAAAACCTTATTGCCGCTGGCTTCGGCAATCAAACGATGGAAGCGGGCGTCGGCGGCCACATAGGACTCACCGGCCTCAATGCAGCGTTCCACTTCTTCCGCCTGCGCCATTATCTCTGCTTTCTCGTCTTCGCCAGCTCGCGCTGCCGCCAGTCTGGCCACGTGTGGCTCGAACAGCAGGCGCACATCCAGCATATCGACAATCAGCTCGCTGTCCTCCTCGATAAAGGTCAGCCCCAACGGATCATCGGGAATGCCCCGCTGATGGGACACATAGGAACCGGCCCCCTGACGGATGTCCAGAATATTTCTGGCTGCCAGGAGCTTTATGCCTTCCCGCAGGGTTCCTCTGCCCACGCCCAGCTTTTCCATGAAAACCGGTTCTGTGGGCAATTTGTCCCCGGGTTTCAAATGATTATCCAAAATGTACTGGATTATGGACTGGGCCGTATCTTCGGCTAATGTTGCTTTTGCCATTATTTTTCAAACACGCTCATATCGAGGCTCGTAAAGCCCGTGAGCAACTCCTTTACTTTATCTGCGATAACTTCTACACCGCCAGCTTTGCGGCTTTCCACATTCAGCGGCATATTGGGGTCATGGAGGGACATTCTGAGGAGTGCCCAGCCATCCGGGAATACCAACCGCACACCTTCATAGGACGGTTTGGCAATTTTAATGCCTGCGGCCTGCGCGCGTTCCTCGAATTTCTGCAGCACATCATTGCCGTAGCCGCGGAAATCTTCCTCACCTTTAATTTTCAGACGGAACTCCTGACCTTCCACCGGCTCACCCAATTTTGCCACAAGGTCAGACAGCTTCTTGCCTTTCGCCTTGGCTTTGGCCGCCGCAATCAGAAGTTTCACAGCCAGATAAGCACCATCATCCAAATAGTAGTTTTCGGACAGCGCACCGTGGCCGGAAGTCTCGATAGCCAGCGGCGAAACCGTACCGGCCTTATTCTGACGGATACATTCGTCAATAACGTTCTTGTAGCCACGCATGTAACGCAGATGCTTGAGGCCCAGTTCCTTTTCGAGGAAGATGGTCAGTTCATCACTGGTAACAGAGTCCGTGATAATCGTGCTGCCGGGATAATCCGGAGCGAGAATGGCGGCCATCATGGCGATAAGCGCATTGCGGCTGATTTCCTTGCCGTTTTTGAGTACGGCACTCATGCGGTCAACGTCCGTATCGAAAATCAAGCCCAAATCTGCACGGCTGTCCAGCACTGCTTTTTTGATGGCTGCCATAGCCTGCTTGTTTTCGGGGTTGGGGATGTGATTGGGGAAGTGCCCATCCGGTTCCAAAAAGACGCTGCCGGAAGTATTGGCACCCAAACGACTCAAGACCTGCGTAGCAAAGAAGCCGCCTGCACCATTGCCGGCATCCACCACAATGTGCATGCCTTTCAGTGGTTCATTCTCCCCGCCCAGAGCCTGACGGATTTTCTTGCGCAGGTGATGACCATAGCGTTCAATCAAATCGTATTTCTGAACCTTAGTCAAATCCCCTTCTACCACAGGATTGCGGGAGGCATTTTTGAGGATGGCGATGACTTCATCATGTTCCACGCCGCCGTCCTTGGTGAAGAACTTGAGGCCATTGCGGTTGTAGGGCAGGTGGCTTGCCGTAATCATAATGGAGCCGTCCATCTTGGTTTCCGGGAAAACGATGGACATAAACATAGCCGGCGTAGAAGCCAGTCCGCAGTCCACTGCTACCACTCCTGCCGCCGTCAGAGCGTTTAATACAGCCTTTTTGAGGTCGCCAGCCGACAGGCGGGAATCATGGCCGACAGCAATGCGCAGGTCTTTTTTCTTCTTGCCGGTCTTGTCAGCCAGAAAATCAAGGAACCCGCTGGCAATGACATTCGCTGCATCCGTGCTCAAGGTCACAGGCTCGTCTGCCACGCCTTCAATGGCCACACCACGCACATCACTGCCGTTAGCCAGCTTCATCAGATTCTTTTCTGGAATAATCATAGATAATGCCTCCCCTGTTGTTGTCATATAATATATAGATTCGCCATGATATAGACGATTTCCTGCTGCTGTGATATACTACTAAACGGCTACCGAACGGTGGCGGTTAATCGATGGCCCTGGGAAGGGGCGCTGAACAATGAGTAGATATGACTTTTATCTGATACTGATTTTAGTTCTTGCGCTTGTAATCACCATAAAGGCATAAGAAAAGCCGCCTGAAGATGTCCAGTCAGAAGGCGGCGATTCTCATTCGTTGTTAACTCTGTAGGGCTGACCGTCACCGGTAGCCTTTCTTGTGTTCTATATTACCATGTTTTGACCGAAAAATCAATTATACGTCAAGCGCCAAAGAACTCATTTTCCACCGCAATGCACAGCATATGGTATACCGGCAAATGCAATTCCTGAATCTTGAAGGTTTCATCCTCCGGCACGCAGATATTGATATCCGCAAGGCTGCGGGCTTTGATTTTGCCGCCGCTATGTCCCAGCAGGCCGATGGATTTTACACCCTTGACCTTAGCCATTTCCAACGCATAAATTACGTTGGTGCTGTTGCCGGAAGTGGAAATTGCGACAAGCACATCCCCTTCATCGCCCATACCCAAAAGCTGCTGGGCAAAGGACAAGTCCGGTGCCTGGTCATTGGCAAAGGCCGTGTTGAGCGCTACCTGATTCACCATGGACAGAGCAGGCAGAGCCCCCTGCAAATTGTCAATGAGATACTGCGCATCTTCGCCGCAGTTTGCACGGATTTTCTCGGCCAGTTCGCCCTTGATTTCCCGCTTGAGCAGGAAACCTTTCATCAATTCGCCCACGATATGTTCACTGTCCGAAGCACTGCCGCCATTGCCGCAGGCAATCAGCTTATGCCCGCCGCGGTAGCTCTCACAGACAGCCTCCACCGCCGCTCGCAAATCAGCGCGGCATTCAGAAAGCTGCGGATAGCGGGCAATCAAATCTTCGACACATTTTAAGGTTGATTCTTTAACCAAAACAGATACTCCTTTTTCACCTCATCCGCCCCTTGCGGGGCACCTTCCCCAGAGGGGAAGGCTGTATATCGTTACTTGTTCCTATATTTATTCGCCGTGCTGCGGGCATCGTAGCCATCCTGCGGACCACGGATATCCTGAATCGGCTGGTTATTGCGCGGCGTAATATCAATCGGCTCATTCGAACGATTGTAGTTTTTCATCTGCGATGCGTATACATTTTCCTTGCCGCGGTTGCGGAACTTATTCCAAGCCCAGCGAATCAGCATAAACACGGCCAGGAACATCACCACATTGGCAATGACGCCAAAGATATCGCCGAGCATCGAGCTGCCAAAGAGATTGCCCAGCATGGAACCAAGCAGCATACCACCAGCCAGCAGGCCTACGGTACGCAGGGCATTGCCCCAACGGCTGCCGCTCTGGGTATTGGCGGCTGTGTTGGCATTTGCGTTACTCTTACTGCCCGCCGCCGGAGCATTCTTATCGAGACTCTTGGCATCCTTGGACGGCTTATAGGTATCGCCGCTGCCGGATACGGACTTATGGGTATCGGCATTGCTCTTAGGCGCAGCTTTCGGCGCTACAGCCTTTGGTGCGCTCTTGGCACCGCCGCCAAGTTTTGCCCCGCCTTTAGCGGCGTAGGCCGTAGCCGTATAGCTCATATTTACCACAGGAACTGTAGTCATTACCATTGCTCCCACCATCAGGGACGCGAGAATTTTCTTCATCTTCATGTCAAAATCTCTCCTTTTGACTCTGTCCATTATTCTTTATAGGATTTGATATCTTCGGGGAACGCATAGATTTCCCCCACCGTGTCCAGCTCACCGGACAGATAACGGTCGATATCGTCCACATCAATGTAGAGTTTGCAATCGAGGTCGAGATAGCCCTGCTCCGTGCCATTTGACAGGTCACGAATGGCCATCAGCTTTTCCCGGAGCTTCAAAAGCTCACTGCGGGTAGCATGAATATCCAGTTTAATCTGGGGCACACCATACTCTTTCAAGACTTCGTCCATGGTCATACGCTGCGACATAGTGTTCATCCTTTCATCTTTGACTTTTTGATGTTTATTATTCTAGCAGGATATGCTGAAAATAACATGATAATCTCACTTTTGGGACATTTTTTCCTTCATGCGGTCTAAAATCTGCTGCAGCTGCCGCTTTTGACGCAAATGCGTCTCATAATCCAAATCATTGGAATCAATGGCCAGACGCTTGTTAATTGCATCGATGCTGGCCTGCAGCCGCGCCATAGCCGCTGTTTTGTCATCCATAAATCTTATCCTCCAACGGCTATAAGTATAACAAAATCAGCCCGTTTCTACAACTAAGGCAGCGCCTAACCCGCGCTGCCTTTCCTCATTTTTCCGACCGGCCGTCATAACGCAGACCCACCATGGTGATATCGTCAGACTGATCTTCTCCACCTGCATACTGCCGTATAGCCGCCAGCATTTGCGGCAGGAGTTTTTCCGGCTGCCGTTCTGCCGACAGATTGTTCAACGTAGCCCGAATCCGTGGCTCCGTAAAGAGATTGCCAGCCACATCCATGGCTTCCGATACCCCGTCAGTGTACAGGAAAATCATATCCCCCGGGGTCAAATCCATACTCTTCTGGACATATGGTCTTTCCCAAAGCCCCAGCACATAGCTCTTGGGCAGCGGCAAAAACTCATAACGGCCTTCATGCTGTAATAGTGGCGGACAATGGCCGCAATGTGCATAAGTAAAATGACCATTGCGCAAATCCAGCACGCCCACCAGTACGGTGACAAACATGGCCGCTTCGTTATTCTGGCAAATATCTTTGTTGGCACGCTCCAATATTGCGCCCAGATTTTCCGGACATTTTTCTCCCACGATATAGCTTTTCAGGACAGACTGACATTTTGCCATAAACAGGGCGGCAGGGATACCCTTACCGGACACATCCGCAATGGTGACCACCAAATAATTGTCCTGTACGATATAGAAGTCGTAAAAATCGCCCCCTACATCTCTGGCCGGCTGCATCAGGGCATAAATGGAAAACTCCTGCCGCTCGGGGAACGGCGGGAAGGTACTGGGCAGCATATCCTGCTGAATCTGCGCCGCCACTTCCAGTTCTGTACGGCTGCGCTCCTTCTCCGCTGCCACCTGTGCCAGATTTTCCGTATAGAGCTTCAAGTCCTCCGACATGGAATTGACACTTACCGCCAGTTTTTCAATCTCATCCCCGGTGGAAATATGCAGTTTCCTGTCAAAATTGCCTGCCGCAATCTCTTTGACGCCTTCGACCAGTTGCAGGATTGGCCGGGTCAGCCGTCCGGCCATAAGGCCGCTGATGTAAAACAGCAATAATGCCAGGGGAATTAACAGCAGGGCAGAACGCCAGATAAAACGGTCAAAGATGCTCTGCGCAACGACCTGTAAATCTGACATCTTCTGCAGCACGGCATCTTTTACCTGCTCCACCGGGGTCATTACGTTCTGCGCTTCAATCATGGTGCCAAAGCTCCAGATGGTTCCCTCCAGCGGGGCAAACGCCAGATAATATGTTTTGCCGTTCATATTTACAGATACGACATCGCTTTCCTCTGCTACCATCCGGCGGGCTGCGGCTGCTATATCCGGCTCAGCTGCTGCGCTTTTATGCGTGTCATCTCCTGCAAATTTTCCTTGGCTTCTCCCTCGACTTTCCCGCCCAAGGATTCAGCCAGTAATTGCCCCATAGCATCACCTTGTGCCATCATGGTGGTTTTCGTGGTATAAAGGGCGTAAAAAGCCAGACCGCCCACTGCCATCAGTGTAAGCAATACACCGGAAAGCAGCAGCAGCAATACCCGCCCACGAATCGATAACTTCACCATGTGTCCCAGCCGCCCTCTTTCATTAAAAATTTCTTAGTTTCCTTATATTTTACAATATTTATCCAGCCAAAGGCAACTTCCCTTCATTTATCTTTTTCCAATGGTATAATGTAGAAAAGTAAAACGAACCGTAAGGAGTGACCTCCATGAAACAGGATTTTTATAAAAACCTGCAGGCAGAAGCGCAGACGCAGCTGGCCGCTGATGAAAAACGTTCCGGCCGTTATACCCTCTATCGCACCGTCTGCTTCTTTGCCCTGATTTTTGCCTTTGCGGCAGGTTATGACGGCGTAATGGGCGCAACTGTCATCGGCGTGCTGTTGCTGCTATTCTTTAGCCGGCTTATCCACCAGCACAACCGCTTGAAAAAGCGCATCCGCTTTATCCAAAATTCTTTAGACGTAACGGAAGAATATCTCTCGCGCTTCAATGGAAATTGGCAAAAGCTGACCGACAAGGGGGATGAATTCATTCATCCCGAGCGTCCCCAGGACATTGACCTGCATATCTATGGGCCAGCCTCCCTTTATCAATACCTGTGCTGTGCCCGCACCGCCCTTGGCCGGCAAAAACTTGCCCAAGCGCTGACGGTAACACCGCCGCCCGCAAACATCATCGCCCAACGTCAGGCAGCGGTCAACGAACTCATTGACCGTCAGCGTCTCTGCGTGGAACTGCTGGCCCTGAACCGTTTTCTCCCGGCAGGACACGACACCGCCCGCTTAATTACAGAAATCAATGCTGACCATCATCACCATATCCGCCATGTCCTGCAACGTACAGCCTGGCTTCTTCCGCTGCTGACCATGAGCAGCATTACCCTGGCACTCTGCGGCCTCACAGAATGGCATATTCCCGGCCTCCTCATACTGCTGCAATTTGCCATGGCCATGGCCTTTCACCGGCAGAATCAGACCATCCTCGCCCCGCTGCACACCCTCAATCAGGAGTTACACGCCTATCGCGCCTTGTTTATCCGCCTGGGAAAGACAAACTTTACAAGCCCGCAGCTTAACAAGCTGGCTGCTGACCTGTCAACGGAGGGCGCTCCTGCCCTGCAGAAACTTGCCCGCCTCACCGACCATGTGAACCTCTGCCGCAATCTCTTTTTCTTCGTGCTGGGCAATGCCCTGCTGTTATGGGACTGCCACTGCGCCGCCCGCTTTAGCCGCTGGCAGGACTCTGCCGCGCAAAACCTCCAAGGCTGGCTGGAGGAATGGGCAGAGATGGAACTCTATATCTCTCTGGCCATGACAGCCCATACCCGGGAACAGTTCACCTTCCCGCAGATACTAAAAGGCGCACCCCAACTGAACACAACAGGCCTTTCCTCCCTGCTAATCACTGAAGAAAAGGCCGTGCCCAACGATACTGCCCTGACTGCCGAAACCTGCATTATCACAGGCTCGAATATGTCCGGCAAAACTACTTATATGCGCACTTTGGCCAGTTCTCTGGTGCTGGCCTATGCGGGCGCCCCCGTCTGCGCCAAAAGTTTTGCCTGCACGCCCATGGCTGTCTTTACCTCCATTCAGGTTCATGATGACCAATCGCAGGGCATTTCCACATTTTATGCCGAACTCCTGCGCATCAAGCAAATGGTGGATTTCAGCCAGAAACAGACGCCGATGTTCATCTGTATTGACGAGATTTTCAAGGGAACCAACTCGGCCGACCGGATTATCGGCGCCCGCGAGGCCATCAAGCGTCTGACCCGTCCTTACGCCATCACTTTGGTTTCTACTCATGATTTCGAACTCTGCGATTTGCAATCAGATAATGATATTCCCGTGACCAATTATCACTTTGCCGAATACTACGAGGATAACAAGATAAAATTTGACTATAAAATAAAGAACGGCCGCTGCCAGACGACCAATGCTCAATATTTGCTAAAAATGGCGGGAATCCTGTAGACAAATGTCTTTTTGTATGATAATATAGGGACTGTCTTATTTTAGAAGTACCTGTGTTTTCTCTCAATAGACACAGACCTATTTATATCATACGAGGAGGACATCAATTTATGGAATCATTTATCCCTATGCTTAATGCCATCGACTCCTTCATGTGGGGGCCGCCGCTGATTACCCTGCTGGTGGGCACAGGCATCTACCTGACCCTGCGCCTGAAACTTTTGCAGGTTGTACGCCTGCCCAAGGCTCTCTCCCTGATTTTCAAAGCCAAGAATCACGGCGAAGGCGATGTTTCCAGTTTCAAGGCCCTTTGTGTGGCACTGGCTGCTACGGTCGGCACGGGTAATATCGTCGGCGTGGCAACAGCTGTGAAAATCGGTGGCCCCGGCGCTATCTTCTGGATGTGGATGGCCGCCTTCTTCGGCATGGCTACCAAGTACGCCGAAGGCCTGCTGGCCGTTAAGTACCGCAGCACGGATGCCAAGGGCAATATCGCTGGTGGCCCCATGTACTACATCCGTCAGGGCATGGGCGAAAAGTATAAGCCGCTGGCTACGTTCTTCGCCGCTGCCACCATCCTCGTAGCATATTTCGGTATCGGCACCTTCCCGCAGGTCAACGCCATTGTGGATAGTGCGGAAATTTCCTTTGGCCTGTCCAAGGTGCTCACAGGTGCTGTACTCACGATTCTGATTGCCGCTATCACCATCGGTGGCCTGCAGAGCATTGCCAAAGTTGCCGCCAAGGTCATTCCCTTTATGGCGGTCATGTATATCGCCATCAGCGTGGGGCTTATCGCCATGAATTTTGATGGCGTTCCCGCCGCTGTCGCTTTGATTTTTGAATCCGCTTTCACCGGTACGGCAGCAGCCGGCGGATTTGCTGGTTCCACCATTATGATGGCCATGCAGAATGGTATCGCCCGCGGCGTGTTCTCCAACGAATCCGGCCTCGGTTCTGCGCCCATTGCCGCAGCTGCCGCCAAGACCAAGGAACCTGCTGAACAGGGTCTTATCTCCATGACGGGTACCTTTATCGACACTTTGATTATCTGCACCATGACAGGCCTGGCTCTCGTTCTCACGGGCGTATGGCAGGGTGATGCCGCCGGTGCCGCCATGACGAGCGCCGCCTTTGCTTCTGCTTACGGTGCGGCAGGCAGCAGTCTCCTGACTATCGCACTCGTTCTCTTCGCCTTCACCACTATCTTGGGCTGGAACTACTACGGCGAGCGCGCCTGCATCTACCTCTTTGGTACAAAGGGCGTTATGCCCTACCGCATTATCTTTATCGCCCTGATTGCCAGCGGCGGTTTCCTCAAACTCGAAGCCATCTGGATTCTGGCCGATATCGTAAACGGCCTTATGGCTATCCCGAACCTGATTGCCCTGATTGCCCTGTCCGGCGTCGTTGTGGCAGAAACCGAAAGCTACTTGTCCCGCAAAGGGGAACTTGATGAGGACGACATTCCTCATGCAACGATAACAGAATAAATGACATGTCAAAAGGCAGATTCGCTTTTCACTGGCGAATCTGCCTTTATTTTCTCCTGATGCGTTAAATTAAGATGCCATTGCAATGGTCAATCTCATGCTGGATGACCTCTGCGGTAAAACCGGAGAAACGCTGCTTCTGCGGTTTGAATTTTATATCCTTATACTCTACTTCAATCCATGTATAGCGTTTGGCCGGACGTTCTCCCAGCAGTGACAGGCAGCCTTCCATAACCTCGCTGCATTCATCGGAATGTTTGACAATCTGCGGGTTCAGCATGGCGATATTCTGCTTGCCCACCTGCACAGCGATGATGCTCTTGGCCACACCAATCATATTAGCTGCCAGCCCTACGCAGATAGCCTTGTTTGCTTTGAGGGTATCCAACAAATCCTCTGCCACAGCCTTATCCTTGCGGGTAGCAGGCTCCGCTACTTTCTGCAGGAAATCCATATCTTTGATGATGTTCTTTACCATATCTGTCTTCCTCATTTCGACTATATTTTCTTATTTATTTTACCACAATTTTTCCCGCCAAAAAACTTTACATCTATCTCCTACTGTCCTACAATAGTTTACATACATTTACAATGTTGTTTACATATTATAAGAAAGGATAGGGATATTTTGAGTGACGACAAGGATGAAATTCTGAATAAGCCCTTTGCTGAAATCGGCGAGAAACTGCATCTGCTGCTGCAGACCGGGGCCCTCTTGATGGAAAACGGTGCCGACAGTGACCGCACCGTGCGGGACATGCGGCGGGCAGCGGCCTTTATGGGCATTGACCAGGAACATATGCATCAGCATGTGCTCTATACCACGTTGATGCTCAATGTCAGCGACAGCCGCCATTCCTATACGGAATTCTGCAAGTATCAAAAGCTGGGCGTCAATATGACCACTTTATCAGCAGTGAGCAAACTGACCTGGCGGGCCCTGGCCCAAAATTACAGTCTCGAAGCATTCCGCCGTCAGCTGAACAACATCCGCAATCTTCCCCGTGCCTATCCCGTATGGCTGACTGCACTCGGAGCGGGCGCAGCCTGCGGTGGTTTTTGCAAATTATTTGGCGGCAGCTGGCTTGATTTCCTGCTGACGGCCATCTGCTCTTTGCTGGGCTTTTATACGCGAAGGCTCTGCAATGCCTACGCCTTTAATGCCTATGCCACCATCGCCATCACTTCTTTTGTCACCACGATTCTGGCCTGGAGTACCCAATTCCTGACGGGAGAATTGAACTGGTATCCTCTGATTGCCTGCACCTTATTTCTCGTACCGGGAATTCCGCTGATAAATGCCGTGGATGATTTGCTCAATAACTTTATCGTGGCCGGCATGACAAGAGCCATGCACACTTTGTTAGTTGTAAGCAGCATGACCTTCGGTATCGTTATTGCCATCCGCCTCTGCGGGGTTACAGACTTTACCAGTGTCCAGCTCACTCCCGACACCCAATACCTGTCCCAAGCTATCGCGGCGGCCATTGCGGCCACGGGCTTTTCCATCATCTTCAACGTGCCCAAACGGATTTTGCCAGTAGTGGCTGTAGGTGGCATTATCACGGTGCTGCTGCGCAATATTTCCGTAATCGAGCTGGGAATGTCCCAAACCGCCGGTTCCTTTATCGGCGCAGCAGTGGTTGGCCTCATTGCCCTCAAAGCCATTCACTGGTTCCATACGCCCAATATCGTCATGACCATTCCCTCGGCTATCCCCATGATTCCTGGGGTACTGCTCTACCGCCTGCTCTTTGCCCTGCTGAATATCCAGTTCATCACCAGCGAAGAATTCTTTGCCAGCTTCCGCATGGGCGTAGATGCCGTGACCATCATCATCGGCATTGCCGTAGGTGTGGCCATTCCCAACATCTTTATCCATCGGCAGATTGAACGGCGCAAGCAGGATAATGTACAGAAGCTATTGGCCAAAAGATATGCCGAATCGGAAGACTAAGAAAAACCTCATCCGAGCGCTACGCGCCCACCTTCCCCATGGTGGAAGGCTATCTAATCTATAGAAAGAAGTGAACGTATGACACTTACGACAACATCCTCGCCTCGCCGGGAGGCATTTATGGACGGAATTCGCGATGGCACGCCCATTGCCCTGGGCTACTTCGTAGTCTCCTTTACCCTTGGCATTGCCGCCCGCAATGCAGGACTTACCCCTTTTGAAGGATTCTTAGCCAGCTTCTTCAACAACGCTTCAGCGGGTGAATACGCGGCCTTTACCATTATCGCTGCTGACGCTCCCTATCTGGAACTGGCCATTATGACACTCGTAGCCAACGCCCGCTACCTCCTCATGAGCTGCGTTGTCAGCCAAAAATTCTCCCCAGATACCAATATTCTCCACCGAGTGCTGGTTGGCTTTGATATCACCGATGAAATCTTCGGCATCACCATTGCGAGAAAAGGCCCCTTGAACCCCTACTACAATTACGGTGCCATGAGCGTAGCCCTGCCGGGCTGGTCTGTCGGCACCGCCCTCGGTGTTATGGCGGGCAACCTCCTGCCTGTAGCCGCCGTCAGCGCCTTGAGTGTAGCACTCTTTGGCATGTTCATCTGGGTCATTATCCCGCCCGCCAGAGATAACCGCATTATCGGTGCGCTGGTCGCCATCAGCTTCATCGCCAGCTTCGCCTGCGCCCACCTGCCCGCAATCAGCGACCTATCCGGCGGCACAAGAACCATCATCCTGACCGTTGCCATCGCCGCCATTGGCGCTATACTGTGTCCTGTAAAAAATGACCAGTAATCATACATAAGCAATCACAGATAAGACCAGCTACTTCCGGGATGAAGCAGCTGGTCTTATCTGCAGTATTGCGTTATAATGTTAACATCTCCTTGCGAGAGGAGGTGAAATCCGTTGCTTTCCAAATTACTCTGGAATGCCATAGTTCCACTGGCAGTAGGAATTCTGGTAGCACTTTTTAGCTACTGGCTGAACCACTAAAGGTGTGACAGGCACAAAAGACCCCCGGCTTTGTCGACTTGCCGGGGGTCTTTCTAATCCATTGCTTTCCGTATGTCTGTAGTATAACACCCACCCCAAAGAAAAGCAAGGGAAACTTTACATCATATATCAAGGCGGAGCAATCATCTCGCATTAAGCCCGTGGGGCTGGTAATGCTTTTCCGCAGCAAGAACAGCCCCAAAACAAGAACAGACTTTACAATCCGGCATTATCCGCCTAAAATGTTAATAAATACCATTCATCGAGAAAGGAAAACGCCCATGAACCACGATATCTACATCTATCTGTTCGTAATGAGCGCTGTAACGCTCGCCATCCGCATCCTGCCCGTCACGCTTATAAGACGCCCCATCAAAAACCAGTTTCTGCGCTCCTTCCTTTTCTATGTGCCTTATGTGACCCTTGCCGTCATGACCTTCCCCGCCATCATAGATGCCACCCGCAGCCCCTATGCAGGACTTTTAGCCCTCATTATCGGCATCGCCCTGGCCTGGAAAGGTTTCAGCCTGTTCAAAGTAGCCGCCGCCTGCTGTATCGTTGTATTCGGCGTTGAACTGGTCTTATTATAAGCGAAACAAAAAACAGCCCATGAAGCTTATCCCTTGCTTCATGGGCTGTTCGTATATTTTATGCGATCTGATACACCCGCGCATCAAAATTTTTCCAATAGCTCACTGCATCATCATAGGACAAAAGGTAGCGGTCCTCGGCTTCACTTCTGCCCAGTTCAATGCCGTAACAACATTTGGCAAAAACCGTAGCTTCTTTATTGGCTGCCTTGCGCAGAATCTCCTGCAGCGTATCTTCCACAAAAGCCGTTCGGGACTTCCACGCCGCCTGCTCCTTCAAATTATACTTGCCTGTCTTGAACTTAAACAATTTGTTTGTCGCACTATTCACCGCAACAATCATCGTTCTTCTCCTCTCCAAAAAATCTTTTCAGTAATAATATCCCATTAATGTTTTCACAATATACATCTGTATTCAAAAATACTTTGTAATTTTACCCCAAAAGTCCCAATTAGGCAAGATATTTTTTACATTTACAACTATTTTTTAGAAATTTTTTACCTTACATTAATCCTCCCTGCGCGGGAAAAACTCTGCCAAAACCTGCTCGTCCTGCGGCTTGTCCAGATAGGTGCCAATCAGGAAGAACAAGAGCGACGCCGTAATGCCGATGGTAATCTGATGCAGGCCCATAACCTTGAAGCCCATACCCTGCGTCAGGCAGTAAACCACCGTACCGCCGCTCATAGAAAGCAGTGCGCCGAGCTTATTAGCCCGCCGCCAGAACAGGCCCAATAGCAGCATCCAGAAGAAGGCCGTTTCCAGACCGCCAAAGGCGAACATATTGATAATCCAGATAAGGCTCGGCGGCGTCAGCGCAATGACAAACACCACCACACCGATAACAGCTGTCGCCAGCATGGAGAGCAGACGCAGCTGTTTCGTGCCCGGCTCTTTGCCCTGCTTATGCTGATGGTGAAGATACACGTCCTTGATAATGGCCGAAGAAGCCACAATCAAGAGGCCTGAAATGGTCGAAATGGACGCCGCCAACGGGCCGATAATTGCCAGCCCCACCAAGGTCGGCGGCATAACCGTGACGATAGTCCTAGGGATGATATTATCCACACCGCCATAAGAGGCCAAGTCCCCAGTGAGCACGCCATGGGCCAGAATGCCCGTGAAGTTGATGCCGATATTCATAAAGCCCACGACCACCGTACCAATCAGCATGGCCTTGTGCAGGCTGGCCGTATCCTTGTAACTGATGCCACGCACCACCGACTGCGGCAGGGCAATGGTGCAGATACCTACCAATATCCACTGGGTCAGATAAAGCCCGACAGGCATATGGCCATTGGATAAGGGTTCAAACATTTCCGGGTGATTGCTATGGAGATTGGCCATAAGATTTTCATAGCCGCCCCCTGCTGCCAGCACATAGTAAAGCAGCAATACAATGCCCAACATCATAATCAGGGCACAGCAGGTATCGGTCAGCGCCACAGCCCGGAAGCCGCCCACAGTGGTGTAGACCACCACGGCCAGACCAAAGAGCAGCAGGCCCATCTCATAACTGTAGCCCGTCACCGCCGCA
Source organism: Pseudoselenomonas ruminantium (assembly GCA_015058625.1). GTDB lineage: Bacteria > Bacillota > Negativicutes > Selenomonadales > Selenomonadaceae > Selenomonas_A > Selenomonas_A ruminantium_N. The sequence goes on along the minus strand of SVCA01000009.1, from coordinate 104,711 downwards.
AAGAGCTTGGCGCCGCCCACGAATTGCGCCGTCATGGTTGCACAGAAGAACAACACGATGATGAAGGCCGCCAGACTTGCCAATCCGTCCGACTGGAAGCGCTCACGGATAATATCAACTACCGTCACCGCATCGAACTTGCGGGACAGCAGGGCCACCCGTTTGCCGAAGATACCCAGCACGAGGAAGATGGCCGTAACCTGCACCACCGCCATGTAAATCCAGCCAAAGCCAATCTGCCAGGCCATGCCCGGCCCGCCCACGAAAGAACTTACAGAGCTATATGTGGCCACGGTAGTCATAGCCAGCACAAAGCCACCCAAATCATGGTTGCCGATAAAATACTGCTGAACAAAATTCCTGCCAAAACCTCTAGCCTGTACCTGCCGTACGTAGAAGCCAATGCCAATCATCACGGCCATAAAGATAAGCAGGGGCAGAAGCGCTGCCGGATTGCCGCCATTACTCATGGTCAGAGCCCTCCTTTCCGCCATCTTCCAAGGGCATATCCCTAAAGACGAATTTCAGCAAGATTTTCACCAGCACAATGGCAAAGAGCCATACGCCAATACTGGAGGTTACTGCCCAGAGAGGCAGACCGCCAATCTCCATATCTACGCCAGCCAGGCCAAAGCCTGCCCAGCACCAAAACAAAATAAGTACCAGCAATGCCAGCCCCGTAAACGCGGCTTCCCGGCGAATTTGCTGATACTTTTCCCAATCTGTCATAAACCATAGTCTCCTTTCGTACAGTTGCACCCTGAAATTTGCTTTATGCAGTGCATACCGTCGCTCTCTAGTGTACCGCAAAATGACCACACAGGCAAATCCAGCAGGATTTTTTCTGCCAAGGGCGAAAACTAATGGCAAAGACAGTTACTGGAAACTATGTCAGAAAGGATGATTTATATGAAGCGCCTTGTCACTCTGCTGGTATTTTGCCTGCTGATAAGCATCAGCTCTGTTGCCGCGGCCGGCGGCACCATCACCGGCACGGTTCACCTGCCCAACACCGAACGGGGAATGCACATCGGCAGGGGCGAAGGCGGCGCAGCCATGATGTGGGATATGAGCGCCCCCAAGAACCGCAAGCGTTCCGAGCGGGCAGAAATCTGGCTCATTGAACGGGGGATTAATTTTACGGCCCTTCCCTACGCCGCCGTGCAAAAATGGTATCAGCAAGGAACTATCCCCGCCAATCAGCCCATTTACCATGCCGTAGTGAATGAGCAGGGACAGTTCACCTTTCAGGATGTTCCCGCCGCCGAGTACTATGTCATGATTCTTGACCCGAATGGCAAGGAAGGGAACCAGAATCTTGCCGACAAGATGACAAGGGATGAATTGACCCAAAAACTGCCCCATGTGGATGAATTTGAACTCTTCATGGTGGGCATGCGCAGCTGCCTCGTGCAAAAAGTCAACCTGCGCAACGGCCAGACGATAAATATCCGGCCGGGCGTTTTTTGAGGGGAGGTAAGCACCATGACCATTCTCGATACCATGCTGGCGGCCAATGCAGAATTCTGTGCCCATCCGCCCGCTGACTACACCCTTGAAGATTTGAAAAAAAGCAAGCTGCCCCAAAAGCAGGTGGCCTTGATTACCTGCATGGACACCCGCCTGGTGAATTTTCTCGAACCGGCTCTGGGCATTGGCCGCGGGGAAGCCAAGGTAATAAAAACCGCCGGCAATGGCATTACCGGCGTATTTGATGGCACCATTCGGAGCCTGCTCGTATGTATTTATGAACTGGGCGTCAAGGAGATTATCGTCATCGGCCATCACGAATGCGGCATGGCCAACACCACTTCGGAAAGCCTCATAAAATCCATGGTAGAACGAGGCATTTCAAAAGAAGCCATCCATATGATAAAGAAGGAACTCACAGAATGGGCGGATGAATTCCACCATCCCGAGCAAAATGTCATCGATACGGTAGAACGCATCCGCCTCAATCCTCTGATTCCCGCTGATGTGCCCATTCACGGCCTGATTTTCCACCCCCGCACCGGGAAGGTGGATGTGGTCCTGAACGGCTATACCTGATTATCTGTCCTTCCACGTCCATATCCGGTCATGGATTTTGGCACTTTGCAGAGCCTCTTCCATAGCCTCATAGGCCAGCTGCGACACATCCCCCTGCATGGCGTATTCGTCGTTGAAATGACGCGATGCGCCTTTGCTAAAGGATTCTGCCTTAGCCTTGTCAAAGCCGACAATCTCCACCGCCGCATAGCTATGGACGATATATCTGCCCCAGCGGTTCCAGCGCATGGTCTGATACTGCTCATAACCTGTAAGCACTGGCATAACCACCAGGTCGGCATTCAGTTTTTCTGCCACAGAGCGCATCAAGTCCTTGAGCTTAACCTTGCCGACAGCCTCATTGCGCGCATCTTCCAAAGCCGCCCAGCATTCCTTCTCCGGAATGTATTGGACGGCTTTTAACGTGCCGTTCAAGGGAACATGCAGGCTCCTGTCCACCAGTTTTTCCAAGCGGTCATGCGCATCCTGAGTGGGCGTCATATAACTCTGTATGAGCAAGGGAAACTGCGCCACCCGCAGCGGCGTGCGCTCTGCCGCCCAGGCCTGCACCGACAGGATAAGCATAAACAGTGCCCATAGTAAGGCAATTTTCCGTTTCACAATAACACCTCCAGAACCTGAAACCACACGGACTTTTAATGAATGGACTTTTTCTTGAACCGCCCGCCCACAATATCATGGACGGCATTGATGGTTACAAAGGCATTTTCATCCTTGTCGAGTACGATTTCCTTGAGCTTATCGACTTCCAGACGAGTCACCACACAGTAAAGCACTTCCTTGCTCTCCCCAGTGTAGCCACCGGCACCATGCAGCAGGGTCACGCCACGGCCTAAACGGTCATTCAGGGCCGAAGTGATTTCCTCATGCTCATTGGTCACAATCATCACGGCGTAACTTTCATCCAACCCCTTGATGACCACATCAATCATCTTGGAGATGACAAAGTATGCCACCAGCGAGTACATGGCCTTGTCCCATCCATAGAGCAGTCCTGCGCTGGACAGAATAAAGAGGTTGATGAACATAACTACTTCGCCCACGGAGAACACGGACTTCTTATCCATAATAATAGCCACAATCTCCGTACCGTCCAGACTGCCGCCAGCCCGGATAATCATCCCCACGCCGATACCGTCAATAATGCCGCCAAAGATAGCCGCAAGGAATGGGTCATCCGTCACCTTCTCCAACGGGTCAAATATCTCTGACCAGACGGCCAGAAAACAGATGGCTACCAAAGTGGCAATGGCAAAGTTCTTGCCAATCTGCTTGTACCCCATAAAGAGGAAGGGAATGTTTAAGAGTACCAGAAACACACCCATGCTCATGCCCGTGATGGTTTCCATCATAATGGAAACACCCACGATACCGCCGTCAATGACGTTGTTGGGAATCAAGAATTCTTCCAAGCCAAAAGCCGCAATAACCGCCCCGACAAAAATCATGGCATATTTTTTCACATAAAATGACGTCGTGCGATTCTGGCCAATTTTAGGTTTTACTTCATTATTCAAGGTTGCCTGTTCTTCCATACACCTCACACTCCCATTTTCGTTCTATATTCATTATATATTATTAGGTAAACGCAGACAATAATCCTCTTTTTCATGTTTATTTCTGTATCACACTAAAGTACATTCGTATTTTATCGACAGTTTTTGGCGGGATTTAGCAACTTCTTGCGTGTTTTTTCGTGAGTTTGATTGACTTTGAAGGAGTTTAGTTGTATTATATAAAGAAAATCACATTTTTGGAGAGTGATAGCCATGCTGACGGAAGAGCGTTATGCTACAATTCTGCGCATCCTTGAGGAAAAAAAGGCTGTTACCGTCCTTGACCTCACCCGTGCCCTGAACGCATCTGAATCCACAGTGCGCAGGGATTTGACCGCCCTGCACAAGAATGGGCGGCTCTACAAGGTGTACGGCGGGGCCACTTCCATCGACAACAACTACAGCAGTGCCGAGGAAGACATGAAAACCAAGAACGATTTATTCCCTGAGGAAAAAATCGCCATCGCCCGCAAGGCTGCCGGACTCATCAAGCAGAAGGATTTTGTCTATATTGATGCGGGTTCCACCACCTTGCATTTAATTGATTTTTTGACGGAAACCAGTGCCGTATTCGTCACCAATGGTATGCAGCACGCTGCCAAGCTGGCTGCCAAAGGCTTTAAGGTCTTTATTATCGGCGGTGCCGTCAAGGCCGTTACGGAAGCGGTTATCGGCACAGAAGCCCTGGAAAGCCTCAAGTGCTACAATTTTACCAAGGGTTTCTTCGGTACCAACGGCATCAGCCCCAAGTCCGGTTTTTCTACGCCGGATGCAGACGAAGGCACCATCAAGAGTGCTGCTCTTTCCCGCTGCAAGCATGCTTACGTTTTGGCTGACCAGTCAAAATTCAACAAGATTTCCCCTATCACCTTTGCCAATATCTCCAGTGCTACCATTATTACAGGCCGGCTGGAAGATAAAAAATACCGTGATTATACCACTGTTCTTGAAGGAGAGTAAGAAATGATTTACACCGTAACCTTCAATCCATCCCTGGATTACATCGTCCGTCTGGACAACTTCACCGCCGGTGCCATCAACCGCGTCAACTACGAGCAGGTTCTGGCTGGCGGCAAGGGCATCAACGTGTCCATCGTGCTGAAGAATATGGGCCATGACAACAGCGCCCTGGGTTTTGTCGCTGGCTTCACCGGCGAAGAAATCAAGCGCCAGCTCAAGGAATTCGGCGTCAAGAGCGATTTCGTACAGCTTGACGAAGGTTTCTCCCGTATCAACGTAAAGGCCAAAGCCAGCACGGAGACGGAAATCAACGGTCAGGGCCCAGACATCAGCGAAGCCAAGCAGGCTGAACTCTTTGCCCAGCTCGACAAACTCGTAGAGGGTGACACGCTGGTACTGGCCGGTTCCATTCCCAAGACCCTGCCGGATGACATCTATCAGCGCATCATGGCCCGCCTTGACGGCAAGGGAATCCGCATCGTGGTTGACGCTGAGAAGAACCTGCTTCTCAATGTGCTCCAGTATCATCCTTTCCTCATTAAGCCCAACAATCACGAACTCGGCGATATGTTCGGCGTGAAACTCACCACGGACGAAGAAATCATCACCTACGCCAAGAAGCTGCAGGAAAAAGGCGCACAGAACGTGCTGATTTCCATGGCTGGTGACGGTGCCATCCTCCTGACGGCGGAAGGCCAGTCTTATAAGTGCCCGGCACCGAAGGGCAAGCTCATCAACTCCGTCGGCGCTGGCGACTCCATGGTAGCCGGCTTCATCACGGGTTACATGGAATCCAATGGCGACTTTGAAAAAGCCTTCCACATGGGCGTAGCTACGGGTTCTGCTTCCGCGTTCAGCGAAAATCTCGCTACCCGTCCGGAAGTTGAAGCACTGCTGGCCACCATCGCTTAACATTTGGGATCTCGCCTTTTAGGCATTATATATAATTCTTTTATCTGCAAAGGAGAGAACATTATGCGTATCACTGACCTGCTCAAGAACGAGAGCATCGTTCTGGGCGCCTCCCCGGCTGACAAAGCTGCAGCCATTAATCAGCTGGCTGACCTCATGGAAGCTGGCGGCAACCTTTCCGACAAAGAACAGTACACCAAGGATGTATTCGCCCGCGAAGCATCCGGCACCACTGGCCTTGGCGACGGTATCGCCACTCCCCATGCCAAGAGTGCTGGTGTAAAGGCAGCAGGCCTTGCTGCTATGACGGTTCCTGCTGGTATGGATTTTGAGTCCATGGACGGCCAGCCGAGCCGCCTGTTCTTCATGATTGCTGCTCCGGACTCTGCCAATGATGATCATCTGGCCATCCTGTCCAAGCTGGCTACCATGATTATGGACCCGGACTTCAAGGAAGCTCTGATTGCTGCCAAGAGCAAAGATGAATTCCTGAAACTCATCGATGCCAAGGAAGACGGCAACTTCGTTGCTCCGGCGGCTGCAGATGCTGTAGAAGAAGCTCCGAAAGCCGACCACATTCAGGTGCTGGCTGTTACGGCCTGCCCGACGGGTATTGCCCACACCTTCATGGCTGCCGAAAGTCTCGAACAGCACGCTAAGAAGCGCGGCATCACCATCAAGGTTGAAACCAACGGCTCCGGCGGTGCTAAGAACGTACTGACCGCTGAAGAAATCGCCAAAGCTGACGCTATCATCGTCGCTGCTGATAAGAACGTCGCTATGGCCCGTTTCGATGGCAAACCGACCATCATCACCAAGGTTGCCGACGGCATCAACAAGGCAGACGAACTTTTAGACCGTGCCCTGTCCGGCAACGCTCCCATCTATCATGCTTCCGGCACTGATGCAGAGGAATCCGCTGCGGATGTATCCGGTGAAAGCCTCGGCCGTCAGATTTACAAGCACCTCATGAACGGTGTCAGCCATATGCTGCCCTTCGTTGTCGGTGGCGGTATCTTAATCGCTTTGGCTTTCCTGTTCGATGATTACTCCATCGACCCGAGTAACTTCGGTTCCAACACGCCGCTGGCTAAGTTCTTCAAGGATATCGGCGGTGCCTCCTTCGGCTTCATGCTGCCGATTCTCGCCGGCTTTATTGCCATGTCCATTGCTGACCGTCCGGGCCTTGCTGTAGGTTTCGTTGGCGGTGCGCTGGCTGGCACCACGGGTTCCGGCTTCCTCGGCGCTCTCGTCGCCGGTTTCGTTGCTGGTTACGCTGTAAACTTCCTGAAGAAAGCATTCTCCGTTCTGCCGGAATCTCTAGACGGCATCAAGCCCGTTCTGCTCTATCCGTTCTTCGGTATCCTGATTATCGGCTTCATCAGCATGTTCATCATTGCTCCGCCGGTTGGTGCCATCAACACCTGGCTCGTTGACACGCTCAAAAACATGGACCCGAATGCCCGCATTCTGCTGGGTATCGTCATGGGCGGCATGATGGCTATCGACATGGGCGGCCCGATCAACAAGGCAGCTTATGTAACGGGTACGGGGCTTCTGGCCTCCGGAGAATACCATGTAATGGCCGCTGTTATGGCTGGCGGTATGGTTCCGCCTCTGGCAATCGCTCTGTGCACGACGTTCTTCAAGAACCGCTTCACCGAAAGCGAACGCAAAGCTGGTATCACCAACTATGTCATGGGTATGTCCTTCATCACCGAAGGTGCTATTCCGTTTGCCGCTGGTGACCCTCTGCGCGTAATTCCTTCCGTATTCATCGGTTCTGCTACGGCTGGTGCTCTGTCCATGGCCTTTGACTGCACCCTGCGTGCTCCCCATGGCGGCATCTTCGTCGTACCGACCATCGGCAATGCAGGCATGTACCTGGCAGCCATCATCATTGGTGCTGTAGTAGGCTGCATTGTACTGTCCGTACTGAAAAAGCCCATCAAGGACTAATCACTAACAAAAAAAACATATAATAGCCTTCCCCTTTGGGGAAGGTGGCAACCGAAAGGTTGCCGGATGAGGTAAAGTATACCTGAACCTCATCCGGGCGCTGCGCGTCCACCTTCTCCAAAGGGGAAGGCTTATATCTATAATTTTAGGAGGAGTTATGCTAGACCGCCTATTTAAGCTGAGCGACCGCGAAACGACGGTACGCACAGAAATCTTTGCCGGGCTGACCACGTTCATTGCCATGGCATATATCGTTTTTGTCATTCCCCACATGCTCACCGATGCGGGTGTGCCCCAGGAAGCATCCATCGCCGCTACGATTTTGATTACCGCTGTTTCCACCCTCTTTATGGGTGTGCTGGTCAATTACCCGGTGGCACTTGCCCCCGGGCTTGGTCTTGCCGCGTTCTTTTCCTATTACGTCTGCGGCAGCCTGCACCTGCATTGGACCGTGGCCCTCGGTGCCGTGTTCTTTTCGGGCATTGTCTTTCTGATTCTGACCTGCGGCGGCATTATGAAAGCCATCATTCATGCCGTACCGGATACACTCAAAGCAGCCATCACGGTCGGTATCGGCCTTTTTATCGCCTTTATCGGTCTCAAAAATGCCGGTGTCCTGCAAGCTGACCCGTCAACCTTTGTGGCGCTCGGTGACGTTACCCAGCCTGCACCTGTCTTTGCCATGTTCACACTGGCCCTCACGGTCATTCTCATGGTGCGCGGCGTGCAGGGTGCTATCCTCATCAGCATCGGCGTGACCACGCTGCTCTCCATGGCGCTGGGGTATTCTCCCATTCCCCACGGTATCAGCGATATTATCAGCTTCGACATTCCCTCAGTGAGTGGTTCCTTCGTCCAGCTCGATATCGCAGGTGCCTGGGACTATGGGATTATCTCCATTATCTTCACCTTTACCATGGTGGAACTCTTCGATAATATCGGCACCCTCATCAGCCTGACCCGCCGGGCCAATATGGTGCAGGAAGATGGCGAAATCCCCGGTCTCAACAAGGCACTGACCATGAATGCCTTCGCTACGATTGGCAGTGCGTTTGTTGGAACCTCTACCGTTACCACCTATCTGGAAAGCGCCACGGGTATTGAAGCTGGCGGCCGCACAGGCCTTACCGCCGTCATCACGGCGCTCGGCTTCCTCTCCCTGCTGCTGTTCGCCCCGCTGATTGCCTTGGTGCCCAGCTATGCGACGGCCTCTGCGCTGATTCTCATCGGTGCTTTGATGATTTCTTCCGTCAAGGACATTGACTTTTCCGACCTCACCGACGGCGTACCGGCCTTCCTGACCATCATTATGATGCCGCTGACCTACAGCATCGCCAGCGGCTTTGCCTTTGGGTTTATCAGCTATGTTGTGCTGAAGATATGTACCGGCAGATATAAAGAAGTCAGCTGGGTAATGGGCGTAATCAGCCTGGCGTTCCTCGTAAATCTCATTATGCGTGCATAATAAAGCTATATCAGACATCTACACATACAGGGGATTAAAGTCCCCTTAACAGCCAGAAAGTGCGTTGACATAAAAGTTGTCAACGCACTTTTGGCAAATTGCAGTTTGTTGGGAAGTTCGTGGTAAAGGTATCTTGTTCATACGTAGTTTGGGGCCAGACGGGGGAGTAATTTTTCTGTTTTCCGCTAAACGACCCCTTCGTTAAGTAGAGCTGTCCAGTTACTCGCGCCGGGCAGGCCAACGGCGCTGCTTTCAGCGTATTTGCTTAGCTGATTTCCGCAGGGGCCGGCCTTCACTGCGTTCAGGCAGTCGCTCCCTACAGAAAAATCACTCCCCCGTCCGACCCAAGTTACGGCCTATACTATTGCCACGAACTCGTTGCTCCCGCAACAAGAACATCGATGTACTTGCTGCTTGTCACCGCGAAATGCCATCTTATACGGACATCGCTTAGGGCGGAGGTGGTGATGCTTTTCGCCGTGGAACGACTGTCCGAACGCAGTGAGGACTGGCCCACAAACAAAAAGTTCCTAGAAGTTGAGTTGAACATACGCGCCGCCGGTCTTGCCCGGCGCAGGTAACTAAAAAGCCCATACACTTACTTGTGGGTCATTCAGTGCAACGGCGAAAAGTATTACCACCTCCGCCCAAACTGAGCTGTAACAAAAAAATTTAGCACGTATTGGCAAACAGCAATTTCACAATCTCTTTTTGCTTATATCCCCAAAAACGAATTGACCTGAAAGTTCCTTATGCTTGCCAGCACCGTAGTCTGCAGGGCGCTTTTCAGTGCTTTGCCGGTAGCCTGCGCCGCTTCGGTGTCGATACTACCATTTAATAGCCCGCTGTTGTTCAGCTGATTAAGCCAGGCAATGTTCTGGGCGATTTCATTAATCGACTGCTGATTAATGGCCCGCTGCTGGCGTTTATAGTAGCTGTACATATAATCCTGTGTCTTTTTGCGGCTATCCGACCAGAAGCTGTCCATAAGCCCCAGCTTGTACTTCGTCAAATCGTATTCATTGAGAGTCTTATCCCATTCTTCCTGCTCCTTTTTGACCTTCGCCCAAATATCCTGATAGCTTTCGCCATCCCCCGTTTTCGTTTCCAGTTTATTTTCCTTGCTCTTATATGTTTTGGCCGCCAGATTCTGCAGGGCCAGTAACGTTTCCATTGACATCTGCGACATAAAAATGCCCCCTTTCTCTCTATATATCGAAAGAAAGGGGGCATTACTTTAGCGTTTTAATCTTCTTCTGCAGGGCGCAGAGCATTATCCAGCGGTGCTCTGGCATACGGCATCAAATCGGTGAGCTTCGCGGTCTTCACCACGCCGTCCATATTGGTCATGATGATTTCTTCCACGTTGAACTCTGCCAACAGCTGACATACGGCACCATTGGGAACAAAGGGCTCATCCGTATCAGCAATCACGGCAATGGCGTCAAATTCCCGCTTGCCATCTGCTACCGCCCGGTACATAGCCACTTCCTCCGCAAAGACGGAGAGCCGGGGTACGGCGTTTTCGATATTACATCCTGTATAAAAGGTGCCATCACTGGCCAACACGCAAGCGCCAATAGCTGCCTTTCCATAAGGTACATAAGCGTTATCCATGACCTGCATAGCCGCCCGCACCATAGTATCCACAATTTCCGGATTCATATTTGGTTCACTCCTTTTCTAGCCACTACTACCTACTTCTACTATTCCCCATGCAAGAGCAAAATCCTTGCGCGAAATAAAATTTTTCTTAGACCACATCCACCCGGATAACACCGTCTATCTGCCGCACGGCATCGACAATGATGATACTCTTGATACTCTGCTTGTTGAAAATTTCCAAATCAATATACATCGAGCGCTCGCCGCCCTCTTCCATTTCGTCCTCATCGGCCTTAACCTTTACGCCTCTGACCCGCAGCTGTAAGTCCTCCAGACAGCGGCTGATGCGCATAAGCTGCCCAGGCCTGTCCACCGTATGGATATTGAGCGAAAGATTCTTCTCATGGTCCACCCAGTCGTCCAAACGGGACAAACTGCCCAAGGTCACAAAGACCAGACCGGTACTAATGAGCGCCCCGGTATAAAAGCCAGCACCTACCGCTAAGCCAACACCAGCCACCACCCAAAGGCAAGCGGCAGTAGTCAGGCCCGTAACGGACAGCCCCTCCTTCATGATGGCACCGGCACCTAAAAAACCAATGCCGCTGACCACCTGTGCCGCTAGTCTCGCCGGGTCAGCATTGGTCTTGCCCTCAACATCCTGATACAGGCCGATGGACATGACCATAATCAAGCAGGAACCAAGACATACCAGCACATTGGTACGCAGACCCGCCGATTTTCTGCGGGACTGCCGCTCGTAACCAATGATACCGCCCAATATACAGGAGAGAACCAGCCTCAGAAACAACTCCCATTCCGACAGCATGACTTCTCACCTCTTTCTTCCACTAATCATGCCTATTCTCTTATGAATTCGCCTTCAGCAAAAAAAATCCTGCCTGTCCATGTGAATCCCGTCAAAGAAGGGAACATTTTATCCACATAATAATCCACAGGTGTGGATAAGTATGAACTTCTCCCCGTTTTTTTGCATTTTCCTTCTATAATATATAAGCATCATGTGAATATTGTCTATGCCCATCTAGGCAAAATCTGTGGATAATGTGGATAAATCCGTGGATAACCCTATATTTTCATCTTGACAAACGCTTATCAACTACATTTTGTACTTTTATCCCCAGATTTATGCATAAATCTTGTGGATATCCCGAAGTCTCCTCATAATGTTACAAAATCCTACTTTTTCCACAGGGAAAATGGGCATTTTATTAAGTTTGCATTGTAGTAACGGACATCACCGGATACTTCCTGTCCCAGCCAGGCCGGACGCGAAAACTCCGCATCCTCTGCCGGCAGTTCGATTTCTGCCACTACCAGCCCCTGATTTTCGCCCGCGAAAACATCCACTTCCCAAGTGAATTCTCCCTGCTGTTCCAAATAGCGGGTCTTGACGAGAATGGGCTGTTCGGCCAGCTGCAGCATTTCCTCTGCATCCTGCCGGGGAATTTCGTATTCAAACTCCGCCCGGCTGATGCCCTGATTCTTCCCCTTGATGGTCAGATAACCCCTATTTCCCTTTATCCGCACCCGCACCGTACGCTCCGGCACCGTAGACAGATAACCCTGAGCGATTTTTATGCCTTCACTTTGCGGCTGCCAGCTGTCTTTCACCAAAAATTTCCGTTCAATTTCCTTTGCCATGAACCTCAGCCTCCTTTACTCTCTATATTGTAACATTTTTTCCACTGAACCCTCGCTTTTTTCAGATTTGTTTGTTATACTTAATTAGTTTATAATAAACATGTGTTACAATGAGTAAGAATCCATAACAATTTTGAAGAAAAGAAGGTATGATTTTTGCAAACTTCCAATATTCCTCCTCGCAAGGCAAAGAAGAAACGCCGTATCTGGCCTTGGGTGCTGATGGTACTGGTGTTTATCTCCGCAGCTTTGGCTGGTGCTTACTACGCCAGCAACAGTCTGCTGGAAAAACCTGTGGAAAAGAAACAGAGTGAAGAACTGATTACCGCCAAAGACAAGGCCACCATTATGATTATGGGTGTGGACGAACGTGACGATGATGTAGGCCGCAGCGACACACTGATGATTGCCTCCATCGACCCCAAGACCAATCAGGCTTCGCTGCTCTCCGTGCCCCGCGATACCCGTGTAAAAATCAAAGGACATGGCTTTGACAAGGTCAACGCCGCCTATGCCTATGGCAAGGAAAAGCTCTCTCAGGACACAGTAGAGAATCTGCTCGGCGTAAATATTGACCATTACATCATCATTAATACCAAGTCATTTAAGAAAATTATTGATGCCATTGGTGGCATTGATATTGATGTGCCTAAACGCATGCACTACGAAGACCCTTGGGATGATGACGGCGGTCTTATCATCGACTTCCAGCCGGGTATGCAGCATATGGACGGCGCAAAAGCCGTAACCTATGTGCGCTATCGTGACGAAGAAGGGGATTTGGGCCGTATCCGCCGCCAGCAGGATTTTATGCGCGCCTGCATGGATAAGATTGTTTCCCCGGCCATTATTCCAAAACTGCCTTCCGTTATCAAGGAAGTCATGGATTCCATCCAGACGGATTTGACCTTCCGCCAGCTGCTGGAATTTGCCGGTACCTTGAAGCAGTCCAAAGAAAACGGCCTCAAGACCGATATGGTGCCAGGCAAACCGCTCTATATCGATGGCGTCAGCTATTGGATTCCCAACCTCAACAAACTCCGCATGACGGTAGCGGATACCTTGGGCGTATCCCTCAGCGGCAAGTACAAGACCAAGATGGAAGCCGATATCCGCGAGTATGAGAACAGTATTCCGGCCAGTGCCAGCGAAGTTCCTGCCAGCGATACCTCCATTGGCAAAGCCAGACCTTCTGACAGCAGCAAGAACCGCCGCCGGGAGGAAAAAGCCGATAAGAATAAACGCAGCGAAGACAAAAATATAGACCGGGAGGAACGCACCCGCAACAGCGAAGAACGGGGCAACCGTGAAGAAACTTCCCGCTCCGACCGCCGTCAAAGTGCTCCCAGCACCGATAATAGTAATGGCGATTCCTCCGTACCGACCCCCAGCGCAGGGGTAAGCAAAACCCGTTAACTTCATAAGCTAAGTTCGTACTTCAAATCCCCGTATAACTTTACTAAAAGTTATACGGGGATTTTTTCATATTTTGTTTATAAAATATAACTATTGTATCAATCAATATTTGATATTTGTTTTTTCTACAAATCTGGTTATAATGAAATATATTACAGTTTTATGGATTTTATTAACTAATATCCACGAGACTGTAAACTGTAACATAACACACAGACTTAGCTTGACCATAGAGCTAAAATATAGACCATCATCAGAAAGGAAGTTTGAATGATATATGAGCAATGTAAATGAACAGGCTTTGCAGCTGCATAAAGACCATCAGGGCAAGCTGGCAGTTGCCAGCAAAGTGCCATTGACCAGTGCCGAAGATTTGACGCTGGCCTATACTCCCGGCGTGGCCGCCCCCTGTCTTGCCATCAAGGAGGACAAGCGAAAGGCCTATGACTATACCAGCAAAGGCAATATGGTGGCGGTGGTCACCAACGGTACGGCTGTGCTGGGCTTAGGCAATATCGGCGCACAGGCGGGTATGCCTGTAATGGAGGGCAAGGCCATCCTCTTTAAGGGCTTTGCAGGCGTAGATGCCGTGCCTATCGGTTTGGACACGCAAGAGCCTCTGGAGGTCATCAAGGCCGTACAACTCATGGCGCCATCTTTTGGCGGCATCAATCTGGAGGACATCAAGGCCCCCCAGTGCTTTGATATTGAACGGGAACTGAAAAAGACCTTAGACATCCCCGTATTCCATGATGACCAGCATGGTACTGCCATTGTGGTGGTTTCCGCTTTGATTAATGCCTTCAAGATTGTGGGCAAGGACTTTGCCACGGCTAAATTCGTGGTCAATGGTGCCGGAGCTGCCGGACAGGCCATTACGCGGCTGATTCACAGTGCCGGCGGCCGCAATATCATCCTCTGCGACTCCCGCGGTGCCATCTATGAAGGCCGTCCCAACGGCATGAACCCCTACAAGGACGATATTGCCAGGATTACCAATCCCAGCCACGAGGCAGGCCCGCTGAACGCCGTCATCCGCAAAGCGGATGTATTTATCGGCGTATCCGTAGCAGGCTGTGTCACGCAGGATATGGTGCGTACCATGGCCCCCAATGCCATCGTCATGGGCATGGCCAATCCTGAACCGGAAATCCTGCCCCAGCTGGCCAAAAAAGCCGGAGCAAGAATCGTCTGCACGGGCCGCTCCGACTTCCCCAATCAGGTCAATAACCTCCTGGCCTTCCCCGGCATCTTCCGCGGCGCTCTGGACGTACAGGCCAGCACCATCAATGAGGAAATGAAGATGGCCGCAGCCAAGGCCATTGCCTCCCTGATTAAACCGGAGGAACTGGACGAAGACCATATTATAGCGAGCCCCTTCAATCCCGAAGTAGCCCCAACAGTTGCCGCAGCCGTTGCAAAGGCCGCCCGTAAGACCGGCGTAGCCAGAAACCGCAATATGACCCCGGAAATGGTGGCAGAACATACAAGAGAACTGTTGAAAAAGTAAAGTACAAAAATGCCGATAAAAACAACAGCATTGTATTGTTGTTTTTATCGGCATTTTCTATATTTGCTTTCATAAAAATAGGAGCCGCTAAGCGACTCCTATCCGAATTCGAGAATAGGCGGGGTGACATTCCCGCATCTCCTAATCAGGGTTTCCCCTTCCGGCGACGGCTGCCCGTTCCGTCCTCTGCTTCTCTTCTTATATACAATTTTAGTTCATATTACCTACTTTGTCAAATCCTTTAATGTTCCTTTGCGTATGAAATTCCGCGCACGATTAGCACTTAATACATACAACGAACGTGCATAGTACCGGCCTTTCAATGAAATTCGTACTGCTACTTTGACAAATTCGTCATCATCACGCTTATACTCACGCACATACTCTATTGAATCATCCTTAGGATTTTTACCAACATATTCCGGCTGATTTAAAATATCAGCTATAACATCTCCATACTCATCATAATCAGCGGAGTGCTTCTGTTTCATATGTTCAATATTACTTTTTCCTAAGTATATCGGTGTATTTTCGGTAATATCCAAACCTAATGCATCAATAACCTTCTTACTTATATGCGCAATAGGTTTCATTTTAGTCTTCCTTCTGCTCCAGAGTAGCCATGGAAGCCACCTTGTCATTTTCTGCCGTGGTCATGAGCTTTACGCCCTGCGTATTACGGCTGATGACGGAAATATCGGATACGTTGGTGCGGATTACGATACCGTCGGTGGTTATGAGCATCAGTTCGTGTTCGGGACGAACCACCTTGATGCCTACGACCTGACCGGTCTTTTCCGTTACCTTCATGTTGATGAGGCCCTTGCCGCCGCGGGTCTGTGCGCGGTATTCTTCGGTGCTGGTGCGCTTGCCATAGCCGCCTTCCGTAACGGTCAGGACTTCGGCATTGCGCACGAGGATATCCATGCCGACCACTTCATCGCCATCAGCCAGCGTAATGCCCTTGACACCGCGGGCCATACGGCCCATAGCACGCACATCATCTTCGGAGAAGGCAATGGCCTTGCCGAGCTTCGTGCCGAGCATCAGATAGCTTTCGCCATCGGTGAATTTAACGCCCATGAGGTCGTCATCATCATCGAGGTTGATGGCGTTAAGGCCGTTCTTGCGCAGGTTGCTAAACTCGGACAGAGAGGTTTTCTTCACAATACCTTTGCGGGTAGCCATAAAGAGGTATCTATCCGGGTCAAAGCCCTTGACCTGAATGACCGCCGTAATCTTTTCGCCCTGGTCAAGCTGCAGCAGATTGATAATCGCCGTGCCCTTGGCCGTGCGGCTGGATTCGGCAATCTCGTAAGCCTTGAGGCTGTAGACGCGGCCGCGGGTCGTAAAGAACAGGATGGTGTGGTGGGTTGTGGTAATCAGCAGGTTTTCCACAAAATCCGTTTCCTTCGTGCCCATGCCCTTGATGCCCTTGCCGCCGCGGTTTTGGCGGCGGTAGGTGTCGAGCGGCATCCGCTTGATGTAGTTGTTATGGGTGAGGGTAATGACCACATCTTCCTCGGCGATGAGGTCTTCCACATCGATTTCCGAAGTGTCAATGGTGAGTTTCGTGCGGCGGTCATCACCGTACTTTTCCTTCACCGTCGTGAGTTCTTCCTTGATGATGTTCAGGATTTTCTGTTCATCCGCCAGAATCGCCTTGTATTCTTCGATAGCTTTCAAGGTTTCCTGATATTCTTCCTCAATCTTTTCGCGTTCCAGACCGGTCAGGCGCTGGAGACGGAGGTCGAGGATGGCCTGTGCCTGCTTATCGGAAAGCTTGAAGCCCGACATCAGGGCTTCCTTGGCGATATCTGCCGTACGGCTCTCGCGGATGGTCGTAATGACGGCATCCAGATGGTCGAGTGCAATCGTCAAACCTTCCAAAATATGGGCGCGGGCTTCGGCCTTTTTGAGTTCGTACTGCGTCCGGCGGGTGATGACCTCTTCCTGATGCTTGATGTAGTAATGGAGCACCTGCTTGAGGTTCAAAACCTGCGGCTTGCCGTCCACGAGTGCCAGCATGATGACACCAAAGCTGTCCTGCAGCTGCGTGTGCTTGAAGAGCTGGTTCAGGATGACATTGGCGTTGGCATCACGGCGCAAATCAATAACGATGTGCATACCGTTGCGGTCAGACTCATCCCGCAAATCCGTAATGCCCTCAATCTGCTTGTCACGCACGAGCTGAGCGATTTTTTCAATCAGACGTGCCTTATTGACCTGATACGGCAGTTCCGTAACCACGATACGAGGTTTGCCGTTGCTCATGGTTTCGATATGGGCATTGGCGCGCATCTTGATGATGCCGCGGCCCGTCATATAAGCCTGCTTAATGCCCTCTTTGCCCAGGATAAGACCTGCCGTGGGGAAATCCGGCCCCTTGATGGCCGTCATGAGTTCCTCAATGGTCGTATCCGGATTGTCAATGAGCATCAGCGTGCCGTCAATGACTTCCCGCATATTGTGCGGCGGGATATTGGTTGCCATACCTACGGCGATACCCGAAGTACCATTGACGAGCAGCTGCGGGAACTTTGACGGCAGTACCGACGGTTCCTTCAAGGACTCATCATAGTTGGGCACAAAATCCACGGTTTCCTTGTCGATATCCTGCAGCATGAGCTCGGAAATCTTGGACATACGGACTTCCGTATAACGCATGGCAGCCGCCGGGTCACCATCGACAGAACCGAAGTTGCCGTGGCCGTCAGCCAGCATATAGCGCATGGAGAAATCCTGCGCCATACGGACGATGGCATCATAAACGGAGCTATCACCATGGGGGTGATATTTACCCAAAACTTCGCCGACGATACGCGCCGACTTCTTGTAGGGCTTGCCGGACCCCATGCCGGCTTCCTGCATGGCGTAGAGGATACGGCGATGTACCGGCTTCAAACCGTCCCGGACATCCGGCAGGGCACGAGCCACGATAACGCTCATCGCATAGTCGATGTAGCAGTTCTTCATCTCGTGTTCCAGATTGACGGGGACAATTTTTCCCTGTTCAAACTCCACAATCTCACCTCATAATCTATTTCTTACATAACCAATTAGCTAAAAATCAACACTTTATTATATCATTTCTACGCTCAAAAAGCAAAAAGCCAAGCTATCGCCTGGCTTATTCTGTATCTTATAATTGACATCACTATACACACTGTTATACTATAGCTAAAGGTGCTGTTTGGCGGTCAATATTTGCCCTCAACTGGGGGTTCGCCTATGAATGAGTTAATCGTTGTATTACTTCTAGTTTTGCTCATCCTTATAGAGATAAAAAAATAAACCGCCCTAGCCTCGCAAACTTCGGCGGTTTTTATAATATGAAAATCTAACCGAGGGCGACCGCTAGGCGGCACCTTCTTTACCGTTATTATAGCATTTGCCCTAGTAATAGGCAAATGCTTTTTCTTTATTTGTCAATAATATGACTGTAAATATACCCTTCTCTAACCCCGGAGTCACTATAGGTAATCCAGTGACTCTGAAACCGCCTTGCCAGCACATTAGCAATGACCAGCCCCGGGATAATGGTCTGTATCCTCTCCGGCACGGAGCGCATCAGCGCCACAGCCATCTCCTGAGTCATGCCCAAATCGCCGATGAAGTTGCCGATAATGGGACGGATATTTTTCGTTTCCAGACGCCGATTGGCTGCGGGAAGATTGAAGAGCTCATTATTCAGGGCGCAGGCCCCTTTGAAGGTGCCGCCAATGCCCACGATTTCCGCCTCGCAGATGTTGATGAAGTCCGCAGCAGCCCCAACGGTAGCCTCCGCCTCACCGTACATTTCCAGACATTCATTCATTGTGGGCAGGACGTAACTCACATATTTCTTGGCAAAGCTCAAGGAGCCAATGGGCAGGCTGGTCTTGTACTGAATCTGACGGTTGCGGTAAGTGACGATTTCCGTACTGCCGCCGCCAATATCAATTAAGAGCCCTGAGGCATTATTGAGGCTGTGGGTAGCGCCGATGAAATCCAGGGTGGCTTCCTCGTCACCGCTGATAACCCGGATTTTTATGCCTGTGCGGCTTTCGATTTCCCCTACGGCCTGTCGGCTGTTTTGGGCATTGCGCAAAGCCGCTGTGGTAAAAGCATCCACCTGGGTAATATTGAAACACTGCAGAAGTTTCTTGTATTCCTGCAGTGTCTCCACCGCCCGGTCTATGCCCTCCTGCTGCATAATGCCGTCCTCCACATAGGAAGCCAGTCCCACAGTTTCCTTGCGTTTCATCAGCTGTTCAAAATGGCCGCCCTCAATGAGATACACCGCCATGCGAATGGTGTTGGATCCAATATCAATTATCCCATGCAGCATATCTTCTTCTCCTGTACACGTTTACGGCAAAATCAGCGCTTGAGCCCGCTGCCCGTGATGGGAATAACCACCTTGTAGTTATCCGGCTTGCCTGCGGCAAAGAACTTTTCGGCTCCGGCCAAAGCTGCGGCGGAAGTCAGTTCTGCATATACGCCCTTGGAACCTAAATATTTCTTGGCTTTGAGGATTTCGGCATCCTCAACCGTCACCACATCACCGCCGGTCTGCTTGAGGATTTCCAGCATCGTCGTGATGCGCTTCGGGTGTTCAATGCGGATAGCATGCGCAATGGTAGTCTTTTTCGGCTGTTCATCCGTCACCTTGAATGCCTCATAAAGCGGTGCACACTTGGAGCTCTGTACGGCCACGAAATGCGGCAGACGACCCAGTTCCATAAAGCCTAAATACAGGCCAATCATCATCGTGCCATTGCCCACCGGCATAAAGACATACTCAGGAATCCTGTTGCCCAGCTGTTTGTAGATTTCCTTGGCCATCGGGCGCATCCCTTCAAAGAACAAGGGATTATAAACATGGGAAGCATAGTAAGCATCCCCCAGATTCTTCTTCACGGCAGCACAGGTGCTCATGCGTCCATTGGGTACCTTGACGATTTTGGCACCATAGGCCTCAATCTGTTTGCTCATCTCCGGGGAAATATCATCCGGCACATAAACCGTACATTCAATCCCGGCAGCTGCGGCATAAGCAGCCATGGAAGCACCGGCATTGCCTGCCGAATCCAGAGCAATCTTCTTGATGCCCAGATGATGGATTTCATTAATCAGCGTATGTGCACCTCTGTCCTTAAAGGAACCGGTAGGCTGCAGATTTTCCAATTTCAGCAGCACATCCAGTTTCCCCACCTTCAACGGCAGTAAGGGCGTCTCCACTTCCCCCAGTGTAATCTCATTATGCACTTCGTCCATCGGGTCCTTATGCAGGCGGAACATGCCCCCGCACTCACAGATATAGGAGTGCGTGTTCAACGGATATGGTTTCTTACATTTCTCACAATAAAAATACATTTTATCCCCTCCCCATAAATGCTTAAATTTTTGCTGTATATTATAGCTGTATACTAATATAATATATTCGCCGAGAAATTCAAAAACCCTTTTAGCTGCCACCATTTCCCTAAATTTACATAAATTACATTTTTCTATTGAAATCATATGGCAAGTGTTGTATTATAAAAGAGGGAGAACAACGATATCTAGTGTATCGTTGTAGGCAGAAGGTATAGAGGCGGCAAAAGCGGGAACGTTCGGTAGTTCCCGCTTTTGTATTGCCCTTTGAAAATAAGGATTTGTGATATGGAAAACAAAATTTACGCACTGATGGGCGCACAAGCCTCCGGCAAAGCCACTATGGCCACCCAGCTGCAGGCTATGGGGATTCATTTTATCCCTGTTTACACCACCCAGGAATTCAGTAACCACAAACGCACCCGCTATAACTTATCCCGGGAAAAGCTCTACAAAACCGTCACCCCGGAAGAATTTGCCCAGATGGATTTTGTGGTGGAATTCACCCACAAAGGCCATAGTTATGGCTACCGCAAGGATGACGTCTTAGATTCCCTGCGCGATCATGCCATCAGCGTGATTATCTTGGAAATCACGGGGCTTAAACCGTTAAGCAAACTCATCAAGAAAAGACTGGAAACCATCTTCCTGATGGTGGATTATGTGACGCTGGTAGACCGACTTCTGCGTATGGGCTATACCAATGACGAAATCAAATACCATCTGCAATATGCCGAGAATAACAAGGAATTTGATTTGTGGAAAGTCTGCAGCCACATCATCCGCAATACCTGTGATAAATCCACAGCACTGATTCAGCTGCTGGCGATTATGGGGCTGACCAGACCACTGGCACAGGAAGAATTCGATAAACTGATAAAATAACATCATACATAAAAAGAGCGGTATAAACTTTTCTTTCGCTTAGACAAACTTGTCAAACGCTACAGAAAAGTTTATACCGCTCTTTTATTACATAGAAACGTTTATCTGCCAGCCGCCTGGGCACGCAGGCGGGCGATACGGTCGCTGGTATCGGGATGGGTGCTGAAGAGCTTGCTCATCGTCGAACCAATCCCGCTGAACGGATTGATGATGAACATATGGGCCGTAGCCGGTGTGGCATCCTGCATCTGGCGGCCATTCAAGGCATAATACTCGATTTTTTCGAGGGCATCTGCCAAATAGTTGGCGTTGCCGCAGATTTCGGCACCATCATGGTCGGCTTCATACTCACGGGAGCGGGAAATCGCCATCTGAATCAGACTGGCAGCCAGCGGCGCGAGAAAGACCATCAACAGCGCCGCAATCGGATTGCCGCCTTCATCATCATCACTGCGGCCGCCGAAGAAGGCAAAGAACTGTGCCGTATAGGTGATGACCGTAGCCATCATCGCCGCAATCGTGCCCGTCAGGATATCGCGGTTTTTCACATGGGCCAGTTCATGTCCCAAAACGCCGGACAACTCGTTATAATCCAAGGCCCGCATAATCCCCGTCGTTACCGCTACCGCAGCATGGGACGGATTGCGGCCGGTCGCAAAGGCATTGGGCGTATCTTCGTTAATGATATAGACTCTTGGCATAGGCAGCTCGGCATTGGCGGCCAGATTTTCGACCAGACCATAGAGCTGCGGCGCTTCTTCCCGACTGACTTCGCGGGCATTGTACATCTTGAGTACCACAGAATCGCTGAACCAGTAGGAAAAGAAATTCATCCCCAGCGAAATCATAAGCATAACCATCATGCCGCCCTTGCCGCCCACAAGGCCGCCGATGAAAATCATGATGGCGCAGAGCAGCACCATGAGCATTAAGGTCTTCAAATTATTCATTGTTTGTCACTCCCAACTTTTCTTCTTTCGCATAGCGTCTGTTCAAATAATAACCGATGCTCAATACAATCGCAACAAAACCAACCTTCATGGCCAGAGCATACGGCTCAAAATACATGCCTAACCCCTTATCGGCAACCATAAGTTCTGCCGCCGTCCAGCCAAGGATAGCCGCACCGCCATAGATAAGGGCAGGCACCTTCTGCATGAGTTTGAGAAAAATCTGCGCCCCAAAGAGCACGATGGGGATGGAAATCAAAAGACCGCAGATAATCAGGCTCCACTTGCCTTCCGGCACCGTATTGGCCACACCAGCCAGCGACAGGATATTATCGATGCTCATGATGAAGTCAGCAATCAGAATCGTGCGTACAGCTGCGCCAAAGCTGGCCGGTGCTTCGCCTTCCTCGTTATTTTCCTTATGGTCGGTCAACAGTTTCACGGCAATATACAGGAGCGCCGCACCGCCGATAAACTCGATATAGGGAGCTGCCAATACGCTCGTAGCAAAGAGCGTACATACGATACGGATAAACACCGCACCAAAGCCACCGATAAAGATGGCTTTTTTCTTATGATGCTCCGGCAGATTCTTGCAGGCCAGCGCAATCAGAATCGCATTATCGCCGGATAACAGAATATCCAGCAGCAGAATACCTGATAACGCCGCAAACCATTCGGGACTGAACATCCCTGCAAATAAAGATTCCATCATAACTGTTCAAACTCCTTTTTTACACAAATAAATACCAAAAAGACCTCGCCCTACACGCCGCCCTAAGGCTGCCTGTAAGACAAGGTCTCGCTTACTAACTATAGCCGTTCAGACCGGGTGCTCTGCACCGTATTGACGATATCTGACCGTTCAGCTACTCCCCTTGTACGGGATTCATACTGTTAATATACCATAAAAAAACAGAATGTCAAATTAAAATTTGCTAAAAAATTATTTTTCCCTTAACAGTCATTCACTGTTTCCTACGAGCCAGTCCAAGGCATATACCTGCTTTATCCCCTCATGGGAAACAGGCGGTACTAAATCCATCGTCAGCAAATACCGTTGATAATAGTCCTTTACGCTTTTTAACGGTGCCAGCTCGCGTTTTAGTGTCTTCCCATCATTATCCATAACTGTATAAGCCACTTGGTAATAGCACCGTTCTCCGTTCTGCATGGCCACAAAATCTATTTCGCTGTCACCTGCCTTGCCCACATAAACTTCGTCCCAACGGCGCTTTAACTCCAAGTAGATTATATTTTCCAATACATGCCCCATATCCGGGGACTTATCACCAAGAACCATTCTTCGCAGCCCCATATCGACTGCATAATACTTTCCGCCAGTCTTTAGATATTCCTTTCCCTTCACATCATATCTTTCCGCATGATAAAAAAGAAAACTTTCCTGCAAAGCGCTAAGGTATTTTTCCACAGTAGGCACCGTGGTCTTCGTCCCCATTGAGGTTAGTGTATCTGCAATCTTCTTCGTAGAACAGGGATTCCCTATATTATCAAACAAAAATCTGGCAATCTTTTTCAATAAAATCTGGTCAGGACATTTCTTTCTCGCCATTATGTCCTTCAATATAATTGTATCAAATATACCACTAAGATATTGATTTACATAAACCTGCTCATCAATATTAGTCACATAAGGGAATGAGCCCTTCTGCAAATACTGCATATAAAGACGCTCCGGACTTTGCTTTGGATATGCTGCCACGTATTCAGCAAAAGATAACGGCTGCATTTTTATCTTCACATAACGGCCTGAAAGCAGCGTAGCCAACTCACCAGATAACATATTGGCGTTGGAACCAGTTATGTAAACATCGCAGTTATCCTTTACATACAAGGCATCTACAGCTTTTTCAAAGCCTGCCACTTGTTGTATCTCATCTATAAACAGATAGTTCATACCGACAGGCTGCAGCCTGTCCATAAAATATTTGAGCAGCTGGCGATAGTCCACTATGTCTATTCCCTCAAAATCCTCCAGATTCAGAGCGATTATATTTTCCGCAGGCACTCCCGACTGCTGTAACTCCTGCCTAAAGAGTTTTAACACTGTCGATTTGCCACAACGCCTTACACCAGTGACCACCTTAATAACATCCCGTTCTTTCCAATAACGCAGCTGTTCCAGATATTTCGGACGATTTATCATCAAAGCTCACCTCCCTAAGCTAAAGTATATAATAATATAAAATATATCGCAAGTTTTTAAAGTGAGTGTTTAAAAACTTGCGATATATTCATTTTATTAAAATTTACTAATCCGCCCGCTTTACTTGGTCACCATAGATAGTCTTGAATTCATCACGCATGGAGATGGTCTGCCAGCCGCGCTTCTGTGCCGTTTCCTGCATAGCGGCAGCTTTTTTTACATTGCCCCGCTCGCGCTCCGTATCATCACAGAGCACACAGAAAGCGGCGTTGTTATAGGGATTATCCTGTAAGGTATATTCAAACATTCCGCTGTCACCCATTGAATTGCCAAAGGCGAGCACCGGCTTTTTGCCAATCTGTTTGAGCAGGGAAAAAATCTTCATGGTCTTGCCATTATCCAACAAAGGCTCCCCGGATAGCACCACCTTTTCTGAATACCGCTATCCGATTGGCCGGTGGAATATAATGGGGGCTCTGAGGATTATTAGCCGCCGCCAATACAATACGCAAAAATTTCCCCTGTCGTTTCATACAACCCCCCCTCTTATTCACCATAACATATCACTTGCCAAATCTATTATTTCCACACAAAAAAGCCAATACCTGCAAAAAAAATTCCCTGAGATAATCCTCAGGGAAGCTTTTTTAAATATCCAGATTTCTAACCAGTTTGGCGTTTTCTTCGATAAACTGGCGGCGCGGCTCTACCTTATCGCCCATGAGAATGGTGAAGAGTTCGTCGGCAGCTTCGGCATCGGCCATTTCCACGCGCAGCATGGTGCGTCCGGCGGGGTCCATGGTCGTTTCCCAAAGCTGTTCCGGATTCATTTCGCCCAGACCTTTGTAGCGCTGAACGGTAATACCGTCACGACCTACCTCGTCGAGCTTCCTTGCCAGTTCTTCATCGCTGTAGGTATACCAATGCTTCTTGCCCTTGCGAATCTGATAGAGAGGCGGCTGGGCAATGAACACATGACCATGCTCAATCAGCGGCTTCATGTAGCGATAGAGGAAGGTCAGCAGCAGGGTTCGAATGTGGGCACCGTCCACATCGGCATCGGTCATGATGATGATTTTGCCATAGCGGCGTTTTGCGAGGTCAAAATCATCACTGATGCCCGTACCAAAGGCCGTAATCATCGTGCGGATTTCGGCGTTGGCAAAAATCTTATCGAGTCTGGCCTTTTCTACGTTCAAAATCTTACCGCGCAAGGGCAGGATGGCTTGGAAACGACGGTCACGGCCCTGTTTGGCGGAGCCGCCTGCGGAGTCACCCTCGACGAGGTAAATTTCCGCCATTTCCGGGTCCTTGACGGAACAGTCGGCAAGTTTACCCGGAAGGCTCGAAACCTCCAGCGCATTCTTGCGGCGGGTGAGTTCGCGTGCCTTGCGGGCGGCTTCGCGGGCGCGGGCGGCCATGATGGCCTTTTCGATGAATTTCTTCGTGATAACGGGGTTTTCCTCGAAGTATTCGGAGAGACCTTCCGTTACGATGGAGTCCACGATGCCGCGCACTTCGCTGTTGCCCAGCTTAGTCTTGGTCTGGCCTTCAAACTGCGGGTCACGAACTTTCAGGCTGATAACCGCCGTCAGACCTTCACGCACATCATCACCAGAGAGGTTACCGTCCTTGTCCTTGAGGATATTCTGCTTGCGAGCAAAGTCGTTGGCCGCACGAGTTAAGGCGAGCTTAAAGCCGGCCAGATGCGTACCGCCTTCCTCGGTGTTGATGTTGTTGACGAAGGAGTAGATGTTCTCCTGATAGCTGTCGTTATACTGCAGGGCGATTTCCACAACGGTATCGTCCTTCGTGCCGTTGAAGTAAATCGGCTCCGGATTGATTTTTTCCTTCTTGCGGTTGAGGTGTTCCACGAAGGAGCTGATACCGCCCTCGAAGTGGAATTTTTCGCTCTTTAATTCCTCGCCGCGTTCATCATTCAGAACGATGGTGATGCCATGGTTCAGGAAGGCCAGCTCGCGCAGGCGGTGTTTGAGCGTATCGTAGCTATAGGTGGTCACGGAGAAAATTTCCGGGTCGGGTACGAAGTGTACACGGGTACCCGTGATTTCCGTTTCGCCGGTTACATGGAGCTTTTCCACGGTTTCGCCGCGCTTAAAGGAAATTTCATGGATTTTGCCGTCGCGCTTGACCTGTACTTCCATGGAAGTGGAGAGAGCGTTAACAACGGATACACCTACACCGTGCAGACCGCCGGATACCTTGTAGCCGTCACCGCCAAACTTACCGCCGGCATGCAGTACCGTCAGTACGACTTCGACAGCCGGCATGCCGCTTTCGTGCATGTCTACAGGGATGCCACGGCCGTTATCGGTAACGGTAATGCTGTTGTCCCGATGAATCGTCACATCAATCTTATCGCAGTAACCGGCCAAAGCCTCGTCAATGGAGTTATCCACGACTTCGTATACGAGATGGTGCAGACCGCGCTCCGAGGTGCTGCCGATATACATACCGGGACGCATGCGGACAGCTTCCAGACCTTCGAGAATCTGAATCTGTTCGGCACCGTAGTCAGCATCTACAGCCGTTACTTCGGCACTGCTTTCGTCCGTATGAATCTCTACGCCTGTGGTATCAACACTTTCCATTTCCTCTGTTGGCGCGGTATTTTCTATGTTCAACTGTTCATTATCATTTGCCATGAAATCTTACGCTCCCATCATTCCATCAAATAATTGGATTGTTCCTCGCCAGAAACATCCTTTTCCATATCCATTGTATCATAAACCATCTGCGAACGCCGTTTTAATGTCCAGGGCGAAATCGCAGACAGGTAAGTTTTCCCGTCTGTGATGATGAGGGACTTCTTAGCCGTCTCATCATTGCGGATCTCCAAAGGCAGGGTATTTTCGAGCCTTCCCTGCGCCTGTTCATGGGCCAGGAATTCACTGCCTGCGCCTTTGGCGAAAATCGTGTAATCGTGAATGGCAATTACGTCCTTCGTGCGAACGGACATGCCATTGCCCAAATGGAGAAACATAAGTTACCTCCTCCCCAGCTTAATCACATCATAACGCTTGGGTGCTTTGTAATCCTTCGGACGGTGCATATCAAACCGCAGGGCGTAGAGCGCCCGTGTGATATTGTCCTCATTGAGCTTATCCGGCGGCAGACAGCGGTAGAGCATCACCAGGGTCTTGGCCTTGATGCTGGTCTTGTCGTTGACATCTGTATCCGCCGCCAATTTCTGCACCATGATGGAACGCTGTTCGTTGACCATCCTGGTCGTGGCCTCCGGCACATACTTTTTGACCTCTGGATAACGCGCCCACGGTATATCGCGCAGAACCTGACGCACCGCCGCGGTAATGCCTTCCCGCTGTTTGCGGCTGCAATCATCGCAAATAGTAGCATCCGGCGGCATCAGCTGCCCGCACCGGGGACATTTCCGGTAACTTTTGGCCAGCTTAAGCTTCTGCATTTGCAGATACTTGCGGTATAAACCGCTGACAGCCTGACCGATTTCCCTATCGCCGGCGGCTGCGCCCAAGGATTCTGCTGCCTGCATCTCCGCAGGAGACAGCGGCATCTTACGGCGCTCCCTGCCCAGATTTTCATCTACAGGCGGGGCAGCCAGACGGATTTCATCAATGCCCTCGCTGTCCGATTTCTCCCAGCGCTTGGAAAAAGCCACCTTCTCAATCATCTTCTGTCCTGCATAATTATTCACAGATTGCACAATCTGGGGCATCATCATCTGCAGCTCATTGCGCAGGGCAGAATTGTCGCTGTAGATATAAAGTGTATCCTTGCGGATTCCCTGTGGCGAGGTATTGCGGGCGATAAAATCGCCCACAATCTCCGGCCAGTGCCAAAGAACCCAGTGCATATAATATTTTTTCTCTGCGTTGCCGCCCATATGTTGAAAGGTCTTGCGGATAATGGTATCCGGCCGTTCCAATCCCGGGCTGCGGGCTTTCAAGCTGCCAGCCATGATTTACCTCGTAATTCTCCCTGCCGTCACCTGATAATAGGTGCCAATGCGCTCCGCCGGAAAATAGGCACTGTCCGTTGCGGTAATCATGGTCTGAATCCGCTCCCGGCGAATAAATTCCATGAGCTGGCTGCGGCGGGATGCGTCCAGCTCACTCATGACATCATCCAGCAAGAGTACCGGATATTCCCCTGTCTCCGAACGCAGGAATTCCAACTCCGCCAGCTTCAGCGACAGCACGCCTGTACGCTGCTGTCCCTGCGAGCCAAAAGAGCGCAGATTAATCCCGTTGACGGTCAAAATAATATCGTCAAGATGGGGGCCGCGCCCCGTGGAACCGCGGATAATATCGATTTCCCGGTGACTTGCAAGCTCTTTATTATACCATGAAGTAAGGTCACTTGTCACGTTATCCCCATGTGCACCGTGGATTTCATAGGCAATGGCAAGGTTCTCCAGATTGCCGGAAATACGCCGCTGCATGAGATTGGCCAGCATATTGAGTTTCTTGACGGCCTCCAGCCGTTTCCATGTTATTTTGACGGCGCTGTCCACGAGCTGGGCATCCCAAAGTTCCAGCATCTCCGTACCGGCCTTGCGCTCCCTTATCTTTTTCAGAAGGTTATTGCGCTGGGTGATGATTTTGCCGTACCTGGTCAATTCATGGTAATAGGCAGGGCTGGCCTGACTTATCTCCCCGTCCAAAAAACGCCGGCGAAGTGCCGGCGCCCCTTTGATGAGGAACAAATCCTCCGGGGAAAAAAGTACGGTATTTAAGCTGCCCACCAGCTCTTTCGGACGGATGGGATGGTCATTTAAGAGAATCCTGCGCCGCTTTTCCCGGCTGAACTGGAATTCCAGCTTGTTCTCCACCCCTAAGCGGGTAAATCCCAGCTGCACCAGTGCGCCAGGCTGCTCCCAGCGGATTAAATCATTATCCGTATGCGTGCGGTGGGAGCGTCCCAGCGAAGCATAATAAACCGCCTCGATGACATTGGTTTTCCCTTGGGCATTCTGCCCGAGAAAAACATTGATATTGGGGTCAAAGGTTAACTTTAACTCACGATAATTACGATAATCTTTCAGTTTTAATGAATAAATATTCATTATTACACCTGTTATTTTTGGACTTTGACCCGCCAGGCTCCCATATCGGTGATTTCGATAACATCACCATCATGGAGCTTGCGGCGGCGGGCAGATTCCTTCTCGCCATTGCGGAAAATCAGGCCCTCAGCCAGCAGGGCCTTGACTTCGCCACCAGAGGGAAGCACACCTGCCCATTTGAGGAACTGATCCAGCTGGATTTCTGCGGTTTCAATCTCGATATCCTCTATCTGCATGTGGATAACCTCCTTAATGGGCCGTGCGTACCGGCGTAACGACATAGATAAAGGCATCATCCTTTTCTTCCCGCACAGTCATGGGGGAGAGTGGTTTGGTAAGACGCAGTTCGCAGTTCTTGCTGTCGATAATCTTCATCACATCGGTGATGTACTGGGCATTGAACGCAATCGTAACATCCGGGCCTTCGATGGAGGCCGGAATGGTTTCCTCGGCGTTGCCGATATCCGGATTGTTGGAGGTGATATGGAGCTGGCCCTGAGTAAACTCCATCTTGATGACATTGTAATCACCAGCCCGGGAAATCAGGGAAACGCGGTCAACAGCAGCGTTGAATTCCGCCGAGTCCAGCGTGACTAACGTATCGTGATTAGGCGGGATAACGTAATTGTAATCGGGATATGCACCTTCGATGAGACGGGAAGTCATGTAGATATTATCAAAGGCAAAGCTAATCTGATTGAAGTTGCAGCAAACATGCACGTCCGTGGGGATATCCGAGGTCATATTGTGGAGAAGTTCCTGCAGAATATTTGCCGGGATGATGATTTTGATATTGCCCAGCGGTTCTGCAAACTGCTCGTATTTCACAGCCAGTCTGTGCATATTCGTAGCGGCCATGGTGACCTTGTTGTCGGCAACCTCCAGATAACAGCCGGTGAAAACCGGACGGGATTCATCTTTGGAGCAGGCAAATACGGTCTTCTTAATCAATGAGCGCAGGATGTTGTCCTTGATGGTGAATTCTACGTTGCTCTCGATTTCCTTAACGGTTGGGAACTCTGCCGCATTCATGCTAAGCAGGGTAAAGCTGGCCTGATTGGAGGTGATGTTGATGATTTTCTCCGTGCGGTTATAGGTGATGGTCAGGCTATCCCCAGGCAGCTTGCGGATAACATCCAGGAAATAACGTCCGCTGACAGCAATCTGTCCCGGTTCTTCAATATCTACAGGGATACGGCAGACCATGCCAATCTCATTGTTGGTGGCATGAAGTTCCAAGATACCGTTTTCCGCTCTCATAAAAATGCCTGCCAGAATGGGAGTCTGGGGTTTGGAAGCGATTGCTTTGGCAACAATGGAAAGGGCATTGGTCAGCTCAGATTTTGGGCATGTTATTTTCATGGGACAGGGTCCTTTCTTTTTTTTATTATGACTCTAAAAATATATAAATAAATAGCCGTAGTAGTAGTAGGGCCTGTGGAAATGTGGAAAAGCCCTGCGGCGTTGCAGTTTATCTACAAGCGGCCTGTTAATAATGTGTTGAAAACAAGAGGGCCGTTTATCCACATTATCCACGGACTTAATCACAGCTCGCACTTATCCACATTTTGCTAACAAGATTTCAATAGGCATTTCCACAAAGTTATCCACGCCCTCATTGTGCATAACGAGGGCGTGGCATAATCAGACCTTCTGAATACGGTCAATCAGCTCGTTTAAGATACCGCTGAGACGGTTATCCGTTTCCTTGTCCTGACTGATTTTGTCATAGGCATGGATAACGGTGGTGTGATCCCGCCCGCCGAAGAACTGGCCAATCTGGGGCAGGGAGGTTTCCGTCAAATCCCGGCACAGGTACATGGCAATCTGGCGGGGATAGGCGATATTGCGGGTACGCTTCTTGGATTGAAGGTCTTCGATTTTTATTTTGAAATAGGAGGCCACGATTTCCTGAATGACATCCATGGTGACTTCCTTGGCTTTGCCGTTGGGGAAAATATCTTTCAGGGCCTCGGCCACGAGATCCGTGTTAACGGTGCGCTTGGTCAGGGAGGCATAAGCCACAACGCGGGTCAGTGCGCCTTCCAGCTCTCGAATGTTGCTGTCGATGCGGCTCGCGATATAGACCATCACTTCATCAGGTACGCTGAAGTGGTCGCTCTGGGCCTTGTTCTTGAGGATGGCGATACGGGTTTCCAAATCCGGTGCCTGAATATCCGTGGTAAGACCCCACTCAAAGCGGGAGCGCAGGCGTTCTTCCAGACGTTCCACTTCTCTGGGCGGTCTATCGGAGGACAGGATAACCTGCTTCTGGGCATCGTAGAGGGTATTGAAGGTATGGAAGAATTCTTCCTGGGTACTGGTCTTGCCAGAAATAAACTGAATATCGTCAATCAGCAGCACATCGATGTTGCGGTACTTCTGGCGGAATTTATCCGAGGTACCCTGCTGGATGGCCTGAATGATTTCGTTGGTGAACTGCTCGCTGGATACGTAGAGTACCCGCATTTCCGGATGATTCTTGAGCACCCGGTTGCCGATGGCATGCATGAGATGGGTCTTGCCCAGCCCCACACCGCCGTACATAAAGAAAGGATTGTAGGTCTTGCCGGGCTTATCGGCCACGGCCATCGCAGCTGCATGGGCGAAATTGTTGGATTTACCCGTTACGAATGTGTCAAAGGTGTATTTGGGGTTCAAAGAAGAATTGTCGCCAGGGGCCACAATATGAGGTTCCGCAACAACTTCCGCATGTGCCTCTGCGCCACCTTCGGGGAAAAGCGTTCCCTGCGCGGGTTTTTCGTTTTTGGCCTCTACCACTACGGGGGCATCTTCCTGGCCTGCCGTGCTGGCTTCTGCCATCACCGTCAGCTGGACAACCTTGGGGCCGCCTAACACAGCTTTTACCGCATCTTCGATAAAAGTCTGATAGTGTCCGGCAATCCATTCCTTGGACATCTCGTTTTGAGTGCCAAGTTCCAAAGTATCGTCTGTCAGGGAGAGAGGCTGAACGGGATTTAGCCAATTAAAGGCTGTGGGGGCCAGCTGTTCTTTCATCTTGTCGAGAATCTGGGCCCAGACAGCCTGCAGCTGTGTTTGCTCCATTTAGAAAGTTCCTTTCTGCATATAAAAGTATGATAGGAATTTTTTTCCACAGGTGTATAAGTTTATCCACATGATTATCCACAGCTGTGGATAAATGAAGGCTTCCGCAAGGGATGAGGCGGGAAAAGGGGATAAAAATGCGGGAGTCGAACCCTCCCGAAAAATCAAGTCCTGTGAAGTTATCTGCAAAATTACCAACAATATCTTACCAAAATAAAACTAAGTTATCAACAGTTTTTCTGTGGATATGCGCAGAATTTGTGAAATTATCCACAACCAGGGACGAAAAAACCGTGGATATTATATTGACACTGCCCAAGGCTTAGGCTATAATTCATAGTGATTCTTAGTGCGAGGGTGACTTTTCACTGAGACATAACGATGAATTTCTGAAATCAGAATAATACCAGTTTAAGGAGGTGTATACCGAATGAAAATGACTTTTCAGCCGAACAACCACTGGAGAAAGAAGACCCATGGCTTCCGTGAGCGCATGAAGACGAAGGGCGGCCGTCTCGTTTTGAAGAGAAGACGCCAGCGCGGCAGAAAGAAGCTTTCGGCATAAATTGTAAAGCAAGGTCACTTTGGTTAGTGACCTTTTTCTTTGATTAGTTCCATTTTTATGTTCAGATAGATTTTGGTGAATTTAGGTATGTTTGAATTGCCGAGACGGCGGATGCTCAAGCGTCGCAACGACTTCCAGCTGGTTTTCCGCAAGGGAAAGTCCCTGGCCAACCGTTACTTTGTACTCTATGTATTTGAGTCGGAGGAGCTGGCGGGGAAAGTGGGCTTTGCCGCCGGAAAAAAACTGGGCTGTGCTGTAAAGCGCAACCGGGTAAAGCGTCTCCTGCGGGAGACTTACCGCCTGCATCAGCAGGATTTAAGGCCTGGCATTGCCCTGCTGCTCGTGGGCAGACAGGCTATGCTCAATGTGAAGTGCCCTGTGGTGGAGAAGAGTTTCCTCTCCTTGGGCAAAAAGGCAGGTATCTTCCGGTGAAAAAATTTTTGCTCCTTTTGATATGGGGCTATCAAAAGTTTATTTCTCCATTGAAACCACCAACTTGCCGCTATGTTCCCACCTGTTCGGAATATGCGCGCATTGCCATTGAAAAATACGGGGTTCGCCATGGTGGCTGGCTGGCCATAAAGCGCCTTTTGCGCTGCCATCCTTTCCATAAGGGCGGTTATGACCCTGTACCATAATTATTTAGTGTGACTGTTAGATTAGGACGTGATGGTTTGGAATTTTTTAGCACTCTTTTTTCTCCGATTGAAAGTCTCCTGCGCTTTGTGCTCGAGACACTTTTTGCGATAACCAGTGCGGCAGGTTTTGCCAGCTATGGCTGGGCAATTATTCTGCTTACGATTATTGTGAAGATGGCGCTTTATCCGCTGACGGTGAAGCAGGTCAAGTCCATGAAGGCCATGCAGGAACTGTCTCCGAAGATGAAGAAGATTCAGGAGAAATATAAGGATAATCCGCAGGTTATGCAGCAGAAAATCGGCGCTCTCTACAAGGAGGCCGGTGTGAACCCGTTGGCTGGCTGCCTGCCGCTGCTCATTCAGATGCCGATTCTTATGGGCATGTATTATTCTCTGTACAATTTCAGCTATCCGACGCCGGAATCCGCTTATTTCCTGTGGATGACGAGTATGTCCGACCCTGACCCGCTCTACATTCTGCCGGTACTGTCGGCGCTGACCACATTCCTCCAGCAGAAGATGACCACGACGGATTCCAACAATCCGCAGATGAAGATGATGATGTTCATCATGCCGCTGTTTATCGGCTGGATCAGCATCAACTTCCCCTCTGGTCTGGTACTTTACTGGGTAACCATGAACGTGGTGCAGATTATCCAGCAGTGGTGGATGTATCGCGGTGACAATACCGCACCGAAGAAGGAGGCTGCCTAATGGCACAGGTGGTTGAAGCAACGGGGAAAACCGTGGCGGAAGCTCTGGCTTCGGCTGTGAAGCAGCTTGGCTGCACGGAAAACGATGTAGACTATGAAGTGCTGGAAGCTCCGTCCAAGGGATTTCTGGGACTGTTCGGCGTAAAGCCGGCAAAGATTAAGGTTACGCAGAAGAAAATGGCTGCAGATGCTGCTCCTGCTGTAACTGTAGAAGAAGTCAAAGTAGATAACAGCAGCGCAGCAGATGTTCCTGTGGAAGCTTCTGAGAAAGTTGAGCCTGCTGAACCAACAGTGCCTGTCGAGGAACAGCTGGCCCGTGCCGAGAAGTTCCTGCGGGAAGTATTCGAGGCTATGAATATTGAAGTGACCTGGAAGCAGTCTGAGGCAGAAGACGGTGTAGTCTTTAATCTGGAAGGCGAAAATTTGGGCATTCTGATTGGAAAACATGGGCAGACGCTGGATTCCTTGCAGTATCTGGTGAATCTGGCTGCTAACCGCGGTGTGGCTGAAGGCCGTGTCCGCATTATTATTGATATTGAAGGCTACCGTGCACGCCGTGAGGAAACGCTTATGCGGCTGGCCGGGCATCTGGCGGAAAAGGCCTGCCGTATCGGTGAAGAGGTTCATCTGGAACCCATGAACCGTCATGAGCGCAAGATTATCCATATGGCGTTGCAGGATAATCGTCGGGTAAGCACCTATAGTGCCGGGGATGAACCCCGCCGCTATGTGGTGATTGTACCGCGCCGCCGCCGTTCCCGCCGTCGCGATTATGAAGTGCAGGAACGCTACAACGAAGATTAATAGGCATTAGCTAAGAGAGCTGTGAAAGGGCTGTCTCATTTTGAGGCTGCCCTTTTGTGTATCTTTTAGATGTATTATAGTAGGTGAGAAAATGCAAGGAGATACGATTAGTGCGATTGCCACTGCCCAGGGCGAGGGCGGCATTGGCATTATCCGCTTGAGCGGGGAACAGGCGCTGGAGATTGCCAGGAAGATGTTTCGGCCCGCCAGTGGCAAGGCATTGGATTCTTATGCGAGTCATAGAGCTGTCTATGGCAGGATAGTGGATGAAGATGAGCGGACTGTTGATGAAGCTATGGTGCTGATTATGAAAGGCCCGCATTCCTATACTCGGGAAGATGTGGTGGAATTTCAGTGCCATGGTGGTGTAATGCCGCTGCGTAAGACTTTGACTTTGACCTATAGCCATGGGGCAAGACCAGCAGAGGGGGGCGAGTTCACCAAGCGGGCATTCCTCAATGGCCGTCTGGACTTATCTCAGGCGCAGGCTGTTATGGATATCATCACGGCCAAGACGGACCGTTCCTTGAAAATGGCAGCTGGGCATTTAAGCGGTCAGTTCTCCCAGCAGATAAAGAACTTCCGTCAGGAGATTCTGGGACAGATTGCTCACTTGGAAGCGGCCATTGATTTTCCGGAGGACGAAGTGGATGATGTGGTAACGGAAAATGTAGCTGAAAAAGTGGTTGAAATCCGCAACTATATAGCCAAACTAATCAAAACTGCCGGTACAGGTCGTATTCTGCGGGATGGCCTCATGACGGCTATCGTGGGCAAGCCCAATGTCGGCAAGTCCAGCCTCTTAAATGCCTTATTGCAGGAAGAACGCGCGATTGTTACCGATATTCCCGGTACTACCCGCGATTCCATCGAAGAATACGCCAATGTGGGCGGCGTGCCCCTGCGCATTATCGACACGGCAGGCATTCGGGCTACGGAAGATGTCGTGGAACGGATTGGCGTGGAAAAGGCCCGGCAAATGATTAACGATGCCGCTTTGGTACTCGCACTGTTTGACGGTTCCCGCCCGCTGGATGCAGAGGATGAAGAAATATTGGAACTGCTGCAGGGGCAGGAGGCTATCGTTCTCTTGAACAAGAGCGATTTGCAGTCCATGGTAATGGCAGAAGAACTTTCTGCCAAAGCCAATGTGCCCGTTATTGAAATCTCCACCAAGGAAAATCATGGTTTGGATGCGCTGGCACAGGCCATTCAGCAGAAGGTATACGGCGGCGAAGTGATCGCAGACGAGGGCAGTTTTGTCAGCGACGAGCGGCAGGCAAATCTCCTGCGCACTGCTGACAATCATTTAGCTGCGGCCCTGCAGACGATTGAAGCGGGCATGGGGCTGGACTTTATCTCCATCGACCTGCGTTCGGCCTGGGAAAAATTAGGCGAAATCACCGGCGATACGGTGGGCGAAGATATCATTGATGAGATTTTCTCGAAGTTCTGTATTGGTAAATAAGAAGGTAAGGAAAATGGAAAGTAAAAACGTATTTGTTGCCGGTGCTTATGATGTAATCGTAGTGGGGGCAGGCCATGCAGGTGTAGAAGCGGCACTTGCGGCCGCCCGCATTGGCTGTAACACGCTGCTGACAACACTTTCAATGGATAATATTGCCATGATGCCCTGCAATCCGTCCGTAGGCGGCCCGGCTAAGGGCCATCTTGTGCGGGAACTCGATGCTCTGGGCGGGGAAATGGGCGTCAATGCCGATAAGACCTGCATTCAGTTCCGCATGCTCAACACGGGCAAAGGCCCGGCTGTGCATGCCCTGCGCGCGCAGGCGGACAAGAAACTCTATCAGTTCACCATGAAGGAAACCTGTGAGCAGACGGAAAATCTGGATGTCAAACAGCTCCTGATTGATAAACTGCTGGTCGAAGATGGCAAAGTTACCGGCGTGCAGTCGGAAACTGGTGAAATCTACACCGCCAAGGCCGTAATTATGGCGACAGGCACTTATCTTAAAGGGCGTATTATCATCGGCGAGCACACCTATGAGGGCGGCCCGGCAGGTCAAAGGGCGGCGGTGAAGTTCTCCGATTCACTCAAAGAAGTCGGCGTAAAACTGATGCGCTTTAAGACCGGTACGCCCGCCCGCGTAGACGCGCGCACTCTTGATTACAGCAAGATGGAAATTCAGCCCGGTGATGAGGAATGCCGCAACTTCTCCTTTATGAGTGATGAAGTGACCCGTGAGCAGATTCCCTGTTACCTGACCTATACCAACGAAGAAACCCATAAAATTCTGCGGGATAATATGGAACGCGCCCCGATGGCTAACGGCATTATCGAAGGTATCGGCCCCCGTTACTGTCCGTCCATCGAAACGAAAATCCTGCGCTTCCCGGACAAGGAACGCCATCAGCTGTTCTTAGAGCCGGAGGGCCGTCATACCAACGAAGTCTATGTGCAGGGCATGTCCACTTCGATGCCCATGGATGTACAGCTCGACTTCCTGCGCACCATTCCGGGGCTGGAACACGCCAAGGTCATGCGCGCGGGCTATGCCATTGAATATGACTGCATTGACCCCACCCAGTTAAAGCCGACGCTGGAATTCAAGAATATCCACGGTTTCTTCTCTGCAGGACAGGCCAATGGCACTTCAGGCTATGAAGAAGCGGCGGCACAGGGCATTATCGCCGGTATCAACGCGGCTATGCTGATTAAAGGTGAAGAACCGTTGGTATTAAAGCGCAGTGAAGCCTATATCGGCGTGCTGATTGACGATTTGGTGACGAAGGGAACCAATGAACCGTACCGCATTATGACGAGCCGCGCCGAATACCGCCTGCTGCTGCGGCAGGATAATGCCGACCAGCGTCTGACACCGCTGGGGCGCCGTGTCGGTCTGGTCAAAGATGACCGCTGGGCAAGATATACCGAAAAGCAGAATGCCATCAACGAGGCTTTGAAATATCTGCGCGAAAACAGCATTAATCCAACGAAGGAAATCACCGAAAAACTCACGGCGGCAGGGATTGAGCCGGTGCGCAACGCCACGAGTTTCTATGACCTGCTGCGCCGTCCGGATGTGGATTATGATAAACTCGCAGAGCTTTTCGACCTGCCGGAACTCAATAAGGAAGTCAAACAGCAGGTGGAAATTACCATCACCTATGAAGGCTATATCAAAAAACAGCTGGAACAGGTGGAACGCATGGAAAAACTCGAAGAAAAACTCCTGCCGGAAGACCTCGATTATGATGATGTACCGAGTCTGCGTGATGAGGGCCGGGAAAAGTTAAAGGCTATCCGTCCCCGCTCCGTAGGTCAGGCCAGCCGCATCAGCGGCGTATCGCCGGCAGATATTTCCGTGCTGCTTATCTGGCTCGAACAGCAGCAGCGCATCAAAGCAGGGGAGGGCAAAGCCGATGTTTAAGGAAGAACTTGCCAAAGCGGCCGCCGAATACGGCATAAGCCTTAACGATACGCAGATGGCGCAGTATAACCGCTACTTTGAATTGCTGGTGGAATGGAATGAAAAGATTAACCTCACCGCCATCACCGAGCCGAAAGAAGTTGCTATCAAGCATATGATTGACAGCATTACGGCCTATGATGAAAAACTCTTTAAGGACGGAACGACCGTTATTGATGTGGGCACCGGCGCCGGTTTTCCCGGTCTGCCCCTGAAGATTTTCTGCCCGGAAATCAAGCTGACCCTGATGGATTCCCTCAACAAGCGCATCAAATTCCTGCAGACGGTGGTCGAGGAACTGGGCCTAAAAGATGTTGAATGCGTCCATGCCCGCGCTGAAGAAGGTGCCCGCAATAAAAAATACCGCGAGTCCTTCGATATCGCGGTGTCCAGAGCGGTAGCAAGACTCCCCATTCTCTGCGAATACTGCCTGCCCTTTGTAAAAAAAGGCGGTCACTTCATCGCCCTCAAAGGCATGCAGTATCAGGATGAGGCAGCAGAAGCGGTCAAGGCCATCAAGGTCATGGGCGGCAGCCAGACGGAAATCCGTCCGGTAAAGCTGCCGGAACTTGACGATAAGCGGGCGGTTATCATCATCACCAAGACCATGCCCACGCCGAAAACCTATCCCCGCAAGGCCGGGACACCGACGAAAAATCCCATAGTGTAAAGGCTATAAACAGGTTTAGCAAAAATTTAGCGAAATTTACGGATAAAATGGCTGAATTAAGGAAGGAAAAGCCCCTATTCAAAGCGAATAGGGGTTTTATAATACCGTTATCATACTTATTTGGGGACAGAAGGAGATGAATACCCCTATGGATAAATCATTTTTGATTCCCCTGTCACGCCGCAGTTTTATGAAGCTGATGGGGGCAGCAGCCGCAGGAACATTGCTGGGGAGTAGCATGGAAACTGGACAGGCTGTCGCATCATCGACAACGGCAATGAATTTTACGGAAGCGGAATTGCCTGTAATTTTTAATGCGGATGTCTGTGTGGTTGGGGGCGGTTCTGCCGGTACTGCTGCTGCCATCAGCGCTGCCCGTAAGGGAGCAAAAGTGGTGCTGGTGGAACGCGGTATTTCCCTTGGAGGGCTTGCAACTCAGGGCTGTGTGTTCCCCTGCATGCCAACCTTTGTCGATGGCAGTGATACGCCATATATCACGGATTTGAACAAGCGTATGGAAAGTCAGGGCGTTTCCCCGTCACTGGGCATTGACACGGACACTTATTATGGCGGTGGACGGGGACAATATGTTCCCGAATATCTGGCGCTCGTTTATGATGAAATGTGTGCTGAAGCCGGGGTCGATATTCTTTATAATGCCGCACTGGTCGGAACGGTGGTGCAGGACGAAAAAATCGTCGCCTGTGTTATCCAGACCCCGGAGGGTCTGGCGAAAATTTCCGCCAAGGTGTTCATCGATGGTACAGGGGATGCTTTGCTGGCGAGATTTGCCGGGGTTCCCGCAGAAAAAGGCGCGGAATCGACAGGCCGCAACCAGCCCATGAGTTTGCGATTTGAAATGGGCGGTATTGATGTCAAAAAAGTGTTTAACTTCTTCCAGAAGGAACTGCATGAC
The DNA here is from genome assembly GCA_015058625.1 of Pseudoselenomonas ruminantium. Lineage (GTDB taxonomy): Bacteria > Bacillota > Negativicutes > Selenomonadales > Selenomonadaceae > Selenomonas_A > Selenomonas_A ruminantium_N. Next base: position 64,386 of record SVCA01000009.1, on the reverse strand, counting down.
GATTATACGCATGGAAAGTTTGTCACCATCGTGGAAGAGGCGTTAAAGGAAAAACGCGCGCCCTTCTTTGAATTTGCCAAGTGGAAAAAGAACGAAAAATTCTTCAAAGATGGCGTGGCGCGGGGCGAAGTTACGGAGGACGATATTGTCTATATTCAGGCTTTTTCGATTCCGGGCAAGCCTGCGGTTATGTCGATGAACTGTCCGGAGATACCGCCTCTGTCGTTCAGCGCAACGGATGCGGTTTCGTCCAGCAAGGCCGTAAGCTTTGGCCGCCGGATGATGCGGCACTTGTCGGCATTCTTCATCAAGAATATACCCGGCTTTGAAAAAGCCTACATCAGCCGTGAGGCAAGTATGCTTGGCGTACGGGAGTCCTGGCGCATTCGTGGCAAGTATTACATGGATGTTGAGGACTATACGAAAGCCCGTCATTTCCCTGACGCGGTCTGCCGCACGGCATACCCCGTTGACATTCACGATGTTAAGCTGAATCTCTTTGAAAAGCTGAAAAAAGGCCAGTACTATGAAATTCCCTACCGTGCATTGGTGACGAATGAACGCTCTAACCTGCTGGTGGTGGGGCGCTGTGCCAGCGGCAGTTTTGCGGCGCAGGCCTCGTTTCGCATCCAGCCAACCTGCATGAGCATGGGAGAAGCAGCAGGGATTGCCGCTGCCTGGGGGTTAAAAAATAATGTTGCGGTCAACGCCGTGGAGTGGGATAAGATTCCTGCGAATGAGCGCAGTTATGTAAGTGAAGGATAATAAGGAAGCCTGACGAGTCACTCTTGGAGACGAGAGTGGCTTTTTTCGTTGTGGAAGAATATAAAAATGGACTTTTGTGAAAATTTACGCTATAATGTAAGGTGCAGATAAAAGATGTGAGATGAAAAAAGCTGTTGATCAGGCTATGACAGAGGCCATGAATGATATAGCCATTGATATTAAGTGAAAATACTTGACTAAAGAAGAATTTTTTGCGATAACTAAATTGGCAGGTGATGATTATGATGTATCCGTTTATGACATTGGATAATGAAGCAGAAATAACCCATTCAGAATATATGGATGATGGCAGAGTGAAAGTCTATGTGGAAAAAGCTGATGAAAAAGATGGATTTCATCATTTGACCTGTTATCTGCCGAGTTACGAAATAACTGATGTATATGGGTTTGACAAGGAAGAACAGGAAAAATACATGGAAGTGATAAGGTCTACCGCCCATCTTATCATGGAATTTTCAAAAGATGGAGGCTTTGAAAATGCCTCGGGTTTTTAATATTAGGGCGCTGTGATGAAATGCGAAAGCATTTTATCCACAGCGCCTTTTGATTGCGCGATTTTATATTTTATATCATTGCAATCTAAAAAAGAGCACAATGCCCCTTTCCCAATAGAACAGCACTCTGCTTGTTTATGCGGCTAATTTAGTGCGATTGATTTTATTATGGTACTTATAAAGATTATGCCCTATAGAAAACAGAAAAATCTCTAGTCTTACCTGTTCCATTTCTCCATGCCTTTTTGCTCACAGTAGATATAGTTGTTATATGAGCCATAGCCTACATCGGCAACGGGGGATTTCGGATAGAAGCCATAAAGCTTATGAAACTGCTCGATTAAAGGAACGAAACAGTCCATGTCGGAACGGTAGTGATTAACATCCGCCACCGCAATGTATTCATCTGCCACACCAAACTGAACATTGTAGGCAGGGAGCAGCTGGTCGTTGCGCATATAATCTTTCTTCATCCGCATAAAGGTAGCGGAAGTGTCCGTTTTAGAATAGCTGTTTCTGCCATCCCCGCAGGTATCCAGTTTCTCAACATATTCGCTCAGCTTGTTTTTATATTCCTGAAGGCGCTCAAAATGACGCTGCTGAGGTGTCTTATGATGGCCTCGCCCGTGAACGAAGCTGTTTTCATCGATATTCTGTATTTTGGTATATCGATCTATTATCTCGTCCAAATAGGCAGGAACATATTCCGTGTTTGTTTCGATTTTGATGCCAAAGCCAGCCAGCTCGTCATTGATTTCGTCCAGCAGCGCTGTGATTTTGGCAAACAGGCGGTATCTGGACTTTTCTGTTGCTTTGCGCCATACCCAACTGTATTTATTGGCATTAGCCTCAAATTTTGAGCCGTCAATATACAGGTGACTTAGGTCGACATGCTGCTCGGCAAATATTTTTTTGTTGATATCGCTGAACAATTCTTCCACTGACGGTTTTAGTATTTCGTTGATAAAATAGCCAAAGGTACGGTAAGATGGTGTTTTGTGTTCCATGAGATACATGAAACGCAGGTTGACCTTGCAATTGTCCTCCAGCTCGCGTAATGAGAACAGCCTGTTTTGGTTTAGAATGATTGGTGGTTAAAGTTTTCATGTGGTATGTAAATTTTACCACAAAAGGCGGGCCGCCGACTATTTCTAGTCAGCGGTCCGCCTTTGTTATTGGAGATGTGTTATTTCACAGCCCCTTATATTTACCTGTCAAGTTGTTTGTAGTATAATATCCAGCAAGGCGGTGATTATGATGTTAGCTATGTCAGATATTGATATTCAACAATTTTTACCATTATTCGCAGATTTAGGAGTTTCCGTTGCCTTCCTTGTTCCTACGCCAAATGGATATACAAAGTCCATAATGGATGCCACCAGCCCAGTCAGGGATTTACTAAAGGATAATCATATACATGATTATGAGCAGCAACCACAGGGGCAAGATGGGAAAGTCATTGTCAAAAGCTACTTTGTGTCTGACGATAATATGACAGAAACAACAGCATCTCTATATCGCCCCCAAACCAAGCAAGGCGACCCGCGTATATGGTTTTCCAACCTAAAAAAATATTGTTCGCCATGTAATTTATTGGCTTTGGTAGTATTGAATGGTAACATTTATGTTATCAATTTGTCGGATCCAGCTGTAAGACGTTCTATAACGGAAAAAGCTCTTGTTTATGATTTACTATCTGAAATAGCCCATAAGAACGCCTTTATAGCCAATGAGTTACGGCTAAAAATTCAACATATTCACGATATGGGCTTTATTCCTTCCATAACGCCCGGAGACCCTGGCGTTGGCGATACTCTTGAACATGCTTTAGGAATAAGTCGCAACAACTCTAAGAAACCTGATTATAAGGGCATTGAGCTAAAGGCGACACGTTTAACAAGGAATGGCGGGAAACGTCAAACCACTAGAGCAACCTTGTTTACGAAGGTTCCAGATGAAGGCTTAACGTATAGGCAGATTGTCGAGACATATGGTAAATACCAAATTCCAAGAGGCTCTACTATCGCTAGGTTACAACTATACGAAACATTCCGTGTTTCCCGAGCTAACGCCTATGACCTTATGCTGGAAATGGACTCCAATAATGATAAGTTAAAAATGATTTATCATCCAGATGCGGCAGTAAGGAAGTATGTCTCCGGCTGGCTTATGCAAAATCTACGTTCTACCTTATTACAGAAGCATCCTGAAACTTTCTGGGTTAAGGCTGTGTCCGAAAACCATGACGGAAAAGAATTTTTCCGATACGACCAAATACAACATACGAAAAATCCAAATGTCTCTCTGTTGGCACCACTTATAGAGAAAGATATTATAACGCTTGACCTTGCTGCCCACATTGTACCAGATACTGGTAAATGGCGTGATCATGGCTTATTATTCAAAATGCTGCCCTCTGACCTGCCTTTGCTTTTTGGGAAACCTTTAATTTACGACTTACAATAAATATCAACGTGCTACCACAAAAATCCCTGGACAAGCAGGGATTTTTGTGGTAGCATATCTATTACAGAATTGCTTTAGGAGGAAATACACATATGCCTTTTTACGCAGTAGACCTTTTCTGCGGTGCTGGCGGTTGCTCGGAAGGGCTTATCCAAGCTGGTTTTCATATATTATTCAGTTCAGATATAAGCCCCATGGCGGGTAAGACCTATCAAAATCGTCATGAACAGTTGGGTCTTATCCAAGGAAAGAATACATGGTTCGAGTGTGCTGACATTCGCAATTTGACCGGCGATCTTATCTGGGAAAAGATAAAAGGCCTGCAAATGTTTGCAGGAAAAAATGTTCCGGAAATCGACCTGATGATTGGTGGCCCCAGTTGTCAGGGGTTTTCCCGCGCTGGACGCCGGGACAAGAAAGACCCCCGCAACCTGCTCTTTGGGGAATATGTCCGGGTCATCAATGACGTGCGCCCCAAATACATCATTCTGGAAAATGTCGTGGGCTTTGTGGATATGCAGTTCATGGATTATGTGGGCATTACGGGGATAAAGTACCCGGATGGCAGTGTCACGCCGGATATTCTTTGCAGTGAGTTGAAGGAAATCGGCTATGATACCCTGCCATTGCAGATCCTGGATGCTGCTGACTACGGCGTGCCCCAGCGGCGCAAGCGTGTTATCTTCATGGGCTATCGCCGGGGTCTAAAACCGCCGAAATATCCTGAACCCACCACGCCAGAGCCGCATCATATCAGCCTGCATGAAGCCATTTCTGACCTTATTACCGACCCTGCTATAAAAGAGAAGGTAAGCAAAGAGGCCAGCCAGTTCCAAAAGGACAGCCGTGCAGGCAGAACTCCTGCTGTTAATGGAAAGCCCATTGCCGCAGACGGCTTGACCAATATGGAACTGCCCCGCAGTATGGATTTAATCAAGGAGCGTTTCTCACTGTTTGAGCAGGGGGAAACGGGTACCAATTTGCGGAAAAGAGTACAGGAAAAGGGCATTGATTTAAGCAATACCCCCAACCTTGTGACCATGTGCAGTGAAAAAATGGGAATTTCGGAGCAGGATGTTGTTGACCTGTTTAAGGCCGGTACGTCTGATCCGGATAAACTTGACATATTACTGACGAAGAAGAACATCCGCCAGCGTTGGGATGAAAACTCCCCGTCAGCAACTGTTGTGACCATTGCTGATGACTATATCAGTCCCTGGGAAAATCGTACCTTTAGCGTAAGGGAAATGGCACGCTGTCAATCCTTTGATGACTCCTTTGAATTTTTGGGCAAACGTACCACGGGCGGACTCTTGCGCCGGGTAGAAGTTCCCCAGTATACGCAGGTGGGCAATGCCGTTCCTCCACTTCTAGCAAAAGCCGTAGCCTTGGAAGTAATCAAAGTGTTGAAAGAAACTGCTAATCGAGACGATAACCATGATACTTGCAAGTATCAATATCCAACACCCACTGCAGATAAGAGGGATGTCTTTCTCGTAATGGATAAGAAGAAAGTTACAGCATAGTAAATTACAACCCAAGTAAGTAATTGAGCCTGTTGGTGTATATTTTCACTAACAGGCTCTTGCATTTGACTTGTCAACTCGCTAATATAGGGACTGTAAAGAGTCTTTCCTATAACATCCCGAACTGAATACATTTTCGGAAATGACAAATTTTATGGGTATCTGGCGCGAGGCGCTTGATATATTTGGGTTGTCATTCCGCAAGAAGGCCGCAGGATGACAGTCCGGCGGCCTTTTTGCGTGCGCCCGGCATGGGCGCACTCTAATGGGTGAAAGTCCCTAGACTGCCCGGTAGCGGGAAGGTCATAGCCGAACACCAAGGGTGTCCACCGCGAGGTGGAATCTGAAGGAAGGTGCAGGCAAATCTCTGGTCTGACGAACAGAAACCAACCAAAGCCATATAACCTTGGCGGTCATGGTTGAAATAAGATTTATCGTGAGAAGTCAGCCGAGGTCATAGTACGAAGCGGGCTATAGACCGTTTCGGAAGGACTGAACTTTAGGAGATGTCAGTAAATGAATGTAACCAAGCAGAAATATAAAGGCAGAAAATTTCATAACGAAAACTGCCCGCAAAAGGTAGCTGCGGAACAGCGAGGATATGCGGGAGTGCCTGCTTCTGTGCGGATTGCTGAAACGAGCGACATCATCACAGACTTGCCAACGGACAGTTTGCTGAAGCGGATTATATCACGCGACAACATGAATACCGCATACTTCAAGGTAAAATCCAATCGAGGAGCAGGCGGTGTCGATAAGATGAGTGTAGATGAACTTCTACCGTACCTTCGAGAACACCGACTGAGCCTCCTTCAGCAGATAAGGGATGGCAAATACAAGCCGAACCCCGTCCGTCGGGTAGAGATACCCAAAGAAGAAAGAGGCAAAACCCGTAAACTGGGAATTCCAACGGTCGTAGACCGCGTGATACAGCAGGCCATAGCGCAGATACTCACGCCGATTTACGAACCGCAGTTTTCAGAAGCAAGTTTTGGCTTCCGGCCAAAACGAGGAGCCCATGACGCGCTGAAAACCTGCCAGCGATATGCCGATGAAGGCTATGTCTATGTAGTCGATATGGACTTGGAAAAGTTCTTCGACACAGTTTGTCAAAGCAAGCTGATAGAAATTCTTTCAAGAAGCATAAAAGACGGCAGAGTAATTTCGCTGATACACAAATACCTCAACGCGGGAGTAATCCGGCAGGGAGTGTTTGAACGCAGTGAGCAGGGCGTTCCACAGGGCGGGCCGCTAAGCCCGCTGCTCAGCAATGTCATGCTGAACGAGCTGGACAAGGAACTAGAGAGGCGCGGACATAAATTTGTCCGTTACGCTGATGACTGCATGATACTCTGCAAGAGCAGGAGAAGTGCAGAAAGGACTTTAGCCAGCATAATCCCGTTCATAGAAAAGAAACTATTTCTCAAAGTGAACCGGGAAAAGACCAGTGTGGCACATATCTCAAAGGTGAAGTATCTTGGATACGGTTTCTACCGCTACAAAGGGAAATGCCGGTTCAAGGTACATAAGAAATCCCTTGCCAAGATGAAGAAGCGCCTGCGGGCGATAACGAATCGAAGCAAGGCGATAAGCAACGAAGAAAGACCGCTTATTCTGAAACGATTTGTTAAAGGATGGGTAAACTACTTCAAGCTGGCGGATATGAAGAACATGCTGAGGCAGCTAGATGAATGGCTCTGGCGGAGGATAAGGGCAATCTATTGGAAACAATGGAAGAAGGTCAAGACACGGTGCCGGATGATAAGGCGCTATAATCTGCCGGATTGGAAGGTACACGAACTGGCCAATTGCCGAAAAGGGATATGGAGAGCAGCACTAATGCTGAACCAAATTCTGACAAACAAAGAAATAGCCCGCCAAGGCTATATAAGCCTGACGAGCTATTACGAGCAAGTATGTGAAAACTAGAGAACCGCCGTGTACCGAACGGTACGCACGGTGGTGTGAGAGGTCGGCTGGTCAATTAATGGCCAGCCTCCTACTCGATTTTGTCTAGGGAAAAGGATATTTTTGACGGATGGAGAATAATACAGGCAAGATACTATTGTCTAGGAATAGAGGTGGAAACATGGATACGTGGAAAAGATGGGCGGTTGTGGGGATGACCGCCGTAGGTTTGTGGGTACCCTTGACTGCGCAGGCCGTAGAGGAGATTGGTGTAGAACCGAAGGAAACAACTAGTAGTGAAATAAAAAACGATACCAGTCGTGCTGATGATTGGTTTAGCAAACAGGATAACAGCAGTTCAGAAAAAGGCGCTTTAGGCAGGGCAATGGAACGCAAGCGTCAGGAAACAGGTCAGGATACAGACCAGCAGTCGGATAAAAAAGTACGCTATATCTACCTGTTTGAGGATAATGGCTTTGTCTATTATCTGGACAATCAGAATGTAAAATGGAAGCCAATTCCCTATTCGGAAACTGAGGAGATTTTGGATATCTGGATTAAGTTAATCAAGGTGGCTCCAGACGAGGAGTACAGCTATCCCCAGAAATATTTTTTGGAGCATTATTACCTGCGGCCGGATAGAAAGCAAATTCAGTTCCTAAGTGAATTGGAGGTCACAGGCCGTCCAGATAACGCCATCAAGGAACGGCCCTATAGTGTGCACAACTGGGAAAATATCGTGTCCGGGTCATTGGAAGATGAGATTTACCACAGTGTGTTAAAGGTAGTAAAGAAGAACGAACAATTCTGGCCGAAGCATAAGAGCGTGCGGGATGTATTGGAAGATATTTTCCGTATATCGCTATAAGGATATAAGACAAAAATCGCTGACGGATGAGCCGCCAGCGATTTTTGCTGTGTGTATGTATGTAAGAACGGGGTAAGCAAATTAATGATGGAACAAGCGAATATGCGTCATAGCCATGGTTATATTGTACTTGTCACAGGTGGCGATAACATTATCGTCACGGATGGAGCCGCCTGCTTGTGCGATGTAGCTGACACCACTCTTGCGGGCGCGTTCGATATTATCGCCAAAGGGGAAGAAGGCATCCGAGCCAAGGGCTACCCCCGTTTGGGTGGCCAGCCATACTTTCTTTTCCTCGCGGGTAAGCGGTGCTGGCTTTTCGGTAAACAGGTGTTCCCAGTTGCCGTCGGTTAAGAGGTCTTCGCTTTCTTCGCCAACGTATACATCAATGGCATTGTCCCTGTCCGGGCGGCGAACTTCTTCTTTGAACGGCAGGTTCATTACCTTGGGGCACTGGCGCAGATACCAGATATCGGCCTTATTGCCAGCAAGGCGGGTGCAATGTACGCGGGACTGCTGGCCGGCACCAATGCCGATGGCCTGACCGTCCTTGGCATAGCAGACGGAATTGGACTGGGTGTATTTCAGGGTAATCAGGGAAATCAGGAGGTCGCGCTTGGCGCTTTCCGGCAGTTCCTTGTTGACCGTGGGAATTTCCGTCAGACAGTCAGGCGTAAGCTTGATGTCATTGCGCTGCTGTTCAAAGGTAATGCCAAAGACCTGTTTCTGTTCCAAAGGCTCCGGCTGGTAGTTCGTATCCATTTGAATGACAAGGTACGTGCCTTTGCGCTTGGATTTCAAGATTTCCAGTGCTTCGGCAGAGTAGGAGGGGGCAATAATGCCGTCGGAAACTTCGCGTTTCAGGAAGCTGGCGGTCTGGGCATCACATTCATCCGACAGGGCAACAAAATCACCGTAAGAGGACATGCGGTCCGCACCGCGGGCGCGGATATAGGCGGTTGCCACGGGGCTGAGCTCCACGCCTTCAACAAAGTAAGCCTTTTGCAGGGCTTCGGAGAGGGGAACAGCAACGGCGGCACCTGCCGGGCTGACGTGCTTGAAGGACGCGGCGGCAGGCAGGCCGGTAGCTTCTTTTAGTTCACGCACAAGTTGCCAGCTGTTAAAGGCATCGAGCAGGTTGATATAACCCGGTTTGCCATTTATCACCGTAAAGGGCAACCCTTTTTCGCAGAAAACTCTGGCCGGTTTCTGATTGGGGTTACAGCCGTATTTCAGTTCCATTTCCGTCATTGCAAATCTCCTCCATATAACGTAAAAAGCCGACACAAATCCAGGTATTCACCCAGACGGTCGGCTTTTCTTCCCTGTGCTCCCTGTGGTTATCCACTTCCGTCAGTCGCACAGCATCAACTACAACGAATTTAACACGAAAGGTAAGTTCTTGTCAAGAGGTTTTCAAGTTACGTTTGTCAGGGCGAGGGGGTATGTTTTGCGGGCGTCGCTAAATGACCGGTTCGTAAAGTCCAGCTTTTTAGTTAAATGCTCCGGTTACCACGTCGCGGCTTTCAGCGTGGTGTCCAGAAATTTTCGACTTCCGGCCAGCCTGACGGCAGTCGCTCCTGCCCGCAAAACATATCCCCTCGCCCCTCGTTGCACTTGTGGCTCGTAGGCAGTTTTTTCAGCGTTGATTTCGAAGGTACTTCGTATCTTGGCGAAAGGGGGATACTTTTTGGTCAGGAGCGCACTGTTGCTGTGAAGAAATTTTTTCATTGCCGTTACAAACTGGACGAAGGGGACGGGGACATATTTTGTGGGCGTGAGCGATTGCCGTAAGGCTGGCCGGTGAAAAATCGTATCTGGACATAGATTTGAAAGCCGCGACGTGGTAACCGGAGCAGGTAACTAGAAATACCGTATTGCTGTAGCCGGCCATTTAGCGATGCCCACAAAATATGTCCCCGTCCCCTGACTGCATTAACTTGATGGTAGTTTGAAAAAATTTCTGTTAGATTTCTTCTTTTTATGGTATGATAGGGATTAGTGAGGTTTGTTTTTTCCTGCGGCCAGCAAAAATGACCGCAGATTGCTTATAATTCAAGGGGGAACTTCGATTATGTTAAAAAGCATTGCAGTCATGACCAGCGGCGGCGACAGCCCCGGTATGAATGCGGCAGCCCGTGCTGTTGTGCGCACGGCGCTCTATGAAGGTGTAAAAGTTTGGGGCATCCGTGATGGTTATCATGGTCTGCTCGAAGAAAATATGTTTGAAATGGAATCCAAAGACGTAGGCGATATCATTCAGCGTGGCGGCACGTTCCTCGGCACGGCTCGCTGCAAACGCTGGAAGACGCCGGAAGGCCGTATGCTCGGCTATCAGCATCTCGTTGACCGCGGGATTCAGGGCCTCTGCGTTATCGGTGGTGACGGTTCCCTGCGCGGTGCTTCCCTGCTGTCTCAGGAAACGGGCATTCCTATCGTAGGCTTGCCGGGCACTATCGACAATGACGTTTGGGGTTCTGACTACACGATTGGCTGTGATACGGCAGCCAACACCATCATTGATGCCATCAATAAGTTACGTGACACGGCTTCGGCCCATCGTCGTGTCATCGTTATGGAAGTAATGGGCCGCAGCTCGGGATGGCTGGCACTTGTTTCCGGTATTTCCGGCGGTGCTGAATACATTCTCGTGCCGGAAGAACCCTATGATCTGGATAAACTCTGCGATGACATGAAGAATGCTTATGCAGAAGGCAAGCGCTATATCCTCGTAGTTGTTGCTGAAGGTGCTGGAAATGCACAGGAAATCGGTGATTTCATTGCCAAGAAAACGGAACTCGATACCCGTGTAACGGTTCTTGGTCACATTCAGCGTGGCGGTTCGCCGACGGTTATCGACCGTGTGCGCGCCAGCCAGCTCGGCGAGCAGGCAGCACTTGCGCTTATCTCCGGTCTGTCTGATGTGGTATTCGGCTTCAGCAAAGGCCGCGTAGTATCCATTGACCTGCATGACTCTGTAAACAACAAGAAACAGCTTGACCCGGAATACTTGCATCTGGCAAAGGTATTGTTCTGATTAAACGAATAAAATGCAAAAAATTAGGATGTTGCTATTGCAACATCCTAATTTTTTATTTTTGTACTAATTCTTTAGCCAATTCCACAGCCTTTACGCCATCCGGAGCATAGGCATCAGCTCCGGCGCTGTCGGCATATTCCTGGGTGACGGCGGCACCGCCGACCATGACTTTGGCATTGCAGCCTGCTTCTTTGAGGTCTTCAATAACCTTGTCAATCTGCACCATGGTCGTGGTCATCAGTGCGCAGAGGCCCACAATATCGGCGTTGTTTTCGATTGCTGCTCTGACGATTTCGGTGCTGTCTACATCCTTGCCCAAATCGATAAGTTTGAAGCCACTGTTGGCAAGCAATGCGCCCGTGATGTTCTTGCCCAAATCGTGAACATCACCTTTGACGGTGGCGATAACGACTGTGCCCTGTTCTGGGGCGGTGCTGGCCGGGGTCAATTCCTTGATTTTGTTGAAGGCGGCTCGCATGGTTTCAGCGGATAGCAATACCTGGGGCAGGAACATGCGGCCTGCGCCAAAATCCACGCCGATATCTGTCATGGCGGCGGTCAGGGCCTGTTCGGTGATGGTATTGGCAGCCATACCGGCTTTGAGCGCGTTTTCCACCAGCAGGGGGATTTCATCCTTTTCCCCGTCAATGACTGCCTGTTTGATTGCTTCCAGCGGGGTAAGTTCCGTGACCTTGGCGGTGGCGGCTGCCTTCGGAACGGCCAGATTGGCTTCATTCTTGCTGTAGGCAAGGCCGTTGGGGTCATCACCTAGCAGGGCGGCGCTGGCCATCAGGGCCTTTTGCATGGACTCGTCATAAGGATTCATAATGGGGGCATCCAGACCTGCCGCCAGACACATGGCAAAGAAGGTGCTGTTAATCAGCGGGCGGTTGGGCAGGCCAAAGGAGATATTGGACAGGCCCATGGTGGTCGGATAGCCGAATCTTTCCCGATACATCTGCAGGGTAATCAGCACTTCATAACAGGCGTTCTGATCAGCAGATACGGTCATAACCAGAGCGTCCAGCAGGAAGTCGCCATCATCCAAGCCCGCATTCTTAGCGGCGGCAATGATTTGACGCATGACTTCGATGCGTTCTTCGGCGGTTTTAGGTACGCCGTCCGGCGTAATAGGCAGGCAGAGAATAGCGGCACCGTATTTTTTTGCCAAGGGCAGGAACTGGGCGATGCGCTCCGGCTCATAGCTTACGGAGTTGATAAGCGCACGGCCGGGATAGGCTTTGAGGCCTGCTTCCAAGGCTTCTGCATCACTGGTATCAATAGCCAGCGGAGCATCCGTGAGCTGGGCGATTTCAGTGACGGCCTTTTTCATAGCGGCAGCCTGGTCAATGCCGCCAACGCCCATATTTACATCGAGCAGATGGGCGCCTGCTTTGACCTGATTGACGGCTTCTTTTTTGACACCCAAAAGAGAACCGTCCCGGATTTCGGCGGCCAGCTTCTTGCGGCCTGTAGGATTGATGCGCTCGCCAATGAGGCGGGTGGGCAGGCTCTTATCAATGCAGACGGATTTGCTGCGGCTGGTCAGCCAGAGTTTTTTCGCGGGCAGTCTGCGTTCTGGCAGGGGCATATCCTTTACGGCTTTGGCAAGCTCGCGGATATGTTCCGGTGTGGTACCGCAGCAGCCGCCCAGATAGCTTGCACCGGCTTCCAAGAGTTTTACGCCCCATTTACCGAAGTCCTCCGGCCCCATGGGAAATACGGTATGTCCGTCTTTCAGATAGGGCATACCGGCGTTGGGCAGAACGCTGATGGGGCAGGTACAGTTTTCGGCCAGCGTTTTGACGATGGGCACGAGTTCTTCCGGGCCAAGGGAACAGTTGACACCGATGATATCCGCGCCCATGGCGTCGAGCAGAATCGCGGCCGATTGCGGGTCGGTACCCGTTACGGTGCGCCCGTCCTCGCTGTAGGAGAGCTGACAGATAACCGGAATGTCACAGGCATCCTTGGCGGCCAGAAGTGCGGCGCGCATTTCCTGAATGTCGATACAGGTTTCGATAATGAGGAAATCGGCACCGGCTTCCGCAAGGGCTTTTGCTTGGTCGTAGAAGTTCTGATAGGCTTCGTCAAAGGATAAATCGCCCAATGGTTCGATAAAGCGGCCTGTGGGGCCCATGGAGCCGGCAACTTTAGCCTGCCCCTTGGCGGCTGCCTTAGCGATTTTTACGGCGGCCGTGTTGAGCTCTGCCATGCGGTCTGTTAAGCCATAGTGTTCGAGCTTTAAGGGGCTGGCACCAAAGGTATTGGTTTCGATAATGGTGGCGCCCGCTTCTATATAGGCATTGTGGATGTTCTTTACCACATCCGGATTTTCGATATTCATGAGTTCCGGGCAGGCTCCGGGCTGAAGGCCACCGGCTTGCAGCATGGTGCCCATGGCACCATCAAAGATTTCGATTTTACACATACATTCAGCTCCTGTTCTGGAGATTTATTGTTTACGGGAGGGACAGTCGGTCTTATTGCACATTGCACAACCATGAGGACTGTGGCTTGGGGCAGTTTCTGCCTGTTTGCGGTAGAGGCCGATAATCGCTGTAATGCTCTTGCGGGGCATGAGCATCAGGGAGGAACTGAGGCTGACACCAATTTTATCTGCATGGGCCAGACGGATTAACTCCGGCTGCTGTTCCAAGGGCCAGTCCCCATAACCGGGGCTGAACCGCCACTTCATGGCAAAGCCTTGGGCGGCCATTTTGGGAGTCAGGGCTTTTTCCATGCCATCGGCAATCTGTTCCACAGCGGCGGTAGCAGCTGCATCCATGATGACCGCGGTGCTGTATTCACCGGCATTGAAGCGGCGGGTCACTTCTTCTTCGACTTCTTCGCCAACGGTTGCCGACAGGGCGATAATCTTTTCACAGCCAGCCAGATGCTGGCCTATTTTTTTCCCATGGATGGTACAGGGCGGGGCAGACTTAATGACCTGATTCTCACAGTCATAATCATAGACTTCCCATATTCCTTTGGGGGCGGCCATAAGCCGGGCATCTTCGCAGGCGGCGAGGATTTTTTCTTCGTCAAAATCAACGGCTTTTTGCAGTCCCGCATAACGGCGGGTTTCCTTGGCATCTATGGAGAGCAGGGGCGCATTATAAACGGGCATCATCTCACCACCTTAAATTTTTTTTACTGTTTCACGTGAAACAATAGCATTTTTTTGCATTTCATATTATTATATAGGTATGCTTATTTTCGGATGGGGTAATAATTACAACTGTCCAAAATAAAACCTTTAATGTAACAATTATACTTATTTTAAGGGAAATATACAAGCATTACTGTAACTTAACGCACAGTGAAAGAAAGTGGTGAAAAGTTTTGGCAAAGATTATCGCAGTTGCCAATCAAAAGGGCGGCGTGGGCAAAACCACCACGTCGGTAAATTTGGCTGCCTGTATAGCGGCCAAGAAGAAAAAAGTCCTGCTGGTGGATTGTGACCCGCAGGGGAATGCCAGCAGTGGTTTTGGCGTGGAAAAATCCGCATTGGATAAGACCATTTATCATGTATTGATTGACAATGTGCCCGTCAGCGAAGTTATTCAGAAGACGGAATTTAAGGTGGATATACTGCCCGCTAATATTGAACTGGCAGGAGCAGAAGTGGAGCTGGTGGCTGCCATTTCCCGGGAAACGCGGCTGAAAAAAGCTCTGGATGCGGTGCGGGATAATTACGATTACATCCTGATTGACTGCCCGCCCTCCTTGGGATTGTTGACCCTTAATTCGCTGGCAGCAGCAGATTCTGTAATCATGCCCATTCAGTGCGAATTCTACGCTTTGGAAGGTGTGGCCCAGCTGATGAAAACCATTGAGCTGGTGCGCAACAACCTCAATGCTGAATTGGCCGTAGAGGGTGTGGTTATGACCATGTACGACTCCCGCACGAAACTGGCGGAGCAGGTAGTGGATGAAGTCCGCAACAGCTTCGATACTGCGGTGTACAAGACCATGATTCCTCGCACGGTACGCCTTAGCGAAGCGCCGTCCTTTGGCCAGCCAATTCTTTATTACGACAAGAAATCCAAGGGAGCCGAGGTTTATATGAAGCTTGCGAAAGAGGTGATTGCCCGTGGCTAAGAAAGGTGGCTTGGGCAAAGGGTTAGGCGCTTTTGGCTTGGTGAAAGCCAAAGTGGAGCCGGAGAAGGCGGAAAAATCGCAGAAGGTTGCGATTGCTTGCATAAAGCCGAACCGCTATCAACCCCGTATGGAGTTTGATGAAAGCGCGTTGGAGGAACTCAAGGAATCCGTCAAGGAATTCGGCGTGCTGCAGCCTTTGCTGGTGCGCAAACTCTCCGAGGGCAGTTATGAACTGATTGCCGGGGAGCGCCGTTTGCGGGCGGCTAAGCTGGCAGGTCTGCAGGAAGTGCCCGTAGATGTACGGGAATTCAACAATGAGGAAATCGCTCAGATTGCGCTGATCGAAAACATTCAGCGAGAAAACTTAAATGCCATGGAAGAAGCCAAGGCGTATGAGCGCTTGATGAAGGAATTTAAGCTCACGCAGGAAACCGTGGCCAAGAAAGTCGGCCGCAGCCGTTCCCATATTGCCAATTTCCTGCGCTTGTTGAATCTGGCAGAACAGGTGCAGGCCTATGTGGCTAACGGCAGCCTTTCCATGGGGCAGGCCAAGCCGCTGCTGGCACTGGAGAATAAGGAGCTGCAGCTGGAGGCGGCAGATTACATTCAGAGCAAGGAGCTTTCGGCCCGCCAGTCCGAACAGCTCGTGAAGAAGCTGCTGGAAAATCCGGAACTGCTTCATGAACAGAGTGGGGAGCATGCGGCGAAGGAAAAGCCGCAGCAGGATATTTTTATCCGGGATGCGGTGGATAAGCTGAAGCAGATGTTCGGCACCCAGGTGCGGATTCAGACGGGGAAGAAAAAGAGTAAGCTGGAAATTGAGTTTTACTCCAATGAAGATTTGGAACGCATTATGGGAACCATGTTGGAGCGTCAGCAGAGTACGAAACAGGCGAAGATGGATGCCTTGCGGCAGTTTTCGCAGACGGGGAAGTTTACGGTATAAACGATTAGGGAGTTTTGGTTTCGAATGAATATGAACTATTTTATGAAGTTTATGGCAGATAATATGCCTTTTATTGTGGTGGCTATGGCAGTGATTATGTTCATCATGCTGTGTGTGATGATTAAGCAGGCATGGAGCCTCAGCTATATGAAGAAGCGCTATCGGAAGATGATGAATGGCGTGGATGGGGATAATCTGGAACGCCTGTTGATGGGCCATATTGACGAGGTTCGTCATGTGGTGGAAGAAAACCAGCGTTTGGATACGGAAAATCGCCGCATGGATGAACTTTTGAATATGGCAGTTACCAGGGTGGGCATGGTGCGTTTCCGTGCCTTCGAGGACATGGGCAGCGATTTGAGCTATGCTGTGGCGCTGCTCGATGCGCATAACAATGGTGTGGTACTGTCCAGCATCTTTGGCCGGGAAGATTCCCGCAGCTATGCTAAGCCCATTGAGGATGGTAAGTCTTCCTACCCCATGACGCAGGAAGAAGAACAGGCCCTGAAGGAAGCTATGGCCAAAGCCCAGTAATAAAGGTACTTAGAAAGGAAGGCTTTTAATGTCAGCAGAAAAAGAAATAAGCAAAACTGCTGAGGAATATACGATAAAATTTATCCCTCCCCAGGGCGGTGATGTGAGAACCATCCGCCTGCCCATCAATCTCTTAAAATACGGTGTGGTATCGCTGCTGGCTGGTGCCCTGCTCTTTGTAGGGGCTTTCAGTTATGCGGTGTACAGCACTTTTGCTAACCGCAATGGTGCGGCTGAAATCGAGGATTTGCGCCAGGTCAACAGCATTCAGCAGGAACAGCTGCTGCAGCTCGCGAAAAAGGCCAACAGCCTGCAGGAAGAAATGAACCAGTTGAAAAAACTGGAAAAGGATATTAGGCGTCTGTCCGGTGCACAGCCTCTGCAGGAAAATCAGCAGGAGAATGCCAGCGGTGAACAGGGTGTTGACCCTGCCACCCACAATGGGCAGGGCGGCCCTATAAGCACACCCACCGTGCAGAATGTCAGCGATACGCTGGCACTTGTGGAGCAGGGGCTGGCTGTGCGCCGTCAGTCCCTTACGGCCTTGAAGGAAGAACTGAGCCAGCGTCAGCAGGCACTGGGGATTCCTGCCGTATCCCTGCCGGGCGGAACTACGCCGGCTATTTGGCCGGCCAGAGGTGTTGTGAGCTCACCTTACGGCCTGCGTTGGAATGGCTCGGATTTCCATCCCGGTATCGACATTGCCAATGATATGGGGACGCCCATCATTGCTACGGCAGATGGTGTTGTGCGGGTAGCTGGCTGGAATGATGGCGGCTATGGCAACATGGTGGATATTGACCATGGCAACGGCATTATGACCCGTTACGGCCATGCTATGCAGGTGGCAGTTACTGCGGGCCAGCATGTGCATCGCGGCCAGGTCATCGCCTATATGGGCAGTACCGGTTTTTCCACTGGCCCTCATGTTCATTATGAAGTGCGGATTAACGGACAGGCCGTGAACCCTGCAGCTTACCTCCATTAAAAGTATTATGTATACTTACATGGGGAAGCAGAGGATAAAAACAGCCTTTGTATTCTTGTATACCGTAAAAAAATACATAACATAACAAATGCATTATATTATCGAAAGTCCTATGCACATTGTTGCATAGGGCTTTTTTATTGCCTTCATTGGTATAACAAATCTGTAACAATGTAAATATATAGCTTTATAAAATTTACATAAATATGAATAAATATACAAGACTATAGGCTTAGCACGGCTTTTTATTGGGGGTTATGCCAATCATAAATGCATAAAATTCGGCTTTTGAGTTATTGACACAGGTTTACAAAGTTTTTATAATGTTAATTACGTTGTAATAAAAATACATCGAGTAAGGACAAAGATATACTATTTTGTATACATTCGCAAAGGAGCGACAGTTATGTGCAGAATTGGTTCGATTAAGAGCAAGGTGCCTATCCAGCCATCCAAGGCTTTGCATTTGATGCTGCCTCAGCAGGAAGGCCATGATAATTCGGGCTTTGCCATGGTTATGCAGGATCTCTATGGTATATTCTCCGATTATAAAGATAAGCCATTGCTTTCTCTGGCTTGCACGCAGCGCGGCGCACAGTTGGTCGAGGACTATATGGATGCGCATAACTTTGTGCCGCTGGCTGAGTGGATTCCGGTTCCGGATAAGCGTCCTGGCCTTGATATCAAGGCAATGCCTTACTATATCTTCCGCAACTATGATTATCCGGAAGAAGCAGGTCATATGACGAAGGAGGAGAAGGAAAACCTCCTGCTCGATACAAGACTGGCTCTGCGCAAAATCCTCACGGAAAACAATGCCGGTTTCGTGTATTCCTTCTGGCCGGATGTGCTGACGCTGAAGGAAATCGGTGACCCTGCAGATATTGCTACTTATTTCCATCTTTGGGATGACAATGGCTGCCTCGTGGCTAAGTCCATCGTGGCGCAGTGCCGTCAGAATACCAACTATGATATCGTGCGCTATGCAGCGCATCCGTTCTTTCTGCAGGGCTATACGCTCTGTGCCAACGGCGAAAATACCTTCTATACGAAGAACAAGGAGTTTCAGTCCTCCCTGCACCGCGGCTATATCGGTTTTGAGTCCGACTCCCAGTGCTTCCTGAATACCCTGCATTATGTACATCACGAACTCAAATGGCCGCTGACCTATTATAAGCATGTCATTACGCCGCTGCCCTTTGAGGAATGCGAACAGCGTGAGGATAAGGAAGTGCTTACGGCTATCCGCCAGTCGCTGGCCAATCTCGAAATCAACGGGCCGAATACGGTTATCGGCGTGCTGCCGGACTGCCGTATGATTACCTGCTGTGATTCCAAGAAGCTGCGCCCGGTAGTGGTGGGCCGTGATGAAAACATGGTGGCGATTTCTTCGGAGGTTTGTGGTATAAACGAAATCATGCCCAACCGTGACCAGTCGCAGGATATTTATCCCAATGAACGTGAGATTGTCGTGATTGACAATGACCTGGAGGTACAGAGATGGAAGCAGTAAAAACACAGGATATCGGCGTTAATGACCTGCCGTGGAAAATTGAATATCACGCAGAGCGCTGTACCATGTGCGGCAGCTGCGTGGCTGGCTGCTCCTTCAAGGCCATCAAGGTAGAGGTGCAGAAACAGTCGCTGACGGTATCGGAAGGCAGCCAGCCGGAACCGAAACATACGCATATCGCAAGACCAATCATCAAGCAGGTGGCCAGCCTCACGGATTTCTGCCGTGGCTGTGGCATGTGTGAAAAGATTTGTCCGAATAATGCCATCCGTCCGGTGCGCAATCCGGATACCCGCAAGACCCTGCTCTCGAAGGATAACGGCCCCATCAAGCGGGGCGGCCGCACCAACCTTAACGCCCAGCGCACGCTGGACAGCATTGTGGTGGGCCGTATCTCCCAGATGACTGACCCTTCTTTGGATGCTGCCCGCCATACCTTTGATATCCGCGCGCCTTTCGGGCGGGTACTGCCGGCTAAAGACCTGCCCTTTGAAATCAAGGACGGCAAATTGGTGCAGAAGACAAAGACGCCGCCCGTGGATTGGATTTATCCGCTGATTTTCTCCGATATGTCCATTGGTGCTCTGTCTACCCGCGCATGGGAGGCTGTGGCGCTGGCTGTCGGCTATCTCAATGAGAAATGCGGCCTGCCGGTGCGCATGAGCTCCGGTGAAGGCGGGATGCCCGTTAAACTTCTGGAATCGGATTATCTCAAATACTTCATTATTCAGATTGCTTCCGGTCATTTCGGCTGGAACCGTATCATCAAGGCCATGCCGCATATGGTCACGGACCCGGCAGGTATTCTCATAAAAATCGGTCAGGGCGCAAAGCCCGGTGATGGCGGCCTTTTGCCCAGTGCGAAGGTTGCTGAGCATGTACAGGCTATCCGCGGCGTACCAAAGGCAACCTTGGCTTCACCGCCGAACCATCAGGGCTTGTACTCCATTGAAGAATCGGTACAGAAAATGCACCTGTCCATGAATGCGGCGTTCGGTTTCCGCGTGCCGGTCGGCATCAAGTGCGCGGCTTCGGCAACTTCCGTATCGGTATACAACAACCTGCTGCGTGACCCCTATAAAATTTGCGGCGGCTTCTTCCTCGATGGCATTCAGGGCGGTACCGGTGCGGCGAACGAGGTTTCCCTCGACCATACGGGCCATCCTGTGGTTTCGAAGATTCGTGACTGCTATCTGGCGGCTGTCAAGCAGGGCCTGCAGGGGCAGATTCCCCTCTATGGTGGCGGCGGTATCGGCATGACCGGCAATGCGGCAGCCGATGCCTTTAAGCTCATGTGCCTTGGTGCCAACGGCGTATTCGTCGGTAAGGTACTCATTCAGCTCTTAGGTTGTGTCGGCAACGAGCAGGGGCGCTGCAATTCCTGCAATACCGGCAAATGCCCAATGGGTATCTGCACGCAGGACCCGCGTCTGGTCAAACGTCTGGATATCGACAAGGGCGCACAGAAGATTGTGGATTATGTACTGGCCTTCGACTCCGAGCTCAAAAAGCTTATGGCGCCTATCGGCAACAGCTCACTGCCTATCGGCCGCAGCGATGCACTGGTGTCCACGGACAAGGCCGTGGCCGACCAGCTCGGCATTCAGTATGTATGTTAATAGGGGGATAGCGTAATGTTCAAGATTAATACCATGAAGGGACATGACCGTATGTCCACCCAGGACCTGCTGCTGGCTATTGAAGAAGCCGTACGGCAGGGCGAAACGGAATTTGAAGTAGCGGCTTCCGGCCAGCATGATATTGGCGGCCCGCTCTGGCATCCGGAAGGCAAGACGCTGCATTTCCATATTACGAATGCCGGTCAGCGTGCAGGTTCCATGTGCCTGCCGGGCACGGAAATCGTGGTGGAGGGGGCAACCTCTGCTGATGTGGGCTGGCTCAACGCCGGCGGTATCATCACCGTCAAGGGCGATGCCGGTGATACGGCCGGACATTGCTCCTCAGGCGGTAAAATCTTTATCGGCGGCCGCAGTGGTACCCGTACCGGCTCGCTCATGAAGCATGACCCGCTTTACGAAGAACCGGAACTCTGGATTCTCAAGAACACAGGTTCTTTCTCTTTTGAATTTATGGGCGGCGGCCGGGCCGTGGTCTGCGGCTATGACAGCGCAGAATTTACTTCTGTGCTCGGTGAACGTGCCTGTGTCGGCATGGTCGGTGGTGTCGTTTATGTCCGTGGCAATGTCGATGACTTCCCCGCGGATATCAAATGCCTGCCCTTAGATGATGAGGATATTGCTTTCCTGCAGGGCGGTATGGACGATTTCCTGAACCATATCGAACGCAGTGAGCTGAAAGCTGAACTCACCAACTGGCAGGAATGGCAGAAGCTCACGCCGCTGACTTTTGCGGAAAAGACAGCCAAGGGCAACAACAAGCCATCCATGCAGGCTTTCCGCCTGAATGAATGGGTTAAGGGCGGTATCTTCTCCGACGTTGCCCATGACGATTTTGCAGTGCATAACACGCTGTCGACAGGGCTTTACCGTCTGCGTGTACCGAGCTGGGATAATGCCAAATTTGCGGCACCCTGCGAATTCAACTGCCCGACGGGCATTCCGACTCAGCGCCGCTTTGACCTGATTCGTCAGGGCAAGCTCGATGAAGCTTTCCAGCTGGAACTCGATTATACGCCATTCCCTGGCTCGGTCTGCGGTTCCGTATGTCCGAATCCGTGTATGGATGGCTGTACCCGCGGCGGCATTGATGAGCCGATTCAGATTGGCGCTTTGGGCTATCGCTCGGCCTTCCTGCCCGTGGCGAAGCCCTCTGTACAGACGGGCAAGAAAATTGCCGTTATCGGCGGCGGTGTAGCAGGTTTGTCTGCCGCTTGGCAGTTGGCGCGCAAAGGTCATAGCGTAACGGTCTATGATGAAGCGGCCCATATCGGCGGCAAATTGGAACAGGTTATCCCGCGCGGGCGTCTGTCTCATGAGCTGTTGGAAGCTGAACTAAAACGCATTGAAAGCGTGGGGGTAAAATTCGTATCTTCCTGTAAGGTGGATAAAGAAAAATTTACCCAGCTGCGCGGTGAACATGATGCTGTTGTTGTGGCAACGGGCGGCACGAAATCCCGCTTCTTCCCCTGGGAAGGCGCAGAACGGCTGACTATGGGGCTTGAATACCTCAAGGCCATCAACCGTGGTGAGCATCCGAAAACCGGCAAGCATGTTGTCGTTATCGGTGCCGGCAACTCCGGTATGGATACCTGCCGCGGCGCTTATGAAATGGGCGCAGAAACGGTAGTGGCAGTGGACGTACAGAAACCGGCGGCGTTCAAAGAGGAAATCGACTATGTAGAAGGTTTGGGCGGTAAGCTCGTTTGGCCGTTCTTCACCAATAAGATTACGGCTGAAGGCGTATATGCCAATGATGGCACTTTCATTCCTGCCGACCAGGTTATCGTGTCCATCGGCGAGGAGCCGGTACTTGATTTCCTGCCCGAAGACGAAGGTATTGAATTCTTCCGCAAGAGTTGGCTCGTGCCGAAGGCTGACCAGTCCATTGCCAAGGGCGTATTCACGGCCGGTGATACCATCAAGCCGGGCAGACTTACGGACGCCATCGGCAGCGGCCGTAAAGCGGCTTACTACGTTGACCAGTATGTGATGGGGCAGGAGGTTAAGCCTTTTCCGCAGAAACAGCAGATTCCGGCGGGTAGGCTCTCCAAGGCTTACTTTGACAAATGCCATCACTGCCTGCTAGGCGACCCGGTGGACGACCATGCACGTTGCGTCAGCTGCGGTACCTGCCGTGACTGTAAGATGTGTCTGGAATCCTGTCCGGAAAAAGCCATCACCCGCATTGAAAAAGCAGATGGCAGCTGGGAATACGTATCCGACCCCGATAAGTGCATTGGCTGCGGTATCTGCGCCGGTGTCTGCCCCTGCGGTGTCTGGAGCATAGAGGATAATCCGGAACCGATTAAGATGTATTCTACAGGTGCAAAAGCCTAAAATTAGATATTGTTTCACGTGAAACAACAAAGAGGATTGCTCATGGTGGGCAATCCTCTTTGTTTTCGATACGTTTATTTGGCGCAAAAACCTGCGCTGGTCAGACCATCGATGGTTTCAACGGCTTTGCCGTTTTGATAGTGCAAATCCGATACAAGCACTTTGCGAATATAGTGTTTCTGTTTCTTGCCTTTGTCAAAGGTGAAGTAGCTGCTGGCTGAGTGAATGACGAGGGGATTTCCGTTCGCGTCCTGACCTAAGTACATCATCACATGACCGGGCTTGAACAGAAGTGCACCGACAGGTGCTTCTTTTACCTTGGCGAAACGCTGGGATGTGGTGAGGCCGTCAAATTTCAGGCTCTTGGGCATAGCCAGTTCCTGCTGGTCAGCATCGCGCGGAAGTTCAATGCCCATGCTGCGGTAGATATCAGCGGTGTAGGAGGAGCAGTCCACGCTGTCATCCATGCCACCCCAGCCATATTCATCGCCGAGAAATTTCATACTCTGACGGATAAAGTTGTTTGGGGTGCAGGGAAGAAATCCCTTATGGATACTGTCATCATTGGCAATTTTTACCTGCACTTCCGTCAGGACGCCGTTTACTTCTACGGGAACATAGGCAAGCCAGGTGTTATGCTCCTGCATTTTGTTCGCGGCCAGTGGGATAATGCTGCCCATCTGGAATAAAATCTTCCATGCGCCGCCGACGGCAACTTCTTTTTTATTGGCCGTTACGACAAGGAAATCCTTGGGCTTTACATAGCGCTGCCAATGTTTGCGGTCAGTTACCGCCAGTGCGCCCAGGCTTACCCAGCCCATATAATGGCGGGCCTGACAAAAGGCAAAGGCACCATCTTTACTCTTGTGCAGGATAATCACGGGTTCTGCCGGGTCGAGTGCTGTAGCCTGCATGGAGTCGTAGTGGAGGCAGGTCACATCATCAAAGTAATTGTCAGCTGTGGGCAGCAGACGCATATTCGTGCGTTCTGTGACCAGCGCGTATTGGCCGGTGATATTGCCCGTTAAGCCTTCAAGATTACAGTTAGCCTTTACTTGTTTGAAGTGCGCTGTAGGAACTTGTTTGCCGTTCGCATCATAGGCCTCACCGGGTGTTTCTTCACCGCGGTAATCCTGTTGGGCGGCTAGTATCATTTCTTTTACCGTTGCAGCAGATTGGTGGATATTATAGGCTGCTAAATCCACTAGCGTTTTGCTTTTTTCCCGCATTGTGCGATTGAGGGTGCTGATTTCCTGCTGGGTGAGCAAGACTTTGTCCCCATTGATGGTATGTTTTGTCCAATATGACGGTGTGGCGCGCTGGTCGGTAATAGCAATGGTATCTGCAGCAAATGTCGGAAGTGGTGAAAACATCATGGCACAAAGTCCAAAGCAACATCCGCTCACAGCAGTCAGAAATTTTTTCTTCATAGAGAGACTTCCTTTCCTGGCGTATAAGTATTTCTAATATATATTCGCCATGATGTGGATATTATCCTACTGAAGTTTTGTTTCACGTGAAACATATGAGGGCATTCAATGTTGTCTGCTTATCCGCTTTTTGGCTGAAGATATCGAGTGTGTGGGGCAGACCAGGCGGCAAAGGTGGCAGCCAACGCATTTTTTTCCGTCCAAAATAGGTTGGCGTTTTTCATTTAAGTGAATGGCTTGATGGCCGCCATCCGCACAGGAGATAACGCAGCGGCCGCAACCTAGACAATTGTCGTGATTAAATTGGGGAAAAATAATGGTATCTCGTTCGAGTATATCGGTAGTCTCGCTTATGGAGTCGAGTGCCAGACCAGTGACCTCTTTTACGGAATTAAAGTCTTTGGCATGGAGATAGTAGTTCAGGCCGGTTTTCAAATCCTCGATTATGCGGTAGCCATATTGCATGACCGCTGTCGTGACTTGCAGGGAACTCGCGCCCAACAGCAAAAACTCCAAACCATCCTGCCAGGTTTCGATACCGCCCATGCCGCTGATATGTAAGTTTTTTAGGTGAGGATTTTTGGCCAGTTCCGCGATAAAGCGCAAAGCGATGGGCTTTACGGCGTTGCCGCTGTAGCCACCCACAGCGGATTGTCCATGCACAGCAGGGCTGGAAATATAGGTATGGGGATTGACGTTCATAATGCTCTTGATGGTATTGATGGCCGCAATGCCATCGGCGCCTCCACGCAGGGCAGCTTCTGCCGCAGGACTCATTGTCGCAACATTGGGGGTGAGTTTTGCCAGAACCGGAATGTTCGTGCATTTTTTTGCCGCTGTGGTGAAGCGTTCGACCAGTTCTGGTACCTGGCCAATATCCGACCCCAGTCCTTCCTCCATCATATTCGGACAGGAAAAATTCAGTTCGATGGCATCGGCACCGTTTTCCTGACAGGTATGGGCAAGTTCTCCCCACTCGGCTTCATTTTGTCCCATGATAGAGGCTAAAATGAATTTTGAGGGATATTTTTCTTTGAGGTGGCGGAATACGGCCATGTTTTCCGGGACACTGTGGTCAGAGAGCTGTTCGATATTCTTGAAGCCAATCATACTGCCGTCAGCGCCATTAATGGAGGCAAAGCGGGGAGAGGCTTCGTGAATGTCCAAAGTGCAGATGGTCTTGAAGGCAGCACCCGCCCAGCCGGCTTCAAAGGCACGGGCGCACATATCATAGGTACTGGCCACAACGGATGAGGACAGCAGGAAGGGATTTTTAAGCGGAATGCCGCAGAGGTCTGTTTGCAGTGACGACTCGTCGCCAGGCTGGGGAATATCCAGATAAGGGGCCACATCTTCATGGAGACGAGTGATAAGCTCTTGTATAGGAACTTCCCCCGGACGCAGGCAGGCCTGTTGGCAGGGCGCTGGACAGTTGGCGCAGGGATTGCTCTCCGCCAGTCCGGCTGCAGCATAATCCTCATTGTTGAACCAAATATGGCGGAGAATTTTTTCAGGCTCTACTCCGTGGGGGCAGGCAGTGGAGCAGGGGGCATTATGACAGAGCATACATTTTAGCATATCACTGCGTCGGGTTATGCTGTGCAGTTTCATGACGATAATCCTCCTATTGGCATGTATTCACATCGTTGACGTAGATATTCGCCACGCTGTCCCAAAATGCCTGCAAGGCTTTGGGGCGGTATTTTTTCTGTGGTGCCGCGATAAAGATTTCCCGTTCCATCAGCGGATGATTTATGAGGTAGTAATTGAGGCTGTCATTGGGAGCGGCCATGCGGATAAGCGTGTCTGTGAGAAAGGTAGCCCCCAGGCCTGCGGCCGCCATGTGATAGGCCGTCATCAGCTGATTGAGGTAAAGGCGCACGGGGGGCTCGATGTCCACAGCCCGGAGCAGGCCTTTGGCCCGGCGGTTCATATCGTTGCCCCGGCTGAGCAGCAGAAAAGCGGTGTGGGCATAGTGCTTGAGGTCAGCGGCGGGCGCACCGGGGGCAAGATGCCGGCCGGCAATGATATCCTGCCGGGAGTAGGCAAGTTCGGTGGCCCCTGTATCCATGCTCTTGGGGACGGCCAACATGATGCGGTCGGTAAAGAAGGTCAGGGATTCAAACTCCTTCGTATCGCATTCGCCGCTGTCGATGACGAGGTCAATGGTGCCGTTTTTCAAGCCGGCGAATAGTTCCGCACTGCTGGATTCCACCACGGAAAGTTTTATCAAGGGGTGTTTTTCGCTGAATTGCCGGATGAGTGTTGGCAGAAAGCAGGCGGTTACGAAGTTGGTGCCGCCAATGGCCAGATTGCCGCTTTCCAGCTGGGCTAAATCGTCTACATAACGCTGTAGATTGCGCTGAATCTGGAAGATTTTTTCCGCCGCTTCGATGTAGGCCTGTCCCGCATCTGTGAGTCGCAGTGGGGAATGGGAGCGGTCGAAGATAGCCATGCCGAGCTCCTGTTCTACTTTTTTTACGGCCGCGGACAGGGCAGGCTGGGTCATGAAGAGTTTCTTGGCGGCGGCAGAAAAGCTCTTTTCCTCGTAAACGGTATAGACGTAATCCATGCCGGTCATGCAATCATCTCCATATAAAAATATTTTATATCTTTTATATTATTATAAGTATTTGATTATATTCTACGCTGATGTTATGCTTTAGGCAAGGGAAAAGTCAGACAATAATCGGTGTTATAGGGGGCGTGACGGATATGAAGACGATTGGCATTATGGGGGGCATGGGCCCCATGGCAACGGTGGATTTGATGAAGAAAATCATTTTGGCTACACCGGCGAAGAATGACCAGGAGCATATTCCCATGTTGGTGGATAACAACTCGCAGGTTCCCGACCGTACCAAGGCGATTATGGGGCTGGGCGCATCTCCGGCTCCTGAAATGGTAAAAAGTGCCAAACGGCTGATGATGGCTGGAGCGGATTTCATCATCATTGCCTGCAATACGGCCCATTATTTTCTGCCGGAAATTCTGCCACAAATTAGCATTCCGGTGCTCTCCATCATTGATGTAGCGACTGCCAGCATTAAGGAAAAGGGCTTTAAGTCTGTGGGCTTACTGGCTACCAGCGGTACTGTCCGCACAGGTCTTTATCAGAAGACACTGGAGGCCAACGGGATTGAATGTATTATGCCAGCAGCAGAAAAACAGCATCTGATTGATGATATGATTTACGATGGGGTCAAGGCTATGAACGAGGACTACGACACGACCGCAGTCCGGGAATTGCTGGCGGAAATGCAGGCGCAAGGCGCCGAAGCCTTTATCCTTGGCTGTACGGAAGTGCCTGTCGCCGTGTCCATGTATGGTTTGGAAGGCACGTTTATTGATTCCACGGATGAACTGGCTAAAGCGGCTGTGAAGTTTGCGAAAGCAGAAATCTCGGATGGAACCATGATTGCATAAAGAATTTGATATGTTGCACGTGAAACAATCCCCTGCAAATTTTGCTTGCAGGGGATTTAGTGTGCGTTAATTTTTCTTTTTTAACGGGCAAGTGCTTCAATAAGGGGAATTGCGCCTTTTGCCATACCTGTACCGTCATGGCCGACGCCGGGGACTGTGATAAGCTGCCAGTTAAACTTTAACCCTAAACTTGTGGCCTTGTCTTGTGCATTGTTGTAGAAGTTACGTCCACGCTCCAGACGGTTTTGCCCTTGGGCATCGGCTTCCGGTGTTTTGCGAAGCACCTTGGAGCGGAGTGTATCATTTTCACCTAAGAGAATGACAACTGGTTTAGTAAAGGCATTACGGAACTCTTTCTTCGTCAGATTCAGTCCTTTTATGCCATAGGAGTAAGGAATGTTTTCATCTGGCATGGTGTACCAGCCTGAATTGGCCGCAATGATGAGGTCAGCAGAGGTACCTTTGTTTAAGAGCACATAACGGTGAACGAGTTGAGCACCAGCAGAGTGACCATAGATGATGACACGGCTTTTCTTAGCGTTAGCCTGTTTTTTGGTTTCTTTGATGATGTTATCGATTACTGGGAAAATCCACTGTTTTGTTGGCTGTATGTTTCCACCTGTATTGTCGTTGTCGATAACGTTACCGAAGTTGTAATAACGCACGCCGGGAAATTTACTTTCGGTGAATTCTGGACAGGCGATGAGGAAATTATGCTTTTCCGCATATTCCTTCCAGCCTTGACAGTATTCTTCCGCATTCCGTTTCAAACCGTGAAAGACGACGACAATGGGGCGGCCGTCTTGCCAGGCGGCTGGCTTGTAGGTATATACCTTTAGTGAATCGGTAGTGGCGCCAGCCGTTTCAGCCATGGAAAAATCACTTAGACCGGTGGGGAGTGGCTGTTTTTGTGCATGAACATCGTGAGATGGCAAAAGGATGCACGTTAATAACAGCAGCAACCCCATAAGTAGAGAACGACCCTTCATTAAAAAGCACTCCTTTCAAGGGTGATATAAATAATATTCTAACGGTAAGAATCTGCTATTTATGCTTCATCCTGACCGTAGTTTGTACGGATATATTCCCAGAATTTATCGACCAACGGTGGATGTTTTTCTTCCCGCCGTCTTACCATAGCAATGTGCTTGTAAAAGGGCTCTGTTAAAGTGCGGGATACAACATCAGCATGGTGGTTGAAATAAGTAAAACCGCTTTCCGAAATCAGACTGATGCCTAATCCGGATTGGACGAGGTCAATCCGCTGGCCGGGTGTATTGCAGTAGGTAACAATATTAGGGGTGAAACCTGCTTTCTGGCAGGCTGCCATAAAGACATCATAGGAAACATTTTCGGCCGTAGGGAAAATAAAATTTTCGGTCTGCAAGTCTTTTAGGTTTATTTGTGCTTGATTCGCCATCGGATGGGCTGGTGGAAGAATAACCATAAACGGTTCATGCTGCAAGGAGAGCAGTTCAAAGTCCGTTGTGGACAATTCGTCGGGGACAGCCATAATGGCAATGTCTATTTCGTGATTGCCCAGCATATGGCAGAGTTTCTTACTAAGACAATTGGTTAGGGAAAATTGCATCTGTGGGGAGATTTCGGTATTGAATTTGGAAAATATGTCTGTGAGGGGGAGTTTTCCCAGACCTGTAATCACGCCAACGTGTAAAGTTCCTTGATTGTCGCGGGCATAATGCTGCATTTGCAGCTCAAGATGATTGATATCGGATATTATTTTTTGGGCGCAGCGGTAAAATTCTTCACCAGCTGGAGTTAATGTAATGGGATGTGAAATGCGGTCAAGAAGTTTAACCCCTAAATCATCTTCGAGTTTGTTTATTTGCTGCGATAGAGCAGACTGGGAGACAAAGAGTTGTTTCGCTGCTTTGGTAAAGTGGTGTGATTCTGCTACCGCCATAAAATACTGTATTTGCCGCAAGAGCATGACGCATCACCTTTCTGCGTTTTTTCGATTTCGCCATCATTATATACTGCTTTGTCATATTTTGTCCAATTAGATTGACTAATAAATTTAGAAGTATTGCGAATTTTACATTTAGTCTAGCAAATATTATGATAATGGTGTGGCCATGACATTTTGTTTTATCCAATAATGTTTTACAGGAGGTAGTTGGTATGGAGCTGGAAAAACAGCACTATTTGGACGAACTGGCTGAACTCGTCAATATCGACAGTGTTTCCTCTGAGCCAGAAGGTGCCGGTAAGATTGCTGCTTTTATGAAGGGAAAGTATGAATCGCTCGGCTGGCTGGTCGAAGAAGTCAGGTTGTCACCGACCATTGCACCTTGTCTGCGAATTGTAAACAGAGAGACTGACCATTATGATGTATTGGTGCTGGCGCATATGGATACGGTATTTCCACTGGGAACGGCTGCTAAGCGCCCCTTTAGAGTAGAGGGGAACCGCGCTTATGGTCCTGGGGTAATCGATTGTAAGGCAGGTATGTTGAGCGGTTTTTATGCACTGGCAAATCTACAGGCGCGAGGTGCTCTGCAAGAAGCATCTATTTGTGTGTTTCTCAATAGTGACCACGAAGGCATAAGTTCAAGGTATTCGGCAGCGTATTCTACGGAATTAGCCAGAAAAAGCCGCTACGTTCTTGTCCTGGAAGCTGGTCGTGCCAATGGAAACCTGGTTCATAAACGCAAAGGAATTGCCAGGTACCATATCAATATCAAAGGGGTAGCTGCGCATGCAGGTGTGGATTATCAAGCAGGTAGAAATGCCGTTGAGGAATTAGCTCATTGGATTATTGCCCTGCAGTCGGCCACCAATCTTACCAAGGAGACTACGGTAAATGTAGGCAAGGTCTGGGGGGGGACTGGCATAAGTGCCGTACCGGGAGAAGCCGGTGCTGCAATTGATGTACGTTATTATGACAAGGCCGAAATAGAGCGTGTGTCTGGGGTTATGAATGCATTACATAATCAGCCGCATGTAGAGGGAACGGCAGCTACCGTGGAAGGTGGCATAACAAGACCGCCGATGCTTCCTACGGAAAAAACCATGGAACTTTGCCGACGCATTGATGAAATAGGGCAGGAAATCGGGGTCGATTTTGGCTGGACTGCCAGCGGTGGCGGTTCTGATGGCAGTTTTTCCGCAGCTGAAGGAATCCCCACAATTGATGGTTTAGGGCCAGTGGGCGGTGGCGCCCATAGTGAGGGTGAGTATCTGGAAATCGATAGTATTATTCCCCGCTACGAATTGCTGTGCCGGATTATACAGCATATTGTCGGTTTACGGTAAAAGAGGAGGAGAGTTTATGTTAGCGTTGGCCTTGGCTCTGATAACTACTGTGATTGTGGCCTATATGATTCTAAAGAAGAAAAATGCCCAGACGGTGCTTTTTGCTGGCGGCATATTTCTGATGGCCATGACAATACTAATGGGGTATCCTTTGCTGGATGGCAAGAAAACAACAGGAATGGTCTGGTTTGATATCTTTAAGTTTATCGAGGATACTTTTAGCTCCCGCGCAGCTGGGATAGGTTTGCTCATTATGGCTGTGGGCGGCTTTGCTAAGTATATGGAGCATATCGGGGCAAGTCGTGTTTTGGTTCATTTATCTGCTAAACCGTTAAGTATGATGAAATCTCCGTATTTGCTTTTAGCGGCCAGCTATGTGGTAGGGCAGCTGCTGAATATCGTTATCCCCAGCGCGGCAGGCTTGTGTGTATTGCTGATGGCAACGCTTTATCCTGTACTGACCAGTTTGGGGGTCAGCCGTTTATCAGCGGCGGCGGTCATTGCCACAGCACCTTGTCTGGATTTAGGACCGGCATCTGGTACTGCTGTGTTTGCGGCGAAAACGGCCGGTTTGGACGTGGCGGATTATTTTGTTGGCGAGCAGATTCCCATAGCGGTGGTTACAATTTTCGCGATTGCCGTAGCGCATTTTTTTGTACAGCGCTGGTTTGACCGGAGGGATGGTGTAGAGGCGAAGTCGATGACGTTTGTGGCCGCTGAAAAGGACGATTCCCTGCCGCCTGCTATTTATGCGATTTTACCGCTGGTTCCCATAGCACTTGTGCTTGTTTTCAGCAAGCTGTGTATATCTACCATCAAGATGCCGGTGGTTACGGCGATGATTATCAGCATCTCGCTGGCCATGTTGTTTGAATTAGTCCGTACAAGGGACGTAAAGACTGTATTTGACAGCATTAAAGTTTTCTTTGATGGGATGGGAAAGATTTTTGCTACGGTCATTACCCTAATTGTTGCAGGTGAGACATTTGCCTATGGCTTGACGAAAATTGGGGCCGTGGATATGATTATCAGCGGTGCCCAGAGTTCTGGTTTCGGCGCAGCCGGAATCACCTTGGTGATGGTTCTGATTGTTACGGTATCTGCTGTCATTATGGGGTCAGGCAATGCTCCTTTTTATTCGTTCGGGGCATTGGTACCGGACATTGCTGCAAAAATGGCCATTTTGCCTGCTGCAATGATAACGCCCATGCAGATGGCGTCCAGTATTGCGCGCAGCGCTTCGCCGATTACTGCAGCGGTGGTTGCTGTGGCTGGGGTGGCTGATGTATCGCCGGTTGACGTAGTAAAAAGAACTGCAATTCCGATGTTGGTGGCCTTGGTTACCTCTTTTGTGATGTCTGTACTGGTGTAATTAATATTTTAGGATAAAGAGGAGTGCAGGTTATGAAAAAAACAGTTTTAGCCATGTTGTCAGCCAGTCTGGTAGTGGGAACGGCTGCGGGGGCCAGCGCTGCCGCAAATCCTTTTTCTGATGTACCCGCAGACCATTGGGCGTACGAGGCCATAGCGACACTGGCTGCTGACGGGGTTATCGAAGGTTATGGTGATGGCCGCTATCAAGGGGCACGCAATATCACCCGCTATGAAATGGCGCAGATGGTGGCTAAGGCCATGGCAAAAGAAACGGGCAATCCAGCTGACAAAGGCCTTGTGGATAAGCTGGCAGCTGAGTTTGCTGAGGAATTAAATAATTTTGGTGTGCGTGTGGCCAAGTTAGAGAGAAATGCTGATATGGTAAAGTGGTCTGGCGAAGTTCGATATACTTACACCAGTGAACGGACCGAGGACACCACGGGAAAAACGAAGGATTCCACCAAGGAGGCGCTTTTATTGCGTCTTGAACCTAAAGCACAGGTCAATAAGAATTGGAATGTGCATGCACGGCTAGATTCGAGCATTGATACAAAAAAAGATGACACGGGTGATGTGGAATTAAAGCGTTTGTGGGCGCAGGGAAATTATAAGAATTTCAATGTGAAGATAGGGCGTATTCCGGATGCGACAAGTTATGACAAGAATTTAATGTTCTTTACCCAATTATCCGGTGTAGAGGTTAATTTTGGGAATAAGGTTAAGGTGCAGGCTCGTGCAGGACGCATAAATAAAGCTAATTTGCGCTATGAACAAGCACTGAATCGAGCCACCAAGCGCAAAGCTTCTGAAGATGTAGCATCTATACAAAGTTTGGCCGTAACGGTTAATCCGGGAAAGCTGTCATTGACCGGTGCTTATTATCACCTTAAGAGTGGTATGTTTAAGGACACGTTTTACAGCAGAGGAGCCAATGAGGAAAATGCTCATATCTGGGAAGCAGCGGCAACTTATCGCTTTGACAAGAATGTTTCTCTGACCGGTGCTTATATGCAGAATACAGCCGCAGATTACTATAATCGTTCCGGACTGCTGCATCTTGCCTATAAGGGCGCCAATAAATTGCATCAAGGCTCGTGGGGGGCTTATCTATCGTATCGTCATCAAGGCGCCAATACATCCATGTATCCCTCCTGTGATGGCGCCTTCTATAATACGAAGGGCGTAGAAGTTAGCGCACAGTATACCATTTTCCCCAATGTGCAGGCTAAGGCAATTTATTTTCGGGGCAAGCAGCTCGAAAATGACCGTAAGGCAGAAAAACTGTTCGCCCGCGTAGAGTATTGGTTCTAATCCAATCGTTTCCTTCATGTTGCACGTGAAACAAGGCCCTGCAAGCGTTTTTGCTTGCAGGGCCTTTGTGTCAGCTGATTTGCCATGTAACATGACTGCCTTTTTCGTTTTTATTGACGATGAGTTGGTTGTCGATTTCCTGTTTAAGCTCCGTTACATGGGAGATAATGCCAATGAGTTTATTGCCGGCAGAGAGGCGCTTGAGAACTTTGATGGCCTGACTGCGGGAGTGGTCATCAAGGGAACCGAATCCTTCATCGATAAACATGATATCGAGGTTAATGGCGGCTGTGTTGGCCTGAATCTGGTCAGACATACCAAGCGCCAGTGACAGGGCTGCCATAAAGGACTCGCCGCCAGAGAGCGTTTTGATATCGCGCTCCTGACCGGTGACAGTGGAGTAAACCCGAAGGTCAAGCCCGCGATTCTTGCCCTGTCCCGCATCTTCCACAGGCATTAGGCGCAATTCGAATTGTCCGGCGGACATCTCAGCAAAGCGGTAATTGGCAGCCAGAAGGATTTGCTGCAGATAATGGCGCTGAACGAAGGTTTCAATGTCCATGCGGCTGCCCGTCATTTTACCGGAGAGGCGGCTGTAGAGGTTTTCGATGCGTGCCGCCGCGGCAATTTTATTGTTGCGATTGCCCATAAGGTCGCGTAAGGATGCAGTGGCTTCTTCGTTGCGCTGTCGCAACTGCTGCAGGTGTTTCAGCTTGTCACCAAGCTCTTGCCATTGAACATTAAGCGTATCCTGTGTGGCGGCAAGAGCGGTTAAGTCTGGGCGTTGCTGGCCGTTG
Source organism: Pseudoselenomonas ruminantium (assembly GCA_015058625.1). Classification (GTDB taxonomy): domain Bacteria; phylum Bacillota; class Negativicutes; order Selenomonadales; family Selenomonadaceae; genus Selenomonas_A; species Selenomonas_A ruminantium_N. Next base: position 29,622 of record SVCA01000009.1, on the reverse strand, counting down.
ATATTTTTTAGCTGTGTCTCTTTCTGTCCCTGGACTTTTAAGGCGGTATTTTTATACTGTTGATAACGCGTTCGTTTATCCTCGCCATCTTGAGCTGTGTATTCAGCAGTCAGGGCTTGCCATTGCGCTTCCGTCATATTTTTGGCTGTGCATTGTTTTTGATAGGCTTCATAGGTTGTTTCCTTGGCTGTAGTTTGCTGGGGAATTTTTTGGCTGCAGTCATTGATGATGGTTTCGGCTTCCTGCCGGGACTTCTGGGCTGCTGTCAGTTCGCCTTCGGCTTTTTTCGCTTTTTCCTGTGCCTGTTGGAGTTGTGTTTGACCTGCTGCTAACGCTGCTTCGGCAGCGGCAGGAGAAGTATAAGTCTGTTGTCCTTTTAAGGTGGTCAGCTGGCTGGAAAGGCTCTGCCACTTGGTTTCGAGTTCCCTGTGCTTTGTGTCGGCCTTTTGGGCGGTCTGTTCCAGTTCTGCTAGCTTATTGCTGCTGGTGGCTAGATTCTCTTTGAGTGCATTGGCTTCCTGTACTTCCAGCGAATATTTTTGCAGTTTCTGCTGGATGACGGCGGCCCATTTATGCAATTCCTGAGCGATAGCAGACAGGCTGGTGTCGGCGGAAATTTTTGCTTCCTGCAGACTGGCCGTGAATTTTTCCTTGGCAGACTGGTATTGTTCCGTGAGATTTTTGCAGTTAGTCAGAGCTTCACTGGCTTTTTGCGCGGCCTTGCTCTGCTGAATGTTGAGTTGATTGACCTGTTTCTGTAAGTCTTCCAATGCCTGCCGCTCAAGCGGTTGTTCGCTGGCAGACAGGACATAGGGATGGGGGTGTGTGGTGGAACCGCAGACCGGGCAGGGGGTATTGGGCTCTAAGTCGGCCGCTAAAAGGCCAGCCTGAGCATTCAGGAAAATCCGATGGGCGTGTTCATAGGCATCGCGTTTCTGCTGGTAGTTATCTTCTGCCTGTTTGAAGGAATTTTGCGCCTGTGTTGCTGCGTCATGAGCGGCTGACCGCTTTTTGTCCAGGTCTGCCAAGTCCAGCTGTTGTTTTTGCCAGGCTTCTACTTTTCCTTGTTTCTCTGCCCATTTCTGTTTTTCACCTGTGGCTGAGGATAATTCCTGAAAGCGCTTGTTCCATTGCTTGATGTCCTCGTTAAAAGCGGCTAAGCTTTTTTGTGCCTTCTCTTTTTCTATTTGGGCAGCAGCAGCTTGCGCTTGGGCAGCAGCACAGGCTTTTTCGGCTGCTGCTATGGCGGCAAAATTTTCTTTGGCGGCCGTAACTTTTGTCTGCAGTGCGGAGAAGGCGGATAATTCCTGTGTGTATGCCTTCTTGGCTGCCTGACTTTGGCTCGTGGCTGTTTCTTCAGCTGTTTTGAGTTCGGGAAGGCGGGCTGTTTCGCGTTCCTTTTGGGCCATGGTATCCTGCAGGAGTTTTGCCTGACTGGCGTAGAGGTCATGGGCTGACTTTATCTGATAGGCATCCATGATTGCCTGAGCGAGTTGGGCATTTTTTTCCTGATCGCTCTGCTGGACTGCGAGTTCCTTTTCTTGTTCCGTAATCTTATCCAATTCAGCATAAGCGCCTGCGAGAAGTTTTCCCGCAGTATACTGGGATATGCTCTGTTCTCTTTGCGCCGATAGCGTCGTAAAGTCCTGCTTGAGTTCCTTTTCCTGTTGGGCAAGGCTTTCACAGAGAGAGGGCAATTCTTCCAGCAGTTTTTCGATGGTGACGATATTCGGCTTTTCGGACTTGATAATGGCTGCTTTTAGTTCGGCTATAGGATGGTCAGAGGCTATACTTTCCGGCAGCTGTATATCTTCGGCTTTCAGTTTGCAGCGCAGCAGGAGTTTATCCATTTCACTCTGGGCTGCCTTGTTCCGCTCCTTTAAGTTATCCGTAATCTGCTGGAAAATCGCGGTGTTGAACAGCTTGCGGAAAATCTCCTTTTTTGTGCCTGAGTCTGTGCGCAGGAGTTCCATAAATTCCCCTTGGGCAATCATGCCGACCTGCATGAACTGCTCCTTGGTCAGGCCGATGATTTCCTGCAGTTTATTGTTGATTTCGTTATTCTTGCCGCTGAAATCCCGGCCATCAGGCATGGTCAGCGCAATGGTTTCATTGACAGGGATATCCCCGCCCTGGCCACGTTGGCGTTTGCGCAGATGGGCAGGGGAGCGGTGGACGGTATAGATTTCCTCAGCGCCGCCGTTAGCTTCACTGAAGGTCAGCTCCACAAAAGGTGTGACATCCCTGCCGACAAACTGGCTTTGCAGGTCGTTGCCGGTTTTTTTGTTGGTATTGGAGCTGTTTTCGCCATAAAGGGCGTAGACCAGGGCATCAAAAATCGTGGTCTTGCCGGCACCGGTATCTCCGGTAACGAGAAAAAGACTTTGTACGGGACGGGTAAAGTCAATGCTGGTTCGCTCCCCGTAGGAACCAAAGGCCTGCAGGGTTAGTTTTATGGGTTTCATGCCTGTTTCTCCTTTTCGTTCGACTGCTGTATGTCGTTGATGATTTCTGTAAGCAGTTTTTCTTCTTCCGGGTCAATATCTTCCAAGAAATTTTTACAGAGGTCGAAGGGGGAAAGGATATCCTGAGCCGTAATCCTTTGCTGATAGTTGACCTGATGCTGACTTTCCCGTTGGATTTCTAACAGGTTGGGGAAGGCTTCGCGCAGTCTGTCCTGCATGTCGAAGACATCCAAGTCCTCTTTATCCGTGAGGGTGATGCTGACATAATCATCAGAAGGCAGGGCCAGTATATTTCGGAGCGTATCTTTCAGTTTGCGGACAGGGTGCAGTGGTTCCAGGGGGAGCATGGTGGTCTTAACACTGTTTTTTTCCACCAGTTCCACCTCAATGATTCCCTTGGCTTGGCCAGCCTCGCTGATGGAGCAGGCCAAAGGTGTACCGCAATAACGGTAACAATCCTTGCCGTTGAGTTTTTGAGGCTTATGAATATGGCCAAGGGCGGCGTAGTCGAACTGCTCCAGCATATCGCCGTTGATGGAGTCGATATTGCCCACCGTGATGATTTCGGAATCACTGCGAGTGACATCATCAGCACTGCCGCCGGTGGAAAGGTAGAATTGATGGCTGACCAGCACATTGCGCTGCGTCTGATCAATTGTTTCACGTGCAACAAGAGTATGGAGGGCGGCGTCATAGGATAGATTATTTCCGTTCTCATCCGTACCTGTGATGCGTTTGACCATGGAGGGCTTGACGAAGGGCAGCAGGTAGAAGTTTACCGGGCCGTATTCATCGCTAAGGGTGACTTTGGGGATGTATTCATCTTCTTCCATGGGGGGCAGACCGATGAGATGGATTTTATGACTGGCCAGCACCTGTCGGAAGACATTGACTCGCTGGGCACTGTCATGGTTGCCGGAAATCAACATGATTTCCGCAGCAGGTACCGCCTGATGCAGTTGGGTGATAAACTCATCGAATAGGCCAACAGCTTCTGCTGAAGGAATGGCCTTATCATAAATATCTCCGGCGATTACAATAGCATCTGGCTGGCGTTCACGGGCTTTGGTAACGATTTGTGCCAATATATACCGCTGGTCCGCTGTCAGGTCATGATTGACCAGTTTCAGACCGATATGCAGGTCGGAAAGGTGGAAGAATTTCATGGCGGTGCCTCCTGTACGATAATTGCTCTATCTATTATACCGCTAAAAGTGCACACGAAAAAGCCAGCCCAAGGGGACTGGCCTGACTTTTTCTAATGTGATGTTGTGTTATGGAAAGGAAGAGAGAATATACAATAGTTATATACTCTCAAGTCTTCGATAAATAGTATTATGTCATAGAAACAAGGAAGTGTAAAATACGGTTTTTTGATAAATGTATAAGTTTTTCCTATATGTTTTGTGTCCTGGCAAGAGGAGGTTTTGCCTGTGGTAAAAGTGGAACAACGGGGTTATAATAAAAAGAACAGAATGATGAGGTGAAGAATGATGACCCTTATACAGATGCGTTATTTTTATGAAGTCTGCCAATGGCAGAATATCACCAAAGCAGCGGAACATCTGCATGTTTCCCAGCCTACCATCAGTGTAGCCATGCAGACTCTGGAGGCAGAGACGGGCTTGAATCTCTTCCATCGTGAAGGAAGGAAGATACTCATTACCAATGAGGGAAGCAAATTACTTGGCAAAGTCAAACACATTTTGGACCAGATAGACCAGTTAGATGATGAAATTCAGGATATGGCGCACAATCGCAATCATATTCGCATGGCGATGCCCTTGCAGCTTGGGACACAATTCCTGCCCCGGATTCTGGGCGAGTTCCGTCAGCAGCATCCGGAAATACGTCTGGATATCATTGAATCCGGCGGTATCTCTGCCTTGCACATGGTGGAGGAGGAGAAGCTCGATATCGCCTTTACCAACTATGAAGCCGGTTTCAGCCAGAAACTCAATTATGAAAAGCTCTTTGCCTGCGAATGCTGTCTCGTAACCCGTCCGGAAAATCCCTTGGCGGCAAAATCATATATTACATTGGAGGATGTGCAGGAAGAACCGCTGGTTTTATTGGACAGCAGTTTCTTTGTCTATCGTATGGTACATGATATGTATGCCAAGGAGAACTGCAAGCCGCAGGTCGTGCATTATTCGCCGTATCTGCATACCATCAAAAATCTAGTGCGGGCAGGGATTGGCAGTACCTTCCTAACACGTCAGGCTGTTCTGCAGCGGGATGATTTGGTTGTTATTCCCATGAAAGAGCCCTTCTATATCAATTCCGGCATCGTCACCAAGAAAGGCCGGCAGGTCTATGATGACGAGCGGCTGCTCATTAAGTATCTAAAGGAAATCACCGGCAACTGTGCTCGGTGACACAATACTGGCCCCCAGCAGATTTCTCTGCCGAGGGTCTTTTAATAAAAAAGAATTTACTGAAAATACCATATAGATTTATAAATATAGCACAAATAAAAAACGATAAAAACATTGACAAAGCAATTTGACAATGTTATATTATAAATGTGCTCGAACACAGAATGGTAAATCACAATGGTAGACAACAAAGAAGCGAGGTTAGTACACAATGACAATGGGTTCCTCTAATGCACAAGAGAAGAAAATCTCCAGCGCATTCATTTATTTCTTTGGTTCGTTTGGTGGTATTCTTTTCGGCTATGATATCGGCGTTATGACCGGCGCACTTCCCTTTCTGCAGAATGACTGGGGCCTGGCAGGCAACGCCAGCATTATCGGCTGGATTACTTCTTCTGTAATGTTCGGCGCCATCTTTGGCGGCGTTTTAGCAGGTCAGCTTTCCGATAAGCTGGGCCGCCGCAAAATGATTCTTTTATCAGCACTTATTTTTGTCGTTGGTTCGATTTTATCCGGTTTGGCACCGCAGGACGGTTCCTTATATCTGATTGCGGTTCGTATGCTTTTGGGCTTGGCTGTTGGTGCAGCATCTGCACTCGTGCCGGCCTATATGTCGGAAATGTCTCCAGCTCGTCTGCGCGGGCGGCTCTCCGGTATCAACCAGACCATGATTGTATCCGGTATGCTCCTGTCTTATATAGTTGACTTCTTATTAAAAGATATGCCGGAAACGCTGGCTTGGAGACTCATGCTGAGTCTGGCCGCCGTACCTGCCATCATTTTGTTCTTGGGCGTACTTCGCCTGCCGGAATCTCCGCGTTTCCTCGTCCGTCATGGCAAAATTGAGGAAGCTCGTCAGGTGCTTGGCTTTATCCGTGAAAAACATGAAGTGGATGCAGAACTCCGCGACATTCAGGAAACGGCTCAGGAAGAATCGGCAGCAGCTGCCAACACTTCCTTTCGTACGCTTCTCTCTGATAAATACCGCTATCTGGTTACCGCTGGCGTTGGTGTGGCTGCCTTCCAGCAGTTCCAGGGCGCTAATGCAATTTTCTATTACATTCCGCTGATTGTGGAACAGGCTACGGGGCAGGCCGCCAGCTCCCAGCTGATGTGGCCGATTATTCAGGGCATTCTGCTGGTTCTTGGTTCTCTGGTATTCCTAGCTGTGGCTGACCGTTTCAATCGCCGCACGCTGCTGACTTTGGGCGGCACGGTTATGGGCCTTTCCTTCATCCTGCCGGCTGTTATCAACAGCATTGTGCCGGATACGGACCCCATGATGATTGTTGGTTTCCTGTGTGTGTATGTTGCGTTTTACTCCTTTACCTGGGCACCCCTTACCTGGGTAATTGTTGGTGAAATATTCCCCTTGGCAATTCGCGGCCGTGCTTCCGGTATGGCTTCCTCCTTCAACTGGATTGGCTCCTTCCTGGTCGGTCTGTTATTCCCCATTATGACCGCCAGCATTTCGCAGGCCGCCGTATTTGCCATCTTTGGCTGCATCTGCCTCTTAGGCGTAGCCTTTATCAGAATGTGTGTACCGGAAACGCGTGGTGCTACGCTGGAAGAAATTGAAGCTGCCGGCATTGCGCATGCGCAGGAAGAAGACGCTCGTCCCGCAACCAATGTGGGATAAAATATAACCATCATCATATAGGAGGCTATTGGTTATGGATTTGGTAAAAAATGCGGCAAGCATTGAAAGCGGTGCTACGGCACTGGGGGTGGAGCTGGGTTCCACACGCATCAAGGCCGTGCTCGTGAACGAGAACTGCGAAACGTTGGCAACTTCCAGTTTTGAATGGGAAAACCAACTGGTGGACGGCATCTGGACTTACGAAATGTCCGAAGCCTGGAAGGGAATTCAGACCTGCTTTAAGGAGCTGGCAGCGGATGTCAAGAGTCGCTATCATGTGTCCCTGACGCAGATTGGTTCCATCGGCATCAGTGCCATGATGCACGGCTACCTGCCCTTTGACAAGGACGGCAAGCAGCTGGCGCCCTTCCGCACCTGGCGGAACAATATCACAGGTGAAGCGGCAGACAAGCTGACGGAGAAACTTTCCTTCAATATTCCGCAGCGCTGGAGCATTGCCCATCTGTACCAGGCCATTCTGAATGGTGAGGAACATGTAAAGGATATTGACTTCTTAACGACTTTGGCAGGCTACATTCATTGGCAGCTCTGCGGTGAGAAGGTTTTGGGCGTCGGCGATGCCTCGGGCATGTTCCCAATTGATGAGGCAACGGGCGATTATGATGCTGGCATGGTCAAGATTTTCGATGGCCTGCCGGAAGTGGCAGCTTTCCCCTGGAAGCTGACGGCAATCTTGCCGAAATCCCTGCGGGCTGGCGTGGAGGCCGGCCATCTGACGGAAGCCGGGGCAAGATTGCTCGACCCCACCGGCACATTGCAGGCCGGTGCCCTCATGGCACCGCCGGAAGGGGATGCCGGCACGGGGATGGTATCCACCAACAGCGTACGCAAACGCACGGGCAATATTTCTGTAGGTACTTCCGCATTCTCCATGAATGTGTTGGATGAACCCTTGAAGCAGGTACATCGCGATATCGACATCGTAACAACCCCTGACGGTGCCAATGTTGCCATGGTGCATGTTAACAACTGTTCTTCCGATATCAATGCCTGGGTGAACATGTTCGGTGAATTTGCCAAGGCCATTGGCCACGAACAGACGCCGGCAAAACTCTACAGCACCTTGTTCAACACTGTACAGGGCGCCGACAAGGATGCAGGCGGTCTGGTGAATTACAGCTGCCTTTCCGGTGAGAATATCACCAACGTGGAAGCCGGCCGGCCGTTGTTTGTCAGAACCCCGCACAGCCACATGAGCCTGGGCAATTTCATGCTGGCGCAGCTCTACGGTGCCTTTGCACCGCTGAAAATCGGCATGGATGTGCTGATTAAGGATGAAGGTGTAAAGACGGATGTGATGGTGGCTCAGGGCGGTCTGTTCAAGACGCCGGTCATTGCGCAGCAGGTGCTGTCCGACAGTCTGGGGATTCCCATTACCGTAATGGAAACCGCCAGCGAAGGCGGTCCTTGGGGCATGGCAGTACTGGCAGTCTACGCCAAGACAAATGCAGGTCAGGAAAGCCTGCCGGATTTCCTGGATACCAAGGTCTTTAAGAATCCTCAAAGCACCACGCTGACACCTAACGCAGAAGGTGTTGAGGGCTGCAAGAAGTTTATTGCGGCTTATCAGGAAGGTCTGCCGCTGGAACAGCAGGCCGGTAAAGTCGTCGCGGATAAATAAGTCAATAATGTAGAAGGGAAGTAATTTCAATGTTGGAAGTAAAAAATTATGAATTTTGGTTTGTTGCAGGCAGCCAGCATCTCTATGGTGAAGAACAGCTCAAAAATGTAGAACGTGACACGCAGGACATTGTGGACAAACTCAATGCCAGTGGCAAACTGCCGTATAAGGTAGTCTGCAAAGGCGTTATGACCACGGCTGATGGCATCACGCAGTTCATGAAGGATGTCAACTACCATGATGAAGTTGCTGGTATCATCACGTGGATGCACACCTTCTCTCCGGCCAAGAACTGGATTCGTGGCACGAAACTCCTGCAGAAACCGCTCCTGCATCTGGCTACCCAGTATCTCAACGAAATTCCCTACGCGACGATTGACTTTGACTACATGAACCTCAACCAGAGTGCTCATGGCGACCGTGAATACGGCTATCTTAACTCCCGTCTGAACATTAACAACAAGATTGTTTATGGCTACTGGGGTGACGAGGAAGTTCAGAAGAAAATTGCTGATTGGCAGGATGTAGCTGTAGCTTACAACGAAAGCTTCCATATCCGCGTCTGCCGTTTCGGTGATACCATGCGTGACGTAGCTGTTACCGAAGGTGATAAAGTAGAAGCTCAGATTCAGCTCGGCTGGACGGTTGACTATTGGCCGGTCGGTGAACTCGTGGACGAGGTAGATGCTGTTTCGGAAGCTGACATCGATGCGGAATACAAGAAACTGGCTGAAATGTACACGCTCAATCCGCAGGACAACCCGCAGGAAAAATTCGAGGCATCTGTACGCTATCAGCTCCGCGAATACATTGCCATCAAGAAATTCCTCGATGATAGAGGCTACAACGCTTTCTGCACCAACTTCCAGGACCTCAAGGGCCTCAAACAGCTGCCAGGTCTGGCTGCCCAGATGCTGATGCGTGACGGCTATGGCTTCGCTGCTGAAGGCGACTGGAAGCATGCTGCTCTGACCCGCCTGCTGAAAATCATGGCCCACAATGACCGTACGGTATTTATGGAAGACTACACCCTTGACCTGCGCAAAGGCCATGAAGCAATTCTCGGTGCGCATATGCTCGAAGTTGACCCGACGATTGCCAGCGACAAACCGAAAGTGGAAGTTCATCCGCTCGATATCGGCGGCAAGGATGATCCGGCCCGTCTGGTATTCACCGGCGCTGATGGTGAAGCAGTCGATGTAACGGTCGCTGACTTCCGCGATGGCTTCCGCATGATCAGCTATCCTGTTGACTGCCGCAAAGCAGAGGCTGAAACCCCGCATCTGCCGGTGGCAAAACAGCTTTGGACGCCGAAATGCGGCCTCAAGAAAGGCTCCACCGAATGGATTAAAGCTGGCGGCGGCCATCATACGGTACTGTCCTTCCGCCTCACGGAAGAACAGATTCATGACCTGGGCGTAATGCTGGGCGTAAATCTCGTTGAAATCTGCTAAGTTCCTATAAAAAGCCCCTATTGTAATAGAGTCGTTCATCTTGTATGATAAGTACAGATGAACGACTCGTTTTTTTATGAAGCTGGTGAAATTATGAAAAGAATAAACTGTGTATTGATAATTTCGATGTTGGTGGTGCAATTTATGCTGCTGGGGGGCACTATTGCCCAGGCAGGTGCGTCAAACAGCAATCCCATGGAAAAAGCCATTGTTTGGGCCATGAAGACAGCGGCCGATAATCGCCATGGCTATAGTCAGGGAAAGGAAAACGCCACGGCTAGCCGTCCTTATACAGGTTCCCGCGAAGGCCCGGACTATGACTGCTCATCCTTCATCTATCACGCGCTGGAGCATGCGGGCTTTCCGATTATTGAGGCCTGGCATAAAAATCCTGATTATAGGAAGCTTTATCATGGCAAGCAGTATACGGGTGATGCGGATACCATCTGGCCTGATTTGCAGCGAATTGGCGGTTTTACCCGCTATTCCTGGCAGGCTGTGAAAAACAATCTGAAGCGTGGCGATATTCTCTGTGACCCGGCACATCATGTGGCTTTGTATGTTGGCAATGGCTGGACCGTGGAAGCCAAAGGCGTGCAAAACGGGCAGGGCGGCGATTGGCGCACCGGCGACCAGGGCGGCGAAATCGACTGCTATAGTGCCTATGGGCGCGGCTGGACAGAGGTTTACCGCTATACAGGAAAATAATCAGGCCCCAATCCACTCTTTGAAGAGGTCAGGTCTGCTGTTTATCACCAGTTCCTCCGGGAACTGGTATTTTTGTATGAGTTCCTGCGCGCAGGCATGATTGCCAACGTCCAAATCAATATGGGCGTCGCTGCCCATAATTACCATGGTACCGTGTTTCTGGCAGGCTGAGAGGAGCTCTCCGGCAAGCTCTCTTGAACCCTGGCGGCTGCCGCCGGGGGTGTAGGAGCTGTTGTTGCATTCGAGCAGCACATGATTTTCCTTGGCGGCTTTGGCCAATGCATCAAAATCCACAGGATATTTGGGATTGTCCGGGTGGCCGATGATTTTGACCCGGGGATTTTTCATGGCACCAATCAGGGCGGCGGTGTTCTGCTCTTTCGTGCCGGGCTTTATGCAAGGGTCGTGGAGGCTGGCGATGGCATAGTCCATGCGGTCGAGCAAATCCTGACGCAGGTCTGTGCTGCCGGAATAGTCGATGATGTTGAGTTCAGCCCCCATGACTAAATCAATGCCGTAGGCATCACGGCGGATGACCTTGAAGTTGCAGAAATAATATTCATGGAAGGCGCCGGGCATGGAGGGAGCGTGGTCGGAAATGCCGATAAGTTTGAGTCCCTTTTCCTTGGCGGCGGTAATCATTTCCCGCAGGGTGCTGTAAGCGTGAACACTGGCAATGGTATGGGTATGGACATCGAGCAAATCTAACATAAAAAAACCTCCAATTAAAATATTCCTTATCATCATAGCGCAGTTAGGGATATTTTACCATAGCAAAACCTAGCTTATCGCGTATGATTGTAGTATATTATAGGGAGAAAGTTGCGGGGAGGTTTTTTTTTGGCAAATGAGCGGGCGATAAAGGCCATGAGTGAATTTTTGGAAGCCGTAGGCGTGGATATAAAGGCCCGGGGCATGGAAAAGACGCCGGCCCGGGTGGCACAGATGTATGAGTTTCTGTTTAACGGAATGGGCAAGGAGACGGAACCGCTTTGGGGAGAAACATTTGATGCAGGTTCGGATGGCATTGTGGCGGTGCGTCATGTGCCGTTTTACTCCATGTGTGAGCATCATCTGGTTCCCTTCTTCGGGGAGGCTAGCATTGCTTATTTGCCGGAAAATGGCCGGGTAGCAGGCTTCAGCAAGTTCTCCAAACTGGTGGAGCAGCTCTCCCATCAGCCCCAGTTGCAGGAACGGCTCACCGCACAGATTGCGGCTGCGGTGCGAAAGGATTTGGGGGCTCGCGGCGTGTTAGTCGTTGTGGAGGCTCAGCAGCTCTGTATGACTATGCGGGGGGATTTGGCACATGGCACCCGCACGGTAACCTCGGAATGCAATGGCGTATTTAAGGAAGATACCGCCCTTTATCAACAGGCATGGATGATTTTGGGAGGAGAAAAGGCATAATGGTACAACGGAAATACACGTTTGCGGATGGCAAGACGTTGACTTTAGGCGAAAAAACGCTGGTCATGGGCATACTTAACATCACGCCGGATTCCTTTTCCGATGGCGGCAAATTCAATACGCGGGACAAGGCACTGCGCCATTTGGAAGAAATGGTGGCCGATGGTGCCGATATCATTGACGTGGGGGCCGAATCCAGCCGTCCGGGCTTTACGCCCATGCCGGCCAGCGAGGAAATGGAACGGCTCATGCCTTTGTTGGAAGAAATCCTCAAGAACTCGCCGGTGTCGGTATCGGTGGATACGTTCAAGTCAGAAACCGCGCGGGCGGCGGCTCGCGCCGGGGCGCATATCCTCAATGATATCTGGGGCTTGCAGTATGCAGCCGAACCGGGAGAGATGGCAAAAGTGGCGGCGGAGTTCGGTTTGCCCGTGGTGGTGATGCACAATCAGCAGGGGACGGAGTACAGCGGCGATATTATCGATTCCATGCAGGGCTTTTTCCGCGAATCCTTGCGCATTGGCCGGGAGGCCGGCATGCAGGATGAACAGTTTATCTTTGACCCGGGCATAGGCTTTGGCAAGACGGCTGAGCAGAATGTGGAGGTTCTGCGGCGGCAGGAGGAACTCTTAACGGTGGCTGGAAAGGAATATCCATTGCTGCTGGCTGCCAGCCGCAAGAGTTTTATTGGCAAGACGTTGAATCTGCCTGTTGAGGAGCGTATGGAGGCCACCGGGGCTGCCTGCGTGGTTGGTATTATGAAGGGCGCGTCCATCGTGCGGGTGCATGATGTGAAGCCTATTGTGCGGATGTGCCGGATGACAGATGTGATTTTAGGGAGTGCGAAAAATGGATAAGATAAAACTGACGGGCTTGAATTTCTATGGTTATCATGGCTGCTTGCCTAGTGAACGGCAGATGGGGCAGGAATTTATCGTGGATATTTCCATGTATCTGGATTTGAAGGAAGCAGGCAAATCCGATAAATTGACGGCCACGGTGAATTATGCCGAAGTTTACGACGTAGTGAAGAAAATCGTGGAAGGCGAACCGCGCAAGCTCATTGAAGTGGTTGGCGAAGAAATCGCCCAGACCGTTTTGAAAGATTTCCGTTTGGTGGAAAAAGTGCGGGTAACAGTACATAAGCCCCATGCGCCTCTGCCGGGAAGATTCACGGACGCTTCAATTAGTGTCGTGCGTTCGCGGAGCTGATATGAAAATTTATCTGAGTTTGGGGGCCAATTTAGGCAATCGCGGGGAGACCCTGCGGGAAGCCCTGCGGCAAATCGCCTGTCTGCCCCAAACGGCCTTAAAAGCGGTGGCTCCTTTTTATGAAACGGCCCCTTGGGGCAATCTGGAGCAGCCAGCATTTATCAATACGGCGGCGATGGTGGAAACGGAACTGTCGCCGCTGAAATTTTTGCATAAGACCCAGCAGATTGAAATTGCTCTGGGGCGGGTGCGCCATGAACATTGGGGGGCCCGCACCATTGATATTGATTTGCTTTGGGCAGAAGATGTTGTCTCGGATACGGAAGAATTAAAACTGCCCCATCCCTATCTGACGGAGCGGGCCTTTGTATTGCTGCCCCTGCGGGATATTGCGCCGGATTTAGTAGTGCGGGGGCGCACGGTGGCAGATTGGTGCAGGGAAGAAACGATTCAGCAGCAGGAAATCCATCCTGCCGCAGAGCTTTGTGAGCCGTACCCTTTGTCGATGATTGCCTGCGTGGATGAACAGATGGGCATTGGACGGCAGGGCAAGCTCTTGGTGCATCATGCGGAGGATATGCAGCATTTTCGGCAGGAAACGCTCGGGCAGGTAGTGATTATGGGGCGCAAGACTTTGGAATCCCTGCCGGATGGGAATCCATTGCCGGGGCGCGTAAATATCGTGTTATCCCGAAACCTTGTGCGCGATGATGTACGGATATGCCGCAATCTGGCTGAACTTTGGACGATGCTGGGGGAGCTGCGAAGGGAAGAGCCGGACAGGAAGTTTATCTGCATAGGGGGCGGGGAGGTGTACGCCTTGCTGATGCCCTATGCAAAGGAGATTTGGCTGACGGAAGTTGCGGGCAGGTTCGCGGCGGATACTTTCTTTCCGGCTCACGAAGAGTTTTTCGAGGTGGCAAGGGAGGCTCGGAGTGGGCTTTCATTTGTCAGGTTATGGCGGGCGGGGGCTGACTATTTTTCGCCCCGCCGCTAAATGACATGCATGGTTAGGTTGGCACTTTAGGGAGTGCGCCGCACCTTTATGGGTTGCGGCTGGTTTACATCTTGGTGCATTGTTGGTTGGCGTTGCAGGCCAGTTTTGCTGCGCAAAACAGTCGCGCCGGGGCGAAAAACAGCCAGCCCCCGCCCCTGTTACAGCGAAGTGGCATGCTTTGGGACTGCGTGGTCGTTTGGGTATGTACTTGCTTTGCGGGGCTGGTGGTGGGCTCGCCGTAGAGCGGCTTTGCCCGCGTGACTTTTGGGGTGAGCGCGGGTAGATACTTTTCGGAGTGGCTCGCCTGCGGCATTGCCAGAGTGACTTTGGGAGAGGGCGTTTCTAGTGGCGCAGGGATGATGAGCAATATGCTATCGAAGACGGCAGTGAGCGGAGAGAGGGGGATAGAACCTAAGCGGAGCGTGGACGTTCTGCGTTAAGAAAAAATTTTTTGTCGCCCCGTCCTTTGGCGGGAGTTTCGTTCAAGCGTTAGCGCGTTTAACTCCCGCCAAAGGATTAATTGGGAGACAAAAAATTTTTTTAGCAGGTTGTCCCAGCACAGCGTGGTTCTATCCCCCTCTCGCCGCGCCTTTTGCATCAAATTCAAGGAGTTGGTAATTTCAATGGAGATTTTTCATAATGATTGGGCTGACCTTTTGCGGGACGAAATGGCCAAGCCCTATTACCGCGAACTGCGGCAGTTTTTGATTAGCGAATACCGTACCCGCCAGATTTTCCCGGATATGTATTCGATTTTCAATGCCCTGCATTATACGAGTTATGCCGATACGAAGGTGGTTATCTTAGGGCAGGACCCTTATCATGGGGATGGGCAGGCGCATGGGCTTTCTTTTTCGGTAATGCCGGGCGTGGAGCCGCCGCCGTCGCTTATCAATATCTTTAAGGAACTCTCTACGGACTTGGGCTGTACGGTGCCTAATAACGGCTGCTTGAAGCCCTGGGCGGAGCAGGGCGTGCTGCTTTTGAACACGGTACTGACGGTCCGCGCCCATCAGGCGGCTTCCCATCAGGGGAAAGGATGGGAGCAGTTTACCGATAAGATTATCGAACTGCTGAATGCCCGCGAAAAGCCCATGGCCTTTATCCTTTGGGGCTCACCAGCTCGGCGCAAGAAGGCCATGATTACCAATCCGAAACACTTTATCGTGGAATCCCCGCATCCAAGTCCTCTGTCGGCTTTCCGTGGCTTCTTTGGCAGCCGTCCTTTCTCGCGGGTTAATGACTTTTTGCAGAGCACAGGACAGGAACCTATCAACTGGCAGCTGCCTAATATTTGATATGTGGAATTAGTTCCATATTTTTCTTGCTTTTTTGACCAAAATCTCCTAAGATATTATTAGAAAACTCGATACTTGGGGAAGTTGGGGTATTATATGGAACAAAAAGTAACCATAAAAGATGTGGCAGAACTGGCGGGCGTATCCAAGAGCACAGTGTCCCGCTATTTGAATAACGGTTATATCAGTGTAGAAAAACAGGTGCGGGTGCGCAAGGCTATTGAGGAGACGGGCTTTCAGTCAAACTTTTTTGCCAAGCGGCTCAAAACCCGCGAGAGCAAATTGATTGGCATTGTGCTGCCCCGCATGGATTCCGTTACCGTGGGCAAACTCCTGGCGGGGATTACCCGGGTACTGGAACCGGAGGGCTATCAGAGCATTTTGCTGGTAAGTCAGCTGTCCGGCGAAAAGGAATTAGAGAATATGCAGAAGCTCCAGCAACAGGGTGTGGATGCCATTTTGGTGGATTCGGTAGGCATCACGCCGGAGCATGTGCGGCGGGCCAAGGAATGGTCTTTGCCAATCCTTTATACCGGCCAGCAGCAGGCGGAGGTGCACTGCCTCAAAATCGATGATGCTGCTGCCGGGCACCGCATGGGTGTTTACTTGCGGCAGATGGGGCATAAGCATGCGGTCTTTGCCGGTGTCACGGAAAGTGATGAAGCTGTCGGCATTGAGCGTAAGGCAGGCTTTGTGGCAGGTTTCTGCGAAGGCCGGACGGATGCCAAAGTGGACTTTGTCGAAACAGGCTTTGATTTCCTGTCCGCCTACAATCAGGCAGAGGAAATACGCAAATTAGCCCCCAGCGTTGTCGTGGGGGCTACGGATAATATCAGTCTGGGTATTCTGCGTTATTTCCATGAGCGGGGCGTCCATGTGCCGGAGGATATCTCCGTGGTGGGATTCGGCGGTTATGATGTGGGCGCCGTTGTCTATCCGGCGTTGACTACCGTGGCCTTTGATTACGAACTCATGGGCATGAAGGCGGCCAGCTATATTCTGAACCTGTTACGGGGCAAGGGCCGGGAGGAGACAAATCTCGATATGCCCTTGTTCTTCGTGGAGCGTGAGAGCGTGCGTGACCTTAACGCTGCTGTGGATGAACCTTCACTGAATGCCATGCCCGGCATGGCCTGAACGATAAAACTATAATTTGTATGCCGTCCTTAACTAAGGGCGGTTTTTATTTTCCTGGATTTGCAGGCAGTGTTCCTGCAATCTTTTTTTGCGCTTGTTCAGTGTCTGGGGGCTGATATGCAGGATGCGGGCGGCAGTTATCTGGGGGAGCCCCTGAGCATAGATAAGCTGTAGCAGTTCTTTTTCCTGCGGCGTCAGCTGGTGCAGAAGATTTGCGACTTCCTCACGGGCCAGCAGGTAGCGTTCCGGCGTGGGGCGCGGACTTTCCTGCAGGGCGAAAAAATCGTGGTCATCCTCCCCTGCCGGGGCGGTGGGATGGGCGGTGCGCGCATTGTATCTGCAGGTTTGTTTGAAGGCTTTGTACAGGGCTGCGTGAAGACGGCTTTGCAGGAACGCGGCAAAGTGAATACCCAGGGACGGGTTAAAATCACGGATTGCTTCCATAAATGCCAGCTGCAGAATGCCCCGGGCATCATCGGCCAGCAGTTTTCCGGTGGGCGTGTATTGGTAGCGGCGGCGCATATGGTCGATAAGACCGTCATAGGCGGCTAATAATTGGGCACAGGCAGACTGATTTCCTGCTTGTGCATGGTGGATGAGTTCATTTTCTTCCTGCAGGCTGTACATGGCTGCTTCCTCCTTTGCTTTACTGCACTCAGTTTAGAGGCTGCAAGTAATTTGGGCGAAGCAGGATTTATACGAAAATCGGGGGATTTATTTGGTGTATTTCCGTCTGATTTGCTATACTAAGGGGGAAACAGGGGGGATTTTCATGCGATTGGAAGAAATCATCAACCAGCATCGGCAAAATCTGAATGATACCGATATGGTTATCTATAAATATATTGTTCAGCATCGCGCGCAGGCACGTCATATTTCCATTCACGAACTGGCGAAGAACTGTGCGGTGTCGTCCACAACTATCGTGCGCTTTGCCCAGAAGCTGGGCTTCGACGGCTTTGGCGACTTGAAGGCCGTGCTCAAGTTGGAGGAAGGGGATAAGTCTGTTTACAAGGATGATGTGCTGCAGGATTTGCAGGAATTCTATTCCCAGACTGCCAGCAAAGTGTTCAAGCGGAATTTTGACAGCGCCAGCCGCTTGATACATGAGGCCAACCGGGTCTTTATCTTTGCGTCGGGTTATGTGCAGAGCAATGTGGCTCAGGAGCTGAAGCGCTTGTTCTTTTACGATAATGTGTTGATTTATGAAATCAGCGGGCGGGAGGAGTTTGCCTCGATTTCCCGCAATCTTACGGCAGATGACCTCTTTATCTTTGTCTCTCTGTCTGGGGAAACGCCGCTGGTGGTGGAATTTGCCCGCAATTTACAGCTTCTTGATGTACCGTTTATCTCGATTACCAAGTTACATGATAATACATTAGCCAGTTTGTCCACCGTCAATCTGTATGTGTCGCCGGCCCGGTTCCAGCTTTATGACAGTGAGGACGAGTATACGGCTTTTCAGTCCATGATGCCCTATTTTATGCTGATAGAGGTATGGTTTGTGAAATATCGCATGTACCTGCAGCGCAAGGAAAACTAGCTTTGTGTACAGCAGGCCATGTACCAAAGTACGGCAAATGAAACAAAATACAGGCGCAGGGCGATGTGCCGAAAACCCGCGAAACTATTGTGTTCGCGGGCTTTTTGCGTTATTCTCTAATTAGCGAAGCAACAATAACAAACTAGAAAAAATTAGGGGGCATTACAATGACAATCAGCAAAGACCGTTTGATGCAGGGCATGCAGCGGTTTGGCGGCGCGATGTATACGCCGGTCATCCTGTTTGCATTCTTTGGTTTGACGGTAGCATTATCCATTATCTGTAAGAATGAGGGCATATTGGGGAGTATCGCCGCTCAAGGGACAGTATGGTATGATTTTTGGTTTGTGGTGGAACAGGGAGCCTGGACGGTATTTGCCCAGATGCCCATTCTCTTTGCGATAGCCGTGCCTATCGGCTTTGCCAAGAAGGAACCTGCCCGCTGCGCGATGGAAGGTTTCGTCATCTATATGCTGTTCAACTATTTCATTGCCGGATTCCTGACGCTGCATGGGGCATATTTCGGCGTGGATTATAGTCAGGCAGCAGGCGCAGGGACGGGGCTGGCCATGATTGCCAATATCAAGACGCTCGATATGGGCATGCTCGGTGCCATCTTTATCGCCTGCATGACCGCGTATCTGCACAACCGTTTCTATGATACGAATATTCCCGACTGGCTGGGGATTTTCAAGGGGCCTGCTTTTGTCGTGGCGGTAGGTTTTGCGGTGATGATTCCGCTGGCCTTTATCTTCTGCATGGTATGGCCGGCTGTACAGCATGCCATTATGCAGTTCCAGGATTTCTTGAAGACCAGCGGTTTGGTCGGTGTTTGGGCCTATACGTTCTCGGAACGCATTTTGCTTCCCGCAGGTCTGCATCACTTCATCTATCTGCCGTTTATCTTTGGCCCGGCGGTCTGCGATGGCGGCATTCAGGCTTACTGGCTGCAGCATCTGAATGATTTTGCCGTTAGTGGCAAGTCTTTGGCAGAACTTTTCCCGGAGGGCGGCTTTGCTCTGCATGGCAGCTCCAAGGTCTTTGGCCTTCCCGGTGCAGCACTAGCTATTTACATGTGTGCTAAGCCGGAAAAACGCAAGAAAACGGCAGCGCTTTTGATTCCGGCAACGCTTACAGCCGTTATCTGCGGTATTACGGAACCTTTGGAATTTACCTTCCTGTTTGTGGCACCGCTGCTTTATCTGGTGCATGCTGTTCTCTCCGCGTGCCTGTCTTCGGCACTTTACGCCCTGGGACTGGCCGGCAACTTTGGCGGCGGCCTGATTGATGCCTTTGTGCAGAACTGGATACCGCTGTTCCAGTATCATGCCGGAACCTATATCATGCAGATTGTGGTGGGATTGTGCTTTACGGCGATTTACTTTGTGGTTTTCCGCACCTTGATTCTGAAATTTGATTATGCAACTCCGGGGCGTACGGCTGATGATGTGGAAGATAAATTGTTCTCCAAAGCCGAATATCAGGCCAAGAAGGAAATGGAGGAAATGGGGCTGGCCGATAATGCGCTGGCCATCAAGGCAAAAGTTTTCCTCGATTCCTTAGGAGGTCCGGATAATATCAGGGAAGTAACCAACTGTGCTACCCGCTTGCGGGTAACGGTAGCCGACCCGGATAAGGTGGCTGCTGTGGGCAAATTTACTAAGGCCGGTGCCTTTGGTCTGGTGAAAAATGGCAAGGCCATTCAGGTTATCGTAGGTCTGTCGGTACCACAGGTGCGCAGCTATTTTGACGCATTGCTGAAGGGGGAAAAGATTGACGGTGCAGCAGCACAGGCTGTAACTGCTCCGCAGGCTGCGGCGCTGGATAATCAGCTGGCCATGAAACTTAGCGCCTGTGTGTCGGGAAATCTTATCGATATGAGTGAAGTCAAGGACGATATGTTCTCCCAGAAGATGATGGGCGATGGCGTTGCCATTGAACCCAGCGGAGATACGGTGGTCGCTCCGGCAGATGCGGAAGTGACGATGATTATGGAGGAAAGTCTCCATGCCATCGGTCTGCGGTTCATGAACGGCGCGGAAGTCCTCATTCATATCGGCATTGATACGGTGAAACTGAATGGTCAGGGCTTTACGGCACTGGTAAAGCCGGGCGATAAGGTAAAGGCTGGTACGCCTTTGATAAAGTTTGACCAGTCGGTTATTAAAGCGGCTGGCTATCAGACCACGGTTATTATGGCCGTTACCAACAGCGCGGATTATCCGCAGATGCGCAAGGCCAAAGATGCCGCCGTAACCGTCAATGAAACCCCGGTTTTGGTATTTTAATGGAGATAGAACAATATGAACGAATTAAAATGGTGGCAAAAGACTAATGTTTATCAGGTTTATCCCAAGAGTTTTCTCGATACCACGGGCAGCGGCACCGGTGATATTAAGGGAATTACCGCGAAGCTGGATTATTTAAAAACACTGGGCGTAGGGGCTGTCTGGCTGACGCCGGTTTACCCCTCGCCTATGGTGGACAACGGCTATGACATTGCGGATTTTACCGCTATAGACCCGTCCTATGGCACAATGGAAGACATGGAAAATCTGATTGCTGAGGGCAAGCGGCGGGGGATTCGCATGGTTATGGATTTGGTCTATAATCATTCCTCCGATAAGCATCCGTGGTTTATTGATTCGGCAACCTCGCGGGACAGCGAACATGCCGACTGGTATATCTGGCGGGATGCCAAGCCGGATGGCTCGGCACCGACCAACTGGCGCTCCATCTTTGGCGGCAGCGCCTGGACTTGGTGCGAAGCGCGGCAGCAGTATTATCTGCATACCTTTGCCGCGGCACAGCCGGATCTCAACTGGGAAAATCCCGCTGTGCGCCAGGCACTCTATGATGCGGCCAACTTCTGGCTGGACAAGGGCGTGGGCGGCTTCCGCATCGATGCCATTGTCTACATCAAGAAGCCGGAGGTGTTTGTGGACGGTGAGCCGGACAGCGATGACGGTATGGTCAATATTCATAGCATGATTGCCAATACTCCGGGAATATTGGATTTTCTCTATGAGTTTAAGGAGCAGGTTTTTGCCGGCCACGATATTTTTACCGTAGCAGAGGCCAATGGCGTGGAGCCTCATGAATTGGATAAATGGGTGGGGGAAAAGGGCGCCTTTGATATGCTCTTTGAATTCTCCCATATGAATCTGGAATTTCCCAACGGGGAGCTTTGGAGTCATGCTACGGGGTATACGCCGGAGATTATCCCCGAATTGAAGAAGGTATTGTCTGCAAGCCAGCATGCTACAGCGGACAACGGCTGGTATCCTGCATTTTTTGAAAATCACGACCAGATGCGCTGCGTGGAACATTATTTTCCGGCAGAGGCCGATAAAAAGCTGGCGGCAAAGGCTATGGCTGCCGTGCTGATGACGCTGCGCGGAACCCCGTTTATTTATCAGGGGCAAGAACTGGGGCTGGGGAATACGGCATGGGAGAATATTGAGGATTATAACGACATTTCTTCCCATGGGCAGTATGAACTGGCTTTAGCAGAGGGAAAAAGTCCGGCAGAGGCGATGACGATAGTTCATCGATACAGCCGGGATAATGCCCGTACGCCTATGCAGTGGACAAGAGGGAAAAATGCCGGATTCAGCGCGGGGGTTCCGTGGCTGCCTGTGCATGAGGATTACGCCTGCCAGTGCGTGGAAAGTGAAGCTCTGGCAGAGGATTCCGTATTGTCCTGGTATCGGCAGCTGTCCGCCCTGCGCCAGTCCGGGGAAGCGGCAGGTGTTCTTCAGCAGGGCGATTATACGGAACTATTGGCAGACAACCCCGCGATTATGGCCTTTCGGCGCCGCTTCGGCTGCCGGCTGGTCTATACATTGGTGAATTTTAGCGGGCAGAGACAAACCTATGAATTGCCGGAGCTGGAGGAGGCGCGTCTGCTCAGCGGCAGTATTTCTGGCAGTCAGCAAGGAAGCCTGCGGCCTTATGAAGCCGTAATTTATATCAAGGAAACAGGTGAACGTTTATGAAGATAGGTGCCAGTGATTACGATGGAACGTTGTTCCGAAAGGGAACCATTGCTGTGGAAGACGTGAAGGGAATAAAGGTCTGGCGGGCGGCTGGCAATAAATTTGGCGTGGTCAGCGGACGGGACTATGGCATGCTGATGCCGCAGCTTAATCACTACGGCATTGAATCGGATTATGCCGTCTGCAATAACGGCGGCATAATCTTTCGCGCTGACGGCACACCGCTGTGGCAGGGCAGTATTCCCTTGAAAATATTAACGGAAATCGTGCGGGAACCCTCCGTGCGCCGTTCCTTCCACTTTGCGTTTTCCGCCGTGGACAAGACTTATCTTTACCATGAGCGGGAAGGTTCATGGATTATGCGGGAGGCTCTGGAATGGGATTTTCCGATAGTCAAGATAGAGGAAAAGGACATTATGGCTCTGCCGCAGATTCATCAGTTCTGTCTGGGGTATCATGAAGCCGGTGAAGCAGACGAAACCAGCGCCATTATCAACGAAAAGTATGGTATGTTTGTTCATGCCTATCCCAATGGCTGCAGCGTGGATATTACGCCCGCGGGAGTAAGCAAGAGTCAGGGCATAAAAAAGCTGCTGGAGCTTATGGAATGGCAGGAGGCCGAGGTCTGCGCCATTGGTGACGAAAGCAATGATTTGCCCATGCTCGAAGCCTTTGCAGGCTTTACCGTGAATACAGCCAGGGAGGTCATTAAAAAGCGGGCGCGGGCAGTGTATGCTTCTGTGGGGGAGATGCTCGTGGAAAATTTGTAAAAAGCGGACAAGTGAATAAGGCTTCTCTTTGCAGAGGGGCTTTATACATACATATCAATATATAATTATATGTTAATATTAGAGAAAGGGAGCTTTGGTTATGAGAATGAGCAAAAAAGTTGCCGCAATCTTAGCTGGTGTTACTGTGGGGGCCATGGGTCATACCTTGGCCGCCAGCGCAGATAGTTTCACCGATGTACCCAAGGATCACTGGAGCTATGAGGCTTTGGACTATCTGGCCAGGGAAGGCATTATCGAGGGCATGGGGGACAGCACCTTCCAGGGGAGCCGCGCCATGAGCCGTTATGAAATGGCTTCGATTGTGGCCAAGGCCATGCAAAAGGGCGGCGGCAGCTTTGGGGATAAAGCTGTGCTGGACAAGCTGGCGGCAGAATATGCAGGTGAACTGGACACGCTGAAAAAGCGCGTGGCTGCTCATGACAAGGATATTCAGGAGTTGAAGGAAAAGGCTGACCGTTTCCAGCTTCATGGCCTGGCCAGGGTACAGATGGGCAATGACAACGGCCTGAAGAATGATGGCTACGGCGGCGATTACAACAACCGCTTCTATATGGATCTGGAAGGTTCCCTCAAGGTCAATCCCTATGCGACGGCGCGGTTCACCATTGAAAAGAATGCCCGCTTCCGGGACAGGGAATATCTGACGACCAAAGTGGTAAGGAATGATAAGAGCGCAAATAATCAACCATATATTGTTGAGCGGGCGGTTTCCGGCGAAGACCGGGACAATGCCAATAATGATGCCAACCATAACGGCTCCATCTCCAACATCTGGGTGGAACTGGCCTTGGGCAAGAATCATGACTGGTACACCAATATCGGCCGCAAGTGGAACGGTATCGGTATGCAGAATTTGCTTTTGGGCGGGCAGGTAGATGGTGTGGCCACTTATCATGCCATACCCAAAGGTAAGGGCTGGTGGTTCAGTGCCCAGTATTTCAAGCCCTCTGCTGACTGGAGCGAGACGGTAGAAACCGTAAAAAAGAATGCTGATGGGATTTATGAGGTTACGGATACCAGGCATTACACCAACCGTGCACCTGTTGCTGCCGTCTTGGATTTTTGGGGGCCGTTAGGCAAATATGTGGATGCCAATGTGGCCTATGCCCGGGTTATCCAGCACACCTTGGATGAAAACGATTTGAAAAGTGGCTTTTACTCCGGGGCCAGGAATTTCTTTGGTCTTGATTTGAAGGTAAAGCCCTTTAAGGATTTGTCTATTACCGGTTCTATTGTCAAATCCGATGCCGATGTTAATAAACCGTACAATAACTGGGCACAGAACGGCCATGCCAACCGGGATTTGGCGGTGAAGGTTGAGTACAAGGGCACGGACTTAAACAAGGTCGGCAGTTATGGCCTCTATGCAAAATGGGTGGACCTGGGCTGCCTGGCTGACCTGGGCCACGATGATGAATGGGCTACCCGCGAGCCGACCGGCATTAACGGCGTGCGTGGCTGGTACTATGGCTTCAAATGCGTTCCCTGGAAAAATGTGGAATGGGAAACCATGTATGCCAACCTGACCGAGAATACCAATAACAGCTGGGCCGGAGCCACCACCCATAACCGCCGCATTCTGCGCAGCTGGCTGGACTTCCATTTCTAAGGGGGCGTTAAGATGAATCGTAAGCAGATATTGGGACGGGCTATTGGCTTGTCCTTGACATTGGGACTGCTGGCCGCTCCGCTGGTGGCACCTGCCGCAAACCTTCCCGTCATGGGGGCGGCGCAGGCAGAAGCTGCTGCCGCCAGCCGGGATGTGGTGCTGGTTGGCTCCCTGCAATCCAGGGCCGGTGCACAGAAAGATTGGGATCCGGGAGATATGGCTACGCGCATGAAGCCTTTAGGAAATGGTTTTTACAGCCTGACAGTGGATTTGCCCGCCGGAACTTACTATTACAAGATTGCCGTGGGCGGCAGCTGGGCGGAAAACTATGGCCTCGGCGGCAATTTTGACGGGGCAAACGTGCAGCTGACTTTGCCCAAGGCTCAGAAGGTTACCTTCTATTACAACGATAAGACCCATGCCATTGCCGACAGCACGAGCTACAAGATGCTGGATAGTGCCAGCCTGCCGAAAATCAGCGGCAGCTTCGGCACGCAGCAGGACGGCACTATGCAGGATTTGCAGCTGGCCGGTTTCTATCAGCAGACCATGGATTTGAAAGCTGGCAAATATGAAGTCAAAGTTACGCAGAAGGGGCAAAAGCCACTGACCCAGACGGTGAATATCAAAAAAGACGGAGCCGTGACTTTCTATTACGATGGCAGGGAAAAACGTCTGATTGCCGATGATGGACGCATTTCTGATAAGCTGGTGGAACATGACACCTGGAGTAAGGCATATCGTGTGCCTTTTGAAGCCGTCAAGGCGGGATCGCCTGTGACCCTGCGGCTGGCGGTGGGCAAGGACGAAGTGTCAAGTGTCAAGGCCGTGCTCTACAAGGCGAAGATTACCGCCAGTGGTGGTGACGAGTATAACCCGGATTTTGCCGCCGGGACAAAAACGGAATATCCGTTGGCCCTGAAGGAAAGCCGCGATGGGCGCGATTATTGGGAAGTAACCCTGCGTCCACAGGAAAATGGTATCTACGGCTATAAATTCGTGTTGGACGATACCAAGGAATACGGTGATGATGATAAGCCAGGGCATACGGGGATTTTGAAGCTCAGAGGAGCTAAACCATTCCAGCTCACGGTGTATAGTGCGGATTTTCATACCCCCGATTGGGCGAAAGAAGCTGTGACCTATCAGATTTTCCCAGATCGGTTCTTTAACGGCGATCCGTCAAATGATAATGCCCGCAGTACGGCCAGAGGCAATCAGCCCATTCAGCATCGTGCATGGCAGGATTTGCCGGCCAATGCCAGCAAGTCACCGCAGGCAGATGGAGACAACTGGGAATGCAATGACTTTTTTGGTGGCGATATTGCCGGAATAACCCAGAAACTCGATTACTTGCAAAATCTGGGTATTACGGCAATCTATGTCAATCCGTTGTCGGCTGCCTGCTCGAATCACCGCTATGATGCCGTAGACTATGGCAATATCGACCCCATCTTAGGGAAATTGCCGGAATTGAAGTTTTTGGCGGCTGAAATGCAGAAACGCGGTATGCATTTGATTATGGATGGTGTGTTCAATCATGTGGGAGATGACAGCATCTATTTTGACCGTTATAGCAAGTACAAGACGGTTGGCGCTTATGAATATTGGTCACGCATCTATGATTTGATGAATGATAAGCATATGAAGCTTGAGGCGGCTAAGGCTGAGGCAAAGAAACAGCTGGAAGCCGAAGGTCAGGTATTCTCGCCGTGGCATTGGGAAAACTGGTTTGAAATCCGTAATGAAAAGACGAAGGACAGCATGGGGGCGAAGTATGCCTATCATGATTGGCAGGGCTTTGACAGCCTGACGCCATTCCGTGATGCGGATTATCCCGGCAGTGAAGCCGGGACACAGGTATCCGATTTGGGTGATTATCTGCTGCGGGGGCGTAACGGGCAGAAGGGTGTCATCATGAAGTGGTTTGATGATGGTTTATCCGGCTGGCGTCTTGATGTGGCCAAGGAAGTCCCACCGGGATTCTGGGCCAATGTGCGCAAGGACGTAAAATCCATTCGCACCAAAGCAGGTGAAGAACCTCTGCTTTTAGGCGAAATCTGGCAGGATGGTTCTCAGTTCCTGACGGGGGATCAGTTTGACTCGGTGATGAACTATAAGCTTTCCTTTGCTGTTGGGGATTTGTTCCTGAATCAGGGCAAGGCAGAAGCTTGTGATGATGAGCTGACGGTATTGCGTCAGAATTATCCGAAGGAAGCGCTCTATAATCTCATGAATATCGTTGATTCTCATGATACTGTCCGTGCAATTTATAAATTCGGCGGCGGTCAGGAGAATGTGGCGCAGGCGACCAGACAGGACTTTAATTACCGTTTGGGAAAAGCTCGCTTGAAATTGGCGGCCATGTTCCTGATGGGGTATCCCGGCATGCCCACCATTTATTATGGAGATGAAGCCGGTGTCTATGGCAGTGCAGATCCGGATTGTCGCCGCACTTACCCTTGGGGGCGGGAGGACAAGGACCTGGTGGAATTCTATCGGCAGGTTATTGCTGTGCGGCAGCAGCATAAGCAACTTTTCGCTCATGGTGATGTAGAGACGCTGCTGGCAAAAGGTGATGTTTATGCTTTTGCCAGGACCAATGATAAAGGTGAAGCTGCGGTGATTGTTTTAAATCGTGGCAAAGACACGGACGTGGAACTGCCGGCAGCCTTCGCCGCTGATGGGACTGTGCTTACAGACCAGCTTACAGGTCAGGCGGCAATGGTGTCCGAGGGGCGTATTAAGCTTCATTTGAACCCTAACCAGGGGTTAATGCTGGTAAAATAAATAATCCCTTTACATCCCCTTACTGAGACTATGTTTATTCATAGTCTCAGTTTTTTCTATATTTTGCAGGAAATTTCTGTATTCGGGGCGTATAACTACAATGAAAAGTGTCACTTTGCACAGGGAAGGGAGTGTCTGTTATGGCGAAGTTGAAATATTTTTTTCTGGTGGTGCTGGTCATTGCCGTAGCAGGAGTGGGCGGTTATTACGCAGCCATCCAGTACGATCAGACCCGGGCTATTGTTCAGGCGGAGCAGGACCGGAAAGATGCAGCAAAACAGGCAGAGATTGATGCTAAGGAAGCCAAGGAAGCGAAGCTGAAAGAAAAGGCACGGCGCAAACAGGCGCTGATTGATAAACGCACCGGGCGGGCCGAGGAGCCAGATCAGGTTATCCGTGGCTTGACGGCAGATATGCTGAAGGGCAAAGAAATGGACGGCTCCACCTATTATCGTTATGAAGACCCCGTAGAGGATGGAATTTTCATTCAGCCGTATATTGTTCAGGATGGCGGCGGGACGGCGGTTATTCACGTAATCCTGCGTCATCGGGGGAAAAAGCCGATGAATTTTAAGGGGGTCGGCCTGCAGACCAGCGAAGAAGATATTTTTCAGGTGAAGGCCAGCGGCAACGTGGTGACGTCGAATACCAACAGCGGCATTATGGAATGGTGCGATCAGGTAGCGGATGCAGAAACCTTGAAGGGCATGCGCGAAGTGGGTGACCAGCTGGCCGGGAAAATCCTGATGCTTGGGGTGTCCGGCGGCTCAAATGATGACCGGATGCTGTCGGCCACAGAAGCCCAGCGCATCAAGAACATGCTGGAACTCTGTGATATCCTGAACGGCAAGAAAAAGACATCCTGATAATGTTTGACCAGAAGGAAGTGTTTGTATGGAAGCGGCGTTGTTTCCGCCTATGGCAGCGCATATATTGCTGATTTTTGTGGGCGCCATTAGCATGGTAGCACTGGTGGGCATTGCCTATAATTATTCCCTTACTAGAAGTACCCGGGGAAAAATTGCCCGTGTAGAAGAATTGGAACGCGATGTAAAGATTTTGCAGCGCGATATAAAGGTCTTGCAGGACAGGCTGCCGAAAGATGCAATGCCGGGTAATGCGGATATAAAACCGGCGATGGATAAGGCAGCGGGCGCTGCTATAGCAGGGAATGTTAAGCCGGAAGTCTGGCAGGGGTTTGTGGATGATTACAATAATCTGGCCAACAGTATGAACATCCCCAAGGCGGCAGAAGCCTGTGAAAACTTCGTACGCAATAATAAGGTGCAGTTGCTCGTCTGCGTAGAATCGGAGAAAGCGGAGGATGGGAAAGCGCTGGCATACACTGCGGTGGACAATGTGGAGAGCAGCAGGTACTGGGCCTGGAATGTGACGGGCGAGCCGGATGATTTTGCGGTGGTGCCGAATCCGCTGATTGAGTATAACGAAGAATTGCATCACAAAGGAGGCATGAAGGAAACATTTGCCTCTAATTATGAAACCGGCAGCTTTAAGCAGGTACAGGTGAAACTGCCTGCGCATTTCACACTACGGCAGGGGAAATGGGTGATTGTGCAGCCGGGGGTTATACGGGTGAAATAAAAGAAGCTACGTATTGCGTAGATTGTTGGTTTACATCGTGGTGCTAAGACGCCCGGTGACTGATAATACTTTTCCTCTGCTTATGCAGGCTTGCCTAACGCGACGGAAAAGCATTATCAGCCACCGGGCTTTTGCGTAGATTAAATTGCAGTTTGTTGGTTAGTTCTTGCTGAAATATTTTTGTTACAGCTCAATTTGGGTGGAGGTGGTAATACTTTTCGCCGTTGCACTGAATGACCCACAAGAAAACTTATGGTTTTTTTGTTACCTGCGCCGGGCAAGACCGGCGGCGCGTATGTTCATATCAGTGTTTAGTTTATACCGTTTGTGGGCCAGTCCTCACTGCGTTCGGACAGTCGTTCCACGGCGAAACGCATCACCACCTCCGCCCTAAGCGGCGTCCGCATAAAATGTATTTTTCCTCGATGATAAGCAACAAGTACATCGATGTTCTTGTTACGGGAGAGACGAGTTCGTGGCGATAGTCTAATCCGTAACTTGGGGCGAATGGGGAGTGCTTTTTCTGTTAGGAGCGACTGCCTGAACGAAGTGAAGGCCGGACCCAGAAGAAACCTGCTAAGCAAACACGCTGAAAGCAGCGCCGTTGGCCTGCCCGGCGCAGGTAACTGGATATCTCTCTTTTTCGAGGGGGGCGTTTAGCGGAAAACAGAAAAAGCACTCCCCGTTCACCCCTAACTTCGTATGAACGGGATACCTTTACCACGAACTAGCAAATAAACTGCAATTTGTCAGCATTTTTAACTTTTTTCAAAAAAGGTGTTGACATGAGCATCAGACTCGTGTAATATAATACAAGTCGCTGACAGACACGGACATGAAATGGTGTAGCGAAGCCTTGACTGGCGAGGCACTGATGAGTTCCAAAATGCTTCGAAAAAACTTCAAAAAAGTTCTTGACAAGCTAAGCTGAATGCGATAAGATAAATGAGTC
>SVCA01000019.1 GCA_015058625.1 Pseudoselenomonas ruminantium | reverse complement strand
AAATTCTGCACTATATTTTGCCATAAAAAGACCCCCATAAGTTAGATTCCTTGGTCTAACTTATGGGGGTCTCTACAGATTACTGGCTGTTTTTATTCGGTATGCTTATGCAGATAGGTCTGCTGACTGTTGGAGATTTTTGTGGGGTTATTTTGCCTTGCAAATGCTGTCTATCCAATTAAAGAGTTCCGGCAGGTCATAGTCACCAGCATGGCCGCGGTTCCATGGGGAGTAGAAATTTACATCTACGCCGCTGTTTTGCAGTTTCAGTGCCAAAATGGCCGGAATTGCAAGTGCCGTGTCGCGGTCAATGGCGCCATGGCGGATGCGGAAGTGTTTGGCTGTCACAGCCTTGCCGTTGCCGATAAAATTCATGGGATTCATGAGCTTTATTGTTTCGCTGTCAGCCATTTCGCCTTCCTTGCTTTCATATTGCTTGGAAATAGCGGAAAAATGCTTTGGCGTATTGTTTTCGGTGCCGAATTCGTCATTTTCCGCTGAACTTAAATTCAGCTTGTCAAAGGCAGGGGCAGCTTTCATGCGGGTGGCTGCGGCAGGATAGGCATCCAAATCTACATCTACGACTTTGCCATTTTTTACCTTTACCCAGCTGGCAGAGGAAACATCAAGGCCACGGCTCAGCGCATCCTGTGCCGATTGCATATACTTGCCTTTGATGTAATCGCGGAAAGAGCCGTTGCCGTCTTTATCCAAAGTCAGCAGGTGTCCCTGTTCATCTTTTAACTGCAGGCTGTTGACGTATGCGGGAAAAGCATCTTTCAAGACCTTGGAAACGGCGATTTCCTCTTTGGTCATCTGTACTTTCTGCTTGCTGGCTGTAGGATTATTGGCGTCATTCGCATCCAGCGCTTTGGGCGGCAGGGCAGGTTTGCCCGCTTGGCCGCCGGGGACGTTCATGCCGCGGTTGGCTAAATCCTGCAGCTGCCACATGGCCATATAATAGGTATTGACGCCGTTGAACATCCATTCGTAGGCCATATCGGCATGTTCCAGATTGGTGATGGGGCAGTAATCGCTGGAGGCAAAAATATCGTCCCGTTCTTCGGCGGCGCCAATTTCCTTAAGGTATGGCTCATATTCTTTGGCATTGCCCGTTGCGCCCAAAAGTGCAGACAAAGCGCCGCCTGCGCTGGTTCCATTGGAGATGATTTTTTCCGTGTCACCGGCGGGCAGGCGGTTTTTGTTGTGCCGCAAATAGCGCACCGCCGCCTTATAATCCACGATAAAGGCAGGTGCTTTGCCGACATAGGTCTTACCATCATCACCGATGGTGGTGCGTCCGCGGATAGCAGGTGCCGCTACGACATAGCCTTTGGATAAAGCCACCAGAGCTGCATTAGCGCCATCACCATGATGGCCTTTTTCCGAAGGTTCTTCAGCTTCGCCCGGCATATAACCGCCTACGCCATTCGGCATGAAGATGGGGGCGTTTTTTTTCGTATAATCATTTATCTTGCCGTTGTCAAAATAAGCTGCAGGGATAAAGATATTCATGGACTGGGCAGCTTTGTTTTGGGGATGGGCTACATAAACGATATTGCGGTAAGCCCGATATTTGACCACCTGACCGTTGACGGTTTTACTTTCCTCGGTGTAGTTTTTGCTGGCATCGAAGTCGAGGCTGTAAGTGGTTTGGCTTTCGCTGTCGGTGCTGATGGCTGCCGCTGGGACGGCCTCTGCCATATAGGCATTACCGGTAAAGGATACGGACAGTGCGCCCGTCAGCAGACTGCATAGTACAAATTTTTTCAAGTTCATGAAATGACCTCCTTTGAATCTGCTGCCATTGTATAACGGGGAAAAAGGCAAAGCAATTCCAATGTGGAAAGCAGGTATTCCCAAGTGGAATATGATATACTGACTGTAACGAAATTATGGAAAGCAGGGCTTTATCATGGAAATTGCACAACTTAAATATTTCCTCGCTGTCTGCGACTGCAAACAAATGACGCAGGCGGCAGAACGTCTGTTTATATCCCAGTCGTCTCTTTCTAAGCACATCAGTCAGTTGGAAAAAGAAGTAGGGGTACCGCTTTTTGACCGCACCGGGCGGACGCTGCATATTACCACGGCGGGGATGGACTTTGCTGAATTTGCCAGGGAAACCGTAAGTAACGCAGACGATGTCCTGCGGCGCCTGCGCGATAAAACACCTTATACGGCGACCTTGAATTTGGGCACGATTCCTGTACTTTCACAGTACGGTCTGCATACAAAGCTTTTGGCCTTTCAGGAAAAACATCCTCATATCCAGCTCAACCTTGTCGAGGATAGGGGAGAGAAAATCTTGCGTATGCTCGATGGTGAATTGGTGGAATTAGCTGTGTTGCGCAGTAGCAGCCTGCCAGATGACAGTTATAAATCATTAACACTGGGCACCGATAAGCTGGTGCTTGTTTGCAGCAAGACACATCCCTTGGCTGCATCAGCAGAAGTCCGTCTCAAGGATTTTCAGCAGGAGGATTTTTTCTTGCTGGATATGGGGCAAAACTTCGCAGATTCGGTCTATCATGCCTGCGCGCGTGAAGGTTTTGTGCCACACATCCGGCAAATGTTTACCCGGATGGAAACCATTCTGGGGTATGTGGCTGCCGGCGCTGGCGTGTCGCTGCTGATGGAAAAAGAACTATCGGCGTTTAATCTGCAAAATATTGCGGTCAAACAGTTTTCGCCGACCATTTCCGGTGGTATTGTATTGGCGTTTCCGCATGGCCGCCACTTGTCACCGGCTGCGGCAGCATTACGGAATTTTTTGGTGAATTGATAATACGCATAAGTGCTGTTCGCGCATTTTTTACTTGGCTTATTGACATGATGTCATTTTAGCCGTATAATGCAATTAACATAAGTTACACGATGTCATTTTGAAGAAAGTTGCAGGAGGCTGTTTATGCCAAAGGTTTCAGAAGAAGTGCTGCTTGCGCGGCGGGAAGAGATTATTGATGCTTGTGCCAAGCTCTATGAGACGATGAATTTTAAGGATATCACGCTCAAAGAGATTGGCAAGGTGACGACCTTTAACCGCACGGCCATTTACAACTATTTCAATACGAAGGAAGAAATTTTTCTCGCCCTGATGCAGCGGGAGTATGATTTGTGGGTGGCTGACTTGGAGCAGCTGCTGTCTGCGCACGAGTCGTTAAGCCATGATGAACTAGCGGATGCATTGTCCCGTTCCTTGGAAAAGCGGTCACGGCTGTTGAAACTTCTGTCCATGAATCATTTTGATATGGAAGGGAACAGCCGCTATGAGAATCTGGTGGAGTTCAAGCGTTCGTATGGCAAGTCCATGCAGGCGGTGCGTCATTGTCTGGACAAGTTTTGCCCGGAAATGAATGAAGAAGCCAAGCAGAGCTTTATCTATGCGTATTTTCCGTTTATCTATGGGATTTACCCTTATGCTGTGGTGACGGAGGAGCAGAAAAGAGCGATGGCCGAAGCGGGCATTGACTATAAGTATTTCTCCATCTATGAGATTTCCTATAATTGTCTGCGGAAGTTGTTAGGCGTGAATTGAGGCAAAAATATATTGCCAAAATTCGCAAGAATTAATCTTTTCGTGATAATGCGTATGTGTAAGGAGAGAAGACGATGAAGGTTTTAGTTATTCATGGCAGTATGAGAAAAAATGGCAACACGGGAATCCTGGCGGATGAATTTATCCGCGGCGCGCAGGAAGCCGGGCATGAGACGGAGAAGGTAGAATTGCGGGATAAGACGTTCGGTGATTGCTATGGCTGCCGTGCCTGCCACAATAATGGCGGTACTTGCGTGCAGAAGGACGATATGGCTGAAATATTGGAAAAGGTAAAGGCTGCTGATGTTATCGTTTTGGCGTCACCACTCTATTACTTTACCTGGACCGGGCTAATGAAGCGGTTTCTGGACCGTACCTATCCCTTGTTGCCCAGTCTGAAGGATAAGGATTTTTATCTGCTTACGCTGGGCGGCGTGCCGGATAAAAAGTTCATGGATAATATCCTTTCGGATTTTGCTATGTATGTGGGCTGTTTCAAGGAATTCAATCAGGTGGGCGTGCGCAATGCAGGTGCCATTATCGGTACTTCGGCTTTGGCACCCGGTGCCATTCGTGAATCGGCAGCCATGCAGGAAGCCTATGAAACGGGCAAGAATTTGTAAGGGGGAAGAATTATGTTTATCATCAATCAGGTGTTAAAGGCAGACAAGATTCCGGCAGGCAAGGGCGAGGAGCTCTTTAAGCAGCACATTGCCTGGTTTACCAAACATTTTGAGCAGGGCGATTTCCTGCTGGTGGGGCCGTATACCGATAAAGAGATGGCCGGGATTATGATTACGGGCGCAGAAACCCGTGAGGCAGTGGAAGAAATCCTGCGGGAAGATGTGTATTACGCAGGCGGCATGGCCGATTATGAAGTGCGCTCCTTTAAGGCCGCGATGATTTCGTCGTCATTGGCTGACTATGCGGGCAAATAAGCAGCGGCATTGAGGAAAGGAAGTCCTTATGAACAGACGGGAATTTATACAGCTTGCCGGTACAGGTGCCATGACCTTGTTCCTTTCCGGCTGTGGCTTGGGCGCTCTGACTGGCGAAAAGAGCAGTAAGGAAGCAAAGGAATTTGTACCGGGAAGTATTTCGGGAGGAAAGAACATGAAGATTGTGGTGATTACCAGCAGCCCCCATCCGCAAAATGAGTCTACTTCGATTTATCTGGCAGACAGGTTTACCGAAGGGGCGAAAAGCGCCGGCCATGAAGTCTTTACCTTTGATGCAGCGCATGAGGAAACGCATCCTTGTCAGGGGTGCGACAAATGCGGCATGGATGGCCCCTGCGTGTTCAAGGATGCCATCGAAAATACGCTGATGCCCAAGATGCTGGCAGCTGACCTTATCGTGCTTACGACACCGCTGTATTACTTTGGCATGTCGGCCCAGTTAAAGATAATCGTAGACCGCTTCTATTCCCGTACAGGGAAACTGCATGGCAAGAAATCCATTATGATGGCTACGGCCTATAACAGTGCCGATTGGACGATGGAAGCACTGGCCAATCATTATGAAACCTTGGTGCGTTACATGGAATGGCAGGATGTAGGGCAGGTTTGGGCGACAGGCTGCGGCGCCCGCAGTCTGGTGGAAAAGTCATCCTTTGCCGAGAGGGCGTATAAAATAGGCGCCAATTTGTAAGAGAATATACTTGACTTGGAGTTTGCTACAAGTGCTAGAATGATAACCGATGAAATTGGTGATGAAAGGGGATAACATTATGCGAAAAATATGGATTGCCTGCTTGGGCGTGTTGATGATTTTAGGCCTGGTGGGCTGTGGTACAGAGTCAGGCAAGACGGCAGAAAAGGCAGCACCGGCACCCGCGCAGACTACTGCACAGGCAGACAGCAAGGCGCCTGCGGCCAAAGGCAAGATTCTTGTGGCGTATTTCTCGGCTACGGGCAATACCCGCACGCTTGCCGAGAATACGGCTAAGGCTTTGAATGCTGACCTTTACGAAATCCGTCCGGAAGTTCCCTATAGCAAAGAGGACTTGAACTATAATGACGAAAGCACCCGCGCTACGGTAGAGCAGAAGAACGATAGCGCCCGCCCGAAACTGGCAGATAAGAATGCACCGATTGCAAACTACGATACCATCGTATTGGCTTATCCCATCTGGTGGGGACAGGCACCGCGCATCATGGATACCTTTGTGGAAAGCTATGATTTCACGGGCAAGAAGTTGACGGCTGTCTGCACTTCCGGCGGCAGTGATATCGGCACGAGCGCCGACTATCTGCAGAAGCTGACCAAGGGAAAGGCTGAATGGAAGGCAGGCAAGCTGTTCTCTCCGCAGGCCAAAGCCGAAGACATCAAAAGCTGGTTTAATGGTCTGGGCTTATGAATAGGTTCAAGATAAATTTTCGCATGACAGTGACGGCACTTTTGCCGTTGCTGTTTTTGCCCATTATGTGCTTCCATTATGTGCCCAAGGTGCTGCATGAGGTGTTGGGCATTTTGTGGCTGCTGTTGGTGCTGATACATATCGGCCAGAATCGGCAATGGTTTGCTTCACTTAAACGCGGGCGCTGGACGATGCTTCGCATTATCGGTACAGTGGTTGATATGTTGTTGCTGGTGGTGCTGCTGGTAGTGGTGGGCGCAGGTTCCGGGATTTCCAATCATCTGTTCAAGGATATCATGCCGCTGGATATTCAGCGCAGCATTCTGATTCATCAGCTGCATGTGTCCCTGCCGTATGCTTTGCTTATCCTGATGGGCTTGCATTGGGGCCTGCACTTCAAGGGCTGGCGGGAAAGATGGCATCTACCATGGCCTGCTTCGAAACGAGTCAAAGCAGCGTTGGCCGTGCTGGTGACCGCGGGCGGGATTTATGGTTCCTTTCTTGACCGCGTGGGGGACCGCCTGCTGATGAAACACATCTTTGCTACACCGGCCACGGGTGAACCGGCTATCGTATATGTCGGCCTGCTGCTGGCCATATGGGGAATGTACGTGATATTAGGAGCGTTGCTGATAAAAATTTACCGATTGCGGTGAATGTATGATAAAACGTCCATTTCTTATCGTCATGCTGACAGATGAGAAATGGACGTTTCTTTCGTGGGAAATCATGCCTCCCGATTGGGGCATTTCTTTACCATGAGTTCTTCGTAATGGGCAATTTTGTAGTCCAGCCGTTCCATGGTGGCTTTTAGCTGTTCATACTGTTCCTGAAGACGGGCGCGCTGTTCCACAAGGATATCCTTGCGGGCCTCTTCGGTGCCCTCCTTGAAGAACAGGTCAACGTATTCAATCAGAGCTTCCACCTGCACGCCGGCACTGCGCATACATTTGGAAAACTCCACCCAGCCGCAGGCGGTTTCGTCAAAATCGCGGATGCCGTTTTCTTTGCGGGGCACATGGGGGATAAGGCCGATGCGCTCGTAGTAGCGGATGGTATCGGCAGACAAATCGTATTTTTCGCTGACTTCCTTGATGGTCATAAAATCACCTCATTGTCATAACTTTATCTTCTTCTATAAGTTTAGCACTTGTAGTGAACTCAAAGTCAAGCTGTAAAAGAGGATTTTGGTGGGGAAAAGCGAATATTTCAAGAAAAAACATAGGAATGGCTGGTAATTTTTTTATAAGAGTTCTTGACTTTGAGTAAACTTCAAGTGTTACCGTAAAAAAGGAAACTAGCGAATAGCGAGTAACTTCGTTGGCATTATTGCGCGATAGCAAAGATATTTTAGCAGAAAGGATGTTGGTATGAAGAGAAGAACTTTTATTGCGGGCGGCCTAGGGGCGCTGGCGATGCTTGCAGGCGGCATATATTTTGCCAAAGGCTCCTTGTATCGCAAAGCGGCCAACAGTGTGCGCAATCTGACCGGGGATTTGGATGCCCAGTTTTTGCGGCAGTTGATTACAGCAGATGCTGCCCATAGCCGGACGATTATGTGGCAGGCGGAGGATGTTTTGACCAATCCGGCCATCGAATACCGCGTTAAGGGACAGACCGAAGCGCAGCTGGTTGCTGCCCAGGAGGATTTTTTTACCGATGATGGGGTGAAGAACAATCAGTATCTGGCGAAACTGCAGGAACTTCAGGCCGATACGGATTATGAGTATCGTGTGGTAACGGAGGCGGTTGCCAGCGATTGGCATACATTACATACCGCAGGGCAGGGGGATTTTGAGTGTTTGATATTCCCCGATTCCCAGTCCAGCGATTATAGTGATTGGAAGGCCGTAGCGCAAAATGCCGCTGAGCGCAATCCGCAGGCAGCATTCTTTATCAATATGGGAGATATTGTGGACAATGGCGAAGACCATACCCAATGGCAGGCATGGTTCCATGGCGTAAATGGCATAATTGACCGCATTCCCTTTGTACCTATGATGGGCAATCATGAAACTTATGACCAGAAATGGAAGGTGCGGCTGCCAGAGGCCTATCTCCATTACTTTGTAGTGCCGGAAAATAACAGCCGGGATTTTTCCCGCTACTATTATTCCTTTGACTATGGTGATGTGCATTTTATGGTGCTTAACAGTCAGTGGGATGAAACGGAGGACTTCAAGCCGGGACTGATGGCAGAACAGCTGGACTGGCTGCGGGAAGATGCCGGCAGGAGCCGCAAAAAGTGGAAAATCGTGCTGGTGCATAAAGATGTATTGCAATACCGCATCCATAACCGTCCGGAACGGCAGGAAGGAATCTCTGATGTAGGTGAGAACTTTATGCCCTTGTTTGATGAACTGGGCATTGATATTGTCTTTTCCGCACATCTGCATACATACCGCAACCGGGGACACATTAAAAACTTTAAGCGGGACAGTCAAGGGCCTCTCTATATCCTGACGGGCGTGGCCGGCAATGTCCGTTATCCCGGTTTATGGATTGACCATAAGCTCGATGAGGTCGTGGCTCCCCAGCCGGAAACGGACAATTATCTCACCATGCAGGTGACGGATAAAGAGATAACGGTCAAATGTTTCCTGCCGGACGGACAGGAGATTGACCGTGTGACGGTGCGCAAGAGTGCTGCTTCTTAAAGCCAGTACTCATCGTCAATAAATCTGCATGCAATAAATTCTCTTATAAAAAATTCCCTTGCAATGTCTTAGGACAGGCAAGGGAATTTTTTGGTGTTAGGCGTTAAATTTTTCCTGCAGTGCGGCAAGGAATGCTTGGGAGGCCTTGGAGAATACCTGATTTTTCTTCCAGACGATAGATGGTTCGGTGAAAATAGCAGGTTCCAGCGGGCGGGTGCAGAGACTGGTGCCGGTGGTGTTGATGAGTTGGTCAAAGGAGATGGCATAGCCCATGCCTTCTTTGACCATCAGGGTAGCATTATAGAGCAGGGTGTAGGAGCCGGCGATATGGAGTTCTTCCAATGGTTTTTGCAACCAGTTGAGCAGTTCATCGCCATGCGTGCTGAGGGAGAGTGCCTGCCGCGAAAAGAGCAGGGGGCGGTGCCAGAGGTCACTAGCTTTGATGGTATCCTGTTTTGCTAGTTCATCATCTTTGCGCAGGAACAACACCCATTGGTCACGGACTGGCAGGGGCAGTTCCTGATATTTTGCCGGGTCGAGCCGGCCATAGACAAAAGCAAAGTCAATAAGGCCCCGGTCCAGGCGCGTCATGGTGGTTCGCCCATCACCGGTTACAATATGAAAGCGGATGCGGGGATGCTGCTTTTGCAGTTGACGGGCGGCCTCCATAATCAGGCCAAAGTGCACAGATTCCCCTGCGCCAATGCGGATATCGCCGCTGATATCTTCGTTGCTGCTCAATAGTTCGCCCTCGGTCTTTTCCACCAAGGACAGGATTTCCTCGGCACGGCGGCGTAAGAGCTGCCCGTCATCTGTCAGGAGAATGCGGCGCGGCTCACGAATCAGCAGCTGCTTGCCGAATTCTTCTTCCAAATCCTTTAACTGACGGGAAAGCGTCGGCTGGGAGAGGTGCAGTTTTTCGGCTGCCCGCGAAAAACTTTCTTCACGGGCAACCGTCAGAAAGTAGTTGAGAACACGCAATTCCATTGCAATCAGCTCCTTTGTTTTTCTTTATTATAGAACGCAAATCTATTACCGTAAAGCATAGAATGGCATTTTCTATAAGTATTGGTATTTACATGAGGATAAATTTATAATGGAAGAAAAGGAAGGTGAGGAAATGGAACAGAATATAAATAAAAGCGTAATGTTGCTTATTTTGGCTACGGGGGTATTTGGCATTCTCAATACCGAAATGGGCTTTATCGGGATTTTGCCCTATATCGCGGAATACTATCAGGTCAGTGTGGTGCAGGCCGGCTGGCTTATCAGCCTGTTTGCTTTGGGCGTAGCGGTGGCCGGGCCGACCATGCCGCTTTTGCTGTCGAGGTTTAACCGCAAGCATGTTATGGTCTTTATTTTGGGCTTGTTTACCCTTTGCAATGTGATTGCCGTCTTTGCCGAAAGTTTCTATGTGCTCTTGGCGGTGCGCGTGCTGCCGGCGTTCTTCCATCCCGTTTATTGCGCGATGGCCTTTACCGTGGCGGCAGGATTAGCGCGGACAGGTGAGGAGCCGAAGATGGTGGCCAAAATCAATATGGGCGTGGCAGCCGGTATGGTGGCCGGTGTACCCATCAGCAACTTTCTGGCCGAGCAGTTCAGCCTTGCCGCTTCCATGGCATTCTTTGCCGCAGCTACAATGCTGGTCATGCTGGCTACGCTTTGGTTTATCCCCTCCCTGCCGGTGAAGGTGCGTATGAGTTACGGCAGTCAGCTGGCGGTACTAAAAAAGCCCATGGTCTGGGCATCCATTGTGGCGGTGATTTTCCTCAATGGTTCGATTTTCGGCGTATTCAATTATCTGGCGGAGTATCTGGGCGCAGTTTCCGGCGTTGCACCAGCCTTAACCAGCATTTTGCTTTTTGTTTATGGCCTTTGCAATATCTTCGGCAGTATGCTGGCCGGAAATCTGCTGACGGTTCGCCCACTGGCTACCGTAAAAGTCTTTCCCTTTGCCGCAGCGTTTATTTATCTCGCCCTATTGAGCGGCGGCAGTGCATGGCCCTTTATGGGAATCGTGGTTGTGTTTTGGGGAATTCTGGCAGGGATTAACGGCAACATCAATCAGTATTGGATTTCGCATGCCGCGCCCGAAGCACCGGATTTTGCCAATGGCCTGTTTTTGACGGCGGCTAACTTAGGCTGTGTACTGGGCACAACCATCAGCGGCAAATTTATTGAAACGTTGGGCATGGATTTTGTGGTGTTAGGCGGCCTGCTCTGTTGTGCATTGTCAGCAGTGGTAATTTTTATCCAGTGTTCCGGTATGAAAAGGCAGAGCGTGGAATATGCCTGAAGCTGTATGAATGACAAGAGAGTGCATGAATTTGGCTAAAAAGAATATGTATGTAGTTAGTAATAAGGAGAGCATAATGAGCAAGAAAGTCGTGATTGTATCCAGCAGTTTGCGTAAGAACAGCAATTCGGAGGCATTGGCTATGGCCTTTGCTGATGGGGCAAAAGCTGCCGGACATGAAGTGGAACAGATTTCCCTGCGAGGAAAAGAAATAAAATTTTGCCAAGGGTGCCTGACCTGTCAGAAGACTATGCAGTGTGTGTTAAACGATGAGGCGAATGGTATCGTAGAGAAAATGGGACAGGCTGATGTGCTGGTGTTTGCTACGCCGGTTTATTATTATGGCATGAGCGGTCAGTTAAAGACACTTTTGGACCGGGCCAATCCGTTGTTTCCGGCAGATTATCGTTTTCGTGAAGTTTATTTGCTGGTAACAGCAGCAGAGGATGAAGCGGAAACCGTGACTGGCACCCGCATAGGGGTTCAAGGCTGGGTGGATTGCTTTGCCAGGGCAAAACTGAAAGAGACAATTTTCTGCGGCGGCGTAACCGGGACAGGTGAGATTGTCGGCAACGCAGCTTTAGGAAAAGCCCGGCAGGCCGGAATGCAGGTTTAGGGTGTTACATATATTATTACAAAAAAGCATAAATATGTATTTGATATGAGTATTGGTAATGAAAGTTCACATTCGTTATAATAAAACCATCAAGGAAAACAAAGCTAAAAAGATGTTAATTAATTAGATTAAGAAAGGGATTAGCATGAAAAAGATGATTAGCAAAAAGAAGAAAATGATTTTGGCTGCAATGCTGGCAGGTGTAATGTCCTTGGGCGTTGTTGGTGGGAATGTATCTTATGCCGCAACTCCGGCCAAGGCTTTGGCAGCTTATTCCCAGATGAAACAATCCTCTATCAGCGAATTGGATAATGATACACGGGTATTTAAGATTGACCCGTCAATCGAAGCCAAGAATGTGAGATTTACCAACCGTTTTGGTTTTGAAGTGGCCGGGCATCTGTACCTGCCGAAAAATTTTGATGCCAGCAAGCAATATAAAGCAGTGGTGGTAACCGGGCCTTTTGGTGCAGTAAAAGAGCAGTCCTCTGGTCTTTACGCACAGGAACTGGCTAAGAATGGTTTTGTGGCGATGGCCTTTGACCCGTCCATGACCGGTGAGAGCAGTGGCAGCCGCCGCAATATGGGTTCGCCGGAAATCTTCACGGAAGATTATCATGCAGCGGTTGACTTTGTATCCAACCTGAAATTTGTCAATCCAAATCAGGTAGGAGCTATGGGGATTTGCGGTCTGTCTGGCATGGCAATCACAGCGGCTGGCAGTGACAGCCGGATTAAGGCTGTAGCAACTTCGGCTATGTACGATATGAGTGAGAGCATCAGTGACCACTATAATGGTGCTTACTATACGCCGGAACAGCGGGAACTTGTCAAGAAACATATTGCTGAGAAGCGTGATGAAGAAGCCAAGACCGGCAAGTCTATCCGGGGGGCGCATGAACTGGGCGTAGATGCCAAGGGAAATGTGGAAACCTTCGATACCATGTTCCCCGATAATCTGCCTGCTGATGCCAGTCCGGTTATCAAGGATTTCTTTGGCTATTATGTCGGCAGAGCATTCCATCCCAGAGCCATTAATTCCAACAAGTCGGCTTGGGATGCGGCAACGCCGTATGGTTTCTTTGATTTCCAGCTGATGAGCAATATTGAGGAATTGGGCAATACGCCGGTTCTGCTGATTACCGGGGATAAGGCACATTCCAAGTATTTCTCCGACAATGTCTACGCCAAAATCAAAGGTCCGAAAGAGGAAATCGTGGTACCCGGCGCTACGCATGTAGACCTTTATGACCAGATGGATAAGATTCCATTTGCTAAGCTGGTAGCGTTCTTCAATAAAAATTTACAGTAATATAGGAAAAGCAGGCATAAAAGTGGATAAGCACCTTTTATGCCTGTTCCTAATGTGTATGGAGGAGGATATGAGCAAGAAAATTATAAGTGTGGTCATGTTGTCGGTGTTGTTGCTGCTATCCGGCTGTACAGGTGCGCAGAAGATTGGCGTAGATACCACCGGAAGTAAGACGCAGGCTGCTGTCCCACAGGAAAATCAATCTGTGGCAGAACCCCGGAAGGAGCAGGCGATGAAACTTGTCATTGAGGATATGGTTGTTCCCGTTACCTGGGAACAGAATGCTTCCACGGCGGCATTGCGGAAACTTTTGCCGTTGACCATCAAAATGTCACCGTATGGCGGTTTTGAGCAGGTGGGCTCTATCGGTCAAAGTATTCCCAGCGAAGATAAGCAGTTGACCACCCAATACGGAGATATTGTCCTCTATGTTGGGAACAAGCTGGTTATTTTTTATGGTTCCAATTCATGGGCCTATACACGACTGGGGCATATCGAATTGTCACAGCAGGAAATGACCGCTTTATTAAACCGCGATGAAGTAACGGTGCAGCTTATGACAGAGTGAAGCAGGATTAACGGCAACATCAATCAGTATAGGATAACTCATTTTATCAACACGCTCTAACGATAGATGTTTTTTGTGTTTTATGGAGGAAAAATGATGAAACCAGTAGAAAAGAAACAGAAAAAAGTATTGGCAGCTGTACTGGCAGGCGTTATGACCTTGGGCTTTTGGGGCAGCGCGGCTTATGCAGCCGATAAGGGGGCAGTAAAAATGCAGAGTGCAGAGGTAAAGACAGACCGGCAGATAAAGGTGGAGCACTTAAAACTCACGCAGGAATGGGACAAGGTATTTCCCAAGAGTGATAAGGTAGACCATCGCAAGGTGACTTTTGTCAACCGCTATGGCATTACGCTGGCGGCGGATATGTATGTGCCGAAAAACGCGCAGGGCAAACTTCCGGCTATTGCGGTAAGCGGCCCGTTTGGTGCGGTAAAGGAGCAGTCCTCCGGTCTCTATGCCCAGGAAATGGCCGAGCGCGGCTTTTTGACCATTGCCTTTGACCCGTCCTTTACCGGGGAAAGCGGCGGTCAGCCTCGCTTTGTGGCTTCGCCGGATATCAATACGGAAGATTTTTCCGCAGCCGTTGATTTCCTTTCCGTGCAGGATAATGTAGATGCGAATCGCATCGGTATTATCGGTATTTGCGGCTGGGGCGGCATGGCGCTCAATGCAGCGGCCAGCGACACCCGCATCAAAGCCACGGTGGCTTCGACTATGTATGATATGACCAGAGTTACGGCTAACGGTTACTTTGACTATGAAAAGGACAAAGCCACGCTGCAAAAAGAACGCTATGCCAACCGCGAAGCGCTGAATGCCCAGCGTACGGCAGATTATAAGGCCGGCTATTACAAGAACGCCGGCGGCGTGGTTGACCCACTGCCGGCAGACGCTCCGCAGTTTGTGAAGGATTATTATGCCTATTATAAGACGGAACGCGGCTATCATCCGCGCTCCTTGAACTCCAACGGCGGCTGGAATATGACGATGGCACTTTCCTTTATGAATATGCCGATTCTGTCCTATGCGGATGAAATCAAAAATGCTGTTATGGTTCTGCATGGCGAAAAGGCGCATTCCCGTTATTTTGGTGAAGATGCCTTCAAAAAGCTCAAGGGCGATAACAAGGAACTGGTTATTGTGCCGGGGGCTTCTCATGTTGACCTCTACGATAACAAGGCCAAGATTCCCTTTGACAAGCTGGCTGCCTTTTTTGACAAGAACTTGAAGTAATAGGATAAAAACACCCTGCAAAATGATAAGACTTTGCAGGGCGTTTTTTTAGGGGCTTGACTTAGAGTACACTTCAAGTGCTAGAGTAAAAGAGAAATGACCGCTTTATTAAACCGTGATAAAGTAACGGTGCAGCTTAGGAAAGATGCACCAGGATTAGCTTTTTAGCAGAAAGGTAAAGCATAATGGA
Source organism: Pseudoselenomonas ruminantium (assembly GCA_015058625.1). Taxonomy (GTDB): domain Bacteria; phylum Bacillota; class Negativicutes; order Selenomonadales; family Selenomonadaceae; genus Selenomonas_A; species Selenomonas_A ruminantium_N. Next base: position 6,875 of record SVCA01000019.1, on the reverse strand, counting down.
AGAATATAGAGAACAAGTATTTGATGAGGAGAGGGCGTTGTATGGCAAAACGGGAGTGAAACTTTTTGCCTGCCGTTTTGATGGCCCTGCTGATGGGGAGAGCGCCTTGAAGGAAAGCCGTGATATTGAAGCGCAGGACTGTTTTTTTAATCTGCGCTATCCCTTCTGGCATGATGAACGTGTTAAGATAACCAATGGCGAACTTACACCGCTTTGCCGTGCGGCACTCTGGTATTCAACGGATATTCATATTACGGATACGAAGCTGCATGGCATTAAAGCCCTGCGGGAATGTTCTGATGTGACCGTAGAAAACTGTGATGTGATTTCGCCGGAGTTTGGCTGGTCGGTAAAAAATATTCGTATGAAAAATACCCATGTGCAAAGCGAATACTTTATGCTGCGCAGTGAGCAGCTGCATTTTGACCATGTGACTTTGCAGGGGAAATATTCATTCCAGTATATTGAGAATGCGGATTTTACCGATTGTGAGCTGAACACTAAAGATGCCTTTTGGCATGCCAAAAATGTGACTGTCCGTAACAGTGTGATTCGAGGCGAATATCTGGCGTGGTATTCGGAGAATCTGACGCTGGAGAACTGTACGATTATCGGTACACAGCCTTTCTGTTACTGCAAAAGGCTGAAACTCGTCAACTGCCGTATGATTGATACGGATTTGGCCTTTGAAAAATCCGCGGTTGAAGCAGAAGTCACTACGGTGGTGGACAGTATCAAAAATCCGCGAAAGGGTACAATCAAAGTGGCTGGCGTAAAAGAAATCATTATGGATGATGCGCAGGCCAAGGGGCAGATTATCGTGAATAACGCTGCTGACTGCGCTTAATATTGACACACTGTCATTTTAGCAATATAATACAATTGAAAATAAAACTTACATGATGTCATTTTAGGAGGCGCAGGTTATGAAATACACGAAACTGGGGAATTCGGATTTGGAAGTATCCCGCATCTGCCTTGGATGCATGGGCTTTGGCAATGCTGCAACGGGTCAGCACAGCTGGACGGTGGATGAGGATACTACCCGGGAAATCATTAAGCACGCTTTGGATTCGGGCATCAATTTTTTCGATACGGCGATTGCCTATCAGAATGGCACCAGTGAAGAATATCTGGGTCGGGCGCTCAAGGATTTTGCTAAACGTGAAAATGTGGTGGTGGCCACAAAATTTCTGCCCCGCAGCCAGCAGGAAATTGCCGATGGCGTGACCGGTCAGGAACATATTGAAAAACAGCTTGATTTGAGCCTGCAGCATTTGGGTATGGATTATGTGGATTTGTATATCTATCATATGTGGGATTATCAGACGCCGCTTTATGATATTTTGGACGGCATGAACCGGATGGTGAAGGCGGGGAAAGTCCGCTATATCGGCATTGCCAACTGTTATGCCTATCAGCTGGCCAAAGCCAATGCACTGGCGGCAAAAGAAGGTTTTGCTCCATTTGTGTCGGTGCAGAATCATTATAATCTCTTGTTCCGTGAGGAAGAACGGGAAATGGCGAAACTCTGTGCAGAGGATAATATTGCCATGACCCCTTACAGTGCTCTGGCCAGCGGGCGGCTTTCCCGCAAGCCCGGCGAAACTTCCAAGCGTTTAGCCGAGGACAGTTATGCCAAATTAAAGTACGATGGCACAGCCGAAGCCGATGAAAAAGTCATTCTGCGTGTGGCTGAGCTGGCGGATAAATACGGCGTGACCATGACGGAAATATCCCTTGCCTGGCTGCTGACCAGAGTAACGGCACCGGTAGCCGGAGCGACCAAACTGCATCACATTGACGGAGCCGTCAAGGCAACGGAACTCACGTTAGCGGATGAAGACATCGCTTATTTGGAAGAACTCTACATTCCGCATAAACTGGTCGGCGTGATGGCGCAGAATACCCGCGGTGGCAATAAAAAAGAGCAGGTTTGGATGAAAAACGCGCCCAAGGGAATGCAGTAAGATTTTCCTTGACTTGAAGTAAACTCCAAGTGCTAGAGTAGATTTATCAACGATAAAGGAAGCGATAATATGGATTTGGAAACCGTTAAAGAAACCAGTGTATTTCCCGTAGGCGGTGAAAATGTCAACTATGCCCAGTATTTTGATGGCACGAGCTATCTCAATATGATTTCTATGGAGCAGGTGGTTATCGGCAATGTGACCTTTGAACCGGGCTGCCGCAATCACTGGCATATCCATCATGCTGATAAGGGCGGCGGGCAGATGCTGCTCGTGACGGCTGGCCGGGGCTGGTATCAGGAATGGGGCAAACCGGCGCGGGAATTGAAGACCGGTGATGTCGTGCATATTCCGGCTAATGTCAAGCACTGGCACGGCGCGGCCAAGGATTCAGCCTTCCAGCATTTGGCTGTTGAAGTGCCGGGCGAGAATACTTCCAGCGAATGGTGTGAGCCGGTAGAGGAAAGCGAATATAACAAGTTACCATAAAACAAAACGAGCGTGCTTATGGCAGGCTCGTTTTGTTTACGGGATTTTTTCTTGACTGGAAGTGCGCTCCAAGTGTTAAAATTAAGAATAAAGATAATTGCTTGCAGGCAAAGAGCATGAATAGACGTATGTTTATTGGAGGGGTATTATGTATTTAGGAGAGCAAATCAAAAAACTGGGTTTCGGTCTGATGCGTCTGCCGAAAAAAGGCGAGGAAATTGACGTTGAGCAGGTCAAGGTGATGGTGGATAAGTTTCTGGCGGCAGGCTTTACCTATTTTGATACGGCCTGGGCTTATGCCGGCAGTGAAGATGCTATCCGGCAGGCGTTGGTGGAACGCTACCCCAGAGAAAAATTCCAGCTGGCCACGAAAAATGCTGCCTGGATTAACTGCAAGACCCGTGAGGAAGCCATTGAGCAGTTCAATCTTTCCTTAAAGCGCACGGGAGCAGGCTATTTTGATTTTTACTTGTTGCATAATCTGGGCGAGAGCCGCACGAAGTTCTTTGATGATTTCGATATGTGGTCCTTTGTGCAGGAGAAAAAGGCCGAAGGGCTGATTAAACATGTCGGCTTTTCCTTCCATTCCACACCGGAGGAATTGGAAGAAATCCTGACCAAACATCCCGAAATGGAATTTGTCCAGCTGCAGATTAACTACGGAGACTGGGAAAATCCGGCCATTCAGTCCCGTGCCTGCTATGAAGTCGCCAGAAAGCACGGCAAGCCGGTCATCATCATGGAACCGGTCAAGGGCGGCATGTTGGCAAATCCTCCGGAAAGCGTCAAACAAATCCTGCAGGCAGCCGAGCCGGAAAGCTCCTGCGCTTCGTGGGCTATCCGCTTTGCCGCTGATTTGGAGGGGCTGATTGTGGTACTCTCCGGCATGAGCAATGTGGAGCAGATGGAAGACAATCTTTCCTATATGAAGGATTTTACCGGTCTGACGGAAAGCCAGAAGGAGACCATTAACAAGGCAAGGGAAGCCCTGGCCAAAATCCCGGTTATTCCCTGTACTACCTGTAACTATTGCGCCAAGGTCTGCCCCAAGGAAATCGGCATTTCCGGTACGTTTACGGCGATGAACTATCTGACGCTCTACGGCGATAAGGCCGCTGCCCAGCATCAGGAAAACTGGCTGGTGGGCGGTCATGGCCGCCAAAAAGCCGCCGAATGTATCAAATGCGGCAAATGCGAGCAGGTCTGCCCTCAGCATATCAGCATCCGTGAGGAACTGGTCAAGGCAGATAGGGACTTGCAATAATGGAGATAGAACATCAATTTTTAGTCGAAAGCCTTCCAGCCTTGCCAGCAGAGTATGAAACTTTACGTCAGGGCTATGTGGCCTTGGAGCCGGAAATCCGCATCCGTCAGCTTGGTTCGGCAGGGAGGTTACGGAGGATAAAAGATTTTCTTACGGTACTTTGGCAAAGGCTGATGGGCTGGAAATGGTGCGGCAGCTGCTGGAATAGACACAGAAAATGGGAATATAATATCGAAACATAAAGCAAAACATATTTTTTCAAGGCAGGTAATAACTGTATATATATCGAAATATTTTTATCAAGATAATATACAGTTTAGGAGTGTGTCGAATGGAAATAGAGAAGTATACACCGAATTCCTTATCTGTTAGTGCCATTTTAGGGCTTATTGCTGCCGGTGAAATTGCGATTCCAGAGATTCAACGCCCCTTCGTATGGAAGAAGACACAGGTAAGAGATTTGCTGGATTCGCTATATAAAGGTTATCCCACAGGCTATCTTATCATTTGGAAGAATCCAGATGTCAGGCTAAAAGATGGAAAAATTTCTGCTGGTAAAAAGATACTTATTGATGGCCAACAGCGTGTTACGGCATTGATGACGGCTATTTCGGGGATTCCAGTGACCATGAGCAATTACCAAAAAGAGCGTATAAAAATTGCTTTTGACCCGTTTCAAGCATTTTCAGAAGATCAGGATGCGGAAATATTTGCTGTTCAGGATTCCAGCCATCTAAAAAGTAAACGGTGGATAGCAGATGTAGCGGAAATTTTCAAAAATGATTTCTCGGTGTTTTCATTTATTACAAACTATTGCAAAGATAATCCTGATATGCAGCCGGAAGTGTTAGGTCGAATCATTACAAGACTTAGCAGCATTGGCAATCGCATGATTGGTGTTATTGACTTGTCAGATAAACTGAATATTGACATTGTAACGGATATTTTTATTCGTATCAATTCAAAAGGGACAGCACTTAGTCAAGGTGATTTTGTAATGTCTAAAATTGCTGCCGATGAGAACTATGGCGGTAATGACCTTCGTAAAGCTATTGATTATTATGCGCATCTATCGAAAGTACCTTCGTTTTATGAACGGATTAAAGAAGATGATCAGGCTTTTGCCCTCACAGATTATTTCACAAAAATAAAGTGGCTTAAAGATGAAAAGGAAGATGTATATGACCCGGATTATGCGGATGTACTTCGTGTAGCGTTTATGTATAAATATCCACGAGCGAAACTTTCTGACTTGGTTAGTCTGCTGTCAGGCAGAGACTTTGAAACGAGGGAATACAAGGAAGAAATTATAGAAGATACATATGTAAAACTAAAAGATGGCGTTATGAATGTCTTTAGTGAGCATAATTTTAAGCAATTTATGATAGCCATTAGAAGTGCAGGTTTTATTTCTAAAAAGCTGGTAAATTCACAGATGGCTTTGGATTTTGCCTATACATTATATCTGATATTGACACATAGCCATGAAGTATCTACAGGTGAAGTGAAACGCTTGGTTCAAAGATGGTATGTATTATCTGTGTTGACAGGTCGTTACAGCAGTTCTCCTGAATCGGCATTTGCTCGTGACATTCGGTTAATAAATGAGCAGGGTGTTGTGAAGACATTGCAGGATATTGAGGCTGCAACCTTGTCGGATACCTTTTGGAATATTGCTGTGGTACAGAATTTGAATGTAACATCTACTAACAATCCGACTTATCTGGTTTATCTTGCCGCACAGGTTATGAGAAATGATATTTCGCTTTTATCCAATAATATTCTTGTTAGGGACTTGATAGATGGGGGTGATGTTCATCATATCTTCCCTAAAGAATACCTAAAGGCAAATGGATATGAAAAGTCTATGTATAATCAGGAAGGAAATTATGCTTTTCTTGATACGCAGGTTAATAAATCAATCGGCAAAAAAGCGCCCAAGGTTTATTTTAACGAAGCAAGAAAACAATGTGAAACAGGAAATCTAATGATAGGGTCGATAAACAATTATGATCAGTTAATGGAAAACTTGAAGATTAACTGCATACCTGAGGATGTATTCGATATGGATTATATGTCTTATCCAAAATTCTTGGAAAAACGACGTTCATTGATGGCACGAAAGATAAGAGCCTATTATGAAGCGTTGTAGGAATAGCTTATAGAGATAAAACTATTAAGGAGTAAATTATGTTTCGGAAGATGCGAAGATTCAAGCAGCAGCTGGCAGAGGAAGAATGCAAAGAAGTGCTAAGTGAAACGAAACGGGGCGTGCTGTCCATGCTGGGGGACGATGGCTATCCATATGGTATCCCCATGAATCATTGGTACTGCGAGGAGGACGGTATCCTTTATTTCCATAGTGCCAAGGAAGGACACCGGATGGACGCTATCCGAGCTTATGACAAGGTGAGCTATTGTGCTTACGATGAAGGCTGGCAAAAGCCCGGCGAATGGGCGCTCAATATCCGTAGTGTAGTTGTCTTTGGACGGATGCAGCTGGTGACGGATGAGGAAAAGATTCGCCAAATCTGTAGCTCGTTGGTGCGCAAATTTACTGATGACGAAGCGTACTTGGAACAGGAATTGAAACACGCCCTGCCCCGCGTGCAATGTCTGGCGCTGCTTCCCGAGCATATGACCGGGAAGTTGGTCAATGAATCGTAAGGAGTCTGTCGTATGGACAATAAGGAACGCCCGAAAAATATTATCGTCAGGGGCGCCCGCGTGCATAACCTGAAAAATATCGATGTGGATATCCCCCTGGGCAAGCTCGTGGCCATTGCCGGTGTGTCCGGTTCGGGAAAATCGTCGTTGGCGTTGGGAACCTTGTACGCGGAAGGTTCACGCCGTTATCTGGAGGCCCTGTCTACCTATACGCGTCGCCGTATCACGCAGGCCGGCAAAGCCGATGTGGAAGAAATCCGTCATGTACCGGCGGCACTCGCACTCCATCAGCGTCCAGGCATTCCCGGGGTGCGCAGTACCTTTGGTACGGCCTCGGAACTTTTGAACAGCTTGCGCCTGCTGTTTTCCCGTCTGGGCAGCCATACCTGTCCCAATGGGCATCTATGCCCGCCCAATATGGATGTGGCACTGATGCTGCCTACGAAATGCCCGGTCTGCGGCGAGGAGTTTTACGGTCCCGGAGC
>SVCA01000008.1 GCA_015058625.1 Pseudoselenomonas ruminantium | reverse complement strand
ATGCCGCAGCATAAAAAAACGGTAGCAGCAAATAATTGCTACTACCGGTAAGGTCTAACTTTATGGGGTCACTACAATTTTAGCGATTTTGGGCGGTTTTTTTATAATCAGGTCATATAAACGGGTATAATAAAGGAATTTTAGCAACATTTGTTTGGGTTATGAGCATAGCGGTTTTTTTATGGATGAATTTTGTCTATCGACAAAGGTTGAACAATGGCGTTATAATAAACTGAAAAATGGATGAAAGATTAACTGCCAGCGGGGAGGGTGTAATTTGCGTATTATTGTTGTGGGAGCTGGGAAGCTGGGATACAGCATTGCCGAGCTTTTGTCCAAAGAACAATTTGATGTGGTGGTTATCGACAAGGACGAAAGCCAGCTGGAGGCGGCCAAGAATACGCTGGATGTGCTGACGATTGCGGCCAATGGTGCCAGCCCCATCACCATGGACGACCCGGATGTGCGGGATGCGGATATCCTCATTGCGGTGACGGCCAGTGATGAAGTGAACATGGTAGCCTGCGTGCTGGCCAAGAAGCATGGCATCAAGCATACGATTGCCCGCATTCGTGATATGAAGTTCATGTCGGAGGCCAAGGATTATCTCAAGGAAAATTTTGATATTGATTTGATGCTCAATCCTGAACTGATTACCGCCAACGAAATCAACCGGATTCTCATGACCCCGGCAGCCTTGGATGTGGAAGATTTTGCCCACGGGAAAATCCGGCTCTTTGAAACGAAAATCCAGCGCAAATCCTCTTTGGCAGGGATTCCGCTGAAGGATATTCAGTTGCCCAAAGGGGTGCTGGCCGGAATGATTTTCCGTGACCATCGTATGATTATCCCGCATGGTGATGATTGTTTCCAGCCCCATGACAATGCCTATTTTATCGGTATACCAGAGGAAATTGAGAAGTTCAGCCAGAAATTTGTGCAGCGGGATGCCCGCAAGCTGCATCGTGTGCTGATTATCGGTGCCGGCCGCGCCGGGCGGGCTCTGGCCCAGCAGCTGGATGAACAGGGTGTTCATGTGAAGGTCATTGACCAGGACAGGGAGCGCTGCCAGCTCATGGCGGGGATGCTGACCAACGGCATTGCCATCTGCGGGGACGGCACGGATATTGACCTGCTCGTGGAAGAGGATGTGGCCCATGCGGATGTGGTCGTGTGCTTGACGGAGGATGACAAGCTGAACCTCATGCTGGCACTGCTCGCCCGTCATTTGTCGGGGAATAAGACCAAGACGGTGGTGCGCGTGTCCCGCAATGAATATGTGGAATTGATGGAGAAAGTCGGCGTCAATATTGTATTGTCGGCGCGTTTATTGTCGGCCAGCGAGGTGCTGGCCTTTGCCCGCCGTGGCGGCGTGGTATCCGTATCCCTGCTCGAAGGGGCCAAGGCCGAGGCGGTGGAAGTGATCGTACAGCAGGGGGCACCGGTGGCCGGCAAGAAGCTGATGGAGGTAAAACTCCCGCGGGAATGTCTGGTCTGTGCCTATGTGCGGAACGGCGAAGCCAGCATCCCGAATGGTCATACGGTTTTGCAGCCGGGAGACAGAACCATCCTCTTTATCCAGACCCGCTTTTCGCAGCAGGTTATCAAGTATTTCAAGGGAAAGGAATAGGCGCTTGTGCCTAAGGTCGCAAGAGTATGCGCATGGAAAAGGAAAACGGCTTGGAACTCTTCTGGCTCCTGATGGGGCAGATGTCAATACTTATGGCAGGGGCACTTATCGTGCCCTTTTTGGTCACGCTTATCTGGGGAGATACAGAAGCGTGGCTTTTTGTGCTGCCGGCGGCCTTTGCTTATGGGCTGGGACGCGTGATGATAAAAATGGGTTCCAGCGAGCACCGGGGGCGGCAGCTTACCATTCGGGAGGGCGTGTACTTCATGTCCTTTGTCTGGTTTTTGATGTGCATTATCGGTTTGATGCCCTACGCCATTTCCGGGATATTTCCCAGTTTTCCGTCGGCCTTTTTCGAGGCCATGTCCTCGCTGACGACCACAGGGCTTTCCTGTCTGCCCTATGACCGCATGGAACTTCCGCGGGGGTTGATACTTTGGCACAGCGTCATGAGCTGGCTCGGAGGCCTGACCTTTGTGGTGGTGATGGTTACGGTACTGCCGCAAGTCAGCGGTTGTTTTGGTCTGACTTTGTCGGCCCGCCAGTCCATCTTTTTCAGTCCGGTATGGAATAAAATGGCCCAGTCGGCCCGGCAGGGCACAACGGTCTATGCCGTTTTGACCGTGGCGGCGGCAGGTGTTTACTATCTGGCGGGGCTGAATCCCTTTGAGTCCTTGCTGCGGGCCATGGTGACGATTTCTTCCAGCGGCGGCTCCTCGGTCTACGCTTTTATCTATTACAATAATCCTGCGCTGGAACTGGCGGCCATGGCGGTTATGCTCATGTCCAGTTTGAGTCTGCTGCTCGTCTGGAAGGCATGGAAAATCAAGAGCCTTCTGTGGCTCTTAAAGGATACGGAAATCCGCAATTTTCTGCTGGTGGTGCTGGGCGTGGGCATGGTGCTGGCGGGGCATCTTTATGTTACGGGCACCTATGATTGGGCAGAGAGTCTGCGCTATGGCTTCTTTCAGACCATGTCGTTTATCTCGACCAATGGCTTTGTGGCGGCGCCTTTTTGGCTCTGGCCATCCTTTGACCGTTATGTGCTGTTCCTGCTGGTATTCGTGGGCGGCTGTATCGGTTCGGCGACAGGCGGTCTGAAAATCATGCGCCTTCTGGTGCTCTTCCGTCTGACCAGGGCGGAGATGCGCCGTACTTTGCATCCCCGCATGGTTCTTTCCATCAAGGTGGATAAACTGCCGGTGCCGGATAAAATCGTGGGACGAATTTTGGCCTTTTTCTATCTCTATATGACGGCGTTTTTCGTCTTTGCCATGATTCTTTCCCTGTCGGGCATCAGCATTATACAGGCCTTGGGGCTGGCGGCCGGCTGCCTGACCAGTACCGGTGCTTCCAGTGCATTGTTCGGGCTGGAGAATCTGCATATCCTGCCGGATTGGGCCAAAATCTTTTGCAGCCTGCTGATGGTCATGGGGCGGGTGGAGATTTTCTCCTTTCTGGTGCTGTTGGACATAGGACGGCGCAGTTTCCAAAAGAGGTGGTAAGGGATGGATATACGCATTATTTACTATGTGCTGGGCCGTCTGGTCATGGCGGAAACCATCACCATGTTTATCCCCTTTGCCATGGCTTTGTGGAATCTTGAGAGCAGTGTTTCCGGCTTTGCGGTGGCGCTGGGGCTTAGTGCTTCGGTCGGTTTGGTTCTGCAAGCCAATGGCCGCAAGAGGGAAACGGATTTATCCATGCGCGAGGGCATTGCCATTACGGGCTTTGGCTGGGCTTTGGCCACAGGTTTGGGCATGCTTCCCTATGTCTGTGGCGGCTACCTCAATGCGTTGGATGCGGTGTTTGAAAGCATTTCGGGCTTTTCCGGCACTGGGGCTACAGTGTTTAACAGTCTGTCGGGGCTGCCTGCCAGCATTCTTTTCTGGCGTATGATGACGCATTGGTTTGGCGGATTGGGCATTATCGTGATATTTATCGCGCTGCTGCCCCAGACCGGGCAGAGTTCTGTTTATATGTACAACGCAGAAACCACGGGGCCGACAGAAGAACGCGTACTGCCCCGGCTGAAGGATATGACCAAGGTACTCTTCCGCATGTATCTGATGTTTACCTTTGTGGCGGCGTCGGTTTATATGCTCTGTGGGCTGACACCCTATGAGGCACTGACGCATGCCATGAGTACCATTGGGGCCGGCGGTTTTTCGACTTATGACGATAGTGCCATGCACTTTGACAGTCCGGCTTTTGAGTGGTGGATGACCTTCTTTATGATATTGGCCGGGGGCAACTTTGGCCTTTACTATCGCATCTGGCAGAAGGGGCCTGGCGTTATCAAGCGCAATTCGGAGTTCAAGGCCTATTTATGGATTCAGGGACTGGCCATTTTGCTGGTGTTCCTGAACCTTGCGGCGACGATGCCGCTCGCCTTGGGGGATGCCCTGCGCTACGCGGCCTTTCAGGTGGGCTCGCTGTCTACTACGGGCTTTGTGTCGGCGGACTTTGAACAATGGCCGCCATTTTCCAAGGGCATAATTTTGCTTTTGATGATGTGCGGGGGCTGTGCCGGTTCCACCGCCAGCGGGATAAAGGTGGTGCGTGTGCTCGTGCTCTTGAAAAATGCCTGGGCTGTGGTGCATCAGAAGATTTCGCCCCGGCGGGTGGTGGAAGTGCGTCTGAACGGCAGCCGGGTCAGCGAGGAAACTCTGCGGCGGGTCGGCCAGTTCTTTTTCCTCTACATTTTCTTCATCGCTTTTTGGGCCCTGCTGCTGACCTTGGACGGCATTGAGGTATTTGATGCTTTGGGCCTTAGCGTCAGCACTATGGGCAATATCGGCCCGGCCTTCGGCATTGCCGGAGCTACCTGCACCTATGCGGGACTGTCGGTGTTCAGCAAGAGCATTTTGTGCATTTCCATGCTGCTCGGGCGTTTGGAAATGTTTACCCTGCTGGTTATGCTGACGCCGGATTTTTGGCAGAAAGGAAATCGGTGGTAAGTCAATGGATATGATGAATAATTTTTGGGTAGCGGTAGGGGCCGTAGTGCCGCTCTTTACTCTGCTCTTTATGGGGTTGGCCATTAAAAAGCTGAAGCTCATGACGGATACGGAGCTGGCACATACCAACCGCATGGTCTTTACGCTGTTTTTCTTCTGCATGATGTTCTATAACATCTACACCACGGATTTGGCGCATACGGTGCGGCCGTATCTGATGCTGTTCGGCGGCGTGGGCGTTTTGCTGGTCTGTCTGCTGGCTGGCCTGCTGACTTGCTTTTTTGACAAGGACAACCGCCATCGGGGAGCCATGATTCAGGCCATCTTCCGCAGCAATTTCGTCCTGTTCGGCATTCCGATTGTCGGCAACATCTTCGGCGATTCGGCGCTGGCCATTCCGTCCATGATGATTGCGGTGATTGTGCCCATCTACAATGTGCTGGCGGTGTTCGTGCTGGAAACCTTTCGGGGGGGGCGGTTTGCCCTGTGGCCGATTCTGCGGGGCATCCTCAAAAATCCCATGATAATGGGCGCCATTGCGGCTGTTATCATGCGGCTTATTGACTTCCCCGTGCCCAAGCCGGTGCTCAAAGGGATTGGGCAGGTGGCGGCGGCCACAACACCAGTGGCGCTGATTATCCTGGGAGCATCCTTCAAGGGTGGGAGCTTCCATAATCATCTGCCCCAGCTTATCAGCTGTGTGACGGCAAGGCTCGTTATCGTGCCGGCAGTGGCACTGAGTCTGGCGATTTATCTGGGTTTTCGGGATATTGAACTCGTGACACTTTTGGCTATCTTTGCCTCCCCCTGCGCCGTGGCCAGCTTCGCCATGGCACAGCAGATGGGAAGTGACGCGGATTTGGCAGGGAACTGCGTGGTTTATACTACGGGGCTGTCGTGCTTTACCATATTCTGCTGGGTGTTTGTGCTGAAAACATTGGGGCTGTTTTGAGCGGGAAATTCTTGTATTTAAGGCCTGCTCATGGTATACTTTATATGTACAGAGGCGGTAGCCAATCCGTTTCTAACCGTTTGAGCTTGAGGTTCATCGCCGTGGATGTAGTCAGCGAGGTTTCGGCAGGTTAGTGTTGAGCCATGTCACGGATAGGGAGAATGTTTCTTCTAAAGAGAAAAGCACATTGCAGGGGGCAGCGCCGTTAAGGCGTTGCCCTTTGTGTTTGTGGGGGAAGATATGGATTTATTGTACGAAGCAGCTAAAGATTATAGTGAACTGTTGGATAAGGATTATCATATTACGGCAGTTTATAAGGACGAGGTCATAGAGCTGTCTTTTTATTTTTTGCCGGAGCATTTTTATCATTTGATTGGTTTCCATAAATTGCTGGATGTAAAGCATATTGCTCGTCCAAGGTATCTCTATACCCGGGTGATGTCCAGAAAATTAACATATTCCTCGATAGAGGAAAGTAAGTTCCTTGATGAAATGTATGAGCGGATGCAAATGTTTCATCGTCTTAACGGGATGATTGAACGGATGAAGTCGGGGAATATCATCATAGAGTTTTCGCAGAAAAATCGAAGCCGGATAAGGGCTGATTTCTTGTTGTATGATTTGGTGGATGAGTCATATGCACATCTTTTCCTGCGCAGGGATGAGAAGTATGGCTATGTGCCATGTTCCTTTTTCTGTCGCAGTGATGATCGATATATTCGCAATAACAAAAAGTATCGTGTGAAGTCATTTTCCATAACGGCAAGAGGATAAAGCGATAACAGGTGCATGCGGATTTTTAATCAAAATTTAATCTCTTTCTAAAGACATTCAAAGGTTGACTGTGTATACTATAAGCATAGTCAACCTTTTTTTATTATTGGGAAATTTTGAGTGGATGGGAGCGATAGATATGATGGCGAAGAAATGGCAGAAAGCAGCTGGTTGTTTACTGACTGGTATGATGTCTTTTAGTATTTTAGGTACGACTCTGGCCGCCCCGGCTTATGCGGCAAGTTATGAATCCTCCTGGAGTGAGCGTGAATATCGGGAGGATGTCGGCAAGGAACATCGCCGTCATATGGAGAAGCGGGATCAGATTGAACAGGAGCGCCGCGAGGAACAGGCCCGCCATGAAGAAAAAGTCCGTCAGCTTAAATACGAGAAAGAAAAGCACGAACGGGAGCAGTACGAAAAAGAACGCCGTGAAGATTGGGAACGGGAACACCGCAAGAAGACTGCGTATGAGCGCTATCGCGAAGCCAGAGAGCGCGAGGATGCGCTTGAGCGCCGGGAAAAAGAACTGGAAGAACAGCGCAAGCATGATGAGAAGGTAAACCGCAACGAAAAAATCGCTGCCGCCGCTATCGGCGCAATCGTTGGCGCTGTGATTGCCAAGAATACCTGATAAAGAGAATACAAAAAGCCATCTCCTAAAGAGCGCTAAAACGTCTTGGGGGGATGACTTTTTTTATTTACAAATGTCTTGCGGGGGGGGACACTCGTGATATAATTATATCCGTCATGATTGACATGCATTCTCTTATTGTGTGTGTACAGCTTAGGTTATTTGCAAATTTCAAAGAAATGGAAAGAGTGCAGGATTTAGGGAGGAATAATTCATGAGAAACAGAAATTTGGTTTTGCAGTTGTTCGCATGGGTGACGGCGGTGTTGATAGGTCTGGGAGCTGGAAATATAGCTGAAGCATCATATCAACGTGCCTTTCAGGTTGATTCGCATTTTTCTGGTGATGCGGATAGAGGGGAAATTTATATTGATTTTGAAAATATAAAGGATATTACGTGCATAAGAGCGGATAATAATGTTAAAGTTATAAGATATCTTGTTCCCGTTATGTTTCATAATTTAACAACAGGGAGCAAAGGATATTGTGAATATTTATTCCAGAACGCACCATCTCAAGCTCCAGATATATGGGATTCTAAAAGCATTTCTAACAAAGCAAGATGGTATGGTTTAAGTGCAGATGCTTGGAGCCGGATTAGTCCGGATGATTGGTATCGAATAGCGAACGATGCGAATGAAGTCGAAATCGTTTGGCATCAGCAATTAGGCGTACATGGATATACTGAAGATTACTTTCGTAGTATAGATTGGACGCGTATTGATTATGCATTACATGAAGATTATGCCATATTGCTCAAAACCCTTATGTATCTAAAGGGGTATCAGGTACCTATGGATACATATATTCCCTAAATAGTTTCATGCACGGACAAAGACGGTGCTGTGGACAAAGTCATTTTATACTTGTCCCAGCACTTTTTTCTTTTTCCTCGAATTAGTGGTGGCCATTGGCGCCCCAGGACGGGCGCCAGCGGACGTAAATCCCGTGATGGGATTTCAGTCCGCCAGCGATTTCTTTTGATTACTTTTCTTTCGCCAAAAAGAAAAGTAATACTAACTTGTGTCCGAACAAAAATAAAGAATAAAAATCTATTGACAAATGCCGTGCGAAAGAGTATCGTATAAGACAGAGATGGTTGTGATTGAGCACGGAAATGTTGTCATCTACCATCAATAGTCTGACTTTTGCCAAAAGACTATATTGTGTGCAACTTAAAGTGTGCACGAGAACAGATGCAACATTACCAAGCGAACTGCGCTGAAGGCGTCACAAGGGGGGAGGAGCAGAAGATTGGCGCAGAAATCACAAACGGAATCATGATGTAGCAAAGGAGACGATGAGATGAAAAAGCTCATAGCATTATTACTAGCAAGCGTTATGATGATTGTTGCTGCCGGCTGCGGTGGCGGTGAACAGGCCAAGGACAACGGCAAGTCTGGTGGCGGTGACAAGAAGATTACCATGGGCTTCTCCCAGATCGGTGCGGAATCCGAATGGAGAACGGCCAACACGGAATCCGTTAAGAAAGCAGCTGAAGAAGCTGGTATCAACCTCCAGTTCTCGGATGCTCAGCAGAAACAGGAAAATCAGATTAAAGCTATCCGTTCCTTTATCGCTCAGGGCGTTGACATTATCGCCTTCGTTCCTATCGTAGAAACGGGTTGGGATACGGTTCTCAAAGAAGCTAAAGATGCCAAAATCCCGGTCGTTGTTGTTGACCGCGATGTGAAGCTCGCTGATGACAGCCTCTATGTGGCTAAAATCGGTACTGACTCCGTAAAAGAAGGCAACAACGTTTTCAAATGGATTGACGAATACATGGCCAAAGAAAAGAAGACCCCGCGTGATGGTGGCAGCCAGTACAACGTAGTTGTTCTTGAAGGTACCGTTGGTTCCTCCGTTGCTATCCGCCGTCAGGAAGGCTTCAAAGATGCTATGGCAAAATCTCCGAATGCAGGCAAGTATAACATCCTTGCTTCCCAGACTGGTGAATTCACCCGTCAGAAAGGCCAGGAAGTTATGGAATCTTTCCTGAAATCCTATGGCCCGAAAATCGACATCCTCTTTGCTCATAACGACGATATGGCTCTCGGTGCTATTCAGGCAATCGAAAAAGCTGGCCTCAAACCCGGCAAGGACATCACCATCATCTCCATTGATGGCGTAAAAGGTATGTTCCAGGCTATGATTGACGGCAAAGCAAACTGCACCGTAGAATGCAACCCGCTTCAGGGCAAACTCCTGATGGAAACGGCTAAGAAGATTTTGGCCGGTGAAAAAGTTGAAAAACTGGTTTACGTTGACGAAGGTGTATTCCCTGCTGATGTAGCAGCTAAGACCCTGCCGGAACGCAAATACTAAGATTAAAAAGCTAATGAAAGCCGTGCCCGTACAGCGTATGTGTGCGGACACGGCTTTATTATCGTTAATTCACGCAACAAGGAGTGACATCTATGGCACAGGCACTACTGGAAATGCGGCATATCACCAAGGAATTTCCCGGGGTGCGGGCGCTGTCCAATGTGGACTTTACCCTGCATGCCGGTGAAATCCACTCCCTGATGGGGGAAAATGGTGCCGGTAAATCCACCTTGGTAAAGGTGCTGACCGGCGTATATCCCCGGGATGGGGGAACGGTGTTCCTGAATGGCAAAGCCATCAATCCCAAGACCCCGAAGGATGCACAGGATTGCGGGATTTCCACCGTTTATCAGGAAGTCAATCTCTGCTCCAACCTCACCGTAGCAGAAAATATCTTTATCGGCCGGGAACCGCGCAAATTCGGCATGATTGACTGGAAGACCATCAACCGGCGGGCGGCGGAACTGCTGGCCAAACTCGATGTGCATATCGATGTAACCAAGACACTCGACAACTATTCCGTGGCTTTGCAGCAGATGATTGCCATTGCCCGCGCTGTGGATGTGGATGCCAAGATTTTGATTCTGGACGAGCCGACATCTTCTCTGAACGAAGAAGAAACTGCCCATCTCTTTAAGATTATGCGGCAGCTGCAGAAGCAGGGCTTAGGTATTATTTTTATCTCTCATTTCCTCGACCAAATTTATGAAATCTGCGACCATATCACGGTACTGCGCAACGGCGAACTGGTGGGCGCCTATGAAACGGCAAAACTGCCCCGTCTCGAACTCATCGCCAAGATGGTTGGCAAAGACCTCAACGAAGTCAAGGATATGGATAATTTTGCCGAAAAGAGTGTACCCAGTGACGAAGTGTTCCTGGAAGCTAAGGGCATTGGCGCTGTGGGCAAGCTCAATGAAGTGGATGTACAGATACATAAAGGCGAAGTTATCGGTTTTGCTGGACTCTTAGGCTCCGGGCGTACGGAAACAGCAGAACTCCTGTTCGGCATCAATGAAATCAACAAGGGCTCGCTGTCCATTAACGGCAAGAAGCTGCATTTGAAGAACCCCATGAACGCCATGGAACAGAAAATCGGGTTCTGCCCCGAAGACCGCAAGCTCTCCGGCATTATCGGCGATTTGTCGGTGCGGGAAAATATCATTCTTGCTATGCAGGCCAAAGACGGCATCCTGCGCCACATTCCCTATGAGGAACAGGTCAAGATTGCCGATGACTGCATTAAGCTGCTGCGCATCAAGGTGTCGAGCCGTGAACAGCTCGTGAAGAACCTCTCGGGCGGCAATCAGCAGAAGGTCATTATCGCCCGCTGGCTGGCAACCCAGCCGGATTTGCTCATCCTCGATGAACCGACCCGTGGCATTGATGTGGGCACGAAGACGGAAATTCAGAAGATGGCGATATCGCTCGCCAAACAAAAGGGCATGGCGGTGGTGTTCATTTCCTCGGAAATGGACGAGATGGTGCGTACCTGCACGAAGCTGGTAGTTATGCGCGACCGCCGCAAGGTGGCAGAGCTTACCGGTTCTGACATTAGTTCCGATGGCGTGATGAAGGCCATTGCAGGAGGTGCAGCCTGATGGACATGCTGAAAAAATTTAGTGGCAGTTCCCTTTTCCTGCCCGTGGTGGCATTGACGGTACTGCTCATATTCAACACCCTGTTTGTCGATGGATTTTTGACCATTCAAATGACTGAGGACGGTCATTTATATGGCCGCTTAGTGGATATTCTGAACCGTTCCTGCTCGCTGATTATTCTGGCTTTGGGCATGACCTTCGTCATTGCGACCAGCGGCATTGATATTTCCGTTGGTGCTGTGGTGGCCATCTCTGCCGCTGTGGTCTGCACCTTGATTGGCGGCCGTGGTGACGGTGTGGCTGAAATGCCCATGAGTGTTGCCATGATGGCTGCTGTGGGCGTTGGTGTGCTCTGCGGTATGTGGAACGGCTTGCTTGTAGCCAAGTTCAAGATTCAGGCCGTTGTGGCAACGCTGATTCTCATGACCGCTGGCCGTGGTGTGGCCCAGCTCATGACCGAAGGGCAGATTATCACTGTATACTACAAACCCTTCGAGTATATCGCCGGTTTCCTGCCCAATATGCCGCTGCCGACGAATATCTTTATCGCGCTGGCCATGGTGCTGCTCGTAGCCATTCTGATGAAGAAAACCAGTATTGGCCTCTTTGTGCAGTCCGTAGGTATCAATCCGACGGCGGCAAGATACTCGGGCATCAATGTTACCATGGTAATCTTTTTGGTATATGCTTTTTCCGGTCTTTGCGCTGGCGTTTCCGGCTTGATTGAAAGCTCCCTGATTCGGGCGGCTGATGCCAATAATGCGGGCCTCAATATGGAAATGGATGCTATCTTAGCCGTAGCTTTGGGCGGTACGTTGCTTTCAGGCGGTAAGTTCTATGTGGGCGGTTCCGTAATCGGTGCCATCACCATTCAGACGTTGACCACCACCATGTACGCTTTGGGCGTTTCTGCTGACCAGCTGCCGGTAGTAAAAGCCGCAGCCGTTATCATCATCTGCCTGATTCAGTCCAAGAAGGCACAGGAGATGTTTGATAAGTGGAAGGCTTCCCGTCATTCCCAGCAGAAAAATGATACCAAAGCAGTAATCGGAAAGGCGGTGAAGCAATTATGACCAGCAAATTCAATCAGATGATTGCTTCCAAGTATTTCTCCTTCTTTGTAACACTGGCCCTCTTTGCCATCCTCTATGGTGCAGGCATGGCTATGTATAAAGGCTTTATGCGGCCGCAGGTATTCCTGAACCTCTTTATCGATAATGCGGCGCTGATTATCGTTACGATTGGCATCACCTTTACGCTGATTATCGCAGGCATTGACCTCTCCGTTGGTGCGGTGCTGGCTCTCGTCTGCATGGTACTGGCATGGCTGCTTGCCAATACGGGCATTCCTCTAGGGCTGGCTGTGCTGCTGGTGCTCGTCATGGGCACGGTGTTCGGTGCAGTGCAGGGCTATATCATTACGAAATTTGACTTGCAGCCCTTTATCATCACGCTGGCGGGCATGTTCTTCTGCCGCGGCCTTACGGCAGTTATCTCGCAGGACACCATTCAGATTGTGAATCCCGACTGGGTGGCGCTGGCCAGCTATCGCATTGACTTGGGTGTGGGCTTTATCTCCATCGGCGCGGTGGTGGCGCTCATTATGATTGCCATTGCCGCTATAGTATTAGGTTTTACGAAATTTGGCCGGGCCGTATTCGCCATCGGCGGCAGTGAATCTTCGGCAGCCCTCATGGGTCTGCCGGTATTCCGCACAAAGGTCATGGTCTATGCTATTTCCGGCTTCTGCGCATCCATGGGCGGTCTTGCTTACAGCCTGATTATGCTGACGGGCTATAATCTCCACGGTTTGGGGATGGAAATGGATGCCATTGCTTCCTCCGTTATCGGCGGTACGCTGTTGACCGGTGGTGTGGGCTTTATCCCCGGTGCCCTTATCGGTGTGCTGATTCAGGGCGTAATCCTGACCTTCATCAGCTTCCAAGGGACATTGTCCGCATGGTGGACGAAGATTGTAGTCGGCGCACTGCTCTGCGTGTTCATCATCATGCAGGCCTTTATCACGGAGCAAAAGAGCAAACTCTCCTCCAAGAGCTCAATGGAAGACAACAACAATCCGCCTCAGGCAGCGCCTGCGGCACAATAGAACCTCTAATAAAGCCTTCCCCCTTGAGGGGAAGGGGGACCGCAAAGCGGTGGATGAGGTGTCGATATCGGAAACTCCCGTGGCAGATGCTTCGGGAGTTTTTTTTTGCCAACCGCCCCAAGGACATATTGGGCGGCCTTCGCTAAATGACCGGCATGATTTTACCAGCCTCGTTGTTCGATGCGCCGGTCACCACGGCGCGGCTTTCAGCGATTTGTTTTGTGGATTTATGCTGACCGGTCAGCGGAGCAGTCGCTGCGCCCGCCCAATATGCCCTCGGGGCTCTTGGCAAAAATCTACTGTTATAGCAAGACGTTTTGTGGTAACATGATAATATAGAATGATTTTTCTGAATAAATGAGGTGATATATATGATGGCAGTTCAGGGATATTATGATGGTGTTGCTGTCAGACCCTTGGAAAAGATAGATGCCAAGCCCAATCAGCGCGTTATCATTACGGTTATGGATGAATTTGTGGAGCCTGTGGTACGGGAGAAGAAAAAAGGAATGCGTGGTATTTTGGCAGAATATGCGAATTCGGAATTAGCAATGAAGGAAAAAGGGGCATGGCAACAGGCTGTGGTGGATAAGTATGGTAATCTTTGATACGAATATGATATTGCGTTATCTGCTGAATGATAATGAGGAAATGGCAGATAGGGCTGAATATTATCTGGAAAATGATGATGTTTATATCACATTGGAAGTGGTTGCCGAAGTGGTGTATGTCCTCAAAGGTGTGTACTCCATGGAGCGTAGTAAAATATCTGCTACCATAAAGGGCTTTTTAGAATTGGTAAACTGCAAGGAGCGGGCGGTGCTGGAATTAGCATTGGAAGTTTATGGTGAACGCAGTCTTGATTTTGTGGATTGTGTTTTGTATGGCTATCATGTGGCGCGAGGAGCAGAGATAGCAACTTTTGATAAGAAGTTGTTGAATTTGATGAAATGATTTTATGATGGATGTGGGAATAATACTGTAAGATGATAAGGAGAGATTGATTATGGGCTTTTTTGATTTAATAAAAGAAGGTTATAAAGAAGGACTTGAAGAGAGTAAAGGTGAATATCAACCGGGACATAAAAATTCATCTGGTACTGTAAAGAAAATGGCCTTAATAAATATGTTTGGCACAAGTGATTTAGATGAAGTTATTGAGGGCTGTGCCCCACACTTTACAGAAACGGTTTATGGTATAAGGGATAAGCTGAATGATGAAGCGCAGGACTATAAGGCGAAATACTATGAACTAAAAGGCCGTTATGATGAACTGCAAAAGAATTATCAGGAATTAGTCAAGCTCATGGCAGCGAATAAAGACATACAAAGATAAAGGAAGGCGAAATCTCTCGCCTTCCTTTTATCGTAAGTTGTGTTTTATTTTTGTTGTGAAGTTTATTTGCCACCTTGAATCATACTAGCAAGGTAAAGCCCAAGGATAGCGGCGACCAAGCCCAACACAATATTGGCGGTTATATTAGCGATAGCCAGCACAATACTTCCGCTGCGCAGCAGCGTCAGTGTTTCCATGCTGAAGGAGGAGAAGGTGGTGAAGCCGCCTAAGAAGCCGACGGTTAAGAGCAGGCGCAGAGGTTCGGACAGCAGGTTATTGGCTTTGGCCATGGTCAGTAGGAAGCCCATAATAAGGGCCATGAGGAAGCTGCCTAAGGTGTTGACGAACAGGGTACCAAAGGGAAACATCATACCAAAACGGGCGCCGATGGCGGTAGTGGCCAGGTAACGGCAGACAGCTCCTAGGCCGCCGCCGAGGAAAACGTAGAGATATTGCATAGGGAGAGCTCTTTTGTCGTTATAATGATTAGGATTTCATGTTACCATGAAGCCATAATACTGGCAAGGTTTGGTAAGTCATAAGATGAATACAGAATACTTCCTTCAAAACTATCCACATTACATGTGTAAAGTTGTATACTAACCTTGGGTTACGAAAAGGAGGATTGGTTCTGTATGAAAAGTTATTTGGGAATGTTAGCTGGTATTATGGTTTGGGGCAGTTTACTCTTTTTGCAGGGAACACCTGCCATTACGGAGGAGATTGCCGAAGAAGCAGTAGTGGCTGCGCATCCGGATACGGAGTTCTGCGAGGTGGAGCGGCAGGGCAGTGATTTCCGGGTGGCTTATGTGACGGCCGGTCTGGAGCAGGGGAAAGTAACGATTGCTCAGGATGGGCATATTGTAAGCATGCAGTAAATCATAATAGCGAGAGCAGGAAGTCTTACCGCAAGGGCTGGGACTTCCTACTTTTTGTTTTATGGGCGGCGGCAGGATTTATTCTGGGAAAGATAGAATTTACTCAAAAAAGCAAGTGCTAAGGGGGATTTTTCCATGGATAATTCTGTATTGGTCATTCCTTTGGAAGGAAAGATAGATTCTACGAATGCTGCGGATGTGGGGCGTGATATTGCCAGACAGCGGGCGGAGCAGGAGTATCAGGCGGTAATCTTTGATGCGAAGAAGCTGACGTTTATTTCTTCGGCGGGTCTGCGGGTCATCATGCAGGTCATCAAGGAGGAAAAGGTGCAAAAGCATGAGCGGGTTTCCATGACAGAGGTTAGCGCGGAAGTGTATAATATTTTGGAAATGACGGGCTTCACGGAGTTTATGGGGGTACAGAAGGCCTACCGGGAAATCAGCCTTGAGGGCAGTGAACTTATCGCGGAGGGATTTTTTGGCAAGGTTTACCGGCTGGACGAGGAGACGATTGTCAAGGTATATGGAGAGGGCGAAGCCAGTATTCCCCTGATACAGCGGGAGAAGTCCCGGGCCAAGAAAGCCTTTGTCAAAGGGCTTCCCACGGCGATAGCTTATGATATTGTGCGGGTAGGCGATCAGTATGGTTCGGTGTTTGAGCTCCTGCAGGCCAGAAGCTTCAATGATTGGACACAGGAATATGAGCAGGACAAGGCACAGCTAGATGACCTTATGCAGCTCTATGTGGACTGCCTGAAACAGGTTCATGCTACGGAAATGGAAGACGGCGAACTGCCGCTGGCCAGAGACAATATGTTGGAATCCCTGAAGGCTTTACAGGAATGCCTGCCAGCGGAAATGCTGGACCGTCTGCGTGATTTGCTGATGGCTTTGCCGGATGATAACCATGTGGTTCATGGGGATTTTCAGATGAAAAATGTACTGCTCTGCGAGGGCGAGCCTATGCTGATTGATATGGAAACGTTGTGCACAGGCCAGCCCATCTTTGACCTGCAGGGACTCTATGTGACTTATCGCGCCTTTCCCGAAGATGATCCGAATAATGCCATGGATTTTTTGGGCATCCATACGGAAACCACGGCTTATATCTGGCAGCGGATTATGGAACTTTACTTTGGCACGCAGGACAAGACGGCGCTTCGCGCCTTGGAGGATAAAATCCGCATAGTGGCCAGCATACGGTTCTTAAAGCTGTTGGTGACTACTGCCTTGAAAGACCATCCGCTTACGGAGCTGCGCATAAAGCATACCAAAGAGCATTTGCAGGAACTTTTAGCCCGGGTTGATTCGTTAGATTTAGAGTGAATGGAGGGAGATTGGTGAAACACACGATTCGTTTCGGCCTGCTATGGGGGCTGCTGGTGGGGCTGCTGGTGGGGCTGCTGTCCCTGTCGGTCATGGCCAGCGCCGCACCGCGCGCTTTGGGCGGCTTTTTCAAGCAGGTGCATCAAAAGTGCGAGACTGGCCGTGATGTCCGCGGGGAGCATGAACTGTTGCTTTCCAAGTGGGCAGGGCTGGCGGTGAATGAGGAAATTCGCCGCGATTATCCGCAGCTGGCCAAGGCCATTGAAAAAATCAACCAGCGGGAGTGGCGGCGGATTCAGCAGGTGCAGGAGAAGTTGAAAGAGGAGGCCATCGCGTTTCGGCAAAATGATGTGAAGTATTATCATCCACTGTCGTATGAGTTCGATGTGGAGATGCGGCGGGCAGATACTGTGGCGGTAAGTTTCTTGCAGCAGGAATACACCGGCAGCAGCGGCGTGCATGGCATGTATGCCTGGGAGGGCGTGAATCTCGACCCGCTGATCGGCGCGAAGATTCCCCTGTCGGCGGTGGTGAAGGATAGGGACGCTTTGGTCAAGGCTGTCTGCCAGCAGCTGCGCCAGGATTATCCCCAGAGTAATTTTGACGGCCTGGAGGCCAAACTGCAAAAAGAAGCCTCAAGCGATACGCTCAACTGGACATTAGACCCGCGGGGGATTACCTTCTACTTCAATCCCTATGAGATTGCTTCCTATGCAGAAGGCCTGCTGATGGCTACGATTCTGTTCCGGGAACAGCCGGAGCTTTTTAACATTGCTTATCAGCAAACAGCGGCAGCCTATGCCCAGCCTTTTTCGGCTTACTATCCCTTGACAACCTCCCTGAACGACAATGGCAGGCGGGATGTCATTGAAGTGGTGCAAATGGATGGGACGGTGCGTGTGCGGCTCAACGGGCAGGATACGGCAATACCTGCTGCCTTGACGGAATTGCAGCCCGTGCTCATCCATATGGAAGATGGACGGAACTATCTCTATATTGACGGCAACGGCAAGGACAGCGTGCGTCAGACATTGGTGGTACAGCTGGGCGCAAAATCGGCCCGCTATATCAGCACCCTGCCGTATTCCTTCCGCCATACCATCGCCGTAGCACCGGCGGTGCAGGAGTATTGGAATTTCCTGACGAACCCCAACGGCTTCTATATTGACCGCAAAGGCGCATTTACCTCGACCACGAAGACGGATATCTGTGCGGTGGGGGAAAAAGGAGAATTGACCTTCGGATAAGATAAAAAAGTCCGATTAAATCAACATCGCGATGCTGATTTAATCGGACTTTTAAGTGGGATTTTTTACAATCCCAGCAGATACACCGGATACATCCATGCCGCCTCATTTATGGGGCGGATTTTTTCACAGGTGTCGATAACCAGGCCTGGCTGGATAGCCTGTTTGTACTTTTGCAGGACAGAGAAGTTTTTGGTAGGCTGGCTGGGGGCAACACCTTTTTTGATTTCGATAGGATAGATTTTGCCCTGTTCCGCGTAGATGAGGTCTACTTCTTTCTGGTCAATATCCCTGTAATAGAAGAGAAATGATTGGGGGTCAAGGTTATGGGCGTAGGCATTCTTGATGATTTCGCTGACCACATATGTTTCAAAGAATGCGCCGCTCATGGCACAGTTTTCCAGCATTTCCGCATTAGGCCATTTACAGAGATAGGAGCACAGGCCTGTGTCCAGAAAATAAATTTTGGGCGCTTTGATAATGCGTTTGGAGATTTTTGCCATGTATGGCTGAAGGAGATAGATAATCCCTGAGGTTTCCAGTACAGAAATCCATTTCTTGCAAGTGCGGGTGTCAATGCCGACGGCGTTGGCCAGCTCACCTACATGAAATTCCTGGGCGGTGCGCAAAGCGAGCAGGGAGATAAAGTTGCGGAACGCCAGTTCACTACCCACTGAGATTAGCTTGCGGACATCCTTTTCGATATAGGTATTGACGTAGGATTTGAAGTAAGTATCCCTGTCGGCGATATTGGTACAGATATCCGGCATACCGCCGGTAAAGATGTCGGCAAATACCTCCTTGCGGGAACGGTAGGGTAGTTTTAATTCTTTTTCTCTTTTTAATAGTGGGGCAATCTCTGGATGGAAAAGCTGGCCAGTGGCATGGACTTTTTCTCCTTGGGAGAAGGAAGTCATTTCCAGTACGCCGCAGCGGCCAGCCAAAGAATCCGATATGCCCTGTTGCAGTTCAAAGCGGTTGGAGCCGGTAAGGATATACATCAACTGGCGTGGTTCACCACTGTCGAGCCATTGCAGGCGTGCTTCGTCAATGCGTTTCTTTATCTCGTCAAGAAGCAAAGGGGCTTTTTGAATCTCGTCGATGATGAGCGGCCAGCCGTATGTTTCCAGAAAAAGTTTCGGATTGTTAAGGGCTAAAGCACGGTCATCTAAGTCATCAAGGGTGACTTTTGCATATTTCTGTCCAAATATATGCTGTATGGTCGTGGACTTGCCTACCTGACGAGCACCATAGATGACGATACAGGGAAAGGACTGCCCCAGCTTTAGAATCGCTTCTTCAATTGTGCGCTTCACATACATGGATATCCCACCTTTCGATTAAATCAGCATCGCAATGCTTGTTTAATCGAAGTATAACAAAAAAGAGCGATTAAATCAACATTGCAATGCTGATTTAATCGCTCTTTTGCATGGCTATTTTCATGGGGAGATAAGCTCGTAAATGGAGGAAAATGTCTTGCGGGGGGGGACATCTGTGCTATAATCAGCCTAAAGAGGAGTATTGGCCTCCATAATGAGGGGCTGCTGAGAATTTGACAAGGAGGATGGGGTATGCTGAAGAAAATTTTAACCGGTTTTTGTTTTACCATTATGTTGTGTCTGGCAATGGTGGCGAATGTAAATACAGCCAGCGCGGAGCTAAAGTTTTTGGATTTGAAAGGCCTTGAGGGCGATTATGAGATTGTTCGGGCTGGGAAATTCGAATTTATGACGGAGAATTGGATTTCTCCCTTTACTGGGGATATCGGCGCGATTGTGAGAATCGAAATGGTTCCGGGAGACTCGTGGTTGGGTGAAACAGAACCGAAGCTGGATGGCAGAATTATAAAGGCAATACCTGGTGGGCAACCTGCATTGCTTGAGGCTCCGAATGGGGATGGAAAAACGGCAGGAATTATTCAGATTAAAAAAACTGAGCAGTATAAAGATGATGTGTTCCCTGATGCGTACAGTGCATGTTTGAACTTCAATATACCTGGTGATGGATCTTATTCTGGGGGTTGTTTGTTTTTTGTGCGTGATAATGGGTTGCTATTTTTTAACTACAAGCAGGAAAGAACTGATCTGCCGGCAAAAAGATTCGATATATTAGAGCTAAGAAGAATAAACTGATTATAGGCAGAAAGAGTCTAAGTATATTTCAGGCAGGGGGCTGAAAAGCTCCCTGCTGTTATTTATAAATGGAGGGATTCAGATGAGCAATTTGCAAAAGAGTAAGCTGGGCTGTATAGTTCTTATAATACTGATGGTTGTGGCCGTGTTATTACAGTATACGGTGTGGTCTGAGTATGCAGACACGTTGAATTGGGTGGTATCGACATTAGCCGGTATGGCTGTGGTATCTGCAATACATAGCTTTGAAGAAGGTAACAGTATTGGGAAAGGGATAATTGTTGTTGCGCTAGTGCTGTTCATATTTGCGGGATTGATCTACATGTTCGCTAGCAATCTGGCTGTATCTTTTTTGATAACGGCGGGAGGTATTGTAATGCAATGTGTATATGCTTGGGGGCAAAAACAATGATCCTGACGCGGTGGAGGTTGTGCATAAGACTGCCAAAAGGGATAATAAAAGCCGGAAGGTTGCGGATATAACTGCAAAACTTCCGGCTTTTTGTATTTACGGTTATGACTGAATACTGAACCGTACCTTTGCTTCGTCTGCCAGTTTGGCATAGAGTTCCATGGCTTCGCCATGATGCTCCTTGATGTACTGCAGGTTATCCGCCTTTTCTTCCTCTGGCCCGTCACAGTAGGCGTGGCCTGCCATTTCCAATGCTTTGGCGGCTTCGGAGAGTTTTACGCCGCCGATGGAAAGAGCCGTGGATTTGAGGGCGTGGACGTGGGTGGTATAGTCGGCGATGTTGTCGGCGGTCAGGTCTTTTTCCAGCAGTTTTGTGACAGCTTCGCGGCGGGTGACGAACATGCTCAGGAATTTTTTCTGCATCTCCTCGTCGTTGCCGCAGTACTGCATGGCGGTGGGCAGGTCAATTTGCTGGCTGGTGGTGGAGGGATTTTCGCCTGCTGCCTCGATTTTTTCGGGGGGCAGGTATTTTTGTACCATGTGCTCCAAGGTTTTGCCATCCACGGGTTTTGCTAGGTAGTCGTTAAAGCCTTTGGCCAGGAACATTTCCTTTACCCCTGCCACGGCATTGGCGGTCAGTGCGATAAAGGGCGTATGTTGGCAGGGACTGTCGGTCATGGTTTTGGCGCGCTGCAGGGTTTCGATGCCGTCCATTTCCGGCATCATATGGTCCAGGAACACGATGTCGTAGTGGTTTTGGGCAATCAGCTGCAGACATTCCTTGCCGGAAGTGGCCGTATGGATATGGACGCGGGTTTTCTCCAGCAGGCTTTCTACGACGGTGAGGTTCATGTCGTTGTCGTCCACCACCAGAATATGGGACTGCGGGGCGGTGAAACTTTCCTGGTAGTGTTCTTCTTCCCGCAGGGCCGCTTCAATGCGGGTGTTGAAATCCCCAATGGGGTCATATTTTTCGACCTGCTGGGGAATGCGAATGGTGAAGGTGCTGCCTTCGCCGTAAATGCTGTCCACGCTGATGCTGCCCTGCATCATTTCCGTCAGCTTCACGGTGATGGCCAGACCCAGTCCGGTGCCTTCGATATTGCGGTTTTTCTCGATGTCCAGCCGCTGGAATTTGGCGAAGAGTTTTTCCTTGTCCTCCTCGCGGATGCCAATGCCCGTGTCCTGCGTGATGAATTCCAGTTCCAGCGTATCGTTTTCTGCCGTCCCCTGTGATTTGACGGTAAAGGTCACGGAGCCGTTGGGGGTGTATTTGACGGCGTTGTTGAGGATGTTTACGACCACCTGCCGCAGGCGCACTTCGTCGCCAATCAGGGCATCGGGGATGTCTGGGTCAACGTTCATATGGAACGCCAGCCCCTTTTGCCCGGCCTTGTAGTTCACCATGTTGTAGACGTCGTTGAGTACGGAGCTAAGACTGTAGCTTACCGGCACAATCTCCATCTTGCCGGATTCGATTTTGGAAAAGTCCAGAATGTCGTTGATGATGGAGAGCAGAGTTTCTCCGGCACTTTTGACATTGAAGGCGTATTTCTTGAGCTTGCCGCTAGCTTCCCGCATAATCATCTCGTTCATGCCCAAGATGGCGTTGAGGGGCGTGCGGATTTCGTGGCTCATGTTGGCGAGGAAATCGCTCTTGGCCTGATTGGCCCGCAGGGCTTCGTCCCGGGCTTCTCGCAGGGCGGTGCTTTCCTCGGCGGCCACCTGATTGGTGAAGGCGTAGAGGATAAAGACGCAGAACAGCACGACCAAAAGGCCGAATACCCAGAGCACAATCAGATGGATATTGGTGATGCCGGTAACGACCGAGCGCCATTCCCGATAACCGATGGCGATGAAATTCGTATCGGGAATCGGAGAGGCGTAGAGCACGTAATCTGCGTTGATTTTCGGGTCAAAGATGGCGGCTTCCTGGGCACTATCCAATTTGGCCAGCAGTTGGTCAAGTCCCAGGGGGCTGTCCTTGTCTGCATCGTAGAAGGGGCTGTCCGTGTAGTTTTCAAAGGGCACGACTACCTGCTGGGTGCGGGTATCGTAGAGCAGGATGTTTTCCTCGTCCTTTTTGTCCGCAAATTGGAAGGGGGAGGATTTATCCCGGAGGGATGAGTTTGTGTGGAGTTTGCAGAGTACATAGCGGACGGTGTTTCCCTGATAGACCGGTACCATGACCACCAGCCCTACATCTTTGTAGTAGCGCCAGCTGGGTTCTCCCTGCAGGGTGCGGGCGCATTGAAGTCTGGCTTCGGCAGGCAGGGCTACGCCCCAGATACTCTGACCGTGGATGTCCAACAGACCGCCCAGCTGTCCCTTATCGCTGATGGACTGGACGCCGTTGGCTGGGGTGATTTTTTCGGCGGCAATCAGGGCGGCGGTTTTGCTCAGCTCGGCGATTTCCGTCTGCAGCAGATTATGGTAGACGAAGGCGAGCGTTTCCCCCTGATGGGTGCTGAATTTTTCCACTTCCCGGTTCAGGGAGTCGTTCATCTTGCTCTGCAGGGCAAAGCCAATCAGCAGCAGGATGGCGAAGAAAATCATAAAACGTCCCAGCAGGTGTAGGGTGAATGTGAGTATGCGTTTATCTTGTTTCAATGATTTCCACTCCCTTCACCAGCCAGTCCATTTTTTCCCGCAGGCTGTTGTTGGCGATGACTTCGCCTTCCTGACAGCGCACATGGCCGTCCCTGTCCACGATGTTGCCGGAGAATACGGGATAGCCCTGCAAAAGTTCCTGCCGGGCCCGCAGTACCAGCGCTTCTTCACGGGGACTGAGATTCGGGGCCAGCCGCAGGGTAATCACATCATCCAGTATGCCCTGCCAGTAGACCTTGTTGGCCGTTTTATGGCCGTTGATTTGGAGCAGCTTGCCATAGACCTGCTGCCAGTCCGTTTCGATAGAGGCAAGGCAGTGCGGGGGTGTTTTCAGCCCTGCACCGTGGAAGTCGATGTAGTCGAGCCCCAAGGTGGCAGCTTCCTGCGCCGGATGCTGGGAGGCGGCAAAATAGGTAATCACATCAGCGCCTTCGTGCTTCAGAATGTAGAGAGCCTTATTTTCCTTTTCGGGGGAAATCCACTGTCCCGTCCATTGGACGAGAATCCGGGCCTCCGGGCGCACCTTCAGCACGCCTAAGGCAAAGGCGTTGACATCCCGGCGTGTTTCCGGTGCAGGAAAGGGGGCCAGATAACCGACAATACCTGTCTGGCTGTGGAGTCCTGCGAGCATTCCTGCCAAATAGCGCACCTCGTAATAGCGCATGGAATAGTTGAACATGCGGTCGGAAATGGTCTCGCCGACGGAGTTGGCGTAGAATTCCACCTGCGGATAGCGGCGGGCAATGGCTTCCAGATTGTGCTGGTAGCCGGGGTTGGCCAGAAAGATTTTTTTGACCCCTTTGTTGACGAGGTTTTCCGTTACCCGGGCAAGGCTGTTGTCGTCGCTGTTCACATTGTCTTCGATATAGAGGTTAAAACTGCGCTCGTTGCAGGCCTTTTGCAGCCCCTGTGCCATTTCTCTTGGCCAGCCCGGCGCATCTTTGGGGCTGGCAAGAATCAGGCCCACCGCATCGCGCTTCTCCCAGATGGCCGAGCCAAAGTAGTTGATGGAGAGGAATATGGCCAGACACAGCAGGAAGGCCTGCAAAAGGGCAAAGGCCACAAAGCGGCGTTTCAGCATATCGTGACTGCTAAGCTTCATGGGGATGCGCCTCCTCCCGCCGGTCTTCTTCCTGCGTCAGCAGGTTGAAAATGATGACAAAGGGGGTGTAGACCACGATATCAAGGCTCAGCCATACGAGCTGCAGCACGGCTCCCATCACATCACCGGTGGCCAGCCAGCCCTGCAGCAGCACGGGGGCGGTGGATTCCACCGTATAGCGGAACAGGGGGACAATGCCCCAGTGAATGGCCAGCCAGCCCACCAATACATTGAGTATGGGCGCCAATAGATATGGCACGAGGAACATGGGATTGAGAACGATGGGCAGGGCAAAGAGGAAGGGCTCGTTGATGGAGAGCAGCATGAGGGGGAAGCAGTAGGCAGACAGCCGCCGCAGTTTCCTGCGGGAGGCAAAGACCCAGACGGAAATGGCCAGCCCCAAGAGGGAAATGGAGGTGGCGTCGAAAAATTCAACGGTAAAGATGAATTTGCCGCCAGCAAGTTCATTGGCCGTTTGAGCCGGCACATAGAAGGCTTCACTCCAGAAACAGGTGAGGCTGTTGCCGTTGAGGCCCAGCCACCAGAGCAGGCGCCGGATGAGTTCGTAGCCGACGGCCAGAGCGGGGCTTTGGGGGATACTTTCGCTGATGGCATTGGCCAGCAGGACGGGCAGGGAAAGCAGGGAGCTTTCGATGGATATCCAGCCAAAAGCAGTGAGCAAAGAGGCCAGCAGAGTGAAGCTCAGGGGCAGCAGCAGTTTCAGGGAGACGGCCATTTCATGGGGCAGTCCGGGTACTACCGACAGCTGGCAGAATTTCAGCTGGGAGAGGCGGCTGAACATGAGCGTGCTGAAGGTCGCGATGAGCAGTGCTAGAAAAAAGCCACGTCCGGCAAAGTACAGGGCGAGTTCATGGGAACTGCCCGGAAAGGCGGTGATTAAAAAGAGATAGGCCGATACGGTGCAGATAAGGGCAAGGTATTTATTCCCCTGCCAAAGGTCTGCCAGTTTTACGGTCAGTACCATGGCAAAGAGCAGGGAGTTCAGGATATTGGTGACTTCCAGATACTCTTTGATTTGGTTCCCCAAGGCAAAAAAGGCGGATTCACGGTAGGCCTGGTCATGGAGTCCGCCGGTCAGGATACTGCCCAGCCCCAGCCAGTCCTCGCCCAGCAGGGGGCCGTTGGGATTGCAGAGCAGATAGCCGGTCATATGGATGAGCGTCAGCAGGATAATGACCGGCATCATCAGGCAGAAGGATTCCCGAATGGCCTTGAAGTATGCAATTTTGCGCAGGCGGCGGCTCAGGGGGATGATGATACCGTCCAAAAGACCGCCCCGCTGGCTATATTCTTGCTCGTTATGACCGCCCATAATTTACTCCTTAGAGTCCCAGGTTATCTAGTGCCTTAAAGATGTCATTGACTTCCTGATTTTGGATGGGCGGGAAAATCTGTTTTTCCACCCGGGCGATGAGGTCGGCGGGGATAAAAGGTTTTTTTACATAGTCTGCGATTTTGAGCTGGCTGGCCTTGACGATGGTTTCTCTGTCGGCGGCAGCGGTGAGGAAGATAACCTTCATATCGGCATAGTCGGGATTTTTCCGAATGCTCGAGAGCGTCTGCAGGCCATCCATGCCGGGCATGGCGATGTCGAGCAGGATTAAGTCAATGGCCCCCTGCCGCTTTTGCAGGATGTTCAGACAGTCAGAGCCGCTGGTGGTGGTCAGAATTTCGGCCCGCACCTTCATTTCCAAGATGCTTTTGGCCATGGCGATATTCATTTCATCATCATCAACGACTAAAATAACGGGTAATTTACTCATGGTTTTTCCTCCTCATTATTCCATTGGTTTATCCCCAAAACGGGCAGGGGCTCCTTTTTCTCTGGCTTCCTGGCAGGCCTGGGCAGCTATTGCTTCGGCCTGAGAGAGATTTTTGTCGGTCATGGGGCAGCAGCCTGCCTGCCATGCGTAATTCTCCTGCAGGGCGTTCAGGTCCGTAACGAATTCGGCAGCAAAGTTCAGCATCTGCCTGTTGTTTTGCGCGGTACAGAGGCAGATAAGCTCGCCGCTGACTGTTCCAGCCGCAACGGACAGTACCCACTCCTTAGCCGCTAAGAGCCGGGCCGCTTCCTGCAGGGGCGGGGCCAAAAGATGGCGGCTGGCAGAGGCGTCCTTGGGGGTTATGGCAAAGAGCGCCAGATAGCAGGCGGGTTTTGCAGAGCCTGTGGGGATTTTGCCCATCAATTCTTCAAGGTGCTGCTCCAGATAGAGCATATTGGGGAGTTGACTGAATTTATCCCTGCAGGCCAGCTGCTCCATGGCCGCCAGCTGCTGACGGTGGTTTCGGGAACGGTAGTAGATAATGCCCATGATGATGGCCATGATGAGGAAAATCAGCAGGGCTGCCTGTTGGGGATAATGGTACAGGAGATACTGGGGGCTGAAGTGCCGGATGTGTTCATGGGTTCCCTGATTCAGGGTCGTAGTCAGCAGTCCGGGCGGCAGATGATTGATTTCCTTGTTGAGAATCTGCCAGAGCCGGCGGTCGGCATTCTGGGCAACACCGAGGCTGATGGTGCTGGCAAAGACCTGCTCCGTATCTGCTGACAGATTGTAGGCCGAGGACGATTCCAGCAGGGAGGGAACGGTAGCCCGGGGAATGTAGGTGATATCTGCCAGACCGTTGCTGACGGCCTGACAGCATTCCTCTAAACTCTTGCAGTAGAGAATCCGCTCCTCGGGATAGCTGGCCTTGACGAAGGTGACGGTTTCAAACAGTCCGTCCACGGCGGCAACTTTGGGCGATTCCGGCAGAACGGCGCTGTGCTTGGTGATGGGCACAAAGCCGATGTCGAGATAAGGCTGGGTCGGGATAAGACCCAGCTCATCCAGCCAGCTGAAATCGCAGGGCACATCCGCGACCATATCCACCGTGCCACGCTTAAGCAAGCGGTGGATTTCTGTCAGGGATTTTTCCTCTACCAGTTCAATCTGAATGCCCAAATCTGCTGCCAGCTGGTCAAGCAGGGCTTTCGTGGCCCCCGTCCATGTTCCGTCAGCATCCTGATAGAAGTAGGGCTTGCTGCGCATCAGTACGGCAACTTTGAGGACTTTCTTATCCTGCAGGTAAGCCTGTTCCGCAGGGGACAGCACGAGGGGGAATCCCTTGGACCGCTCGTATTTATCGTTGAGCCGGTTGCGGATATTGGGCTGGTTCAGGAGTAGATTGTCCTGAGCGGCATTGACCCGGGCAAAGAGTTCGCTTCTGTCCTGGCGAACCAGCAGGCGGTAACTCACCCGGTCAAAGAGTGCCAGTACCCGTTCGGCTTTTCCAGGGTGCAGCAGGGGCTGGATATAGCCGTCAATGGCGTGGCTGGCAAAGGCGTTTTTCATGGCTGCAGGCTCATGGAAGGTTACCAGCTCGTAGTTGAAGCCATGTTCTTTGGCTATGCGGGTAAGGTTAGGCGTGGGATAATTGTAATCCAGTGTTCCCAGCCGCAGATGGCCACCGGCGAAATCTTCCTGCACCACCAATTCCATGGGGAAGCGGGCGATAACATGGTCAGTGCGCCGGGCAAAGGGCAGGCTCTTGTAGTCGCCGGGCATGGCAGGCAGCAGGTCAATCTCACCGCTGTTTAACTTGGCGCCGGCCTCCCACCAGTTTACGCAGGGGATATAGGTGAACTTTGCCCCCAGAAAGCCTGAAAGAAATTCCATATATTCATAGCCGTTGCCTCGCAGATGCCCCGGGCGGTCTTCCTCGACAAAGCCCGTCCCCGGCACATAGCCTACCTTCAGTTCCTCAATGGCCGAGGCGCGGGCGGGCAGCAGTATGGTGCCAAGGATGAGCAGCAGGGCGCACAGCTGCCTGGCCCATGAATAAATCCTCATGTCCTCGCCTCCATAATATATGTGTCGCAATTATTCAACAATAAAAGCGACACAAAGCAAACAATATAATAAAGTTACTTTCGCCTTTGACATGTCATAATCCTGCCACAGGCAGCAAAAAAAGGAGGGGCGACAAAGTGCGGATACATTTTGTCGCCCCTCCTGTATGGGCAGTTTCTTATTTCTTGGTAAAGGTAATATGTGCGCCGACAGTCAGCACGGGCAGGGACGGACCCTTGACGATAATCTGGCCGGGCATGGAGCCTTCGGCGTTGAACACCAGCGTGCAATGACCTTCTTCGCGGAGGTTGTCATTAACGGCGTCACCGACTTTTTCGATGGTGTACTTGATGCCGCCCATCAGGAGCTTGTCGCCCTTCTTGATGTCTTCTTCGAGTTTGCCGGGGGTGTGTTCCAGCACCATATCCGAAAGGTTCGGGCGGATGCCTTCATCCAACAGGATTGCGCTGTTGTTATTGGTCAGAAAGGTCTTGGCCAGGTTGCCGATGGCCGTGATTGCTACGTCGTACTTAATGTCCATGCTGTTCATTCCTCCTACAGATACACATTGCCTTTAACTTGCTTTACATTCCATATTCATTATGAGTGTTAATCTTTATTATATCATATTTACACGCGAATGTGCGGGGACATTTGTCTTGTTGCTGATTTTTTTTTCGGAGGATGGGAATAATATGGTAAAAACTAAGTATTGGCGGTATAATTTGACTTAGATTGACTGAGAAAGGCGGAGTTTGCAGGTATGGAACGAGGCGAGCGGTTCTTTTGGAGCGTGATGGGGGCCTTGCTGTTGTTTTTGACAGGGCTTATCATGTGGCAGGTAATGCAGACGGATTTTTCTCTGCGGCAGACGGAACATCGGCGCAAGTTTGGGGCGGTCTATATGACCCTCAACAATCCCTTCTATGAAATCGTGGATGAGGAAATCCGCATGGAAGTGGAGCGGCGGGGAGATGTGCTTATTTCCCGGGACCCTGCGTTGTCGGTGGAACGGCAGGAAGAAGCGGTGCGGGACCTTATCAACAGCGGGGTGGATGTCATCTTCATCAACCCTGTGGACTGGCAGCGCATTGCGCCAGCGCTGCAGCTGGCCAAAGAGGCCAATGTGCTGGTGATTGCCGTGGATACGAACGTAGAAGATGAGAATTATGTAGCCGCTACGGTGGTGTCGGATAATTATCTGGCAGGCCAGCAATGTGCCGAGCATTTGCTGGAACATGCCAGCGGGGGCAATATCGCCCTGCTGAAACATTCGGAAGCCCGTTCTTCTGTGGACAGAATTCAGGGCTTTTTGGACAGATTGGCAGGCAATCCCAATTTCAAAGTGGTGGCGCAGGCGGAGTGCCGGGGACAGCTGGAGCTGGCCATGCCGGCCATGCAGGAAATGCTGAAACGCCATCCAGAAATCGATGTGGTGATGGCGCTGAATGACCCTGCGGCTATGGGGGCTATGGCCGCCCTGCAAAACGTGGGCCGCCTGGACAAGGTGCTGGTCTATGGCGTGGACGGGGTGCCGGAAACCAAGGAAATGATTTATCAGGGCCATATGATGGCTACGGCAGGCCAGTCGCCGCGTGCTTTGGGCCGTCATGCGGCGGAACAGGCTTATAAGCTGCTGGCGGGAGAAAAGGTGCCGAAGCTCATGCGCCTGCCCACAATGCTGCTTACCCGGGATAATCTGGGAACCGAAATGAGAGGATGGGATTAATGGCCGGGGAATATACATGGGAGGAACGGCGGCTCGAATGGCTCTATGGCTTGCTGGGACTTTACAATGGGCTGGTTGTTTTGCTGATGGCCGGGTTTATGAGCCTGACGCAGGAAAAAATCGTGAACAGCATGACGGCCCATGCATTTTTGACCACTCTGCCCATTGTGCCGCTGCCGGCCTTGAAAGGTTTTTTGCTGTCGGTGGGTTCCTATGCCCTGCTGATTCTGCTGGGCAAGCTCTACCGTCACGGCGGCATGACTTCAGGTCAGCTCCATTTGATTTTTGCCGCGGAAATTGGCATCTGTATGATGCTGATGAAAAGTCTGAATCTGGCTTATGACGGCATTGTGCTGTTGGCGGTGGCTGACCTCATGCACCGCTATCACGGGGAGAATCAGAGCTGGCTACTCTTGGGCGCCATGCTCGGGATTTACTTCATGGCCAACTACAATATGGCCATCTTTCAACGCCATGTGGCACCCTTTGATGTCTACACGGCCTATTACCGGCCGGAGGTGCAGTCGGTGCTGCTGGCGATAAAGAACGGCTTTCAGTCGTTCAATATCGTACTGTTCGTGCTGTATCTGGTGCTTTTGGTGCAGAGCAAGCACCATGAGAAGGAGCGTATTGCCAGTCTCAACAAACAGCTGGAGGAAGCCAATGTGCGGCTGCGGGCGTATGCCTTGGAGGCGGAGCGCACGGCTGAGACACGCGAGCGCAACCGTCTGGCCCGGGAGATTCATGATACGCTGGGCCACACCCTGACGGGCATTGTGGCCGGGCTGGATGCCTGCATTGTGCTCGTGGATGCAGTGCCGGCAGCCGCCAAGAAGCAGTTGGAAAAAATCCGGGAGACGGCCCGCCATGGCATTGTGGACGTGCGTCGTTCCGTGAAGAAATTGCGCCCGGATGATTTGGAAAAAATGCCGCTGCAGCAGGCGGTGAAGAAGGTTATCGCCGAGTTCTCGGCCTCATCCGGTGTGGAAATCCATCTGGTGGAGCTGGGCTGGCCGGAGAAGCTGCGGGAAGATGAGGAAGAAGTCATCTACCGCATTGTGCAGGAGGGCATAACCAATGCCCGCCGCCATGGCAAGGCTACGAAGGTCACCGTCACCTGCGGTACGGAACCGGGGCGGTTCTACATCATGATTGCCGACAATGGCAAAGGCTGCGACAATCCAAAGCAGGGCTTTGGCCTGCGCCACATGGAGGAGCGGCTGGAACTTCTGCATGGGCGGCTGCGGTATTGGAGTGACAAGGGCTTTACTTTGGAAGCCACCATACCCATGGGGAAGAATGCAATGGATAATAATGGGGAGGCAGATGTTTGATGATAAAGGTGATTATCGCCGATGACCAGGAACTCATCCGGGAAAGTCTGAAAATCGTATTGGATCAGAATGAGGATATTGAAGTAACCGGCGTGGCAGAAAATGGTCAGATTTTGATGGATATGCTGACGGACAGCCAGCCGGATGTCATTCTGATGGATGTGCGCATGCCGGAGCTGAACGGGGTCGAGGCGACCCGCGAGGTCAAGCGGCTCTATCCGGCAGTCAAAATCATCATCCTCACCACCTTTGATGATGATGAATACGTGTTTAATGCCTTAAAATATGGAGCCAGCGGCTATCTGTTGAAGGGCGTGTCCGTGCCGGAACTCACCGGAGCCATTCGCACGGTCGTTTCCGGCGGGGCCATGATTAACCCGGGGATTGTGGCCAAGGTCGTGAAGTTCTTTAATCAGATGGCGCAGGGCAGCAATGCGGTGGAGACGAATCCCAGCACCGAGGGCCTCAGCCGCACGGAGCGCAATATCGCGCATCTGGTGGGGCATGGCCTTTCCAATAAGGAGATTGCGGAAAAACTGCGGCTTTCGGAAGGCACGGTGCGCAATGGTCTGTCCAGTACCCTGTCCAAACTGGGGCTCAGGGACCGCACGCAGCTGGCCATTTGGGCGGTGCAGACAGGGCTCGCAGCTGCTGAGGTGGATGTATCGTGAAGCGCGGATTTGCCATTTACTTTGCCTGCCTGATGCTCTTGACCTGCTTTCTGGGCTGGTATTTGACCCGTCCCAAGGTGCTTACGGTGGGGCTATTTGCCGGCAGCAACTGGAATGTGCCGGAGGGGGATTCCTATGCGCTGATGGAGGAAGCCATCAAGCGGTTTGAAGCCGAGCATCCCGGCGTGAAGGTGAAATATGTCAGCGGCATTCGCCGGGATGATTACTCCGAATGGCTGGCTGAACGCCTGCTCAAAGGGGAGGAGCCGGATATCTTCGTGGTGCCCGGAGCGGATTTTGACCTCTATGCCTCCATCGGCGCATTGGCGCCTCTTGACCGGTCAATGAATAAGGACACGGAATTTGACCCGTCCGTTTATTACCCCATGGCGTTGGAATATGGCCGCTGGAACGGCATCAGCTATGCTTTGCCGGTGGGGGCTGTGCCCACTTTGATGTTCGTCAATAAGACCCTGCTGGCGAAAGAGGGCATTCCCATCCCAGGAAATGACTGGACATGGCAGGATTTTTTGCGGATTTGCAAGGCTGTGACCAAGGATACTGACGGGGACGGACGGCTCGACCAGTTCGGCGTCTATGACTACACCTGGCGCAAGGCGGCGCTCACCAATGATGTGCAGATTTTTTCTGCGGATGGGCGCAATGCCAACTTCATGAGCAAGAACATGGAGGAAGTTCTGTATTTTATGGACGAATTGCATGCGGTCAGTCAGGGGCAGGAAGTTACCGCCAAGGACTTCGACATGGGCCGGGTGGCCTTCCGTCCCTTCACCTTTGCCGAGTACCGCACCTATAAGCCCTATCCCTGGCGCATAAAAAAATACAGTTCCTTTGAATGGGACTGTATCAAACTGCCGGCGGGGCCGTCCGGCCATAATTCTTCTATTATGCAGACCATGATTATGGCCATCAGTGCCCGCACCAGTGAGCCGCGCTTGTCATGGGAACTGTTAAAGACCATCTGCTATGACCCCGCTATTCAGGAACTGATGTTGACGAAATCACAAGGCTTGCCTGTTCGCCGTGATGTAGTGGAATCTCCCCAAGCGCAGCAGCTCTTTACTGCCGCTACGCCCGGCAGTGAGGAAATGAATCTGAAAATCGTGAGTCAGGTCATGGATGATTCCATGACGGAGCCCAAGTTCCCCCGTTACAAGGAAGCTATGAATCTGGCCGACCATAAGCTCTTGCATATCGTGCAGGAAAATATGTCCCTGAGCAGTGCGTTAAGTCAGGTACAGAAGGAGATAAATGCCTATTTGCAGCAGTAACGGGCAAATAAATAAGCCGCCATGAAAGGCGGCTTTTCTTATACGGCGACGGCGTATTGCAGAACCTCATCGCTGCCGGCAGATACTTCACAGCCGGGACAGCAGGGCTTCAAATCCGATACTTTGTCGTAATTGACTACAAGGACAGGAGAAATCATGTTGATGGAGTGCTTTTCCAAAACATCCAAATCAACTTTGATGATAGGGGTGCCGGCGGTTACCCGGTCACCGGACTGTTTCAGGGCAGTGAGACCTTCCCCGTTCAGAATGATGCTGTCGAGACCCACATGGACGAGAATCTGAATACCCTCATCCGTGGTGATGGCAAAGGCGTGTTTGGTGTCAAAGAACAGGGAAATCACGCCGTCACAGGGAGCCAGCACGGTGTCGCTGGCCAGTTCAATTGCCAGACCGTCGCCGGTGAGTTTTTCCGCAAATACCGGGTCGGGAACAGAGGCAAGTTCCAAAGTTTTACCGGAGAAGGGGGCTAAAAGACGTTGGCACGGTGTTTTAACTGCAGTCATAGTATCGATCCACCTTTCTTCTTAGTCTATTTCAAAAGACAATTGGTTGTATTTGCGAATTTTCTAATAAATCATTTATATTTACATTTTACTACGAAATCTTAGCAAGTCAAGTCCTAAAAGGACGCAGAATTGCTTAGAATTCGTGTAAGGGCGTGTGGACACCGCAGGTGTCCGGTAAGTTTACTACGAAATCTTAGCAAGTCAAGGCAAATTCGTCAAGGCAGATTGGGGATGTTCTTGCTGATAGCTGTATGACGGATGATGTCCTGAACGCGCAAATCTATGGCCAGTTCCTGCTTGTGCAGGGTTTCGGCTGTGGCAAATTCAGCCGGACTGTCCTCCCGCAGGCCCTTGATATAGTGCTGCCAGGCCTTGATGCTGGTTTCTGTAGCCTGCTGGCGTTGGCGGGCCAGATACTGGGCACCGGCGGGGACTTCCACGGCATCCAGCTGTGCCTGCCGTTCCTGCAGGCCGGGGATGATATCGTCCTCAATGAGTGCGGCGATATTGTTTTTCTGCTGTTTGGTGAGGTGGCCGTTCTTACTGCTGTTCAGGCGCTTGAAGTGGTTCTGGAAGACTTCAAAATGCTCGTTGCTTTCGCGAACAATGCTTTTGGTGGCGGCGATGTAGTCGGCGATGTCCTTGTTTTGCAAAGGCGAAATCTTGTCCAGATAGGCCTTGTAGTTTTTGATGTAGGACACCTGCCAGTGGCCGTCTTCCGCTTGTTCCATAGCCATTATCAGGGTAAAAGGTGTCTGGGTGTAATCCTCCATGATTTCGACTTCGGCGGTGGCACTGCGGCCCATATGCTCCACCTTGCCAATCTTGACCAAAGTGGTATTGCGTATCTGGCTGCGTTCGATAAAGCGCTCAAAGTCGATACCGAGCTGGCGGCCCTTCAGAATATCCGTGCCATCCGGCAGACTCCAGCTGCCGCTGCTCACGCGGGTGAGGGCAGCATTTTCGAGTCCCGTGGCCAGCTGGGGCTTAATGATGATGTAGAATTTTTCAAACATGGAGCGCGATTTGGGTGTCAGTTCCGAGTCGTAGGCGAATAAATCTACGGTCAAATCGTCATAGGCCCGGGAGGAAAGCAGCTCCGCATTCACATAGCGTTGGAATTTCTCCTCGTCCTGTTCCGTGATGGCCGTCTGAATCTGTTCCAAGGCATATTCAGGGGTGCGGATGTAGAAAAAGAAATACCAGACCATTGCGCCGGCTATAGCTGCCAGCAGCAGAAAGACCAAAGACAGCTGCCGCCGTTCCTGAGCGCGTCGCGCCCGCAGCCGCTGTTGCCAAGTATAATCGTCCATTCACATAATCTCCGTTTCTTTAAGTAACCTCATTATACTATAAGAAAATAGCACGAACAATAGCCGATATGTTAAGATAAGAAGGTAATTAAGCAATTTAAGGAGTAAAAGACGAAGCAATGAAATGGGTTAATCACGAAATCGTAACCGGGGTAATCGTATACGGAGCCACGGGGGATTTATTGTCCACGGCGTTCTCCATGGCAGGTGCCATTTTCCCTGACAAGGTGGAGGGGCGTCCGGGGGCCAATTATTGGAGCTGGCGCGCCCGGCACAGGGGCTGGTCCCACTGGCCGGTCATCTATATTGCCATCTTAGCCATCATGCAGCTGGGCTTTTTGCCCCAGGGAGCAGATGTCGAGAAGGGCGTGACATTTATCGCTGTCGGAGCACTTCTGCATATTGCCGAAGATGCGCTCTGCGGCAAGGTGCCCTTTCTTTTTCCCTGGCAGAAGGTGGGCATCAAACTCTTCACGGTGGGTTCGGTAACGGAGTATCTTTTTTCCATGGCTGCGGTTATTGTCACCTATA
Organism: Pseudoselenomonas ruminantium; assembly: GCA_015058625.1. Classification (GTDB taxonomy): domain Bacteria; phylum Bacillota; class Negativicutes; order Selenomonadales; family Selenomonadaceae; genus Selenomonas_A; species Selenomonas_A ruminantium_N. The sequence goes on along the minus strand of SVCA01000008.1, from coordinate 122,350 downwards.
TCATTCACGCACAATTTATGATAAAATGATAGTAAATCAATAAAAATAATAGCGCGGGGTGATGAATATGGTACGTGGTGCAGTGGTTAAGGGCAGGCCCAATAAAATCATGCGGCTGCTGGCGGAAAAATATCCCACCAAAGAAGCGGTGTATGAACAATTGATTTACCTGCAGTCGAGGTTGTCGCTTCCCAAAGGCATCGAGCATTTTATGAGTGACTTGCATGGGGAGTATGCCTCTTTTTTCCATATCCTCAACAACTGTTCCGGGGTTATCCGGGAGAAGGTGGACTATGTATTCGGTGAGCGGCTCAGTGAGGAGGAGAAGGCGGAGTTCTGCACCCTCATCTATTATCCCAAGGAAAAAATCGAGCAGCTAAAGAATGACCATAAGAACACGCCGGAGTGGTATCGGAAGAATCTTTCCCAGCTGTTGGAACTATCCAAGCTCATGAGCTATAAGTATCCGGCGTCCAAGGTCTACGGCTTTATTCCCAAGCGGTATGAGTCTGTGATTGTGGAACTGATGAACACCCGGCCAGAGGCGGATAATGCCCAGTTTGTCTACCATAAGCGTCTCTTAAATACCATCGTGCAGATTGACAGCGGTGCGGACTTTATCGTGGCCTTTACCGTGCTGATTAAGCGGCTGGCCGTGGACCGGCTGCATATTGTCGGGGATTTCTTCGACCGGGGGAACCGTCCCGATGCCATTTTGAATCTTTTGATGAAACATCCGTCGGTGGATATTCAGTGGGGCAACCATGATGTGCTCTGGATGGGGGCGGCGCTGGGGAATGAACCCTGCATTGCGGCAGTGGTGCGCAACTCCCTGCGCTACAATAATACGGATGTGTTGGAGCGGGGCTACGGCATCAGCCTGCGGCCCTTGACGACCTTTGCCTCCCGCAGCTATCCCGATGCCAATCCCATCAAGGCCGCCGAAAAGGCCATTACCATGATGATGTTCAAGCTGGAAGGCCAGCTTATCCGCCGTCATCCGGAATATCAAATGGATAGCCGTTTACTGCTCGATAAGATTGACTTTCGTTCCTCTTATGCGGTGCTTGGGGACGGCAAGCGCTACGAATTGGAAAGCGCCTACTTCCCCACCATTGATGAGAATGCCGCTGACCCGTATGAGCTGACGGAGAAGGAAGCGGCCATTATCGCTGACCTGAAATCCTACTTCGAGGAAAGCGCCGTGCTGCAGCGACATGTGGAGTATCTTTATCAGAAGGGCAGTCTTTACACCCGCTATAATGGCAATTTGCTCTTCCATGGCTGTGTGCTGCTCAATGATGATGGCACCATGCGTTCCGTGTCTTATGGCGGACAGGAACTAAAGGGGCGGGCCTGGTTTGACTATTGCGACCGCATTGCCCGGGAGGCCTATCTGCATCATACGCAGGAAGCCGTGGACTTCATGTACTTCCTCTGGTGCGGGCGGCTCTCGCCGGTGTCCGGACGGGAGTTCAAGACCTTCGAGCGGGCCTTTATCGCCGATGAGAGTACCTGGAAGGAACCCTCTGACCCCTATTTTAAGTACATCAATGATGAAAAGACCTGCGCCATGGTCTTAAAGGAATTCGGACTTGACCCCGCCAAGGGGCATATCATCAACGGTCATGTGCCCGTCAAGGTCAAAAAAGGTGAAACCCCTGTCAAAGCAGGCGGCAAAGCCATTATCATTGACGGAGGTTTCTGTAAGGCCTATCATAGCAAGACCGGGATTTCCGGTTATACCCTGATTTCCAACTCCCGCGGCCTGCGGCTGCTGCAGCATCAGAAGATTGCCGATGTTCGGGAGGCTTTGCGCGAGAATCAGGATATCGAATCTGTATCGGAAACCGTGGAACTGCAGGCCTGCCGAACCACCTTGGGGGATACGGATGAGGGCAGGCTGATTCAGGATGAAATTACCGACCTCTATAATTTACTGCTGGCTTATCAAAATGGGTTGATTAAGCCGCAGGAATAACTGCATTTTCGATGGCCATGATACTCATTCCTTCCCTGTGATGTCTATCTAAATCGACAGCTGACAATTTTTCTGTTCTTTATATCCCTGAGAGGGCGAAAGTGTTAGAAATTTTTTTGCGGCTTGTCAAGGGAACCATGTCTCTATCTAAGGAATTTTGGCTATGCTAAAATAAATGGTAGATAAAATGACATTTTGCAGAGGAGGAACAGCTATGTGGTTATTGTTGGCGTTGTTATCGGCTGTGTTTGCTGCGTTGACGGCAATACTCGCCAAGGTCGGCATTGAAGGTGTGAATTCCCATCTGGCTACGGCCATTCGTACCGTGGTGGTATTGGCACTGGCCTGGGGCATGGTGTTTCTGACCAATGCCCAAAGCGGCATTGCAGATATCAGCCGCAAGTGCTGGATTTTTCTGGTGCTGTCGGGCTTTGCCACAGGGGCTTCCTGGCTCTGCTATTTCAAAGCCCTGCAGCTGGGTGAAACATCTGCCGTGGTGGCCGTGGATAAATTGAGCGTCGTGCTGACGCTGATTCTGGCCATCCTGTTCCTGCATGAAGAATTCACCATGAAATCTGCTGTTGGAGCAGTATTGATTACGGCGGGCACATGGATGATGATTAAGTGAATAACGAAAAGGCACCCTGGGCCAATGGCTCAAGGGTGCCTTTTCGTTATTTATGCAGTTATTTCATCAGAAAAACAAGTCGTAGACGAGTTTGCCAATCAGCACCGTGGTCATAATGATGAACAGCGGCCTTACATAGCCGACGCCCTTCTTGAGGGCCATGCTGGCTCCGCAGTAGGCTCCGGCAATCATGGCAAGGCCCATGGGAATGGCGTGGGAAAAGTCGATAAAGCCCAGATAGCCGAAGAAAAACACAGCGGAGAGGTTGCTGGCAAAGTTAAGCGTGCGGGCGTTGGCGGCGGCGCCTAAGAAATCAAAGCCCACCATCAGCAGGCCAAAGAGCATAAAGGAACCGGCGCCGGGGCCGAAGAAGCCATCGTAGAAGCCCAGAGAAAAGGCGACGAAGCCGGCCATCAGCAGCATTTTCGTGGACAGGCCGGTGTATTTATTCTCCTTGCCCCAGTCCTTTTTGAAAATGCTGTAGAGGAGCACGGCGATAAGCATTACGACAATCAGCGGGCGCAGGATGGCCGAAGGCAGCAGCTGGACGGCGAACACGCCTAAAGCCGAGCCGATAAAGGACAGGGGAAAGAGGCGCTTCATAAGCCAGACATCTACTTTCCCCGAGCGCACGAAGGTGATGAAACTGGTCATAGAGCCCATGACCGCGGCGCATTTGTTGGTGCCCAGGGCCATCACCGGCGGCAGTCCTGTCCAAAGCAGGGCGGGCACAGAAATCAGCCCGCCGCCGCCAACTACCGAATCAATAAAAGCAGCCATAAAGCCGAAAAATATCAGAAAACCTGTTGTACCAAGGTCTAATAATTCCATAAAATCAATCCTCCTCAGGTAAGCATACTATGAATGAGGAGGATTTGACAATAGGCTTTTTAGTCGGCCACATTTTCCAAAATGCGGATTTCGTTGCGCATGATGTAGGCATTTTTTTCTGGCAGGCTGCCGTTTACCAGATAGTCGAACATCAGCTGCATGGCCCGGCGCCCCTGCTGATGCGGGTGCTGGTAGAGGGCGGCCTTGATGAGTCCCTTTTTCATCATGTCGATGGTGCTGGGAATGGTATCGAAGGCCACGATGGTGATGTCTTCGCGGCCCACCGCCTGAATGGCACGGGCCGCGCCGTAGCCGCCGGAGGATACCACGAAGATGGCGTTGATTTCCGGATTGTCGGCAATCAGACTGCGGGCGGCTTCATAGGCCTGCAGGTCATCATCGGCGGTTTCTGCTACACCCAGCAGGGTGAAATCGGGATGGTTGTGCATGACTTCCTGAAAACCCTCCAGACGCTGATTGTGGCCCAGCATGTTGAGCGAGCCTAAGAGCACACCGGCCTTCAGCGTGGTGGGGCAAATCATTTTGAGCAGAGCCCCCGCGGTGCGGCCGCCCTGCAAATAGTCACTGCCCACATAGCAATGGCGACGGCTGGATTCCACATCATTGTTGATGGTTACCACAAACATGCCGTTGTCTACACATTCGTTTATCTTATCAATTACCTGCTGGTCATTGACCGGGTTAATGATAAGGCCGCTGATTTTGTCCTTGAGTTCATCGATAATGCGGCACTGTTCGGCGGCATCAAAGCCCTTCATGCTGCGCCAGATGACCTCCATGCCGTAAGAGGAAAAGCGTTCAGCGGCATGGTGCATGGTGGTGAGCATATCGTCAAAGAAGTGAACGCCTTCGGAGGCAATCAGCACGCCGACCACGGGGTGTTTTTTGCGGGCGGCCAGAGCTTTGCCCGCGGGATTGGGGCGGTAGTTGAGCTTCTTGGCCATTTCCACAATGAGTTTTTCTTTTTCCGGCTTCACGTTGCCGCGTTTGTTGAGCACGCGGTCTACTGTGCCTCTTGAGACGCCGCACAGTTCAGCGATTTGCTTTATCGTAACCATTGCCTTACCTTCCTTTGTCATTTCTGTTATCCTACAGTATAGTATATTCGGAAAGGAAGGGCAAATTCCTGCCGTGCTCGGGCAAAAAAATAAACGTGAATAGCTGACTTTTTTTGATGTCAGGAATGGTTTATAATGTAAATATCTTCTCGTGAGAGGAGGTGAAATTCTATGTCCTCTAAGGAGTTCATTCTATGTGTGCTCTGCCCGCTGGCAGTGGGAATACTGCTTGAATTATTCAAGTATTGGTTGAACCATTAAGCGCGGCTTGAAGTGCAAAAATCCCCCTGCGACCGCCATCGCAGGGGGATTTTCTAATTCTATGTCCTCTGTTACTGTTATTATAGCAGTGTACAGTGGAAAAATCAATAATTTGTTAATTCGTCTGTCCGTGATATTCGACTTCGCGGATTTCTTTTACGTGGTTCTTCTCATCCACCATAACCACTTTCGGCTTATGTGCCCGGCCTTCTTCTTCGGTGAACAGGGCGTAGGCCATGATGATGACGATATCGCCCGGCTGGGCGAGGCGGGCGGCGGCACCGTTCAGGCAGATGACGCCGGAACCTCTGGGGCCGGGGATGGTATAGGTTTCGAGTCTGGCGCCGTTGTTGTTGTCTACGACCTGCACGCGTTCATTGGGCAGGATGCCGGCTTTTTCCATAAGGTCTTCGTCAATGGTGATGCTGCCCATGTAGGCAAGGTTGGCCTCGGTAACGGTGGCACAGTGAATTTTTCCTTTGAGCATATTTAAGAGCATTTTGGGGTATCCTTTCGTTAAGCGGAGAGAATTACGTTATCAATCAGGCGGGTCTTGCCGATTTTTACGGCGATGGCCAGCAGGGTGTCCTCATTTACTTCGGTCAGCGGCTTGAGGGACGGGTAAGCGTAGGCTTTTACATAGTCGATGGAAGCCATGGGCTCTTTGCTGATTTCGTCTTTGACGATATTTTCCAGCGCCGCTACTTTTGTTTCGCCCTGGGCAAAGGCCGTTTTTGCTTCTTTCAGGCTGCGGGAGAGGACGAGGGCTGCTTCTTTTTCCTCAGCGGACAGATAGGTGTTGCGGGAACTGCGGGCAAGACCGGACTCTTCGCGGGCAATGGGCACCATGTTGATGTGCACGTTGATGTTGAGGTCTTCGACAAAGCGGCGGATAACCGTTACCTGCTGGGCATCTTTCTGGCCGAAGAAGGCTTCGTCCGCGCGGGCGAGGTTGATAAGTTTGGTGACAACCGTAGCTACGCCGCGGAAATGGCCGGGGCGCTGGGCACCGCAGAGTTTGTGGGTGATATCGCCATCCACGTTGACATAGGTGCAGTAGCCTTCCGGATACATTTCGGAGGGTTCAGGATGGAAGACGGCGTCGACATTTACGCTTTCGAGTTTCTCGCAGTCAGCGGCAAACTGACGCGGGTAGGCATCGTAGTCCTCGTTGGGCCCAAACTGCGTGGGATTGACAAAGACCGAAGCGATGACGATATCGCATTTTTCACGAGCCGCACGCATAAGCGTCAGATGGCCTTCATGCAGGGCACCCATGGTGGGAACAAGGCCGATGGTTTTGCCCTGAGCTTTGCAGTCAGCGGCGTATTTTTTTATGTCTTGGATGGTTGTCAAAATTTTCATAGCGGATTCTCCTTAGTTGTTGTAAGCGGGGGCAGGTTCTTCCTGTGCCTCGCGGTTGTCCCGGCGCACGCAGAAGTTGGCCACAAGGGAGCCGGAAACATTGTGCCAGACGCTGAAGATGGCACCGGGCAGAGCTGCGGCGGGGTTAAAGTACATGACGGCAAGGCTGGCGGCCATGCCGGAGTTTTGCATGCCAACTTCGATAGCTACGGTACGAGCCTTGCGGGCATCCATATGCAAAAGTTTGGCGGCGGTAAAGCCAAGGGCCAGCCCCAAGGCATTGTGCAGGATGACGATAGCCGCCATGGTAAGACCGACTGCTGCCAGCTTGCTGGCGGAGAGCGCCACCACACAGCCGACCAGCAGAACAATGCAGATTACCGAAACCAAAGGCATGGCAGGCATGATTTTTTTCGTCGTGTCGGCCATAAAGTGGTGTACCAACAGGCCGAGGATTACCGGAGCCAGTACCATCTGGGCAATGGAAATCATCATGGCCGTGAAGGAAATATCAATCCAGGCGCCGGCGAGGAAATAGGTCAGCGCCGGTGTTACGATGGGCGCCAAAAGTGTGGTAGTCATGGTCATGGATACGGAGAGTGCCACATCGCCTTTGGCCAGATAAGCGATGACATTGGAGGCCGTACCGCCGGGACAGGTGCCCACAAGGATGACGCCGATGGCCAGTTCCGGCGGCAGGGCAAAGACCTTGACTAAGGCCAGTGCGACAAGCGGCATAATGATGAACTGAGCGCCTACGCCGATAGCGACTTCTTTGGGATGCTGAAGGACGCGTTTAAAGTCCTCGACTTTCAGCGTCATGCCCATGCCGAACATGACAACGCCCAGCATCCACGAAACATAAGGCCCAACCCAGGTCAGCGTTTCCGGCCGCCATGCGCCCAGAATACCAATGGCCACCACAAGCAGAGCCAGATTGTCTACAATTTTTTTGATGATTTTTTGCACAAAAAAACCTCCTCATAAAGTTGAATTTTTTTAGGCAAAAGAAAAAGGCTGTAAAGCAACGCGTTCCCAAGAGAACGGCAAAGATGCTTTCACAGCCTTATTGTTTACTGATTGTACGGAAAATAACCTTAATAGAGCATATACCCCTAAAGCCGTCCCGGTTTCTGACAATCCGGGCAGTTTCCTTCATATGCTAAGATTAATCCTGTTCATAAAAGTATGACTCACAGCAATGATGTCATCTTTTGCCATGAGTCATATTTTAGCACTAATGCGGTGTTTGGTAAAGGGGGCGGTTTACATTCAGGTACTAAGACGCCCGCGAGACTGGCCTTTCATTCTATGCTGTGTTAAAATATTACCATCTCCTTGCGAAAGGAGGTGACTCTTTTGAAGGAGAAACTCATAGTACATGTACTGATGCCGTTGGCAGTGGGACTGCTGGTAGCCATGTTTAACTACTGGTTGAACCATTAATGCGGTAGATAGTACAAAAACCCCGAGGACTGCCATCCTCGGGGTTTTCTCGTCTTTTAAAGTCGAAACTCATAGTATTTATTTCGTGCTTTAATTATAGCATTACATAGGGGAGAAATCAATCTCTTTTGTTAATGCTGCTTATTTATTTTTGCTCTTGCGGAATTCGTCGAGAATCATGCGTTTGGCGATTTTGCCTGTGGAGGTGCGGGGCAGTTTTTCCATGAGGTGGAATTCGCGCGGAATCTTGTAGAGCGCGAGGTTGGCCTGCAGGAATTTCTTGAGTTCCCGCACGTTGATGTCCTGACCGTCATGGGTGCTGTAGAAGCAGGCACCGGCCTGGCCGCGCAGTTTGTCCTCGATGCCGATAACGGCAGCTTCAAAGATGCCGGGGAACTGGTAAACGAGTTCTTCGACTTCGCGGGGGTAGATGTTTTCGCCCATGCTGATAATCATGTCCTTGATGCGGTCCACGATGTAGATATAGCCTTCTTCGTCACAGCGGGCCACGTCGCCGGTGTGGAACCAACCGCCGCGCATGGCGTCCTGAGTCACATCCGGGAGGTTCCAGTAACCGAGCATGATGTTTTCGCCCTTGACAATGAGTTCGCCGGCTTCGCCCTGCGGAACTTCCTTGCCTTCGGCGTCAATCAGCTTCCACTGAATACCCGGCACAATCTTGCCGCAGGAGCCGACAATCGGTTTCTCCGGCGGGTTCATGGTGACAACCGGGCTGGTTTCGGACAGGCCGTAACCTTCGCAGATATCCACACCGAATTTCTTGATGAAGTCCTGCTGAATCTGCAGGGGAAGCGTCGTGCCGCCGCTGACGACAAGACGCAGGGAGGCCATGTCCTCAGTGGTGGCCAGTTTCGTCAAGAGGCTGCAGATGGAGGGTACGATGTAGAGGTCGGTGACTTTTTCCTCGCGGATAACGCCAATGGTTTCCTTCGGGGTGAAGGAGTCGAGAATGACCACTTCGGCACCGCTGAAGAAAGAATAGAGCACGGAGCAGGTCCAGCCAAACGCATGGTACATGGGCAGTACGCAGAGTACGTTGTGCTCGGCCTTACAGCCCATGCCGTTGTCCCGCATCTGTTCGCAGTTGGCTACGAGGTTACGATGGGACAGCACAGCTCCCTTGGGGTTGCCCGTGGTGCCGGAGGTGTAGATGGTGGCGCAGGGCTTATGCTCGTCAAAGTCAGCCCGCAGAGCCGGCGCTTCACTGATTTTTGGGTCGGCCTTGCTCATGGTCTTGATGTCGTACTGGGTAACCTTGAGGTCACAGCGTAGTGCCGCCAGTGCATCCACGAGGTTCAACGGCTGGTAGGTCAGCATGGTGCGGATGCCGGAATCCTTGATGATGTAAGCAATTTCGCGGTTGCTGAGCTGGAAGTTGATGGGCACGGAAATAGCGCCCAGAGAAGCCGTTGCCATATAGGCAAAGACGAAATCCGCGCTGTTGCGGGAGAAGATACCCACGCGGTCCCCTTCGCGGACACCGACGGCATAGAGCCGGTTGCGGAAGTTGGTCACTGCGGTCTGTAATTCTTTATAAGTGAAGCGGCGCTTATGGTCTACGATGGCCATGGCGTCAGGTTTGCCTTGCAAAATGAGTTCATGTACAAACATGATATTCCCTCTTTCTTTTCTATAAACTATGTTGAGTAGCTCATACAAGATAAATTTTATACCAGGTCATAAAAAAAGTAAAGGGTTTTATTTGATGCTTATTTATTGGCTAAGCGGTAAATTTCGATAGCTGTTTGCTTGTCGATGGGATGGAAGTTTGCCACCACTTTAGTGCCGCCAGCGGTGCAGGAATCGGCCAAAGCTTCCAGCACATCCTCACCTTGCACGCCGATGCCCAGCTCGGTGAAGTTGGTGGGCATATCGATTTCCTTGAAGTAAGCCACGGTCTTTTCGATACCGGCCTTGGCGCGTTCTTCCTCCGTCCCTTCGGTTATGCCCCAGATTTTGGCGGCAAACTTTGCAAAGCGGGGAATGTCATCCCGGTAGACGTAATGGGCCCAGGACCCCCAGACGGCGGTCAGGCTGGCTCCGTGGGTTACGTCAAAGCGCCCGGACAGTTCATGGCCTAGCTTATGGCAGGCAAAGTCCTTGCAGCGGCCCAGTTCCGTAAGTCCGCAATGGGAGATGGTGCCTGCATACATGATTTCGCTCATGGCATCGTAGTCCGTCTGGTCCTTGATGGCCCGGCGGGTGGCTTCGATGACCGTTATCATCAGGGCTTCGGCAATCCGGTCGGTCAGGGTGTTTTCCTCCTTGACGCTTGTGAAGTAGCGTTCCAATGTATGCATGAGAATATCGGAAGTGCCGCAGATAAGCTGTTTTTTCGGAATGGTATAAGTGAGTTCCGGATTCATAAAGGCCAGCACAGGACGATTGAACGGTGTGTTGAGTCCGGCTTTTTTGCCCGTTTCCTCGTTGGTGATAACCGCCGAGTCACTGGTCTCGCTGCCAGCCGCGGACAGGGTCAGCACCGCACCTACAGGCAGGCTTTTTTCCAGTTTCACGCTGCCATTCCAGAAACTCCAGACGTCGATTTCCGGATTGGCGGTACCATGGGCGGTGGCTTTGGCGGAGTCAATAACACTGCCGCCGCCGACTGCCAGAATGAAATCGGCTTTGAAGGCAATGGCTTCTTTGACGGCTTCCCGCACCCAGCTCAGCCGGGGATTGGGCTGAACACCGCCCTTGGACTGGGTAAACAGGCCCGCTTCCTGCAGGGATTGTTCAATTCTGCCCAGCAGGCCGCTTTTGACCACGCTGCCACCGCCGTAGACAATGAATACCCGGTGGGCATTATAGGCGGTGAGTTTTTCGGCAGCCTTATTTTCGGCGCCACGGCCAAAGACGATTTCGGTGGGAACTTTGAAGTTAAAGGATTGCATAAGAATACCTCCGTAAAAATTGTTCGCTATCATATTGTATATTAGTGATAAACGGGAAAAATCCTGCAAGGATTCCAAATAGACACAAAGAATCGGACGCATGAGCAGTACGTCCGGTTCTTTGCTGTGTATTATATTTTAGGAGAGCTTTAACGAAAGCCTGAATATAATATAGCACAAATGAGAATGAAAATCAATAACTTATTTTATTTTTTTGCTTTTTTATCCAGTTGGGCAAAGAATTGTTCCATAGGAACGGGGTGAGCGAACAGGTATCCCTGGCCCACATGGCAGCCGGTAGCTTTCAGCAGACGTTCCTGTGCATCGGTTTCGATGCCTTCCACCAATACCTGCATATTGAGGCTGCGTCCCATCTGGATGACCTGCTTCAGAATGGTCAGGCTGCGCTCGCTGGTTTCAGCAGACAGCAGCATACTGCGGTCAATCTTCATAATATCCATGGGCAGGTTTCGCAGCATGGCAATGGAGGAGTAGCCTGTGCAGAAGTCATCCATGGAGAGGGAAAAGCCCATGCTCTTGAGGCGGCGGGTAATATGCAGGGCGTTTTCATTTTCATTTTTGGTGGTAAAGTCGATGAAGGAAGTTTCCGTAAGTTCCAGCTCCACGAGTTTGCGGGGAAGTTTATAGCGGTCAGCAATGGTCTGCATATTGGCCAGATATCCCCGTTCGGAGATATGAAGGCCTGACTGGTTGACCGATATGGGCACGACGGGCAGTTTTTTCTTGAGCCGCTCGGAAAGTATCTTGCAGACTTCTTCGAGCACAAAGTAATCCAGTTTGAGCACAAAGCCGTTGCGTTCAAAGAGATTGATGAAGTGGTTGGGCATCAAAAAGCCCAATTCCGGGCTTTGCCAGCGTATCAAGGCTTCGGCACCACAGATTTCTCTGGTGGCGAGGTCATATTTGGCCTGAAGATGAATCTGGAATTCGCCTTCGGCCAAGCCCTTTTCCATATAGAGTTCAATTTCCTGATGATGGAGAAGTTCGTCATGCATGACGGAATTGAAGATGCCGATGGTCTGGCTCGTGCCCATGATTTCGTTGCGGGCCATCATGGCGTTGTCCATCAGCAGACTGGCATCAATGTCCTCGCTGCGGGGCACCGGGCAGATGCCGATATGGTAGGTGAAGCTCGTGGGAATACCGTTGACGACGACGTTGCGGGCATTCTTTTCCACCTGTTCTGCCGCCTGCCGCAAGGTCAGACCGGTGGGCTTCCGGCAGAGCATATAGACATGCGTGATTTCTGCGGACAGGCCATAGCGCAGAATCCAGGGCAGCTTGCGGGTTACGGTTTTCATGCTGGATTTGACGGATTCAGCAAAGAGTTTGGAGCCGTAAAGCTCCTTGAGGAAGGCCGTGCGCTGGACTGAGAGTATCAGCACAAAAAGCTCGCCATTTTTCCGGGCTTCGCTGTAATACGCAATGGCATTGGGCAGTTCATTGGTGAACCAGTGGATATTGTATATGCCTACAGAAGTTACCAGATTGGCCTGCTGCCAGAGTTCCTGCGTGTAACTATGCCGCATGCGCAGGAAAATGAGCAGACCGATGATAATCAGCAGCAGAATCCCGACAGCAAAGCCCAGTGTCAGGAAGGGATTGCGGTAGATGAAGGATTGCAGGGTGTCCTGAGCCTGCACCTGATAAACTTCCTGGTTGACGATGCTGGTAATGTCCTGCGGGGCAATATGGGCGACTTCTTTGTTGAGAATGCGGATGAGAATGGGGTCTGTAGTATCCCGCACCGCCATGGAAACTTGATGGGAGAACATCACATTGCCATTGGTGTAGAGGTTGTAATAATTTCCCTGAAAAATATCGCTCTGGGCGGTGATGGATTTGACGAAGGTTATATCGGCTTCGCCTTTGTTCACTGCGGCCATGCATTCGGCGACATCCACATAGTAGCGAAGCTGTTCGGCTGGGAACATCTTTTCGACGAACTGATGGGTGTAGAAATGGGTTCGGGCGCAGGCCACCACCGGTGCTACTGGCAGCGGTCTGTCCTTGCGCATGACGGAGACATAATTAAGCGTCAGATAGGGAAAGGTCAAATCAGCGTTATGGGCTTTGGCCCAGTTGTAGTCGGTGTAAAAATCCATCACCATGTCGATATCCCCGTTGGTGAGGTGTTCCATCATGGTTTGCTGGCTTTCTTCGGGGATGACTTCCAGCTTGATATTCAGGTCGGATTCCACCCGCTTGATGACATCCGCGATAACCCCGCGCGGTTCGCCGTTTTCCCAATAGGCATAGGGGGCCTGCCGGGGAGAAATCATGGTGCGGATAACGGGATGTGTGGTGAGATAGGCCTGTTCTTCGGGGGTGAGATTCAGTTTGAGGCCTGTGGAATGGTATTTTTCCAGCAGGTCGTAGCGGAAGAAGGGGTTGACCTCGGCGATGGTCTTCACGGCAGCAGAAATCTGAGACGCCATTTCAGCCCGGTTTTCATCCAGTAACAGCCAGCCTAGGGATTTTCCCAAAGGCACAGAAATAGTGCCGGCGGGTAAATTCGCGGGGATGGGTTCAGTGCTTCGGCTGGTCATTGGGCCATCGGGCAGGATAATCATATCAATGCTGCCTGATTTCAGCCGCAGGAGATTTTCTTCCATTGTACCGCTGGTATAGGCAGTGCGTCGGTTCAGATAGGTGGACAGTGCCTCGATGAATTCGTAGGCCGTGCCTTGATAGAGCAGACGCTTGTCCTGCCAGATGCTGCCTTCGGTATCCGTGAAGCCTATCCGCAGAGCCGGGCGCAAAAATTCCGCGCTAAAGCCGCTGGCGGGGAAATATGCCAGGCCCAGCATCAGCAGTAATAATATCCGTATCAGAAAACGCATGGGAAACCCACCTCCCTGGTGAATTATGCGAGACTATTCATACAGTTTTATTCGTGATTGGTCGGTAAATTCCTTCTTGCGATAATAACTCTCAATTATATGCAATATTTATGAGAGCTGGTGAAATCTATTGACTTTTCTTTTATGACATCCTAAAATAAGAATCAATCCTGACAATTTTACTAAGGATTAAATATACGAGGTTTTTACAGTGTATCCACTGTTGTTTTAGAAGGAGAGTTTAGTAATGGCAGAGCAGCTTTTGGAAATTAAGGACCTCCATGCCGGTGTCGAGGATAAGGAAATCCTGAAGGGCCTTTCCTTGTCCGTAGGCAAGGGGGAAGTGCATGTTATCTTAGGGCCGAATGGTTCCGGCAAGTCTACACTCATGAACATCATCATGGGCCACCCGAAATATACGGTAACCAGCGGTTGCATGGAATTCGAAGGCGAGGATATGACGGAGATGAAAACCTTCGAGCGCAGCCGCAAAGGCCTGTTCCTGTCCTTCCAGACCCCGGAGGAAATCCCCGGCATCACCGTGGAAAATATGCTGCGTACAGCCAAGCAGGCAATCACGGGCGAAAAGGTAAAACTCCTGCCCTTCCGCAAGGAACTCAAGGCAACCATGCAGGAACTCAAGATGGCCCCGGAATACGCTCAGCGTTATCTCAATGTCGGCTTCTCCGGCGGTGAGAAGAAGCGTACGGAAATCCTGCAGCTTCTGATGCTCAATCCGAAACTGGCGCTGCTCGATGAAACGGACTCCGGTCTCGATGTCGATGCCGTGCAGATTGTGTCCGAAGGTGTGGCCAAGTTCCATAACGAGGAAAATTCCTGCCTGATTATCACCCATAACACGCGCATTCTCGAACACCTCAAGGTAGACAAGGTACACGTTCTGATGAACGGTCAGATTGTGGAAGAAGGCGGCGCGGAACTCATTGAGGACATCAACAGCCGCGGCTTTGCCCATATCCGTGAAGAACAGGAAGGTTGAGCGCTATGGCTGAGAAGAAGAAAACCTATGTAGAGGATATCGAGCGCACCCTCTACGATATCAAAAACGAAGACCATTCGGCCTACAAATCCCATAGCGGCTTGACGCCGGAAATCGTGCGGGATATCTCCAAGCGCAAGCATGACCCGGAATGGATGACCGAGTTCCGCTTAAAATCCCTCGAAGTTTATAATTCGCTGGAACTGCCCACCTGGGGCCCGTCCCTCGAAGAACTCCATATGGACGATATCGTGACCTATGTACAGCCCGATGCCAAGATGACCGGCAGCTGGGAGGAAGTACCGGAGGCTATCAAGGATACCTTCGACCGGCTCGGCATTCCCAAAGCGGAAAAGACCTCGCTGGGCGGCGTTGGTGCTCAGTATGACTCGGAAGTGGTTTACCACTCCATTCAGGAAGACATGGTCAAACAGGGCGTTATCTATACCGATATGGAAACGGCGCTCGTCGAGCAAGGGGATATCGTCAAGGAATACTTTATGACCCTCGTACCGCCCAAAGACCATAAATTTGCGGCCCTGCATGGTGCTGTTTGGTCTGGAGGCTCCTTTGTCTATGTGCCGGAAGGCGTTCATGTGGAAATGCCCTTGCAGAGCTACTTCCGCCTCAATGCTGCCGGTGCTGGTCAGTTTGAGCATACACTCATTATTGTAGAGAAAAATGCCAGCCTGCACTTTATTGAAGGCTGCTCCGCACCGAAACACAATGTGACCAACCTCCATGCCGGCTGCGTGGAGCTCTTTGTCAAGGAAGGGGCGCGCCTGCGTTATTCCACGATTGAAAACTGGTCGCGCAATATGATGAACCTCAACACCAAGCGTGCCCTGGTGGAAAAGGACGGCATTATCGAATGGGTGTCCGGTTCCTTTGGTTCGCATATTTCCTGCCTCTATCCTTGCAGTGTGCTGCATGGGGAAAATGCCCGCTGTGAGTTCACGGGTGTAACCTTTGCTTCCAAGGGGCAGAATCTCGATACGGGGGCGAGCGTTATCCATGCGGCACCGCATACTTCGGCCAACATCAACACCCGTACGATTTCCAAGGCGGGCGGCATGGCCACTTACCGCAGTGCGGTCAAGGTGACGAAGAACGCGCCGTATGCCAAGTGCTCCGTGAACTGCGAATCCCTGATGCTCGATAATCTCTCCCGCAGCGATACATTGCCGGTTATGGATATTGAAGGGGACGAAGCGGATATCGGCCATGAAGCCAAGATTGGCCGCATCAGCGATGAGGCCATCTTCTATCTGACCAGCCGTGGCATTGACGAAGAAGAAGCCCGGGCCATGATTGTGCGCGGCTTTGTGGAGCCGATTGCCAAGGAACTGCCTTTGGAATACGCACTCGAAATGAACAATCTCGTCAACATCGAGCTTGAAGGTACTATGGGGTAAGGGATTAAGGAGGAAAAGCTAATGTTAAATGAAGAAATTTTTTCCGCCATTCCCATGCGTACCTGGCGGTGGCTGAAGGTCAATGACGTTCCCGTTCCGGCAGGACTTAGCGAAAATGTCCAGACGGAAGAGATTCTCGTGGAAGCCGGCGAAAGCAAGAGCATTGTGCTCGACAGACGCGAGGGCGGGAATTTGGATGTGCAGGCCCATATCGCCGATGGCGGGGAACTGAATTTGATTTATGCTCAGTTGGTGGACGAGAACGAAGCTGTCACGAGCCGCATTAAAGTCTATGTGGGCAAGGGCGCAAAGTTCAACTATACGACCGTGGAAGCAGGCGCTAAACATACGGCGGCAGAACTTACGGTGGATATGGCTGGCGACGACAGCTTTGCCGATGTCTGGGGGCTGTACTTCGGTGATGGCGGGCGCAAGATTGATCTCAACTACATCATCCGTCAGCAGGGCAAGCGCACGGATGCCAATATGCAGGTGCGCGGGGCACTGCTCGGCGGGGCGGAAAAGACCTTCCGCGGCACGTTGGATTTCCTCGAAGGTTCCAAAGGCTCTGTGGGGCGTGAGGACGAGGAAGTTATGGTGCTGTCCGACCATGTACAGAACCGCAGCGTGCCCATCATGCTGTCCCATGAAGATGATGTGGACGGCCATCATGCGGTAAGCATCGGCAAGATGGACGAAGAAAAGCTCTTTTACCTGATGAGCCGTGGCCTCGATTTGGCAGAAGCACAGAAACTCGTGGTGGAAGCAAACTTCCAGCCGGTTCTTGACCGCATTGATAACGATGAATTAAAGGCAGAAATTGACGCTTACCTGCAAAGGAGGCTTTCTAATGGCTGATGCACAGGAATTTTTGAAGGATTTTCCCTTACTGAATCATAAAATCAATGGCCGCAAGGTGGCGTATCTCGACAATGGCGCGACTACGCAAAAGCCGGAACAGATGATTCAGGCTATCTGCGGCTACTATGGCGGCTGCAATGCCAATCCGCATCGCGGTGCCTATGCCTTGTCCATCAAGGCCACGGATATCTACGAGGGGGCACGGAAACGCACGGCAGAATTTATCAAAGCCAAGCGCCCGCAGGAAATCATCTTTACGAAGAACGCTACGGAAGCGCTGAACCTTGTCGCTTACAGCTACGGCCTGCATAATGTCAACGCCGGGGACGAAATCGTGATTTCGATTTCCGAACATCACAGCAACTGCGTGCCCTGGCAGATGGTGGCCAAGGCCAAGGGCGCAACGCTCAAATACATCTATCTCGAAAAAGACGGCAATTTGTCCGCAGAGGATATTGAAACGAAGATTACGGAACGCACGAAAATCGTTGCCGTAACGCAGGTTTCCAATGTGCTGGGCCTTAAAAATGACGTCAAGGCAATTGTCCAAAAAGCCCATAGTGTCGGTGCCATTTGCGTGGTGGACGGCTCTCAGAGCGTAGCACATATGGCTGTGGATGTGTCCGATTTGGACTGCGATTTCTTCGCCTTCTCCGGCCATAAGATGCTCTCGCCGATGGGCATTGGCGTGCTCTATGGCAAATATGCGCTGCTCGATGCGATGGAACCCTTCCTGCGCGGTGGCGATATGATTGAGTATGTGGAAGAACAGAATTCCACCTGGGCAGAAGTGCCCGCAAAGTTCGAGGCCGGCACGCAGAACGTCGGCGGGGCGGCAGGTCTGGTCGCTGCTATCGACTATCTCGAAAAAATCGGCTTTGACCGCATCGAAGCCATCGAAGCCGATTTGCTGAACTATGCCTTGCCTAAGCTCAGGGAACTGCCGTTTATTGAGCTGTACGGCTGTGACACGACGCAGGACAACAAGACGGGCATTATTGCCTTCAATGTCCAGGATGTGCACCCCCATGATGTGGCCTCCATTCTCGACAATGACGGCGTAGCCGTGCGGGCGGGCCATCACTGCGCCCAGCCCCTGCACCGTTATCTCGGGCAGAATGCGACCTGCCGGGCCAGTTTCTACCTGTATAACACGCGGGAAGACATCGACCGCTGGATTGAATCGTTAAAGAAAGTAAGAGGTGTACTTGGTTATGGCGCTTGATGATGTGTATACGGAAGTTTTAGGAGAACATAGCCGCAACCCCGACCATAAGCATAAACTCAGTTGTGCCACCTGCCAGATGAAGGGCAAGAACCCCAGCTGCGGTGACGAAATCACCATTGAACTGCAGGTGGAAGGCGGCGTCGTAAAAGAAGCTGCCTTTACCGGCGTGGGCTGTGCCATTTCCCAGGCGAGCACCGATATCATGGCCGAGCTGATTCGCGGCAAGAGTGTCGAGGACGCCCGCCGCCTCGCCAATAAATTCATCTCCATGATTAAGGGCGAACTGGTGGACGAGGATGAACTCGAAGAACTCGACGAAGCTCTGGCACTCAAAAACGTGGCGCATATGCCCGCACGGGTAAAATGTGCTGTTCTGGCATGGCATACGCTTGACGATGCGCTCAAAGACCAGAAATAAGCATATAGGGAAAATAAATGCAAGTTATCCACAAAATCTTGGGGATATCCACGGCAATTCTGTGGATAACTCCAAGATTTTGTGGATTTTCTGCATCCATGGTATAATTTCCCTGTGGATAAATGTGAAAAAGGAAAGGTGTTTATAATGGCAATAAAAGAAATCAAACCCGATGATTTTAACGAAAGCGTATTTAAGGTAATTGGCAAGGACTGGCTGCTGATTGCAGGAGAAGCCGAGGGTAAGAGCAATGCCATGACGGCTTCCTGGGGCGGCATGGGCATTATGTGGGGTAAGCCGGTGGCGTATATTTTCATCCGTCCGTCCCGCTACACCAAGGAATTTGTGGATAAGGCCGAGGGGCTGACCATTTCCGTATTCGGTGAGGACCGCCGCAAGATGATGAATTACTTTGGTACGGTATCTGGCCGGGATGAGGATAAAATCGCCAAGAGCGGGCTGACCGTCAAACATGACAATGGACGTACCTACTTTGATGAGGCCCGTGTGACCATGCTCTGCCGCAAGCTCTATGCGCAGGAAATCAAGCAGGAATGTTTTATCGACAAGGCTGCAGATGAACGCTGGTATCAGAATGACTACCATACCATGTACATCGTCGAAATCGAAAAGATTCTGGTGCAGGAGTAAGATATGAGCGGGGACAGGGAACAACTGATTCCGGTGCTGAAAAAATCTTCTTTGGCAGCGGGCATGAGTGATGAAGAAGTGGCGGAACTGCTGGCTTCTGCTCAGGTGCATCTGCGGGAATATCCCAAGGGGCAGATTGTCTTTCACGAGGGCGATATGCCCAAATCCCTCTATATCCTGTTGGCGGGTGAGGTGCATATCCTCAAGGATACCTTCTCCGGACGGCGTATCTTCCTGTCGGAAATCAACGAGCCGGGGGATATGTTCGGCGAAGTCTACGAGGTGTTGAAGCAGCCCTACGATATGTATGTGGAAACCGTCACGCCTGTACGCTTGCTGGAAATATCCAGTGACTTATTCACTTTTGAGGCAGGCGGCAAGCTTAGCCGCAGTGCGCTGAAAATCCAGCGCAACCTCATGCGCATCTTTGCCCGCAAGGCATACTTCATGCACAACAAGATAAAGGTGCTGGCCAGCGGCAGCCTGCGGGAGAAAATCATCCGCTTCCTGTTCATTGAATTGCAGGGCAAGCGGGAACTGGAACTTACTGGCAGTCGGGAATTTATGGCTGCATATCTGGCGGTGACAAGACCTTCTCTGTCGCGGGAACTCTCCGCCATGCAGAGAGAGGGAATTATCGCGGTGGATGGCAAATGCGTCAAAGTGTTGGATATGGAGCGGTTTGAGGAATACTTATAAAATTGCATACCAAAAAGGACATGCTGTGGGGGCATGTCCTTTTTAGTAGAGAATTAGAGAATTTAGGAATCGAATGTATGTGTAATCCTTCGTGGGGAAGAATTAGCTAAGGGGA
Organism: Pseudoselenomonas ruminantium; assembly: GCA_015058625.1. Lineage (GTDB taxonomy): Bacteria > Bacillota > Negativicutes > Selenomonadales > Selenomonadaceae > Selenomonas_A > Selenomonas_A ruminantium_N. The sequence continues at coordinate 102,593 of SVCA01000008.1, read as the reverse complement.
TGCCAATCAGGTGTTCTTGGCAATAACGGCACCAACTACTGCGCCCAAAATAGCGGCGGTGTTGCGCTCACCCTCGGAATATTTCTTGGGGTGTTCGTTATGGTGTCTGTGTGCAAGTTCCTGCACTTCGTAGTTGTGTCCATGATGAAAGGGACTTGCTTCTGCAGCGCTTACCGTAAGTCCGCCAATCCCCAGGCTCATAACTCCGGCAAGGGCGATAGCAGTCATTTTAACATTCTTGGTGTTAAGCATCTTGTATCTCTCCTTTGCTGTCAAACTAAGTTTTGTTAACTCCTGACTACATTGGTCATTATAGAAGGGGAACATTAAAATACAAGAAGAAGGGGATTAAATTTCCATTAAAAATTTTTCATTGTCAACTTTTTCATGTGATTTTTTGCCCTGCAAGGCATGGCTTTTAGTGTTATAATTAGAAGGTATGTTTTATTTTTGGAGGACGGAAATGTTAGCGGCAGAAGAATATAAGGATATAGAGGAAAAAATTCAGCGGGGAGAGCGGCTCACCCGTGAGGACGGCCTGCGCCTGTTCCATTGTCACGACCTGGCCTGGCTGGGGGCTATGGCGGACATGGTACGGAAGCGGAAATGCGGGGATATCGTCTACTATAACGTAAACTGTCACGTAAATCTGACCAATATCTGTACATCCCATTGCAAGTTCTGCGCTTTTGGCCGGGACTGCAACGAAAAGGGCGCCTATGAAATGACAAAGGAGCAGGCTCTGGCTTTGGTGGCAGATGCCATGCAGGACCCGAACCTTGCCGGGCTGCATGTGGTCAGCGGGCTGCATCCTACCTGGACTTTCGAGCACTATCTGGGAATTGTCAAAGCCATCCATGAAGCCTATCCACAGCTCTATATGAAAGGCTTTACCGGCGTGGAAATCACCCACTTTGCAGAAATCTCCGGCCTGTCTGTGGAAGAAGTGCTGATTCGCCTGCGCGACGAAGGCGGCCTGCAGGCCATTGCGGGCGGCGGCGCGGAAATCCTCTCTGACCGGGTGCGGGATGAACTTTGCCCGAATAAAGCCACGGCGGATGAGTGGCTCGAAGTGGCGCGCACAGCGCACAAGCTGGGCATCAAGTCAAATGCCAGCATGCTCTATGGCCATATTGAAACGCTGGAAGAACGTGTGGACCATCTGCTGCGCCTGCGGGATTTGCAGGACGAAACCGGCGGCTTCCAGACCTTTATCTGCTTCCCGTTCCTGCCGAAGAATACGGAGCTTGGAGAAAGCATCAAGCAGACCAGCGTCTGGGATGATTTGCGTACCATGGCGATTTCCCGTCTGATGCTCGATAACTTTACGAACATCAAGGCCTACTGGGTCATGCTCACGGTGCCTGTGGCGCAGGTGGCTTTGGGCTTTGGTGCCAATGACATTGACGGCACGGTGCACAAGGAAACGATTCTCCATGATGCCGGGGCCACCAGTCCCACGGCGCTTTCGGAAGATAATATCATCCGCATTATTCGGGAGGCCGGACGGATTCCGGCGGCCTGCGACTGCAATTTCAACATCCTGCGGACGTTTGATTAAGGAGGAGCTATGGACAACATGCAACGCGCACGGGCAAAGGCGGAAGCTGGGGAACGGCTGACTCTGGCAGATGCATTGGCCCTCTACGAAGACAATGACCTGCTCTTTCTGGCTAAATGCGCCCGCCGCATGAAGGAAGCCAAAAGCGGCAAAAAGGTCTTTTATACCGTAAACCGTCATATCAATCTGACCAATATCTGCAGTGCCAACTGTCCGCTTTGTGCCTTTCAGGTCAAGGATGGGGATAAGCGCGGCTTTGTACTGGAAACAGATGATGTGGCCAAGATTCTGGACAGTGCCAAAGAACTCAAAAATCTTTCGGAAATTCATATCGTCAGCGCCCTGCATCCCGATAAGGATTTTGACTACTACAAGAATATCGTAAGGCAGGTGCGGGCGGCGCTGCCGGAGGCAGATGTCAAGGCCTTTACCCCAGTGGAAATCGTAAACTTTGCCAAAATCAGCGGCAAGAGCATCTTAGAAGTGCTGACCGAGCTTAAAGAAGCAGGCCTGGACAGCCTGCCCGGCGGCGGTGCGGAAATTCTCTCGGACAGAGTGCGGGAGATTATCTGCCCCAAGAAAGCCACCACGGCCGAATGGCTGGAAGTTATGCGTACGGCGCATAAGCTCGGCATTCGCACCAATGCTTCCATCATGTATGGCCATGTGGAAACGATAGAGGAACGTCTGCAGCATCTCATTACCCTGCGGGATTTGCAGGACGAGACGCATGGTTTTCAGGCGTTTATGCTGTTCCCCTTCCATCCGGAGCATACGGAACTGGGCGAGGAACGCGGCCTCAAGCGCGTGGGTTCCTGGGAAGATATGAAGATGTTGGCGCTTTCCCGTCTTATCTTGGATAACTTCGACCATATCAAGGCTTTCTGGATTATGCTGACTATGCCGATTGCGCAACTGGCCTTGGGTTTTGGGGCGGATGATTTGGACGGCACCATTGGCGAGGAAAAAATCATTCATGCCGCCGGCGCTAAGACCAACACGGGCATCACCCGCACGGATTTGGAGAAATTTATCCGTGAGACGGGCTATGAACCAGTACAGCGGGATACTTTTTATCGGGAGGTGCAGGACTAATGCGGCTTAGTGAAGAAAAAGGTATTGACCTGCTGAAAACCGGCGACCCCATTGAACTGGGCATACAGGCGGATAATGCACGAAGAAAGCTCTTTGATGATACGGTGACTTTCATCGTGGACAGGAACATCAACTATACCAACGTCTGCAAGAATGAGTGCAGATTCTGCGCCTTCTTCCGCCGCAAGGAGTCCAAGGATGCCTATCTGTTGAGCAATGAGGAGATTCTGGCCAAAGTTGCGGAAACTGTAGCGGCAGGCGGTACGCAGGTCATGATTCAGGGCGGGCTTTACCCGGACTTAGGACTTGATTATTACGAAACGATGCTGCGCAGTATCAAGGAGAAATTTCCGCAGATTACCATTCATTCCTTTACGGCCACGGAAATCCAGTATTTTGCCCAACAGGCAGGACTTTCGATTCTCGATACGCTGAAGCGTTTGCAGGAAGCGGGCCTTGACAGCCTGCCCGGCGGCGGTGCGGAAATCCTTGTGGACGAAGTGCGCAAGCGGGTCAGCCCCAAGAAAATCATGACCGAGGACTGGCTGCATGTGATGGAGTGCGCCCATAGCATTGGCATGGAGAGCACGGCCACCATGGTTATCGGCTTTGGCGAAACCATGGCACAGCGCATTGAGCATATGGAAAAAATCCGCCGCCTGCAGGATAAGACCGGCGGTTTCCGCGCCTTTATTACCTGGACCTTCCAGCCCGGCAATACCGAACTGGGCGGTGAAAAGACCAGTGGCTGGGACTATATGAAGACTCTGGCCGTGACCCGCCTCTATATGGACAATATCAAACATATCCAAGGCTCCTGGGTCACGCAGGGCGAGCGTATCGGCCAGTTGACCTTGGGCTTTGGCGCCGATGACCTCGGCAGTATCATGCTTGAAGAAAATGTCGTGCGGGCCGCTGGTACACAGTATGAAATGTCCATCAATAAGATGACGGAACTGATTCGCGGCGCAGGCAAACAGCCCGCCCAGCGTGATACAGAATATAACATTATTAAACGATACTAAAGCCTTCCCCTTTGGGGGCGGCGAAGCCGCGGGTGTCCGGTGGACACCCCGGAAGTGCCCCGTAAGGGGCGGATGAGGTGTAAATACAATGAATGACCATAAAATCCCCGCAGCATCCTACGCCGTAGTCGGCGGCTCGGGTACATTATCCAGCAATTTCCCGGCCAACGTGACCGATAAGGATGTAGAAATTCTGGCCGACAATCTGCGCTTTATTACGCCCTACGGCGAAAGCCCCGCTATGCGCCTGTTCTGCGTGGGGGAAAAGCGGGTACTCACGGTCAAGATGCACGGCTGGCGCAGCGGCGTAACCCGCGCGGATGCTTCGCGTCAGGTATTCTGGGTTTTCCGCGAAGCTGGTGTTAAGCGCATTATCTCCGAAGGTGGTGTAGGCACCGTCAACAAGCTGCTCGATTTGCGGGACTTTATCATTCCCGATGATTATCTCGACCTTTCCGTGCGCAAGGATGTAATGCTCGATGGCCGTTATCTGCTTGTGATGCGTGATGCCCTGTGCCCGGAAATGCGGCAGGCTTTGATTGCGGCTACTAAGAAGCGTTTTGACGGCCGAGTATTTATCCGCGGTACTTACGCCGTAACCGATGGCCGCCATTTTGAAAGTCCGGCCGAAGTGGCCATGATGAACGGCCATGCCGATATAGTGGGCCAGAGCATCTGTCCCGAAGTCTATCTCGCGCGGGAAATCGGTGCCTGCTATGCAGGCCTGTACTTCACGGTGAACTACGGCGAGGGCATCAAGGAAAAATGGTCCCATCAGGATATGGCGGATATCTTCTATGATGATGCGCCGATGATTGGTGAGATTATCCTCGAAACCATCCGCAATGTGGATGCAGACGACAGAAAGTGCGAATGTCTGTCCCTGCGCAAGGAAACCTTGCTCAAGGACGTATATAACGAAGTGTCAGCCAAAGGTTAACGGCGGATAGCACTTGGGAGGTGACTCGTTTTGACAGCGGAGGAAATGAGGAATTTTTTCGGTGGACAGGGCTTGCAGCCTGAGCTTTTGGCGCAGGCTGCGGCCTTTCGCGAGGCCAATCCCTGGCAGGGAAAACGGGAGGTAAATGCGCCCCGCTTTCCCTACTTTGGCACAGAAATTTTAACAGCGGCATTGACGGCTCTGTTGGCGGGGGCAAACCTCCTGCTGGCAGGGCCTAAAGCCACAGGTAAAAATATTCTGGCGGAGAATCTGGCGCTGCTCTTGGGGCGGCCGCTTTGGAATGTGTCCTTTCATATTGATGTGGATGCCTCCTATCTGATTGGCATGGACACCTTCAAAGGCGGCGAAGTCTGCTTCCGGCCCGGCCCTGTCCATGACTGCGTGACGGCGGGCGGTATCTGCGTCCTCGATGAAATCAATATGGCCCGCAACGAGGCCTTGGCGGTGCTCCATTCGCTGCTCGACCATCGGCGCCAGCTGGAGGTGCCGGGCTATGAGCGCTTAAACCTTCATCCTGCCACCCGCTTTATCGCCACCATGAATTATGGCTACAGCGGCACGCGTGAACTGAATGAGGCGCTGCTATCCCGCTTTGTGGTCATTCATATGCCTGTGCCCGGCGAAAGCGAACTTATCTCCCTGTTAAAATACGAATTCCCGGATTTGCGGGAAAATGCTGCCCGCACAATGGCAGCTTTGTTCCTCGACCTGCGGCAGAAATACGAAGCCCGGGAAATCTCTGGCCGGGCGCTGGACTTGCGGGGATTATTGGAAGCCTTGCGCCTTATTAAGCTGGGCCTTACGGCGGGACAGGCTTTTTCCATGGGGCTCACGGGCAAATGCTTTGATTGGCAGGAGCGGGCGCTGGCTGAGGACATTATCGCCCTGCGCCTGCCGGCGGACTGGGGCAGGGAAGAAATCTTTGCGGGGTAAATTGACATGTCAAAGGAAAATCTTCATGCCCAACGGCAGAAGCGGGCACTCAATATTGTCTGGACGGCGGCGGGGCGCTATGACTTTCGTCCGGCCTTTTTGTCCTTTTACGCAGACGGTGAACCGGATTTATACCTCAATTCCATTGTGGGGCTGGTTCACCGTCATTATGATGCAGAAAAACTGACCGCTTACCTGCAAAATACCCTAGATAAATCCCTGTTGGGAGAGCTCTTTACCGAACTATTCTGGCTGGGGCTGGAAGCGGCGGCCTATGAAAAGGAACTGCCTGCCCGCCCTGTTTTGGCAAGTTTACGCCGTCAGCATGCGGCGCGGTTCCTGCGAGAGGATGTGGACTTGTCCTTTCAGCAGCTCATGATGCGGCAGGAACTGGCCCATAATCTCAAATGCGCCCGCTGCCGGGAAATTTTGGGCGGGAAGCCGGAACTCTTAAATCCCTGGGACAGGAAGCTCTATAAAGCCCTGCAATTTACAGGGCAAATGCGCACCGATGACATCATTGCCGCCATGGAGGGGATTATCAAACGCTTCTTTCGCTTTCATTGGTACGGTGCCCCGCGCAAAGCCCTGCACTTTTCCTTATCGCCAAGACTTAAGGCCCTTCTGCATAAAATTCTGCCCCTGCATAGCCGCTATGGGGAGGATTTTGCAGCGGGCATTCTGCTGCCTGCCACAGGTGGGGTTGATTGCGGAGAGAAATTCTTTTGGCCGGGGGCGAAGGTAGGAAGGCGGTCAGAGGCGGAACTTAGCCGCCTTTACGGCGAGCCGTTGTTCAGTCAGGAACGGTTAAGCGGGATAGAAGGAAAACTTTGCCGGGGCATCCATCGCCATGCCCAGCTTTGGTTTACCAGAGAGACGGGGAAACCACAAAGTGAGAATTGGGATTTTTTTCAGCAGCAACAGATGTGGTTCCGTACGGAATTGCGGGAACTTACCCGCCGCCTGCAAAATGCTTTGCTCGTACACCGCCAGCCCATGGAGCTGCCGGCCCGCAGCGGGCGGCTGGCGCCCGGATGGGTATGGAGGGGCGTGAAATTGCAGGACAGCCGGGTTTTTACGGCGGCGGAGAAGGCCAGTTATGCTGATTTTTCCGTGATGCTGCTGCTGGATGCTTCGGACTCCCGGAAGGGGCGGCAGATGGTGATTGCTACGCAGGCATATCTGTTGGCCGAGGCCTTGGGACTGGCGGGAATCCGATTGGCAGCGGCTTCCTTTTTCAGTCAGGGCGGCTGCACAATTCTGCGCCTGCTAAAAGGTTTTGACGATACTTCAAATCAGGGAATCTTCGCTTACAAGGCGCAGGGCTGGAATCGGGACGGGCTGGCCCTGCGGGCGGTGCCGGAACTTTGGGGAGAGATACCCGGCAGGAAACTGCTCTTTATCCTGACCGATGCCGACCCCAGTGATGAGCAGCCCATTCCGGCAGAGGGCCTTGGCACCGCCAAAAATTACGGCGGCCTTCCGGCACGGGAAGATGCAGCCCAAGGTGTTAAGTATCTGAAGGCGCAGGGTTTTGCCGTTATGGCGCTGATAAACAGCCTGATTTCCGCGGAGCTGGTGACGGAGGCAGCAGGCAAAATCTATGGCTCCAGCTATATTCATCTGCAGGATTTATCGCATATGGCCAGCAAAGTAGGGGATATGCTGGAAAAGGAAATTTTTTCGCATGACGGTTGACAACTTTACACTCCGGTGTTAAGATAATAAACGTGTTCAAGAAAACAATAATCCACAATACAGATACAGTCAATGAGAGGAAAGAGTACATTTCCCAGTAGACTTCCAGCGAATCGGGTATGGTGTAAGCCGATAGTCCAGCAGAAATGGAAAATCATCCTTGAGATATGGTGCTGAACGCATTTGACATGTCAAATGCAGTAGGCGGCCACGGGGGCTTCCCGTTACAGAAGCCGCGTATGCTGGTACGTAGTAGAGTGCCCTGTCATAAAAACAGGCAGGGAATTTGGGTGGTAACACGGATAATGAGTCCGTCCCTTCGCGGGACGGGCTTTTTTTATTGAAAGGGAGGATTATTTATGGAAGCTTTAGACTTACAACGACTCAAGCGCAAGCGGGACTTACGCATTATTTTGCCGGTGTTTCTGGTGTCCATTATTGCCTGCATTGACCGGGTCAATGTGGCCTACGCCAAACTCACCATGACGGCAGATATGCCCTGGCTGACGCCGGAAATTTTCGGCATGGGCGCTGGGATTTTCTTTGTGGGCTATCTGATTTTTGAAGTGCCCGGCTCGCTGGTCGCGGCGAAGTTCTCCGCGACAAAGTGGATTGCCCGTATCATGTTCACCTGGGGATTGGTGTGCGTGTATATGGCCTTCGTGAAAACACCGTCGGAATTTTACCTGTGCCGGTTCCTGCTGGGGGCGTCAGAAGCCAGCTTGTATCCGGTCATCTATTCGGTCTTATTCCCGCGTTGGTTTGCCGCTGGGGAGCGTGCAAGAGCAACTTCACTGATGCTGACTTCGCTGTTGATTTCCACGATTATCGGAGCGCCATTGGCAGGCGTTCTGCTCGAAACTTCCCTGTTCGGCCTGCATGGCTGGCAAGAACTCTTTATCCTTGAAGCACTGCCTGCCCTGCTCTTTGCGGTGTATTTCTTCTTCGCCGTCAAAGACCGCCCCGAACAGGCCCATTGGCTTACAGATGCGGAAAAGGAATACCTGAATAAAGTTTATGAAGAAGAACAGGCCGCTATGCACCGCGTAAAAAAATACACCGTTTGGCAGGCTTTCTGCGAGCCAAAGGTGCTGAAACTTTGCCTTATCTATTTCCTCTGGGTGGTAGGCTTCTGGGGCTTCAACTTCTGGATGCCCACGGTGCTCAAAGGACTTTCTGGCTGGTCTACTAGCCTCCTGGGCGGTGCTATCGCTATTCCCATGATTGCGGCTCTCGTGGTGCAGGTGATTATCGGCCATACTTCGACAAAGACGGGCGATAAAGTCTGGCATGTGGCAGGCGCCCTGCTAGTCGGTGCCATTGGCCTGGGCTGCTCCCCGTTGGTTGACAGTATGGGCATGGCTCTGTTCCTCGTATGCCTCTCCGCTATCGGCATCTATGCCGCCATGGGGGTATGGTGGACGATTCCAACCACATTTCTGACCGGCCCTGCAGCAGCTGCTTCTGTTGCCCTTATCAATTCCTGCGGCAATATCGGCGGCTGGGTTGGCCCGAACATGATGGCTTGGGTGCAGACCAATACTGGTGCATTTGACCTGGGTTACTACATCATGGCCGCATTTATGCTGGCTGCCGCTGTACTGGTGCTGACCGTCAAATACCGCTGGAACGGCGAAGTCCGTGAGGACATGGCACAGCTTAAGACTGAGGAAGAAGCTGTTTTGGTAATGGATTAAGGCTATGAAAAAGTGATTGCTTTTCTTTACGTGAGATGATATACTAAAAATACGAAGAAGAAAACAAAACACGAGAAAAACGCCCAGCATAATGCCGAGCGTTTTTTCTTTGTGCTTTTTCTGTTTTAGTGGTTCAGCCAGTACTTGAATAATTCAAGCAGGATACCCACGGCTAACGGAATTAGCACGTTCCGAATGAAGAAAAACAAAACACTACCCTCCTTTCGTTGGAGGATAGTGCCATTTTAGCACAAAATTTATACTTCGTACAAGAAAAATAGGCATTTCGATTCAACGCGAATCGGAATGCCTATTTTTGTTGCCCTGTTTCAGCGACAGTTTCGAATTTGATTGCAGGTGACGCTGCCCCTGCCAACGTGTGTGATGTTTTGGCATCAAAATCAATATGGGCAATATACCATTCTTGGATGGGGCGTGATAGTTGGTTGAAGCTTTTTAGCATACGTAAAGCCTGCGGGGAAAGATGCATCGCATTGGAATCTTTTACTTTGTGACCAGTCAACTCATCCAGCGACATCCCATAAAAATCGGCCAGACTTATCAACAGGTCAATATCAGGAGAACGCCGGCCGGATTCATAGTTGGCATAGGTAGAACGGCTGACACCTAATGCGTCTGCCACTTCCTGTTGTTTCAAATCATGCAGTTCCCGCAAGTATTGCAGCTTGTTTTCGATGCGAATCACTCCCTGTCGGTAAAGTATCTTCATTATTATATGAAAGATTTGCAGGGAGTGGTGTGAAATATCCCGTAAAGAAACATAATATATTGACTTGCGACAAAGTGAAACATATAATAGAAGTTGCATAATGAGACGAAAAATATATTAATGATACGTTACGAAAACAAAAGGGGAGAAGCACGTATTAATGGATGATAAAGAACGGGAATATGAAATCGATTTGGAAAAACTTGGGAAAATACTCTGGCGGAAGAAAAAGAAGGTAATGGCACTTTGCATAGCTGGTGTGCTGTTAGGCTTTGCTTACCCCATGACACAACCGGCAAGCTATAGTTCAACAATAGAAGTGCGAGTAAAAACAGATGAACGTGTGGCTAATTTATCAGACACAATTAATCTGGCTGAAGATAAGCCCATAAACATTATGAGTATTGTGGAACTGTTGCAGTCGCCGGGAATGGTAGAGAAGGCAGTAAAAAATATGGACTCTGTAGACCCGCAAGAAAGGGACCGACTGATTAGTGCTTTGCAAATAGATTCGAAAGCTGCATTGAAAACTATTTTGAAGATTGAAAACATCCGAGGCACTGATTTAGTCAAGATTACCGCTACGGGCCGTACACCAGAACAAGCTCAAGAACTTGCACAGAAATTGACGGACACATTTATGCAGTCTCATAGCAGCAACAAGCAGGCTATTCAGTCCAGAAAAGCAGATTTTTTGGATAAACAGGTTGCAGATGCCAAGAAGGCTCTCATGGATGCCGAAGAAAAAGCCGCAGCAACACCAAAGAATGAAAACAGCCAGTCTTACCGTCAATTGCAGCGAGATGTCAAAATTAAGGAAGATATTTATGCCAATCTGGTAAAAGAACAGGAATCCAGTAAGATTCGTGAGCAGATGAGCTCCGAGGAAATACAGGTTGTATCTCCGGCGAACTTGCCTACAACGGAAAATGGCCCGCGTTCTAAGAAGAAATTGTACGCAGTTGCTGGATTTGCTATAGGAGCTTTGCTAAGCCTGGGCTACGGGCTACTTTGCTACCGCAAAGAAAACAAAAGGGAAGAGGATAAGGCGTGAATTTCTTACAAAGCATCCGTGATAAATTCAAATTAATACTGATAGATGCAATCATCCTTGCAATCGCGCCCATATTTGCTATCCTGCTGCGTTTTGAAGGTACATTGCCTGTCAAGGAGCTGGCAACGGTTCAGAATTGCATTCCGTGGATAGTATTGATAAGTCTTGCTATCTTCTACTTCTATGGCATGTATCACCGCATCTGGCACTATGCCCGCATGCGGGATTTGGTGGCACTTATCGGTGCGGTTACATTATCACAAGCATTGATATTTGTCATCATCATCATGACTGGTACCTATATGCCCCGCAGCATTCCTATCATCACATGGATTCTGACCTTGGGAGGTATAGGTGCCAGTCGATTGATGTTCAAAATCAATATTGACCTCGTAACCGAATCCAAAGGTGACCGGCAAAACCTTTTGATTGTGGGTGCTGGTGATGCCGGGGCCATGCTGGTGCGCGAACTGGAGCAAAACAGTGCCGCAACAACCAACATCGTAGGCTTTGTAGATGATGACCCCAAGAAGAAAAATGGCCGTCTGGCAGGTTTCCCTATCTTGGGAACTGTAGACGAACTGCCGCCTATCGTCAGAGCCAAAGCTGTAGACAAAATCGTTATCGCTATCCCTTCGGCAGACGGCGATACCATCCGCCATATCGATAATGCCTGCCGTTCCACAGGAGCGCAGGTCTGCATCATGCCTGGCATTTACAGCATGGTAAACGGCGAAATCGACATGGGCGAGATGCGCGAAATCAGCTTGGAAGATTTACTTCGCCGTGACCCCATACAATTGGATTTTGAAAAAATCACCAGCTATATCGCAGGCAAGACTGTGCTCATCACCGGTGCAGGCGGCAGTATTGGTTCCGAAATCTCCCGCCAAATCAGTCGGGTAGGCGCAAAGGAAATCATTCTCTTAGGCCGGGGCGAAAACAGCATCTACGAAATCCATCAGGAGTTGTCACGCAAATTCCCCGAGCAAATTTACCATACCGTTATTGCCAATATTACCGACAGAGAACGCATGGCAAGAATCTTTAAGAGATTCCGGCCGCAGGTAGTATTCCACGCCGCCGCGCATAAGCATGTGCCTTTAATGGAAATTCAGCCGGATGAGGCTGTAAGAAACAATATCTTCGGCACAAAAAATGTCGCCGAACTGGCCGATGAAAACCACGCCGAAATCTTCGTGCTGATTTCCACTGACAAAGCCGTAAATCCTACTAGTGTAATGGGCGCGACAAAGCGCACGGCAGAATTGGTGTTGCAAGAAATCAACCAGCATAGCCGGACAAAATTTGTCACGGTAAGATTTGGCAATGTCTTAGGCAGTCGCGGCAGCGTAGTACCGCTCTTTGAAAAACAGATTGCCGAAGGCGGACCGGTAACCGTCACGCACAAGGATATGACCAGATACTTCATGACCATTCCTGAAGCGGTACAGCTAGTCTTACAGGCTGGTAGTCAGGCCGAAGGCGGCGAAGTATTCCTCTTCGACATGGGGAAGCCCGTAAAAATCAAGGACATGGCCGAAGATCTCATAAGACTCCATGGCCTAACTCCGGATAAAGACATAAAAATCCTCTACACCGGCCTGCGTCCTGGCGAGAAACTCTACGAAGAACTCCTCACCAGCGAAGAAGGCACTACCAGTACAAAACACAAGAAAATCTTTAAAGCGCAAATTCAACCATTAGACGAAATTGACATGCAACAAAGTCTGCAAGTACTAAACGAAACAAGAGAAAAAAAAGTAATATTGCAGACTTTAAAACATATGATTCCAACGTATAAAAGTAAGCAGCTTGATGAAGTGAAATAAAGCCTTCCTCTTGAGGGGAAGGTGTCAGCCAAAGGCTGACGGATGAGGTGTAACACCTCAACAACCACGAAAGAAGGCATTTTTAAATGATAAACGGCAAAATTTGGTTATCTTCTCCAACTATGCACGAGGAAGAACAAGCCTATATCAAAAAAGCATTTGACACCAACTGGGTAGCCCCACTCGGGCCGAATGTCACCGAATTTGAAGATGTTACTGCTAAGTATGTAGGAGTGGCTCATGCCGCTGCATTGTCTGCAGGTACTGCAGCTTTGCACTTGGCCGTGAAACTTGCTGGTATTAAGCCGGGAGACAAGGTATTGTGCTCCGATTTGACCTTCTCTGCCACAGTAAATCCTGTTAGCTACGAAGGCGGCGAACAGGTGTTTATCGATTCCGAACGTGACACCTGGAATATGGATCCCCAAGCTTTGGAAAAAGCCTTTGTCACATATCCGAATGCCAAAGCAGTAATCGTCGCTAACCTCTATGGCACTCCTGCAAAACTGGATGAATTGAAGGAAATCACCGAAGCCCATGGTGCAGTTTTCATTGAGGATGCTGCTGAAAGTCTTGGTGCTTCTTACAAAGGCAAAATGACCGGCTCTTTCGGCAAATACAATGCCCTATCCTATAATGGCAACAAGATAATCACCACATCAGGTGGTGGAATGCTCCTGTCTGATGATGAAGAAGCCATAAAAAAAGCCAGATTTTGGGCAACCCAATCTAGAGAACCATTCCCCTGGTACGAGCATAAAGAGCTGGGGTATAACTACCGCATGAGCAATATTGTGGCAGGTATTGGCTTAGGACAGATGGAGCACTTAAATGAGCATGTAGCCTTGAAAGAAGCGATTTATCAGCGCTATGAGGATGGTTTCAAGAAGCGTAACCTGCCCATAAGTATGAATCCTTATCTGCAGGATTCCAAACCAAATTTTTGGCTTAGTTGCTGCCTGATTGATAAAACTTGTCCTGTTAAACCAATGACAATCCTAGAGTACCTGAAAAAGAGGAATATCGAAGGTAGGCCTATTTGGAAGCCTATGCATATGCAGCTTTTTTATAAAGACAGAGATTTTATCACAGTCAGGGATAATGTGGGCGAAGATATCTTTGCCCGAGGAATGTGTCTTCCCAGCGACATCAAGATGACTGTGGCTGAACAGGAAATGGTCATGGACAAAATTGCGGAGTGTTTTGCGTGATGGGGGGCAAAGACTGGCGGTATTATAATCATGCACTTCTTCCTCAATGTGCGCCGCATGAAAAGGCGGATATAACGCTGATAGAAAATGATGCAATATGGGGACTCGCTACGGAAGGAGCTGTATTGTTTGCACGTTGGACAAGTGATTTTGATTGCCCCGATCCAACAGAGTGGTGGTGGTGTATTGCCGACAAGCCACTAGATTTATCGAAATTAAAAGCCAAAAGAAGATATGAACATAAAAAAGCAGCAAAAAATTTTGTTGTAAAGAAAATAGAACCTATAAATTATATTGATGAATTACGAGACGTTAGAATGAAGGCATTTTCGGCATATCCGAGTAAATATCGGCCTAATATTGAGGCAAAAGAACAGCTTATAGAAAAGTTTTCTGATAATAGCTTTGCAATATATGCAGCTTTTTATGATGGGAAAATAGCAGGCTATGTAAGCGTAAAGGATAATGGAAGCCACCTCTTATATAACGAACAGAAAACAAATCCATCACTTGAAAAATATGGGGTAAATCTTGCTTTGGTTGATGCGGTTTTACAGGTTTATGCTGAAAGATTAAACGGTGATTTTTATATTGTTGATGGAGAACGGAGCGTAAATCATCAAACAAATTTTCAGGATTATCTTATAAAATATGCGGGATTTAGAAGAGTGTACTGCAGGCTGAATATAAAGGTTAATCCTCAATATCGATATTTGATTAATATTGCATATAGATTTAGATGGTTGTTATGTAAATTTGATTTTGTCGGTATCATTCATAAAATAAATGCTGTTCTAAAAATGTATAGCATAGCTCGAAATTCATCAATTTGATGGAGTGATGTGTTTTGTATATTGCTTATGGCAAACGTCTGTTAGATATAATTGCATGTTTGATAGCTATAATTTTGTTAAGTCCGCTTTTTATATGGTTGGCATGGAAGATAAAGAGAAATATTGGTAGCCCTGTAATCTTTTCGCAGATAAGGCCGGGAAAGAATAATAAACTCTTTCGCTTGTATAAATTTCGTTCCATGACAGATGCCAAAGACATGGAGGGGAATCTCCTGCCGGACGAAGCACGTATGACTGACTTTGGCCGCAAACTTCGTGCTACCAGCTTAGATGAATTGCCGGAACTATGGAATATTCTTAAAGGTGATATGAGTTTGGTCGGCCCTAGACCGCAACTTGTCCGGGATATGGTTTTCTTTACTAAAGAAGAAATGCATCGGCAGGATGTAACACCAGGGCTTACCGGTTTGGCTCAAATCAGTGGTAGAAACAATATCGATTGGAAAGATCGGTTTAGCTATGATATCAAATATATTGAGAACATTTGCTTGAAAGAAGACTTGAGTATAATTTGGCACACAATTTTCAAAGTCAGCAAACAGGAAGATATTATTACAGAAGGCATGGCAACAAGTGAAGACTATGGTGATTGGTTGCTGAGAAATCAAAAAATTAATCAAGATGAATATGATAGTAAACAAATAGAGGCTAAAATAATCGAAAATGACTTTGTTAAAAAGAAGAGATAAATTAACAACGTTTTTACTAATGACATTATTCACTGCATCGTTTAATGATTTACTAAGAGTTCCTGGGACAACACTAACACTGTTTAGAATACTAATGCCTATAGCTGTGATTTTTTGCATGATTTTAAATAAGCATTGTCACAAATACGTATTGTTAAGTGTTATTGTGGGGGTTATTAACTTTGTTCAAAGTGTTTTTTGGACAGAGATGAATGTTTATGGTATTGAATTTAAACTAACGATATTTATTTCAAGTTTATACTTTTATATTTGTATCGTATCGTTGTTGCTTGTAATTGATACTATTAGGTTAAGGAACACGGATTTTGAATTTGTATTACTTCAATTTATAAAGATAGTATCTCTAGGATATTTACTTTTGTTGCTTTTGTATGTTTGCTTTCCCGAGATAGCTTTGATGTTAGAAGACGAAGGTATGTTGAGCAATATGAATAATATAGGAGCTTGTATTGCTGCGACACTTCCAGTATATATATATGAAACTTTCAAGGAAGAAAATAAAAGAAGTTTCTTTTTTTTGATAACAAGCTTTTTTCTTATCGTATTGCTGGGGAGAAAACTTTGCTTGGTTGGCATGTTGGTATCAGTTGTTGTGATGTATGCGATGATTTATACAATACGTTACGAAAAATATGTAAAAATAGGTATATTCTTAATGATATTAGTGATTATAAACCAGTTTGGTTACATTGTAAATTTAGATTCAATGTTTAATAAAATTACAGCTGGTTTACAACATTTGTTGTTTATGCATGAGTATGCTGAAATATATGATTCTGAGAGTTATAGGGTTACAGTTTTTATTGAAGGTGGACGGGAAATACTTGATACTTTCTTTTGTGGGATAGGGATTGGAAATGCACAACGTGTAATTCCTGCTATTATTCCACTCAGTAATGATATGCTTCGTAGCGATGATGGAGTGGCGGCAGTTCATAACTTTATTATTGAAATACTGTTGGAATTCGGATTTGTTGCATTAATCGCTTTCGTTGGAGTGATTATACATACATGGAATGTTATACGGATTAATAGTTACAAATACAAATACATTTACGTGGGAATGTTTTCTGGAATTTGGTTTTGGGGACTGGCTCCTTCAGGATTTTATACGTTATATCATGTGTATATTATTTTTATGTTTACATATTTTATGAATAAAAAAATTTAAAGGATGATAAAGAATGAGAATTGCAGTAGCCGGAACAGGATATGTTGGCTTATCCTTGGCAGTTCTGCTTTCACAGAACAATGAGGTAACAGCTGTAGATATTATTCCTGAAAAAGTGGATATGATTAACGATTGGCAAAGTCCAATTCAAGATGATTACATTGAAAAGTATTTATCCGAGCGTGAAGAGCGCGGACTGACACTGCATGCTACATTAGACGGAGCTACTGCCTATGCCAATGCAGATTTCGTTATTATTGCGGCTCCAACGAATTACGATGTGAAGCGCAATTACTTTGACTGCTCTGCTGTGGAGTCTGTAATTGAACTGGTAATGGAATCCTCAGACAGTGCCATTATGGTCATCAAATCCACGATTCCTGTAGGCTATACCGAGCGTATCCGCAAGAAATACAAAACGGATAGAATCCTGTTCAGTCCTGAATTTTTGCGGGAGTCCAAGGCTTTATACGATAATCTTTATCCATCCCGCATTATCGTTGGTTGTGATGATTCGACAAGAGGTGTTGCAGAAACATTTGCAGGTCTGCTCAAGGAAGGTGCCGAGAAGGAAAATGTGGACACGCTCTTTATGGGCTTTACCGAAGCGGAAGCTGTGAAACTTTTTGCCAATACTTATCTTGCCTTCCGAGTATCTTATTTTAACGAATTGGATACTTATGCCGAGATGAAGGGCTTAGATGCACGTTCTATTATCGAGGGCGTATGTTTTGATCCGCGTATTGGCCGTCATTATAATAATCCATCCTTTGGTTACGGTGGTTACTGTCTGCCGAAAGATACAAAACAACTGCTGGCCAATTTTGCTGATGTGCCGGAAGAACTGATTCATGCGGTGGTGCAGAGCAATAAGACTCGCAAGGAATACATTGCCAATCAGGTGCTGGCCAAGGCCGGATATTATGGTTATGGCTATCAGTCGGACGTTGATTACAACACGGAAATGGAAAAACAGGTAACAGTCGGCGTATACCGTCTTACCATGAAATCCAACAGTGACAATTTCCGCCAGTCCTCTATACAAGGGGTAATGAAGCGCATCAAGGCAAAAGGAGCAACCGTTATAGTTTACGAGCCAAAACTGGAAAATGGTAAAACCTTCTTTGGCAGTCGCATTGTTAATGATTTTAAAGAGTTTAAGCGACTTAGTGATACTATTATTGCTAATCGTTATGATTCCAGCCTTGATGATGTACAGGACAAAGTATATACCCGTGATATTTTCAGACGTGATTAATAAGGAGAATAAGATATGATTCCAGCGATGAATGTAAATCGTCAGTATACTTCCATTCAGGAAGAATTGGATAAAGCTGCATTGGATGTTCTGCATAGTGGGCAGTATATTTTGGGCAAGACTGTGGAAGATTTTGAGCAGGCTTTCGCTGCTTATTGCGGCGTAAAATACGCAGTTGGTGTAGGCAATGGTTCGGATGCTTTGGTCATGGCCTTGAAAGCCTGTGGGGTAAAACCGGGAGACGAAGTAATTACTACGGCCATGAGCTTCAGTGCAACAGCAGAAGCCATTACCTCTGTTGGAGCGGTACCGGTTTTTGTAGACTGCACAAGAGATACTTTTGCCATTGAGCCCGCTGAGGTTGCGAAAAAGGTCACGAATAAGACAAAAGCCATTATTCCGGTGCATCTTTATGGGCAGTGTGCCGATATGGATTCTATCAATAAGATTGCTAAAGAACATAATCTTAAAGTCGTGGAAGACTGTGCTCAGGCAGCAGGTGCAACTTATAAAGGGAAAAAAGCAGGAAGCTTAGGGGATGTTGGTTGTGTTTCCTTTTTCCCTACGAAAAACTTAGGCTGTGCTGGTGATGGCGGCATCATTGTAACCAGCGATGAAAGTATTTACCGTCAGTGCAAGGCATTCCGGGCACATGGCAGTGGTTTGGATGGTTTATATACCTATGGTATGCAGAACGGCATAGAGGTATCCGAGCAGGATGTGGATTTCCAAGGGAATCTGCCCAAGTATTTTAACTTTGTAACTGGCTATAACTCCCGGCTTGATGCCCTGCAGGCTGCACTTTTAGCAGTGAAGCTTCCGTATCTGGATGGCTGGAATGACCGCAGACGGGAGATTGCCAGACAGTATAACGAAAGAATAACCAACCCTGCAATTACTAAACCCCTGGTGGCTGAGGGGAATACCCATATCTACTATGTATATGCTATTACAACGGAAAAGCGTGATGACCTGCGGGTGTATCTGAAAGACAACGATATTACCAGCGGTGTATACTTCCCCGTGCCCTTCCATATGCAGGTAGTATACAAGAATTTGGGCTATAAAAAAGGGGATATGCCCAATGCAGAATTTGTGGCCAATCATTCCATGGTCCTTCCGATGTTCCCCGAGCTGACTCAGGAAGAAATCGATAAGGTCATCGATGTGGTAAACGGGTGGCAGGCATGATCAAAATACATGAATCCGCCAGTGTCAGTGATAAAGCGCAGATAGGCGATGGCACATCAATTTGGCAGAATTGCATTATTCAGGATGATGTAACAATCGGGAAAAACTGTAATATTGGAGCCAATGTATTCATTGAAAAAGGTGTTCACATCGGCAACGGCGTTAAAATCAAGAACAATATTGCTATCTACAGCGGCGCAGAAATTGGCGATGTTGTCTTTTTAGGTCCGAATTGCGTATTTACCAATGTGATAAATCCCCGGGCTTTTATCAGCAGGAAACATGAATTTAAGCAGACGAGGATAGACAAAGGAGCAACTATAGGTGCTAATGCAACCCTGATTTGCGGGCATGATATCGGCAAGTATGCAATGGTGGGAGCGGGAACCGTAGTCGCACATGATGTAGACGACTATGCTTTAGTAGTGGGTAACCCGGATAGGAAGCTTGGCTATGTATGTCAGTGTGGGGGCCGGTTGGATTCCCAGTATTACTGCCTGGAATGTGGAAAAACTTACGAATTAATCGATGGAACAATGACCCTGAAGGGAGAATAATCATGAAATATGCAATGATTGGCTGTGGCAGAATTTCCCCGAACCATGTTATGGCCGCTAAAAATAATAATCTGGATATTGTCGCCCTGTGTGACATTGTCAAAGCTAATGCAGAGGATAAAATCCTAAAATTTGATCTCGATAAGGATAAGGTCAAAGTCTATGAAGACTACAAGGAAATGCTGGCTGCCGAGAAACCGGAACTGGTAGCAATTGCCACCGAATCCGGGAAACATGCTGCCATTGCATTGGACTGCATTGCTGCCGGATGTCATGTAATCATTGAAAAACCGATTGCCCTGTCCATTGAAGATGCAGATGCGATTATTAAGGCTGGTAAGGAAAAGGGCGTTCTAGTTTGTGCTAATCACCAGAACCGTTTTAACAAAAGCATTCAAGAAATTCGCAAAGCTATTGAAAAGAATCGTTTTGGCAAGCTGCTTTATGGTACAGCACATATCCGTTGGGCTAGAAATCATGAATACTATGATCGCGCAGCCTGGCGTGGTACATGGGAACAGGACGGCGGTGCCTTGATGAACCAATGCATCCATAACATTGACCTCCTGCGCTGGATGATGGGCGATGAAATAGACACGGTCTACGGAATGACTGACCGGTTGGTTCATCCCTACATCGAAGCAGAGGACCTGGGGCTGGCTGTAGTCAAGTTTAAGAACGGCAGCTATGGCACCATTGAAGGAACCACCAACGTATATCCGAAGAATCTGGAAGAAAACCTGTATATCTTCGGCGAGAAAGGTACTGTCAAGGCTGGCGGTGAAGCCGTTAACATCATTGAGGAATGGAAATTTGCCGATTACTTTGGCGATGAGGAAGAAGTGAAGCAGAAATGCTCCGAAAATCCGCCTAACGTTTACGGTTTTGGCCATACAAAGCTCTACGAAAACATGATCGCGGCCATTGAAGGCAAAGAGGAATTGGTGGTGGATGGTGAAGCCGGCAAAAGAGCCCTGGAACTGGTGCTGGCCATCTATAAGTCTGCAGCTGAAGGAAAGCCAGTGAAACTACCGCTAGAAAAATGTTCCACCATGGACTTTGTGGGCAGATTTGCAAAGTAAACAAGGAAAGCATACATGAACATTTTGTATATCAATCACTATGCCGGTTCACCAGAGATGGGGATGGAGTTTCGCCCTTACTATCTGTCCAAAGAATGGATAAAGATGGGACACAGAGTGGATATAATCGCCGCAGATTATTCCCACATGAGAATCCATAATCCAGCCCCGCAAAAAGATTTTGCCCAGGAAGTGATAGACGGCATTCACTACCACTGGATTCACACTGGTGCGTACCAAGGCAATGGCATCGCCCGGCTGAAAACCATGCTTTGGTTTGTCGCAAAGTTATATGCGTCTGCAAAAATGCTCGCAGATACATTACAGCCGGATGTGATAATTACTTCATCCACTTATCCATTGGATACATACGCCGGGCAGAGAATCAAAAAATACAGGCCGTCTGCAAAGCTGATTCATGAAATTCACGATATGTGGCCTGCTGTCCTGACAGAAGTTAATGGCATGAGCAAGTATCACCCTTTTGTACTGCTGATGCAGGTGGCTGAAAATTCCTTCTGTAAACATGCGGATAAGGTAGTCTCCTTGCTTCCAGGTGCCAAAGATTACCTGATAGCGCATGGCATGCGAGAAGACAAGTTCCTGGCGGTTACCAACGGTGTAAATGTAGAGGATTGGCTCCATACCGAAAAACTCAATGAATACACGAAACAGATTTTGGCAGAACTAAAAAAGCAGAATCAGTTCATTATATGCTTTTTCGGTTCTATTACCAATTACTACGCTTTGCCAGAATTGATAGCAGCCGTGCAGAAACTGGACAATGAAAATATTTCCGTTGTGATTGTCGGAGAAGGCAACTATAAGGAAAATTTGATAAAGCTAGCATCCAAAAAAAATCGAGATAAGTTCCTGTTCTTGCCCAAGATTCCTAAAAAGCAGGTTCCTGAGCTGCTAAAGCAAGTAGATGCCCTGTATGTAGGCGGTGTGAAAAACAGCGTATTCAAGTATGGAATAAGTATGAACAAGCTGTTTGACTCCATGATGTCCGGCAAGCCTATTATCTATGCAGTAGATGCCCCCAATAACTACATTGAAGAATATAAGTGTGGTATATCTGTAGAGGCTGGAAATGTAGAGGAACTGATAGCGGGCCTGGATGAGATTTACAGATTGCCACTGTCAGTGAGAGAGAAACTAGGGGAGAATGGATATAAGGCAGCAACAAGTTGTTTTACATATTCGATACTTGCAAGAAGATTTATTTGTTTTATGAGATGATTATTATTAGGGATGAAATGAGCTGATTGTTGAAATAATAAAGATAAAGCAACTGATTATTATATGGAAATGTTAGATTTATTGTTATCAAAAAATAGTTTAAATTTAACGACGTGAGTTGTTTTTGGGAGAGCAAATAGTGTTGAAGTATATTGCATATTATATGAATGAAAAAGATGGCGTTGGGGCTATACGTTCGATAGCATTATATAAAATGTTAAAAAAATCTGGCGTAGATATTGAAATGATATCAAAAGACACATTTGGGTATAGTGGGGTTCAGAATATTGCATCGTGGATAATTAATGTACTTTTTACACTGTTAAAGTCAAGGCACGATTTAGTGTATATTTCCTGTGGCCCGTTTAGACCTCTGATTTTTATTGGTCTTATATGCTGGTTTTGTCGACACAGGTTGATTGTTGATTTTCGTGATGGTTGGTCTGTTAATATTGCAAGTAATTATGGGAGAAAAGAGAAGCTAAATTGGAAAAATTATTGTTCACAAAAAATTGCTGAACTTATAGAGAAAAATATCTACAAAATATGTTCGGCATTTGTAGTATGTACGCCAGGGTTAAAAAAGGCGTATAAGAATATATTTGGGAATGATGAAAAGATATATATGATTGTAAATGGACATATGATACCAGAACGAAGCCATATTAATAAGAGGGCAGACATTAATGGATTGAAAATCGTATGTGCGGGGAAATTTCTAGATTATGATAGTGATGCTATTGCTCGATTAGACCAATTTGAGGATAAGTTACAAAAAACTTATGGAATGGATGTGAGATATACAATTTATTTTATAGGTACAGATGTTCCAACAGCAGAAAAGTTAGAAGGAAGGAGTAATGTAGTAGTCATGCCGAGACTGTCTTATAGTGAAATGGTGGAATTCTTGGCAGATGCTGATGTTGGATTGGCTATAATCCGTAATGAAGAATTGGATTTAGGAACAAAAGTGTTTGATTATATAGGATTAGGTATACCTATATTTGATTGGTTTAAGGAAGAATCAATGTTTCATTCGTTTTTTAAACCATATCTTTTTAAGGATTTAAGAAAAGCAAAGGAAGAGATGCCTAAAGATGGATATAGATTTCATAGGAAAAAAAGTTTACGAGAACTGCTCGAAATAATAAAAGATTTTGATAAAAGAGGAGGATGCAATTGAAAATATGTTTTATTGCTCCGGCTAATAGCGTTCATATTCAGAAATGGAGCCTGTGGTTCAAAAAACATAATCATGAAGTATTTGTTATATCTCTAATGAATCCTGATATTGATTTTGGGGTAAAAGTCTATGCTTTAGAATCGAAGATAAAAGCAAGTGATAGTGATTGGTATAAACTGAAATATCTATTTCATGTATTTGAAGTAAGAAAAATAGTCAAAGAGTTGAATCCTGATATTATTAATGTACACTATGCAACAAGTTATGGGGCGTTGGCAGCTTTGTCAGGTATACATAATTATGTGCTATCAGTGTGGGGGTCGGATGTTTACGAGTTCCCCAATAAAAGTATTTTGCATAAACTATTGGTAAAGTTTAGTTTGTGGAGAGCAAGATGCTTGTTTTCTACAAGCAAAGCAATGGCGGAGGTTGCATCTAAATATACAAACAAGAAATTCGCTATTACTCCATTTGGTGTAGATATGAATTTGTTTAGCAATAAAAAGAGGAACAGGCAAGATAATAATTTTATTGTTGGAACAGTGAAAACCTTGTCACCTCAATATGGGATTGCAACCATGCTTGAAGCCATTGCGAAAGTGAAGCATGATCATCCTGAAATACCACTAAAAGTTAGAATCGCTGGCAGCGGGTCGCATGAAGAGGATTATCATGCATTGGCACATCGGTTGGGGTTAGATGAATGTTTGACATGGCTAGGTTTTATATCGCAGGATAAAGCAGCATTTGAATGGGCTAATTTCGATTGTGCCATAATACCATCCGAATCAGAATCCTTCGGCGTTTCAGCCGTGGAAGCACAAGCTTCTGGCCTGCCTGTGATTATAAGTGATGTTCCAGGGCTGATGGAGGCAACGGATCCAGGAAACACAAGCGTAGTGGTACCTCGTGGTAATGTCAATTTATTAGCTGAAGCTATATGGCAAATGTATGTATCTAAAGATATAAGACTCAAAATGGGAATGAATGGGCGAATATTCGTTCGAGAACATTATGAAGTTGATAATTGCTTTTCGCTGATAGAAAGTAGATTTATGGAAATTGCAAATTATAGATAGGAAATACAAGGATGGTGCTTAGAAGTGATAAAAGAACTTAAAAAGAAAGCAAAAAAGATAATACCGAGTAAAATATTACAAATAAGAATTGATTATATTGAACAGAAAAATAAAGAGAAAGCATTATATTGGAAAGAAAGGATTGAAAAGGAGCCCCAAAAACATGCGGAGTTTGAGATGAAGCGAACAAAGCAGGATTTAATTAGGCCCGTTGATATTAATGATCCTATTTTTTTTAATGAGAAAATGTTATGGCTGAAATATTTTCTTTACAATAAAAGTCCGTTGGTAGCAAAATGTTATAACAAATTTGAGGTTCGAAAATATATACAAAGTAAAGGATTAGGAGATATCTTAAATGATTTATATGGAGCTTGGGATAATGTTCGTGATATAGAGTGGGATAAATTGCCTGAGGAATATGTTATGAAAGTAAGCAATGGATGGGCTGGCCATATATTTAAAAGAAAAAACAAAACTTTTGATATAAATAATGCTAAGAAACAATTGGTTAATTCTATGGAGAGAACTGATTATATGTTTTATCTAAGCGGAGATTTATTTGCTAATAAGACAGAACAAAAAATTGTTTGTGAACGATTATTACATTCTAATTATGGATATGAGTTTCCAGAGGATTATAAGTTCTATTGCTTTCATGGCAAACCTTTATATTTAGAAACGATGAAAAATCGTAAGGTTGATGGGGACAGCTCTGGTGGATATGAAGTAATGTTTTTAGATATAGATTTGAATGATCGATGTGAATTGGAAAAAGGCACACAAGCTGGAATGTTTAATAAGCCGAAATGTTATGAAAAAATGGTTGATATAGCAAGAAAATTATCGGAAGATTTTCCATTTGTACGTGTTGATTTATATGTCGAGAGTGATAGACCAATATTTGGTGAACTTACATTTACACCAAATCATGAGCAGACACGTGAATCTTTGGTGGAGTTGGGACGATTAATAGATTTATCTGATATGGGTAAGTATAAGTCGTTGTTAAATAAGATTGAATTATAATGGTTGTAGATGCTTTTTTAGAGTAAAGGGTGCATAAAATGTTGATTAAAGAAAAAGATGTATTTGAAACATATGAAAGTGAAGTTCGTTCCTATTGCAGAAAATTTCCAGCTGAATGGGAGAAGGCTAAAGGGGTATATATTTATGATACGAATGGAAAAGAGTATTTAGACTTCTTTTGTGGTGCTGGTGCATTAAATTATGGTCACAATAATCCTTACATAAAAGAGAAAGTTATTTCATATCTTCAGAATGATGGGATAACACATGCTATGGATATGTTTACAAAGGCTAAGTGTGAATTTATTACTTATATGGAAGAAAACATCTTAAAGGTGAGGGGATTAGATTACAAAATAATGTTTCCAGGACCAACAGGGACAAATTCTGTTGAAGCAGCTTTGAAATTAGCAAGGAAGGTGAAGGGACGAAGTAATGTATTTGCTCTCATGGGATGTTTTCATGGAATGTCATTAGGAACGCTAGCGTTAACAACTGAAAAAATGGCTCGTGGAGGTGCGGGCGTATCATTAGAAAATGTTACACATATTCCTGCACCGTATATGTTTGATAATCTTGATACAATAGAATTTATGCAGAAGTTATTGGATGATGATCATAGTGGCGTTGAAAAACCCGCTGCATTAGTGCTTGAGACTGTGCAGGCCGAAGGCGGCATTTATCCACTAGATACTGATTGGTTGAAAAGGGCTCGAGATTTTTGTAGCAAAAATGATATATTATTGATTTGTGATGAAATACAAGTGGGATGTGCGCGTACAGGAAGCTTTTTTTCATTTGAACGAGCGGGGATTAAACCGGATATTTTCTGTATGTCAAAGTCAATAGGCGGGATGGGATTTCCGTTTGCGTTAACATTTATAAAGCCAGAATATGATGTATGGAAGCCAGGAGAGCATAATGGAACCTTCAGAGGATTTCAACCTGCAATGGTAGCAGCGAAAGCTGGTTTGGAATTCATGCTAAAAAATCAATTAGAAAAAGAGGTAGAAAAGAAGGGGAAAATAATAAATGATTTCTTAAAAAAAGAGTTAAATATTATTAGCAAAAGAATTGATTATCGGGGGGTGGGATTAATCTGGGGGATAGATTTTAATAACTTTCCTGATGGTACCGCTCTGAAATGTAGTAAAGAATGTTTTGATAATGGCTTGATAATTGAATTGGCTGGTCGCAAAGACTGTGTATTAAAATTAATGCCTCCATTAACTATTAATAGTGATGAACTGTTTAAAGGTCTGAATATAATTATTAATTCTATAAAAAAGATTTTAAAGGAATTATGAGAGTATTGTTAATGTGGTTGGTTAAAAAATGTCGTTATTTTTGTATAGCCTTCTTGTTATAAAGGCGGACTGTTGACCCAATAGGGTTAAGATGATTGATTTTTCTAGATTTTGGAATTGTATGTAAAATTTTGGGTTATATGGTGGATAGTGAGTCGGAAAAATGGTGAACAATTGACGTGAATAGATAAAGATTTGCTTTTGTGAGGACGGTGAGCAAATATTTCACTTATAAATAAAATGAAAGGAGTGTCGAGATTGTCTACTCGACTGCATTTATGAATCTTGATGAAACAGCTAATTTTTTAGAAATGGCAGAGAGAAAATATTCTATAAACTCTTGGAAAATAAATGGAATATGTATTTGGCCATTAATAAGATTGAATCTGCTAGCTAAAGTATTTAGTTCTGAATCGGAATTAGTAATAGAAAAGAATCAATGGATTCAGCGATATGAATTCGTGAAAAAAGCCTTTATAGATAATGTGAATGTTTTTTTGTTAGATAGAAAACATAATCAAGCAATAAAGAATGCTGATGTGGTTTTTTTTGGAGGCGGGGCAAGTCGTAATGTACTTATGCCCGATAAAACGTTGATGGATCACAATCTAGATCCTATTAGATGGCATTTAGAGAATAAAGGTGTGACGACGTTTTTTTTTGAGCAGTATGGCAGTGTTGAACCACGATTGCCACGATGGAATAATTCTTACATTGTTGATAAAATGTTGGCGGAAACACTTGTTCGTAATAAACTTTTTAAATCTAGTCGAAAAATGACATGCCAATTGCCAGAGTATGACGATTTTTTGCGGTTGCTGAAAAGCAGAAACGTAGATACTAGTGATTTTCTTCCAAATAAAATTAAAAAATATATTAGTAATATTCAAAGTTTAGCAGACATGTTTCTAGTGTTGCTAGATAAAATTAAACCTAAGGTTGTTGTACTCGTAGATTGGCAATCAATAAGTAAAATGGCACTTTCTTTAGCTTCCCATAAATTGAAGGTTCCAGTGCTGGAAGTTCAACATGGTGTGGCAGCCAGTGGAGGGAGAAATAATATTACATATTGTAATTGGTCGAGTATCCCTAAGGGAGGATATGAATTGGTGCCAGATTATATGTGGGTGTGGGATAAATCAGATTATGATTCAATGAATAATTGGGCAAAGGAATCATGGCGACCATTTGTTGGTGGACATCCCATGAATCTTATTTGGGGAGATACGAATAATAAACTTACTAAGTTCTATCAAGAGAAGTATGCTGACGTATGTGTGAAAGATAAACCGGTTATTCTGTTCACTTTACAGTGGGGGATGGTGTATCCGAAATGGATTGTCGATTACATCAATGCCCATGAGGAGTATTGTTGGATTATTCGTCGGCATCCAATACCTGACAAACATATTGAGAAATTTATTTCACAAATTGAAAAAAAGGATAACGTTGTAATAAATAAGAGTGACTTTTTTCCACTTGAAATACTGCTGGTTAATGCAGCGCTACATATTACTATGTATTCATCGGTTGTAATTGATGCGGAAGCTTTTTTGTGCCCAAGCGTTGTATTACATCCTAAAGCAAAAGATTATTTTAGTAAACAAATTAATGATAATATGGCTTGTTTTGTGGACGATAATATGATGTTAGATAAAAAAATAAAGGAGTTGGTTTCTAAAGTGAAGGAGAAAACAAGAAATACGAATTTTAGTGAGTTGCATGAGAAAGGTTGTAAAGCAATAGATAAAATAATAAGTATTGTAGAAGAAAATAGGCCTTCGTGGGAAAAGGTATGATAGTAAATTTTTCCAAGATAAAGGAAAGTAAGTTGTTTTGTAGTGCTGGGGTATATACTATAGGTCATATCTTAAATGCAGCACTTCCTTTTATGTTATTGCCGGTCCTTACTCGTTATTTATCACCAGAAGATTATGGGATTACAGCCATGTTAACAGTGCTGATGGGGATATATTTTCCATTTGTGGGGTTGAATTTACATGGATTCGTGTCAGTGTCGTATTTTAAATATAGGAAAGATTTCCCTATAATTGTATCCACGACTTTTTTATTAATGATTAGTTCTTTGCTGGTAGCTATATTAGTAACTTATACGTATGCAGATGTTATCAGCAGTCTATCTTTCTTTCCTTGCGGGTGGTTATGGGTCATTGTTTGTTTATGTGTTACTGATTTTTTTGTTATGGTCCTGCAAGTGATTCAGCAAGTTAAAAATCATGCTAAAGAGTATATTGTAATTCAAGTGGGTCAAACATTAATTAATTTGATTTTATCATTAGTTTTGGTTGTATTGCTTGCAATGAATTGGAAGGGACGTATACTGGCGCAAGTTTTGACTGGCATAATCTTTACGTTTATTGCGTTTTTCCTTTTTCGCAAATGGGGATTGATGA
Organism: Pseudoselenomonas ruminantium; assembly: GCA_015058625.1. GTDB lineage: Bacteria > Bacillota > Negativicutes > Selenomonadales > Selenomonadaceae > Selenomonas_A > Selenomonas_A ruminantium_N. The sequence continues at coordinate 73,719 of SVCA01000008.1, read as the reverse complement.
AGTTGCAATTTAATGTTATGTATGCTCGTAAGGCTTTAGCATATGGTATACCGCTCATACCACATGCTTTGTGTGGAGTGTTTATTGTGGCAGCTGATAGATTGTTAATATCAAAGATGGTGGGGCTGGAAGAGGTGGGGATTTTTACTGTAGGAGCATCAATTGGAAAAGGGATAGAACTGTTAGGTTCGGCATTTAATAATGCATTTTGTCCTTGGTTATATGCTAAGTTAAAAGATTTTGATGATGGAAAAGATAACGATTATCGTAAAGTGGTAAGATTTTCCTATACGTGTATGATTGGTTTTTTATCAATTGCAGTAATATATTCTTTATGTATGCCATATTTCTTAGCTTTCTTTGTAGGACAAAAGTTTCAAGAAGCATCACAATATATCATATATTTTGCATTATCATCTGCTTTACATGCAATTTACTATCTGGTAACAAATTATATTTTTTATCGTCAGAAGACTCAATATCTAGCGATGATAACTTTTAGTAGTGGGGGATTACATATAGGAATAACATATCTTTTAATTAATGCTTTTGGAACAATCGGAGCAGCCTATGCATCGGTGATAACTCAGACTGTTATAACAATTTGCACTTGGTGGCTGGGGAATAAAGTATATCCTATGCCATGGGCTTTATGGAAAAGATAAGGAAGGTGTAATTAATGAATATATTACATATAGCTTCTTTTAGTGGTAATGTGGGTGATATTCTGAATCATAGCGGATTCTATTCGGCGGTTCATATGGACAAGTTTCATGTAACGCCGCTAGAAATTCGCAGGTTTTATCGTAATGTAAATGATTTGAATTTTGATGAACAACTAGTATCGTATATTAATAAATTTGATCGTTTGATTATTGGTGGTGGAGCGTATTTCGATATAAGATATGCGGATTCCTATACAGGCACTACGTTGGATATGTCGGATGATTTCATTGACAAAATAGATATTCCTGTGCTTGTGAATGCCATGGGGATAGATGTAGATTATAGCAATCAATGTGCCATAGATAAATTCAGGCATTTTTTTGCTAAAATCTGTGCTAAGGACAATTGGGAAATTACCCTGCGTAATGATGGTTCTAAGAATCGTCTATGCAAGCTGTTGGGGAATGGACATGATTCCGTAAATGTTAAAGTTGTTCCGGATAATGGGTACGTATTCAATTTTCATAGCTATGAACGTAAAACGGGAGTGGTGGGGCTCTCGATAACCAACGATTTATTCACGGATGAATTTAATGATGGCCTTTTGGCAAATTATTTCAATCAGATGATAACTAGAGTTTGTAATCGGTTGCTGGAGAGGGATAAAAAGCTTGTGTTCTTCCTTCATGCACCGCAGGATATCGAGACGTTCCATCAAATATATACGAATTTGGACAAGAAATATTTTAGAAGCAAAATCAATATCGCTCCTTTTGATGTATCATCTGTTGAAGGTGCGATGCGGTTGGATGAATATTACCGGCAGTGTGAGCTTGTCATTGCGATGCGCTTCCATAGCAATATACTAGCCTTGAAAAATAACATTCCTGTTATTGGTCTGGCCGGGCATGAGCAAATAACAGGAATGTATTCAGAGCTGGGATTGTCCGATCAATGTGTGATAGCTAATCCTCAGGTAGAGGATTGTTTATTAGAAAAAATATATGATTATAACAATATGGGATGGGAAAGGGCTATGCAGAGTGAACAGAGAGTTATGAGCCGGATAAAAAAAGACCATGATAACTATTCAAATTTTGTGAATGAATGGATATATGCATAGGAGGATGTTTTATGAAGATGAAATTTTGTAAGAAATGTATCATGCCCAATACCCGCCCGGGGATAACTTTTAATGAAGAGGGCGTATGTATTGCCTGCCAGAACAATGAGCGCAAGAAGCTGGTTAACTGGGATGCACGCATGGAAGAACTGAAGGCTTTGTGTGATAAGTACCGTAGAAAGCAGCCAGGTCAGTATGACTGTATTATTGCCGTGTCCGGCGGTAAAGACAGCCATTATCAGGTTCATATCATGAAAGAAGTCATGAAAATGAACCCCCTGCTGATTACAGTGGAAGATTTCTTCACGATGACTGAGGCTGGCAAGCATAATGTAAAGAATATTAGTGAGGCATTTGGCTGCAATATGATTTCCTTTAAGCCGAATCGGAGAGCAGCCAAGGTTATTTCACGCTATATGTTTGAAAAGTATGGCCGTCCGCTTTGGTATGTAGATAGACTTCTCTACACAGTTCCCCTCTACTATGCAGCTGCTTTGAACATTCCTCTGCTGGTTTATGGTGAAAACGTATCCTACGAATATGGTGGAGTGGATGATAAGGAAACCTATTCCGCTCGCGAACAGGTGTTCAATGGTGTTGCGCCGGATGTGGAGTTGCAGGAACTGGTGGACGCTGGCGTTCCGATGGATGAACTAGCTTATCTGGAAGCACCGTCTCGCGATATGCTGGACAAGCTGGAGCCGATTTATCTGAGCTATTTTGTTGAGTGGAATGGTGTCAAGAATTATGAATTTGCAAAACGGCGTGGCTTTAAAGACCTGACCCATGAATGGGATAGAACCAACCATATTGAGAATTTCAACCAGATTGACAGCTATGGTTACTTGCTGAATGCCTGGATGAAATTCCCCAAGTATGGCCATGCATATGCTACCGACTATGCTGCACGCTGGGTTCGTTATGGTATGCTGACTCGTGAAGAAGCTATAAAACTTGCCGAAGATCGTGACCACAATATCGACCCGAAAATTATTGAGGATTTCTGCGGTTTCACAGGAATGACGACAAAAGAGTTCTATGAAGCATTAGATAAGCTGTATAACAAGGAACTTTTTGCCCAGAATTCATGGGGGCAGTGGCGCTTGAAACAGGAAAATATTGAGGAGCGCCGCAATCCGCAGTGGTAAGAGGCATATTTTCATGGAGAGACTGATTGTAATCGGGGCCGGCGGCTATGCCAAGTCGGTCCTCGATTCTATAGATTACTACAATTACCAGATTAAGGGCTTTCTGGATGAATTTTCCCAGGAGGAAGAGCATTTAGGGCATCCGATTATATGGCATAGTCTGGATGAGGTACAAGCTCCAGAAAAGTATTTCTACTTTATCGCCATTGGCAACAATGAAATCCGTAAAAAGTGGTTTGACCGCCTGACTGAGAGGAAACTCAGGCTCATCAATGTGGTTGACCGGTCGGCCATCATTTCCCCAGAAGCACATATCGGCACGGGATGCTTTTTCGGAAAAATGTCCGTGGTGAACAGCAAGGCTTGCATAGGGGATGACTGCATCATCAATACGAAATCTTTGGTAGAGCATGGGTGCAAAGTCGGAAATCATGTTAATATTTCCACAAATGCGGTCATTAATGGCGATGTGATGGTAGGTGAGGGTACCTTTATCGGAACCTGTTCCGTTACTTTGGGACAGACATCCATTGGCACATGGTCAACTGTGGGAGCCGGTGCTGTTGTCACGAAAGATGTCGGTGATGCAATAACCGTAGCAGGCGTTCCTGCAAAATTTATTAAGCAGAAACCTACGTTTGGATAAAGGGGGGGATATGGTGAATAAAGTGTTCATCGTGGCCGAAATAGGCTGCAACCATAACGGCAGCAAAGAAATGGCGTATAAATTAGTGGATGAAGCAAAAGCCTGCGGCGTGGATGCGGTGAAGTTCCAGATGTTCAAGGCAGCGGAGCTCATATCACGCTATGCACCCAAGGCGGAGTACCAAAAGCAGACAACGGGTACAGCGGATAGTCAGCTGGAAATGACGGCGAAACTTGAGCTATCGCAGGCCGATTATCTGGAATTGAAGGCTTATGCCGAAAGCCTGGGGCTGGTGGTATTTTCCACCCCTTTTGATATTGGCTCGGTAGAGTTTCTGGAATCCATTGGGCAAAAATTATGGAAGATTCCTTCTGGCGAGATTACCAATCTGCCTTACTTGGAGAAAATCGGCAGTATCAAAGCAGATGGCAAAAAAATCATTCTGTCGACTGGGATGGCAACTATAGAAGAAATCAGAAAATGCCTTGCAATCCTGACCGAAGCAGGGACAGAACCAGCTGATATTATCCTGCTACATTGCAATACGGAATATCCAACCCCGGATGAGGATGTAAATCTTTTAGCGATAAAAGATTTACAGGAACATTTCCCGCAGATGGCAATAGGTTTTTCTGACCATTCCGTAGGATACGTAGCCGCTGTTGGTGCAGCTATCTTGGGGATTACCCTGGTTGAAAAACACTTTACGCTGGACAAGAATCTGCCGGGGCCTGATCATAAAGCTTCGGCAACGCCGAAGGAATTGCGCTTATTGGTGAATAATGTACGGCGGATGGAAAAGATAGCAGGAATAGGGCATAAAATCGTTACCGAATCCGAGCGCAAGAATAAAATTGTTGCCCGCAAGTCGATTGTAGCTAGAAAAGACATTAAAGAAGGTGAAAAGTTTTCTGCTGACAATATTACCTGCAAACGTCCAGGGGATGGAATCAGCCCTATGCAGTGGTATGAAATCCTTGGCCGGAAGGCGGAGCGGGATTTTCAGGCAGATGAATTGATTAGGGCAGAAGGATTTGCTGGGCAGGAATAGGAGTGGGGATAAGTGAGGTATGTGGTCGATTGTCGACATAATGGCAAGCTGGAAAATCAGTTTCTGGAATTAGGCATTTGGGGCAAGCCCTGTTTCGCTTGGGCAATAGAAAGTGTCATGTCCATGCGGGGAGGGGAGATGTTTACTGTATTGACTCAATCTGCATTTATCAGAGATTATTGCCGTATGCACTATGATAATGTGGAGATATGTGCGGAGTTGCCGGATTATGAGGGAATGACTGTTTGGATTTCTGGTTATGCGCCTTGCTTGTCCGTGGATACACTGCGGGGAGCCATGGAACGATTTGAACATATAGGCCAGGCTGATTGCGCAGTAGTATCGGCTGCAAATGTCCCAGCATACAACCATGAGAAAGATATTCTACCGCTTTATAGCGGCACAAAGCTGGAAGAAAGCAATGCCTTTGCTATTTTTAAGGGAGTGGGCAAAAGAAAAACATACCTTTATCTGGTTCCTCCTCAAGAAATGGTTGTAGTAAACAGCAGGAATGATTTTGAGCTGGCATTGGTGCTTAAAAAGAAGCAGGAGTCAGGAGTTATCCTTGAACAGATGATTGATAACATCATCGCTGACAAGCAGGAAATCCTGTCCCATAGCAACCCAGATAAATCAATCTGCCTGGTGGGGCATTCTCAGCTGGATCAGTGGAATATTGCAGAGCTTGGGGGCTATAAAGTCAGAAACTGCGGTATTTCCGGGATTTCGAGCTTTGCTTATGATGAAAAAATATTACAGCAGGGGAAGCTTAACTGTGAAGCCGATGCCTTTATTGTCATGCATGGAACAAATGATATTGTTTACGAACATACGCTGGACGAGATAACGCATAGCATCCGGAAGAATTTGGATTACATACGCAGGCATAATGGGCAGGCTCCGATTTTGTTTATGGCTTGTGCACACGTAAACGGCAGACTGGACAGAAATAATGCCTTGATTGACCAGCTGAATGAAGCATTGCGAAAAGAACTTATATCAAATGTAGAATGGATGGAGTTGGCCTTTCTGGATGACCAATATGGCCATTTGGCAGAAGGTTACACCAAAGACGGACTACACTTGAACGAGGAAGGCTATGCCGTTTTGCAGGCTGTTGTGGAAAAAAAGTTGCAGGAATTAAATTTATGAGAAAAATAGCAATTATACTGGCTAGGTCGGGGTCCAAGGGCCTAGAAGACAAGAATATAATGGAATTGTGCGGAAAGCCGATGATGAATTATTCAATTGAGGCAGCCTTGGAGGCTGCCTGTTTTGACCGTATCATTCTATCCACGGACTCTGTGAAGTATGGCAAAATTGGCGAAAAATGTGGTGCAGAGGTCATGTATCGCGATGAATCGCTGGCAAGTGATACAGCAACCACCTATATGGTGCTGGAAGATCTTTTCAGCCAAATAAACCATGATTTTGATTACTTTGTGTTGTTGCAACCGACCTCGCCATTAAGAACGACTCAGAATATAAAGGAAGCTATAGAAGTATTTGAGCGTAACATCAATAGGTTTGATTTTTTGGTTTCAATGAAGGTAGCCGAACACAATCACTTGTTGGTTAAGCCTGTGGAGGAGGATATGTCCCTAAAGCATTTTGATGCGGACTTTGCAAACTATCGCAGGCAGGGCGTGGTAGATTACAGCCCTAATGGAGCAATTTTTATCGGGAAGGTTGAACCGTACTTAAAGCAAAAGCATTTCTTTGGTGCAAGAGCTATTGGATACATCATGAATGATGTGGATTCCATTGATGTGGATAATACTTTGGATTATCGGTTGGCAAGCTTATGTATGGAAGAAAGATTGAAGGCAGGTCATAGCAATGGATAAGTATAAGGTGGTCTTTGCTACTGGTTCAAGAGCTGATTATGGAATTGTGCGCAATTATTTGCGGTGTCTTGATGAAGATAATCGGATAGACTTGTCGATTTTGGTAACAGGTGCCCTTCTTAGTTCGAAGTTCGGGCATCAAGTGGAGCTGATTTACCGTGACGGGTTTAAGATTGCTAAGGAAATCGACATTGAACTCGATTCATCTAGTAATAAGAGTGTAACCCATTCTATGGCAGTGGCGCTGGATAAATTCGGTGCATTTTTCTATGACAATCAGCCGGATTTGCTGATTATATTGGGCGACCGGTATGAAATGCTTTCTGTGGCAACAGCTGCAGCAATGAACAGGATAACGATTCTGCATATTCATGGCGGTGAACTGACCTATGGAAATTATGATGAGTTTATACGTCATTCCATTACAAAAATGAGCATGTTTCATTTTACGGCCACAGAAGAATACAGACAGAGAGTCATCCAGTTGGGAGAAAATCCTGAGCGGGTATTTAACCTTGGGGCCTTAGGCGCTGAAAATTGCCTGCATATAGATGAGACAATGGTTCCGCAGGAAATACGACAATTAATAGGAAAAAAATATTTTGTCGTTTTGTTTCATCCTGAGACATTGACGAATGTAAGCGTTGAATCTCAGATAGATGAAGTGTTGAAAGCTATTGATAAATATAAGAACTATAAGTTTGTGTTTTTAGGTGTGAATGCAGATACATATTCTGATTTTATTCGTCTTAAGGTAAAAGATTATGTATCAAGTAATAAAAATTGTTCCTATTTTGAGAACCTACCAACAGATGGTTATCATTATTTGGTGAAACACTCTATTGCTCTGTTGGGAAATTCTTCTTCTGGGTTGATTGAAGCACCATCTTTGGAAACTTATACGATTAATATAGGTGATCGACAGGCAGGAAGAGCTAGAGGGAATTCGGTTATTGATGTGAATTGTAATGAAGTTGCAATAAATAATGCGATGGATAGAGTGGTTTTGCGGAATAGGGCAGAGCGTATATTTAACCCATATTATCAGATGGATTCTGTGCGAAATTATTATGATAACACTGTTATAATATTAAAAACAATAAGAAACAATTCATATAAGTATAAGAGGTTTTATGATTTATACTAACTTTTATTAAATATTCAAATTTATGTTGTAGGGGGAGGAAGGCTGCTTAATCGTCATAATGATGAAATTCGCTGGTAGAAGCATTTGACTGATGATTATATGAGCATCGCATCAGACAGAGCGATATAAATATATGTTTCAGGCTGAAGAATGGTTTAGGAATTATGCACGGGAAAATAGTATAAAAGTTATAGGTAGTTATAATCCGGTAGATATGGGATTAGATGGTAAAGCTTTTTTGACGGCATGCATTTGAAACGCCTTAGCTTGAAAGAATTTATAGAGAAAGAATGGAATAGGCTGTAATGCAAGGGCGAATATTTAGATTTGCTGGGAGGTGATGTTTATGCCAGCTAAGACTTATGGATATGCGGAAAATAGTGCAGATGTTGACGCTTTACAGGTTTATGCTGGCGTAGATGTCATCTTGGAGGATATGCCGGAACGTGGACAGTACCGGATGCTTCGGCGGTTTCTGCGCGAGGGGGATACGCTGATGGTGACGGCGTTATCTTCTTTGGGAGATAGTGATGGGCCTATTGGTGAGGAGCTGGATTATTTCCTGCAACATGAGATTCGGTTGGTGGTCTTGGAACTGCCAATAACTTTGCAGGAGCTGGATACGTCGTCAACGGCCTTGGTCTATCGGACGGTAAAAGAAGTCCTACAGGTTTGGCAGCAGCATAAGGAGGCTGCGCAGGTGCAGCGGCTGGTTCGGCAAAAAGAGGGAATTCAGGCAGCACGCAAGGCCGGCCGTCAATTCGGACGCCCGGCTATTGATTATCCTAAGGATTGGAAGTGTGTGTTTGAGCAGTGGCAGGCAAGGGATATCAGTGCTATAGAGGCTTGCCACAAGCTGAAATTATCGCGGTCAACCTTTTTCCGTATGGCGAAGCGGTATCGGCAAGGGGATAAATAAGGAAAAATTTAATAAAGTAAGGCACGAGCAGTGGAATGGAGCTGCTCGTGCCTTACTTTATATATGGTTTTTACAATTTAAACTTTTGCATCTCTGCCTGCAAATCTCCGGCTAGTGTTGCCATATTGCGGGCGGCGTCGGAGATTTCGTGCATGGAGGCGCTTTGTTCTTCGCCGGCGGCGGATACGGACTGGGCTTCGTCGGAGTTTTTGCCGCTGGTATTGGCGATGTTGATGCTGGCTTGCAGCATGCGTTCGTTTTCTGCGGCCATGGATTCGATGCCTTTGGCGATTGTTTGTATCTGGTTGGTCAAGTCGTCTATGACAGCGACGATTTCTTCAAAGACTTTGTCGGCGGACTGCACGGTGGCAATGCCGGACTGTACGCTTTGGGCACCGCTGTGGCTGGCTTCAACGGCCGATTTCATATCCTGCAGGTTGCTCTGAACCAACTGGGCAATCTGCTGGGAGGACTGGTTGGAGCTTTCGGCCAGTTTGCGTACCTCGTCGGCAACTACGGCAAAGCCACGGCCTGCTTCTCCGGCTCTGGCCGCTTCGATGGCGGCGTTCAGGGCCAGCAGGTTGGTCTGTTCGGCAATGCCGGTAATCATCTGCACGATGTCGGCAATTTTTTGCGAGCTGGTGTCGAGCTTTTCAATGGAGGCCTGAATGCTGTCGGTGCTGGCGGTGATGTTGTTCATCTGTTCTACGGCCTGTACGATGGATTGGCGGCCGGTGGTGATTCGGTCTTTGGCCTGTATCGCGTGGTCGTAGACCTGTTTGGTGCCTTTGACGATGTCTTGGGCGGATTCGGTCACCTGTTCGGCGGTGGCCTGAATATTGCCGGCATCGATAGCCTGTTCGCTGGCACCTTCGGCAATGGAGACGATGCTGTCTGCTACCATATGGGAGGCCTGGGCAGACTGGTCTGCACTGGCGGTGAGTTCTTCACTGGCGGCGGCTACCTGCTGGGACATATCGTTGACCTGACCGATAACCTTGCGCAGGTTGGCTACCATATGGTTAAGGGAGTTACCAAGGGCACCCATTTCGTCGTCAGCTGCGATACGGAGCTGGCTCTGGAGATTGCCGTCGGCAATTTTGGCGGCTTCTTCCATGAGGTGATGGATGGGGCCGCCAATGCGCCGGTTGAAAATCACAATCATGGCGGTGCAGAGGATGAGCATGACCAGAGCGGCCATAATGATGCTGAGGTAGATGGATTTGGTGATGGGGCCGGTATAGTCGGCCTTGGGCGCCACAAGTACCAGTTTCATGTTGTCGATACAGAGTGGTGCGGCCATCACATAACTGTCCTCGCCAAATACATCGCTTTCCGTCAGGGAAACTTCCGTGAGGCCGACAATCTTTTGCCCGAGGGAGGCCAGTTCTGGAGAGGATTCTTCGGTGATTTTGGCCTTCATGTTCTTGCTGTCGTCACGGGAAGCCAGATAGAAACCTTCCTGACTGACGAGGAAGGCGTAGCCGTTCTGTCCGACCTGAATGCCTTTGACATAGTCTTCGAGTTCGGTGATGCCGATATCCACGGTGACGGTGCCCACGTTTTTGCCGTTCTTCTGCACGGCGGCGGCGCTGGTCAGCATCGTGGTGCCGCTCATCTCGTCAAGATAGGGGCCGGTCCAGGCTACCTTGCCGGGGGCCTTCATGGCATTCTGATACCAGTCGAATTTGGTGTAGCCGTATTCGGCGTTGCTGTACTCCATGTCCAAATCCACGGAACCGTTGTTGTTCTTGGCGCGGTAGGGGCCAAAATAATCGATGTCTGCCTGATAGGCGAAGGGCTCGAACCAGAAGCCGCTGCCGATAATCAGCGGGTCAGAGAGCACATAACCGTCCGCCATGCCGTACATTACATCTGTGTCGTAAGTTTTCAGCTGGGTGACGCCGCTGGCCAGCCCTGCGGTTTTCTGAGCTACCTGCAAAATGCGCTGGTCAAGTTTCCCGGCAATGGAGCCGGACTGCTCGGTCAGGGTGGCTTTAACCTGCTCTTCCATACTGCCTTTGAACTGCCCAATGTTGATAAAGGTTTGAATGGCAAGCAGTATACCGGTCAGCAGAATGATGCTGACCACGAACAATGTCTTGATACTTCCCTGTGGCTTGTGCATAAGAATCTCATCCTTTCCTGCCTTTTCCTGCCACGAAACATCTGCGTTTTTGTTACTATTTCGCGATAAGGGGAAAGTATTCCTGCCCGCACGAAAAAATCCCCTCCGCAATCTGCGGAAGGGATTTTTGTTATCTTACTGTACGTTCATGGAAAGTTCGATGAACTTGTTAGCCAGTTTTGCCTTCTGGAGAACTTCCTCGGTGATGTCCTGACCTGCTTCTACGATAACGATGCCGTTATCCATCTTAATGTCGCGAGCGGCCTTCTTACCCAGGAGAAATCGGCGATGGCGTTCTTCGGACGCTTTGTCAGCAGCGGCCTGTTTAGCGGCATCTGCTTTCGGAGCCTCTTTCTTGGGCTCAGCCTTGGGAGCAGGAGCAGCCTTCGGAGCTTCCTTCTTGGGTTCTGGTTTTGCTTCTTCTTTCGGAGCAGCAGCCTTCGGTGCTTCTTCTGCCTTGGCAGGTTCAGCAGCCTTGGGAGCTTCCTCAGCTTTCGGTGCTGCTTCGGCCTTCGGAGCTTCCGGCTGTGCGGGAGCAGCTTTCGGAGCCTCAGGAGCACTGGGCATTACATTATTTTTTTTTTCCCCGGTGGGGTCAATAACCGTTACCTGCTTACCGAAGATGGAAATCTGGTCGGTTGCAATGTCGGAAGTGGTGCCATCGGGTGCAGTGATTTCGCATTTTTCAATTTTGCCATCGTCGCCGATGTAGAGTTCCGTTACTTTGCCCTGAATCGTACCGGACTTGGTGATGGCTTTGGTGTCGATAATGCGGATATTTTCATCCAGCAGAGCTTCGTAGTCGCCAGCAGCATCCAGCGTCAGGATGTTTTCGCTGTTGGTGATGGTTACGGCATCGTCACCGATAGCAATAACGGACTCATAGGGAATGAGTTTTACACCGCGGTACCAGTCAGCATCTTCGATGGTGATAGCTGCTACCGTGCCGTTCTTAGCATCGATAAGGAGCGTTTTGCTGACGCCCAGCTCGCGGCCTTCCGTAATGCTGATGATAGGAAGACCAAGGATTTCTACACTTTTCTTCATTAAAAATTCCTCCAATTATTTTGCGCTGCCACTGTGAGCCTGGAATTCGGTTTCGATTTCCTGCATGATATCTCCCGGAATTTGCGGGAAAGGCGTAGAAAGCGCAGCATGTTTGGCAAGTATATCCTGAACGGTGCCCAGATAGTGGATGTTCTTGGTGAACTCCTGACACATGGCATCGTTTTTGGCAATGATAGGCATGGTAAGTGCCTGTTTGTAAGCGGCGATGGCACCGCTGTAATTGGCTTGTTCTTTGTAAAGGTTGCCCAGCTCGATGACGAGGAACGGTGTGTAGTCGTCGTCGCCGTAGCGGGAAATGGCTTCGTGATAAGCAAAGATGGCATCTTTGGGTTGTGCATCCTTGGCTTCGTAAGCAAAGTCCAAAATGGCATCGAGGCTGTCCATAGAGGAAAGTTCCTGCTTGAGTTCCTGTTCGTGGGCTTTTTGCCTGGCGGCACGCTCCTGTTCCTGACGGGCCTTTTCGGCAGCTGCCTGACGCGCTTTTTCCTCTGCTTCTGCCCGAATCTTTGCTTCGGCAGCGGCTTTGGCCTTCGCCTCGGCCTCTGCTTTCTTGCGGGCAGCTGCTTCGCGTTTTTTCTGTTCAGCCCGCTCCTTGGCTTCGGCAATCGCCTGGGCTTCTTTTTCGGCCTTCTCTGCTGCCAGCTTGGCTTCTTTTTCCGCGATAGCCTGAGCTGCTAATTTTGCTTCTTCGACAGCTTTTTCGGCTTCGTTGCTCTTCTGCGGAGCGGTTGATTTTTCTTCTGGGGGAACTTCCTGAACCGCTGCGGGCTGCTCTGCTTGAGCTGTTTCCACGGGAACAGCAGGTTCAGACGGGGATGTTTCAGCCACAGGTTCCTGCATTGCTGCCGGCAGTATATCTTCTGTCGGCGGTTCTTCTTCCACAGGCAGCTGCTCGGTGGGCAGAACTGTGCAATTGCCAGCAAGAGCTTCCTCCCGGCGCAGCATTCGTTCGTTGAAGATTGTCACCACTGCCGCTGCCGTTATGACCAATATCCCTAGTCGCAGGTAATGCCCGCGGTCGAGGAAAGGACTCATGGTGATTGCCATGCCATTGACGATGAAGGCCATCACAGCACAGAGCACCAGCGAAGTCCACTTCATCTCGATGTTAAAAAAGCGACATAGCCGATAAATGAGGAAGATGCTGATGGCCATGATGGATCCTGTTATCAGGATAAATGTCATGTTTCTCACCTCTTCCTGAAAGTGAGCATTATGCAAATAAACTCACCATCTTATAAACTTTTCGACAATAATAGGAAAATTCCTGCCAGTGTTTACACATTTGTGCAAAATTAGCGAACCTTCCCCCACAGTATACCATATTCTCGTGGATTTGTGCAGATAAATATTTGTATTCTTATTGTTATTCGCTGATTTTGCTCTAGAGTTATAGTATAATGAAGGGAAGAAAGGAACGATGGCCAGATGATGTATGAACAGGAAGCTGTGGTTCACCACGAAAGCGGCATACATGCCCGCATTGCGGCCATGATTGTCCAGCGGGCAAGGGAACTCGGCGAAAAATATGCAACGCCTCTGTTTTTGCGCAGCCAGCGCAGTGAACGGTTTGAGATGCGCAGCCTGATGAAGCTCGTCGCGCTCAAAATTTGCAAGGGCGATTCGGTCTTTGTATCGGCGGAAGGTGATGCCGGGCGGCAGGCAGTCTACGAGATGGTACGCTTTTTGGAAGGCGACTTCGAACTGCGGGAGCCGGGAAAAATCCATGAGATGGATAAACTGCTCCATGAAAATGCCTTGATGCAGGAACGCCTGCAGATGATTTTGGAGGCGGTGCAGGACGGCATCTGCGTGGTGGACAGAACCGGGGAGATTACCTATGTCAATCCGTCGTATCTGCGCATTGTCCATAAGACGCCTGAGATGGTCATGGGGCAGAATGTCTTTAAGACAGCGCCGGACGGCAACCGCTGTGCGGTGCTCCGCACTGGCGTGGCTCGCATTGGCAGTATCAGCCGCAAGAAGGATGGCACAACAGTTGTAGCCAATGTCAATCCCATCTTCATCAACGGTGAAATTGCGGGTGTTGTATCGGTCATCAAGGATATCACGGAACTGCAAAACCTTATGGCCAGATTGTCGCAGGTATCAGCCAGAGCAGAGTATTTGGAACAGGAACTTCTGCGCACGAAAAAGACCGCCAACGCCTTTGCCAACTATATCGGCAAAAGCGGCAAGGTCATTGACGTGCTGGCATTGGCCTCCAAGGCGGCGCAATCCTCGGCCACCGTGCTGATTCGCGGGGAAAGCGGCACGGGCAAGGAGGTCATTGCCGAGGGCATTCACTATGCCAGTGAGCGGCGCAGAGGGCCCTTTATCCGCGTGAACTGCGGAGCCATTCCCGGGACTTTGCTGGAATCGGAACTCTTTGGCCATGAGAAAGGCGCTTTCACCGGAGCGGTGAAGCGCAAGCTCGGCAAGTTTGAACTGGCTGACCACGGCACGATTTTCCTCGATGAAATCGGCGAGATGGACAAGAAGATGCAGGTCAAGCTTCTGCGTGTATTGCAGCAGAAGGAGTTTGACCGCGTCGGCGGCGAAGAAACCGTCCATGTGGATGTGCGGATTATTGCCGCCACCAACCGCCATTTGGAAGATATGGTGAAGGACGGCAGCTTCCGCGATGATTTGTACTACCGCCTCAATGTCATTCCCATCATCCTGCCGCCGCTTCGGGACCGCATTGATGACATTCCCCTGCTGGTGGAGCATTTTATCGAGAAGATCAGCGTCAGCACCGGCAAGACTGTCCGCAGTATTACCCCGGAGGCCATGGACATCCTCATGCGCTACAAATGGCTGGGCAATGTGCGGGAATTGGAAAATGTCATTGAACGGGTTATCACCCTCATGGACAGCGACACCATTACGGTGGCGGCACTTCCTTCCTATATCAAGGGCGAAGCGGCGGACAGAGAGGTGCAGCGCCTCGAAACGGAAAGCGCTGTGCTCCCCTGGGAGGAATATGAGAAGCGCATCATTGCCAAGGCGTTGAAACAGTGTGGCAGTTTCAATGCCGCTGCCAAGGAATTAAAAATCACGCACAAGACGGTGGCGGCTAAAGCACGGAAATACGGATTGGCATAATTGGTAAAAAATACCATGATTGGCAAATTTTACCAGAAAAATAACGTGAGTTGGTAAATTTTACCGAAATGATTATTGTTCGCTGGGAACTGCAGAGGGATAAATATTATTTTTTAACATCGTTATGGGTTGCTGGCACGGCTTTTGCGAAAAAATTACCAAGTTTTTACAAAAGTTGGCACGCTGTTTGCATTTATATAAGGCAGTTAGCAACATTATAGTTCATAAACCGCTGCTTAGCGGTTAGGATATGTTGTGGTTTTTTAAGAATGGAGAGGTTTTAGAAATGACTCAGGAAATTGTAACGATTGAAAACAAGACTGGTATCCATGCCCGCCCGGCTTCCATCTTCGTACAGACGGCTACGAAGTTCAAGTCCAAGGTTCAGATCCAGGCTAAGGGCAAGACCGTTGACGCTAAATCCATCCTCATGATCATGAGCATGGGTCTCGTTAAGGGTACGGAAATCACCATCGTTGCAGACGGTCCGGACGAAGCAGATGCAGTTAAGGCTCTGAAAGACCTCGTTGATTCCAAGTTCGGCGAAGAATAATTTACTAAATTGGAATCTTAGGAATCGCCTTCTTTCCAAGGATTGGAACTTTGGAGGAAGGCGTTTCTTGTATGTATCGTATTTACAATCAGGGGGAAAGAAATAAAATGGCAGAAGCAATCAGAGGTAAAGGCGTTATTTCCGGTATCGCCATCGGTAAAATCATGCTGGCAGGTCAGAACCTGGACGGCTATCTGGTAAACTACCAGCCGGAATCCAAAGAAGTGGAGAGCAAGAAGGCTCAGGACGCTTTGACCGCCGTAGCAGAAACCCTGCGTGAAAACATCGACCGTCTGCAGAAGCAGAACATGGTTGAGCAGGCTGCAATCATGGAAGCGCATCGCATGATGGTGCAGGACCCCATGATGGCTCAGAAAATCGAAGAAAAGCTCGAAGAAGATGCCAATGCTCCGCAGGCTGTCCTCAAAGCTGCTGAAGAACAGGCACAGATGTTCGAAATGATGGAAGATGAATACTTCGCAGCCCGCGCAGTTGACCTCCGTGACGTAGGTAAGCGTGTAGCTAAGTACATCCTGGGCGTTAAAGAGCCGGAACTGGGTGACGAAAAAGTTATCCTCTGCGGCCGTGAAATCGAGCCTTCTGTTATCGCTGGCATGCCGACCGACAAGATTGCCGGTGTTATCCTGGGTTCCGGCTCCACGACGGCTCATGCAGTTATCATTGCCAAAGCCCGTGCTATTCCGACCATCGTTGGTCTGAACAAAGAAGACCGCATTGACAAGATTGCTGACGGCGACCATGTTATCATGGACGGCGAAGAAGGCAAGATTCTCGTGAACCCCAGCGAAGAAGAACTGGCTGGTTACAACGAAAAAATCAAGAAGCAGCAGGAACTGGCTGCTCATTATGCTCAGCTCAAAGACCTGCCCGCTGTTACGACGGATGGCGTAAAGGTTGACCTCATGGCCAACATCGGTACGCATATGGACGTTGATAACGCTCTCAAATATGGTGCTAAGGGCGTAGGCCTGTTCCGTTCTGAGTTCGTATTCATGGGCCGTCAGGACATCCCCAATGAAGAAGACCAGTTCAAGGCTTACAAAGAAGCTGTTGAAAAGTGCCAGGGCAACCTCTGCGTTATCCGTACCATGGATATCGGCGGTGACAAGCCCCTGCCGTACCTCAACATTCCGGAAGAAGAAAACCCGTTCCTGGGCTACCGTGCAGTCCGCATCAGCCTGCAGCGCAAGGACCTCTTCCTGCCGCAGCTGAAAGCTATTCTGCGTGCCGGTGTATACGGCAAAGTTGGTATCATGGTTCCGATGATCATCAACGTAGCAGAATTCAAGAAGGTTAAGGAATTCATCGAAGAAGCTAAGCTGGAACTGGCTCATGAGGGCAAGGCTTATGCGGAAGATGTACAGGTTGGTATCATGGTTGAGACCCCGGCTGCTGCTGTAATGACGCCGGTACTCGCTAAGTATGTAGACTTCTTCTCCATTGGCACCAACGACCTCGTTCAGTACACGCTGGCTTGCGACCGCGGCAACGCCAACATCGCGGAACTCTACAACCACTTCAACCCGGCTGTACTGCAGCTCATTCAGCGCACCATCACCAGCGCCCGTGAAAATGGCATCTGGGCCGGCATGTGCGGTGAAATGGCCAGCGACCCGAACGCTGCTGTAATCCTCATGGCTATGGGCATCAGCGAACTTTCCATGAGCGCTCCGTCCATTCCGCGCGTTAAGGAAAAAATCCGCAACATCAGCTCCACGAAGGCTAAGGAAATCCTCGCTGACGTGATGAAGATGGAAGACGGCGACGAAATCAAGGCTTACCTGAGCAAGGTACTGTAAGATTATATCGTATAACGAAAGAAGCATTTGCCATTAACCGGCAGATGCTTCTTTTTTGCGCTCACTTTTGGGCGGGCTGTCCCGCTAATGCCCAGTTGTTCCGGCCGTATTCCTTTACATAGTATAGAGCCTGATCGGCATGGTGCAGAAGTTCCTGATAGTCATTGCCGTGAACGGGATACAGGGCGATGCCAATGCTGGCCGACAGGCCGGGGAACTTGTCGCTGGCAGGTTCGAGGCTGTGCGCCGCCTCCATCACGCGACGGGCTACGGAGGCGATGGCTTCCTGCGGGAAATCCTGCAGCAGGAGGATGAACTCATCTCCGCCGAAGCGGCCGACGGCATCATGGGACCGCACAATATGGATGAGATTCAGGGCAAAATGGTGCAGGATTTCGTCTCCTTTTTGATGTCCCAGGGTATCATTGGCTTCCTTGAAGTGGTCCAGGTCAATGATGAAGAGGGCATGACAGTGGCCCTGCTGAAACGGAGCGTTCAGCATTTTCTGGCCGATGGTCTCAATGGCCGCTTTGTTCAAAACGCCGGTAAGTGCGTCGATTTCTGCTTTTTCCTTGTAGAACTCTCTGCTCTGGATGGTTTCCTGCAATTCAAGGATGGTGGCCTTGAGTTTCGTGTTATTTTCCTGCAGAAGTTTTTTGGCTTTGGACATGGCCCGGCTATGGTGGTTGAGGAAGATCATGATTGCCAGCAGCAGCAGAATCAACCCGCAGACAAGTCCGGTCTGCAGAGGATAGAAGGTGAGGATGTGCTGCAGGGAAAAGCCGGGACGTGCCTTGATGATGTGCTTCTGGATGATATGGAGGCGCTTTTCCGGGTCGGTCTGGGTGATGGCTTTGTTGAGAATGCCCTGCAGGATACGGGGCTGGTTGGGAGCGATGATGATGCTCATGGGTACGTTGATGGAGGCATCTGGGATAATGACCAGATTGGGATGGAGCATCAGGGGACGGTCGATTTCCAGCATGGAGTCGCGGACGAGCGCCAGTGTGTCGGGTTTTTGGTCAAGGGTGTTGAGCGCCTCGGCGGCTGCTGCAGGGCTGGCTGTGATGTCCCAGGAGGGGAATTTTTGCTGCAAGAACTTCATCAGCGATGGTTCGGGACGGGGGACAATCAGTTTTATGTTGTCAGCAGAAGATGGCGTCTGACTTGTGGAGCCGATGAAGGTATAGGGGAGGGTCGTTAGCGGATTGGTGTAGTAGAAGGGCTGATGGTCTTCAGGCCCCGCATAGATGTCCAGCATCAAATCTGCCTGTCCGGATTTCAGCAGGTTTACGGCATCGTCATAGGTGGGTACATGGACATAGGTAAATTCCAGACCGGAATTTTTCGCCAGCTGGCTGATGAGGTCGGGATAAATGCCGAGGGCTTTTTTCTGGGCCTCATCGTAGATAACATAGGGATAAACTCCGCCGTAAATGGCTACCCGCAATGGCGGTGACATCTTAATATACTGACTTTCCTGGGGTGTGTAATGCACCAGCTGGAAGTCGAGCTTTTCCGCCAGCGTATGGGAAAGCTGGGGCTCGAAATAAGGATTTTCCATATTGAGCCGGTTGATGGCGTTTTCCAGATTGACCAGTTTGTCCCGATTGGCGGTTGTAGCGGCGGCCCGCACGGGAATCCGGCTGTAGGCCAGCAGGAACTGTTCCTCGGGCATGGTATTGGTGGCGGTGTCCACCACGAGGTCAACGCTTCCAGCCTGTAAAGCGGCCAGCATCTCCTGCTGGTTGGCGAAGGCTTTTACAGCGAAATTCAGGCTGTTGTTCTGCTGGAACAGTTCAAACTGCTGGTTGACGGGGCGGGCGGCGATAATGCCCACCCGGGCCCCGGTCAGCGTATTCAAATCGTGGGGGTCAAAGCGCGTTTCCCCCATGCGGGAGTACAGGCCCTCTACATCATAGCCAAAGTTGATGGTGCTGTAGATAATCCCGCCCTTCAGGCCCAGGGAACTGGGATATTCCACGGAGAGCAGCAGGTCAATATCCCCGGCGAACAACCGTTCAAAGGCTGTGCTGGCATTGATGTTGACCAAATGGTAATCCCAGTCCGTATGTTTGGAGAGTTCGTCCAGATAGCTGGTATAGTATTGCCGCAGGACATGGGGATTGACCAGGCTGTTGTCCGGCTGTATATAGCCAAGCCGGATGTTCAGGTCTTCTGCTTCTAGCTGGCTGGCGGGCATAGCCAGCAGGAGGCAAATGCTGATAATAAATGACAGCAGTGCGTTCATATGTCATTCTCCTATGCATAATAAGAGCAGTGTTTCTGCTGTTTTAATTCGTGAGGGATAGAAAAAATCCTGCCTGTGGATAAAAGGCAGGATTTGTGGATAAAAGAAAAAATAATGCACAGATTATCCCCAGATATTGGGGATAATGTGGATAGTTTTGTGGATAACTGTCGATAAATTAGGCTTATTTATCCCTTTGCACGGTGTCATAAAGTGCATAAATGAATTTTTTCATGTTGATATGAACTTGAGAAGGGCTGGGTTTTTCCTCATTTTCCAGCAGGCGCATGGTGTTGCGGATGTCGTTGTAGTCAAAGTACAGGGGCGCGTAGTCCTCGAATTTTGGATTGGTGTAGTCCAGCACGCCCATACTGGCCACGTTGATATGGCCCTGGAAAATGGTACGGCGCAGCCGCTGTTCCATAGCTTTTGCTTCCCGGGCGGGGTCACTGGCGCCGTTCTGTTCCGCCACGGCGGTAAAGAGGCTCTTGAGGGCAGAGATTTCTCCACCGCATTTTTCGATATAGGCGACGATGTTCAGCAGGTCCTGCGCTCCTGGCGCACTTAAGATGCCCAGTTCTTTCAATTGGTTTTCTGCCCGGGTGCGCAGGTTTTCTTTGGGGGCTGGGGCAGGTGCGGCCTGTGGATTGAGGCTCAGCAGGGAGTTTTGCAGATTGTGGGCAAAGGACTCCAGCCGCAGATGTTCGCTGACATTTTTCAGCACACTGACAATTTCGTTGCGGTTCAGGGGCTTCATGATATAGTAGTCAATTCCGTTTTCATAGGCTTTGCCGACTAAATCCTTACTTTCCACCTGCGAGAGCATGACGATTTTGCCGGGGAAGTCTTTTTTGATGCGGTTCACCGCCTGAATGCCGTCAATGCCGGGCATCAGCATATCGATGATAAGGATGTCTGTATGGCGGCGGGAAAGAAGTTCGTTGGTTAATTCCGTGGCATTGTTTAGGGAGTCGGTTACATCGCCTAGATTATAGTCTTCGATGATGTCCTGCAGCATCATGCGTACGGCATCATCATCGTCAATCAGCATTATATTCATAAGGGCTCTCCTTTATTTATCGTGTTGGGGGGCGTTTTCGTTGGTGCGGGGGCGGCAGGTTTATGGAGTTTTTGACAGGGCAAATCTAAGTGGCAGATAACTTTATCTTTGCCATCTGAAGTCAGTTCGATGGTGCCGCCTAAGGTTTCTGTCTGATGTTTTACATAGGTCAGCCCCACGCCGCTGGACGCCTTGCCGGTGCTGTCGAATTTTGTCGTGTAGCCCGGCGTGAAGACCTGCTCCAAACGCCGTGGTGAGATAAAGCTGCCGGTGTTTTCCAAGGTGATTTTGAGCCGTCCATCGCCAGTGCCGCCGACAATGGTCAAGGTGATAGTACCCCTGCAGGGGATAGCCTCTACGGCATTGGCTGCAAGATTGTTGAGGATAGACAGCAGCATAAAGGCGTGCAGTGGTGGCAGTCCGGCAGGCACATGGCTGGAAAAATGTATTTCCTTGCCCAGCGAGCGGGCGTATTTTTTTTGTGTATGAATCATGAGCCGGGCGATTTTGTCCGGAGACATGTAGTCATCGACCCGGCGGTTTTGGGTCAGCTCCTGCAGCCCTGCGTAAATGCGCTGCTGATTTTTCTTGATATCGTGACATTGGCCGGCAATGCGTAGTACTTCATTGGCCAGTTCTTCATCTTCTGGTGTTTGGGCGCTGTCTTTTAGCTGGACGTAGACGTTGTAACAGTCGTGGGTAACAGCTTCGCCGCTTTGCAGAGAGCATTTCAGCTCGAATACTTCTTCGTATAGCCCGGCAATCAGCATGGTGAGCCGGTCTTTTTCCTTGGTCTTGCGGGTCAGCCGCATTTCCGTGTTGTAGAGCTGAAACAGGAAGAAGAACGAGAGGATGAAGAAACACCGCAAAATGGCAATCAGTATCAGCCGCACAAGCATCCCAATGGTAAAGGTTTCCGACTGCTGGTAGGCGATGGCATTCATGGCCGCCAGTTCGCCGACGCTGGCAAAAACCTCCGCGATAATCGCCCAAAAGGCAATGCCCAAAGCCTGCTCGTAGATGGATTTACGGCTGAGCTGGGGCAGGGCGAAGAAGAGGGCGTAGACAAAATAGTAAAAGAAATTGGGAATGTGCGCAATAAAGGCCAGCAGTATGTCATCACCGTAGAACACATCGAGCCCCGTGCGGAACAGCATGACCGCGCAGCCGGCAACAGCGCCTGTAAAGAGGCGGGGAAAGGTACTGAGCCAGATGAGAAACAGCAAAAACACCGGCGAGCCGAAGCTGACGCGAAAAGCTGCAAAATCTCCGCTGAAGGGGTGCATTTTTGGTTCTCCGGCCAGAGGCACCAATATGATCATAAAGAGCAGCACCAGCCAGTCCTGTCGGGTAGGCTTGCCATCATTCATAGGAAAAACTCCTTTGAGAAATTTTATATATAAAATAATAATCGTTGCTTATCGGATTATATAGTTTTTTATAGTCACGCATTTATATTATTACCATCAATCATACCATAAGTCAAACAGCAATTATAATTCCGTTCAACTAAGACTTATGGCGGTCTAGTTATGAGGAGGTAGAAAAAATGTCTGACTCGAAAAATCAGGGATTAAGCCCGCTGATTCGCGGCCTGATGTGCGTGGCCATCGGCGCAATTATCTGGTTCATTCCCGCACCGGCCGGGGTTACTGCTCAGGCTTGGGGCCTCTTGGCCATCTTTATCGCAACCATCGCAGGTTTTATTCTCCAGCCCATGCCTATCGGTGCTATTGCGCTGATTGCGCTGACGCTGCTGCCGATTCTGGGCATTATGAAAACTGGCGAAGCGCTGGCAGGTTTTTCCAACACCACGATTTGGTTAATCGTGTCCGCCTTCATGTTTGCGGAAGGCTTCATTAAAACCGGTCTTGGCAAACGCATTTCCTACATGCTGCTCTCCAAGTTCGGCAGCAGCACGCTGCGGGTTGCTTATGTCATGAGCGCCGCTGACTTCGTTATCGCTCCGTTCACGCCGTCCAACACGGCTCGCGGCGGCGGCATCATCTTCCCGATTGTCCGCAGTATCACGGCTGCTATTGGTTCGGATGTGGACAAGAAGACCAACATGCGCACGGGTGCATTCCTGATGTTCAGCGCCTATGCGGCAGTTATCACTTCCGCTTGTATCTTCCTGACGGGTGCTTCCAACAACGTGCTCTGCAACACCTTGGCACAGCAGATTTTCGGCACCTCGATTGGCTGGGGCGACTGGTTCCTGGCCTGCATCATTCCCGGTCTTATCCTGACCGTGGCTACACCGTATATTCTCTATAAACTCATCAATCCGGAACTCAAGAACACTCCGGAAACGCAGGAACTGGCCCGTCGTGAGCTGGCTGAAATGGGCCCCATGAGCTCCAAGGAAATCATCCTGAGCTTCATCTTCGTGATTGCTTTGATTATGTGGGCAACGGGTTCCTATCATGGCATTGACTCCGCGTTCGTCGCTTTGCTGGGCCTTTCGGCAATGCTTCTGACGGGGATTCTCGACTGGTCGGATGTGGCACATCAGCATGCTGCTTGGGACGTACTCGTATGGATGGGCGTGCTGGTTAACATGGCCGCCTTCCTGTCCAAGTTCGGTCTGATGAAATGGTTCGCCGATGTGATGGCTGCTCAGTTCGCAGGCATGGAATGGATT
Organism: Pseudoselenomonas ruminantium; assembly: GCA_015058625.1. Lineage (GTDB taxonomy): Bacteria > Bacillota > Negativicutes > Selenomonadales > Selenomonadaceae > Selenomonas_A > Selenomonas_A ruminantium_N. The sequence continues at coordinate 50,540 of SVCA01000008.1, read as the reverse complement.
ATGATGTTGGTAGTTCTCAGCATTATCTACACCTTTGCGCATTACCTGCTGGCCAGCAACTCGGCTCATATCATGGCACTCTTCGCCGCTTTTGCTACGATTCTCGTAGCTGCCGGTGCTCCGGTACTTGGCGTGCTGATTCTCTTCGGCGCACTCTGCAACAGTGCTTCCTTCCTCACCCATTATGGCTGCGGCGTTACCCCGATTTTCTTCGGTGCCGGCTTTATGGGACAGGGTGAATGGTGGAAGATTGGTTTCATCATCACGGTACTGCATGTAGTCGTTTGGATGGGCGTAGGCCTGCCAGTGATGAAGGTAATTGGGATGCTTTAAGGTTGGTCAGCAATAGAATTTGTCCACGAATAGAAATTCGTGGACAAATTCTTAAAAATGTACTTGCATGTATTTTGTATACATGATACAATATAGGCAAGTCGAAGAACTATAGAAACATAAATGTTACTTATAGTTCAAAACGGGCAAATGAAATGTTAGACTGGGTTATCTTGTTAGAAAGAAAGGAACGTGGAGCAAAATGAGAAAAGAGCATGATTTCCTTGGCGAACTGGAAATTCCTGATGAAGTGTACTATGGTGTACAGACTACCCGTGCAATCTCGAACTTCAAGATTACGGGCCAGAAGATTGACCCGGACTTCGTTCAGTCTTATGCCAAGGTCAAAAAGGCTACGGTAATGGCAAATATGTCTACAGGCCGTATGCCGAAGGAAGTCGGTGAGCCTTTGATTCAGGCTGCCGATGAAATCATTGCTGGCAAATTCTTGGATCAGTTCCCCGTTGACCCCATTCAGGGCGGCGCTGGTACTTCCGTGAACATGAACGTCAACGAAGTTCTCTGCAACCGGGCACTCGAAATCATTGGCAAACCGAAAGGCAGCTATGATATCATCAGCCCCAACAACCATGCCAACATGGCACAGTCCACGAACGATACCTTCCCGACCAGCATCAAGGTCTGCCTGTCCCACAAGGGCAAGAAGCTGACGGCTTCGCTTACCAGACTGGCTGATGAGCTGGACAAGAAGGGCGAAGAATTCAAGGATATCCTCAAGATGGGCCGCACGCATTTGCAGGATGCTGTACCCATTACGCTCGGCCAGGAAATGCATTCCTATGCTTCCGCAGTTCGTCGCGGCATTGACCGCATCAACCATGCCATCGATGGCATCCATGTCGTGAACATGGGCGGTACGGCAGTCGGCACGGGCCTCAATGCAGAACCTGCTTACATCACGAAAGTTGCCGAAACCCTGTCGGAAGTAACTGGTGAAAAATATGTGACCGCTGACAACATCATCGATGCCACCAACAATACGGACGGTTTCTCCGATGTTTCCAGCGCCATGAAGACTACGGCTCTTGTACTCATTAAGATGGCGAATGACTTCCGTCTGATGGCATCCGGCCCGCGCTGCGGTCTTAACGAACTCAAGCTGCCGATGCGTCAGCCGGGTTCCTCCATCATGCCGGGCAAAGTAAATCCGGTTATCGCTGAAGTTCTCGACCAGGCCTGCTATCAGGTAGTAGCGAATGACCTCGCTGTTTCCTTGGGCGTAGAAAATGGTCAGTTCGAACTCAACGTTATGGAGCCGGTTATCAGCTTCAACATGTTCAACTCCATGACGTACATGACCAACGCAGTGGATACCTTCGTGGAAAAACTGCTGCTTGACCTGCAGCCGAACAAGGAACAGTGCCAGGAATGGCTCGACAAGAGCGTAGGTGTTGTAACGGCTATGCTTCCCCACATCGGTTATGAAAATTCCGCGATGATTGCCAAAGAAGCCTACAACACGGGCAAACCCGTTCGTCAGGTCATCCTCGAAAAGGGCCTTATTTCCAAGGAGAAGATGGAAAAGATTCTCTCCCCGAAGGAAATGACTACTCCGGGCATTGCCGGCTGAATTTAGCGTAACCCAAATAACATTTCCATAAAAAGGAAGCGTGGCTGTGAAAATCAGTCACGCTTCCTCTTTTTTATATTATTTATGTAGGAAATATTTGCGTTAATACCCTGTATGTTATATTATAAAGATGTTGACTTTTGGCTAAATCCTTACGATAGGAGTAATTTTGATGAATAGACATAAGCTTGCAGGATTGTTGGCAGTAGCGGTAATGCTTCCTTTGCCAAGTGGAGTTGCTTTGGCGGCATACCACTCTGATTCGGATACAGGCGTTTCTGTACTGGACTATATCGAAGACCGTCACCGTTCTGAACGGGAAAACCGTCTTAGCGATGAGCAAAAGAAATTGCTGGCAGATGCCAAGGCACTGGAGAAGAATCTGCGTTATCCCTTGGACAAGACAAAGGCTATGCCTGTGGCCTTCGAAGGGGACGATTTGACCTATGACGAACGGGATGGCAGTTTCGTAGCTAAGGGACACGTAGATATTGTGCAGATGGATGCCCATCGATTCCAGGGGGCAGAAGTTAATGGCAATACCAAGACTCAGGATGTCTATGTTCCCGATAAGGCGCATATGTTGCAAATGACGCCGGGGCAGGTGCGTGTGACTTTAGATGGTTATAAGGCGCATTATAATTATGGCAAGAGTACGGGCGCTATGGATAATATCAAGGGCAAGGCCGGTAATCAGTATATTACGGGCAAGCGTGTGGAATTTTATCCTGACCGTATCGTGATTTTTGAGGGAACACAAACCAAGTGCGGTGCCAAGAACCCCGACTATCAGTTAAAGGCGAAAAAGATTACGATATATCCCAATGATAAGACCGTGATGGAGAATGTGAAATTCTGTATCCGCGGGAAAACGATATACTCACGCAAGCATTATGAACAGAAAGCAAATGAAAGCGGAGCACAACATCTTCCGCGGGTTGGTTACAGCAATGATGATGGTGTTTGGATAGAGTGGGATTTAAGCCAGCCCATTGCGAATCATGTAGCGGCCAATGCCAATTTGCATGTGACGGCAAAGGATGGCTGGCGCAGCAATTATAATATAACTTGGAGCCATGCTGGTATGCGTACCGGTGTTACCTACGGCTATTTTGAGGATAGTGACAACAATTGGGTAAAGAAGCAGCCGTCTGCGTTTTGGAGCTATGGGCATAAAATTGGTGACACCCATCTTAACTATGGCTTGAGTGCTGAATATGGCCGTTGGTATAATAAGGGCATTCATAGTAATCATGGCAAGTATAGTATTAGCCTTAGCCGTGATGCTATAAGATTTCATCGATTTGCTTTGCATCTTAGCACGGGGTATAGTGTCACTACAGAATCGTATAATGATTCCCGGGTAAATGGCTGGTCTTGGTCGGCACTGTTAACCAAGGACTTTGATGAACGCTGGGCGGCCTATGCAGGTTATTATTATAGTCAATCTAATAAGAGAAATTCATTGTTTAATTTTGATACCGTGGATACAGCACGTAGAATAGATTGCGGTTTTAGCTATCGCCTGGACAGCAAAAATCGTTTTGTTATTGGTTCACGTTATGATTTGGAAGCTAGAAAATGGTCAAAGATTGATTACTATTGGTACCATGACTTCCATTGTACGCAAGTGATTCTCCGTTATAGATCTAAGGAAAATCAGTGGAATATCCGTTGGCAGTTTACTCCGTGGTAATAGTATTGAACTGTAAGAAGGAAAATTATGAAGCAGGAACTTGAATCCATTGTGGATGAATTTCAAGGAAAACGAATATTGGTTATTGGCGATATGGTGGCGGATATCTATCTGGATGGCCGCATTTCCCGTATTTCCCGGGAAGCACCGGTTTTGGTGTTGCAACAGGCCGGCGAAAAGGTAGTCGCTGGCGGTGCGGCCAACGTGGTCAACAATGTGGCTACGCTGGGGGGCAATGTCTTTGCGGTGGGCCTTTTGGGCCTGGACAATGCCGCTAAGGGGCTTAAAGAAGCTTTGGAGAAGAATGGTGCCCATACGGAAGGCCTGTTCTGTGACGAAAAGCGGCCCACCATTTCCAAGACCCGCATTATCGCTGGCGGCCGGGCGACTGTCAGCCAGCAGATTGTCCGCATTGACAAGGAAAGCGATAAGCCCATGCAGAAGGCTCACGAGAGCCAGATTATGCAGTATATCAAAGGGCTGTTGCCGAAGATTGATGGGGTAGTGCTCAGTGACTATGGTTCCGGCACCATTACGGAAAAGCTGCAGCAGCAGATTATTTCCTATTGCCGTGCGCATAATATTCCCAGCATGGTGGACAGCCGTTATGATATTCACCGTTTTAAGGATATTGGTTATGTGAAGCAAAATGATGCGGAACTGGCTGCTGCTGTAGGGCGGGAGCTTAATGATGATGAGAGCATATTCACAGCAGGTCAGGAACTTTTGGAGGAATTGAACGCCGATGGTGTTCTCGTTACCCGTGGCGAAAAAGGCATGGTATTGTTGGAAAGGGACGGAGCCATCCATGATATTCCTGTATCGGACAAGAGTGAAGTCTTTGATGTGTCTGGTGCCGGCGATACCTGCGTTTCCACGGTGATTCTGGCACTGGCCGCAGGTGTGGAACCGGCAAGGGCGGCAGAACTCAGCAATATTGCCAGCGGCATTGCCGTGCGCAAGCTCGGAACGGCCACGGTTTCCAGTGAAGAACTGCGCCGGGCCTTGCGTTAAAGGAGTATATATGTTAGTAGAACGTCAAGATATCGCGAAATTTTGTGAAATCCTGCGCAAGGGCGGGCAGAAAGTTGTCTTTACCAATGGTTGTTTTGATATTCTCCATGCAGGCCATGTAACTTATTTGGAAGCCGCCAAAGCGCAAGGGGATGTGCTGGTGTTAGGCCTGAATACCGATGCTTCTGTGCGCCGCTTGAAAGGCCCGGAACGCCCCATTAACAGTGAATTAGACCGTGCCAAGGTTGTTGGCGCGTTGAAATCCGTGGATTACGTGGTGCTTTTTGGCGAGCAGACCGCTGAAGCGGTTATTGCCGAAGTAAAGCCTGATATCTATGTTAAAGGCGGCGATTACACACTGGATACGCTGCCGGAAGCCAAAATCGTCCAAAGTTATGGTGGTAAAGTGGCTTTTATCGATATGGTAGAGGGCCGTTCCACCACGAATATCATCAATAAGATTAAGAGTTGAGCATATGAAAAACTTTCTTATCGTAAAATTAAGTGCCATCGGTGATGTAATCCATGCTCTGCCTGTGGCCTACGCGTTGAAAGAGGCATATCCTGACTGCCATATCACCTGGGTAGTGGAACCGCCTGCGTATGATTTAGTAAATATGAGCCCCTATATTGATGAGATTATCCTCTTTGAGAAGAAGAAATTTAAGTCCTTAGGGGGCTTTTTGCATGAATATGGGCCGCTGAAGCGCAAAATCCGTCAGCGCCGCTATGATGCGGTGCTGGATTTGCAGGGGCTCTTTAAGTCGGCAGCCATTGCCCGGCTCGGGAAAGCTCCGGTGAAACTCGGCATGTGCAATATGCGGGAACTCAGTGATAAAATCTCCAGACCAGTTATCGGCCCGCATTCGCATGGCCATATTGTGGAGCGTTATCTGGATGTGGCCAGAGCTTTGGGCTGCCCGGTAAATGAGGTACGCTTTACTTTGAATGTGCCGGAAAGAGAAGCTGACCTTTCTCAGCAGATTTTTGCTCAGGCGGGAGCTAATATGGCCAATCCCTATGTGGTGCTGGCTATTGGTGCTAACTGGCCCAATAAGCGCTGGCCAGCAGAAAACTTTGCCAAGCTGGCTGATTGGATTTACGACAAACAGTTGATTCCTGTGATGGTCGGAGGCGGCATTGTGGATGAACAGCGGGCGGCAGAAATCAGCTCGTACAGTGATATTCCTCCTTTGAATTTAGTGGGACGCACAAATTTCAAGCAACTTACCTATATCCTGCAAAATGCATGTCTGACCATAGGCGGCGATACAGGGCCGGTGCATCTGTCTGCCGGCTTGGGCACGAAAACCATTATGGTCATGGGCCCGACCGACGCTAACCGCAACGGCCCCTACGGACAGATGGAGAATGCTTTGGAAGTTGATCGTGACTGCCGGTACTGTTGGCAGCGTGCCTGCCCGAAGAATTTTGACTGCCTGGAAAATATCCGTGTAGAGCAGGTGGCAAAAAAAGTAGAGGAGATTCTCTAATCTATGCGATTACAGTCTTATTTGAAGAATTGTCAGCTGGATTTGCGTTTGTTCGCTTTTTTATTCCTGCTAATGGCAATATATCGTCTTATCTTTATGGTTAAGTATGCTGGTGCGATGTCGGCAGATGTAGCATTAACAGAGATATTTCAAGCGAATTGGGCCGGCTGGCGTTTGTCCTTGAAGAGTGCCGGAGGATTTACGTTACTGAGCTTTTTACTGGTGACATTACCGGGAATAGTACGGCCTAAGTGGAGTTTGGGACGGCTTCGTTTGGCGATTGGTGCATTGGCTTGCTTTATTCTGACGGTACTTTTTTTGGCACGGTTTCCCTATTATGAAGAATTCCGCATGACTTATGGTCTGCAAGTTTTTCAAGGCTGGCATGATGATAGAGTGGCAGTTTTAGGCATGATGGTAAGCGAATATCATTTATTGCCAGGTCTGCTGGCGGCAGCAGTGATAACGGGATTATTGGTGCTGGGGCTTAAAAAGATTTTGGAACTGCCGGTTTGGCAAAAGCAGTGGCAACAGCCTATAGCGGTTGCAGCAGGGGCTTTTGTGATTACCTTTTTATTTATGCTTTTCTGCCGTTTTGGTGGGGGCGTTTCCTACGCAACAGGAATAAATTGGGAAAATGCTGCAGTGACCAGTGATGATTTCCTTAATGAGTGTGTGCTGGATGATGTGCAGGCCATGTATCGGGCGATACAGCAGGAAGAACGGATGAAGGCCGGCGATATTTACGGTGTTGATAAAGAACAGTTAAAGACAATGACGGTGGAGCAGGTGGAAACTGCTTTGCAGCGAAGTGCGCCAGGGGCTAAATTGTCTAAGCCGCGTCATATTTTCATTGTGCTGGGGGAAACCTGGGCACAGTGGCCTTTGCTGGAAAAATATGCACCACTCCATGCGGCAGATGGTCTTAAAGGTTTAATAAAGGAAGAAAATGCATATTATACATCCCGCTTTATGCCCAATGGTGATTTTACATCCATTGCTATTACCGGGATGATTACAGGCCTTTCTGAGGTCAATGTGCGAGTGAATTATCAACCACGCAGTTTTCAGGAAATATATCCCACGGCGTTGGCAAATCCTTTTCATAAGCTGGGCTATCAGGTGGATTTTTGGTATGGGGGCACGCCGGGATGGGACAATATCAGCCGTTTGGCACTGGCACAGGGCTTTGATCATTTTTATGGGTATCCTGATTTCCATGCGCCTAAAACGAATGCATGGGGAACGAATGACCGTAACCTCTTTAATGCTCTTAGTGAACATTTGAGCGGGGAAGAACCTACGGTACATTTTATTATGACTACATCCAATCATCCGCCCTATAATATTGATTTGGCAGCGGAAAGCTTTGATGTGGACAAAACAGAAAACTTGGTGCGGGAGTTGATTCCCAGTGAAACTGACCCGCATAATTTGGCTGTAGAAATTGGCCATTATTACTATATGGACAAGGTGGTTACGGAGTTTATCCGGGATACGGCTAAGAAATATCCCGACAGCTTGTTTGTGGTTACAGGGGATCATGCTGTGCGTTCCAATCCGGGAGCACATCCCACTATGTTCGAATTCCAATCAGTACCTTTTGTGCTTTACGGCGCAGGAGTGACGCACGATATTTTACCGGCTGATGCGGTTGGCGGACACACGGGAATTATGCCCACATTGGTGGATTTGATTGCGCCAGCTGGATTCCTGTATGATTCCGTTGCTCCAGCCATTGGCGAGTATCCGGCGGCCTTTAACCGTGATTACTATATAACATCCCATATCATGGGGCAGGTTGGCTCAGCCAAAACTGAATTGCTGCCAGATGTCATTGAGGTTGATACGGCAAATGAACAGCTCAAGGTGGAGCCTTTCTTACGACGTCTGCGCACGCTTAGCTATTGGCTGATTATGGGCGGACACAACGAGGAGAAATAAACGTGTATAAAAATATACTGGTCATAAACCTCATGCAGATTGGCGATTTGATGCTGACCACGCCGGTGCTAGGAGCTTTGCGCAAGGCCTATCCGCAGGCGCGCCTTACTTTGCTGGCCGATACCCGCTGGCGGGAGTTGGTGGAATGCAATCCGCATTTGGATGCATGCCTGTTTATGGACAAAAAAGGTGAAGATAAGGGGCTTGTTAAGCTATGGAATTTCATTCGCAAGGTGCGGGCGCAGCATTTTGATTTGGTCATCAATCTTCATCGCAATGAACGGGCTTCGGCGGTGGCAGCCTTCAGCGGTGCCAAGCGCATTGTGGGGTACAGCAAACCGTTGTTTTCCTTGTTTTTTGACCAGACGATGCAGAATCCGTCCATTGCCCATCATATCGGTTGGGGACCGGGAGGCATCTTGCCGCCGCATCGTTATGTGCCGGGCTGGGAACATCAGGTACATGCCCACTTGAATGTTTTGCGGCAGACTTTGGGCATTGAGCCCGATGATGGTGGTTTGGAAATGGCGTTAAGCCCGGAAAATCAGCAAAAGGCAGATGCGCTTTGGCAGGAGCATTTTACGTCTGAGGATAAGGTTATTGCCTTAAATATCGGAGCAAGCTGGGAAACCAAGCGCTGGCCGGATATTTATTTTGCCCAGTGTGCCGATAAGTTTATTGAACAGGGGTATAAGATTGCCTTCTTTGGCGGGCCTATGGACTTGGATATTGTCAATAAATGCATCAGCCAGATGCAGCATAAGGACAGCGAAGCTCTGCATATCTTTACAGGTAAGGTGAGTCTGGCTGTATTGGCGGGACTTCTGCGCAAATGCAGTCTGTTCCTGACCACGGATTCTGGCCCCATGCATATTGGCGTGGCCATGAACCTGCCGGTGATTACCATGTTTGGCGCTTCGCCTGTGCCGGGCTTCTATCCCTATGATGGCCGTTCGGTGCTGTTGAAGTCACCGGAATCTTGCCATCCCTGCGGCATTCATAAATGCCCGAAAACAGGCGCGGAGAATCTGGCCTGCATGAAGAATATTCCTGTGGCGGCGGCGCTGTATTATGCAGAGGAACTGCTGGAAAAATTCCAAGGGAAGCCTGCCTATAAATTGCCATCCCATAAGGGCGATTATCGGTGTCGTGTGATTGAACTATCCAAAGGAGAATTTTAACAGATGGATAAGCAGATAATGCATGATTTTATTGCCGGCCCCGCAGCAAAATGCCATGTGCTGGTGGTAGGCGATGTAATGCTCGATAAGTATTACTACGGTGAAGTTACCCGTATTTCCCCGGAAGCACCGGTGCCGGTAACCCGTGTGACCAGCCAAAAGGAAACTTTGGGCGGTGCGGCCAATGTGGCGCATAATCTTGCTCGTTTAGGCTGTAAGATTGGCATTGCTGGTTATGTGGGCGAGGACTATCACTGCCAGAGCCTTACGGATAAACTTACCGCACGGGGGATTGACTTCAAGGGGCTTATTACTACTGACAGGCCTACGACCACCAAGCTTCGGGTAATCGGCGGTCATCAGCAGATGATTCGGCTGGATTTTGAAGAGGCCGAAGATATGACTGGGCCTTATGCGGACAGACTCCATAATTTCGTTGCAGCCCGTTTGAATGAAAGTGTAGATGCAGTGATTATCTCCGACTACGGCAAAGGAGCCTGCACCGAGGAAACCTGTCAGCAGATTATCAAGGCTGCAAATGCCCATGGTGTTCCCGTGCTGGTAGACCCGAAGGGGACAGCTTGGGGCAAGTACCGTGGTGCAGATTATGTTACGCCGAACTTTAAGGAAATCAGCGCCGTACTGCCGGAAAAAATCAAGAATCAGGATGAGGATATTGAGAAAGCGGCTCGCTATGTGATGGGCAAGTTCGGTATCAAGCAGGTGCTGGCTACCCGCTCGGAGTTTGGTATGTCATTAGTGACGCAGGATAGCGCGTATCATATCCCCACCAAAGCGCAGGAAGTCTTTGATGTGTCCGGTGCAGGGGATACGGTAATCGGCGTGTTTGCTCTGGGACTTGCCGGAGGGCTGAAACCGGAGGTAAGCGCCTATATGGCCAATATGGCCGCCAGCGTAGTAGTGGCCAAGCTGGGCACTTATGCCGTCAGCAAAGAGGAACTGCTGGAAGTATTGAGATAAAGCCTTCCCCTTGAGGGGAAGGTGTCAGCCGTCAGGCTGACGGATGAGGTGAAAAAAGGAGGACTCTTCATGATTATTGTAACTGGTGGTGCCGGTTTTATCGGCAGCAACATTGTCAAGGAACTCAATCGCCGTGGTCATACGGATATTCTCGTGGTAGATGATTTGAAGGACGGTCAGAACTACAAGAATCTGCGGGGACTCAAATTCATTGATTACCAGCATAAGGATGATTTCCTGCAGAGCATTGAAAATGATGATTTTGATGGTACGGATATTGATGCGGTGTTCCATGAAGGGGCCTGCTCCGACACCATGGAATATGATGTCAACTATATGATGCGGGTGAACTACGAATATTCCAAGTCCCTGCTACATTTCTGCCTCCAGCATCGTATTCCCTTTCTCTATGCTTCGTCTGCCTCTACCTATGGCAGCGGCAAGCATGGTTTCCGCGAAGGGGACGAGTGCGAGGATGCGCTCAATCCCTATGCGTTTTCCAAGCTGGCGTTTGACCGGTATGTGCGTCAGGTAATGCCTGAAGCACACAGCCAGATTGTCGGCCTCAAATATTTCAACGTCTATGGCCCGCAGGAACACCACAAGGGCAAGATGGCTTCCATCTTCTATCAGCTCTACAATCAGGTTAACGAAACAGGCAAGGCCCGCCTGTTCAAAGGCTGGGGCGAGATTAACGGCCAGCCGGTCAAAGATGGTGAGCAGCGCCGTGACTTTGTCTACGTCAAGGATGTAGTCAATGTAAATCTTTGGTTCTGGGAAAACAAGGGCAAGAGTGGTATCTACAACTGCGGTACAGGCCATGCCCATAATTACAACGAAGTGGCAGAGGCTGTTATCGAGGCTTTGGGCAAGGGCGAAATCGCCTATCGTGAATTCCCCGAAGTGCTCAAGGGAAAATACCAGAACTTCACCGAAGCCGATACCACGAACCTTCTCGCCGCTGGCTACAACGAAGGCTTCCATGAAATGAACGATGCCGTCAAGGAATATGTAGACTTCCTCAATAAAGGTGGTTACTTTGACTACAACGAATAAAAGCCTTCCCCTTGAGGGGAAGGTGGGCGCGCAGCGCTCGGATGAGGTGAACAAAGCGGTCTTTTTCGACCGTGACGGAACCCTCAACGTAGACATTGCCTATCTTCATCGCCCCGAGGACTTCATCTGGATAGAGGGTGCCAAAGAGGCCATAAAATATGTCAACGACAAGGGATACCTGGCCATTCTCGTCACCAACCAAAGCGGCGTGGCCAGAGGTTACTATCCTGAAGAAGATGTAAAAGCAGTCTACGACTGGATGAACAAAGAACTGGAGCAAATCGGAGCGCATTTAGATGCGCTCTTTTACTGCCCACATCATCCACAAGGGGAAATCCCCGCTTATACAAAAACGTGTAACTGTCGTAAACCTGCTACCGGAATGATTGATGCAGCCTGTAAAGAATTTAATATTGACAGGTCGAACTCTTTCTTTGTAGGGGATAGCAGCAGTGATATGGAATGTGCTCAGCGTTCTGGCTTACGAGGGATACATTATAAGCAGGGAAGTTTGCTGACAGGTATAAAGAGTACTTTATAAGCAGAGGAGAATGGATTAGTGTTTGAGACTTTTTTTACGGGCTTGCAAAGTGATTTGTTGCTCAGCTTATGGGCAGCAGTAGTTTGCGCAGGTTTCAGGTGCTTATTTATTGCCCTGTATGGGCCAAAAGAATCCAAACGAAACTGGGCGAGATTACGTGGTTGTTTCCGTTATGGCTTTTGGTGGGGCATGGACTTTAACGCCTATGTTTTTTTGCTGGGGATGATACTGGTATCTATACCGGCATCTTTATTGCCCGGGTATCAGGTTGTGTCTGCTGAAGTGCGTACAGGCTTGTTTATGCTGTATTTGACGGTGATATATTTGGCATCCTGGGCGAATATGATTTTTTATTATCATTTCCATGATATCTTTAACTCGTTAGTGCGTTTGGGGGGGAATGCAGATAAGAAGAATTTTGCCGATATCTTTTTTAATCAAAATCATGGTGGTTGGATTTTAGCAGGTTTTATTCCTTATGCAGTTGTCATGGGATGGGTATCTTATGCTATTTGCCAGTTGCCCAAGCTGGGGTATGTTAGTGTACAGCCTGTATGGATGCAATATGCTTTGAATACTGTAGTTTTTGTTATGGCGGTGCTGCTCTTTTATTGGCTGCGTTATGGTGGAACCTTTGAACATCGGAAAAAACCGGAATGGGATGAAGTACCGGTGGATGTGAAAAAAGATGAATTCTTAGGGAAAATGACATTGGATGCTTTAGTGGCATTGAAATTGGCTTGGCGTAATGGCATTTGTGAATCTTTGCAGCATACGGAGGAAGAGTCGCGGGAGATAATGGCAACAATTTTGCCACCTACGACAGATTGGCTAGCACCTTTGGAATGTTTCAAACGGCAGGCTAATGGAGCCAAAATAAACAAACCACGGAAAATATTTTTCCTTTTTGCTGAGAGTCATGGGCAGGCGCCCTTCGATTACATCTATCAGAAGTTGAATCTGATGGAGGCCAGTCAAAAATTCCGTAAAAATGAACATACGGTAGCGATAAATAATTTCTTGCCAGGTGGGATGGTTTCAGCACCATCTTTGGCTAGTCTGTTATCTGGTATTTATGATACAGGTTTGGAATTAAATGAAAATCGGTCCTTTTGGCAGGGGTATTTACCTGTGTCATTGCCTGTGCAATTGCGGAAGCTGGGCTATCGTACGGAATTTTGGTATGGCGGTGGATTAAACTGGGGAAGTTTGGAACACTTTGTGCCAGCTGTGGGATTTGATGTTGCACATGGGGGCCCGGACATTTGCGCAAAAGATGCGCCTAGCACCTGGCTGGGCGTGTATGACCATCTGTTTTTGGATGCAGCTGCTAAGAGAATAGAAGCTGGGAATCCAGAGGATTATGAATTCCATTTCCTGTATACGACCTCCAATCATGGACCTTATAATATGCCTTATGATGAGTATGGTGCTGATTTGGAAAGGATTATGCCGGAGGCGCCTGCGGCTTTAAAACGAGACAAACGGGAGAGCCGCAAAATGCAGGGAATCTGGTATACGGATCAAGCACTTTGTGCTTTTATTGAGCGTATGCAAAAAAAATATCCGGATGCTTTGTTTATTGTTACAGGCGATCATACTACGGGGCTTATTCCTTATCAGTTCGGGGTTACCGACCGGGAGGAACCAACTTTGCGGGAACAGGTGCTTACTTCCTTTGCCATGTATCATCGTGAACTCACACCGGAAATGCTGGCAGGCAATACGATTGGTGGGCACTTGAACATATTGCCAACTATCATTGAGTTGATTGCTCCGCAAGGACATGAGTATTATTCACTATTCCCTGCTCTTACGGAACATATAGACCATGTGGTTACACCATATTGTTATTTGACAGAGGAGATGGTGGGGGATTATAGGAGCAACGTGTGTCAGTCTCTGAAAGTGTCAAAGGAGAAGCTGCCACTAGAGCATCAGGTAGTTTATATGGACGAACGGGATGCTTATTGTGAAGTCAGCGGTTATTTTGTAAAACATCCAGAATTACTACTGATGAAAAAGGAATTAATAGATTCTTTGCCGAACTAATCCTAATAATAATCAGAAAATTTTAGGAGCAAAGAGGTGAGCGTCATGACTCTGCTGTTTTTCGCAATTCTCCCGATCCTTTGGTTGATTCTGGCATTGTCTGGCCTAAAGATGGCGGCATGGAAAGCCTGTCCGGTGGCTCTCTTGTTGTCACTAATTGCAAGTGTGATGAACTTTGGCATGCCTGCCGACTATATGGCCAGTGCTTTTTTAGAAGGGACTGCACTGGCTTGTTGGCCGATTCTTTTGATCATTACTGCCACAATCTACACTTATCATTTATCTGTGCATACTGGTGGTATGGAGATTATTAAGGCCATGCTGAATTCGGTCAGCAGCGATTACCGAGTACTGATTCTCCTGATTGCCTTTGGCTTTGGCGGCTTTCTGGAGGGCATGGCGGGTTTTGGGACGGCTGTAGCTATTCCGGCAAGTATGTTGGCAGGGATGGGGATTAATCCTGTAAGTTCTGTGGCTGTATGTCTGGTGGCAAACTTTGTGCCCTCTGCCTATGGTTCCATTGGTATTCCCTTGGTAACACTATCTGGAATTATGGGAACGGACTCTGCTCAGCTGGCAACTTATGTGGCCTTGCAGCTCAGCATATTGGGACTGTTTTGTCCTTTCCTGATGGTTGTCATTGCGGAGGGCGGTGTTAAGGCATTGCATGGGATGATACCTGTCTGTCTGGCGGCAGGGTTTAGTTATGTGCTAGCGCAGCTTGGAGTATCGTACTTTATGGGACCGGAGCTTGCGGGCGTGGCAGGTGCTCTTTGCACCATGGGCGCAATTATTGGTGCGGTAAAATTATTTCCCGTTCGTGATCCAGCTTATGTATTGGCACGGGAGGAAATTGCGACAGTAGCTGGCAAACAGGCATTTATGGCCTGGCTGCCCTATGTAATGATTTTTATTCTGCTCCTCTTGACCAGCAGGCTTGTACCTACAATCTATGAGTCTATCACGCAGGTGAGGACGTCGGTTCTGATTTATCGTGGTGAGGGCGGTATGCCTTATACCTTCCATTGGCTGGCGACGCCGGGCATGGTGATTTTTTTCGCTACATTTGTGAGCGGTTTTATTCAAAAAACTCCGTTGGGTGATATGATAAGCGTCCTGCGGAAAACTATGGTCAGCCTGCGCCCTACATTTATCACTATTATCAGCATTATCGCCACGGCAAAAGTTATGGGGTACAGTGGTATGACCACAACCATCGCAGATCATACCGTAGCAGCTACGGGATTGATGTATCCGGCTATTGCGGCGTTCATTGGTTCGGTAGGCGGCTTTATTACGGGATCGGCTACCTCAACTTGCATCCTGTTGGGCAAGTTGCAGATGGATGCGGCTATCGCTATAGGTGCACCGCTGAATACGCAGATATGGATTGCCGCTGCCAATGCTACGGGAGCGTGCGCAGGAAAACTCATTGCTCCTCAGAGCATAGCTATTGGCGTTGCTGCTATTGGTATTGCTGGCAGGGGCAGTGAAAGCCATCTGCTGGCACTGACAATGAAGGTTTATCTTCCCTTTATCGTTATGCTGGGGATTCTAGTCTACTTTGGTGGTAGTTTGTTATAGGTTGATAAGTAAATAAAAGTAAATAAAATAACCAATCCGCACGGAAAGTGCGGATTTTTTTTTCAGGATGTAGTATAATTAGATGTTAGTATTTGGAAAAGAGTGTAAGTGGAGAACAGGACAACATGCCAAGATTAGCAGTGATAATCCTCACGAAAAATGAAGAGGCCAATATAGAAGGGGCGATGGAGAGTGCCGCCTTTGCTGATGAAATCGTAATCATTGACTCCGGCAGCACAGACAGGACACAGGAACTGGCTGAAAAGCATGGAGCAAAGTTCGTTAGTCATCCAATGGACGAAAACGGGTTTGCAGGACAACGAAATTTCGCTCTAACACAGACCAATATGGAATGGGTTTTTTTTCTTGATGCAGATGAACGGATAACATCCATGGCGAAAGATCAAATTAGGCATATAGTACAGTGTGATAATAAGGGCACTTATAGTGTTGAACGTAAAAATATTTTATTTGGACAATTAATGCGTTATGGTGCACATAGACCAGATTATGTATGTCGATTTTTTCCGCGACAAGGAAGTAGATGGGTAGGGATAGTTCATGAACATGTTGAATCTGAGTGGCCTAAAAAATATTTAAGAGATTGTCTAAGACATTGCACGTATAAAACTTGGGAACAGTATTTTTCGAAATTTAATAATTATACATCATTATCAGCTAAAGAAATGATGATTAAAGAAAAAAAAATAACCTCATTAGCCATATTCCTGCATTCATTTGGGGCTTTTTTGAAATCGTATATATTAAAACAGGGAATACGGGATGGTTTTTTAGGGTTAGTAATGTCTTTTATGGCTGCAATGTACGTAATGGTTAAATATATGAAATTGAAAAATATGCAACGCTTGAAAGACTCTAATGTGTATGGTAGGAGAATCTGATGAATGTTTTACATATTATATCAGCAAAAACATGGGGGGGGGGAGAAACTGCTGCTTTGACTATGTGCAAAACATTACAGGAGAGTGGATATGGTGTTTATATTGTTTTAGATGGTAATAATACATTATTAAAAGAAAAGTTTGCTGGCGTGGGATGTATAAAATGTATAAGAATGAGATGGACGGAGAGTCTGTCGTGTATTATTGAGCTAAGACGATTTATAAAAGAAAATGAAATTAAAGCTGTGCATACACATACGGGGCGGGTTATCCCTATGGTGCTTATTGCAATATTGGGGCTTGATGTGAAATGTATAGCTTATAGACATAATGTTATACAAAATAAAAAAGATATTATACACAGGATGATATATAAAAACATTAGTGCATTTGTTTGTGTGTCTAATTGCGTGAGAAAGAGTCAAGAAAAAGATATGCCCCAATGGATGCGAAATAAAATATATGTTGTTCACAATGGAGTGGATATTCACGACGAATATTTTTCTGAATGTATGAGTATAAAGAAAAGGAAAGATAAGTTTACAATTGGGTATGCTGGGAGAATTGTTGAAAATAAGGGACTATTATGGTTGGTTAAAGCATTTTGTAAAATGGATAATGATAGTGTGCTAAAGATTGCTGGCGATGATAGTACAGAATATGCTGCTAGAATAAAGAGTTATTTAAAGCAGAGAAAGTGTGAGCGTGTTGAGTGGTTGGGGTATATTGGAAATATGAAGGAGTTCTATAAACAAATTGATACAATGGTGTGTCCTTCGATAGTTGCAGAGGCATTTGGGTTATCAATTTGTGAAGCTATGTATTATGGAATACCGGTGATAGCGTCTAATAATGGAGCGCAAGGTGAAATTATTGAGGACGAAGTTGACGGTTTCCTGGTTGATAGTGGGGATATAGATGAAATAGCTAATAAATTATGTTATCTAAAAGATAATTACGAAATACGTGTTGAACTAGGGAAGAATGCCCATAACAAAATAAAACGAAACTTTACTACGGAGATGTGGATCAAAAAAATGCAAGTAGTATATGATGAGATTTTCGATGAGAGGAAAGGTGTGTATAATGTCTAAATATGCAGACATAGGTAGGAAAATGTATGATTTAAATAATCACCGAGAATTCCATAGATATATAGTTTTTCGAATAAGATGCGCAATGCATCCAAAACGAATGAGTAAAATAGATGAATTTTTTTCGGATGACACACTTTTTGATAAAATAGCTAAGCAGTATCCGTTTGTTTATGAAATTCCTACGAGGGCTTTTTTTTATAACAAATCAACTTTTTCTGAACGCTTAGAAATTGTCAAACAGAACATGTGTTTTTTGGCATCTCGATTGAACGAACAAGATTTTTTAGATTTATATAATAGGAACGAGAAAATATTGTGGCGGATGGAAGAAAATGAGCCCATGCAATTGGCTTTGTGGTATGATGCAGGACAACGTAAGGAGGGCTTGCTATCAATATGTTTGAAGTTGGGAGATATAGTCATTTATCAAATGATTTTTTGGATATCGCGTAATAGTCAAGGCGAGTGGTCATTATGGATTGGTGCGATGCAAGGACCCAATATTGACAATGCACGTGAGGTTATTAAACGAGTTACGAAACGTTGCCATGCATATCGCACTAAAAATCTTATATTACATGCAACCCAGGAAGTGGCAAGATCGTTAGGGGTAAAACATATATATGCAGTTACAAATTATGGATATTATGCCAACAATCATATTCGTCGTGATCGAAAGCTGAAAACGGACTTTAGCCAGTTTTGGGAAGAATCTGGGGGGGAACCTTGCGCGGATAAACGTTTCTATAAGTTGCCAATGATAGAGTATCGTAAAAAAATGGAGGAAATTCCTGCGCGGAAAAGAGCTTCTTATAGAAGACGTTTTGCATTGCTTGATGAAATCGATACAGCTATCGTAATAAATATGAAAAGATATAGGAGAGTCTAAATGAAACGTAACTATTCACCAGTAGTTTAAAAATCTCTTACAAATGTACGATAAACTAAATAAAATGGAAAGGAGGCGGCAATCATGATGACACCTGAGGAACAGGCATATGTTTGCAAGCTAGAAGAAACAATTGTTAAATTAGAAGCTCGCATAGCAGAACTAGAACGCCGTCTCAACATGAACAGCTCTAATAGTTCCAAACCGCCTTCCACGGATAAGCCAAACCAGAAAAAGCGCAGTCTCCGTAAACCGTCAGGAAAAAAGCCCGGCGGTCAAAGCGGACATAAGGGAACTACCTTGAAATTGCCCTGTGCACCATCCAAAATTATTCCTTGCAATCCAAAAGAATGTGCAGGTTGTGCATTAGCAGGCCAGTGCCAAGGCAAATGTTTAGAAAGCCGTTATGAGATAGATGCTGAAATTACGGTGGTTGTCCGTAAGTATTCACAGATGGAATATTTGTGTCCAAAATCAAACACCTGCCTTCGCGGAAATTCCCCGGAGAATATTACAGCAACACAGCAACTAAGTGCTATGGCTCTAAGATTCAGGCGTTAGCTATTGGCATGAACACCTATTGTGCTGTTTCGGTCAATAAAATACATGAATTTTTCATGTCCGTATTAAAGCTGCCTGTAAGTACGGGATTTATTCATAACGCTGTAAAGAAATATGCAGGCAAGCTCGATTATGCCATTAGCAGTATAAAAACAGCCATATATTCTGCGCCTGTCGTACATGTTGATGAAACAGGAGTGCGTGCATCAGGGGAAACAACATGGTTACATAATGTTTCCACCGAGATGTACACCTACCAGCATGTCAGCGAAAAACGCGGGCAAGATGGCATGCGGGAGGGGGATTTTCTCCAACATTACAAAGGCATAGTGATCCACGACGGTTGGCGCCCCTATTGGAAATTCCAATTTGAAGCGCATGGGCTTTGCTACGCCCATATACTGCGGGAACTGCAAGGTGTTATAGATAACAATCCAAAGCAGGAATGGGCTGAACTTATGATATGGCTGCTTTGTAAGATGAAAAGCACCAAGGAAAAGCTCATGGATACGGGGAAAACATCTGCCAGTGCCTACTATTGCCGACTATACAAGGGATATTGGCAAGGCTTAATCTACCAAGGCCAGCAGAATAATCCCATAGAATACAGTGACAAGAGGAAAAGAAAATGGAATATCGCCAGACGATTGGCAGACCGACTGAATGAATACAGCGAAGATTTTTGCCGTTTCTTCTGGGACTTCCGTGTACCTTTTGATAACAATCAAGCGGAACGGGATGTCAGACATGTCAAAGTCAAGATAAAAGTTTCCGGTTGTTTCCGCTCGCTGGAAGGTGCTAAAGAATTTGCAAAAATTAACTCCGTATTAAGCACAGCCCGTAAGCATGGCATTGCTGTCATAGATACAATAATGGCAACGCTTGCTCAGGCATCTTGTATTCCCTGGGCATTGGCTAGTGAATAGTTACGGAAGTTTTATGTATTCCAGATGTGGTATGAACGTTTTATGGTATGATGTTCGTATGGTAACAGTTTCATTTATTGGGGATTGTGATAGCTTTGAAGAATAATGAGGGAAGTTGTTATATGGTTATGGTTAGCCTTCCTGGTGAATTGGGTAATCAAATGTTTCAATACGCTTGAGCCAAGGCTCTAGAAGAATGATTCATTGACTGCTGAGGGGGTTGTTGTATGTGGCAAAAGCTGATAAACAAGGATGTAATAGAAAAGCGGGTGTATATTTATCTGTGCTTGTTTGCGTTTGCAAACGTATTGACTGTAGCAGGTGCTAATATTTTTATGGGGCTGACAACAGCAGGTGTGTTACATCGGGTTATACGTTATCATGATGATTTGAGGGAAGTTTTTCAAAAACAATATTTATTTTGGAAGATTGTGGGATTTTTGTTGTTGGCGATTTTGCTTTCCTTGCCAGGCGCGTTAAATCCTTTACAAGGGATTAAATTATTCTTTAACGATTATATTTATAGACTAATGTTGCCACTAGCAGTATTGATTTGTGTTCATGAACGTAAAAAGATTTTACATATAGCGTTTTGTTTTCTCATGGCCATGTTTGTTAATGACTTATATGTAATTGTTCAAGGCTGGATGGTGTATCCAAGAATGAACCGTGATAGCTTGGCTGGGATTATGACTTGGGCTTGCTTGCTGGCAATGTATATACCTGTTGGAATTATAGGATTAGTAAGAAGTGAAAAGGCCGTTTCAAAATGTGGGTGGGGATTATTTGTATTGGCCTCATGCATGGCTTCTATACTCAATGCAACAAGAGGAGCATGGTTGGCAATCTTGGTAACTCTGCCCATAGTGGTATTTATGTCGTTGAAGGATAAGCGTAAGTTTTTTGCATGTATTGCGGTAGCGGGAATAGTTTTTAGTGTAGTATATCAAGTTATGCCAACTTTCCAGCAACGTATGCAGTCAATTATGAATCCGCAAGAACGTTCGAATATAGAGCGTCGTTTAGCGTGGCAGAGTGCTACTAATATGCTTATTGAACATCCCCTTACGGGGGTGGGGTTCGCCCAGTTTCAGCAAAACTACAAAGAACATTACGTTTTGCCTGAGGCTAAGATAACCAATTTGTCACATGCGCATAATAATTTCTTCCAATTTTTAGCGGAATGTGGTGTGTTAGGATTTTGTGCTATTACTGCACTGTGTGGCTATCTTTTTTGTTTTGCTACTAGAGGATGGTATAAATCGCGGCGGATAGTGTATTTGTTATTGCTAGCAGTAATTATGGGGTTTTTCCTTCATGGATTAACAGAATATACACTTAGGCTGGCAGTTTGTAGCAAGGCATTTTGGTTAAGTATTGGTTTGTGTTTTCAGTGGGTTAATTTGACAAGCAATTCTAGACCGGAGGAGAGTTCTTAGGTTTGAGAAGATTCTCTGTATGTGGACGACATAGAGATTGTGTGTGGTATGGATTAAGATGATTAGCTTTTTCGCAACATTTGCGGTATAATGTTGTCCTAGGTGAAATTGTGCCCGGTGTAGGGGCTGTGAAATATGGAGAGTGAGTATAGTGTTAGACATCAAATTTGTCCGTGAGCATCTGGATGAAGTGAAGCAGATGTTGAAGAACCGTTGCAATCCGCTGAATCTGGATGATTTTTCTTCGTTGGAACAGGAGCGCCGCAGCCTTCTGCAGCAGACGGAGACGTTGAAGGCGGAGCGCAATGAGGTTTCCAAGGTCATTAGTCAGATGAAGAAGAATAAGGAGAACGCTGACGATAAGATTGCGGAGATGCGCGCCGTAGGCGAGAAGATTTCGGCTTTGGATGCCCAGCTCAAGGACGTTGAGGAGAAGCTGCGGGATATCCTGCTGCATATTCCGAATATGCCGAAGGCTGATGTGCCCATTGGCAAGGATGATACGGAAAATCCGGAAGTGCGCAAATGGGGCACGCCGAAGGAGTTCTCTTTCGAGCCGAAGGCTCACTGGGATATTGGCGCGGATTTGGATATTCTCGATGCTGACCGTGCCGCCAAGGTTACTGGTGCCCGCTTTATGTTCTATAAGGGCTTAGGTGCTCGCTTGGAACGAGCCTGCATCAACTTTATGATGGATTTGCATGCGACGAAGCATGGTTATACGGAAATGCTGGCGCCTTATATTGCCAACAAGGACAGCATGACGGGCACGGGCCAGCTGCCGAAGTTTGCCGAAGATATGTTCAAGTTGGAAGGCATGGACTATTATCTGGTGCCGACGGCTGAAGTGCCGACCACGAACTACCATCGTGATGAAATCCTCGATGGCGACAAGCTGCCGGAATACTACAGCGCTTACACGGCTTGCTTCCGTGCAGAAGCAGGCAGCGCCGGCCGCGACACTCGCGGTCTTATCCGCCAGCATCAGTTCAACAAGGTCGAACTCATCAAGTTTGTTAAGCCGGAAACGAGCTGGGACGAACTCGAATCCATGGTGGATGCTGCCGAAGATGTTCTGCGCATTCTGGAACTGCCATATCATGTGGTACAGCTTTGCACGGGTGATATGAGCTTTACTTCTGCCAAGACCTATGATATCGAAGTTTGGTTCCCGTCGCAGGGCAAGTATCGTGAGATTTCTTCCTGCTCCAACTGCCTTGACTATCAGGCACGCCGTGCTAATATCAAATTCCGCCGCGATGCCAAGTCCAAGCCGGAATTTGTACACACGCTGAATGGTTCTGGTCTGGCTGTTGGCCGTACGGTTGCCGCAATTCTGGAAAACTATCAGCAGGAAGATGGCTCGGTTATTGTGCCGAAAGCGCTGGTTCCGTATATGGGCGGCGTAGAAGTCATTAAATAAGAATTACAATTATACAGCCGGTGTGCAGTAAAGTGTCGCTCACCGCTGGACAAAATTCGCTCTTTGCGGTAAGATAGATAGGTGTATTTATCTATTTTTATCGCAAGGAGCGAAATTTTTTTGTAAGAAGGTGTATTTGTTGGAAAGAAGTGGATTTTCCACCCGTTTAGGGTTTATTCTGGTATCGGCGGGATGCGCTATTGGTTTAGGTAATGTGTGGCGTTTCCCCTATATTACCGGTCAGTATGGCGGTGCGTCCTTTGTGCTGATTTATCTGCTGTTTTTGGCAATCTTAGGGCTGCCGATTATGGTGGCTGAATTTGCTGTAGGCCGTGCCAGCATCCGCAGTGCGGCAATGTCCTTTGATGTATTGGAGCCGAAAGGAACCAAGTGGCACTGGCATAAGTATACGGCTATCGGCGGCAATATGATACTCATGATGTTCTATACTACCGTGGCCGGCTGGATGCTATATTATCTTTATAAAACGGCGACTGGGGCGTTTGAAGGTTTGGATGCTGCCGGTATTGGTGCTGTTTTTGGTGCACTATTGCAAGACCCGGTTACTATGGGCGGCTATATGGCAGCTATTGTACTTTTGTGCGGCGGCGTGTGCTATTTAGGCGTGGAGGCCGGCGTGGAGCGGATTACCAAGTGGATGATGACCTGCCTGCTGCTGCTCATGGTGATTCTGGGCATTAACTCGGTGCTCCTGCCGGGAGCCGGTGAAGGGCTGAAGTATTATCTCTATCCGGATTTTGACCGCCTGATGGAGCACGGCTTGAAGGAAGTTATCTTTGCGGCCATGGGGCAGGCGTTCTTTACGTTGTCCATTGGTATGGGCTCCTTGGCTGTGTTTGGTTCTTATATTGGCAAGAGCAAGCGCCTTACGGGTGAAGCGGTCTGGATTATTATTCTTGACACGTTCGTGGCCATTATGGCCGGTCTGATTATCTTCCCCGCCTGCTTCAGCTATGGGGTAAGTCCGTCAAGTGGGCCGAATCTCTTGTTCGTGACCCTGCCGAATGTATTTAACGCCATGCCGTTTGGGCGTCTCTGGGGAACTTTGTTCTTCCTGTTTATGACCTTTGCGGCGATGTCGACGGTTATTGCTGTATTTGAAAATCTGGTGGTTTGCTTCTTTGATTTACTGCGCATTGACCGCCACAAGATTATCTGCGCGGGTATGCCTATCGTTATTCTGCTCTCCCTGCCCTGCGTATTGGGCTTTAACGAGTGGAGCTGGATTCAGCCTTTGGGCAAAGGCTCTGGCGTGCTGGATTTGGAAGACTTTTTGGTTTCCAATAATATCCTGCCTTTGGGCAGTCTTGTGTATATGGCGTTCTGTACCAGCCGTTATGGCTGGGGGTGGGATAACTTCATCAAAGAAGCGGATACCGGCCGCGGCATGGAATTTCCGAAGTGGATTCGCTTCTATGTGACCTATATTCTGCCGCTTATCGTGCTCGTTATTTTTGTTAACGGATATTACGCCTTGTTCTTTAGTAGGTAAATCGTGTATAATAGGCTGAGGATAGAGCTTATTAACTTTTATTTATGATGGGAGTGAATGCCTGTGATTAAGTTTTCTAAAGTGGAGAAAACTTATGCCAGTCCGGCGGGGCCGGTACCGGCGCTTAAGGGCATTGATTTGGAAATCGCCAAAGGCGAGATTTATGGCATTATTGGTTTGAGTGGTGCGGGCAAGTCCACGCTGGTACGCTGCATCAATATGCTGGAACGGCCTACGGGCGGCAAGGTTATTGTAGATGGGAAGGATATGACGGCCCTTACGGACAGCGAGCTTAGAGAGGCCCGCAAGGATATCGGCATGATTTTCCAGCACTTTAACCTGCTGTCCTCGGCTACGGTTTATGAAAATATCGCCTTTCCGTTGAAACTGTCCGGAAAATCCGACAGTGAAATCAAGGAAAAGGTTGAGCCGCTCTTGAAGCTGGTGGGCTTGGAGACAAAAGCGGGGCAGTACCCTTCGCAGCTTTCCGGCGGGCAGAAACAGCGTGTCGGTATTGCAAGAGCGCTGGCCAGTGAGCCGAAGGTGCTGCTCTGCGACGAGGCTACGAGTGCTCTTGACCCGCAGACCACCAAGGCAATCCTGGAGCTGATTCGCGATATCAACAAGAAGCTGCAGCTCACCGTGGTGGTCATTACTCACGAAATGCAGGTCATCAAGGATATCTGCGACAAGGTGGCGGTTATCGACAAGGGCGTTATTGCCGAGCAGGGAACGGTGCTTGAAGTATTCACCAATCCCCAGCAGCCCATCACCAAGGAATTTATCAGCGTTCTGCTGAGCAATGAACTGCCCGCGGCTTTCCGTGGCGGCAATATCAGTCAGGAACCGGCGGAAGATGCTTACCTGCTGCTCCGGCTGACCTTTATCGGTGAGTCGGCAGATGACCCGGTGATTGCCGATATGATTCGCAAATTCCCGGAAGTGGAAACCACGCTGCTGTTCGGCAATCTTGACCATATCAAAGCCACGCCCTTTGGCCGCATGATTATCGGCCTGCGCGGCGAGAGCACTAAGGTGCAGGCGGCGCTTGACTACCTCAAAAGCCGTGACTTAAAGGAGGAGGTGATTGGTTATGTCAAACGACATGATTCCTCTGCTGACTAAGGCTTTGGGGGAAACCGTCTACATGGTAGCCGTTTCCATGGCCATCGCCTCAGCTTTGGGTATCCCTTTGGGCGTGCTGCTCTATGCTACGGATAAGGGACAGATTTTGGAGTCGCCGCTGCTCAACAAAGTAATCGGTACGGTGGTTAATGCCATCCGCTCCATCCCGTTCATCATTTTGATGGTGGCCATTATCCCGCTGACCCGCTTGTTGGTCGGCTCGGCTATCGGTACGACGGCGGCGATGGTGCCGCTAGTTATCGCCTCCATCCCCTTTATCGGACGTCAGGTGGAAACCAGTCTCAAGGAAGTGCCCTATGGTCTGATTGAAGCAGCTTTGTCCATGGGGGCTACGCCCATGCAGATTATCAGCCGCGTGTTGCTGCCGGAATCCATGCCCAGCATTGTGGCGCAGCTGACCACGGTAATCATCAGCCTGGTCGGCGAGTCGGCGATGGCAGGGGCCATTGGCGGCGGCGGTCTGGGTGATTTGGCCATCCGTTATGGTTATCAGCGTTTCCGTCCGGAAGTGATGATTGCCACGGTTATCATTTTGATTGTTCTCGTGCAGGCGGTACAGTTTGTAGGCAATACCATCGCCCGGCACTTGGATAAGAAATAAGGAACTGGCAATAAATAAATTTTAAGATAGGGCGCAGGATAAATCTTCAGCTACTAGGCGGAGGAAGGAGGCATAGCGGTGGCTATGCCGACTGACGACAACGACGTAGATGGAGATTTAGACAAGTCAAATCTAAAATTTATTTATGAACAGTTCCTAAGCATTTATTTATAAGGGAGGTTACCTCTATGAAAAAAGTTTTAGCACTTATCGGTACACTGCTGATTGCGGCGATGGCCTTTGCTGGCTGTGGCAGTGAACAGGCAGCAAAGACGGACAGCAAGACCTTGAAGGTCGGCGCCACAGCTGTTCCGCATGCAGAGATTTTGGAAGTTGTAAAACCGCTGTTGGAGAAAGATGGCATCAAGCTGGAAATCGTGGAATTCAACGATTATGTACAGCCAAATCTGGCGCTTAATGACAAGGAACTGGACGCTAACTTTTTCCAGCATGAACCGTATCTGGTGAACTTCATGGAAGAACATAAGGAAGTCAAGCTGAAAAATGCGTTTGGCGTGCATATCGAGCCCATGGGGGTATACTCCAAGAAGGTTAAAGACCTGAAGGAACTCAAAGATGGTGCCGCTATTGCCATCCCGAATGACCCGACCAACGGCGGCCGCGCACTGCTGCTTTTGCAGAAGGCAGGTCTTATCACGCTGAAAGACGGTGTGAAGGAAAAGGCTACGGTGCAGGATGTAACGGGCAATCCGCATAACTTCAAGTTCCAGGAAGTAGAAGCTGCGCAGGTTCCGCGTACGCTTGATGATGTGGATGCTGCGGTTATCAACACCAACTACGCTATGCAGGTCAACCTCGTGCCGACCAAGGATGCGCTCTTTATGGAGGACAGCACTTCTCCCTATGTGAACATCATCGCGGTTCGCGAAGGGGATGAAAACCGTCCGGAGATTCAGGCGCTGATTAAGGTGCTCAAGAGCAAAGAAGTTAAAGATTTCATCACTGATAAGTACAAAGGTGCAGTTGTGCCGGCATTCTAATCGCGCACAGAGTTATCCACCTAACGGCCCAAGAGCCCGCTGACGAAACGTGTCAGCGGGCTTTTATAAATTGCAGTTTGTTGGGGAGTTCGTGGTAAAGGTATCTTGGTCATACGTAGTTTGGGGCCAGACGGGGGAGTAATTTTTCTGTTTTCCGCTAAACGACCCCTTCGTAAAGTAGGGATGTCCAGTTACTCGCGCCGGGCAGGCCAACGGCGCTGCTTTCAGCGTATTTGCTTAGATGGGGACTACATGGGGCCGGCCTTCACTGCGTTCAGGCAGTCGCTCCCTACAGAAAAATCACTCCCCCGTCCGCCCCACTGAGCTGTAACAAAAAAATAAAGCTCGCAATAACATCGATAAACTGCAATTTATATATGTGGATAAACTGTAAATGTGTTTTTCGCAACGCTGGTGTTCGTTGTAATTGCATCTTTGTGCATGATTGACGGCGGAGGTTGACACTGGCCCTGCGCTTTGCTATTATAAGAAAGGGAAACTAAAGAACTTTCTCCAAACTCAAAATGAGGCTGAAGCTCGCAGATGGCGGGGCAGTCAATTTGAGTTTTTTTATCGTGTTTTCACTTCCGCGGTGCAGTGACGCCGCGGGTGTGCCACCTTATGGATGGTTACGGACATTTCGTGGCGGAGATGTTGACAGATGCAAGGCAGAGGAGGGAAGCGTAGCGAGGGCTACGCTGACTGACGATAACGCGGCAGGTGGCGGCATATCCACCACGGAATAGTGAGCATCCATAAGGCGGCACACTTGAACCTGAGGAGGAATTCACTAATGATTGAACGTTACACCAACCCGGAGATGGGTCACCTGTGGTCCATCGAGAACGAATGGCAGCAGATTCTTGAAGTTGAGATGGCTGCCTGCGATGTTATGGCAGAGCTGGGGGAAATCCCGGCTGAGGCTGCGAAGAACATTCGCGCCAAGGCAAAGTTTGATGTGAAACGCATCAAGGAAATTGAATCCGTTACGCATCATGACATCATTGCTTTTCTGACCAATGTCGCCGAAAACGTTGGTGAGGATTCCAAGTATGTGCATAAGGGGCTGACGTCGAGTGACGTTAAGGATACCGCTTATTGCATGATGATGCGGGATGCCGCAGACATCATCTTAGATGATTTGCGCAAATTCCGTGAGGTTCTGCGCCGCCGTGCCGTGGAATTCAAGCATACGCCCTGCATTGGCCGTACCCACGGCATTCACGCCGAGCCGATGACCTTTGGTCTGAAACTGGCTCTGTGGAGTGCGGAAATTGAACGCGATATCGAGCGTGTGGAGCATGCCAAAAAGACGGTTTCCGTCTGCAAGCTCTCCGGTGCGGTTGGTACTTACTCCAATATCGACCCGGAAATCGAGCAGCGTGTGGCAAAGAAATTGAACCTCACGCCGGTGCCGCTGGCTACGCAGGTTATTCAGCGTGACCGCCATGCAGAATTCGTAACAACGCTGGCTATTGTTTCCAGCACGCTCGAAAAGATTGCGACGGAAGTCCGCAACTTGCAGCGCACGGATATCCGTGAAGCGGAAGAATATTTCTCCCCGGGGCAGAAGGGGTCTTCGGCTATGCCGCATAAGCGCAATCCCATCAACTGCGAACGCATTTCCGGTATGGCGAGACTTGTGCGCGGCAATGCCGTAGCAGCACTCGAGGATATCACCCTCTGGCATGAGCGCGATATTTCCCATTCCTCTGTTGAGCGTGTTATCCTGCCGGACAGCACCATCAACGTGGATTACTGCACGCGGAAACTGACGAATATCATTGACAAGCTTTTGGTTTATCCCGACAAGATGCTCCACGATATGGAGCGCACGGGCGGCCTTATTTACAGCCAGCGCATTATGCTGTCCGTAGTGGAGAAGGGCGTATTGCGTGAGGATGCCTATAAATGGGTACAGCGCAACGCCATGAAACGCTGGATGGAAGGCCAGGATTTCCGCACGAGCGTGGAAAATGACCCGGATATCACGAAATACCTGACCACGGAAGAAATCGATGATTGCTTCGATTACAAGTATTTCCTGCGTCATGTAGATATGATTTTTGAACGTTTTGGCCTTTGATTTTACATAAATCAAGGGATTAAGGAGAGAGACTTATGTCAACAGTAGTAGTAACAGGTACCCAGTGGGGTGACGAAGGTAAGGGCAAAATCGTAGATTATCTGGCACAGCAGGCCGATACGGTAGTCCGTTTTCAGGGTGGCAGCAATGCCGGTCACACGGTAGTTGTAGACGGCGAGGCATATAAGCTGCGTCTGATGCCCTCCGGAATTTTGTTCAAGGGTGCGCACTGTATTGTGGGCAATGGCGTGGCGTTTGACCCGATGATTATGCTGGAGGAAATGGACGGCCTCGCTGAACGCGGCATCGACCTGTCCGGCATCCGCATTTCCAACCGTGCGCATGTGGTACTGCCTTACCATCGTCTGATGGACGGCATCGGCGATGAAGCCCGCGGCAAGAATAAAATCGGTACGACCAAGCGCGGTATCGGCCCCTGCTATATGGACCGCGACAACCGCATCGGCATCCGCGTCTGCGATTTGATGGACGAGGAAGAATTTGCTAAACGCCTCAAAGAAAACCTCGAAATCAAGAACAAGGAACTGAAGCTCCTGTATGACCATGAGCCGCTGTCCTATGACGAAATCCTCAAGGAATATTTAGGCTATGCAGAGCGTCTGCGTCCCTATGTCTGCGACACGATTGCGCTGTTGAATGACGAAATCAAGGAAGGCCGCAAGATTCTCTTTGAAGGTGCGCAGGCGACTATGCTCGATATCGACTATGGCACGTATCCGTACGTTACGGCCTCCCATCCGATTTCCGGTGGTGTGGGCGTAGGTGCTGGTGTGGCCCCCAACAAGATTGACAAGGTTGTCGGTATCGTCAAGGCTTACTGCACCCGTGTCGGCGAAGGCCCCTTCCCGACGGAGCAGCTCAACGCCATCGGTGAAAAAATCCGTGAAGAAGGCCATGAATATGGCGTAGTTACGGGACGTCCCCGCCGTACGGGCTGGCTCGATGCCTGCGTAGTCCGCTATGCCGGTCTTATCTCCGGTATCGACTACATGGCGGTAACGCGTCTGGACATTCTCGATAAATTCGAGGAAATCAAGATGTGCGTAGCCTACAAGTACAAGGGCGAAATCCTCAATGAAATCCCTGCAAGCCTTAAAGTGCTGGCTGAAGTAGAGCCGGTTTATGAGACTTTCGCGGGCTGGAACACGGATATCAGCAAAGTCCGCAAGTACGAAGACCTGCCGGAAAACGCCAAGAAATATCTGGAGCGCATGGCAGAAGTAACCGGCATTAAGCTCGGCATTGTCTCCGTTGGCCCGAACCGCGATGAAACCATCGTACTGGCTAAGGATATTTTCTAAATCGATATAGATAAACAAATCTCCTCCGTAAAAGGGGGAGATTTTCTTTTTGTGGCGAACAATTACATTAGGAGTTATAAAGGTGTACTGTTTATGTATACATTACTTAAATTTACAAAAACGGTAGATTTTTATACAACTTTCTGCTATGATGTAAAAGTATATAAGAAAAGAGCATATTTTCTATATAAATTAAGTCATATCTAACTGTGTAATTGGAGGCGGAGTTTATGAAAGCAGAGATTAGCGTCAAGCTGGCGCGGTGCAAGGGGTGCGGGATTTGCGCGGCCTTTTGCCCTAAGTCGGTGCTGGCTATAGATGAGCTGGGCAAGGTGCAGATCGTCAATCCGGAAGCCTGCATTGGCTGTGGGCAGTGTGAACTGCGGTGTCCAGATTATGCAATATTTGTGGATAAAGATGCAAAGGGGGGCGTAGCATGAGCAAGGCAAGATTGATGCAGGGCAACGAAGCCTGTGCCGAAGCAGCAATCGCTGCGGGGGTGAATTTCTTTGCCGGTTATCCGATAACGCCCTCGACGGAAATCGCCGAGACCATGGCCAAACTTCTGCCGCAGCATGGCGGCAAGTTTATCCAGATGGAAGATGAAATCGCTTCGATGGGCGCAATCCTCGGTGCTTCGCTGGCAGGGTGCAAGGTTATGGATGCTACTTCCGGGCCGGGCTTTTCCTTGAAACAGGAGCTCATTGGCTATGCCGCCTGTGCAGAGATTCCCTGCGTTTTGGTGGATGTGCAGCGTGTCGGCCCGTCTACCGGCCAGCCGACAGCCCCTTCGCAGGGGGATGTGATGCAGGTGCGCTGGGGCACACATGGCGACCATCCGGTGATTGCGCTGTCTCCCTGGAGTGTGCGCGAAACCTTTGATGCTACGGTTATGGCGGTGAATTATGCGGAGCGTTTCCGCACGCCGGTAATGTTGTTGATGGATGAGATGGTCGGCCACTTGCGGGAGAAGGTGGAACTTCCTGAAAAAGTGGACATCTATCCCCGCCGCAAGCCGACAAAAACGCGGGCAGAAGGCTATCAGCCCTTTGCGCCGGAGGCGGATTTAGTGCCCAATACAGCGGATTTTGGCGAAGGTTATCATATCCATGTGACGGGCCTTATCCATGATGAAACGGGGTTCCCTGTGGGCAGCCCGCAGGTGACGGAAGAATCCATCCGCCGTCTGCACGAGAAAATCGAGCGTGCCGGTGAGGAAATCATCCATACGGAAAGTTACTTTATGGATGATGCGGAATATGCCGTGGTATCCTTCGGCGGGACGGCAAGAACGGCTTATGAGGCGGTGCGTGAAGCCCGTGCAGATGGCAGGAAAGTCGGTCTTGTGCGTTTGATGACGATTTGGCCGTTTGCGGACAAGCTGATTGCAGAACTTGCCGCTAAGGTCAAGGGGATTGTCGTAGCCGAGCTGAACTATGGGCAGATTGTCCATGAGGTACGGCGGGCGGCAAATGGTGCCTGCTCCGTAAGCCTCTGTGGCAAGTACAATATGCGGGCCTTTGAACCCGGTGAGATTTTGGCAAGTATCCATGCGCTGATAAAGGAGGTTGAAGGATGATGGCCGAAAGAGAATATGAAAAATACTTCCGTCAGAACCGCCTCCCGCACCTCTGGTGCCCCGGCTGCGGCAACGGCATTGCCATGAAGGCAATTGTGCAGGCGATTGCCAAGCGGCCGGAGCTCAATCAGGATAACACGGTGATTGTTTCCGGTATTGGCTGTTCCTCCCGTGCGTCGGGCTATATGGATTTTGATACCCTGCATACGGCGCATGGGCGGGCCATTCCGTTTGCGACTGGCATCAAACTGGCCCGTCCGGAACTCAATGTGGTGGTCATTACCGGTGATGGTGACTGCACGGCGATTGGCGGCAATCATTTCATTCACGGCTGCCGCCGCAATGTGGATTTGACCGTGGTGCTGTTCAACAATAATATCTATGGCATGACGGGCGGGCAGGCTTCGCCCATGACACCGACAGGCCGCAAGGCGACAACCGCGCCTTATGGCTCCGTTGACCGTCCCTTTGATGCCTGCGCTTTGGCTGAAGCTGCGGGAGCTACCTATGTAGCTCGCTCCACAGCCTTCCATGTGCAGCATTTGACGGATATGATTGCCAACGCCTTTGACAATCACGGTTTCTCGTTTGTAGAAGCATTGGTGCAGTGTCCGACTGCTTATGGCCGCAAGAATAAACTGGGCAGCCCGGCAGATATGCTCAAATGGATGCGGGATAATGCCGTGATGAAGGCGGCGTGGGATAAGCTCGACCCGGCTGCGGTGGCACCGGAAAAATTCCCCATTGGGCTTCTTTATGAAGCAACGGCGATGGACTATGATACGGCTTACGATCAGGTGATTGAACGGGCAGGAGGTGCACACGCATGAAAAAACAGTTAAGACTCTCCGGCTCCGGCGGTCAGGGCGTAATCACCGCGGCCATTCTGCTGGCTGAAGCGGCCGTGGCCGAAGGCAAAGAAGCAGCCCAAAGCCAGTCCTACGGCCCCGAAGCCCGCGGCGGTGCCTCGAAGGCCGAGGTCATCATCAGTGATGAAACCATCTATCATCCCCATGTGGAAACGCCGGATCTGGTGCTGGCCATGACCCAGAAAGCGGCGGATAAATACTACAGCGACCTGCACAAAGATGGCCTGCTTATCTTAGACGACAGCCTCGTGCCAGAAACACCGGACTTTCCGCATGTGGTTCGCCTGCCGATTACGAAACTTGCCGTCGAAGAACTCGGCAAGGCCCTCTTCGCCAATATCGTGGCCTTGGGCGCCCTCGTGCGCATCACAGGATTGGTACAGCTCGACACCGTTAAGGATTTTGTAAAAAAACGCGTGCCCCCCCATACAGTCGAAGCCAATATGAAGGCCTTGCAGCTGGGCTGGGATGCGGCGGCTGACGTGCATTAACTAGTAACGGATAAGACGAAGATAAGCCCGTTAACAAGAAGGTAAGGTACAAAAGCCAGCGGAGGTATGTTTCGGCGCGATTTACACGCATAGCGCGTACTAGCGCAGAAATATACCTCCGCTGGCTGTCTTATAGCATCGATGTTAACTATCTCTCTATCATCGATGTAATTAAGACGCCCGGTGGCTGATAATACTTTTCCTCTGCTTATGCAGGCTTGCCTAACGCGACGGAAAAGCATTATCAGCCACCGGGCTTTGTTCGTGGAATCTCTGTAACTTGAGTTCATAGGATTTTGCTATACCTTAGAACATTGAGCTGAAGAGATTCCCAATCATGCCGTACTGAACGGAAGCACTCAGTACGCGCGGGTTGGTGTAGGCCGAGGCGGTCTTGATGGAGCTGCCAAACATGCTCTGCAGGGAGGGGAACAGTTTGTCGCTTTGGCTGTTGGCCTGTGCGAGATGCTGTTCGGCTTTGCCTGCAAGGCCGTTAGCGCCTAAGGCGTTTTTGACCCGGTCACCGTTTTCGGTGAGGGCTGTGGCCAGCTTGTCTTCATCGACACTCATCTTGCCCGTCTTGCTGTCCACCGTGATACCGAGCTGCTTATAGGTGTCAGCACGGTAGGTGGTGTCGGCAAACGACTTATGGAGCGATTCCATTCTCTTGCCCACACTGCTGTAATCGCTGGTGAGGTCTAAGGCATCGTTGTAGTCGGAGACCAGCTGTTTGACGTTCTTGATGGCAGACTTTAGTCCGTCACTGTACGTTTTCGTGCCGTCTTCGGCTTCGGTGATGTCGTCCGCACTGAATTCGTAGCTCATATTCCTGACGGTCTGGGCAGATTTTTGCAAATCGCCCATATAAGCCTTGAACTGGGTATCAAAGGTCGACTTGGCTTCATTGTAGGAATTCACAAGTCCTGCCGCACTGGAAGATACCCCGGAAAGAGCACTTAAATTGGCGAGCCCGCTGGAGTACGAATTGGTGTAACCGGACCAAAGGCTGCTGATGGAATCCTGAGCGGCAGTTGTCTTTTTGCTGGCATAAGCCGAATCAAAGGACCCGACTAAGTTGCTGAGCTGGCTGACATTGGCCGCCGCTGTGGCATAGCTTTTGCTCTGGGCAGAAGAAGATTCCTCTGCCTTGCCGGCTTCTTTCTGTGCCGTGGTGGTGGCCTGCGTACCGCCCTGGGCCATCTTGTACATTGTGTACGTATCCCTGGTCATTGCCGAAATGGTAGACATGATACATCCTCCTTTCCTGCTTTTTGGAAAGTGCAACACTTCCCTTATAGATATATCGGTGATTTTGCGCCGAAGGATAAGCATTTTTTGATGCTGGGAACAATCCCAATCAATAGGGATAGTTGGTCTTTATATCAGGGAATAAAAGCAATAAATTTCAAAGAATGAGCCGCTTTTCAGAAAATATATTTTTCCATAGATTTTCGCCGAAAATGTTTTACTTATGGGGACAAAGAGTGTAGAATAGAAGCTGATGGGAAAATTTTCCCTGTTAAATTAGGCCGTAGACAGGACGCCATACAGCGACTCCCCGAAGGGGAGGTGTCCGTCTAAAATATAATATGTAGTAAAAGAATAGGTGGGGTTTACAACATGTTAAAAAAGACGAAAATCGTTTGCACGCAGGGTCCGTCCACAGAGAAACCGGGCGTAATTGATGCACTGATTGCCAATGGCATGAACTGCGCACGCTTCAACTTCTCCCATGGTGACCACGCAGAACATCTTGGCCGTATCAATATGGTTCGTGAAGCTGCCAAGAAGGCTGGCAAGGTTATCTCTTTAATCCTCGATACCAAAGGTCCGGAAATGCGTCTGGGCGAGTTCAAAGATGGCAAGGTTATGCTCGAAAAGGGCAACAAGTTCACTTTGACCTATGACGATGAACCGGGTGATGAAACTCATGTTTCCGTAAACCACAAAGGTCTTTACACGGAAGTTAAGCCGGGCGACACCCTGCTCCTCTCCGATGGCCTCGTAGCCCTCAAAGTCGATGAAATCAAGGGCAAGGATATCGTTACGACCATCCAGAACAGCGGTAAGATGAGCACGCGCAAGCGCGTAGCTGCTCCGGGCGTACCCCTTGGTCTGCCTCCTATCTCCGAACAGGATGCTAAGGACATCATCTTTGGCTGCGAACAGGATATGGATTTCGTAGCTGCTTCCTTCATCCAGCGTCCGGATGATGTTATCGCCATCCGCAAGCTCATCGAAGAGCACAATGGCCACATGGAAATTCTGCCGAAGATCGAAAACCTCGAAGGTGTTAAGAACTTCGATGCCATCCTGGAAGTTTCCGACGGCATCATGGTTGCCCGTGGTGACCTGGGCGTAGAAGTTCCGGCAGAAGATGTGCCCCTTATTCAGAAGGAAATCATCCGCAAGTGCAACGCTGCTGGCAAGCCGGTTATCGTTGCTACGCAGATGCTCGACTCCATGGAACGCAACCCGCGTCCGACCCGTGCAGAAGTTTCTGACGTTGGTAACGCCATCCTCGATGGTACGGATGCCATCATGCTGTCCGGCGAAACGGCTTCCGGTGACTATCCGGTAGAAGCAGTTTCCACGATGAACCGCATTGCACAGCGCATGGAAAGCTCCCTTGAATACAAGGAACTCTATGTAGAACGTGGTCTGCAGCACATGGAATCCCGTACGCGTGCTATCGCTCATGCTACGGTTCAGATGGCTTATGAGCTCGATGCTCCGGCTATCATCACGCCGACCGAATCCGGTTACACGACGAAGGTCGTTTCCAAGTATCGTCCGAAGGCTGCTATCGTAGCTTATACGCCGAGCGAAAAAGTTCTGCGTCAGCTGAACCTGCGTTGGGGCGTATATCCGGTACTCGGCACCCAGTGGAGCGATGTGGATGAAATGATCAGCAATGCAACGGCTGCTGCTGTTAAGGAAGAACTCGTACAGCGCGGCGACCTCACCATCATCACCTCCGGTGTGAAGGCTGGCAAGGGTAACTCCAGCTCCGTACGCGTGTACAACATCTAAATAATTACCACGATGGGGTTCGAGTTCGTATAACATCGTGAATAAATGGCTCGGATACTTATTCCTGCGCAAGTACGCGCTTTGCGCGTAAAATGCGCAGGAACAAGTATCCGAGCCATTTTTGGCATGTACAATTATGTTCTTCTTGTGTAAGTTTCCTGTTATCTTCTTTGCTTAGAAGAAAAACAAAAACTACCTTCGCCAGCCCGTGGTGACTTGTTCCGGCGCGATTTACACGCTTGCGTGTACTAGCGCAGGAATAAGTTACCATGGGCTCGCGGCTGGTATTATCACTTTTTGCCTGTTGTTATCTTTGTTCAACGGCGTTATATCGCACTAAGGTCGCGATGAAACGCTAATATGAAGATTTTGCTTGTGGCAAAATCTGAATCCCTAAAGGGACTAGCTATGCGTCGCAAATGGCGTTATAATGAAAAAGTGTTATCTTTACAGATAATTTACATAGTCAAGTGTTAAGATAGGAGCCGTAGGGATGCAGGTTAGGATTCTGGCCAGTGGCAGCAAAGGGAATGCCGTCTTTGTGGAAATGGATGGCACAAGGCTTTTGCTCGACGCTGGCATCAGCGCCACGAAAATTAAAAAAGGATTGCTGGGGATTGGTGTAGAACCTTCCTCTTTGGATGGCGTGCTCATCACCCATGAGCATCGTGACCATGTGGCAGGACTGGTTACGCTCTCGAAATGGTATCATCTGCCCATCTTCACCCGGCCCGGTACAATCGAGCACATGAAGGAGCGGGCGGCGATTCCGGCAGAGTGTTTCTGTCCTATTGGGGAAGCCTTTACCATCAATGGGCTGGATATTGAGAGCTTTAACATCTCCCATGATGCGGCAGAACCTGTGGGCTACCGCTTGAAAGGGCGCAAGAACGTGACTTTGGCCACGGATTTGGGTTTTGTGACGTCCAGTGTGCAGGCTGCCATTGAAGGGGCGGATGTATTGATTTTGGAATCCAATCACGACCCGGAGGTTTTGAAACAGGGCAGTTATCCCTGGCCGCTCAAGCGGCGTATCCTGTCCAATCGGGGCCATCTGGCCAATTCGGATGCAGCCTGGGCGCTTATCCGCATGCAGAAACGGCCGGAGAAGGTTTTTCTGGCGCATCTGTCCGAGGAAAACAATCGCCCGGAACTGGCAGAGAATACGGTGCAGGGAATTTTGGAGCGTCAGGGTGTCAATATTGATTTAACAGTGGCCAGCCAAACTGAAATGGTGAGCTGGTACTTGAATTGAATTTGGAGGGATTTTCATGAATAAGAAGAAAACTTCACTGATGGTTGCTGCTATGCTGGCTGTGTCGGCCATTACTTTTTCCGGCTGTTCGGCAGGAACGGCGGCGGATAACAGCGCCAGTGTCAGCGAATCCGCGCAGGGTTCCCAGAAGGCAAATGCTGATGTAAAACTTTCCGATGCTAGAAATACCCCGGCAGTGCGGGCAGCCAAGATGGTGGGGCCTGCTGTAGTAGGTATTACCAATAAAGCTGTGGTTCGGGATTGGTTCAATAATCCGGTGGAAACCCAGGGCGTTGGTTCCGGTGTTATCTTCCGTGAGGATGGCTACATCGTGACCAATAACCATGTGGTCAGCGGTGCGAAGGAAATCATTGTGTCCCTGTCCGATGGCCGCAGCCTCAAGGGCAAGCTGATTGGTGCTGACGAGCTGACGGATTTGGCTGTGGTGAAAGTGGATGGCAAGGACCTGCCCACGGCAAAATTTGGTGATTCGGATCAGATTGTGGTCGGGGAACCGGCCATTGCCATCGGCAACCCCATGGGCTTGGAATTCCGGGGCAGTGTCACCAGCGGCGTGGTGAGTGCCGTTAACCGTACGCTAGACATCAGCGACAAGCTGGTGAAACTGATTCAGACGGATGCAGCCATTAACCCCGGCAACTCCGGCGGAGCGCTTGTGAATGCGGATGGGGAAGTCATCGGCATCAACAGCGCCAAGCTGGCTGCCAGCGGCGTTGAGGGTATGGGCTTTGCCATTCCCACCAATACGGTGCAGAACATTATTGATGAGATTATGAACAAGGGTTATGTAGCTCGTCCCTATCTCGGCGTGTCCGTATTTGACCCCCAGACGGCTGGCCGCTATGGCTATCAGCTAAATATCGACAAGGGCGTTTACATCTTCCAGCTGACCCTCAATGGCCCCTGTGGCAAGGCTGGCCTCCAGCGCGGCGACATCATTCTGAAGGTCAATGATGAAGAGGTAAACAGCGTATCCGACCTGCGGGCCAAAGTGGCTGCGCATAAGGTGGGCGATACGGTGAAAGTCACCTTTGACCGCAATGGTGCCAGCCGCAATGTGGATGTGGTGCTCGAAGAAATGCCGCAGGATAACCACTGATGAAGATTACGATTGTCTGTGCAGGCAAAATCAAGGAGAAGTATCTCTCAGCGGGGATTGTCGAATTCATGAAGCGTCTGAAGCCTTTTGCCCAGATGGAAATCCGCGAGATTCACGAGGAGAAGATGCCGGATGCGCCGTCTGATGCGGAAAAGGAACAGGTGCTTACCCGGGAAGGGGAAAAACTCCTGAAGCTGGTGCCGGAAGGCAGCTATCTCTTTGTGCTGGATGTCTTCGGCAAGGAAAAATCTTCGGAGGAACTGGCGGCCTCTATCGACAAGCTGGGCCTTTCCGGCCGCAGCAATATCACCTTTTTGATTGGCGGGGCCTTTGGCCTTTCCAGCGAGGTACGCAAGGCTGCAGATGAGCTCCTGAGCTTTTCGCGGATGACTTTTACCCATCAGATGGTGAGGCTCCTGCTCGTGGAACAGATTTACCGCGCCTTTAAGATTAACCGCGGGGAAAAATATCATTGGTAAGTTAAAGCCGTCCCAAACCGGGACGGCTTTGTGGTATAATAAAAATAAATTTTAATCCGGGGAGCGATGGCAATGCGGAATATATATGGACTACTGGCTTTGCTTTTGGGGAGCGGCGGAATTTATACGATTCTGAATGATTACAGCCCTGCGGTGTGCCTGCTGTTAATGCTCGGGATGGGTATCAGCGTTTACAAAGGGCAGCTGCCGCAGCAGGAAGTGCGGAAGCTGGACCTCAGCCAACTGGCAGCGGAGCAGGCAGATACGGCTCTGGCGGATTGGGAGAAGGCCAGGGGGGATTATCAGCGGATTGAAGAGGCTCGGCGCAAGATTCGGGACAGCCAGCTCAGTCGGCAATTAGGTCTTATGCAGCAGGAGTCGGCCCGGCTGCTTAACTATGTGGAAAAACACCCAGAGCGGATTGCAGCAGCTGGCCGCTTTATCCATTATTATCAAGACAGGGCGGCCAGCCTCAGTGAGCAGTACAGCGAGCTGGAGGAAACCAAACTGGAAACGGAGCAGGTGCGTCAGGTCAAAGCTCGGCTGAAAGAGACCATCGTGAGCTTTGACGAAGCCTATAGCGCCGAGTTTACCAAGATTATCAACAGCCAGCTGCTGGATATGGATGCGGAGCTTACGGTGATGCAGCAGTCGCTGGAGGCTGAGGGCATCAGCAATAATCAGCAGGGAAGTACCGCAGAGGCGGTGGAGCTGAATGCTGCCAAAGCGCCGCAGGCTACAGGTATTGGCCGCAAGAAGCGTCCGCGCCG
Organism: Pseudoselenomonas ruminantium; assembly: GCA_015058625.1. Taxonomy (GTDB): domain Bacteria; phylum Bacillota; class Negativicutes; order Selenomonadales; family Selenomonadaceae; genus Selenomonas_A; species Selenomonas_A ruminantium_N. The sequence goes on along the minus strand of SVCA01000008.1, from coordinate 10,572 downwards.
GGGAGCAGTTACCAAAGTGGGCGGGCAGGAAACAGCCCCCTTCAAGGAGAAAATAACTACACCGGACAATCTGCGCAGCTCGGTGCTGCTTCAGAAGGTCATTATGAGCGGTCTGGCTATCGTTTTGGGAACCTTTGGTGTCCATAAGTTCTTTCAGGGCAAGACCAAGTGGGGCATGGCCTATTTGTTTTTGTTCTGGACGATGATACCAACCTTGGTTTCCATCGTGGAAGGTATTCGCTATTTATTTATGCCAGTAGATGACTTTTATAATCAGTATTATCGGTAAGGGGGAGGAATGACCATGGAAGTAAAATTAGAAGATTTGATGAAGGCGAAGACAAATATTGCAAGTGCTGATGTAACCCCGGATAATCTGCCGTCCACGGAAGTGATGACGGCGCAGGTGGAACAGGTGGTAAATGACCTGAGCCCGGAGGAGCGGGCGCAGGTGGAAAAGATAAAGGATGAACTGGATTTGACGGACTCCACGGCCATCCTGCGCTTTGGTGCGCCTGCCCAGCAAAAAATTGCCGAGTTCTCGGACAGCGTATTGTCACAGGTGCGCACAAAGGACAGCGGCCCTGTAGGTGAGCTGTTGGGAAGCCTTGTCAAGCAGGTTCGGGATTTTGAACCGGAGGAGAACAAGAGCTTTCTGACGAAGATTCCGCTGGTGGGCAGTCTCGTGAAAAAGGGCGAAGATATCAAACTGGGCTATGATAAACTCTCCACGCAGGTGGAGCGCATTCAGGGAAATCTGGAACAGGCCAAGCTCAAGATGATGAAGGATGTAGCGCTCTTTGACAAGCTCTACGCAGAAAATCTCAGCTATTTCAAGCAGCTACAGCTCTATATTCAGGCGGGGGAGGAGAAACTTACGGAAATGCGGGAGGTTACGCTGCCCAAACTCCGTCAGCAGGCGGCAGATTCCGGCGACCCCATGGCGGTACAGGTGGTATCAGACTTTGAAGCCAGTGTCAACCGCTTTGAGAAGAAGGTTCATGACCTCAAAATCAGCAAGACGATTGCGATTCAGTCGGCACCACAGATTCGCCTGATTCAGAACAATGACAAGGCTCTGATTGACCGTGTACAGACGGCTATCTACAGCACGATTCCGCTCTGGAAGAATCAGTTGGTCATCGCTTTGGGCTTGCAGGCGCAGCAGGATGTTCTGCGCATGCAGCAGGCGGTCAGCAATACGACCAACGAATTGTTACGCCGCAATGCGGAGCTTTTGCAGCAGAACAGCATTGAGACCGCGCAGGAGAATGAGCGCAGCATTGTGGATATCGAGACGGTGCGGGAGGTCAATGACCGTCTGATTAACACCATCGAAGAAACCATCAAGATTCAGCAGAATGGCCGGGCCAAACGGCAGGCGGCGGAAGCTGAACTCTTGCAGATTGAAGGCAGATTAAGGGAAACGCTGCTGAAAAACAGCGGCAGGCAGGAGGCTTAATACATGAAGAAGGAACGCCGCGCCGTCCAGCGGCGCATCAGCGTTTTGGCGTTTTTTATGCTGGTAGCGGTGGGCTTTATCGTCTGCCGTTATGCCTGGCTGCAGCTCGTGCAGGGAAGTTCCTTGAGCGAGCGCATGAAGGCTCAGGTAGGGCAGGACTATGCGATCCAGTCGCCCAGAGGGGCAATTCTTGACCGCAATGGCCGTGAGCTCGCGGTCAGCACGATGACCAAGTCCCTCTATATTGACCCTTCGCATGTGGACAATCCGCAGGAAGTGGCGGCCAATCTGGCGCCGCTTATCGGCCAGACGGAGCAGGATATTCTGGATGATATCGCTGTGGGAGGCGGCTTTGTCTGGGTGAAACGGCGCATGGAGCAGTCGGAATACGAAGCTGTGCGTCAGCTGATTAAAGAAAAGAATTATATTTCCTGTCTGAATTTCCGTGACGAGGCCAAGCGCTATTACCCCAATGATGTTTTGGCGGCCAATGTGCTGGGCTTTGTGGGAACTGACGACAAGGGGCTCGATGGGGTGGAACAGGCCTTGGATGCCCTGCTCAAAGGGGAAATCAAGGAAACCTATCTGACTACGGACAGGCAGGCAAGGCCGATTCTGGATTCGATTTTTTCCAACAGGCGGCGCTATATGGGCGACGCCTGCAAGACGGTGGAACTCACCTTGGACAGTGCGATTCAGTTTATCGTGGAACAGGAATTGGACAGAGCTATTGCCGAGAACAATCCGAAGGCTATCACCTGCGTGGTGATGAATCCGAAAACAGGGGAAGTGCTGGCTATGGCATCTCGTCCTTCCTACAACCCCAATAAATTCTGGGATTATAATGCCGAGGTCTGGAAGAATCGGGCGGTGTCCTTTATCTATGAGCCGGGGTCTACCTTCAAGTCCGTGGTGGCAGGCGCTGCCCTGCAGGAAAAAGTGGTCAGCCCCAATCAGGTGTTTGTAGACCCGGGATACGTTATGGTGTCCGGGCGGCGGATTCAGAACTGGAACGGGGAAAGTTTCGGTACGGTGACCTTTACGGATGTGGTAAAACAGTCGCTGAATACCGGTTTTGCGCAGGTTGGTTTGCGCCTCGGGGCAGAGCGTCTGATGAGTTATGCCCGCAATTTTGGCTTTGGTGAGCCTACGGGCATAGATTTGCCCGGTGAGGAAAGCGGTATACTCTTTAAGCCAGAGGATATGCGGGATTCGGATATGGCAACCTCGGCCATTGGCCAGAGTATAGCCGTCACGCCTTTGCAGCTCGTTACGGCTGTTTCGGCTATTGCCAATGATGGTGTATTGTTAAAGCCTTATATCGTGAAGTCTATCCGCAATGCGGATGGCAGCGTCTATGAGGAACGGGGCAAAACGGAGGTGCGCCGTGTTATTGATTCGGCTACGGATAAGACCTTGATAGGGCTGCTGGAGCAGGTGGTGTCTTCCGGCGGTGGTGCCAAGGCGCAGGTCAAGGGGTATCGTATTGCCGGCAAGACCGGTACCGCGCAGAAAATCCGTGAAGATGGCAGCGGCTATATGGATGGCCGTTATATTGCCTCTTTCTGCGGGTTTGCGCCGGTAGAGGACCCGCAGCTGACGGTCCTCGTGATGATTGATGACCCCAGTGCGGGCAATTTCTATGGCGGCCAGATTGCAGCGCCTGTGGCCGGACGGATTTTTGCCCAGTTGTTCCGCTATTTGCATATTGAACCCTCCAGCGATCCCTTTGCAGGGATGGAACCAGCAGAGGAAAAGACGCCCCGCCATAGACCGGCAAAACCCTTTACGGGGGTAGTGCCGGATGGCAAGGTAGTGGTGCCGGACTTCACGGGCAAGAGCCTGCGGGAAGCTGCAGGACTGGCGGCAGATAAAGGGCTGTCCTTCCAAAGTGAGGGCTCCGGGTATGCTGTGGGGCAGAGTATTGAATTGAATACGCTGGTGGATAAGGGCACGACGATTACGGTGTACTTTGAACCAGGATAATACGACGTATATCTATGAATAAAGACGCCCGCGGGGCTGGTGATATTTTCCTTCGTCAGAGACAGGCTTGTAAAAGCTGGGGGAAATAACATCAGCTCCGCGGGCTTTTGCGTAGATTAAATTGCAGGTTGTCGGGGAGTTCGTGATAAAGGTATCTAGTTCATACGTTGTCAGGGGCGAACGGGGAGTAATTTTTCTGTTTTCCGCTAAACGACCCCCTCGGAAAAAATAGCTGTCCATTTACTCGCGCCGGGCAGGCCAACGGCGCTGCTTTCAGCGTATTTGCTTAGCCTGATTTATACAGGGGCCGGCCTTCACTGCGTTCAGGCAGTCGCTCCTGACAGAAAAATCACTCCCCGTCCGCCCCAATGTCATTAAGTTAAGGCTTTTTGACGTCAAAACCACTCCATAAAAGTTGTCTGAAAACTTTTGGAGTGGTTTTTTATTTGGTTGACTAAAACACCTAACTCGTTAATTAGTATCTGATACGATTTGGTTATTTATTAAGAAAAGTTATAGTATCAGCTTTATGAATAGATATTTATCATTGTTGTTCACTAACCCCTTTGCAATAGCATCATTTCTTAATTTGCCGTCTTCCTTCAATACTTCATAGGAGGGATTGGGCGTGTTTTCAGGCAGCCTATCTGTAAAGCAAAGAAATTTTGTAATTGTTGCGCCGAGTGTCTCCTTATATCGAAAACATTGAGAACAGTACTCAGCAGGAACAAAAGTATAGTCATTATCCCCCTTGTAGGAACGGTAACACTTGGCATAATATCTGTCCCCAATTTTATAAAAATCTTTTTCCTCTACACCTTGAAGCGGAATCTTTTTGACGTATTTATCATTATCATCATAAAATGAAAAGCATTCTTGTGGAGAGTTAATATAAAAATTAGAAGGTACATCCTTCAAATAAATAACAGCTTCATATTTGTATTGTTTAAATGAATCTCTTACTTTTGCATAGACAACCACTATTGGTTCATGAGACTTAACGTAGTCTTTATAGCATTTCCCCAACCATAATCGCGATGTTGCTAATGAATCGACCACACATATATAAAAGGATATAGTTTCTTTATCAATATTTTCGCCTTCGATTTTTAGCCGTGGAATTTTACAGACGTCAAAAACTTTTTTTATTGATAAGATAGATACTATCTGAAGCCTATCGAGCGGGTGCCAGTCTCTATTTTTAGCTATCCTATAAGCATAAGGGATTTTTGCATATTCTAAAAGACTTTTTTCAATAGACTTGAAAGCTGTTTTTGTATCAAAATACTTATGCAAGTAATCTTCTCTTCGTTTTTCGACAGGGGTATTCAACTGATAAATGTCACTGAAATATTGCTTACCCATACACATAATTGTGTCTTTTCCGATTCTATTTAGCAGAAAGAAACATTGTGAGCAACAATTATCTTGACGATAGCCAACTATGGGATTACCTTCGTCGAAAGACACTGCTTTTAGTATGGGGCAAATTATTCTGCCTCGATTATCAATGGTAATTTTTTCCGTATTGCCGTTTATTCTTCTTATATAGAAAGACTCTTTGCCATAATATATCCACTTGATATGGTTGCCTCCATCGTTCATAGCTTCAATGAGTTTCCTATCATTAAGTTCGCAATTACTAAGGTCTATCTCAATGGTCGGTATGTCCATTGATTTTATTATAGCGAGTTTTTTGTCATCAATCTTATGTGTTACGAATATCTCAACAAAAATGATTTGCCCTTTAGAAGTTGTAACCACAACGTCAGGTATGATTTTGTCTAATCGTTTTTCTAATTCAACCTTTTTTATTTGTACTTTAGTCGATTGTACATGGAATACTTTAGCTCCATATACGAACTGGTGAGGGGGTAAGTAAAGCTCTTTTTTCTCTGATAACAATTCTTTCGCCCGCATATGCACAGCGGTCTGATACCCAGTAGCACAAGTTTTGGCATGATAGTGGGCAAAATGGTGCGTCTTAATTTTTCCATGCCTTGCTATCATACGTGTTCCACATGCAGGACAAGTACACTCGCAAGATAATCCTGAAGGCACGTTGTCTACGTGAACTATGCTCCCGTGGTGCAGTGCATAAGTAGAATCTTTCATCATGAATAACTCCAATACTTCTTGCTGACATAATTAAAAAGCTTTTATCTATTATATCATGAAAAGGACAGCACGAGATAATGCTGTCCCTCTTTGTTTACATGAGTGGTCATAATAGCGATTATTTCTGGCTATCTGCCTTGAGACTTGCCAGTTCCGCAGCCATACCATCGACCTTGGATATGAGCTGAATGTAAGCCTTCTCTATATCAGCATTTTTTGCGGTAAGAGCCGCAATCTGCTTCTCTTGTGCCGTATCCTGCTTGTTGAATTTGGCAATTTTTTCCTTCAAGTCAGAGACCTCGGACTTCAGATTGCTGTTTTCTTCCCGAAGTTCCTTATTCTCGTCATGGATTTCGGATACTTTGTCCCGAAGCTGTTCGTCAGTCATGGTATCAGCTTCGGTAACTTTGCCCATTTTGGTTGTTACGCCAATGCCGAACATATTGTCGCCGTAGCCTAGAGTGCCAGAAAGGTTAATCATGGATTTGATATTGGGGCGGTAAAAGGCCCCGACCGCCATAGCGGTCTTATCCTTGTAGTTACCCATTGCGGCGGATACGGAGAGCTTGTCGTCATGCTCATAATCCAATGGATGCAAGGAAGCCATCGCCGCCGCGCCAGCGCCAACCTGGTTGAGATTATGCTGGAGTGCTTCGCGAGTATGCCACAACTGGCGTCCGTTTACGGCGTCAAGGCTGTTCGGGCCAATCTCGCCGTCCGCGACATTGCGAATCTTATGATTGTTGGCGTTAATACCATTGGAGTCAATGTACTTCTCGTTGCCGATATTGTAAGAACGGGCGTAAGAATCGCCATCTACAACAGAATCACCGATAACGTGAGCATTGCCACCGACGGTGAGATTCTTGGCAACATCCATGCTGTCACCGAAGGCGGCAGCTCCCTTGGCGAAGAATTTTCCATCCAAAATCGTATCACCAGATATGTTAGCGCCACCACCCACGGTGAGCGTCTTATCTACGGTCATGTTGCCCTTTGTACCAAAGTCATCGCTGACCTTCATACCACCGTCAACGACCATTGCACCATGGACGGTCATATCCTTATCTACTTCGATGTTGCCCTTGACGTGGCTATCGCCATCAACGGTTTCGGAACCGTGAATAGTTACGTTTTGGTCAAACTCGGCATTACTCTTGGCGTGGAACTTACCGTCTACCGTAGAATCCCCATGAACAACAGAATCGCCATCAATGACATCAGAGCCATGTACAGCCAAATCCTTATCTACTTCGGCATTGCCCTTGGTATGGCTGTTGCCTTCAACAGTCTGGTCTCCCTTGACCAGTACATTCTGGTCGAAAGTAGTGTCCGACTTGAACTTGCTGGTTGCGTTCACTGTGAACTTGTCGTCCGAGCTATCGCCAATCGTCGTATTGCCGTGAATGTTGGTCTTGGCGTTGACCTCCAGAACATCAGCGTTCTTATCATCGCCCAGCGTGATGCTCCCCTTGACGGCTGCGTCGCCTTCAACGGTGGAATTGCCCTCGGTTACGGAATCCCCTTTGACGTGGAGGTTCTGTTCAATAGTCTGTTTTCCTTTAACGGTTACGTCCTTGTTGAACTGGGTTCTCTCCTTGAATTCGGCAGTGCCCTCAACAATAATTCTGTCTTCGGCCCCGTCGCCGATAGTGGTGTCACCCTTGAGGGTGGTTTTGCCGTCAATCGTAGTGTCACCGTAGGTAGTGACACTACCTTCAATGATGGTGTCCCCGTGGAGGGTTGCTTTGCCATCGACGTCCATATCTCCTTTGTCATGAATATCACCACCTGTCTCAATATCACCCGTGGTTGTAATTTTACCATCGGTAGTAATATCCTTGGTGTTCATTTCTTTGGAGATGGTTACAGTACCTTCTTCAATATCCACCCCTTCTTTTTTTAAGACGGTTTTGGGATTTGCTCCGCTATTGTCAGGTGATATTACGACAAAACCACTGGCAGAGTTTTGGTCAAAAGAATATCCCTCATTGAGCATGGACTTAAACATTTCCTTTTTTTTAAGAGAATCTTCATTTTCTAAGGAAGATTTCTCTACTTCCCCAGACGTATTCGACGCAACAAGCTGCCCTTTGCTATAAGCGACTTGCTTTATGGTGCGTGAACCATACCCAAAAGAATCCGCGTCCGCATTTTCAACCAAGAACACCGCAGAATCATTATCATAACTCATAAGTTTTCCCGATGCTCTTGTCTCCGCATTATAACCGTATATACTTCCACTATCTCCTTCATAAGTATAGTGCTTGACATCTCTAAGCAATACTGTTCCGTCATCGTAGTATGTCAAATTAGGAATTTTAGGATACCCTCTAGCAATACGCTCTTCTTCGGTAAGCGCCGTTGCCGCTTCCGCCACGTTCGTCATAGGCAGACCGACATTGCCCACCACGGAGCCGACTTCCAGAGCTGACAGTACAGCAGCCATCAGCAATGCTTTCTTATTCTTCTTGATACTTTTACGCATAAAAATTCCTTTCTTCTTAACAAAATCCCATTCACCTTACAAAAAACGCCCCAGTAGGAGCGCCAAAACAAGGATAGCAAATCGGGATTTACATTTTTGACGAAAAAGCATACACGATTTCCGTCCACGTATGAAGTTTTATTTTGCCATACTTCAATATGGTGATTCGTTTCATATTTGACCTCACAAACACGTTAAACTGAAGTTTTTTTAATACCGTGCTCCGATTTCCACATTGAAAAAGCCAATCGTGTATGATGGTATTAGAAGGAAAGTCAAACCTGGCGTTCTGCCCAGAGTACGCCACGGCACAGCTCTCGAAGCAGTGTCTTGGTAGAAGAATATGTCAACGAAATCTCCAAAATATTAAGAAAGGGGGTTCCGTCATGGGAAAAGTATCATACAAAAATCCCAAAGAAGCTGATAAGAAAGTCAGACAGATACGTGATACGCTTAACGGCGTCATATCTGAAATGGCGAAAAATGCTTCTTCTTTTGTCGTGAACCCCGAAAAAGACTTCACAAGGAAACGTACCCTTACCTTTGAGCGTATGCTGAAAATCATACTTGGTATGGGCGGTCAATCCTTAAATAAGGAACTGGCGGACTATTTTATGGGCGCGGACGACTTCGCGACCAAATCAGCCTTTGTTCAGCAAAGGGACAAAATTCACCCAGAAGCCTTCAAATATCTGCTGCATAAGTCTAATGAGTTATCGTCTGACGAGAAAACGTATATGGGGTATCGTCTTTATGCCTGTGACGGAACGGTGGTTAATGTTGCAACCAACCCTGAAAACAAAGAAACCCATGTTAATTCATACAGACACCCTGAAGGACTCAATCAGTATCATGTAAACACGCTGTTTGACCTGATGAATAAAACTTACACGGACGCTGTCATCCAAGGTGTCCGTGTTGTTGACGAGCTACAGGCCGCTGTTTCCATGATAAACAATCTTCCTCTCAAGGGAAAAGCTATTTTTATCGGCGACAGAGGTTATGCAGCCATAAATCTTATGGAGCATTGCAGACGCAAAGATGGGATGGAGTTCCTAATCCGTGTCAAAGAAGGTTGGAATACTGAAGTCAAAGCCCTGCCTATGGAAGAATTTGACGTCGATGTACCTTTGGACATACGGACAACCCAAACCAAAGAAGATAAGGTCGCATTTAAGAATGGTACGGCTAAATACATAAGCGGGAAATCGAAATTTGGTAAAAACAAAGTTTCGCAAACATGGGATTTCGAGTCCAAGCATAAAATGTCTATCCGTGTCGTAAGATTCAAGATAACCGAAGATAAGTATGAAACCATCGCCACGTCATTAGATAGAGGCTCGTTTCCTGCTGACAAAATTAAGGAACTATACAATATGCGTTGGGGCATAGAAACATCTTTCAGAGACCTCAAATACGCTATTGGTATGGTTAATTTCCATGCCCGCAAGGACAATGCCATCATACAAGAAATCTTTGCCTCGCTGGTGATGTACAATTTCAGCGAGAGAATAACCGCCTGTGTTGTTATAGTCTGTGCAACGCCCAGAGTATACGAGTATCAGGTTAATTTTGCTGTATCGGCCCATATTTGTCGGAGCTATTACAGGAAGCAGGAGAACGCTCCGCCTACAATTCTCCAAGAAATCGCCAAATATATCGAGCCTGTTCGTCAAGGGCGGGCTGACAAGCGGAAATTGAAAGCACAGACCGTCGTTAATTTCATATACCGAGTAGCATAGGTTTTATTTATAGTAAGAACCTGTGCCGTTTGGTATGGGCGAAATGGACATGATTTCTGCTGAAATAACAAAAAAGACACCATACTTTCGGTATCAACCGAATTGTTGGTGTCTTTTTCTTTTTGTCAGTCCTAACTTAACGGCGTTGGTCAGGGAATACGAACAAATTTCGTTGTTCTGACCTTAACTTAATGACATTGCCGTCCGCCCTAAGCTACGACCTATACTATTGCCACGAACTCGTTGCTCCCGTAACAAGAACATCGATGTACTTGTCGCTTATCATCGAGGAAAATACATTTAATGCAGATGCAACTTAGGGCGGATGTGGTGATGCTTTTCGCCGTGGAACGACTGTCCGAACGCAGTGAGGACTGGCCCACAAACAGCATAGACTAAATACTGGGCTGAACATACGCGCCGCCGGTCTTGCCCGGCGCAGGTAACTAAAAAGCCCATAAATTTACTTGTGGGTCATTTAGTGCAACGGCGAAAAGTATTACCACCTCCGCCCAAACTGAGCTGTAACAACTAGAAATAATCTCGCAATAACATCGATAAACTGCAATTTTTAGCAGTTTTTAACTTTTTTTCAAAAAAGGTGTTGACATATAGGGAGAACTCGTGTAATATAATACAAGTCGCTGACAGACACGAACACGAAACGGTGTAGCGAAGCCTTGACTGGCGAGGCACTGGTGAGTTCCAAAATGCTTCGAAAAAACTTCAAAAAAGTTCTTGACAAGCTAAGCTGAATGCGATAAGATAAATGAGTC
>SVCA01000018.1 GCA_015058625.1 Pseudoselenomonas ruminantium | reverse complement strand
GTGTTCACCAAGGACGAAGTGGCCAAACGGTCTTATGAAAAAGCAGAAAAATTCCGCCGTGACCAGGCGGCGCAGTTAAGATATGCCGAGGAAGAAGGCCGTAAAGAAGGCCGTAAAGAAGGCCAGAAAGAAGGCGAAAAAAAGGGCATAATAGCCATGATTATTACATTGAAGGAACTCAATGTGGACAAAGCCACAATCATTGATAAAATCATGACACGCTTTAACCTTAAACTGAATGTGGCGCAAGGATATGTGGAAGCGAATTGGTAAATGACCGATTAAGATAAACGCCAAGCGGGCGGCTGACCAGTCAAAAGTCAGCCGCCTATTTCTATGCCCACCCCCGCGGCGTGTCTTTCATGAATCCGCGCACCAACTGGCTTGGATGTATTAAATTACTACTACATGGTTTCCGTTGTATAGATTCTGTTATCTGCTATGAAATTTTTTTCATAAGTCCATAACACTTTTCCTACTTCGGGGATATAAAGAACAGAAAGCAAGATAACAACACTCAAGAATGTGGGGAGGAAAACATAATGAAAAAATTTGAAAATGGAAAGATGAGCGATATGGAATTGGAAAATGTCGCAGGCGGCACGCATAGGGAAATGGTCGAACTACATTCTGCCATAACACCGAATCCCTCAGGGCTTGGGACGTACATACCGGGACTTAGTGAAATTACTAAACAAAGCATTGTACAGAAATTGAAAGATAAATACGGTATAGAGGCACATATCGACATTGGATGGTTGGGATTGGGGATAGCTTCAGAAAATAATACATATAAGGATATTAAGACAGGTAAGTCATTGACGCATTCAGAGGTTATGAAACGGTTAGGAAAATAATCGTATTTGTTTTTAGCGAATTTTCGGCACTGTGAAAATGCTTTTGCATCCATCACAGTGCCTATTTTTTGGCTCCTCTTTATTTTTTTGATTTTGGACAGATGCAAAGCCGGCACCAAAGGGCATTGCCCAGCAACAAAGCAGCTACGAGCAGGAAAAGATTGCGGATACCAATACTGGCCGCCAACTGCCCCCCGAAAAACGCACCTGTGAACATGCCGATAAATTGAGCGGACTGATTGATGCCAAAAATCCGTCCCATTAGCGCCGATGGCGCTAATTGCCGGATAAGGTTATTGGTCGATGGCATAAGACCGGCAATCGCTATGCCATGAAAGAAGCGCAAAATTCCCAACTGCCATGGTGCAGTCACCATACCTTGCGGGATAGTAACAAGGCCAGAAAGGAGCAAACAGGAAAATAAAATGCGCTCTGAACCGATGCGGTCGGCCAATCTGCCGAATCTTGAGGCAAACAGCATACTGGCAAAACCTGCGGCAGAAAATATAGCCCCCGATACGATGGCCAGATGATCGATGTTTCCGGCAATCTCCTGCACATAAACCGTAAGAATTGGAGCAACACAGGACAGGGAGAAATGAAGCAAAATGGTCGTCAGGAAAACGCCGAGAATGATGTTACGCTGCGGCAGTTCGCGGAAGGATGGCAACTCGACCGCAGCAACTTTTTTACGTGCTGGCATTTTTGTTTCCCTTACCTGTGTCAATGCCAAAAATCCCAGCAAGCAACATATGCCAATCAGGAGGAACGCATTACGGAAACCAATGCTCTCACTAAGCCAGCCGCCAAAGATTGGGCCCATGAGTCCACCGGATACCTGCGCAGTAAAAAATATACCCATGGCCCATCCCGAACGCCGCTTCGGTGTTTCCTGTGCCAGCAGTGGAATGACAGCAGCCTGAAAACCACTCAGGCATCCTTGAAGCAGGCGCAGAATCACCAGATGCCATACGCTTTGAGCAAATCCCATGCCAATCATGATAAGACCAAGCCAACCAGAAGCACGCAGAATCATGGGCTTTCGTCCGAGTCGATCCGAAAGCCTGCCCCATATCGGTGAGAAAATCGCCAGGCTGATAAAATTACAGCCAAATACAATGCCTGACCATCGAGCAACATCCGCAGGATCATCGATGCCAAGCTCAGCAATATATAACGGCAGGATTGGAGCCATCTGACTCATGCCTACCGATACGATAAACGATGCTATACAACATATAAAAAGATTTTTCTTCCAGAGTGGAGTGGTCGATCCCATAAAAAGCGCCTCGCTTGTAAATGATATTATCTTACTCCATTATAACATGCAGAATCGAGTAGGAGAGATTTCTTTTGAGATAGGCTCAAAAACTGATATGCTCCCCCTATAAGAGACAGTAACAAATCAAACTGTCATCATAGGGGGAATTTTTCATAGGTGATGCACTAAACAGCCGATTCTTCCGGCAAATGGTGAAGTTGCGAATAACGATAAAAACGCATAAATACTTTATAATGGACCCATGGATTCAGACCAGTGTTTGAAAAATTAAGCGCGCATGATATAATAACCGAACAAAATGGAGGTCATCATCATGCCAAGAAAAAAGTACACTGCTGAATTCAAGACCAAGGTCATCCTATCGATACTACAAGGTGACAAAGAATTTAACGAGATATGTGCCGAACACAACCTTAACCCCAGCATGGTCAGAAAATGGAAGCAGGACTTCCTGCAAAATGCCCACCTTGCTTTTGGTGCCACTGCTGAGCGCAAGAGCGCTCAGAGAAAGGAGGATGACCTGAAGAAGAAAAACGACCAAATGCTGAAGACGATTGGCCAACTGACATTGGAGCGTGATTTTCTTCAGGATTGCTTTCGCCAAGCTGGAGAAGTCTTGCCTAAATTGCCAGACTTTGATCCAAAAGGATAACGGGCTTTCTGTACGCCGACAATGTGAACTCCTTGGAATTAACCGTTCCAGCGTTTATTACAAACCTGCAGTGCCAGATGAAGCATGCCGGCTTCTGAAAGATGAGCTTATGAAACGCATCGACTACTGGCATACAAAATGCCCTTATTTCGGTTCCCGCAAAATTCTCGACAAACTGCGAAAAGAAGGCTATGGCATAGGCCGCAAGAAAGTTCGCCGGCTCATGTGCGAGATGGGCATAACAGCCATATATCCAAAAATCAATTTATCCAAGCGAAATTTCAAGGAGGCTGTTGTGCCATATCTGCTGCGCAATTATAAGGTGAATTTTCCCAATCAGGTCTGGTCCATCGACATAACTTATATTCCCATGCGGCGCGGCCATATGTATTTGACGGCCATAATTGACTGGTATAGCCGGAAAATCGTTGGGCACCATTTGTCGGATACCTTAGATACAAGAGAAATCTTGTACGCGGTAAGAGAGTCTGTAGCTAACCATGGCATCCCGTCTATCCTGAACTCCGACCAGGGCAGCCAGTTTACCAGCGATGATTACAAAAAACTCCTACAGGAGTATGGTATTCGTCAAAGCATGGATGGCAAAAGCCGCTGGGCCGATAACATTATAATTGAACGCTGGTTTCGCAGCCTCAAAACTGAGGCTATATATCCGAATGAATATACTTCACCCCGGGAACTGCGGCAGCTGATAAATGGCTATGTCCGAGACTATAATACAATCCGCTCTCATAAATCGCTGGACTACAAGGTTCCCAACGAAGTTTATTATGGAGCTTTTGCCAATATTGCATGACGCGCTTAAAAATTTTCAAGGTGGTCTTGACTAGGGGACCATTATACTTACACGGCAAGGCTTTACGGATATTTTCGCAGAGCCTTGCCGTGTATTTTTTGCTAAAAGGCTGATTTTAATGGAAATATAATGATAATAGGGTATCCTATTCTTCAGTGAGTGGTCAGAGAAAAATGAAGAAGTGGTGATACTTAAATGTGGAAAAAATCAGCCTTTCGTTTTCAATACCTAAGAGAAAATTTCACGGAGATTATGACACGCCGGCTTAGAATGCTCTGGGCGCGGTTTCCCGAGGCGGCTCTGCTGAATCTTGTACATCTTGTCTATCAAGGTATATTCCTGCTAGAGGTCAATCTGGAAGATATCGATAAGGACTGGATTAGCTGGACGATTCGGCTGTTGTCGCTGATTTTGGTGGCTGTGGCAGTGGAGCTTTGGCGTGAACGCAAGGGGGGCTGGCAGGCGGGAAAATACCGCTGGAAAATCTGGTGCATGCTGCTGCTCTGGGGCGTTATACAGGAAGCTGGTACGAAATTTTTGCCGGATATAGAACGGGTGATGTTCCTTTTTGTCATTCCCGGCTTTTGGCTTTGCCTGATTCTTTATCTGCTTCTGCCAAAGGAAAAGGAATGGCAGAGTGCGCAGCTGCGGTGCGTTGCGAATGCTTTCCTAACAGCTGGTGTTCTGGGCGGAATGATTTCTCTGCTTTTGGGGATTTGTTTGGCGGCGGTGCGGGCATTGCTGCTGCCTGTTCCCATGGAGGCAAGCTTATTTCTGCTAGGCGTGTTGCCTTTTGCCTGTGCGGTCAATGTGCTGCTGTGTCTGTTACCTGAGATTAATGAGGAAGTGTCGGCAGCAGAGCCAGTCGTGGGCAATTCGGTCATAGGGCTGGTATTTCCCTGTTATGTATTTTTGCTGCTGATTCTCTATCTGTACATTGGTAAAATCATCATCCTACAGGCCATGCCCATTGGGGAAATGAATTGGTATGCTTCCCTGGCCATGCTCGGGTATGGATTTTTCTACTTCTTCTGGAATGATATTCAGAAGGGCTGGTATGAAAAGTTCATGCGTTGGGGTCTGATTTTCTTCCTGCCCATCCTCGTTGTCCAGTTCTGTGGCATCTGGATTCGGTACGAAGCCTACGGCCTTACCTCCCTGCGTTATGCTTCCATGATTTGTACGGCCTGCGGTATTCTGATGCTCGCCTTTCGCTTCCTGCGGCAGGGGATGCGTCCGCTTTTTCTGTTGGGGGCTGTTTTGCTGTTGGTCTTTTCGATTACTCCGCTTAACGTCATGCGGGTGCCCCTGCATAATCAGCAGGCACGTTTAATCGCGCTGCTGGAGCAGGAAGGTTTGTATGAAGATGGCAGGATTGTGATGAGCCATCCGATTTCTGCAGAACGCACGCCGGCTATAAGGAGTTGTGTGGAGTATATCTGTGAATCCAATCTGGACAGCGAGCGCAGGGAGGACTTTTGCCGGCAGGTCGATGAAATAAATTGGAGGGATTACTACATTAATGCCAAGCCAACGAATGGCAAGACAAAAAAGCGAACGGAGCAGACTAGAGTGGTCTTTAAGCCACGGCAAAAGGGAATTCCCGTTGCCGGTTTCCGAATGGTTTATCCCTTTAATGTTAAGCGGGGAGTGGCCGTGATACAGCTGGAAGATGGAAATAAGCAATCGGTGGATATCCACGATTATGTGAAAGGGCTTATGGCCGCGCATAAAGATATGGGAACGCAGAATGTCGTTCTCGATGAGGAATACCTGCTCGAAGATAAGTCCCGCCTGTATTTCACGGAGATTACGGTTCGGAGGTCCGAAGGAAGCAAAGAGCTGCTCATAAGCGGGCGGGGATATTTCTTGCAGAAGTGATGCGGGATTTATCCGCTGACCGATGAATTTTGGGCTTAACTTGTCCGCAAATCGTTCGATATATAGAATAGCACAAGGATGTGCTGCTTCAGTTAGCTGAGGAGGTGTGGCTATGGATATGAGTATCGCCGCAATGTCGGTGAACATGCATCAGGGGCAGGCCATGCAGGATATGGGCATGGCGGTCCTGAAAATGGCTATGGATACCACGGAAGTTGCTGCAGAGGAAATGCTGGAGGAACTGGCCGTTGACCCGAATCTGGGCACGATGGTGGATATTCAGGCTTAAAAAAAACTGCTGTATCAGGCTTTCGCTGTGATACGGCAGTTTTCTTTTGTGTTTCGGCTTGTTTTGTGTTGTGATTAGGGGAAAAAGCAGGCGGTAGGCTCTTGGGAGTGGCTGGGAGGGGATGGACGGCGGCTGGTGCAGGAGACGATAAAAACTGCGGAGCGATAAAGGAGATAAGGATATTTATGGCGAATAGAAAAAAATTAAGATAATTTGGAACAAGGGATAATGGTGATTATAATGAACTACAATCGGAAAAGGCGTTGGGTAGCTGTTGTTATCGTATTCATAGCGGCTGTTTTGGCGGCAGGCTACGCCATAGGAGATTATTTTGTTGATTATGCCCTGAAGCGCGGCAGCGATGCAGATCCCTTGGCGCCTCCTGCTGCCTGCGTCAATATTCTTGACAAGAGCAGGGAAATGCCTGAAGAGCCGGCGGTGCCGACGGAAGAGTGGAGCATGACCATGCCGGACGGCAGGAATGTAGTGGCAGTAAGTTATAGACCCGTCCAAACGGGACACCGCTGGGTTATACTGGCCCATGGCTATGGCAGAGATCACCGTTATGTCCGGGATTATGCCGAGGTTTATCTGAAGCAGGGTTATCACGTGCTCTCGCCGGACTTATGCGCCGCCGGGGAAAGTGATGGCCAGTACATTACCATGGGGGTCAAGGAAAGTGAGGAAATTGCCAAATGGGCAGCTAAAGTCAAGGAATCTGATGAGAATGCAGAAATTGTATTGCACGGAATATCTATGGGGGCTGCCACGGTAATGCTGGCAGCGGGCAGATACGAAATGCCGGGAATGGCAGCCGTCATAGAGGACTGCGGCTATACCAGCGCCTACGATATGTTTACAAATCAACTGGACGTTATCTTTGGCTTGCCGGAATTTCCCATTATGACATGCGTAGACATTGTAAGTGGCATCAAAACCGGGGTGAAAGTGTCAGACGCTGCCCCCATAAAGGCGGTACCCGGCATCAAGGTTCCGATCATGTTCATCCATGGGACGGCGGACAAACTGGTGCCGTTTCCTATGATGGAGAAGCTGTACAATGCCTGCTCTGCGCCCAAGAGTAAATTTATCGTAGAAGGAGCAGGACATGGGGATGCGATGACAGTGGCCGGAAAAGAGTATTGGAACGCTGTTTTTAGTTTTCTGGACGATGGTTTGTGAGCGTTATCCATATAGGATGAAATTGGCGCCGCGATGTAGAATCATTTATCGAAAATGAAAAACTGACAAGTCATTGCGATTTGTCAGTTTTTTTGTATACATGGCAATTATCAAGAAGGTACTGAAATTTGAAGGTCGAATATATACATGTAGGCAATACACTTGCATAAAACAGATTTGCTATGTGAACTTAAATCAGGTGAGAAAATGCTGGACAGAGATTTTTTTTAGAAGCTGCAGGGGCTTCGGGCAGGGGCAAAAAATGAAGTGCTTACCATATTGGACGGTCCCTTGCGGGGTGCTAAGGCCCTGCGTTCTGATGGTGAGATTGTGTGGCAGGAGCTGACCGGGTTATCTGCGCGGATTTTGCTAAAGCGCTGGCGCAGGTTGTGGGAGGGGAAAATACTTTTTTCGTGGTGATGACCAGAGAACATCAATACGATGCCCTCTGTCTGCAGGTCATCATGCAAAAGGAATCGGCCTATGTGGGAGTAATGGGCAGCCGTCGCAGAACGGAGCTTTTGCGGCAAAAACTTTTAGAGCAGGGAATATCTCGGGCAGTAGTTGACAGGCTGCATGCGCCGATTGGCCTTTCTATTGGTGCCGAAACGGAGATGGAAATAGCCGTTTCAGTTATGGCTGAGATAATAAAGGCCAGCAATTATAAGAACAGTTTTCCGGCTAAGTTATGTGCAAAGCTAGTCCCTTTAGGGGGCGGGGTTCATCAGGACGCTTGAGGCACAGGGGGAGCCTGCGGGTGCAAAAGCGGCGCATCCTGCGCCTGCCCCGCACTAGCACATCCGTGTGCGTCGGTGGCGGAGTTCGATGAGCGGCTCTGGGGTGCGATGGTGGACTATGTGACGGTGGGCGTGGACGGCGGCATGACGGTGGTGTTCCGGGATGGGACGGAGATTTGAAATGAGCACTCTGCCGGGTTTCGGCGGGGTGTCTAAATTTTTTGACGAATTTTCTTGATGGGTAAATTTTTACCCATCGCTTATGCTATAATGAAATTGAGGAAAGACAAAACAAATTCAAAGGGAGGGATGCCAATGAATGTGTACGCCGGGGATAACAAAAAGATGCTTAATATGCTGATATTGGAGATTCTGAAGGAATATACTGATACCGACCATCGACTGACCCAGCAGGAAATCATCGACCTTCTCAAGCTCAACTACGGTGCGGAGTGCGACCGACGCTCCATCCGCAACAACATCCGATCACTCAAGGACATGGGCTACGAGATTGCCACGGAGCGTGGTTGCTATCTTGCAGAGCGGGAATTTGACGATGCGGAGCTGCGGATGCTCATCGACAGCGTCCTGTTCTCCAAGAATTTGTCGGGAGCGCAGGCCAAACGGCTCATCGAGAAACTTAAAGGCTTCGGCAACCGATACTTTCACGCAAAAGTGTCCCATGTGTCAAATTTGCCAGAACTCTTCCACTCGGACAACAAACAGGTCATGCTGGCTTTGGATGCACTGAACGATGCCATTGAGGAAAAACGAAAGGTCAGCTTCATCTATAACAACTACGGCACGGACTTCAAACTCCATCCAAGGCGGGACGAGCCGTACATTGTGAATCCCTACCAAATGGTAGCCAACAACGGACGTTACTATCTTATCGGCAATTACGACAAATACGATGACCTGTCACACTACCGCATTGACCGCATCACATCCATCACCATGCTTTCCGAGCCGATAAAGCCGAAAAAGGAAGTCCGGGAATTTTCCCAAGGTTGGAGCCTTCCCAAGCACATGGCAGAGCATATCTATATGTACAGCGGAGACAGCGTGACGGTGAAATTTATAGCCGACACAGATTTGATGGACGAACTGATTGATTGGTTCGGAAAGGATATTCGCATCAAGGAAGAATCTGAGAATAAGATGCTGGTTACGCTCAAATGTAATGAACGAGCTATGAAATATTGGGCGTTGCAATACGGCGGACATATTGAAATCAAAGAGCCGCAAAGTTTGCGTGAGGCTGTCAAAAAGACTGTTTTAGATATGGCGGAGAAATACTCCGATGGTGCGTGAATGGAGAGATAACCATGTATGGAGCGATTTTAGGCGACATTATCGGTTCGCCCTACGAATTTGACCGAGGAGCGAAAATCAAGGCGTTTCCCTTGTTTATTGAAAAATCCCGCTTCACCGATGATACAGTGATGACTGTGGCTGTGGCGGATGCCTTGCTCTATGCAGGAAAGGATGCCGATAAAGACAAAATTTGTGCGGCGGTGGTTTCCTCCATGCAACATTGGGGCAGAAAATATCCCAAGGCAGGATACGGCGGAAAATTCCGTGAGTGGCTCAATTGGGACAATCCACAGCCCTACGGCAGTTTCGGTAACGGTTCGGCGATGAGGGTATCTCCTGTAGGCTGGCTTTACGACTCTATCGAACGCACAAGAGAAGTTGCCCGTTGGACGGCAGAGGTTACGCATAATCACCCCGAAGGTATCAAAGGTGCAGAATCTGTGGTAAGCGCCATCTACCTTGCGCGGACGGGAGAATCCAAAGTGACTATCAAACAGTATGTTGAGGATGAGTTCGACTATAATCTCTCCCGCACATTGAAGGAAATTCGCCCTGCCTACCACATGGATGTGACTTGTCAAGGTTCGGTGCCGGAGGCCATTATCGCTTTCTTGGAAAGTACAGATTTTGAAGATGCCGTGCGAAATTCCGTGTCCATTGGCGGCGATACGGATACTATAGCTTGCATAGCCGGAAGTATTGCCGAGGCGTATTACGGGCTTACTCCGACGCTGGAAGAGGAATGCTTAAATCGCATACCGAATAAAATGAAAGATGTCATAAAACGCTTTGACCATACAAGAGGAAAGGCAGTACAAGGCGAACCCATCATCGAAGCCGCGCTTCTTCGCTATCATAGAGAAAGTTCCCCGGAAAATGAAGCAGCGGTGCTTAATGCGATTTATATGCGCATGAAAGACAACGGTTATTTCCTTCTTCCGCCAAGCGAAGTACGAGGATTTGATGAATGTGTCGCAAAGGGCGATTATGATGGAGAAATAAGCATCGAAGCCTATACTTCGGACAGAGAATTTTTCATGGGACTGGACGAGGAGGACGAAAACGCTACTTATACCACGGAAGTGAAAATTTACGATTTACTTTCCTTTATCGCCAAGGCAACTGATGCGGAATCGGGCATTGACATCAACTATGACAAAACATTCTATCTGAATCGCGACATGGCAAAGTCGATTCTGGCAAAGAATGAAGCGGAAATCTGCCATAAGAGGAGAATGTATATCCCTATGCCGGATGATATTCCTCTTTCTTCCAAGGACTTGTCGCAAAAAATTATCTCCGGCATCAGATTTTGCTTCATGTGCGCCTACGATGCCTACACCAACTACTGCGACCTCTATCATCGGAATGGGAAAATTTACCGTTATGATATTTCCGGCAACAATAAACAGGTGGAAAAAATCTGCCAAGTATTTCCCGCACTCAAGAAATTTAATGAGAGCAATGGTCAAAATGATAAATTAGGCGAATGGGAGTGGAACTATTACGAATTGGGGGCGTGGGTCTTTGCTCATGCCGAAATACAAAAGGCGTATAAAATGCGTACGGGGCATACCGATTATTTGACTTGGAGTCCCTATGATGCCTATATGACGATAAGGGATTTGTTGGAGGAAGAAGATGCAGCGTTTGAACCTATGCGGATTGATGCCGATGCCATCCGTGCCATGAGCGATTATCAGCGTGACCGTGATGGTATTCCCGCAGGATGGATTTACTTGGGCAACGATAACGAACGGTATGCACTTGGGCAGCCAAGAGAACACAATATTCTCGTATTAGGCGTGAATCCCAGCACAGCCAAGCCAGGTGATGATGATCCCACCATCAGAAACGTACGCAGGATTGCAGAGAATAAGGGATTTGACGGCTGGATTATGATGAATCTTCATCCGCAGAGAACCCCCCACCCCGAAGAGATGAAGGAGAAAGTCGTGTGGAGTGAAAATAATCCGATGGCGGTAGAAGCCGTGATGAGAGAGTTTCAGGTACACGCCGTATGGTGCGCATGGGGAAATATGATTGATATGCCCGGTAAGAAATTTTTATATGGTGCGCTTGCCCGTGTATATGAAGTGATTGGCGAATCTGTCGAGTGGTACAGTTATGGTAATTTGACCAAGGACGGCAACCCCCGTCACCCGCTTTATATGCCGCTTACTCATGAATTTCAAAAGTTTGATATACGAGACTATTTGCGGAGAAAAAGGTATATAGTGTGAGGAGGAATCACTATGGCGGGCAAAGATAAGGAATCTAAAAAAGCTACAAGTATGTTCGGCAAGGATGGATTTTCTGCTTGGTTAAAAAATCTTGACAAAGCTCCTATATGCCATGAGCAGGAGGAAGATAAATCCATCTATGCCTTCCCCGACACGATAACCGATGAAGAACTGGAGGACTATACGATAAGAATGGATAAAGAGAGGAAATATCTTGATTTGGTGAAAAAATCGCAGGACGAATACCGCAACCAACCCAAGGAGCATAAGAATACCAGAATCGTTTTGCAGGCTGCCCCAGAAGGACTTTGCAGGGAAATCAATCTCTACACTTATTGGCAGGGTTTTGGTTACGCTCAAAACAGTCATGAGATAAAGATTAAATATCTTTTGGTTGCGCAGGATTGGGGAAATCCGTCAAACATGAGCAAGGAATTTGAAGAGAGAATCAAAGCCATGAACCGAGGGGAACAGGATGTAAACTATTTAGATAAAAAATCCATCGATTTTCAGACTGATGCGAATTTAATAGAGTTATTCAAAGTATTGGGTTACGATTCTATTGCAAATAGAAGGTACGCAGATCTCTTTTTTACGAATTTTTGCTTGGGATATAGAGCTGGAAAAGAAAGCGGTGGAATGACTAAGACATTGATGATGAAGGACAGCGGCTTTTTCAAAGAACTCTGTGATATTTTGGAGCCTGAAAACATTCTTTGCTTGGGACGACTAACTTTTAGGTGCGTTTACGAAACACTAATCGGGCAGAAAGTATCTTCTCTGACGGGCTTCACGGATGGTTACAACACTTTTATAGAAAAGCACGAGCCTATAACAGCCGAGTGCGGCAGAGTGATTTCAAACATCTATCCTTTAGCGCATTGCGGAAGCATGGGAACGATGAACCGAAATAAAAATCTCAAGGATGATCCTCGAGTGCAAAAAGACGCTTTGTTTTTACAAAAGGAAGACTGGGGGCGTATTAAGGCAGGAAGGTGAATTTGAATGGAAAAATCTCGCCGAAATTTCCGAGAATACATCACCGCAGCACATCGAAAATTTATGCTTCGAGTTTTCGGCACGGCTGATATTGACGAGATACCATGGCGCCCCCAATGCACACTTTCCTGAAATCGCAGGACTGGACGGGCAAGACGGTCATTCCCTTTATGACGCACGGCGGCTGGCCAGGGCATGTAATCACGGACATCAAGGAATACTGCGCCGGGGCAAAATTTGCCGCAGCTATGGAAATACAGTTTGATTCGGAGGGCGGCGACCATATGCTGACTTCCCAAGCGGACATCGATGCTTGGCTTGAGGGATTGAGGAAAGAACTGCGATAAGATATACTCATTGATAGGGGAGGACTGTTTTTCATGAAATACACGAAACTGGGAAATTCGGATTTGCACGTCTCCCGTATTTGCCTGGGCTGCATGGGCTTTGGCGATGTTTTTGATGTTGCTGAAGCAAACGGCGTGACACTTTGCCATGATAGGTACAAAATAAATATATTGTGAGGAGGGGATGTCATTGTCAAATCATGCAACAAAATCGATAAAATCTGTCATCGGATTTCTTGCGTCATTGTTGCTCTTGCTGACGGGCGTGGCAGGATGCGGGGCTTTCTCTCAAGATAGCATTAGCGGTGAAGCGAAGCCAATGAATCCAAGAGGAGCCAGTGAGCAGAAACCGATGACTTCCGATTCTGCTTTGCGGAAAACCGTCAAACTGAATAGCGGCTATGAAATGCCCATGCTGGGGCTTGGCACATGGACGCTATCCGATGACGTGGCCGAGGAAAGTGCCTATTTTGCCATCAAAAACGGCTACCGTCTTATTGATACTGCGCGCTACTATGGCAACGAAATCGGCGTAGGCCGAGGTGTTCGCCGGGCGATTGATGAAGGAATCGTTTCTCGTGAAGAAATCTTTGTAACCAGTAAAATCATGCCAGGAGATTATCAGCGCCCCGATGCGGCCATTGATGATTCAATGGCGCGGCTGGGACTTGGTTATATCGACCTCATGCTGATACACCAACCCGGACGGGGAGATGAAGAAGTTTACAAGGCGTTGGAGCGAGGCGTCAGGGCTGGAAAAATACGCTCTATCGGCATTTCAAACTATTACACATCAGATGATTTTGAGCGAATCTGCCGCATTGCCGAAATCGTCCCCGCCGTGGTGCAAAACGAGAATCATATTTTTTATCAGAACAAGGAATTGCAGGAGTATCTGCGGCAGTACGGTACGGTCGTAGAATCTTGGTATCCTTTGGGCGGGAGGGGCAACACACAAGAAATCTTCCACAATGAAACTATCAGGAAAATTGCCGAGAGACATGAAAAAACTCCGGCGCAAATCGTGCTTCGTTGGCACTTGCAGGATGGCTATATTGCGATTCCCGGCTCTGGCAACCAAGCGCATATTGTCGAAAATATTGATATCTTCGATTTCGCTCTTTCCGAGGAAGAAATGCAGGAAATATGTGCTTTGAATATGCGGCGAAGGTTTGAAAACTGGTAATTATATAACAGGGGGGCATCGTTAATACAGTTTAGATAATATGTAGTGACCTCCAATTGCAAGCATCGTGGATTTACCTGTATGATAAAAGAAACAAAATCAACAGGATTTACCGCATACAAATGGAGGTCACCTATAAAAAGTATAGTATATGTTGGAATGGATGTCCACTCTTCAAATTACACTCTTTCCTGCTACATGGTAGAAAATGACAAATGCTTCGCAACCGTCCAGATGGAACCGGACTATAAAGAAATCTTGAAGTACCTGAACAAAGTTCAGGAGAATATTGGCGGGCCGTGTGAATTCCACTGCGGTTACGAAGCAGGCTGCTTGGGCTATACCCTTTATCATCAATTGGTAGAGCATGGTGTAGATTGCACCATCCTTGCGCCCTCAACCATGCCCACATACAAGAAAAATGAAATCAAGACTGACAAGCGGGATGCAATGAAAATTGCACGCTGCCTGGCTTTCAACACATATCGTGCGGGCCGTGGCCAGAGGGGTTACGGATTATTGGCGGATGCTTTGAACACAAGCCTTTTAGCTTGAATATTACTTACAGGTGATGTAAAATTAAGCTAGAAATATCGATTTATCCTGAGGTACGTTATGCAGATTGAAGATTTAAGAAATGCATTACAACATAGAAATCAACGGCAATAAGATGCTCCATGTAGTTGTGGGGTATAACACCAGAAAAATGATTATTATCTCTGCTTATCGTCCTGACGATGAGCATTTTGAAAAGGATGGCAAAACGAGAAAGGGGAGATAAAAATGTGTAAAGCATGTTTTGAGGATAATCGAATTGAGACAACGACAACCTTTACTGTTGACGTGAAAGATTGTGTGATTGTTATCCGCAATGTCCCCTGCTACGAGTGTCAGGTGTGTGGAGAGATTATTTTTGCGGATGATGTTTCTGCAAAGCTGGAAATGATTGTGCAAAAGGCAAAATCGTTTTTACAGGATGTTTCTGTTATTGATTACAACAGAGCTGCATAAAGAATAGGTCAAGCGGGCGGCTGACAAGTCAAAAAGTCAGCCGCTTTTTTTTGCCCACCCGGCGGCCTTCTTGGTTTTAGGGACGAAGGAATGTTTGATTCCTTGCTAATGTACAGCGGGGTTAGTTATAGTCAAGGAGCAGAGAACACAGAAATCTCTGCTTCTTTTTGCGTTCACAAAGGCAGCCTCGGCAACTCCTCGTTCTTTTGGTGTCCACTATCACGGGACAATGGCTCGTGCCGCTTTTCTTTTTTTATGGTAAAATTATTGTAGCTTGAGTTGGAGGTGCTCGCATGGAACAGAAATTGTTTACCGAGGTCATTCCCCTTTATCGGCTGCATAAGGATAATCCGTATGCCATTAGAGTCCGTATGCGGATGCAGGATGATGTTGACCCTGTGGTACTACGCAGGGCAGTGGATACCACGATGGAGCGGTATCCGTATTTTTGCGTGAAATTGCAGGCTCATGGTGATGATTTTATCTTTGCAGAGAATCGGGAGCCGGTAGTGGTTTCCGATTCAGAGCAGGGCGTAACATTAAATTCGGCAGAGGCGAATGATCATCTGCTTTCATTTTCGTACCATGCTGATTGGCTGGTTATGGATATTTTTCATGGTCTGACCGATGGTGCAGGAACTTATGAGGTGATACGCACCTTGTTATATTATTATTGCTGCCAGCGCTACAAGGTGACGCTTGCGACAGCAGGCATCCGTCTGGCTGGCGATAAAATATCTCAGGAGGAATGGGATTGTCCCGTAATGAAAGCGCAAGACCTGCCAACGCCCCGGCGTCATGAGTGGAGCAAGGCGTTGCTGCCCGGTATCGCCGCTAATCTGCATACGGAAAGTCCGGACTATGTATATAGCATATTGCTGGCTGAAGATGCCTTTATGCACTTTTGCAAAGAAAATGGCGGCAGTCCGGGAACAATGGTGTCTTTGCTTCTGAGCCGCAGTCTGGCAAAGCTGTATCCTCATGCCCAAGAAAGCATACGCATTGTTTTGTGCGTGAATCAGCGCAAGGCTCTGCACGCTCCGCTGGCGCATCAAAGTCTGGTCGGAGGTGCTTTCCTGGAATATGATGAACAGCTGCGTAAATTGCCGCTTTCTGAGCAGGTGAAGGCCTATAGGAATATGGTTGCGGCACAGACCAGTGAGAAAGCTGTTCTGTCCGGCGTGGCGCATACTGCCAACCTGACCAAAATGCTTTTGGCAAAGAAAACGCACAAGGAAAGGCTGGCGATGATGGCAAAGGTGGACGAGGCCGCCAATCGTTTTGCTGCGGCTAACGTGAGTTATGTAGGGAAAGCCAATTTCGGGGAAGCAGAAAAATATGTAAAAGAGTTCCATGCCTGGAATGCCACCATTATGGACATCACCCTGCAAATTTCGGCGGTAAATGGTAAATTCACCCTGGATTTCATGCAGAAGTTTTCCAGTCCTGTTTATCTAAAGGCCTTTTTGCAGGAGCTGGCAGATAACGGCATAGCTTATGAATTACAGGATAAGCAGATAAGGTCATTGCCCGCTGTCAGGGCGCCGTGGCGGGGCGTATAGCTTTGCTCGTGTTGAAAGGACCGCTTGAAGCGGCCCATCATATCAATGATTATCCCGGTAAATGTGCTCGTCTGCATGGGCATAACTGGGTGGTGGAAGCGGTTGTCAAAGGCCGGGAACTGGATGAACTGGGCATGCTGGTGGATATTCAGGCTTGAAGGAAAACTGCTGTATCAGGGAATTTCCTATGGTACAGCAGTTTTGGCGTTTCGATGGCAGATAACAGGGAAAATATTTTCTTTCAGGGAAGGAATTCAATATAACTGGTAGAAATTTTTTTATAGATATTGAATGTAAAGCGAGGATTCTACGAGCTGTTGAAGGAGTGAAATTTACCATGAAAAAAAACGAAGCCACATTTTCCATTCCCATCACTCGCCGTGACTTTATGAAGCTGGCGGC
This sequence comes from Pseudoselenomonas ruminantium, assembly GCA_015058625.1. Taxonomy (GTDB): domain Bacteria; phylum Bacillota; class Negativicutes; order Selenomonadales; family Selenomonadaceae; genus Selenomonas_A; species Selenomonas_A ruminantium_N. The sequence goes on along the minus strand of SVCA01000018.1, from coordinate 8,128 downwards.
GGTCTCAGCGGCCACGCTGGCTATGGGGGAAAACAATCTGCCTAAGGCAAATGCTGCCTTGCCGTCTGCCGTGGATTTTAGCGCGGCGAAGATTCCTCTACTTTTTGAAACAGATGTCTGCGTGGTTGGCGGGGGAGCTGCAGGAACGGCAGCGGCAGTAAGTGCGGCCAAAAACGGAGCCAAGACACTGCTCATTGAGCGCAGTATCGTATTAGGGGGGCTGGCAACGCTGGGCTGTGTCTATCCCTGTATGCCGACCTTCATTGATGGCAGCGACACGCCTTATATTACCGAACTGAATCAACGTATGGAACAGCGGCAGGGGGCCAGAGCGAGAAATGATGTTGTTACGGACTTCTTTTATGGCGGCGGGCAAGGGCTGTACGCCTCTGAGTTCCTCACCTTAGTTTATGAGGAACTGTGCAGCGAGGCGGGGGTGGATATCCTGTATGAAACGACCCTCGTAGGCGCAGTAGTGGAGCAAGGCAAAATCAAGGAATGCATCGTGCAGACCGTGGAGGGCCTTGGCAAAATTCGCGCCAAAACCTTCATTGATGCCACGGGGGATGCGCTTCTTTCCCGCCTGGCCGGTGTGAGGACGGAAAAAGGCTCGGAGCAAACCGGACGGAACCAGCCCATGAGCCTGCGTTTCGAGATGGCGGGGGTGGACGTAAACAAGGTCTGCGACTTCTTCACGGATACGCTCAAAGACCAACGCATGGAACCGCCTCTTTTGAAACGGCTTAAGGAGGATGTGGCCGCAAGCCGTGCCCCGTTCATGGAGTTTGCCAAGATTAAGGAAAATGAGGCTTTTTTCAAGCAAGGGGTTAAGGAGGGCAAGCTCACCGAGGATGATATCTTGTATATTCAGGGGTTCTCTGTCACCGGCAAGCCGGACACCATGGCCATGAACTGCCCGGAGATGCCGCCCCTGCTGTTCAGCGCTACGGACGCAGCTTCACGGAGCAAGGCCATCCTTTTTGGCCGCCGCATGATGCACCGTATCGCAGGTTTCCTCGTTTCCGATGTTCCCGGCTTTGAAAAGGCTTACATCAGCCGTGAGTCTGGTATGCTTGGAACGCGCGAGACCTGGCGCATACGGGGCAAATACTATCTTACCGCCGAGGATTATTGGGAAGGGCATCACTTCCCTGATGCGGTCTGCCGCACGGCGTATCCCATCGATATTCACGATGTAAAGTTGAACTTCGGCAAGAAACTCCAAAAGGGCGAGTATTATGAGATCCCCTATCGTGCTTTGGTGTCCGAGGAAATTTCTAATCTCATCGTGGCAGGGCGCTGCATAAGCGGCAGCTTTGCGGCGCAAGCCTCTTTCCGCATCCAGCCCACCTGCATGAGCATGGGCGAGGCGGCTGGCATCGCGGCGGCTTGGGGGCTTTTGCACGGTAAGGCGGCAAATGATGTGCATTGGGAGGAAATTCCGCAAGATAAACGCAGTTATGTCAGCAAAGGATAATCTTTGGCAAACCAGTGCAACGATAAGTTCGCAGGCGTAAAGAAATACACGACACCGTATCTGGCATGGGCAAAGTCCCATGCCAATTTTCTTGTATTCCTTCCTTATTTTATGGTAAAATAATTGTTATGTGAGTTCGTAGAGATTGCAGATTGGAGGTTTTTGTTTGGCTGCAATTACATATGAATTAGTGAAAAAGGACGAGGCCACAGGTGCTCGTGCCGGTATTATCCATACACCCCACGGCAGTTTCCCAACGCCGATTTTCATGCCTGTGGGTACGCAGGCATCGGTCAAGGGCGTATCCCCGGAGGAACTGAAAGATTTGGGTGCGGGAATAATTCTTTCCAACACCTATCATCTGTTCCTGCGTCCGGGCATGGAGCTGGTAAAGGAAGCTGGCGGCCTGCATAAATTCATGCACTGGGATGGGGCGATTCTCACCGACAGTGGCGGGTTTCAGGTTTTCTCGCTGGGGGATTTGCGCAAAATCACCGAGGAAGGCGTGACCTTTCGTTCTCATATTGATGGCTCGAAGAAGTTCCTGTCGCCGGAAGTGTCCATGCAGGTGCAGATGTGCTTAGGCTCTGATATCGTCATGGCCTTTGACGAATGTGTGCCCTATCCTGCTGATCATGACTATGCAAAACAGTCCACGGAACGTACGCTCCGTTGGGCACAGCGCTGCAAAGATACCATGACGGCACCCAATCAGGGCCTGTTCGGCATTGTGCAGGGCGGTATGTACAAGGATTTGCGCAAATGGCATGCCAAAGAGATGGTGGAGATGGACTTCCCCGGTTACGCCGTGGGCGGCCTGTCGGTTGGTGAACCGCCGGAACTCATGTATGAGATGCTGGAATACTCCACATCCTTGCTGCCGGAGAACAAGCCCCGTTACCTTATGGGCGTGGGCACGCCTGACCATTTGGTGGAGGGTGTAATGCGCGGCATTGATATGTTCGACTGCGTATATCCGACCCGCGTGGCCCGCAATGGCATGGCCATGACCTGGACGGGCAGACTGGTGATGAAAAATGCCAACCTCACCCATGACCATCATGTGATTGAGGAGGGTTGTGGCTGTTACGCCTGCCGCAACGGCTACACCCGCGCTTATATCCGCCATCTGGTGCGTGCCGGGGAAATCTTCGGTCTGCGTCTGCTGTCGCTGCACAATCTCTACTTCCTCGAAGAATTTGTGCGCAGAATGCGTCAGTCTATCATTGATGGCAAGTTTACGCAGTTCCGCAGTGAATTTTTGGCCAATTACAAACGCTGATAAATTAAAGAAGAGGTGCTTATTATGACTCCGGAAACCATGACAGCTTTGGGCACTTGGGGCCCCATCTTCGTGATGATTGCGATTTTCTATTTTCTCTTGTACCGTCCGCAGAAGGCAGCGCAGAAACGCCGCATGAGTATGCTCGATACCTTGGAAAAGGGCAACAAGGTGATGACCATTGGTGGTATCTACGGGACGATTGCGGCCATTGATGAGAAGGTCATCAAGCTGAAAATTGCCGAAAACACGGTGATTGAGGTTTCCCGGGCTTCCATCAATGCCAACATCACGCAGGACAAGCAGGCCTAAGCCATGGACACGGATAACAAGGAACTGCTGGCTGAGAAAAAGGCCTTGCGTGTCAAAATTCTGGCTGTCCGGCGGGAGCTGAAAGAGGCTTATCGTCAAAAGGCCAGCCAGCGCATGATTGATGTGTTCTGTGCATTGCCGGATTTCAAGGAGCCGAAGGTCGTCATGTGTTATGCCTCCATGGGCGATGAAGTGCAGATTCTTCCGCTGATTCAGCGTTGGCTGGATATGGGGGTTACGGTGACTATGCCCAGAGTAATCAGCAAGGGGCAGATGGAGGCTGTGACCCTGCCGGACTTAGATAGTCTGGTGGAAGGGGCGTATGGCATCCTGACGCCGGACCCGGCTAAGAGTCAGGTGGTTCCTCCCGAGGAACTCGATATGATTGTCGTGCCCGGGGTAGCCTTTGATACCCGGGGCGAGCGGCTGGGCATGGGGGCAGGCTTCTATGATGCGTTTTTGGCGAAGGCCGTCAAGGCAAAACGGATTGCCCTTGCCTATTCGTGTCAGCTGGTGGCGAATATTCCCATGGAAGAGCATGACGAGCTGGTGCATAAGATTATTACGGAGCAGGGGATTTATAACTGCTTATTGTAAGTGAGTAGCTATGTACTTTTCTTTGGCGCAAAGAAAAGTACCAAAAGAAAACTGCGGACTGAAATCACATCACGTGATTTACGTTCGCGAGCGCTCATCCTTGAGCGCTGGGGTGTTATGGGGGAGTGTGTTATGGAAGTTAAGATTGGGATGGCCAAGACTTCTAAATATGCTACGGAAGTCTGTGGCGATACCTGTGATATTGTGGAGCGTCCCCATGGGGGGATTTCGGCCATCATTGCCGATGGGCAGGGAAATGGCCTGGCTGCTCATCATACCAGCAGCTGGGTGGTGAATAAGGCCACGCAGCTCATATCCGATGGTGCCCGTGACGGGGCGGTTGCCCGGGCCGTGCATGATTATCTCTATGCCATGAAGGACAAGAAGGTGTCCTGCACGTTGACGGTGGTAAGTGCCGACCTCGATACGGAAACGGCGGTTATCAGCCGCAATTCCAACTGTCCCGTAATCATCAAAACGCCGGAGTATGAGACGGTCTATGATGAAAATGTGGAGCCTATCGGCGTGAACCGCCATATGAAGCCACTCATGTATGAGGTGCCGCTCACGGCGGGGATGCTGATTGTGTCCTATACGGACGGCATTGCCCATGCGGGGAAAAAGCGTCTGGGACATCCGGCAGATTTTGAGAAAATCATGGACATTGTCCGCAAGAATGAAGCGGAGGATGCAGCGTTTATCGCCAAGAGCATTATGGATTATGCGCTGGAACTCGATGCGGAGAAGGCGTCGGATGATATGACGGTATTAGTGATGGGGATTACGGATGGTTCCCCATCAAGCCCTAAGATTGAGCAGTTGGAAGTTACTTATCCATACTAAGTTAATGCATTCTCTGTACTTTTCTTTAGACAAAGAAAAGTACCAAAAGAAACTGGCGGACTAAATCCCTTCCGGGGATTTAAAGTCCGCGCGCGCCCTTCCTTGGGCGCGGGGCAACGATATACCATTACTTTATCTATGTAAACTGGATAGGAGTGATTGTCTTGAAGATTGCGGTTGTGGGAGTTTGTGCTTCGGGAAAGACGACGCTGGTTGCCGGGTTAAAGGCGGCGGGCTATGATGCTTATAATGTGGCGCAGGAACATTCCGGGATTCATGATTTTTGGGCAAAGCGCCATCCGGATATTTTGGTGATGATTGATGCGACCATGCCCGCGATTCACAAGCGGCGGGTGGTTTATTGGGATGAAAGCAGGCTGGCGGTGCAGCATAAGCGGCTGGCGGATGCCAGAGCGCATGCTGACCTCTATATTCAGACCGATAAATACAGTGCCGCTGAGGTGCGGGACAAGGTCGTAAGTTTCATCAAGGAATATAAGAAACAAAAGACAAAAGGGGATGAAAACTCTTGAGAAAGAATAATCTCATGAAACTTATTGTCTGTGTTGTCGCCATTATCGGCATCTTCCTGGCCTTTGTAAAGCCGTTGGCTTTCTCGATTCGTCAGGGCCTGGATTTGCAGGGCGGTACCCATGTGGTACTCGAAGCTGAGGACACAGATATTGCACAGGTAAATGATGATGCGATGAATCGCGTAGTCACGATTATGGAAAAGCGCGTAAACTCGCTGGGCCTCACCGAACCGATTATTCAGCGTGAAGGTGCCCGCCGCGTCATCATTGAGCTGCCGGGCGTAAAAGACCCGGATGCAGCCATTAAGACCATCGGTAAGACGGCTATGCTGGAATTTAAGGACGAAGAAGGCAATACCGTGCTTACCGGTACGGATTTGAAGGATGCGCAGGCTGCTACCAATCAGCAGAGCGGCCAGAACGTCGTCAATCTGGAATTTTCCGATGAAGGTGCTAAAAAGTTTGCTGACCTTACGACGAAAAACGTGGGCCGCACGATTGCCATCCTGCTCGATGGCGAAGTGCTGACGGCACCGAATGTCCGTGAACCGATCTTAGGCGGCCGTGCCGAAATCACGGGCCAGAAGACGCTCGAAGAAGCGCAGAACCTTGCCGTAGTGCTCCGCAGTGGTGCACTGCCTGTAAAGGTCAACATTATCGAAACACGTACGGTAGGCCCGACCCTTGGTCAGGACTCCAAGGATAAATCCGTTTTCGCCTTTGCTGTAGGTATTGGCGCGGTACTTATCTTCATGCTTCTGTTCTACCGCCTGTCCGGCTTTATCGCCGACGTGGCTTTGATGGCGTATACGGTAGTGCTGCTGGCGCTTCTGTATCTTTTGGATGCAACTTTGACCCTGCCCGGTGTAGCGGGTATCATTCTGTCCATCGGTATGGCAGTTGATGCCAACGTGCTGATTTTCGAGCACTTCAAAGAAGAATACCAGATTCAGGGCAAGAGCCTGCGCCTCTCCATGGATGCGGGCTTTAAGCGGGCATTCACGACGATTTTTGACTCCAACATCACGACGATTATCGCCGCTGGCGTGCTGTTTTTCCTTGGCACCGGTACGATTCGCGGTTTTGCCATCACGTTGGGACTTGGTACAATGCTGTCCATGCTGACGGCCATCACGCTTTCGCAGTATCTCCTGAAACTCATGATCAATTCCAAGATTTCGGAGAATCCCGGTGCCTATGGTGCCAACGGTTATATGCTGTGGAAAAAGGAGGACTTAAAGCATGAACAAGCTTGATATTGCCGGGCGTTCCAAGATTTGGTTCGCCATTTCCACAGTCATCATTGTGGCCGGGCTTATCTGCATGTTTACCCGGGGCTTTAACTTTGGTATCGACTTCACCGGTGGTACCATTATCGATTTGAAATTTGAACGCCCTGTGGCGATTGCTGAAGTGCGTACGAGCCTGGCTAAGTTCGGTCTGGAGGGTTCCCAGATTCAGCTTACTGGCGCTGAAACCGGCGTGACGGAAGCAGAAAATGTCATGATTCGCACGACGGATATGGAAGAGGAACAGCGCAAGGAAGTCATGGCGGCCATCAAGACCGATGTGGCAAACTACGATGTGCTCCGTGAGGAAAAAGTCGGCGCAACCATCGGCGGCGAGCTGATTACCAATGCCGTGCTGGCTCTGGTGGTTTCCTGGGCACTCATCATTGCCTATGTTGCTTATCGCTTTGAATGGCGCTTCGGTGTAGCGGCTGTGCTCGCACTGGTGCACGATATCCTCATCGTGCTGGCGGTGTTCTCCTTTACGGGCCGTCAGATTGATTCTTCCTTTATTGCGGCGCTCTTAACCATCGTTGGTTACTCCATCAACGATACCATCGTTATCTTCGACCGCATCCGCGAAAACCTCAAGCTGCATTTCCGCCGCGGCGGGGATGTGAATAAGCTGGTGAATACTTCGATATTCCAGACGCTTACGCGTTCGCTGTACACGGTATTTACGGTTATGTTTACCACGTTTGCCCTGTACTTCTTCGGCGGCGATACCACCAAGGACTTCGCTTTTGCCCTGCTGGTTGGTTTTGGCAGCGGCTGTTATTCGTCCATCTTCATTGCCAGCCCGCTCTGGGTTGTGCTGCGTAAGATGGGGGATAAGAAAAAGGCGGCAGCTAATCCTGTTACGGCTAAGTAAGCTGTAGTTTACATCTATATACTAAGACGCCCGGTGGCTGATAATACTTTTCCTCTGCTTATGCAGGCTTGCCTAACGCGACGGAAAAGCATTATCAGCCACCGGGCTTATTTCGTACATTACATCCATGTGTTAAGACGCCCGGAGGGGCTGGTAATATTTTCCTTCGCTGAGACAGGCTTGTCAAACGCTGCGGAAAAACATCACCAGTCCCCACGGCTTTTGTGTGATTCATATTGTTGCTTATCGTGCTGCGGCAATTCGTGCTAAACGGAGGAGGGAAGGGGAGGCAATGGCTTTCGGTCGCGTTAGGCAAGCTTGCATAAGCAGGCGAAAGTTATTGCCTCCCCTTCCCTCCGTCTTAGGGCTCGAATAGGAATCAATCCAATTTGACAAATAACGGTTAAGAGGGTAAAGTATAGAAAGAACTTTATTAAAGAAAGATTAAATATTATGAGAGGAAGAGCAATGGATAGTCGGCAGGGGGCCAGGGACAATAAAATAATGACGTTCTTAATTGTAGCTGTGCTGTCGTTGACGCTGACCTGTCTTGCGGGAATCTTCGTGGAGGAAGTTCCGGATAAGGACAGCGCTCCGGTACCGGTGGCTACGGCGGAGGGCACGAAGGAAGAGCCGCAGATTGTCAGCGGTTTTGTGCCGAATCGTATGCATCTGCCGCCAGAGCCCCGGCAGGAATCTTTTTTCCTAAGCTGGGATTTTATCAATGGCCTGTTTGCCATCATTCTGCTGGTGGAATTCATCGTTTTTCCCATCTTGTTCTGGTTATGGTTTGGCAAAGACAAACATACGGAAAGTAAATAACATACAAAACAGCCTTGCTCTGCATTTGTAGTGACCCCATAAAGTTAGACCTTACCGGTAGTAGCAATTATTTGCTGCTACCGTTTTTTTATGCTGCGGCAT
>SVCA01000017.1 GCA_015058625.1 Pseudoselenomonas ruminantium | reverse complement strand
TGCCGCAGCATAAAAAAACGGTAGCAGCAAATAATTGCTACTACCGGTAAGGTCTAACTTTATGGGGTCACTACATACATGTATGTTTTTTATTTCCTGCTTTTGCATCTTTGTTGTAGTTGATACCGACTAACAGGATTTCGCGTCTGGTATCCTGCAGTACAGCGGGATATTTTTTTTTGCATGATTTGTTCGATGGCGCCTTGTGCATTTTGATTCCATTTCAGTTCGATAAGCAGGATGGGCCAGTCTGAATCGTGTTTGGGCAGATAGACGATATCTGCGTAGCCTTCACCGGCCGGAAGTTCTTCAAACTGCAGGTAGTGGTCACGATAGGTGTAATAGGCAAGTTTGATTACGCTGCGGAGACTGTCTTCCTTATTATAATGGAGTGGGGCAATTTCTTCGACATGAACTTTTTCAATTTGTGCGGCTACGGCATCTTCGTTTTGCTTAATGGTATCGGCAAAAAGCTGTTCACTTTCTGCCAGGCGTTTTAGGGTGGCTTCGTGTTTTACTTCGTGAATTGAGCGTTGGAATTCAAGTTTAATCTCTTCATTGGGGATATGTACAGTCTTTTTTTCGGAATCATAGGCCAGGTAGCCTAGATGAATCATTAAGGTGAGGACGTCGTTTTTCCCCCGGAAGGTGGTGAGGTCATTGGCAAAGCCGATGGTATCGACATTGACTTCTAAGCCGCCAATTAATTCAGCGATGGTTTTGGTTAGCCCGTTATAATCTTTGCTAATGTAATCCAAAAGGCCCTCGGCTGCGGAGGTTTCTGTCCAATAAGAATCAAAATCCTCGTTGTCGATGGCTTTGATAACAGAGTTGGGATTGTAAATCGAACCGATTTCCTTGAAATAGTAGCCGTCATACCAACGTTTCATCTTGTCGAAGTCGATATTTTTCTTTTGGCATATCGCAGCTACTTCGGATTCGGTAAAGCCTACAAACTCGCCAAAAATGCGGGGCTTTATCATCGTATATTCGTTGAAGTCAGAAATGGCGAATTGAGAACCGTCCTTTTTTATGGGGAGTATTCCGGTCATATAGGCAGCTGCGACCGCCTTGGGGGTAAAATTGCCATTCTTAAACCACCCGCGCAACAGGTTCAGGTAGGCTTGCTGGGCGATTTCATCCTGTTGTGCTTCACGAATCACGGCGTCCCATTCATCGATGATAAAGATAATGCGTTTATGGGTATGGTTGACAAAGTCGATTAATTTTTCATTTAACGTACTGTTGACATTGGTACCAAGTTCCTTGGTTATGGCGTCAACAATCATATTGGGGATTATGCGCAATGATGCTTGCTGTCTTTTAGCCTCGGAGATGAAGGCGGTTATGTCTAAGCAGATTACATTGTATTGATTCAGGTATTTTGCATAGTCCGGGGTTTGGGATATTTTTTTATCTACAAATAAGGGGCGGGAGTCACATGTGCAATCGTAATATGCGGTTAACATCTTAGCGGCATAGGATTTACCGAAGCGGCGGGGCCTGCTGATGCAGGTTAGTTTATTCTTTTTTTCTACTGTTTTATTAATCAGGTCAATCAGCAGGGGTTTGTCTATGTAGTCCTGATCGTTTATTTCAGCAAAGCCGCTGTTTCAGGGATTGATATAAATGCCCATGATTTTTCTCCTTTTTTAGTTATGTTTTATCCTGCGCAGATAATCATCGAACTGGGGAACCGTAAAGTCGATGGAGCCTCGTTGTGGCGCATAAATGAACCCCTTATGGATGAGCGTGGCTCGGATGGGGGAAATACTTTGCTGTGATTCACCCATAAAATCTGCTACTTCTTTGGTGGCACAGGGGAGTTCCCGGCATTCAGCCATGGCGAACATGAATTCGGCTTCTTTGGCTGTTGCTCTGTCGAAGCGAACTTTGAAGAACGATTCATCCAATGTTTCTACAATCAGCTCGTAAGCTTTTTCAAAGAGTGCAGGCGTTATAACCTTTTGGTCTGCTTTTATCTTCCAGATGCAGTTGCCGTATTCCTGAAGGAAGTAGGGATAGCCGTCGGTCAATTCTACGATTTTGTTTAGGACTTCTTCTTGGTATGTTATGCCAAATCTCTTTGCAGGCTCGGTAAGAGCCTTTTTGGCTTCTTCAGTGGGAAGTGAGCCGATTTCGATAAAGGAGAAAAGTCGTTCGGCATAGGATTTGATATCGCCGGCAATTTTGGTTATCTTGGGCAGGCCTGCCCCATAGAGGGCGATAGGACAACCTTTTTGATTTATTCGGTGAAACGCCTCAATCAAAGCGCTGAAGTCATCGTCCTGCAGGTATTGGATTTCATCGAGGAAGATGACGGCTCCCTGTTCTTCTTTTTTAGCTGCCATGCCGATAGCTAAGAGTAGCTCTTTGACATCGTTTTGGATATTGCCTGTATCTGCGAATCCTTTTAACGGATCGAGGTCTATCTCGAAATCAATGTCTCCCATGGTGTACTTCAGGGAAAATGCTTTCAGAATGCCAAAAGCCTTTTTTACATAACTTTTCGCTTTTTCGCTTTTGTTGATTTCGTGGAGCAGTTTATAAGAGATTATGGCAATGGCCTTATGAAAGGAGCCTTCTACTTCGGAGACTTCCATGTAACTGGAGGGAATATCCATTTCTTCTGCTAAATCTTCCAAAGCATTGAGGAGAACGGTCTTTCCGACACCGCGCAGTCCGTAATAGATAACAGACCGTTCAGGGAATCCGGCTTTGAGGGTTTCAAAGCTTTGGGCGGCATTGGCAATAATTTGTTCTCTCCCCGCTAAATAGGCGGGAGTCCGACCGGCTCCGGCCATATATGGATTAACACACATAAAATACACCTCCTACGTGTATTTTATCATATATATCACTATATTCAATGCTATTTTTTTATACTTTGTTTGAGAGCATAAAAACACCGTCATCCCTCAAGTTACGGGATGACGGTGTTTTTTACCCTGCGTCAATATCCACATTAGCTCCCTGGTATTTGCTTTTATCGGATTCTTTGAGGTCTTTTTGGTAGGGATTGGTTTCGTTGACGTAGCGGATTTGGGTGGTGGTTTCACCGCCGGAGATGTAGGTGCGGCCGCATTCGGGGCAGACGTCGGTTTTGAGGCGGACGCTGGCGCGGACAACTTCGCCGTTGCCGGCGTCTGCTTTTTGGTAGGCGTTGGAAACGTGTTCCTGTTCGTGGCTCATGACCACGGAGGCAGCATTGTTCGGGTCGATATGTCCGGCAGCTTTGAAGGAAACCATTTCGTCGGAGCCGTCCTGATATTTGCGGTTTTTACAGGTCTCGCACTCGCCAGGGCTGGATTTTCGTCCGTTGACGTTTTCAGTTTCGCTTTCGTTTTCTTCTGTTGGTGCGTTTGTACCATAGGGGGCGGTTTCGTTGTTGTAATTATCATAGTTGCTATAGCGGTCATAGGGGGAGTTGTATCCGTTGGTTCCGTTGATGCGCATATCCATCATTGTTTACACGTCCTTCCTTAGAATTGTACATCTATCCTATTTAGTATATCGGATATGCTGGCTAAAACTTAAATTTTTCTTCTGCGCGATTGGCGTGTGTCTGTTTGGCAGGATTTTGGGCAGGAAATGTTAAATAAGTAAACAGGATAATGATATTTGAGCAGGGAGCAAGGGAAGAACTTATGGAATTATGCGATATCCGATAGAATTTTCAATGATGAATGTTTGTCTACAATGTATGCCGGGAAATTGCCGGAGGAAGGATTTTAGAATGTTGGAACTGGGGGTACAGACAAAAGAAGCCGTGCAGGACGAAAATCCGGCAGAAGGTTTTTCGATGCTGCGGCAGGCAGGTTTATTATGAAACCGCTCCGGTGTTGACGGCCTTCCCGCAGGGATTGAGAAAGGAATCGCTGACGTTTATCGCTACGATAGGAAAATATTTTTCAGAGCAGATTTGGTGTTAATGGGGGCAGGTTTTATGGCGAAGTATGATTACCTGATTGTAGGGGCCGGGCTTTATGGCGCTGTTTTTGCGCATGAGATGACGAAACGGGGGAAGAAATGTCTGGTGCTGGAAAAGCGGCAGGCGCCAGGCGGCAATATCCGGTGTGAAGAACGAGAGGGGATTCATGTGCACTTATATGGTGCACATATTTTTCATACGAATAATCAAGAGGTTTGGCAGTTTGTCCAGCAATTTGCAGAGTTTAATCAGTATGTGAATTCACCGATTGCCAATTTCCGTGGTGAGCTGTATAATCTGCCCTTTAACATGAATACGTTTCGGGCGATGTGGGGGATTCGCACGCCGGCAGAGGCTGCAGCAAAGATTGCGGAACAACGTACCGAGATAAAGGGCGAGCCGCAAAATTTGGAGGAGCAGGCTATTTCCTTGGTGGGCAGGGATATCTATGAAAAACTGATTCAGGGGTATACGGAGAAGCAGTGGGGGCGGAAATGCAGGGATTTGCCTGCGTTTATTATTCGCCGTCTGCCTGTGCGCTATATTTATGACAATAATTATTTCAATGCGCGGTATCAGGGAATACCCATTGGCGGGTACAATAAGATTATTGAGGGGCTGTTGAATGGCATAGAGGTACGTTTGGGCGTGGATTATAATGCGGCGAAAGACGAATATGCCGGCTTAGCTGATAAAATTGTATATACTGGTGCCTTGGATGCGTATTTTGACTACAAGCTGGGGCGTCTGGAATATCGTGGGCTGCGGTTTGAAACGGAAAGGCTGGAGCAGGAAAATTATCAGGGTGTGGCGGTGATGAATTTTACGGCTGCGGAGGTACCCTATACCCGGATTATTGAGCATAAGCATTTTGAATTTGGTACGCAGCCGGTGACTTACATTACCAAGGAGTATCCGCAGGAATGGCAGCCTGGGCAGGAGGCTTATTATCCGATTAACAATCAGCGTAATCAGGAGTTATATGCTGAATATGCAGAGATGGCAAGTCGGGAGAAGAATTTGCTGTTGGGGGGGCGACTGGCACTATATAAATATTTTGATATGGATAAGATTGTGGAATTGGCTTTAGCGGCCGTGAAAAGGGAAATCGGTGGCTGAAAATTATGTACTGGCTATTGCAACTGTTTTCCATTTCTACTATGATGTAAGTGTGAATATGGAATGGAGGACGAAGTATTGTTAGAACAGCTTTGTTTTGAAATAGAGGATATGAACTTAAAGGTAGAGCTTGCGGTACGGGAACGGCAGCTTTGTTATCGTGTGGGCGAGGGTGAGTTTGCGGTTTTGGATGGCGGGCGTCGGTGGCTGCGGCGGTTGGAGAAGCTGCATCTTGGTGCCTGGCGGGCTAGTTATCAGCCACCTGTTCCGCCGGAGCGGCATAGTTTGTGGCGTTTGGCCTTTAAGGATTCGAAGCTTGGTCAGCGGCGGATTGTGGGGGATAATGCGCATCCGGGCAGCTGGGCGGCGTTTATTGACCTCATGAATGAGATTCCCGGCGTGGAGATTAACCGCGTGCGGCAGCTCGAGCAGGTGGCGCTCATCTTGCATGATACGATGGATAACCCGCGGGGCAGTATTTATCTACCAAAATCAAAAAAAATCAGCCTTGTGGAAAAGCTGATTATCAATCGGGGCAAGCATATTTTGGTGTTTACGCGGCATAAGCAGGGCTTAGGGACGGAACGTCATGCCTTTGATTCGGTGCGCAATGTGCCGCTTTTGTTGGAGCGGATTGCGGAGCATGCCGCCGAGTGGCAGGTGCAGCAGGATGGTGTTACGGATGATTTCCTGCCGCGGGTAGAGTGGACGCTTAGCTGGCGTGATGGCTCGGAGGACACAGGCTGTTATGTTTTGCGGGGCGATGCGATGCCGGAGGCGTGGAAGAATTTTATGGAGGAAATCGGCAAGTTTACGGGTAACGTACGCGGGAGAATTTTTTAACAGGCAGGATTTTGCTGGCTACTTGTCGAAAGGAGGGGTAAGATGTAAGGCGCGCAGGATGGGAGGAGATTATCATGTCGGAGCCGATTCAGACGGGACATCGGGTTTTTCAAGGCAATCACAAGATGAATATGGAAATGCTGGAGATGAAGCCTTTCTATGTGGCAACGCCCGGTTCGAAGCTTACGCAGGAGGAAATGGAGGCTGAGGCGATGGCTGGTGTGAAAAAGCCTGCTCCGCTGCCACCCACGGTAGAGGAATCTGCTCCAGCGGAAGGCTCGCCCGAGGATATTGCGGCGCGGATTGCTGGTGACCGGACAAAGAATCAGGCAGATATTTTAGAATTGGCCAAGAGCCAAGTGGATAGTTGACTCCGGGGGCCTTAGGAGGAATTTTTTTGTATACGTTAAAAGATGATGTGTTTAAGGGGAAACGGCCGCAAATTCATGAGGAAGCGTTTGTTGCGCCACAGGTTTTTTTGTCCGGCGATGTGCGGGTGGGGAGGTTCGCCAGTCTATGGCCGGGCGTGGTGGCCCGCGGGGATGTGAATTATATCTCGGTCGGGGAATGCTCGAATGTGCAGGATTTGGTCTGTCTGCATGTGGCGGATGATGCCCCTTGCATCATTGGTGATTATGTGACGGTGGGGCACGGCGCCGTGCTCCATGGTTGCGAGATAGAAGATCATGTTCTGATTGGTATGAGCGCTACGGTGCTGACGGGGGCAAAAATCGGCAGAGGCTCAATTATTGCCGCAGGTGCCTTGGTGAAGGAAAATGATGTGATTCCGCCCAATTCTCTGGTGGTCGGTGTACCGGGGAAAATTGTGCGCACGCAGGATAGGATAGAGACGATTCATGCGCAGGCGATTAAGTATAAGTGCGAATGGGCGATTGAGTACGGCGTGAAGCCCGATATCGGGGGCGAATTGTATCACGGGGAGAAGATAATTTAAGATGTGTGGCCACCTCATCCGTCAGCCTGTGGCTGCCACCTTCCCCTCAAGGGGAAGGCTTAAACTCGTATAGCGATGAGTCGTTCGGAGCTAGTAGTGAGTGTAGCACGGCCGGCGGTTAGGTTGGTGATATCTTCGCTGATTTTTTCGATTTCGGCAGGGGGAATCAGGAGGTGCAGGGTTACGCCTTCGGCGTAGTCGGCGTCTAGGCTTCTGATTTCGTTTTGCCGCATATAGTGTTCGATGGTGGCGAGGTGTTCGTAGCTTACGGCCACGTCCAGCTGGGCAAAGGGGGTCATTTCCAAGGTGGTGGCGGCTTCAATGCCTAAGGCTGCGGCGTGAGAGTAAGCGCGGATCAGGCCGCCTGCGCCTAATTTAATACCGCCAAAGTAACGGGTGACGACCACGACAATGTTGGTCAGCCCGTTTTTTTTGATGGCTTCGAGGATGGGATTGCCTGCCGTGCCGCCGGGTTCGCCGTCGTCGTTGGATTTTTGCTTGTCGGCTTTTTCGCCGAGGACGTAGGCGGAGCAGTTGTGGCGGGCGTCGAAGTAGCGCTTCTTGATGGCGGTGATGAATTCGCGGGCATCTTCTTCATTGTCCACATGGCGCAGATGGGTGATGAATTTTGATTTCTGAATTTCGTAGAGGGTTTCTACGCTGTCGTCTGTTTCTTCAATGGTGCGGTAGCTATGCATATGGCCTCCTGTTTTGCGATAAAATTTCTTCTTATAGTATACCGATTGTATACATGGAAAAAAAGGGCGTGATGATAAAAATTTTTATGGTAATTCGCTGGGGTTTGTAGTATTCTTAGTTTATTACATGAAGCGCCGCGGATGGCAGCAGCTATACAAATCACAGAAAGCAGCGGTGCTGGGAAGGTTGTGTTATTAAGGTCATGAACGAAGAAAAAATGAACAGAGGTCTGAAGAACAGGCACTTGCAGCTGATTTCCTTAGGGGGAGTCATTGGCAGCGGTTATTTCCTAGGGACGGGATATGTGCTGGAGCAGGCAGGCCCGGCGTCGGTGCTCGCGTATCTTTTGGGGGGCATTATCGTCCTGTGCGTCATGCTGTGTCTGGCGGAACTGGCGGTGGAAAAACCGATTTCCGGTTCGTTTGTCACCTATGCCAAGGAGCATATTTCGCCCACTTGGGCCTGCGGTGTAGGCTGGGCTTACTGGCTTACCTGGGTCGCTTATGTTCCCTCGGAAATGATTGCCGCGGGCATTATTATGAATTCCTTTTTGCCGGCGGTGAGTCAGCTCTGGTGGGCAGTCCTTTTCAGTCTGCTCGTAACCTGTATTAACCTCTTTCATGTGGATAAATTCGGGGAAAGTGAGTCCTGGCTGGCGCTGATTAAAATCGTGGCGCTGGTGGCGTTCAGTATTGTGGCGGGGCTCATTTGCTTCGGCGTGATTGGCGACCAGGGCTATATCGGCACGAGCGTGCTGTTGGGCAGCGGTGGTTTTGCGCCGAATGGCTATTGGTCGATTGTGCTCACGATGGTGATTATTCTCGTAAACTTCCAGGGCACGGAAATTATCGGCCTGGCGGCGGGCGAATGCAAGGAACCGGCCAAGAGCATCCCCATTGCGGTGCGCAATGTAACGTGGCGCATAATCGCGCTCTACATCATTCCGATTACGCTGCTCGTTTCCATTCTGCCGTGGGACAAGGCTTCCTTGGAGGAAAGCGTCTTTGCGGCGGCGGTGAATCATTACGGCTTAACGGGCTTTGGTGCATTCTTTGCTTTCGTCATTTTGACGGCGGCCATTTCCTGCTCCAATTCGGGGCTTTATGGTGCGGCGCGCGCCATGCACGCTTTGGCAAAAATGGATATGGCGCCCAAGGCGTTGGGGAGTCTCAATAAAAACGGTATGCCCTCGCACGCCATCTGGATTTCCATCTGCGCTTGCTGGGCGGTGATTATGCTTTATGCATTCAATCCCGATTCGGTGATTTACACCTACTTGCTCGCGGTGTCGGGCTTTACGGGCGCGATTGCCTGGATTTCCATCTGCTGGAGTCAGTATCGCAGCCGCAAGGCCATGATTGCCGCTGGTACGGAGGACAGCCTCAAGTACAAAACGCCGTTCTTCCCGTATGTGACGCTCTTTGGCATCTGGTCGCAGGTTGTATGCCTCATCATCATGGTGTTTATGCCGGATTTGCAGGCAGCCTTCTTCACCGGTGTGCCACTACTGATTGCGCCGATGATTTGGTATAAGCTCAGGGCTAGACGGCGGGCGGCGCTGGCACGGTAAAACAGAGAAATAAGGGGCTACGAAGTCTCTATGATTAACAGAAAGTGCGTTGACGTAAAAATTGTCAACGCACTTTTTGTAAATTGCAGTTTGTTGGGGAGTTCGTGATAAAGGCATCCAGTTCATACATCGTCAGGGGCGAACGGGGAGTGATTTTTCTGTTTTCCGCTAAACGACCCCCTCGTAAAATAGAATTATCCAGTTACTCGCGCCGGGCAGGCCAACGGCGCTGCTTTCAGCGTATTTGCTTAGCTGATTCCTACAGGGGCCGGCCTTCACTTCGTTCAGGCAGTCGCTCCTTACAGAAAAATCACTCCCCGTCCGCCCCAAGATACGGTCTATGCTATTGCCACGAACTCGTTGCTCCCGTAACAAGAACATCGATGTACTTGTTGCTTATCGCTGCGAAAATGCCATCTTATACGGACATCACTTAGGGCGGAGGTGGTGATGCTTTTCGCCATGGAACGACTGTCCGAACGCAGTGAGGACTGGCCCACAAACGGTATAAACTAAACACTGATATGAACATACGCGCCGCCGGTCTTGCCCGGCGCAGGTAACTAAAAAGCCCATACATCTGCTTGTGGGTCATTTAGTGCAATGGCGAAAAGTATTACCACCTCCGCCCAAACTGAGCTGTAACAAATAAAAATAATTTCGCAATAACATCGATAAACTGCAATTTATTCGCTTTTTTCCTCAGGAATATCGAGGTATTGTCTTATTGCGGTGATTTCTTTGGCGGTGTAGAGGCCCACTGGGGATTCTCGTATCATGATGGTCTGCAGCATTTTGCTCTGCTGGGCCTGGTCGTCGGTTTTGAGGTTGGCCGGGTCAGCGGCGGCTCTTGTCAAGGCGATGGCCCGGTACTGGGCTTCGGCGTAGGCGTTGGTTTTGTTGACCACTTCGGTCAGGAGGTCATAGCAGCCATCGTTGAGTGCCACTGGAGGCGCATGCAGGGCAATTCTGTCTCGGAGCTTTTGGCTGTCCTGGTCAAGCTGTTTCAGACGGACGAAGGTGGTCTGGATGCTGATGTTGTCCTCTTTGAAATTTTCGATAATCTGGTGATACCACTGCCAGTTGCGGTCGAGTTCCTCCAAATCCTTTTGGTAGTCACTGTACCAGGCGGCAAATATTTGCTGCTGCTGCATGAGTTCGTAGCGCTCCTGCTCGCTGATGGGCGCAGCTGCCGGTTCCGGCGCGGGCCAGAACTTATAGGCAATGCCCCCGGCCAAAAGCAGGGTCAGGCAGAAGCAGACGAAGATTTTTTTATTGTTCAGATAGCGGTACAGGAGCAGCAAGAGCACTAGCCCTGCAGCCGCCAAAATATAGACAAGCATGGTTAGCCTCCTTGGACGATGATACCTCCTATTTTAGCACAGAATGCAGAGGGGATACATTTAATTTTTGACGGTTTAGCGGATAAACTCACCGCTTTTGCCGCCGCTTTTCTTATCCAAATGAATATCGCTGATTTCCATGCGCTTGTCAATGGCCTTGCACATATCGTAGATGGTTAAAAGGGCAACGCTTACGGCATGGAGCGCCTCCATTTCCACGCCGGTCAGCCCTGTGACCTTAACCGTGGCTATGGCCTTGACGGCACATTCTGCTTCGAGCAGTTCAAAATCAATGCTGCATTTAGAAAGCGGCAGGGGATGGCACAGGGGGATGACGGAACTGGTGTTCTTGGCCGCCATAATCCCCGCAATCCGGGCTACGCCCAGCACATCCCCCTTGGCGGCAGTGCCCTGCCGGATGGCTTCAAACACCGGCTGGCTGACCTTGATAAGCCCCGAAGCCACTGCCGTGCGGTGGGTTTCCGTCTTGCCGCTCACATCTACCATAATGGCCTGCCCCTGTTCGTCAAAATGGGTTAGTCCGCTATCGTTCATGGAAATCGCTCCTTTGCATTTTCTCCTTTATATTGTAACAATAAATTAGCGAAAAAAAAACTCTCCTTAGCCTAAATTATAAGTAGAATATATCCTTGGGAGGTATGAGGATGAGAAAAATTTATGGTTATGTGCGGGTCAGTACTCGTGAGCAGTGCTTTGACCGTCAACTCACTGCGCTGAAGGAGAAAGGAGTGCAAGGACAGAATATTTACATGGACAAGATTTCTGGCAAAGATTTTTTGCGGCCCAAATACCAGAAACTGCTTTGTCATTTGGATAGGGATTCATTGGTGTACATAAAATCCATTGACCGGCTCGGGCGCAATTATCAGGAGATTATTGAGGAGTGGCGGTATATCACGAAAAAAATCGGCGCCGACATCGTGGTGCTGGATATGCCGCTGCTGGATACCCGGCGGGAGAAAAATCTTTTGGGAACCTTTGTCAGCGACTTGGTGCTGCAGGTGCTCTCTTTCGTGGCGGAAAATGAGCGCCTTAATATCCGCCAGCGTCAGGCCGAGGGTATCGTGGAGGCAAAAAAGCGGGGCGTGCGCTTCGGTAGACCGAAAAGGAAGCTGACGAAAGAATTTTTCCGGCAGCGGCGAAGATGGCAGACAGGAAGGTGTACCGCCAAGGTGGCAGCCAGGAACTGCGGCATGCCGCTGTCCACATTCTATTGCAAGTGCAAGCTGCTGAAAAATAAGCGAGAACATCCCGAACCGTAAAACTGCATAAAAAAAGCCCGCTTGCTGCACAGACTGCAACAGGGCGGGGCCTAAGATTCGTTCAATCTAGAAAGGTATACTTTTTTAGATTGAACTTTTTTTATTGAATCTATTATGTTTATCGGCGAAAAAACGTATTTCTTAAGCCTAAATTTATCTTCTAGGAAACTATACTTTTTTAGATATAGCAGAAGATGGAGTATAGACATGAAAGCAATCACTAAAGTACCAAGCATAGCCGAGCAAGGAATGGCACCAATCGGCAAAAGACAGGGACAGTCGGGAGCAAAGGACACAGCATTTGCCCGCAACCTGCGGGCGGCAGAGGAAGTCAAATTTTCGGCCCACGCGGAAAAGCGCATGAAGCTTAGAGGCGTGGAACTGACGGAAGATGACAAGTCAAAACTTCGAGTAACTGTTGACCGCATGGCGGAAAAAGGAGCCAAAGATGCCCTCATCCTCATGAAAGAGACAGCACTGGTGGTCAGCGTCAAGAACCGCACCGTCATCACCGCCGTAGACGAAGCCTCTGCCAAGGAAAACATTTTCACCAACATCGACAGTGCCGCCATATTGTAAGGCGGTGTGCCGTCTTAGTGGTCTTTGCCATAGCAAGTGCGGAACGGCAATTATCTCTAAGATGGCACACTAATTGGGAAAGGAAGAGTGATTTATTATGATGCGTTCACTTTTTTCAGGCGTTTCGGGATTAAAAGGACATCAGACCAGAATGGATGTCATTGGTAATAATATTGCGAATGTGAATGCGACGGGCTTTAAGTCCAGTCGCGTGACTTTTGCGGATACGTTGAGTCAGACGCAAACCGGCGCATCGGCACCGGGAGATACCATTGGTGGCACAAACCCAAAACAAATTGGCTTGGGTACTGGTGTAGCCAGCATTGACCTGCTGTTTACGGATGGTTCGGTGCAATCGACTGGTAAAAATACAGACTTGTGCCTGTCGGGGAATGGGTTGTTTGTGGTGAAGTTGGGAAATGAAACCTATTATACTCGTGATGGCGCTTTTGAATTTGATGCAGAAGGCAACTATGTCCTGCCGGGAAATGGGATGAAAGTGCAAGGTTGGACAGCTAAAGATGGCGTGCTGACGACCAACGCAGCTGCAAGTGATATTCAGATAAAAGCGGGTAAATCTATGGCATCAGCTGCTACTACGACAGCGACCTATGCAAATAACCTTGACGCTTCGGAAGAAACCATTGAAGGCATAAAATTAACAGATTCTAAAGGGAATACAATAACGATTGACCCGACCAATACGGATTCTTGGACTTGTGGGGTGACATATAAAACGCCAATTAGTAATTTAGATGTAACTTTTTCGAATGGCATCAGCATAAAATCTGCGGCAGGTCAATATGCCATGAATGGAAATTATGCTATTGGAACCATTGCAGCTGCTCTATCTGATGGCAGTTCGTTGTCTATCCCTAATACATCTACGAGTAAGTACAATGTGGGAGGGGTTATTCCTGCTGTTCAATCCTTAAGTTCAGGTACAGCAACATTAAAAGATGGTGCTGTGTGGACTACAAGCCAGACATTTACCCTAACGCTGGCTAATGGTGATACCGTTAGTGTGCCATCGACATCCACTGGTTCATATACGCAGGGAGCATCACTATCTGATGGTGTGAATAAAATAAGTGGTACATCTATAACGTTGGATACTGGTAGTGTATTGACTAACAATAGTGGTACGACTTATACGGTGACATTGGGCAATGGTGATACAATTAGCTTACCACCTACACAGACAGGAACTTACACTAAAAATGGTTCATTTACGGATACTGTTTCCAGCATTCAAGGGAATAAAGTGACTTTGGTTACTGGTGGTGTGCTTACAAATACCAGTGGTGCACCTTATACCGTAACACTGGCTAATGGCGATACAATTAACTTACCAGCTTCACAGACGGGAACCTATACGCAAAATGGGACGCTTAGTGCTAGTGAATCTGTGGTTAGTGTGCAGGGGAATACGGTGACGTTGGTCAGCGGTGGTGTACTTACCAGTGCCAGCGGCGGTTATACAGCTTCGGTTTCGGGAACGATTAATGGTGCACCGGTATCTGGGGGTACGTTAAATATTAGTAATTCATCATCAAATACATACACTCCGGGAGGCACAATATCACATACTCTTACGCCTGCAGATATAACTGCTGGTACGATAACATTGTCAGATGGTTCTACGATTAGTGGCATTCCCTTGTCTTCTTATGTGGGAGGTGAAACCGTTAGTTTGAACTTGGGGAGTACGATAACTGGCTTGCCATCGGCAACTGTATCCAGTATAACTGGTTTGCCTACGACAACTGTATCCAGCATAACAGGCTTGCCGTCCTCAAATGTACTTACTATTTCTCCAACATCAACGCCTAATATTTTAAGCTTAGGAGGAACTGTAACTTCTGGTGATGGCACGTTAGATAACTGGACAACAACCTCAAGTACGGTTACGTTAACTCCCAATAAAGGATTTACTACATCGGCGATTAGTTTGACGGATGGAGATGGTAATACACTTAAAATTAATAATTCTGACACTACGCCGTATAAAGTCGGTGACACTTATACCAGTACGATTGATGCTTTAAGCATTTCGCTTAGTGATGGTTCAACTTCGGTAAAAACCAGCGGTTCCTATACCATGGGATATAGCTTGCCGCTTACGACATCTTTGAATGTTTATGATACTTTGGGCAATGCACATTCCATCATTGTCTACTTTACGAAAACCAAAACAGACAGTGTAAATGGCAACCAATGGACGGCACAAGTTAATTTGGATGGTTCTGGGTCGACATCAATTACAGAGCCTGATGGAAGTACTACTACTGTGGCTATGGCAGATACCACAATGCAATTTACTACGACTGGTAAATATAGTGAGGGGTCAGGCAACTTGAATCTGACGCTTACTAATGGTTCGACAGGTTCGCAGACTGTTACCGTGGATTTGAGCCAGCTTACACAATATGCAGGAAATAGCACGATAAACGGAACAACTGATGGCAATGCTGCTGGGACGTTGAAGAGTGTGTCAGTGGATTCTTCAGGTGTTATTACCGGTACATATACGAATGGTGTAAAGCAAGCTGAAGCACAGGTTGCAATTGCACAGTTTACCAATGCTTCTGGTCTGTTGAAAACTGGTAGCAGCTTGTATCAGGAATCCAACAACTCCGGTACGCCCAATGTAAAGACGGCTACGGATTTGGGCGTAACGATTACCCCATCTGCTCTCGAAATGTCCAACGTAGACATTGCCAACGAATTTTCTGATATGATTATCACCCAGCGTGGTTTCCAATCCAACTCCAAGATTATCACCGTAGGTGATGAGATGTTAGAGACACTGATTAACATGAAGCGGTAATACAGCAATCCTGTTGTAATTTCGCGGTTGTTGGTTATTTTTGTTCTTGCATTTTAGGATGATTGGGTGATATAATAAAAACACAATAAGAACAAATGACACTCGAAAGCCCCCAGCATTGCCGTGCTGGGGGCTTTCTTTACTGATTTGCTTTTAGTGGTTCAGCCAATAGCTGAAAAGTTCAACCAGGATTCCCACTATCAGCGGAGCCAGTATCAGCTCCACGATTCGTTTGAACAAATGACACTCACCTCCCTTTTGAGGCGGCACATATATTATAACGTGATTGTAGTAATAAAGATTGTTGGATAAAATGTCCAAAGTAGACATTGCTAATGAATTTTCCGATATGATTATCACCATAGGTGACGAGATGTTAGAGACACTGATTAACATGAAGCGGTAATACAACAATCCCCTGCACCTTCGCGGTTGTTGGTAGATTAAAAATATTGCATTGTGAAGTTGTTTATGATAAGATACAAATAAGCAGAGATGCTGGCCGTCCATTACGGCTAGAGTATAATGGATATGTATGTATGGCCTCCGCAGGCGACGGGGCTTGAATGTAGAATATCGCCTACGTGTATGAAGAGGGAAGCTGCTTTGGTGGTTCCCCTCTTTTTTATTGTTCTGAGAGGGAGCAAATGTAAAATATGAAGATAGTTTCGGTATTTGGAAAGATATCGAGTTGATACATCAGCAGCTCTTTTGTATGCGACTATTGTGAGTAAAAACGAGAAGACGATAATCAATGAATGTCAAGCCTATTTGGAACAATATGAACAGGGGGAGCGTCCGTACTATTCGACCTCGTTGGATAAGCTGATTGCTAAGCTGGAGTGTATGGACGTAAAATAATCACCACAGGTGACGGGATGTTAGAACCTTTGAGTTTTTTCATCTCGTCATTTTTATTTTGAAGGAATATAAATTTCCCTTGGCGAATATTACAGTTAAGTTAAGTTAAACGATTAATTGTATTATTCGCTTGGGAGGCGGACACTTTGGATAGAAAACTACGGGTACTGATTACGGATGATTCGAAGCTCTTGCGCAAGAAGCTGCGGCAGGAGCTGGAGTCTTTGGATTGTGAGGTTCTGGAAGCCCAGAACGGCAAAGAGGCGGTTATGCTCAATCTGCAGGAACAGATTGACTGTGTGTTCTTAGATATTGTCATGCCGGAAGTGGGCGGCATTGAGGCGCTGCAAGTTATCAAGGAAGTCAATCCCGATCTGCCGGTGGTGATGCTGTCTTCGGCAGGCACGCCGCAGAAGCTTATGACCACGCTGAAGATGGGCGCCATGGATTTTATTCAGAAACCATATACGAGTGAGCAGATTAAGAAGGCCGTGGAAACGGTGCGAAGGAAGGTCGCTGCGAATGACCAGTAATTTTAGCATAGTCCAATGCCTTTTTAACCGGGACAAGTATGAACTGGAGGAAATGCGGCGGATTTTAGTGGAGGCTGAGCAGGATGAATCCTCGGCCGCCAAACTGCTGTCTGAGGATGATATGGATATCAATCCGGTGCGGACGGCGGTGCTACGGTCTATGGGCAAAATTCATCCCGCGCAGATGGATTACTATGTGGATTATATGGAAATGTTCATGGCAGCTATGAAAACAATGTTGCACACGGAAGCCGTGGTGGAGCGGGTGCCTTGCACAGAAGATGAGGAGCAGCCTTGTTATGCCACTTCCCAGCGGCTCAGCGGCGATATCAATTTTGCCGCGGGGCTGATTGCCAGCGAGCCGGTTTATCTGAAACTGGCGGAACGCTACAGCGAGGAAGAGATTCCGGAGATGGACGAACTGGCCAAGGACAGCATCGAGGAATTTATCAATGTGCTCAATGGCATGTTCAGCGTGTCCTTGGGGGAAAGGAAAATCGAGACGGATTTGGAACTGCCCCGCTTCGGGAAAAATGTGATTCCCCATGGCAGCCAGCAGCTGCGTCTGCGGGTGCATAGTTCGGTCGGTTCGTTTCAGGTGGTTATGGCTACAGATGAGTTCATTTAGACGGCGGATTTCCCCGCCGTTAATTTTTTTTGCGCTTTTTTCAAAAAAAGTGTTGACAGGCATGGTGTATATGTATATAATAATTCTTGTCGTTGAACGAAAGCGGCAAAAACGGCATCCCGCAAGGGAGAACAATTTAATAGCTTTTTTTAGTAGAGCATTGTGGAGAGTTGTCCGAGTGGTTGAAGGAGCACGCCTGGAAAGCGTGTATACGGTGAACGCTGTATCGAGAGTTCGAATCTCTCACTCTCCGCCATTTTTATATTCTTTTTCAGGTCGGGTTGCAGTGCTTGGGTCTTGCGCAATGGAGTCCTGTGAACCTCGTCAGGTCCGGAAGGAAGCAGCGATAAGCGGGGTGCTCCATGTGCCGCGAGGTCGCCTGAGGACTGCGGCTCGACGTGAAAAAGAATGCATTGCAGGGACTGCCGCAAGGCGGTCTTTTTTTGTATGTAATTTCGAGTGGGAGAGAATTATGGCCTATATTGCACTTTACCGTAAATGGCGTCCCGGCACCTTTGGGGATTTGGTGGGACAGGAACATATCAGCAGAACCCTTTCCAATGCGATAAATACCGGGCGGATTGGTCATGCCTATCTCTTTTCCGGGCCACGGGGCACCGGTAAGACCAGTACGGCCAAAATTCTGGCCAAGGCGCTTAACTGTGAACATGGGCCCACGCCGGAGCCATGCGGCAAGTGTCCGGCCTGCCAGAAAATCAATGACGGAACATCTATGGATGTGTTTGAAATCGATGCGGCCTCCAACCGTGGTATTGATGAAATCCGTGACCTGCGGGAAACGGTGAAGTTTGCGCCGGTGGATGGGCGCTACAAGGTCTACATCATCGACGAAGTGCATATGCTGACCACGGAGGCGTTTAATGCGCTGTTGAAGACCTTGGAGGAGCCGCCTGCGCATGTGGTGTTCATTCTGGCTACCACGGAAGCGCATAAGGTGCCGCCTACCATTCAGTCCCGCTGTCAGCGGTATGATTTCAAGCGGATTACGGTGGAGGAGATTCGCGGGCGGCTGGAAAAAGTTGTGTCCGAAATGGGGCTTCAGGCGGAAGACGAAGCCTTGAGCATGATTGCCATTCAGGCCGATGGCGGTCTGCGTGATGCGCTGTCCCTGCTCGACCAATGCTCGGCACTGGCTGACGGGGAACTTACGGCGGCGCGGGTACGGCAGACGCTGGGGCTTATCGGTCACGACTGGATTTACAAGCTGACGGAAGCCATCTATGCCCATAAGAGCCAGACGGCTTTGGCTGTGCTCGCTGACCTCTTGCGGGACGGCAAGGATTTGAAGCAGGTATTGACGGAGTTATCGCTGCATCTGCGCAGTCTGATGATTTATCAGGCCACGGGCACGCTGGCGCAGATGGATTTGTATGCCGAGCCGGATGAAGTCCTGCAGGAGCAGGGCAAATTCTTTAGCGGTGAGGAAATCATGGCCATGATTAAGCGGCTCCATGAAGCGCTGACGGAACTCAAATGGTCACCCCAGCCGCGGATTACGGTGGAAGTGGCGCTGATGTCGCTGTGTAATCCGGCGGTCAGCGGTGCGGTGCCACAGGCGGGAAATACGGCAGCGGCTGATGATGGGCGTCTGGCACAGCTGGAGGCAAAGCTCTCGCAGATGGCGGCGCAGCTTGCAGCCCGTCCGGCGGTGACTTCTGGCGGGGCAGCTGCTGCAAGTGCTCCGGCCAGCCCGCGTCCTGTGGCTGCTTCGCGGCCTGCAGCGGCGCCGACGCCCGTCATGCCGCCGGAACCGGCTGTGCCCATTACGGCCAGTGATGCGGAAGTCTGGGATAATCTCTTAAAGACCTTAAAGGAACGGAATAAGATGCCGGTCTTTGCCTGCATGAATCAGGGGCAGTTTGCGGGCATGAGCGACACCCAGTTCTTTGTGAAGTTCAAGGGCGTGCTGATGGCCGACTTGGCTATGCGTAATTACCGCGGTGTGTTGGAAGGGCTCTTGCAGGAGCTGACTGGACGGCAGTTGCACCTCCATTGCAGCGGGGAAGATATGCCGATAATGCCGCCTCCGCAGCCGGTAAAGAAGAAAACGGCTCCGCCCCCGCCGCCGGAGGAACCCACCATCCATGTGGATTTGGATTCCATGCCGCCGGAGGAACGGGCACCGCTGGAAAAGGCCTTTGAGATTTTTGGTGACCATGTGGTAGAAATCGAGGACGATAAATAAGTTTGTTGACGGATAGGACTAATTTTGGTAGTCTAAGAGAAGTTGAAAATCACCTTTGAGAGGAGTTAATAATATGTTTGGTGGAATGGGCAACATGGGCAATATGGCCGGCATGATGAAGAAAGTCCAGAAGATGCAGAACGACATGAAGAAGATGCAGGACGAGCTGAAGCGCAAGACGGTAGATGTAACCTCTGGCGGCGGTGCCGTGAAAATCACCATGAACGGTGAAAAGCAGGTGGTAAATCTCGTGATTGACCCGGCTGCTGTTGACCCCGAAGATGTAGAAATGCTGCAGGACCTCATCTCTGCTGCATTCAATGAAGCCACGAAGAAAGTGGATGACATGATGGCTTCGGAAATGGGTAAACTCACCAGCGGTCTTGGCCTCCCGCCGGGACTTTTCTAAGGAGCAGACGTGCAGTATATTGCTCCGCTGGCAAAGTTAATAGAGCATTTTCGCGCACTGCCGGGCATTGGTAACAAAACGGCAGTGCGCCTTGCTTATCATGTACTGGATATGGACGCAGAGCAGGCAAAGAAGCTGGCAACAGCCATTATCGAGGCCAAGGAGAAAATCGGCTATTGCAATACCTGCTTCAATCTCAGCGACCAGAATCCCTGTGCCATTTGTGCAGCGGAAGAACGCGACCACTCCGTTATCTGTGTGGTGGAACAGCCGCAGGATGTAGCGGCTATGGAACGCATGCGGGATTACCGCGGTGTTTACCATGTGCTCCATGGTGCCTTGTCTCCCTTGGAAGGGGTTGGGCCTGACCAGATACGCATCAAGGAATTATTGGGACGCTTGACCGGCGACGAGGTCAAGGAAGTGATTATGGCCACCAATCCCAACGTGGAGGGGGAGGCCACGGCTATGTACTTAGCCAAATTGTTGAAGCCTATGGGGGTAAAGGTTACCCGTATCGCCCATGGCCTGCCAATCGGCGGCGATTTGGAGTATGCGGATGAGGTGACGCTTTCCAAGGCGATGGAAAACCGGAGGGAAATCTAAATGGAAATTATTGCAGCTTTTGCGGTGGGGCTTATCGCGCTGTGCCTGATTGGCAAGATTATCGCCCTGCCGATGAAGATATTGTGGAAGATGATTACCAATAGCATTGTCGGTGCAGTGCTCCTGTGGGTGGTCAATCTCTTTGGGGCCGGGGTGGATATTACCTTCCTCAAGGCGCTGATTGCCGGTGTGTTAGGTGTGCCCGGCGTTATTATCGTATTGTTGATGAACTGAGAAGCGGGAGGTGCAAGGTTTGGCTAAAATCCGTGATGTAGCGCAGGAGGCCGGCGTTTCTGTAGGGACGGTTTCCATGGTGCTCAATCATCCTGATTATGGTTCACCGGCAATCCGTCAGAAAGTCCAGGCGGCTGTGGAAAAATTGCAGTATGTTCCCAGTGAAATGGCCCGCAACCTGTCACTCAAGCGCACGATGACGGTCGGTGTTATTGTGCCGACCGTGGCGCATCCCTTCTTTGCAGAATTGGTGGAGGGATTGGAAGAATCTCTGTATCATCTGGGGTATAAGACCATGCTTTGCTGCACGCAGCAAAAGGAGAATGCGGAGCATGTTTTTATCGAGATGCTGCAGCGTCAGAACATGGACGGCATTATCATGGGGGCACATTCGCTGGATACCTCGCTCTATCAGGGGCTGAAGCAGCCGATTATCGCCTTTGACCGCTATCTGAGCCCGGATATTCCCATTGTGCATACCGACCATATGGTGGGCGGCAGACTCGCGGCCGAGGCTTTTTTGCAGCATGACTGCCATCATATCGTGGAAATTTCCGGTTCGCAGATGGTAAAGACGCCGGCCGGGGAATACCATCAGGCCTTCAATGAGGTCATGCATGCCCATGGCGTGCAGACGGATATCGTATCCCTGCCATGGAATAGTTTTGGCTTTGAAGAACCACTGCTGCTGGCAGAAAAAATCTTTGCTGATTATCCGGATGTAGACGGTATCTTAGGCTCGGATGTATCGGTGATGAGCTGTCTGCAGGTTGCGGTACGGCGCGGGATAAAGGTGCCGGAACAGTTGAAGCTCGTGGCCTATGATGGTACCGTCCTTACGCAGAACGGCATCTGTAAACTGACGGCTGTACGCCAGCCCATTGACGAACTAGCCAAGGTGGCGGCGCAAAAAATCGTGAGCATCATCAATGGCAAACAGGACGATTTGCCTTGGGTGCTGCCGCCGACTTTGATTTCCGGAGAGACGTGTTAGGGAAGTGCTTGCCCGGCCTTAACATGGCTCTATAGACAAAATTATCAGAATACAATTATAAAAAAATAAATTACGAACCCATTGACAATCGACGCAAATAAGTCTAAAATAATTTTTGAACCGGTTCAATGAACCGGTTCAAAAGGAAAAGAATCTCAATGAGACAAGGGAGCGCATGTTTATGAAAGAACCTATAACAATTACGAATCAGCGATACCGACTGGGGTATCATGTAATGACCCCGGGCGGCTGGATGAATGACCCGAATGGTTTTTCGTTCTTCAAGGGCTGGTATCATATATTTTATCAGTATTATCCTTATGCCGCTGAGTGGGGGCCGATGCATTGGGGCCATGCCCGCAGCCGCGACTTGGTTCACTGGGAGACTTTGCCGGTGGCACTTGCTCCGGATGAAAATGAAAACGGCTGCTTCTCCGGCAGTGCAGTGGTTTATGACGATAAGCTCTGGCTGATTTACACGGGCCATCATACGCCGAATGCTGTTGACCCCGAAGATTTCTATCAGGACCAGCGTGTGGCCTGGAGTGAGGACGGCATTCATTTTACCAAGTACGGTGCCAATCCGGTGCTTAGAACACCAGCCGGGAATACGAAGCATTTCCGTGACCCGAAGGTCTGGCAGGAAGGCGATACCTTCTACATGGTGTTGGGCAGTCAGGGCGAGGATGGCTTGGGCCGGGCGCTTATCTACAGCTCCAAAGATTTATTGCACTGGGAACCGGCAACGGAACTTTGCAAAGCGGTTTCCAAGGAAACGGAAGGTTATATGTGGGAATGTCCCGATTTCTTCCATCTCGATGGCAAGGATATCCTGCTGATGTCCCCGCAGGGGCTGGAAGCTGACGGTGACCGCTTCCGCAATTTGAATCAGACGGGCTATCTCTTGGGCAATGTCAAGGATAAGAAACTGCAGCATGATGGTTTTGTGGAAATCGATAACGGCCATGACTTCTATGCGACACAAACGATGTTGACGCCGGACGGCCGACGCGTTATGATTGCCTGGATGAATGCCTGGGATTCGCCCATGCCGGAAATTGAAGATGGCTGGGCCGGAGCCTTGACCTTGCCGCGTGAACTGTCGGTAAAAGATGGACGCGTTCTGCAGAAACCGATACGAGAGCTTACGGGCCTGCGGCAGGAAGTGCTGCTTGATGGCGCGCTGGAAGTGGAACGTGATTATAAGCTGGGCCGGACGGCAGAACTGGAACTTACCTTTACGGAAAAGGCTGAAGGCGTACTGCTCCTGCTGACCGACGGGGAAAAGAATCTGCAGCTGAGTCTCGAAGCCGGGGGACGCTTCGTAGTCAGCCGCAACACAAAAGATGGCGAGCGAGCGGCAGTCCTGCGTTCTACGCAGCCGTTGAAGTTGCAGCTTTTCCTCGATAAAAGTTCGGTTGAGCTGTTTGTCGGTGATGGAGAACTTACGTTTACGGAACGCGTTTACTGGCAAAATGATGTGCAGTGCCGTTTGCTGACGCAGGCAGATAACCAGGCCAAAGCATGGCGGCTGGAGAGCGAAAGTAATCAGTATTGATTGAGGGAAACCTGAAGGGGACGATAATCATGCAAAACATTTTTACGAAAGCTTTACGGAATCCGTTTTATCGGACGGGTTCGCTGGAAATTCTCTTATTCTTTGCCGGCTGGGGGATTTGGTGGTCTTTCTTCCAGATTTGGCTGACGACGAAACAGGGCTTTTCGGGAGCTCAGGTCGGCACGATTTACACGTTTGGTTCGGCTGTGGCGTTGGTACTGATGTTTGTCTATGGTTCGCTGCAGGATAAACTGGGGCTGAAAAAACACCTGCTGATTGCGATGGTGGGCTGTCAGGTGCTGCTCGCGCCGTTCTTTACCTGGGTATATGTGCCCATGCTGGAAAGCAATTTCTACGTTGGCGCCATGGTAGGCGCGGTGTATCTGGCTGTGGCATATCTGGCTGCCTGCCCGGTGTTTGAAGCGGTGACGGAAAGACTCAGCCGCCGCTACAGTTTCGAGTATGGACAGGCCCGTGCCTGGGGCTCCTTTGGTTATGCTATGTCGGCACTTGCCGCAGGTTTCCTCTTTACGATTAATCCGTATCTGGTATTCTGGACCGGTTCGGCGGTATCGGCAGTCCTCTTGGCGGTGCTGCTTCTTCTGAAACCGGAAAATAAGGAAGCAAATGTCGCTGCTTATGAGAACCGTGAGGAACGCAATAAGGCAGTTAAATCTCCTTCGCTTAAGGAAATCATTCAGGTATTTGGTATCTTTGATGTTTGGAAAATCATTATCTTCGTTATCTTGAGCTGGACGTTCTATACCGTATTTGACCAGCAGATGTTCCCCGAATTCTTTACGCGTTTCTTTGCTACCCCGGAAGAAGGACAGCAGGCTTATGGCATTTTGAACTCGGTGCAGGTATTCTTAGAATTCCTGATGATGGGGCTGGTGCCGGTATTGATGAAAAAAATCGGTGTGCGCAATGCGCTGCTCTTGGGCTGCTTTATCATGATTTGCCGCATCGGCGGCTGCGGCCTGGCTTCGACTCCGCTCGGAATCGGCCTGATAAAACTCTTGCACGCTCCGGAAACGGCACTCTTTGTGCTGGCTATCTTCCGCTATTTCACCTTGCACTTTGATACGCGTGTATCGGCGACACTCTATATGGTTGGTTTCCAGATTGCAGCGTCTGTCGGCGGCATTATCTTCTCCGTACCGCTGGGCACCCTGCGTGACAGCATCGGCTATCAGAGCACGTTCCTGACGATTGCCGGGATTGTCCTAGTGGCTACGCTGTATGCCTTCTGCATTTTGAAAAAAGATGACCGTGATGTAGAAGGTCAGCCGCTGGAAGTGTAAACGATTGATGGTGCAGGAAGCGTCACTGAAATGTGGAAGGTCAGCGGCGCTTCCTTTTTTGGAGGGTGAAAGCATAATGAAGAAGAAACTGATGGTGGGCGGCCTGCTGCCGGCACTGGTATTGAGCACATGCGGTCTGGCAGGAGCACAGCCTGCCGCTATGGATACGCTGACGGCAATGGAACAGAATCCGGAGGCGGGAAGCCAAATGCGGGCTTCAACGGAACCGGTAACACAGGAGTCCCTGCAGGAAATGCGCAGACAGCTGGAGGAGCAGCTGCAGCAGGCCCAGGAACTACAGAACAGACTGAATGCCCAGCTGGGCAGCTTGGAAAAGCGCATGAAAAAGGTCGAGAAAAAGACCAATGAACCGAATATCGAGATTCATGGTTATGGACGGCTTAGATGGGATGGACACCATTATGAAGATCTTCAAGGTCCTAGTAATAAAAAGAGTGTCTGGCTTAATCTATTTGTGAAACATCGTATTAATGACAGATGGACATTGAATAGCGAACATGAATTTGAAAATAATCTTTCAGATAATAAAGGGGCTTATGAAGGGGACGGAAAAAATTATTCTCGCCCAGTGTTGCAGCTTTATACCGAAGGCAGCATTGGTGATGTAAATGTCAAACTGGGGCGTTATTATTTACAATCTCCATATAAATTTACATTTGATGAAAAGATTGATGGTGTACAGGTTCGCTATGGTTTGCCGACTAAATGGGGGCGTAAGGCCAATTTTACCTTGAATTGGGGCAATACATCCACAAACACACTATATGGTGAGAAGAGGGATTCAGCTCCTTGGGATCATTTTTTTAGTGCAGATTTCAAAGTACTGTCTTTGATGGGGGAATTTCCTGTGGCCAAGAATACCAATATCAGCACACATTATGGAAAAATGACACATCGTAATGAGCATTGGAGTCGTAAAACATGGTCAATAGGTTTCGATACCAAGCTTAATCGTGATTTGAAACTTACAGCCGCAATTGCCAAATCGGATTCGGAAGGTTTGAATAAGTCACATTTTATTCAATTGCAGTATAAAGAGGCACGGCCAGATATTCCTGGTTCGTATGATATCTATGTTAAGAAGTATCTGCAGCGTGGTCATACAGGTATGACAAATTGGTTTAATGATGATATTGAACCAACGCATGGCAAATATAGAGGAGAATTAGAAAAAAATGCAACATTTTGGGATCATCGTCAAGGCGAATTCAATGGTATTCGCGTAGGTGTAGATTTTGTGCCTGTTCGCAATACCAAACTACTCTTGCATTACACCTTTGGTAAGATGGGATTATTTGATCCTGGTATGAGCAAACTTACTGGAAAACGTGATGATTATAGTTTCTTCCGTGCGCAGTGGGAAATGTATTTCTAAGCGGCTTACTATATGATGAAAGAAGGCAGACATAAAATGAAAAAACAAATTTTGGCCGCCTTGCTGGCCGCTTCGAGTCTTTGTATGTGCAATTCACAGGCAGGTGCATATCCGGCGCTTTTTCCTAATTCTGGCTATAGCTGGGTGGGGGATACCATGCCTTTTTATGATGGCGAGCAGTTCCGTATCTTCTATTTAGAAGATTTGCGTGACGGGGATACAGGTTTCCATCCTTGGAGCCTGTGGACGACCAAGGATTTTACCGATTATCATCATGACAGCAAAGTCATTCCCTACGATACCGATAATGAATTTGCCAAGGATTCGGCGCTGGGCACCGGCTCGGTCGTGCAGGATAAAGACGGTCTTTACCATGCGTTTTACACGGGCTTTAACTGGCGCAGCATGCCCAAGGAAAATATCATGCATGCGGTCAGCCGTGACCTTGTGAGCTGGCAAAAACTCCCGGAGGATTCCTTTCAGGGCAGTAAGCCTTACATCTATGATGACACGTTCCGTGACCCCAACGTATTCTACAATGCAGACTATGAGGAATACTGGATGCTGATTACGACGCGCAGTCAGAAGCCATGTGGCGTAATTGCTCTGTATACTTCCAAAGACCTCAAGCATTGGGAGGACAAGGGTGTATTATTTGAAAACGATATGGGCAGTGATGCCAATATGGAATGTCCGACGCTCGTGAAATACGGCGATTACTGGTATCTGACATTCTCCGACCAGTGGCCGAATCGTGTCGTACATTATCGTATGGCCAAGGATTCCAAGGGGCCGTTTGAGAAACCGGCACAGGATTATTTTGATGCCAGCGGTTTTTATGCCGGCAAATTGGGGCAGGACGAAAAAAATCTCTATCTGGTAGGCTGGACACCGACCAAGTGGGATGGTCTGGATAAGCGACCGACTGATTGGGCGGGCAATATGGTAACGCACCAGCTCAAGCAGCGGGCAGATGGCACACTCTATCCGGTGCCTGTGGAAAAGGCAGCAGCCAAATTGAAACAGGAAGTGGCTTTGTCACCCTTTATGCAGAAAGGTGATGTGTCCGTCGCTGGTAGTGATTACCATTTCGGTGGCAAGGATTTGTCCAGCGTTGTCATGTCGAAGATGAGCGGCATCCGCAAAATCACAGGACGCTTTACGCCTGCCAATCAGCAGGGTAAATTCGGTCTGATGTTCAATGTCGGCCCTAACCAGACTGGTGCATTGAATCTGGTCTTTGACCCAGCGGCCCAGCAGGTGGCATTTTACAACACCGATACGGCGAAAGTAAGCAAGGCGAAGCCGGAACTTTCCGTACCCGTCAGCTTCCAGCCGGGACAAAGCTATGACTTCACCCTGCTGATTGATGGCACGGTGGCTGTTCTCTACATCAATGACCAGATGGCATTGAGCACGCGTATGTATGGCCTGCCTGAACATCAATGGGGAATTTTCTCCCTTGGCAGTGAAGTGTCACTTACGGGATTGCAAAGCAGAACTTTTTAATTGATGAGGTGAACGAATAGATAACACTTGCATATTCTTCCCCCTTGTAAGAGTCCGCGGGGACTGGTAATATTTTCCTTCGCCATAGGCAGGCTTGCCAAAAGCTACGGAAAACATCACCAGTCCCCGCGGCTTTGTGCATCTTCCCTCCGTCTTGTATCTCAAACTTTTTGCCAACTTTTTCATGTTTTTTTCAAAAAAGGTGTTGACAGGAGCTTCGGACTCGTGTAATATAATACAAGTCGCTGACAGACACGGCAACAAAACAGCTTCGCAAGCCCTGATTGGCAAGCCACTGTGAAGTGCCGAAGAGCTTCAAAAAAAGAATTAAAAAGTTCTTGACAAGCTATACTGAATGCGATAAGATAAACAAGTCGCTTGAAACGGCGACACAGATTGTTCTTTGAAAACTAAACAATGCAAATAATCATGCAACATGATCATGCAACATGATTAAAGCCAGATGTTTGAGAAGTGAAAACTTCTTATTAAAACATCGATTGGTATGAACAACATAGCAATCGGCAATTTCTTTTAAGCAGCGAACAGCGACTTTAGTCGCTTGTGAGTCGCTTACGCAAATTGCGAATAGCAATTTGTGAACCTTAAAGTAATTGAGAGCCATATCGGCTTTTCATAAATTTTATGGAGAGTTTGATCCTGGCTCAGGACGAACGCTGGCGGCGTGCTTAACACATGCAAGTCGAACG
>SVCA01000007.1 GCA_015058625.1 Pseudoselenomonas ruminantium | reverse complement strand
CGGAAATAGCTCAGTTGGTAGAGCATCACCTTGCCAAGGTGGGGGTCGCGAGTTCGAGTCTCGTTTTCCGCTCCATAAAATGCGGAAATAGCTCAGTTGGTAGAGCATCACCTTGCCAAGGTGGGGGTCGCGAGTTCGAGTCTCGTTTTCCGCTCCATATTGTTTGTAAGTTTGATGTAAACTTGGGCCTATAGCTCAGTTGGTTAGAGCAACCGGCTCATAACCGGTCGGTCCTTGGTTCGAGTCCAAGTGGGCCCACCAATTACAAAAAACTTCAATATATACAATGACTCAGTAGCTCAGTTGGATTAGAGTATTTGACTACGAATCAAAGGGTCGGGGGTTCGAGTCCCTCCTGGGTCACCATTTTTATGGGTAGGTGGCCGAGTGGTTAAAGGCAACAGACTGTAAATCTGTCATCTTCGGATTACGATGGTTCGAATCCATCCCTGCCCACCACTTGAAAAGGCATAGCGTCGCGAAAGCGGCGCTTTTTCTGTTATTTGCAGGAAACGAAAGACTTGCCCTTCGTTTGACGGAAACTGACGGTTTTTGCTAAAATATCCTTGGTATTGCATAAGTGAAAATGGATAGAGAAGCTGGTGAGGTGGTTTTATTGCGTAAGCAAACATTTCGGTTAGTCTTATTTACCCTGGTATTCATGTGTTGTACGGCAGTCCCGGCGGCTGCCTCGATATTGGTGAAGCAAGGTTCCACAGGCGAGGCTGTGCGCCACGTACAGGAACTTTTGATTGAGCAGGGCTTCCTCGAAAGTGCGGCGGATGGCGATTGCGGTCCGCTGACGGTGGCAGCCATCAAAAAATTCCAGAAAGCCCGTGGCCTGACCGTGGACGGTATCTGCGGTGATGGCACCTATTATTATCTTTCCGGCGGCAAGACCTACGAAAGCAAGGAAACTCCGGCAAAGACGCATACCAAGGCCCGCGCGGTTCATCACGAAGGGGATTCCATTCCCACCGGCCATGCCATGTATGTGTCGGCTTCGGGCTACAGTGCCTACGACCCGGGCAACAGCAAACATACCGCCAGCGGCACCCTCGTGCGTCATGGCGTCATTGCCGTGGACCCCAACATGATTCCCTTGGGCACCCGCGTGTTCATTCCCGGTTACGGTGAGGCCGTGGCCGAAGATATCGGCGGCTCCATCAAGGGGCACCGCATTGATGTGGCCTTTGACAGTCACGAAGAAGCCCTGGCTTTCGGACGGCGGGATTTGGAAATCATCATCATCGAGGAAGCATAGTTCAAAGCCTAATCAAAAATTAATGGAAATTTAATCCGTTCCTAATGAAAAAAATCTGAAAACAATGTATAGTAAGGATGGTATAACAATAAATTCATTGCGTTAGGGAGTCGATATAATGTTTAAGGTAAATCATAAGAAAATCGCCGCATTGGCTTTGGCTGGGGTAATGAGCTTTGGCATTGCCGGCATGTCCATGAGTTCTGTTACGGAAGCTGCTCACCATGAGGCCGCTTACGAAGATGGCACCCACAATGAGTACAGCCACCGCATGCAGGAAGAGGAACGCGTGCACAGACAGAACATCCTGTCCTTGCGTTATGAGCTTAGACATGGCAAGATTACGCAGCAGGAATTTGACAAGAAAATGAAGCATGAACAGAATCGCCATGATGAGGCCGTCAAGCAGATTAAGGCGGACTATGAGCGTCAGAACAGACATCATCATTGATTCCTGTTTTCCACGAATGACCGTCCCTGCGGGGGCGGTTTTTCTATTGCATAATACCCATTAAACCGCTATAATTTATTATAGCTAAGTATAACAAATCCTAGGCGAAGCGGGTGATGATTATGCCACTGAAAGTTGACAGCCGTGCCACTCAGGAGACAGCTTTTACCCGGGTAATGGGCCGGGAAGAGCGGGTGGAAAGCGGGGATACGGAATTTTCCATGGAGCTTTTAGAGCAGGAGGACAGCCTCTCAACGGAGCAGCTGGACAAACTCTTGAAGCAGATTGACGAGCAGGGGGCAAGGCTTTCCAAGACCCCTACTTATGATGAGCTGAAATCCTACCGCACTTTAATCAAGAACTTCGTGGGAGAAGCGGTGAACCGCATGTACGAGCTCCATAGCCAGGCCGGCTGGGACAGAATGGGGCGGCAGAAGGTCTATACCACCGTGCGGAAAATCGACAAGAAGCTGGAGGAAATGGCGGAGAAAATCCGTTTGGGACAGTCTGACCAGCTCGACATCGTGGCCAGCCATGATGCCATCCGGGGGATGCTGGTGGATTTGTATATGTGAAATTAAGTGAGTGGAAATTGTGGAAATTCGTTGGGACAGTTTGACAGGTCATAGGGCACAGGTTCAGGAGCTGACGGCTCTCCTGCAGGAGGGGCGCCTTCCCCATGCCCTGCTCTTTACCGGGGCGGCGGGGATTGGCAAGAAACTCTGTGCCCAGATTCTTGCGGCCGCTATTCTCTGCGGCCATGACCATGCTCCCTGCGGACTTTGCGACAACTGCCGGGCTATGGCGGCAGGCACTCACCCCGATTACTATGAGCTGGTGCCGGAGGTGCGGGGCAAATCCACCCGCATCATCCGCATTGAGGAAATCCGGGAGATGCAGACGGTGGTGTCCCGCTCTGCGGTGCGCGCCGGGCGCCGGGTGGTGCTCATTGATGATGCGGATACCATGAACGAGCCTGCGGCCAACAGCCTCCTAAAGACGCTGGAGGAACCGGAAGGGCAGGTAACCTTTATTCTCATAGCGCGTGATAGAAGCAGACTTTTGGATACCATTGTGTCCCGTTGTATGCCGCTGGCCTTCGGGCCTCTTTCCCATGAGGAAGTCCGGGGGGAGTTGCTGAAACGGCAGCTGCCCGCAGACGAAGCGGAAAAACTGGCTTTTCTGGCCGATGGCAGCTTAGGACAGGCCTTGAAGCTTGCCCAGCATGGCGGGCTGGAACTGCGGGATAATGCGCTCTCGTTCCTGACAGCTTTGCCCTCCCTTACTCTGTCAAAATTATGGGAGGAAGCGGCGGCCAAAGGGGAAATGGATAGGGAGAGTCTGGCCGAATGGGTGGGCTACTTCCATATGCTGCTGCGGGATATGCTGCTGCTCTACGAAGACGGTGGCACAGCCCTGCTTTATAATGGCGATTTGCGAAGGCCTCTGGCAGAACTTTTGCCGCAGTTTTCCAAGGGAAAGCTCTTTGCCATGCTTCGGGAGACCCGCGAACTGCTGCACCGCCTGCAGGCCAATGTGAATCTGCGCCTGCAGATGGAAGGTTATTTTATTCGCTTAATGGACTGCCGCTAGGGTGGATTGAATTAATCAACACGCCCTGGGGCAGATTATATATAAATGTAGGAGATTTTTATGCAGACGATTATCGGTGTCCGCTTCAAGAAGGCGGGCAAGATTTATTATTTTGCGCCGGGCAATCTGGACATCAAGCTCGGTGATAAGGTTATTGTGGAGACGGCCCGGGGCATGGAATGCGGCGAGACTGTAATCGGCCCGCGGGAGGAGTCGGAGGACAAGATTGTTCCGCCGCTCAAGGTCGTGCACCGCATTGCCAATGAATCCGACATCCGCCGCATCGCGGAAAACAAGGAGAAGGAGAAGGAAGCCTTTGGCATCTGCGAGGAAAAAATCGCGGCCCATGGCCTGCCCATGAATCTGGTGGAGGTGGAATACACCTTCGACATGAACAAGATTATCTTCTACTTCACCGCTGACGGCCGTATCGACTTCCGCGAGCTCGTCAAGGATTTGGCGGCTGTGTTCCGCACCCGCATTGAACTGCGCCAGATTGGCGTCCGTGATGAGGCCAAGTTTATGGGCGGCATTGGCTGCTGCGGGCGGCCGCTTTGCTGTGCGACGTTCTTAGGCGACTTTGAGCCCGTGTCCATCCGCATGGCCAAGGACCAGAACCTGTCCTTAAATCCCACGAAGATTTCCGGTATCTGCGGCCGTCTTATGTGCTGCCTAAAATACGAAAACGACTGCTACTGCGGGGAGAACTGCCCCCATAAGCAGAAGAAAATCATGCCGCCCTCCCAGGGTTCCCGCGTGGTGTCCGTGGAAGGTGAGGGCAAGGTCATCTCGCTGAACCAGCAGC
Organism: Pseudoselenomonas ruminantium; assembly: GCA_015058625.1. Taxonomy (GTDB): domain Bacteria; phylum Bacillota; class Negativicutes; order Selenomonadales; family Selenomonadaceae; genus Selenomonas_A; species Selenomonas_A ruminantium_N. The sequence goes on along the minus strand of SVCA01000007.1, from coordinate 168,077 downwards.
GCCGCTCGGCCACCATCCTGCTCGATTCCGGCCGTACCATCGTGGCCGCCTGGGAAGATGTCATCGAAAAGGATGAGGACGATACCAGCATGGCCGCTTCCATGATGGCGGCCTATGAGGAACAGGAGTCTGAGGCCGCAGAGATTTTGGCTGAGGACTTTGGCGAAGGTGCAGAAAACAAACATTCCGACCGCGGCGAGCGGCGGGAGCGCCGTCCCCGCGAAAATCGGGAGAATCGGGATAACCGCCGTGAGGGCGGCCACCGTTCCCATAACAGCCATAACCGCAGCCGGGACAGCCGGGACGCAGGCCACCGCCGGGGGAACCGGGACAACCGCCCCAAGAACAACAAGCGCGGGGATAAGCGGAGCCGGGATAATCGGGAGCGCCACTGATGCGGGAAGTACGTTTAGGCGAACATGAACGGCTGGACGACTTGATGAAGAGCGGGCGGCATATCATCCAGAATACGCAGGAATTTTGCTTTTCACTGGATGCCGTGCTGCTGGCTCATTTTTTGTCGTTAAAGTCCCGCCAAAAGGTCTTGGAACTGGGCACGGGTACGGGCGTAATCCCGCTCCTCATCGCTGACGAAGTAGCCCGCGTGGATGCTGTGGAGCTAAATCCCGTTATGGCAGAACTTGCCTCCCGCAATGTCTGGCTTAACGAGCTGGAAGAAAAGATTTTCGTGCGCGAGGGCGACTATCGTGCCATTCGGGAGCTTTATAAGCCCGAATCCTTTGATGTGGTGCTAGCCAATCCCCCCTACCGTCCGGTGGGAGAGGGACAGGCCAATAAACTCTCCGGCGTGGCACGAGCCCGCCATGAGTTTACAGCCACCCTGCAGGATGTCGTGGCGGCGGCACGCTACGGCCTGCGCTTTGGCGGCCACTTCGGCATGGTACATCTGCCGGAGCGGCTGGGCGAAATCATTGTGGCCCTCCATGAAAAGCAGCTGGAGGTCAAGCGCCTGCAGATGGTGCAGCCCAAGGCAGGCAAAGCGCCCAATATGATGCTGATAGAAGCCGTGGTAGGAGCAAGTCCCGGCGGCCTAAAAGTTCTGCCGCCCTTAATCGTCCACCAAGACGACGGCTCCTATACCGACGAGATTTTACAGATATATGGAATGTAAGAAAATGAATGAAAAAATCCCAACCCTCTACCTCTGTGCCACGCCGATTGGCAATCTGGAGGATATGACCTATCGGGCTGTGCGGATGCTCGGCGAAGCAGAGCTTATCGCCGCTGAAGATACCCGCCATACCCGGCAGCTTTTGACCCATTTTGATATTCATACGAAGCTGACCAGCTACCATGAGCACAACAAGCTCACCAAGGGGCCGGAGCTTATTGCCTACATGCAGGAAGGCCATGACTTAATCTGCGTCAGTGACGCAGGCCTGCCCGGTATCTGCGACCCTGGCAGTCACCTCGCGCAGCTGGCCATTGAAGCAGGATTTAAGGTAACGCCTCTGCCCGGTGCCAATGCGGGGCTGTCGGCGCTTATCTGTTCGGGCCTTGATACCACCCGCTTTACCTTTATCGGCTTTTTGCCCAAGACGGCGAAAAAGCAGCAGGAAATTTTGACGAGTGTGCAGAAATATCCGGAAACGTTGATTTTTTATGAGGCGCCGCACCATCTGAAGGCTACGCTCAAAGCCCTGTATGGGGTATTAGGCGACCGGCAGGTGGCTTTGGGCCGCGAGCTTACCAAGAAATTCGAGGAATTCCAGCGCGGCAGCCTTACGGAAATCATGGCCCATTACGAGGAAAACGACCCGCGCGGGGAATATGTCATCGTTGTGGCCGGCTTTGACGGGGAAGTGGCGGCAGAGGAAAATGAACTGCCTGCTGACCCCAAAGCGTGCTGTGCGCATTTTATGGCGCAGGGGCTGGACAAGAAAGAGGCCATGCGGGAGGCCGCTAAGGCGTTAGGCATTTCCCGCCGGGATGTCTATCAGGCCATGCTGGAGGATTGACAAGGGGGATAATCATGGGGATTTGCAGAAGGTTTTTTGCTTTGACACTGGTACTGTTGCTCATGCTGCTGTCTGGCTGCGGCAAGGGTGCAGAGGCGGATGAAAATGCGAAGAAGCCGCAGACGCTCGATGACCAGGTGGATGCCATCGTGGCCGGCATGAGCCTGCCGGAAAAGGTGGGTCAGATGGTGATGATTGGCGTGCATGGCACGGAAATCAATGACGACAGCCGTTTTATGCTCAATCAGTACCATATCGGCGGCGTGATTTTCTTCGACCGCAATCTGCAGTCGGCCGAGCAGACGAAAAAACTCACGGCGGATTTGCAGGCGCAGGCCGCAAAAGTCCCCCTGTTTATCGCCATTGACGAAGAAGGCGGCCCTGTGGCTCGGGGCAAGGGCTTTATTGAACCGCCGCCTTCGGCACAGAGCCTTGGCCAGAGCGGCGACAATACGCAGGCCGAAGCCTGGGCACAGAAGACGGGGAATCGCCTCAAGGAACTGGGCATCAATGTGAACTTTGCGCCGGTGGCGGATGTGGGCAACAATCCCCGTGAGTATTCGGCGGACGGCCAGACGGCGGCCAAGTTTGTGGCCGCGGCGGCGCAGGGTTATGAATCCGCGCATATCATCTACACCTTGAAACATTTCCCCGGCATTGGGCGCGGGCAGGTGGATTCCCATATCGACCGTTCGGAAATCCCTGCCACGAAGGCTGAACTCATGGCGCAGGATTTACTGCCGTTTAAGGAAATCATCGCCAATCACAGCCCGGAAAACTTCATGGTGATGGTATCGCATCTGGTCTATCCGGCGCTCGATAAAGACCACACGGCCAGCCTGTCGGCAGAAATCCAGACGAAACTTCTGCGGCAGGAACTGGGCTTTGATGGCGTAATCGTCACCGATTCGCTTGAGATGGGCGCCGTGTCCAAGTACGGCGACTTCCGCGATTTGGGCGTACAGGCCATTCAGGCAGGCGCTGACATTGCGCTTGTCTGCCATGAATATCCGCGGCAGACCGCGGTTTATCTGGGCCTATTGGATGCGGCGGAAAAAGGCGTGATCAGTGAGGAACGGATTAATCAGTCGGTGAAGCGGATAGTCAAAATGAAGCTGCTGCATCGGCAATAGGTGTAAAGTACCGGCTTCATGTAATTTATGCTGAACGGTGGAACGCAATTTTTAGCTTGTGCTTTTCGCTGTGCGGTGCTATAATACAGGCATACGGAATACAATGAGTTTAGAAAATCCCCCGGCTTTGTCGAGTTGCCGGGGGATTTTTGTGCCTGTTCGCTTTTAGTGGTTCAGCCAGTAGTTAAAAATCGCTACCAGAATTCCCACGACCAGCGGAACTAAGGCGTTCCAGAGTAATTTGGAATACAATGAGTTTTCACCTCCTTTCGCAAGGAGATGTGTTTATTATAACGCAATACATAAAAAAGGACCAGTTCGACAGGCCTTGGGGAAAATATAACTTGCAAATGATTATCATTTATAATATAATGAACTCGTTGAGTTAATGATAATTTCTATCATTTGCGAGGTGATGTTGTTGGGACGTGAGGGATTTGAACAGCTGCTGGGCTTTCATGCGGCGCCGATGCTGATGGGGCTGAAGTCGGCCAGTCTGTTGTCGTTTCAAAAGAGCCGTTTTGAGGATTTTGAGGGGCTGCTGGCTTCTTACAGGCAGTGTTTTAACTGCAAGGGCATATCCGTCTTCCGCTTGTCAGAAGGGGAGGAGTATGTGCTGCTGCTCTTTTATCGGCAGCGGGCGCTCTTAAAGGATTTGGCTCATCCGCTGGCGAAGAAGATACTCGTTAGGCTTGGGTATCGGGGGGACGATACGCTGATGGGGATGCTGGAGTATCTGAAACTTCGCATGCAGCTGCGCAAATCCTTTCCGCATGAAGTCGGGCTGTTTCTGGGGTATCCGCCGGAGGATGTGGAAGGGTTTATCCGCCACAAGGGGCAGGATTTTTCCTACAGCGGCTACTGGAAGGTCTATGCCAATGAGCGGGAAACCAGAGCGCTCTTTGATTTGTATGCCGATTGTACCCATGATTTTTGTCTGCGGCTGGAAGGCGGCGCAAGCCTGCCGGATTTGGTCAAAGCCGTATGACAGGGGTCTATGATAAGGAGGAATTTTTGTGAGCAAAGTTGCGATTGTTTACTGGTCGGGCACGGGCAATACCGAGGCCATGGCGAAAGCCATTGAGGAAGGCGCCAAGGGGGCTGGCGGGGATGTGAGCCTCTTTGAGGTCGAGTCGTTCAAGGCTTCGTCGGTGCCGGATTATGACGGGCTGATTTTTGGCTGCCCGGCCATGGGGGATGAGGTGCTGGAGGAAGGCTCTTTCGAGCCTTTGTTCACGGATGCGGAAAAGCATCTGTCCGGCAAGCCGGTGGCGCTGTTCGGTTCTTATGGCTGGGGCGGCGGTGCCTGGATGGAAAGCTGGGCTGAGCGCACCAAAGGGGACGGCGCCAAGCTGTTCTCCGATGGCCTGATTGTCGAAAATGCTCCCGGGGATGCGGATCTTGCCGATTGCCGCAAGCTGGGAGAAGAATTTGTAAAGGCGCTGTAAAATAAAATCTCACCAATTTTGTAAGCCATTTTATACGTTCGCGGCAAAAGGCGTGGGGCAGGTGATAGTTTCCCTTCGCTTCGGCACCGGACTAAAACTATTTTTTCTCATTCATTGAGGCCTTAAAAGTCAAAACTCGCTGTGCTCAGACAGTTGACTTTTAAGGCCTCGTTTATTGGTGGAGAAAAAATAGTTTCTTTACGTCCGGAGCCTGACGCTGCGGAAAACTATCACCTGCCCCACTCAATTTCGTCTCAACGCACGAGGGATAAATATTCTTGCAGGCAAGCGCATTGGCAGGATTTTTTCTACTTTTGTCGAAGTGAATAGCGATAGCAGTAACGGACAAATTATAGCAATATATATAAGAAAGGACATGGAATATGACCAACGAGAAAATCCTGCGAAAATTGGAGAATTTTGACCCGGAACTGTGCGGGCAGATCAGGAGTGCGCTGAAGCAGCAGCGTACTACGCTGTCCCTGATTCCTACAACCAATGCGGCTTCGCCCTTTGCGTCGTTCCTGAAGGGGAGCACGCTGGGGGATGAAATCATCGACCATCACAAGGCGCATCGTCAGAGCCGTTTGGAGAAGCTGGCCATCAGCCGGGCCAAGGAGCTTTTCAATGCGGAGCACGCCATTGTGCGCACCGGGAGCCTTGCCATCGCCTCCCGCGTGGTGATGCTGGCACTGCTCAAGAAGGGGGACACGGTGCTGTCCTTCAATCTGCGCAAGTCGGAGTATTGCACCGGCGATTTGCAGTATAATTTCGTGAAGTTCGGGGTGGAGCCGGACACTTTGGAACTGAACTTTGCCAAGGTACAGGCGTTGGCGCATAAACACCGTCCCGATATGATTATCTATTCGCCGGTAAACTATCCGCGCAATATCGATTATGCGGGTCTGCGCAAGATTGCCGATGAAGTTGGGGCATATCTTTGGATTGATTTAGGGCAGAATTCCGGGCTGATTGCGGCGGGCAAAATTCCTTCGCCGGTGCCCTATGCGGATGTGGCTACCTTTGCGGCCAGCGATGCCCTGCATGGCCCGCAGAACGGCATCATCCTCTGCAAGGAGAAGATTGCTGAGCTGCTGGATAAGACGGTGATTGAAACGGGCCATAGCTCGCTGAAGAAGAATGTACTGGCTTCTTTGGCACTGGTGTTCAAGGAAGCGGACTGCATGGAGTATCAGGACTATGCCCAGCAGGTTTTGGACAATGCCCGCGGCTTGGAAAATGGTTTGCTTTCGGCAGGCTGCAAGCTCCTTTGCAGTCCTACGGAGAATCATCTGGTGCTGGTGCAGCTGCCGGAGGGGACAAATGGCAGTGTGGTGGCCGAAAAATTGAAGACGGCCGGCCTGATGGTCAAGGCCGAGCAGCTGCTGACGGCAGAGGATACCATCAATTACTCCATTTTGCGCCTGTCCAGTCTCGACAGTGCCACCCGCTATCTACAGCCAGAGGAGATGGAGGAAGTGGGGCGCGTCTTGGGGCAGTTCCTCAATTCCCCGCAGGATGATGTCGCCATGCAGGTGGTGAATAAATTCATCAAGAAACTGGTGGAGGATTTGCCGCTGTTTGCCGAAGACTGGCTGCCGGAAATGGAAGCTTTTGATGATGGGGATGCAGAGATGTCCATCCGGGCGATGATTCATTGGAATATATAGTTCGTGGTGTGACTTTTCTTTGGCGCAAAGAAAAGTATCCAAATACCCTAACGGGCACAGGCGAAAACGCGGACTGAAATCCCATCCGGGGATTTACGTCCGCAGGCGCCCTTCCTTGGGCGCCGGGGTATGGCTGTAATTACCTGAATATAGCTAATATTTATTGATTAAAGGTGTAAGAGGAGGGAGTACGATGGCTGGTCAGGAGAGCTTGACCGCGAAGGCCAGAACGGTCAAAACGGAGATTTTGATTTATGTGATTCCGATTGTGGTAGTGGGGCTGGTGCTGATGGCGGGGATTATCTTCCGCTATGTGGGTTCCACCTTTGAGCAGCAGCTTACGACAAGTTCCCTGAAGAATGCGCAGGAAGTGGCCAGCGGGGTTTCGGCCTGGCTGGACAGCCGTATGCTGGAAACCCAGACGGCGGCTTCTCATCCGGCGGCAAAGAATCTGAAAAACGCCCCGGAGCTGATGAATGAGAACAATGTCTACCGCCTCAATCTCATGAACAAGATTTATCCCGGTATCTACGACAGCGTGAGCTGGGGGCCGTTTGACGGTTCCGGCGTGCTCTACGGTCAGACCAAGGCGGGCTTCAAAGAGATGCACAATGCCGACAAGGCCTGGTACAAGCAGACCATGACGGGCGCTCAGGACAGCTTTATGTCCTCGCCGGTGATTTCGCAGGCTACGGGCAAGATTATCGTGAACAGCATCGCGCTGGCCAAGGACAGCAGCGGCGCGAATGTGGGGATGGTTCTGGCAGCCATCTATGTGGATGCCGTAATGGAAAAGGTCAGCGATTTGAAGCTGGGAGAAAGCGGCTACAGTCTGCTGGTTTCGCAGGAGGGCACTTATATTGTAAATCCCGATGAAGCCGCCATCATGAAGAAAAAGATTTCGGAAGAAGATGACCCAGCTATCCGCACACTGGGCGAAAAGATGCTTTCTGGTGAGGCTGGCGTCTATAAATTCACCCGCGCAGACGGCAAGGATATGATTGCTTTCTACAATCCCATCAAGGCTACGGGCTGGGGCATGGCTACCATTGCCTATCAGGATGAGCTCTTTGCGCCGGTGGGCAATGTGCTGAAAATCATGGCAGGCATTTCCATCGTGCTGATTATCCTGATTTCTTTGGGCGTACTCTTTACGGTCAACCGTTCCATGAAACCGCTGGCTGTGATGATGGACGAAATGCGCCTGCTGGCAGACGGGGACTTCAGGGATCGCCCGGCAAGGATTACGGTAAGCAATGAATTGGGGATGCTGGCTGCTGCTGTGCGGGATATGCGGCATGGTGTGCAGAAGGTGCTGCATAATGTCAGCAGCTCCGCAGAAAGCCTGTCGGCCGCTTCGGAAGAACTTAATGCCACCAGTGACCAGTCGGCACAGGCCTCCAATCAGGTGGCCGATTCCATCGTCCGGGTAGCACAGGGCACCAGCGAGCAGCTCGATGCCGTGAACTCCACCTCCGAAGCCATCGAAAACCTCAACGACACCATTCAGGACATTGCCGGCAAGGCTGATGAAGCAGCCAGCAACAGCCGCGAGGCATCGACCGTGGCCCGCGATGGCGGCAAGACCTTGAACGAAGCCATTGGCCAGATTAAGCGCATTGAAGAGTCCACTTTGGAATCCACCAAGGTAGTTACGGCTCTGGGTGAGCGCTCTAACGAAATCGGTCAGATTGTCGATACCATTTCGAGCATTTCCGAGCAGACGAACCTGCTGGCCCTCAATGCCGCTATCGAAGCAGCCCGGGCCGGTGAACATGGCCGCGGCTTTGCCGTAGTAGCTGATGAGGTCCGCAAGCTGGCTGAATCCTCGCAGGAAGCGGCGCAGCGCATTTCCGCCCTGATTGCCGAAACCCGCCGGGATACGGATAATGCGGTAGCCGGTATGCAGGCAGGCAGTGAGGAAGTCCGCGTGGGCACGGAAAACATCATGTCCATGGGCGAGTCCTTCCGCAAGATTATCGAAATCGTCGAGAATGTGTCGAGCCAGGTACAGGAGATTTCCACCGCCATCAGCGGCATGGCCGTCAGCGGTCAGGAAATCGTGGGCCATATCCGCACCATCGGCGAAAGCAGCCGCAGTGCCGCCGAAGAAGCAGAAACCGTATCGGCAGCCACGGAGGAACAGAGCGCTTCCGTACAGGAAATCGCCCATGCCAGCAACGAGTTAGCGAAAATGGCCATGGATTTGCAGAGAGAAGTGCAGAAGTTCAAAGTATAAAATTTGAACCTTAAAAAGAGGGGAAAGACTAAAGCCCGTGGGGACATATTCCTGCGCTAGTACGCGCTGCGCGCGTAAATCGCTTAGGAATATGTCCCCACGGGCTTTGTGTTACGTTATTTCTGTTTTGCTGTTTTGTGATTTCAGCGTACTTCGGGTAAGAGACCGACTTTTTTCTTAGCTTTTGTGAGGGTCTTGCGGGCGATGTAGTCGGCCCGTTCTGCTCCCTGCTTCATCAGGGCTTCGAGGTGTTTGCGGTCCTTCATGAGTTCGGCGTATTTTTCGCGGATGGGCTTGAGTTCATCGGCTACAGCCTGACCGACAACGGCCTTGAAGTCGCCGTAGCCTTTGCCTGCAAATTCAGCTTCGATTTCGGCCATGTTCTTGCCGGTGATGGCCGAGTAGATGGTCATCAGGTTGCTGACGCCTGGCTTATCCTCGCGGAAGCATACCACCGCTTCGCTGTCGGTGACGGCGCTCTTGAACTTCTTGAGGATGACATTTTCCTCGTCGAGAATGGAAATCGTGGCCTTGGGATTGGTGTCGGACTTGCTCATCTTGCTGGTGGGGTCCTGCAGGCTCATAACTCTTGCCCCGGCTTTGGGGAAGTAACCTTCCGGCAGCTTGAAGATTTCGCCGTAGTTATGGTTGAAGCGGGTCGCGATGTCACGCGTGAATTCCAGATGCTGGGTCTGGTCGGCGCCTACGGGCACATAGTCGGCCTGATAGAGCAGGATATCCCCGGCCATCAGGGCCGGATAGGTGAAAAGACCGGCGTTGATGTTTTCGGGATGTTTGCTGGATTTATCCTTGAACTGGGTCATGCGGCTAAGCTCGCCAAACTGGGAGCAGCAGCTCATGAGCCAGCCCATTTCCGCATGGCTCCGGACATGGCTCTGGATGAAGACCAGGCTCTTTTCCGGGTCAATGCCGCAGGCGAGCAGCAGGGCGAATGCCTGCAGCGTCTGCTGTTTGCGCTTGGTCGGGTCAATGTGGACGGTCAGGGAGTGCAGGTCGGCGATGAAGTAATAGCAGTTGTACTCCTCCTGCATCTTCTGCCAGTTCTTTACAGCTCCGAGGTAGTTGCCCAGCGTGAAGACGCCGGTGGGCTGAATGCCCGAGAGAATGATTTTTTTCTCGTTGTTGTTTTCCATGATATTAGCTCCTTTTTTGCCCTGTCAGGAACTAAAAAATCCCTGACAGAAATCGTTTCTGTCAGGGACGAAAATTTCGCGGTGCCACCCTGTTTCATGGCTGTGCCATGCCCTTAACGAGGTACTAACATACCTCTGACCACTAACGCGTGTCCTCACGTCGCAGCCTACTAACAAAGTCAAATGCTTTCGGTGCGCCCTCAGCGGCCCATATACCCGTCTGTGTTCCGCCCGGCTCCCAGCTCCCCGGACTCTCTGTGCAAGCATAACGGATGTTTCTCCCGCTTCAACGGTTTGGAATAACTAAATAAAATGATAGCACCCGGAACCCTTGGTGTCAATGTTCTATCTATACAAGGGCGGGATTTTGTGTTATTCTTAATTTAGAAATGTTTCGCGTTCTTCTTTGATTGTTAGCGTTTATGCTTGTGAGGATGCAATATAAAAGCTAATGATTAGGAGGCGAAAGTTATGCAGATGACAGAAAAAAATCTGCCCTCTCAGCTGGCTGGCGTCATGAACCAGATTGAGGAGTTGGAGGCCCAGGTACAGGCTGGGCAGGAATACATGCGGGCGGTCTTTTCGGCGGCCAAGGTGGGCCTTTGCCTGCTGGATGCCGAAGGGGCGGTGCTGGCGGTAAATGAGATGGGCAGGATTTTGATGCAGACAGACGGGCAGAATGTAGTTGGCCGTCAATTTGGTGACGCTTTCTGCTGTGAGAACAGTCTGGAAAAGGGCTGCGGCCATGGCAAAAACTGCCGTCACTGTCCTGTGCGCCGCAATATTGAGGCGGCTCTGGCTGATGATGACTTTACCAGCGAATTTTCCGTGCAGATGAAGAATGCCAAAACCGGAGACCGGCTCTGGCTGAATCTTGGCGTATCTCAGACCAGGGAAGGCCGGGACAAGCAGCTGATTGTCACCATTGTAGATGTATCGGTGCGCAAGCATTACGAGCAGCAGCTGGAGCGGGCCAAGCGGGCGGCAGAGGAAGCGGATGAGAGCAAGACCCAGTTCATCTCCATCATGAGCCACGAACTGCGCACGCCCCTCAATGGCATTATCGGTATGATGGAACTGGCAGGCCGGGAACCCTTGAGCGAAAAACAGCAGAAATGCCTGCAGAATGCCAAGCGCAGTGCCGATGACCTTTTGCATATTCTGAATGATATTTTGGACTTCGCCAAGCTTGAAAATGACAAGCTGCGGCTGGAGGAACTGGATTTTGATTTGCTGGAGAGTCTGCAGCGCATTGGAGAAATCTATCAGCCGCTGGTGGCGGCCAAGGGCTTGAAATTTGTCACGACGGATTTTTCCACGCTGCCCCGGTTTATTCGGGGGGATGCCCTGCGGCTGCGGCAGGTGCTGCATAATATTCTGGCCAATGCGCTGAAGTTTACCGAGACGGGCAGGATAACCATGGCGGTTTACCAGAGCGTCCGCCACGAGCAGCCCACCCTCGAATTCAGCGTGGAAGATACCGGTATCGGCGTGGATGCGCGCATGAAGAACAAATTGTTCAGCCCCTTTACCCAGGCGGACAGCAGCACCACCCGTCTCTTTGGGGGCACGGGGCTGGGGCTGATGATTTCCCGGGAACTGGTGGAGCTGATGGGCGGCACGATGAGCCTGGATTCGGAACTGGGCCGGGGAACCTGTGTCTCCTTCTGGATTCCGCTGCAGAAGGCTGATTCAGCCGGACAGGAACGGCGGATATTCCTGCGCCCGCGGAAAAAGCCCGCAGACAAGCAGGCGGACATGGACCCGCGCACGGAAAATCTGCTGCATTACTGCATGCAGAAACTGGCAGAGGAAGTGCAGCTGCCACCTAGGGAGGAGTCTTCATGAAGATTTTGATTGCGGAAGATGATGTGCTCAGCCGCACGTTTCTGCTGGAATTTTTACAGGATTACGGTTCGTGTGATACGGCTGACAACGGCATGGAAACCATTGATAAATATCTGGAAGCCTTCAAGTCCGGCGAGCCCTATGATTTGATGTGTCTGGATATCATGATGCCCAAGGTGGATGGCCTGATGGTGCTCAAGCTGATTCGGGAGCTCGAATCCCGGCAAAAGGTAGAAGCCGCGCGGCAGGTGAAAATCATCATGATGACGGCTATTGCCGATATGGAATACGTGGATCAGGCCTTTGAGCAGGGCTGTGATGCCTACGCTTCCAAGCCCATCGAAATCGACCAGGTGAAGGAAGTCCTGCAGGACTTGGGGCTGGTCAGCTGAATAGGAATAACCAATAATAATAAATAATGCCAAAACGGTTGAAAATCAAATACAAAGTGTATATAATGAAAGTAGGGCTGTATACCTATATAAAGGATTAAGGAATGTCTCAGGGAAAGTGAGGGATCGACATGGGTATCTCGGCAGTGGGTGCTACGACGCTTTCGAGTTTCCCACAATTAAATCGCGAGGTTCATTCTGTGGGAATGCAGGCGACTAAAGAGCGTAGCGAACAGGCAGCGTCGTATACAAAAGTATCGAATTTTGGTACAGAGACCAAGTTGGGTTCCAGCAAGTTCCAGCAGGGGAACGACACCGTCATCAGCATCGGTGAGCGGGAGACCAAGGAAATTGCCCAGGAAACTGCAGCGATTTATAAAGTTTCCAATTTCGGTACGAGCACCAAAATTGGTTCCAGTAAGTTCCAGCAGGACAATCAAAAGACCAACAATGAGGGGATGCAGAACACCTCTCAGATAATGGATAAAGCAAAGTCCTACTATGAAGTATCCAACTTCGGCACGGAAACGAAACTGGGGTCCAGTAAATTCCAACAGCAGGTGAAGCAGATTTCTGAACAAGGCCAGGCAAATATGGCGCACAGCATGAAAGCAGCCCTCGATGTCACGCGCGTATCACAGTTTGGCACAGAAACGAAGCTCGGTAATAGCCGCTTCCAGCAGGCGAATGCCCAGATTAGCAATTACAAGCCAAAACCTGCTCCCGGTGGGAATATTGATATCGGCGCTTAACAGACAGTTTTTTGCCGCAAGCTTTTGCTTGCGGCCTTTTTATTGTAACAAGCGTTACAGCATAAAGCGTTTTCCTTCGTTATAATGGCCTTGTAAACGAAAACCGATGACGTATATTTTCATGTGTATTAGATAACGAGGAGCGTGCTTTATGGAAAAGAAAATGTTCTGCTATCAGTGTCAGGAAACTGCCGGCTGCAAGGGCTGCACCGTGATGGGGGTCTGCGGCAAGACCCCGGAAGTGGCGGCGATGCAAGACCTGTTGATTTATGTGACCAAGGGGCTGTCGGCGGTAACCACCCGCCTGCGGGCTGAGGGCCGGAAGGTGGAGCCGCAGGTCAATTATCTCGTGACCATCAATCTCTTCATCACCATCACCAATGCCAATTTTGACCGGGAGGCCATTGTCGAGCGGATTGCCGAGACCTTGCGGGTGAAGCAGGAACTTCTGGCCAAATTGCAGGAGCGGGAGAATCTGCCGGAAGCGGCCCTCTGGCAGGAAAATATTGAAGGCTTTGCCGCGCAGGCTGCCAAAGTCGGTGTGCTGGCCACGGAAAATGAGGACATCCGCAGCCTGCGGGAACTCATCACGTATGGCCTCAAGGGGTTGGCGGCCTATCAGAAGCATGCGAATGTGCTGGGCTATGAGAATGAAGCCATTGATGCTTTCGTGCAGTCGGCGCTGGCGAAACTTTTGGACGACAGCCTCACAGGCGATGAACTCACGGCCCTGACACTCGAAACGGGCAAGTGGGGCGTGGACGGCATGGCTCTCTTGGACAAAGCCAACACGGAAACTTATGGCAACCCGGAACTGACCAAGGTGGATTTGGGCGTCCGCAAGAACCCCGGCATTCTGATTTCCGGCCACGACCTCAAGGATTTGGAAATGCTGCTGGAGCAGACGCAGGGCACGGGCGTAGATGTTTACACCCATGGGGAAATGCTGCCGGCTCATTATTATCCAAAGTTCAAAAAGTACAGCAACTTTGCCGGTAACTACGGCAATGCCTGGTGGAAGCAGAAGGAAGAATTTGAATCCTTCAACGGCCCGATTCTCATGACCACCAACTGTGTTGTTCCGCCCAAGGCCAGCTACCAGAACCGCCTGTTTACCACAGGCGCGACCGGTGTGCCGGGCTGTCAGCATATTGAAGCCAAGGCGGATGGTTCCAAGGATTTCTCGGCCATCATTGAACTGGCCAAGAAATGCGCCGCGCCCACGGAACTGGAGCAGGGGCAGATTGTGGGCGGCTTTGCCCATGAGCAGGTCTTTGCTGTGGCCGATAAAGTAGTGGAGGCCGTCAAGAGTGGTGCCATCAAAAAGTTCGTGGTGATGGCCGGCTGCGACGGCCGCATGAAGTCCCGCGACTACTATGCAGAATTTGCCCAGGCACTGCCCCAGGATACGGTGATTCTCACTGCGGGCTGCGCCAAGTACAAGTACATCAAGCTGAACCTGGGCGATATCGGCGGTATCCCGCGGGTACTGGATGCAGGCCAGTGCAACGACTCTTACAGTCTGGCCCTGATTGCGCTGAAGCTCAAGGAAGTCTTTGGCCTCAGTGATGTCAATGAACTGCCCATTGCCTACAACATTGCCTGGTATGAGCAGAAGGCCGTTATCGTGCTGCTGGCTCTCCTGCACTTGGGTGTCAAGAACATCCATCTTGGCCCCACGCTGCCGGCCTTCCTGTCCCCGAACGTGGCGAAAGTGCTGGTCGAAAACTTCGGCATTGGCACGATTTCCACGGTGGAAGAAGATATTAAGAAAATGATTGGCTGAAGCCACATCCCTAAACACCAAATAATTATTGCCACCGGCAAGTGAAAGGTCTATACTGAGATTGTTCCGTTTCATTACGGCGGAACAATCTCTTTTTTTGGAGTGATGGATATGGGGAAACGCGGAGCATTGCGTGCGTTCTGGCAGTTGTTTCGGGGGTATTGGAACAGCGAGCATAAGTGGAAGGCCCGGGGCCTGTTGGCCTTTGTTATCGGCCTGAATTTCTTTGGCGTGTATCTGCTCGTGCGGATAAACAGCTGGTATAACGAATTTTATAATGCCCTGCAGCAGTATCAGGCAGACCAGTTCTGGCCGCTCGTGGGGGAATTTCTCGGGGTGGCGATGCTCTACATCGTCATCGCCGTCTATGCCATTTACCTGCGGCAGGCGGTGCAGATAAAATGGCGCACCTGGCTCACGGATGAATATCTTTCCCGCTGGCTGGGCAGACAGGTCTATTACCGTTTGCAGGTATTAAACAGCGATACGGATAACCCGGATCAGCGAATCAGCGAGGACATCAATCAGTTTACCAATCTTTCGCTGCAATTATTGATCGGCTTTCTAAAACAGTTGACGACGCTGGCGGCCTTTGGGGTGGTGCTCTGGAATCTGTCCGGAGCCTTTACGCTGAACCTTGGGGGACAGGAAATTGTCATCTATGGTTATATGTTCTGGTTCTCCCTTGTTTATTCTGCCATTGGTACGGGTGGTGCTCATTTGGTGGGGCGCAGACTTATCGGCCTGAACTTCGAGCAGCAGCGCTATGAGGCCGATTTCCGTTTCAATATGATGCGGGTGCGGGAAAACAGCGAAAGCATTGCCTTCTATGGCGGGGAAAGTGCGGAGAACAGGGGCTTTCATGAGCGCTTTGCCAAGGTCATCAGCAACTTCTGGCAGCTCATGAAGCAGACAAAACTGTTGAATTTCTATGTCAACGGCTATGCCCAGCTGGCCGTTATCGTGCCGCTTATTTTGGCGGCACCGCAGTATTTTGCCGGGGCCATTGCGCTGGGCGGCCTGATGCAGACCGCATCCGCCTTTGGCCGGGTGCAGGATGCGCTGTCCTATTTCGTGGAGTCCTACGATACCATCGCCCAGCTGGCAGCGGTGGTCAGACGACTGGCAACCTTTACGGAGCATATGGAGGACGCTGAGGGCGTGCAAGCCGGCATTCAGCGGCAGGCGGGCGGCAGTGCGCTTACGGTCGGGGAGTTAAAGGTGCAGCTGCCGGACAGCCGGGTACTGCTCGAAAATTGCAGCCTGCATCTGCCCGCAGGCAGCCGCCTCTTGGTGACGGGGGCTTCCGGTTGCGGCAAGAGCACGCTTTTGCGCAGTCTGGCGGGAATCTGGCCCTATGGTGCGGGCAAATTGCAGATGAAGGCAGGCAGCCGGTTATTGTTCCTGCCCCAGCGTCCTTATCTGCCGCTGGGCAGTCTGCGCCGTGCGCTCCATTATCCTGCTACCGTTTCCGGCAGCGACAGCGAACTGCAGGCGGCACTGACGAAAGTGGGGCTGGAAGAATTCACTGCCCGTCTGGATGAAATTGACGACTGGAGCCGCATCCTCTCTTTGGGTGAACAGCAGCGGCTGGCCTTCGCCCGGGTTCTTCTGCAAAAGCCCGACTGGGTGTTCCTCGATGAAGCGACTTCGGCCTTGGATGAACCGCGCGAGGCAGAGATGTATGAGATGCTGCAAAAAGAACTGCCTCAGATGGGCATTGTCAGCGTGGGGCATAGGTCTACGCTCTTTGCCCAGCACCAGCAGGAGTTGAAACTGGCTGGGGATGGGAATTGGGAGCTGCGGCCGATTTGAGTTCGGTTTACATCGATATATAAAGACGCCCTGTGGCTGATAATATTTTCCTCTGCCTAAAGCGAAGGGAAAGTATTATCAGCCACAGGGCTTTTGTGTAAATTGCAGTTTGCCAGTACGTGCTGAAATTTTTGTTACAGCTCAGTTTGGGCGGAGGTGGTAATACTTTTCGCCATTGCACTAAATGACCCACAAGCAGATGTATGGGCTTTTTAGTTACCTGCGCCGGGCAAGACCGGCGGCGCGTATGTTCATATCAGTGTTTAGTTTATACCGTTTGTGGGCCAGTCCTCACTGCGTTCGGACAGTCGTTCCATGGCGAAAAGCATCACCACCTCCGCCCTAAGTGATGTCCGTATAAGATGGCATTTTCGCAGCGATAAGCAACACGTACATCGATGTTCTTGTTACGGGAGCAACGAGTTCGTGGCAATAGCCTAATCCGTAACTTGGGGCGAACGGGGAGTGATTTTTCTGTAGGGAGCGACTGCCTGAACGCAGTGAAGGCCGGCCCCGGAAGAAAGCTGCCAAGCCAATAAGCTGAAAGCAGCGCCGCCGGCCTGCCCGGCGCAGGTAACTGGACAGCTCGTCTTTACGAGGGGGTCGTTTAGCGGAAAACAGAAAAATTACTCCCCGTTCTCCCCATGACCACGTATACACGGGATACCTTCAGCACGAACGAACCCACAAACTGCAATTTTACTGCGCACTCCCCATAAGTATCAGCCGACATCCCAATGCAAACATGGCCAGGGACAGCAATGCCAGAATAACCTTGGATTTGGTTTTTCGGGAGATTTTGGCCCCAATCTGGGCGCCGATGGCGGCACCGATGGAGATGCAGATGGCGGGCAGCCAGATGATGTGGTCGAGCAGGAAGTGGGAGACCACGCCGAAGGCGGAGGAGGCCGCCAGTACGAAGTGGGAGGTGGCGGTGGCCATATGCACCGGGAAGCCTAAGAGATAAATCATCAGCGGCACATGGATAACGCCCCCGCCGATACCGAAGATGCTCGACAGGAAGCCTACGCCGAAGCTGGAGATAATACCGATCCATTTATTGTAGGTGAAGTCCGGCGGCAGTTCGTGTACGTCTACAGGCGGTTTGCGGCGGCTGTTGATGTACATGATGGAAGCCATGAACAAGAGGAAGATGCCGAAGTAGAAGTTCAGCATGGGCTGGTTGAACTTGTCCACGATATAGGAGCCAAAGAAGGCACCGGGCAGGGTGGCCAGAGCAAAGGGAACAGCCGCCTTGAAATACACCCGCTTCTGGCGGATATAAGCAAGCGTTCCCGACAGGGCGTTGGCCATGACGATGACCAGAGAGGTGCCCGTAATCTGTGCGGCAGTTTCAAAGAAGGGATGGGCGGTGCCTGCCGACAGAAAAAGGATGAAAATGGGGACGCAGATAAGGCCGCCGCCGATACCCACGAGCGTGCCGAAGGTGCCTACGAACAGGCCCAGTAATAAAAATAAAAGGATTTCCATGGAATGCCTCCTAGTGATGGATACAGAAAACTTTTGTCAGGGGCAGGATTTTTCCGCCCTGAGTACGAATACTCATTATAGCATAAATAGCAGGCTGGGACAAAACGGCCCGCTTGTGCTCCTTTATTAACAGAAAAATAACAAGGTTCCAACAAAGAGGGGGATTACCATGAGGCGGCTGGATTTATCTGGATGAATGGAAGAATGATGGCGTAATGAGTTCAGACCTGCAGTTGGGCTGATGCTGGTGTGGAGGTGGATGCTTTGCAGAAGAAAATGGGCATAGGCCGTTATCTGTTGGCTCTTATACTTGTGCTCGGGCTGCTGCTGGGAGAAAATGCCCGTGCATTTGCGCAGGACAGCTGGGCGGTCTACCTCTACATGTGCGGTTCTGATTTGGAAAGCAACAATGCCAGCGCCACCGATAATCTGCGGGAGATACAAAAGGTGGTTCTGCCGGATAATGTAAAAGTCATTATCCAGACAGGCGGTGCTCTGAAATGGCATACGCAGGGCATTTCGTCCGAGTCGCTGGGCCGCTATGTTTACGACAGAGGCGGCTTGCAGCAGGTGGCAGTTCTGCCCAATGCCAGCATGGGCGACAGGGAAACCCTGCAGGGATTTTTGCGCTTTGCGCAGGAAAACTATCCTGCTGACCACAGGATGCTGGTCTTTTGGAATCATGGCGGCGGCAGTCTGGTTGGCTTTTGTCAGGATGAACGCTACGGCAATTCGCTGTCGCTGGGCGATTTGCGCGCTGCCCTGACAGCCGTGGCTGGTAACAGCACGAAACCTGCCTTTGATGTCGTTTGCTTTGACACCTGCCTGATGGCAACCTTGGAAACAGCAGCTGCTTTGCAGGGCTATACCCGCTATCTGGTGGCTTCGCAGGAAATCATGCCCGGGAACGGCATTGACTATGCCAGCTGGCTCGGTGCGGTTGCCCAAAATCCTGCCATTGAAGGACGGGAGCTGGGGCGCATCATCTGCGATACGTATATGACCCGCTGCCAGCAGTATGAGGCGGCGGATATGGCAAACATGTCGGTTTTGGATATGGAGAAACTGCCGGCTCTGCAGAGGGCTTATGAGCGCATGGGGCGTGAGGCTTTGCAGCAGGCAAATGAATACCCGCTGCGCCTGTTTACCGGTATGGACCGGGTGGCCAATTCTGTGGAAAACTATGGCCCCAATAGTGATGATGAATATTGGACCAATATGATTGACCTGGGCTCGCTGGCTGCGGGCATGGAGGATTTAGAATCTTCTCTGGCTTTGCAGAAGGCCGTGGAAGATGCTGTCTGCTATCGTGTAGCGGGCAAGTACCGCCGTTATGGCATGGGCCTTTCCTGTTATTACAGTCTGGACGGCTCAATAGATTCGGTACTGGCCTACAGCAAGCTGCCGCAGGCCAGCAAAAATTACCAAAAGCTCTATACGCAGATGCTGGCTGCAGACGAGCAGGGGCAGCCCTTGTATCAGTTTGATTTGTATAAGCTCATGGATGTGCCGGTCAGCTGGGATGAAGACAATATGCCTATGGTGCAGGTTGATCCGGATGATGCCAATGCCATCAGTGCGGCGTCGTGCATCGTGACCTCCTGGCAGGGGGGTGAGGAAGTAGTCCTCGGAAGCGATGCCAAGGTGTACGCTGACTGGGACAAGGGTGTCTTTAAGTGCGAATTTGCCGGCCAGTGGCCACAGCTTAACGGCCATGTCCTGCCTATGAACATGGTGGAGGCACATCCCGATTATTATTTGTACTATTCGTCTGTGCTTCTCAACGGCAGAAATTATTATCTGGTATCTGCTTATGATGAGGATAAGGCGGCCTTTGAAATTTTGGGCGCACGGCGTGTCATGCATGATGGCGTGCCCGAGCGTGACCTGCGTCAGTTAAAATTGGGCGACAGGATTACACCCATCTTCCACCGTCTGGATGGCAGCCGGAAGAAAGGGCCCAAATTCACGCTGACAGGCCGTATCCTGCTCGAAGATGCCGCACTGCCGGATGGGCATTATAATTATTATTTCAATTTTGAAGCGCCGCGCAACGAGTCGGTGACGTCATTGCCGGTGACCTTCAAAGTGACGGCTGGGGAGGTGGTGCCAGAAAACTGAGGGAAAGGAAAGCAAATGGATGATGTGCAAGTTGTCACCCAAAATTCTTGGCAATTATTCGAATCTGGTAAATGAGGTGAACATTCATGGTTACATTTTTGGTTGCTTTAGGTGCTCTGATTGTAGGTTATTTCGTTTATGGTAAAATCGTCGATAATGTGTTCGGTCCCACCGATGCCAAGACGCCGGCACTGGTGCATAATGATGGGGTAGATTACATTCCTCTGCCCACTTGGAAGGTATTTTTGATTCAGTTATTAAATATCGCCGGCCTTGGCCCAATCTTCGGTGCTTTGGGCGGTGCTATCTGGGGCCCGAGCGTGTACTTATGGATTGTCTTTGGTACGATTTTCGCCGGTGCTGTTCATGACTACCTGTCGGGTATGATTTCCTTGCGCGAGGATGGCAAGAGTATCTCTGAAGTAGTCGGGCATCATATGGGGGGCACGATGCTGATGATTATGCGCGTGTTCTCCGTGGTGTTGCTGGTACTGGTCGGTACTGTATTTATGACGGGCCCGGCTGGCCTCCTGTCAAAACTTACTGGCGTCGCCGTAACGATTGTGCTTCCCTGTGTACTGGCTTATTACTTCCTGGCAACGCTTTTGCCCATCGATAAGCTGATTGCCCGCTTCTATCCGCTGTTCGGCATCTGCTTAATCATCATGGCTTTGGGTATCATGGGCGGCATGCTCTTTGGCGTTGGCGGCCACACCATGCCGGAAATGACCCTGCAGAACCTGCATCCCTTAGGGCCGGAAAAGATGCCGATTTGGCCGCTGATGTTCATCACCGTGGCCTGCGGTGCAATCTCCGGTTTCCATTCCACCCAGTCGCCGATTATGGCCCGCTGCCTGAAGGATGAACGCCTGGGCCGTCCGGTATTCTACGGCGCCATGGTTTCCGAAGGTATTATCGCCCTTATCTGGGCAGCTGCCGGTGTTACGTTCTATGATGGTACGGGCGGTCTGGCCGCAGCCATGAAGGCTGGCGGTGCCGGTACCGTGGTTTACGATATCTGCGTTGGCTTCATGGGGACGGGCGTGGGTGCAGTCCTGGCTATGCTGGGCGTTATCGCCTGCCCGATTACCTCTGGTGATACGGCGTTCCGTTCTGCCCGTCTGACCCTTGCTGACTGGTTCGGCATCAATCAGGACCAGGCAACTAAGCGTTTGATGTTCGCCGTTCCCCTGCTGGCAGTGGGCGGCATCCTGTCCCAGATGGACTTCAACATCATTTGGCGTTATTTCTCCTGGACGAACCAGACGCTGGCCATGATTGTGCTCTGGACGGGTGCTGTTTATCTCTATCGCACGAAGAAGGATTCCGGTGCCTGGAAGATTCCCTTCGTACCGGCAACTTTCATGTCGGCTGTTTCCTGCACCTACATCCTGCAGGCTCCGGAAGGTCTGCAGCTTTCGACCAGCATTTCCTATCCGGTGGGCATCCTCTTTGCTATCGTATGCGTAGCACTTTATTATAAGACTACCATGGGCAGTAAATCCTGACGTTTATTATGGGAGGGTTGTATATGAAGAACTTTATGGATAAGGATTTTCTCTTGCAGACTGAAACGGCACGCGTATTGTATCACGAACACGCCGCTCCCATGCCGATTTATGACTATCACTGTCATATCAATCCGCGGGAAATTGCGGAGAACCGTGAGTTCCGCAACATTGCGCAGGCATGGCTGGCTTCCGACACCTACAAATGGCGTCTGCTGCGCAGCAATGCCGTATCCGAAGGCTGCATATCCGGCAGCGATGCTTCTTCGCGGGAAAAGTTCCAGTATTTTGCCGAAAGCCTGTCCCGGGCTATCGGCAATCCCCTGTATCATTGGACGCATCTGGAACTCAAGCGCTACTTTGACTGCGATTTGATTCTCAACGGAGAAAACGCGGAAAAAATCTGGGAGACGTGCAATGAGCGGCTCAAGGCTGCGGATATGCGGGCGCAGGGGATTATCGAGCGCTCTAACGTGCAGGTTATCTGCACCACGGACGACCCGGTGTCCGACCTCAAATGGCATAAGAAAATCAAAGAAGACGGCACCTGCACGGCCAAAGTCCTGCCCACGTTCCGTGCGGACAGCATCCTGAATATCGAGAATGACGGCTGGGACGCCTATATGCGCTATGAACTCGGCGAAGCGGCTGGCATAGAAGATATTTCCACGATGCAGGACATTTTCGACGCCGTGGAAAAACGGCTGGATTACTTTGCCGAAAACGGCTGTCAGATTGCCGACCACGCTCTGCCGTATATGGTCTATGCTGAGGCAAAAGAATATGAGCTGGATGATGTGGTGGGCAAGGTCATCAATGGCAAAGGCAAACCCTCCAAGCAGGCCATGGAGCAGTATAAGACGGCGGTGCTGATGTTCCTGGGCCGGGAATACGCCCGCCGGGGCTGGACTATGCAGCTGCATTATTCGGCTCTGCGGGATGTGAATGCGTCGAAGTTTGAGGTGCTGGGCCATGATAGCGGCTTTGATGCGGTGGACACCCATAACTGTGCCCCGGCCTTGGCCAAGTTCCTGAACGCATTGGATAAGGAAGGGCATCTGCCCAAGACCATTATCAGCTCGCTGAATCCTGCGGATAATATCGTGATTGCTTCGCTGCTGCCGTGCTTCTCCGGCACAGAGGCGCTGGGCAAAATCCAGCAGGGAGCCGCCTGGTGGTTCAACAACAACAAGGAGGGCATTGAAGCCCAGCTCCGCGTGTTGGCCAGCGTTTCCGTATTGGGCAATACCATTGGCACGCCGACGGATTCCCGCTCGCTGCTGTCGTATTCCCGTCACGAGTATTACCGTCGTATCCTCTGCAATTTCATCGGCAACCTGGTGGAAAATGGAGAGTACCCGGCAGATATGAAGGTTCTGGGCAAGCTGGTGGAAGACATCAGCTACAACAACGCCTGCCGTTACTTTGCATTTTAAGGAGGTAGGAGATGCCGAGAAAAGCCAAAAAAAGTGTGGAGAGCAATGAAAAGGCGGTCAAGTTTCAGGAATTTCTGATTGAGAACAACATCAATGTGTTCAGCACGGAATCCATGGATGATGATTACGCTACAGTTCTGTTCCGTTCGCGGATTGAGGCCCGGGGACAGATTCTTCCCATGGCCATTCTGATTGACACGAGTATCTTCACCGTAATCCGCACCCAGATTATCAGCGGCCTGCCCGAGGATAAACAGCCCCGCATCAAGGAATATCTCAACGAGCTCAACGCCCGCTACAAGAGCTTCAAGTATTATGTCCATCAGGATGGCAAGGTCTATCTCGACATCTGCCTGCCCTTTGTGGACGATACCTTTGACAGCAAGATGATACAGCTGATGCTCAGCGTGCTGGTGCAGCACTTGGAAGCAGTCTATGATGAATTCATGGGTCAGGTTTGGGGAAAGTGAGAATATGACAAAATTCCTCCAAATTGGATTAAATTTTGATTAAAAGTGTAATAAAAGTCCCTGCTTCGGCAGGGATTTTTAATTTTATAACGAATATGTATGACTATCAAAACTTTTAAGCATAATTTTACTAAATCATTGGGGAAATTCACCGATATATAGCGAAAGGAAGGCTGTTCGGTGAGAAAGGAGGAAGAACAATGATTTGCAAAAAATGTGGCTGTATTATCGAACCGGAGGCTAAGGAGTGTTCCTTCTGCGGCGAACCGGCGGAAGCCGGACAGGAAGATTTGATGACCCGCTTTGTGGGGGACGATGGAGCGCGGAAAATCATCGCCGCCATGCCTAGGCTGGTAGACCTGCGGCAGCTCGAAGATGTGCCCCAGGAAAAGGACAGGATGCTCTCGGAGCTCAACCGCCTGCAGGGATACTTCGCCCATATTCGGGGCAAGTATGCGACCTTGGGCGATTTGTGGCTGATGCAAACCCAGAACGCGGAGCCGGTGCTGGCCAATTATACCATTGGCGGCGGCATTGCGACCTTGTTCTTTTTCCTGATTCTCACGGGGTTCTTCCCGAGTGTTCCCTGGACCTTCTTCTTTGCGGTATGGCTGGGCGTTACCAGCATATCCTACGTGCAGGCGGGCAAGGCCCATGAGCGGCGCAAAGCCCAGCTCGAAGCCGATATCCGCGGCCTCGAAAATGAAGTGCGGGAGTTCTACAATCGTGCGGATGGCTGCTTCCTGCCGCTGGATTATAGCGACCCACAGATTATTCAGGAACTCATTACCGGTGTACAGAATGGTGCGATTACCTCTTTCCGTGAAGTAAAACTGCAAGGATAAAAAGACAGCCTTCCCCCGGCGAATAGGGACTTTAGCCCTGTTTTCGCCGGGGGAAGGCTGTGCTATAATGGAGCAAGTGAATTCAAAGCGTAGCCCAAGGGGGATTTTTATGTCATTATTTGCACTTTGCTTGCTTTTGGTGTGCCCCGTGCTGTTTTTGCTGGTGGCCTTCCGCTTTTTCCGCCAGCATAATTATAAAATGACGGCACTTTTTGTATGCCTGGCTGTGACGGTGGGCTTTATCGGCGGCGTGAAAGGCTATGGGGAAATGGACACCCGCACGAAAAGCACCACGGTGTCAACCTTTGACCGTGACCAGAAGGAAAACATGACCCGCCGCTATGAGCAGGCCGTGTCCATTCTGAAGGGATTGAACTTCAATCATCCGGACCGCGAAAAAACGGAGGAGGCGGTGCATCTGCTGCAGGATTTCCATGATGCACAGTTGTTGACCAGCCTTGACGGCGCCTGCCCGGATGCGGAAATGCTTCTTTCCTACGCAGAAGCCATGAATCAGGTGGCTGCGTATCGGGGGCATATGAGCAACAAGGATGTGGCAGGGGACAGGAAGCTCCTGTCCATCGTGCAGGATATGCCGGAGGGCTATAAGGGAACGCTGGCGGAAAAAATCGTGCCCTTCCGGCGCCTCATTATCGCCATGAATGAAGCGGCGGAGAAGGAAGCGGAACTGGATAAGAAAAACGCGCAGAAACATGCGGCAAATCTCTCCAAAGGAAAATATGGAGGAATTCACCCCGGTGACAGCGAAGATAATATAACAGCTGCTTATGGACAGCCTTCCCGGGTCAATGTGTCCGAAGGCGAGGGCAAGAAGATGAAGCAGTATGTCTTCAACCATAACGGCAAGAGTATCTATGTTTACACACAGGACGGCATCGTGACGGATGTGTCCATGTGAAAATTATGAGGTGATTGCAGTGAAGAAGAAAATTGTCGCTTTAGCTTTAGGTGCTATGATGAGCATGTCCGTGGCAGCTATGGCCGCTACGCCGGAAGCCGAGAGCATGTCCGCACAGCAGGGCAAGGCTGTGGCCTGGGTGGATACCATGCTGGTGAAGAACAACCCGGCGGCATCCCTGAAACTCATGGGTGCTGAAGCACAGAAGGAAATCGACGTCAAGAAAATTACGGATATCAGCAATGATATGGCCAAGAATCTGGGAAAATACAAATCCTCCCGCTTTGTGGGCTGGACCCGCTTCGACCAGGGCGACCAGCTGATGTACCTCATGTCCTTTGAGAAGGAACCTGTGGTACGCTGTGTATTCCTGTTCGACAAGAATGGCAATCTCCAGAATTTTGCCCTGTCCCCGCTGAAAAAGACTGAGGAAAAGGATAATCAGAAGAAATGAGCAAGTACGAATACAAGACGCAGGGAACCTGCAGCAAAAAGATAACGGTGGAACTGGATGGCAAAATCATTAAGTCCGTCCAATTCGAGGGCGGCTGTGCCGGAAATCTTTCCGGCATTTCCAAACTGGTGGTGGGCATGGATATCGACCATGTGATTGAGCGGTTCGCGGGCAACACCTGCGGCCCCCGGCCCACTTCCTGTCCCGACCAGCTGGCTAATGCCCTCAAGGAAGCCTATGCTGCCCAGCAGGCATAAGACGAGAACGAGGAAAGTGTGCGACCATGATATTTGACAGCCATATACACACTGCGTTTTCCGCCGATTCGGAGATGAAGGCAGAGGAGGCTCTGGCCGCTGCTGAAAAGCAGGGCGTTAGCCTTGTCTTTACAGAGCATCTGGACGCTGATTATACGAGCAAGGAAGGCAAAGTCTTTTCCTTTGACCCGGAGGCTTATTGGCAGAGCTACAGCCAGTTGCGGGGCGATAATCTGCGGCTGGGCGTGGAAATCGGCATGCGGGAGCGTACCCGCGAGGTAAGCGCGGAATTTTCCCAGCGGGTGCCGTTTGATTTCATTATCTGCTCCCAGCATATGGTGGACGATATGGACATCTACTATCCCGATTACTATGAGGGAAAGGATAAGCAGACGGCCTACCGTCGCTATCTCGTGCAGATGGCGGAAAATCTTAGGGCCCATAGCTTTGCTCATGCGCTGGGTCATATCGACTATATCTGCCGCTATGCGCCTTACGAAGATCCGGAAATTCACTATCGGGAATTTGCCGATGAAATCGATGCGGTGCTCAAGACGGCCATCGACCATGAGGTAGTCATGGAAATCAACACCCGCCGTCTGGGGGCGAAGGACGCATTGGAAAACCTTCTGCCCATCTACAAACGCTATCAGGAAATGGGCGGCCGCTTCGTGACTCTGGGTTCCGATGCCCATAGCGCAGAGGCAGTCGGGGCGCATTTGCTTTTGGCCTATGACTTTGCCGAGAGCCTCAAGCTCACGCCGGTTACCTTTCAGCAGCGGCAGATGGTGAAGTGTCAGAAATAATTTTGCAATCTCCTTGTGTTATGCCAGAAAAAACGGTATAATACATAGGAGATTCTATTTTTGATAGGAGGGCTACATGATGAAACACATCAAGACGGTCAACAAACCTTCTCTGCAGAAGACCCTGAAGACGGGCGGCTGCGGCGAATGCCAGGCTTCCTGCCAGTCCGCTTGCAAGACTTCCTGCACTGTGGGCAACCAGGTTTGCGAAAAGTAAGCAATTGCTTTAATTACGGTCCTTCCCTTTGGGGAGGGCTTTTTACATTTAGGAAAGTTAGGAGTTACAATGAAAGCCAAAATTCATAAATTCGTGCAAAACGGTACCTATATATTGCTCGACATCAACAGCGGTGCGGTGCACGTTATCGATAAAATGATTTACGACATCATGGACACCTTTGACGGGGAAAATGATGCGGCTGTAATCGCTGCACTGCAGGACAGCTACAAGAAAGAAGATCTGGCAGAGGCGCTGGACGAACTTCATGCGCTGATGGACGCTGGGGAACTTTTTGCCCCGGATATCGATGTGCCTCCTACCTTCAAGCAGAAGGGCCTCGTAAAATCCCTGTGCCTGATGATTGCTCAGGACTGCAACCTGCGCTGCAAGTACTGCTTTGGCGACGGCGGCAGCTACGGTCAGGAACGTGCCATCATGAGTCCGGAAACCGGCATGAAAGCCGTTGACTTCCTTATAAAGAGCAGCGGCCCCAGAAAGCATCTCGAAATGGACTTCTTCGGCGGCGAACCTCTCATTAATATGAAGACGGTCAAAGCTGTGACCGAATACGCCCGCAAGCGCGAACAGGAAACCGGCAAGAAGTTCAAGCTGACGCTGACGACCAACGGCCTCTTATTAAATGATGAAAACATCAAGTGGCTCAACGACAATGACTTCTCCCTCGTGCTGTCCCTCGATGGCCGCAAGGAAGTCCATGACGCCATGCGTCCGGATGTGGGCGGCAATGGTTCCTACGATAGAGCCATCAAGAACTTCCACAAGTGCCTCGATTCCCGCAAGGGCGGCGACTGGGATTACCGCGGTGTCTACACCTACCTGCGCGGCACCTACACGAAGAACAATATGGACTTCACCGATGATGTGCTCTCCATGAATGATGAAGGCTTTGATATTCTGTCCATGGAACCGGTGGTCTTGAAGGACAGCCCGCTGGGCTTTACCGAGGAAGACCTGCCCCGCATCTACGCCGAGTACGACAAGCTGACCGAAGCCTACATGCAGCGCCATCGTGAGGGCAAGGGATTCTTTTTCTTCCATTTTAATATGGATCTCTCTAACGGCCCGTGTGTGGCCAAGCGCCTCTCGGGCTGTGGTGCTGGTCACGAATACTTTGCCGTGGCCGAAAACGGCGACCTCTATCCCTGCCATCAGTTTGTTGGCCGTGAGGGCTATCGCTTAGGCTCGCTGGATGAAGGTGTAACGGATACGAAGCTGCCCGCATACTTCCGCGAAAGCCATGTGCTCAACAAGGAAAAATGCCGCGACTGCTGGTCTCGTTTCTTCTGCTCCGGCGGCTGCCATGCCAACGCCGACCTGTTCCACGGCGATATCCGCAAGCCTTACGAAGTGGGCTGCGAAATCCAGAAGAAGCGCCTGGAGTGTGCCATCTACGTGCAGGCCATGTTGGAACTGGAAAAGCTCGAAAAAGAAGACGAACTCGCATAAATCATAAACAAAATTTATCGTAATCAAGCCTTCCACTTGAGGGGAAGGTGGCAGCCGCAGGCTGACGGATGAGGTGTCAAGGCAATAGCCGCACAGGCACATCATTTACGGCTTTGCAGTGCCACCTTCCCCACAGGGGAAGGCTTTTTTATTGTTTTCGTCTTGTTTTTACCCATGAAAAACTCTTGTTATATCGTTGTTATGAATTTTTTGAAAAAAATCCCTGCTATTCATTGAATAATTGCTGAAATTTATGATAAAAAGATTGACAATTGTGGGGGAGTTATTGTATTATAAACGTTGTAAGAACTGAAACTTCTAAAAAATTTAGGGGGTATTTTTCAAATGGCAGTAAAAGTTGCTATCAATGGTTTTGGCCGTATTGGCCGTCTCGCTTTCCGTCAGATGTTCGATGCAGAGGGTTATGAAGTAGTTGCAATCAACGACCTCACGAGCCCGAAAATGCTCGCACACCTGCTCAAGTACGATTCCACGCAGGGTAAGTACAAGTACGCTGACAAGGTAGAGGCTGGCGAAGACAGCATCACCGTTAACGGCAAAGAAATCAAAATCTACGCTGAAAAGGATGCAAAAGACATTCCTTGGGGCAAGCATGATGTAGACGTAGTTCTCGAATGCACTGGTTTCTACACTTCCAAAGAAAAAGCTTCTGCACATCTGGCTGCAGGCGCTAAGAAAGTTGTTATCTCCGCTCCGGCTGGTAACGACCTCCCGACTATCGTATACAACGTTAACCACAAGACCCTGACGAAGGAAGACAAGGTTATCTCCGCTGCATCCTGCACGACGAACTGCCTTGCTCCGATGGCTAAGGCTCTGAACGACCTGGCTCCGATTCAGTCCGGTATCATGTGCACGATTCACGCTTACACTGGTGACCAGATGACTCTGGATGGCCCGCAGCGTAAAGGCGACCTCCGTCGCAGCCGTGCAGCAGCTTGCAACATCGTTCCGAACTCCACGGGTGCTGCAAAAGCTATCGGCCTTGTAATTCCTGAACTGAAGGGCAAACTGATCGGTGCTGCACAGCGCGTTCCGACCCCGACTGGTTCCACGACGATCCTCAACGCTGTTGTTAAGGGCAACGTAACGGTTGAACAGATTAACGAACAGATGAAGAAAGAAGCTACGGAATCCTTCGGTTACAACACGGAAGAAATCGTATCCAGCGATATCGTTGGCATGCGTTTCGGTTCCCTGTTCGATGCTACGCAGACGATGGTTAACCCCGTTGAAGGCGGCACGCAGGTACAGGTTGTATCCTGGTACGACAACGAAAACAGCTACACGAGCCAGATGGTTCGTACGATCAAATACTTCGCTGAACTCGGCTAATGATTTGATTGTAGCGTAAGCAACTTCATAAAACGAAGATCTATTGAGGTCCGGCCTATAGAAGTGTATTGGGCCGGGCCTTAATTAGTTATTGGAGGTTTACAAATGGATAAGAAAACCCTGAAAGATATTGACGTCAAGGGCAAAAAAGTATTTGTCCGCGTTGACTATAACGTTCCGTTCGATGAACATCAGAACATCACCAATGACACGCGTATGGTTCGCACGCTGCCGACCATCAACTACCTGCTCGATAACGGCGCAGCTGTAATTCTGGCCTGCCATATCGGCCGCCCGACCGAAGCGCGTGAGCCGCAGTTCTCCACGAAGCACCTCGTAGCACATCTGTCCGAACTCCTCGGCAAAGATGTAAAATGGGCTGCTGACTGTGTAGGCCCCGAAGCAGAAAAAGCTGCTGCTGACCTCAAGCCCGGCGAAGTTCTGCTGCTCGAAAACCTCCGTTATCACAAAGCTGAAAAGAAAAATGACCCCGAATTTGCAAAACAGCTGGCTAGCCTTGCTGACGTTGCTGTTGATGATGCTTTCGGTGTATCCCATCGCGGTCATGCTTCCAACGCTGGTATCGCACAGTACACGGAAGTGGTTGCCGGTTTCCTGATGGAAAAAGAAATCAACTACATCGGCAAGACCCTCGAAGCTCCGCAGCATCCGTTCGTGGCCATCATCGGCGGTGCCAAGGTTTCCGATAAAATCGGCGTAATCAGCAACATGATTGAAAAGGTTGACAAAATCATCATCGGCGGCGGCATGGCTCATACGTTTGACGCAGCTAAAGGCCTGCCCATCGGTGCATCCCTCTGCGAACCGGACAAGTACGACCTGGCTCGTGAACTGCTCAAAAAAGCAGAAGAAAAGGGCGTAGAAGTAATTCTGCCGGTTGACCTCGTTATCGCTGACAAATTCGCTGCAGATGCCAACACCCAGACCGTTGACGTGGACAAAGTTCCCGATGGCTGGCAGGCACTCGACTCCGGCGAAAAGACTTCCGCAAAATACGTGGAAGCCCTCAAAGGCGCTAAGACGGTTGTTTGGAACGGTCCTATGGGCGTATTCGAATTCGACGCTTTCGCTAAAGGCACCCTGGCTGTGGCTGAAGCTGTTGCTAAGGCTACGGAAGAAGGCGCTATCTCCATCGTTGGCGGCGGCGACTCCGTTGCAGCCCTCAAAAAGACCGGCCTCACCGACAAGATTTCCCACGTTTCCACCGGTGGCGGTGCAACGCTGGAATTCCTCGAAGGCAAAGAAATGCCGGGCGTAGCAGCAATCGCTGATAAGTAAAAAACGAAAAGCCTTCCCCTATGGGGAAGGTGCCCCGTAGGGGCGGATGAGGTGGCGATGTATGCTATCCCATCAATAAAAAATAAAATATAAATTGGGAGGCTATAAAAATGGCTAGAACTCCGATTATTGCAGGCAACTGGAAAATGAACAACACGATTAAGGAAGGCGTTGAGCTGGTTAAGGCTCTGGCTCCTCTGGTTAAGGATGCCAAAGTAGACGTTGTGGTTTGCCCGACGGCTACGGCTCTTTCTTCTGTCGCTGAAGCAGTAAAGGGCACCAACATCCATGTTGGCGCACAGAATGTACATTGGGAAGCAAAAGGTGCTTTCACGGGCGAAATCTCCACGGGTATGCTCAACGAAATCGGCGTGGATTACGTTGTCCTCGGCCACAGCGAACGCCGTGACTACTTCGGTGAAACGGACGAAGGCGTAAACAAGCGCGCTCGTGCTGCTTTCGCTGCTGGCATCACCCCGATCATCTGCTGCGGTGAAAGCCTCGAAATCCGTGAAGCTGGCACTTACATCGACCATGTAGTTGCTCAGATTAACGCTGCTCTCGAAGGCTTCAAGGCAGACGAAGTTGCCAAACTCGTTATCGCTTATGAACCGATTTGGGCTATCGGCACGGGCAAGACGGCTACCTTTGACCAGGCTGAAGAAGTCTGCAAGGCTATCCGCGAAGCTGTTGCCAAGAAATTCGACCAGACGGCAGCTGACGCTATCCGCATCCAGTACGGCGGCAGCGTGAAACCGGCTACGATTAAAGACCTGATGCAGCAGCCGAACGTTGACGGCGCTCTCGTTGGCGGTGCATCCCTCAAGGCTCAGGACTTCAGCGAAATCGTAAACTTCTAATCCGACTTCCTTTGTGTTTTTTAGAAGGAGCAAAAAATCAATATGGCAACTCTTAAAAATGCACCGGTGGCCCTCATCATCATGGATGGCTGCGGCCTCGGTGACAAAACCGACAAGAACAACGCCGTACAGGTAGCCAATACCCCTGTACTCGACGGACTCCTTGCCAAGTATAAGACCAGCCAGCTGCAGGCTTCCGGTGAATTCGTCGGCCTGCCTGACGGTCAGATGGGTAACTCCGAAGTTGGTCACACCAACATCGGTGCTGGCCGCATCATCTATCAGCAGCTGACCCGTATCACCCGCGACATCAAGAACGGCGACTTCTTCAAGAACAAAGCCCTGCTTGAAATCGTCAACGGCGTGAAGGAAAAGAACGGCGCCCTGCACCTTATGGGCCTCGTTTCTCCGGGCGGCGTGCATAGCCATCAGGACCACCTCTATGCACTGCTCGAAATGGCGAAGAAAAACGACATCAAGGAAGTCTATGTACATGCCTTCCTCGATGGCCGTGATGTACCGCCCCAGAGCGCACAGCCTTTCCTCGAAGAACTCGAAGCAAAGTGCAAGGAAATCGGCGTCGGCTGCATTGCAACCGTCAGCGGCCGTTACTACGCTATGGACCGCGACAACCGTTGGGAACGCGTAGTCAAGGCTTATGAAGCCATCACTCATGCAGAAGGCGTAAGCGCTGATTCCGCCGTAGCCGGCCTCAAGGCAAGCTACGACAACGACGTAAACGACGAATTCGTTGTGCCGTTCGTAGTCAAAGGCTACGAGGGTATGAAGAATGGCGACGGCGCTATCTTCTTCAACTTCCGTCCGGACCGTGCCCGTCAGCTCACCCATTCCTTTGTGGATGAAAGCTTTGACGGTTTTGACCGCGACGAAAACTTAAAGATTCCGTTCGCTACCTTCTCCCAGTACGAAGACGGCATGAACGCTCTCGTAGCTTTCCCGCCGGAATCCATCAACAACACGCTGGGCGAAATCATCCAGAACAAGGGCATGACTCAGCTGCGCATTGCCGAAACCGAAAAGTACGCCCATGTGACGTTCTTCTTCAACGGCGGCGTGGAAGAACCCTACAAGGGTGAAGACCGCATCCTCGTTCCGTCCCCGAAGGTTGCAACCTACGACCTCCAGCCGGAAATGAGCGCGGTGGAAGTTACGGATAAAGTCGTGGAAGCCATCAAATCCGGCAAATACGACTTCATCATCCTCAACTATGCAAACTGCGACATGGTTGGTCATACCGGCGTATTCCCGGCTGTAATCAAGGCCGTGGAAACGGTAGACACCTGTGTGGGCCGTTTCGTAGATGCCATCCGCGAAGTTGGCGGCGAGGTCTGCATCACCGCTGACCACGGCAACGCCGACAAGATGATGGACTACGAAAACGACCAGCCCTTCACCAAACACACCACCAACCCGGTACCGTTCATCGTGGTATCTGACCGCGTTAAGTCCGTTAAGGACGGCGCCCTCTGCGATATCGCACCGACTCTCCTCACGCTGGCAGGCGTAGAGATTCCGGCCGAAATGACGGGCAAGAACCTGGTGGAACTCTAATCAGCAGGACAGAGGCAGAATCCCTTGAGCAGGGGCGCGTAAGCGCGGGATGCCGGTGGCATCCCCGGGGAGCAGGTTCATCGAATTACCGGTGAGCCGCTCCATGCTAGCCCTCTTATGTTCCCCTGCGCAAAGGCGAAATCTACTCTAGTGTTATATTTTAGAAAAAGAGAGGAATACGAACAATGATTGCTTATTCACAAAAAGTGGAAGACATGGCATGCGTAGCCCAGGAAGTACACCATGGTGCTGCTCCCATTCCTGAAGAAGGCAAATGGGTAAAATCCAAGAACGTACAGGACATCAGCGGCCTGACGCACGGCATTGGCTGGTGCGCTCCGCAGCAGGGTGCCTGCAAGCTGACCCTGAACGTTAAGGACGGCATCATTCAGGAAGCTCTCGTAGAAACCATCGGCTGCTCCGGTATGACCCATTCCGCTGCAATGGCAGCAGAAATCCTGCCGGGCCTCACGGTTCTCGAAGCCCTGAACACTGACCTCGTATGCGATGCCATCAACACCGCTATGCGCGAACTCTTCCTGCAGATTGCTTATGGCCGTTCCCAGACTGCATTCTCCGATGACGGTCTGCCCATCGGCGCTGGCCTCGATGACCTTGGTAAAGGTCTGCGCAGCCAGACGGGTACGCTCTACAGCACGCTCAAGAAGGGTCCCCGTTACCTCGAACTTGCAGAAGGCTATGTAACGAAACTCGGCCTGGACAGCGAAAACCGCGTAATCGGTTACGAAGTTGTTCAGCTCGGCAAAGTTATGGAAGCTGTACGTGCCGGCAAAGATGCTAACGAAGCCATCAAAGCCAACACCAGCACCAAAGGCCGTTTCGCTGACGCTGTTAAGACGATTGACCCGCGCGAAGAATAATGTAAATCTACATTATAGCCTTCCCCTTGAGGGGAAGGTGGCAGCCCAAAGGGCTGCCGGATGAGGTGGAAAAACATTTTTTCGTAAAGTCACTGTAAGGAGGAATCGTAGAGAAAAATGTTAGACTTATGCGCAGGATAAATTGGTCAAGACAAGGAAGAGAAGGGAGGCATAGCGGTGGCTATGTCGACCGACGATGACGCAGTATTGGCGAATTTAGACCAGCAGAAGGCTTATATTTTTCTTGGAGATTCCGTATAAAGAGAGGAATGAATAGAATGTCATTATTCGAAGGCTATGAACGCCGTATTGACCAGATTAATGAAGTTTGCAAAAAGTATGGTATTGCTTCCATCGAAGAAGCAAAAACCATCTGCGATGAAAAAGGCGTAAAGGCTTACGACATCGTAGGCGACCTGCAGCCGATCGCATTCGAAAATGCAAAATGGGCTTACACCCTCGGCGCTGCTATCGCAATCAAGAAAGGCTGCACGGCTGCTGCTGATGCTGCCAAAGCTATCGGCGAAGGCCTCCAGGCTTTCTGCGTACCGGGCTCCGTTGCTGACCATCGTAAAGTGGGCTTAGGCCATGGTAACCTCGGCGCTATGCTTCTGTCCGAAGAAGCTGGCTGCTTCGCATTCCTGGCTGGTCACGAATCGTTTGCCGCTGCTGAAGGTGCTATCGGTATCGCTCAGACGGCTAACAAAGTTCGTAAGAACCCCCTGCGCGTTATCCTGAACGGCCTCGGCAAAGACGCTGCTCAGATCATCAGCCGCATCAACGGTTTCACCTTCGTCGAAACCGAATACGACTTCAAGGCTGACAAAGTAAACATTGTCAAAGAAATCGCTTACAGCGATGGCCTCCGTGCTAAAGTTCGCTGCTACGGTGCTGAATCCGTACAGGAAGGCGTTGCCATCATGAAACTCGAGAACGTGGATATCTCCATCACGGGTAACTCCACGAACCCGACCCGCTTCCAGCATCCGGTTGCAGGCTGCTACAAGAAAGACTGCATCGAAAACGGCAAGAAGTACTTCTCCGTTGCTTCCGGCGGTGGCACGGGCCGTACGCTCCATCCGGACAACATGGCAGCTGGCCCGGCTTCCTATGGTATGACCGATACCATGGGCCGTATGCACGGCGATGCCCAGTTCGCAGGTTCTTCCTCCGTACCGGCACACGTTGATATGATGGGCCTCATCGGCGCCGGCAACAACCCAATGGTTGGTATGACCGTTGCTGTAGCTGTTGCTGTACAGGAAGCTATGAGCAAATAATTTCAGCTCAGTAGAATAGGAAAACCACTCTCGTTGAGAGTGGTTTTTTCTATTTCCATATGATAGAATAGGACTAATGTAAGGATAAAGTTAAGGAGCGCAAAAGGACAATGAAATAAATTGGCTGTGAGGGATTATATGAACTTACCGGAACATGTGCATAAGGGAATTATTGAACTCGCCCAAAAGTATGGCATTGAGAAAGTCATTCTCTTCGGCAGCCGTGCCCGGGGCGATAACTGGGAGCGCAGTGATGTGGACTTGGCCATATCTGGTGGAAACCGGACGATGTTTTCTTTGGATGTGGATGAAATTGAAAATGTGCCCACGCTGCTCATGTTTGATGTGGTTGACTTGGACAGGGAGTGCAATAAAGATTTGCTGGCAGCCATCAGGCGTGATGGGGTTGTACTGTATGAGGTGTAGAGCTTGATAGGGTGGGCTCTATACCTCTTTTTGCAAAGAAAAAAATTTTTCCCCTTAAGAATATCTCAAAATCGTCGATATACTAGATGAACGAGTTTCTCTAAAAGTATAATCTCACATGGAATGTGAGGAGCAGATACAGCATGGCTGGATGTTATCAGGGAGGATGTGTAAGAACATGGCTATGGTGGTGAAGAACAATATTTCGGCGATGAGGACGTTGGGAGTGCTCAATAAAAATTCCACGGCTCTTGCCAAAAGTCTGGAAAAGGTGTCTACAGGAATGAAAGTCAATTCCGCAGCGGACGATAACTCCGGTTTCGCTATCGCTGAACGGATGCAGGTTCGGGTGAGGGCTCTTGATCAGGCTGACCAAAATACTCAAAATGGTGCGAATATGCTGAAGGTGGCGGAAGGCTCGGTGAGCTCCACCGTGGATATTCTGCGCACCATGAAGGAAAAGGCTATTAATGCGGCTAATGACACCAACACGGATACAGACCGGGGCATTATCCAAAAAGAACTTGACCAATATATTGACCAGATTGATGATAATGCTTTGGTTACTTATAATGGCAAAACTCTGGTGGACGGCAGCAAAATGTCCAAGGGCAATGCTACGCGCACTGCTTTGACCAATGCGAGTCTGGATGCCAGGACGACTGGTGCAACGGCACTGGTGGATTTACAGAATCGCAATGGAGAGAGCCTAAATATCCTGACCACGGATAAAATCACCGTGTCCTACGTGATTCAGGGCAAGAACTACAGCAAGGAAATCGATATTGATGCTAATAAGACATTGAATGATGTGCTAACTGAGGCGGTAGAGCCCTATAGCAAAGATAGTGATAATCCGCAGGTAAGGGCGGCTTATAATACATACAATGATTCTGTAGATACGGCTAATGCAACTTTTAGTACAGCTACAAGTACGGCATCATCGACCTATAATTCCACGATTAATTCAGCTACATCGACTTATAATGCTGCTGTAATAAGTGGCGGGACGGTATCGTATTCAAATACGACTACTACTCTGGTGGCAGGGGTTTCGATGGCAGCATCGGATGTAGTAGCTGACACTGAATATTATAACTATGCATCGTCCGAATTGTCTGAGTATCTAGCTGGTGGAGGAGCAACGGGCACTCCTGCATATCGTTCTAAGTCGAATGCTTTAGTTGATGCTAGCACGGCACTATCTAATTCGACATCCTTTTACAATGCATTTTCGACTTCTCTTAGCACTTTAATTAGTGGAGCTGCCTCCACCTTGGCTAGCACGACATCTGAAGCAACATCTACTCGCAATTCGTCTGTGGCAGCAGCACGTTCTACATTGAATCATGATCTTTCCGTAGCGATTTCCACGTTGAATGATGATTTGGAAGCTATTGGGGATTTGATTCCTTACAAGCTTAATATGGAGGCCAGCAATGTCGTTGGGCAGGATGCGGCAGGCAATGATGTCTACACAGCTGACAAGGGCACGGCTTTGACCATCACAGCAGCGGCTCCCGGTGAGAAATTCCAGTTGGCAGGTTTTACCTTCAATGTTACCGATGCGGATGGGCAGATTAAGAAATCCGTCAATGCCGTATTGGATAACTTTACCGAATCCATTCGTGCTCTTAATGCATCCCAGGATAACTCCATCACCTTCCAAGTGGATGCCAAAGCCAATCAGGCTATCAAGATTGGGCTGACGGATATGCGTTCCGGCGCCTTGGGCCTGAAGGGGGAGGAAGGCAACACCCTTAGCTTAGCTACCCAGTCCAGTGCCAATATGGCCATCAATGTACTGGACAACGCCCTCAAGAAGGCGCTCGACCAACAAACGGATTTGGGTTCTATTGCCAGCCGCTTGGAACAGACATCTTCGAATCTCCATATCGCTCGTGACAATGTCTTGTCATCTGAGTCCACTATTCGTGATGCAGATATGGCCAAGGAAATGACCGAATACACCAAGAATAACATCCTTTTGCAGGCATCTCAGTCCATGTTGGCACAGGCTAACCAATCTAGTTCCGGTGTGCTGAGTTTGCTGCAGTAAATAACATATCAGCCGAAAAAGCCTTCCGCAAGGAAGGCTTTTTCCTATTGGACGGCGTATATATACAGTAGATTAGCAGAAAAAGTGAGGTGGCAGGAAGTGGTGCAAAAAAGAATTGGTCAGGATGCCCGCATGGTACATGTTGCCTATGCCATGACAGATAAGCAGGGCACCTATAGCAAATATATTGGTGCTTCTATGTGTTCATTGTTTAGTAGAACGGATTCATGGGTAACGGTGCATTTGCTCCATGATGAAACCTTGACGGAGCAGAATAGAAATTATTTTATCGAACTGACTAGGAAATTTGGGCAGCAGATATTTTTCTACAATATGGCGGAGTTGTGTCAGGATATATTAAAAGAAGCCAGAGAAATATTCAAAGAGGCGGTGGATACGGATTACTATACGCCTGCGGCACTCTACCGCATTCTGGCTCCGAAGGTGCTGCCTGCTGAAGTGAAGCGATTGATTTACCTTGATGCCGATACCATTGTGAATATGGACATTCGGAAATTCTGGGAGATTTTTATGGATGACCATCCCTTAGGTGCTGTGGGCGAACGGGATTTGATGAACCACTATCAGCGTCAGGTGGATAAATCCATTGACGAAAAGCTCTACCTGTTCAAGAACAGCTGGACGGATTCCGACACCTGCTTTAATTCTGGCGTGCTGATTATGGACTTGGATAAGATTCGCGGAATGGGCGATATTCTGCTGCCGGGATTGCGGTTTTTGGTTCAACATGAGGAAGAATGCCGATTTTTTGACCAGGATATCTTAAATTATTTCTTTTCGAGGGACTATTTGCATCTTCCTTGGAACTATAATATTCTTCAGCACTGGGATAGAAAGTGGGGCAAGCCAATCCTGCAGGAGGGAATTTATCATTATATGGGGCGCACGTTGCGGCTTAATTTTGTTGACCCGCGGGATAGTGTTTTTTACGAGGCTTTTGTGCAGACCCCTTGGTGTAATGCCGAGTATATCTGCAAGAGTTTGGCTGTGACCCGTGATGTTTTGGCAGGGAATATAAGCAAGAATAATGAATTGAATCGGCGGGCGGCCGCAGCTTGGGCAGGACGCCGCCGTGTCTTTGTGGGGCCGAAGGAAAACGAAGCAAAACTGCGGGAAATGTTTTTCTTGAAGGATGTGGAACCCTATGTGGCTTTGGAAGATGGCTGGGAAAAACAGGGGCTGAACCTGCCTTATGATTTAGGAACCCATGTCTATGTGTTTTTTTTGGAAACTTTTCCACAGTTACGCAAGCAGTTGGAGGAAGCCGGCTGGCAGGAATGGGAAGATTTTATTGACGGCAGAGGCTTGATTTTGCCACATTCCACGCGACTTTTGGATGAGTACCAGATTTTCAAGGTAATGTAGGAGGTACTTATGATACATCTATGTTATGCTGTTTCTGATAAGAAAGGTACCTATACAAAGCTGGTGGGCACCTCTCTGCGCTCCGTATTTGTCCATACGGAGGAATGGGTGACCGTGCATCTGCTTCACGACCATAGTCTGTCTGAGGATAATCGCCGTTATCTGATGCAGTTAGTGCGCAACTACGGCCAGCAAATTATTTTTCATAACTTAGAGCGAGAATATGGAGACCGTCTGCAGCGGATGGAGCAGGAAAATAAATGGATGGAGGGGCAAATTAAGCCAGGACAGAGTTGGGCTATCTGGTTTCGATTGTTGGCTGGTGAGGCTCTGGCTGATGCGAAACGATTGATTTATCTGGATGCTGATACCATTGTCAATATGGATATCAAGGAACTGTGGGAGGAAGAAATCGGAGCTAATGGCTTGGCAGCAGTGCCTGACCAAGTAATACAGGAAGGTCATTGCAGTTTTTTGGTGAAAAAAGGCCTGTGTGAGGAAAAGCGTTATTTCAATTCCGGCGTATTGTTGCTGGATATGACCGTCTTTGCCAAGGAAAAAAATCTTCTGGAGCGGGGCGTGGCTTTTCTCAAGAAGCATGAGCTCATCGATTACCCCGACCAGGATATTTTGAATTATTTTTACGGCGCGGATTGCCGTTTGCTGCCGGATAAGTACAATACTTTGGTCAACTGGGAGATGGGGAAGCGGCGCAATGAGTTGGAATCGCGCATCTATCATTATGCCAACAAGCAGTATGCCTTTGATTACGGCAATAATTATCATCGGTTATTCCTGGACAACTTTGCCGCGACCCCTTGGTGCAATGCGGATTTCTTCTGCCGTCTGGCCCATAATATCCAGCAGAATGCCCGCTCGAAACTTTTGGTCTATGCCAATCTGACTGCGGGCAGGAAGCGCATTGTGGTTGGCCCGGACAAGGAAGAAGAGAAATATCGGAAGATGCTGATGTTGCGGGAAGGCGAACGCTATCTGACCGCCGCCGAGCTTCATGCACAAGGTATGAATTTGGCAGCCGGGGAAATCCTGATATTCTTCCTGCCTTATGAGTCTTTTGTGCAGGTGAAGAAACATTTAGAGTCCTGTGGAGCAGTAGAAGGCATACACTTCATCAATGGCATGATATTAACGGCCCCGGATGCCCAGCAGGATGCCAAAGCCTTTTTAGATGCCTGATGGAGCGCAAAAAAATTTAAGAAAATTGCCAAGGTGAACGATAAAATATATAGGTGGAATGTCGTATTGTGTCTTCAAGGAGGAAGCATCATGGCAATGGTAATCAAAAATAACATGTCAGCACAGAATGCGTTGAGTTTGTTAAATAAGAATAATGCTGCGCTGTCCAAGTCACTGAAAAAAGTGTCTTCCGGGATGAAGATAAACAGTGCAGAAGATGATGCCTCTGGCTATGCTATTTCTGAGCGCATGCAGGTACAGATTCGCGGTCTCGGTCAGGATATCCGAAATGCCCAGAATGCCGTCAGCATGCTGAAAGTCGCAGAAGGAGCTGCCCAGTCCACGGTGGATATTCTGCGCACCATGAAGGAAAAAGCCATCAACGCTGCCAACGATACCAACACCGATACGGACAGAGCCATTATCCAAAAAGAAATTGACCAATACATTTCTCAGATTGACGATAATGCTTCGGCTACTTACAATGGCAAGACCATGTTCACAGGTGAGGCCGATGCAACGGATGATGTCAAGAATACGATTATCAAAGCGCTGAACAGCGAATGGATTAATCAGAGCCTGACTATGATTAAAGAGGCTTATGGGCTGTCCTTTGGAGAAGATGGCGCATCGGTAACGAATATGGATGTCCAATTTAAGAATGAGGGCGGCACGACGCTGGCATATATATCTTCGACCGCTGATGGTAATGGGGTAACCAAGTCTTTGACGCTGACCGTGAATATGGATTTTTATGCAAATCTTAATCAGACGGATGTAAACGGCAGCACCACTACAGCAGGCGCAGGCTATCTGGACAGAACCATAGCCCACGAAATGACTCATGCCGTGATGCGCGCCAATATCACCAATATGTCCGCTTTGCCGAAGTATATCCGCGAAGGCACGGCCGAGTTTATGCATGGGATTGATGATGAGCGAAAATCTACATTGGCAGGGCTAAATTTTACAGACAGTATTTTTTCCGATGAATCAAGTGATACGCCTTATGCCGTAGGCTATGCCTTCCTCCACTATATCAACAAGGCGGGCGGTCATGGGGAAGCGATGAAACGCTTTATGACCGTTCTGGATGAAAAGGGCGGTACGGCCTATGATGAAGCAGTTTCTGCCGCTACCAAAGGAAAATACAAAACTGCTGATGAAGCAAAAGCAGCGTTTTTGGCGGATTATCAAAGTGTAAAAAATAACGGCGGAAGCAATAACGATTTCTATAAAGCCTACTGTGATATTGACTTGGATAATAAAGACGATACCGGCTCGGTAATGGGTTCCAAGTCATGGAACGGTGATGACGAGAATGCGGAAAACGTCGTGCTGGAAGGCATGTCCACGCGCTTCTGGTATTTCCCTGGCGGCCAGACATCTACGATTCAAAATCTTACAGTGGATTGGGGAGAATTCAGCCGCCCCGCATCAGGATTCAAATATCAAATCGGTACTAAAGCCAATCAGGCCATCAACGCCTCCTTCTCTGATATTCATGCAGATGCGCTGGGCCTTATCTCCGCCGAGGGCAAGACCGTGCAGGTGACCACCCGCGCCGAGGCGAAACGTGCCCTGACCCGCTTTGATAACGCCATTGAGAAGGTGCTGGGTCAGATTACCACCATAGGTGCTCTGCAAAGCCGCATGGAATACACCGTTCGCAATCTGACCACCAACGAAGAAAATCTCACGAGTGCTGAGTCCACCATTCGCGATGCAGACATGGCCAAGGAAATGAGCGAATACACTAAGCACAGTGTCCTGACACAGGCAGCGCAGGCTATGCTGGCGCAGGCCAATCAGAACAGCAGCAGCATATTGAGTTTATTGCAATAAGCGCTAAATGACAAGAAGGTGATAGCAGATGAAGGTTATGAATAACAGCAGTGCTATGATGGCGTTAGGAGAATTGAAGAAAAACCAATTATCCTTAGATAAGCAGTTAAAAAAAGTTGGCTCTGGGATGAAAATTAATAGTGCTGGTGATGGTGCTTCTGAATACTCCATTTCTGAGAAAATGCGCGTACGTATTCGTG
This sequence comes from Pseudoselenomonas ruminantium, assembly GCA_015058625.1. GTDB lineage: Bacteria > Bacillota > Negativicutes > Selenomonadales > Selenomonadaceae > Selenomonas_A > Selenomonas_A ruminantium_N. Next base: position 125,506 of record SVCA01000007.1, on the reverse strand, counting down.
CCTTGGGACAGAATGATGGTAATGTGAAAAAAGGTGCTGATATGCTGTCTTTAGCAGAAGCTGGTATTCAGAATCAAATATCCATTCTGCGCACCGTTAAAGAGAAGGCCATTCTTGCTCAAAACGATACTAATACAGATATAGATCGGCAGATTATCCAAAAGGAAATCAATCAGGGCTATCAGCAGATGGCAGATATCGCTGCTGACACTATGTATAACGACCGCCGTGTCCTTTTGGAGGGCAATGCGGTGGAAGAAGTGGTAAAAAGCTGGGTGGTCAAAGACAAAGCCGAAAAAGTGGAAGGCAGTGAATTAGACGGCCTGTTGACCTATCGTCAGCATGAAACATCGCTGATTGATGAGCTTGACGGGCAGGAAGGCCCCTTTGATACCTTTATTGAGTGGAAAGAAAAGAGCAAGATCAGCAGTCCTGCTCCGGAAATCTCAGCGTTGAACTTATCTGCGACGCAAAGTTTGGTTGATGGTGACCCGGCTACGGCCAATACATTCACCATTGATTTATCAGCATCGTATTCGTCAGTAACGGATTTGTTGAATGTGGGCATTGAAGTTCCCAAGGATTACGGCTATACCTATGTTTTGACGAATAATACCAGCAACAAATACAGGAATATTTACAATACAATTAATATTTCTGGCTGTACAACGTTGGCACAGGTGGCTTCAACTATTGCCAGTAAAATCAATAAAGATTACGTGAGTGCGGTAGCCGATGGAACTAAAATTGAATTCACAACGAAGGGGAAAGGGGCATATACGAACAGCTTGACGGCAAATGGTTTTTCTCGAAATTATGAGAAGGTTGTCGAAGGTGCCCATGGCGAGATACAGGCTGCGCCAGGGTCTCCGGCTGTAGCGGCTACAGGTGTTATCGGTACGGGAAGATTGTCGGGCGGTAAAAATGATGAAGGAGAACCTGGAGTCCCCGATATGCCTTTTAGTCCGGGAACTAATGCTACGGGTTCATGGAATATAGCAAATGTGGCATCCGGTTCAGGTATAGTTCTGAAGGATTCCCGTTATAGCACTTCTAGTTACATATACATCAGATTTCAGGATGGCAGTTCTTGGCCAAGTGGTAAGGATAGTGATAATATCTATAACATTGGAAAAAATGCTACGGGCTCCTTTACCATTGGCGGAGTGCGGGTTTCTTTTTCCAATGGCGTTATGTCGGCTACGACAACTGATGCAAGCCGGGGAGCCACATTAGCCAGCTACTTTTCCATTAGTGATGGTATTGCAGAGGGGGCGGCTAAAGCAGCCGTATCATATCAGCCGGCCTCTGCAGGTACGGAGGTGGAATATCAGGCGGTAAAAGCATTGTCCAGCCTCAACAATACTGTAGTCAATCATAAAACAGGCAAGGATGCTACCAATGCTCATTATGATATAGACTTAACCAGCTATCAGACCTCGGATGAAGCGGTTTTGGAGGAATTTATTGCCAGCTTGTTAGGCAAGGGGATAACCCTAAATAGTGCTTCCTCCAGTCAATATGGTTATGGTGTGGAATTTATTGACTCTGATGCTGTAAAAGATGGTGTACCTACTACGGATACATTGTCCAAGTTAAATGACCCTTCCCATAGCAGTGTCAACAGACGGGTATATCCTGCAACGCATCTGTTTAACACGATTGATTTAGCGCAGCTGCGTAGATTGGTGGATACACCTATGACCATCGCCAATGCCTTTGCAAAGCTTATGAGTGGGCAGTCTGGCGTATCCTTCCAGCCTGATGGTGTCAACCTTAATACGGACGATGTGACAGCTATTCGCTACAGTGCACCGGAAGGTTATACCTTGGATGTCTACGAAGGGGAATTGCGCCACTATGATTTGGACTTTGGTCAATGGTTCGCCAACCATCCTAATGCCAGTATCCCTGGAGAGCTGGATGGTAAGGGCTTTCGGGCTTATTGTGCCACGGACAATAGCCAGTGGTTCAACTTCTTGTTCCTTAATGGCACGGGGGATATGGATGACAAGCCGTTAAGCGGTACAGACACGCAGGATATCAAAACAATAATCATAGATGTATCAGAGGTAACAGATGCTTCATCTTTAGTCAAGGCTATTTATGAACAGGCCACTCCGGTGCTTACCGGTGATGATGCCCGATTTAATCACCTGATGCGTCTGGCCGGGGATACGGAAAATGGCGTTCTGACGCTTTATGATGAACGGAGATTTCCTGTCACGTTCTATCCGGATTATCAGACCAAAGGCGCCAAGATTAGTGGCGGTGTTATGGACAATGTCCTTCGTGAATTGCGAAATGTATATGTTGACCGGTTAATCATACAGGATACTGACCATGCTAGTCAGAACATTCGCATTAGTATTCCTCGCACCACTATGGACCATGTGTTTGGGTATATCCCCGGATCTTACCAACCGGAGGATTTTAACGTGCTAACTCAGGAAAGTCGGGAAAAATTGCTGGGAATTGAACCTGAAGTAGGTATATTGGACAAGGGTCTAACCTATCTTATTGATGCTAATACATTGATTGGTGCGCAAATAAACCGTATGCGTAACGCAGGGGCCAATATCACCACGGCAGCTGAGAACACTCAGGCCTCAGAATCTACTCTTCGTGATGCAGACATGGCCAAGGAAATGACTGGCTACACCAAAGCTAATATTTTGAGCCAGACTGCTCAATCTATGCTGGCTCAGGCCAATCAAAATAGCAGCCAAGTGTTGAGTTTGTTGTCGTAAATACATAGAAGTAAAGACTGGCAACATATTTCACGTTGCCAGTCTTTGCATCTATTGAAGTTGCTTGTAATGATATGTTATCATGTTTGATGTGGTTGATTTGGATAGCGAGTGCAATAAAGACCTGCTGGCATCCATCAGGCGTGATGGGGTCGTGCTATATGAGGTGTAGAACTTGATGAGGAGTTCTGCATCTCGTTTTGTTTTTGCGGAAAAAATTTTTTCTACAGCTATTAAGGAAATGACAAATTCGCCGATATATCAAATAGAAGACACGGCAAATCTGCATTGAGGAGGATGCGGGTTTGCATAATGATATGTGAATTGGTGGGAAGAGAACAAGGAGGTTGGCCGCTATGGCTTTGGTAGTGAAGAACAATATGCAGGCGAAAAACACGCTGAATCAGTTGAACCGGAATGAGAAGGCCCTTAGCAAGGACTTGAAGAAGGTTGCTTCGGGTATGAAAATCAATAGTGCCGCTGATGATGCTTCTGGGCTGTCTATCGCAGAGAAAATGGATGTGCGCCTGCGCAGTCTGGAACAGGACAATCAGAATGTCCAGAACGGCAACAGCATGCTGAAGGTGGCTGAAGGTGCAATGTCCAGTACTGTGGATATTCTAAAGACCATGAAGGAAAAGGTCATCAATGCCGCCAATGATACCAATAGCGATGCAGACAGAGCCATTATTCAAAAGGAAATAGACCAAGCTATCGACCAGATTGATGATAATGCCAATGCTATGTATAATGGCAAAGTGATGCTGGATGGGTCGAAGAATGATTATGTTAAGGAGCCGGGAACTTTTACGCATTTAACGAATAGTTCTTTTGCCGATGGGGTAGGGGAAAGTACTCCGTTAGTGAACTTAACAGCTAGAACTGGTGATTCCGTAGGTATTTTGGCTGGAGATACTATTACTGTTTCGTATGTGAAAAACGGTGAAACCCATATAAAGTCGTTTACAGTTGAGGAAGAAACGTGGTTCGGAGATGTGTTTGATTGGACACCGTGCAATGAAGATTTGACAATACAGGATTTTCCTGAGGACAGATCTACTATTGGTGAAGATCAGTTCGGTAATACAGTGTATACGCCGGATCGCGGTGAAGCAATTACATATAGGTCAAAGAATCCAGGAATTGATGGACAGGTTTCAGGGCTAACGATTTGTGTTCAGGATAAAGAGGGGAATTTACGAAAATCTGCGAATGCAATTCTTGATAATTTCAATGAAACTATTCGTGCTCAAAATCCGACGCCTGATAATGCTATAGTCTTACAGAGTGGCACGAAAGCCAATGAGGCAATCAAAGTAGGATTTTCGGATATGCGTTCAGTAGCATTGGGACTGAAGACTCCTGAAGGCAAGACATTGAACATCTCTACACAGGCTAATGCCAATGCTGCTATCAATGTAGTGGACACGGCCTTGCAAAAAGTTCTTGACCTGCAGACCAAGATTGGTTCTGTGGAAAGTCGGTTGGATTACACTTCCAGTAACATTACGGTAGCAGCAGAGAACACGCAGTCCTCTATGTCCGTAATCCGTGATGCCGATATGGCCAAGGAAATGACTGCTTATACGAAGGATAACGTGCTCTTGCAGGCTTCCCAGTCCATGTTGGCTCAAGCCAATCAGAACAGCAGTTCTGTGCTTAGTCTCTTACAATAACTTGTTTGTACATTAGAATAGCCCTGTAGTTGCATGTTGGGAAAATTTATGCAGCTACAGGGCATTTGTAGTCAATGGGATATTATATGTTTTGAATTATAGTATTATATTATTTTATAAAATATAATATTTCTTTATAAGAAGATGTAATGGAATAAAGTTGCATTTTAGAGTTTTTGATGATTGAGGTGCTTAAAATGCGCAGGGATAAAGATATTCGACAGATTGCATTGCAGGTTAGCATTGCACTATCGGCTAGTGTATTTAGTATTATGCCGACTGTTTCAGCAGCAACGCCGGAACTTGACGGAAAACCGGCGGCTGCAATTACTGTAGACCAGACGACCTCTCCACAGGTCACGGATATCAGTAGTACTGTTGAGAATAATGTCATTAACTGGAAGAATTTTTCGGTTCCTCAAGGGGAGACTGTGCGCTTTGATGGAGGCGCTCATACTAATAATTACTTGAACGTGGTAACGGGAGAAAATGTCTCGCAGATTGATGGTTCGATTCAAGGCGGGAAAAATGTTTATATTGTCAACCCTAATGGGGTAGTGTTTGGGGAGTCGGCTTCGGTAGATGTAGGGGCACTCTATGTTTCTACACGCAATATAGATGACACGGTAAAGGCTAATTTTGCCGATGGTAAAGGGATAGACCTAAAACCATTGAAAGATACATCTGCTTTACCGAGCAATGATATTGTCAATATGGGCACAGTACAGGCAAATACTGTATTCCTAGAAGGTGGTAATATCGTTATTGGTGAAGTCAATAAGATTAAGACAGCTGATGGTTTAGCTGTGAATAATAACGTGACGATTCAGACCAAAGGCAATGTGACATTAGGCCGCAGTGTCAGCTCTATCGTTGCGGAGAAAAACGCAAACGATATAAGCGAAGCCAAACTAGCCAAGAAGGCAACGGATATAGATGCGTCGTTGGCAGATAGTGGCAGTAAAAATTCTGCTGGCTATACCTTTACTCTTAATAATACGGCAACGGTACTGCCGCTTATTTACAGTGAAGCAGACCTGATGGCAGTTTCGTCGGATTGTGTTGGGAAAGCGAAAAGTTACACATATACGTTAAAGGCAGATTTAGATTTCACGGGGAAAAGTTTTAGCCCGATTAGTAATTTTAGCTCAACATTTGATGGCGAATTCCATACGATTAGTGGAATTAAGGTTACAGGTGGTACTTATGGTGGATTATTTGGTGCAGTATCAAATGCTGTAATAAAAAATGTTGGGGTTGTTGGGGCAAACATAACTGCTGATAATGCTGGAGGTATTGCTGGCCATGCGAGTAATACTTCATTCACGAATGTGTTTAATGAATCCTCGAAAATAAAAGGTACAAAAACCAGCAACTATTCAGGAGGTATTGTTGGTTACGCTACAAACTGTAGTATAAATACTGCATATAATACTGGAACGGTTGAAGGTACGCGTTATTCTGGAGGTATTGCTGGATATGTAAATGTGACTACTATCGAGCATGTGTATAATACTGGAACCGTCGAAAATGGTATTGTTGGTGCTTCAACGAGTACAACAGGGTCAACTGTGGCTGATGGATATACATCGGGATCAAAAGTTGTAAGTAGCTATTATAAAGGATCAGGGGCGGACAAGATATTGAAAGTTCCTACTAGTCATTATGTAGCTGACTATACATCATCGAACCTTTCCAGCATTAGCAACAAAGGTGGCGAAAATACCACCTGGCGAATCTACGAGGGGCAGAGTCTGCCCTTATTGCGGGCTTTTCTTACAGGTCATGGCACGGTTAATGTAAACTATCATTATGATCAAGGTACTAACAGTGGCGATTTGGCTGGCAGTGACTTGTCTACTACTTATAATGGCAGCGATGTTGTATTAAGCGGTATAAACTACACTAAGGGTGGGGGGGCATTTACGCCGACTGCAAAGATTATTACAGCTCCTACGGATAATACCATTGATGGTGATATAACCAGTACCAATTATGATACAGTAAATAAAAAAGTTCGCACCTTGGCAGCGTTCTACACTGGCCAACAGGGTTATGATTTGGTGGGAAATAACTATACCATCAATCAGAAATCGGTGACGATTGATAGCAGTACTGTTAGCACGGCTCCGTATTCGCGCGAATATAATGGTACCAATGACGCTGCTGATGCGATTAAGAATTTTTCCTATGGCGGAGCAAATGGGATTGTGGACGGAGATATTGCTGCGGGTAAAGTCAGCATAGATACTTCCGGTGTAAATGCATACTTCGTGGGTACGGGGGGCAAGATTACAGATGCAGATGCCCCGGATGTGGGATTGGGCGATAAGACTATCGCCTTAACTGGTGGCGTTACAATTCAAAATGCCGCTGGTTATCACAATTATATATTGACAGGCAGTGCTTCTTTTGGTGATGCAAGCAATCCTACAACATTTGGCGGCAATAGCATTACGCCGAAGAAAATTACTGTGAACTTGAAGAACCCAACCGGGATTAAGAAGCCGTATGATGGTAAAACTGACGTCAAGGGGGATGATTATCTTCCCGGGGCACAGTTCGTGAGCCAGGCGGTCAATTATACGGTAAGTGGTGCTCAAAAAACAGAAACAGTTAATTTTAATACTAATGGTATTACGGCTAACTATGTGGATGCTGATGATAATCCCGTCGCAACTGCAGGTACTTATGATAAGAAGGTAAAGTACAGTGGCATTGCGATTGCCAGCGTGGACAATGGCAAGGTTACCAATTATGAGTTGGTAGATGCTCAGGGCAATACCATTTACTTTAAGGACAAAAATGAAGTCGTCAGCGGTACAGGCAGTCTTTATGGTTCCGGCAAAATCAGCAGAATAAAGCTGGATAATACGGGTTTTTCCTGGTACAAGGGGACAGATGCCCAGCCTGCAACACGTGAATATGATAAGACCTCTGCTTATACGAAGCCTGTGGGGAGTGGAGACACGGCATATACGGTGGATTCTGCCCAAACTGCAGCAATTCAAGATGACCTGACCTTTACGGTGACAGGGGCGAACTTCCTAAAGACCATCAATGCCACAGACCTGGCTGTTAATGCTGGTGAGGCTCATTATGTGGGCTATACTGTGGCAGTTAGTGGCGATGCGGCAGTAAACTATACTTTTGGCGATAATGATGAGCCTATTGGTTCTAGTATCACATTGTTTGGTGATGGCAGTATTACGCCTCGTACAATCAAGTTGGATGTGGCTTCTGGCAGGTCGGCAGACAAGATGTATGATGCAGGTACCGCTGTGCTGGATAATGCTGATAAATCTTCCTTTACCATCAGCGAAGATTCCACGGTCAATTCTGGCTTCCATGATGGCACGGATACCTATCATCTGCTGGAATATACAGGCGGTGATGATTACAAACTCCTCGATGACGGCGCAAAGATAGTCTACAGCGGTGTCTATAAGCAGAAAGGTACCGAGGGAGATGCTAATGTTTATTTTGTCAATGATCAGGTAGCAAGCAAAAATATCACCTATACGGCCAACATTGAGAATGCCAATGGTAACTATGTTTTTGACAATGGTACAACATCGAAAACTTTTGACAATGGTGTAGGGAAAATCACCCAGCGAGAGATTAGCAATCTGTATTTCTCGGATGTGAACAAGACCTACGATACCACGGCTGTGGTAGACCATGATGATATTGCTGTGGATGTTGGGGACGGTGTTGGGCAGGTTAAGCTTTACGGTTCCGATACAGCTGCGACTGTATTTGATATGAGCAAGGTAACTGGGGTCTATGTTCACAAAGATGCAAACAAAAAAGATGAAGATGTAGAGGACGGAGGCAAAGCTAAGAGTAAAAATGTTACCTATACATTGCAGGATGACTTTTTAACAAATCACAACTATAAGTTAAGCGATAGTATTGGCACTACGGTTAATGGGGAAGGGGCTATCTTGCCGATAACCCTTAATGACAGGAGTAAGCTGACTCTGGATGTGTCTGGGGTAACTAAAGTCTATGATGGAGATACGAATATCAAGGGGCCGCATGCCAGCTCAACCGATAATGACAATATGGCATTTATTGGTACAAAAGGGCTGGTATATGCTCTGGACGATAATCCTGACCATGATATTAAACTGAATATTGATAGCGTTCATGCTGCCTATTATGACTGGGCGGATAGTAACAATGCGACTCCTCAAGGGATTACCTATGAGTTGGCTGTGTCCGGTGATTCTTCTGGCAACTATACCATTGCCAATACTTTGCTGACGGGGGACTATCTGAAATGGGCCAGCACGGTTGACGGCTGGACGCCTACGGAAAAAGCAAAGATGACTGGTGTAATCACCAAGAGGGATTTAATCGTTACACCGTTGCATGACCCGGTAACCAAGGTTTATGATGGTGGTACGGCGGTGAAGGATGGAACCACCACTTTAGAAAATGATACCGCTGTAAGCTTTGACGGCTGGATTAATGTGGATGGGCGTACTAAGACGGCTACGGCTAACTACACGGATAAGAACGTGGATAGTGAAGACGAAACTGAGGCTGGCGGCAAGACGGTGAACTATGTAATCAAGCTGGACTCCGCCACCACCTATGGCAACTATAACATTAAAGATGCCCAAGGGCATATGTTGCCAGGTAATATGCTTACGGGCTATACCCTAACGGGCAAGGGTCATATCACCCCGGCTACATTGCATATCGAGTTTGCTCAGAAGCATAAGACCTATGATGGCAATGATAGCTATACGGGCACAGTTTCCCCAACATATACGGGGAGAATAACTGGTGATGATGTTGAGCTGGATGATACTGCGTATGCGGCCAAGTTTAACAGTCCCAATGTAGCAGATGCTCATACCATTACCTATACGATTGTGTTAAAGGGAGACGATAGGGGGAACTATATTATTGACCCCACGAATAGCACTACGGTGGGCAATGTTACCACCATTGATGATGATGGATATATTGAGGCATTGGGGATTAACTCGGCAACAGTAGATTACAATTCCATCAACAAAGTCTACGATGCCACCAATTCTGTAACCTATGACCATACAGGGGACAACCGTTACTTTGACGGAGAAAAGAATAAAGCGGATGCCAAGGATTACATCAACAGCATTACACTGGGAACAAATGTGGTACTGGTTCATGGTACTGACTACACGATAAAATCTGCCTTTTATGATAAAACAGGGAAAGATGCCAGCAAGGCTACGTATGAGTTCAAATTCAGTGATGATGTGGCGGCTAACTATAATCTGAGCGGTTTAACTGGTTATTCTGTTACGGATAAGGTGTATACCTGGACGGCAACTGAAAATGTCAGCATTACGCCCAAGAAGTTGCAGGCTTCACTTAATGATACTGTGCTGCATCTGGAACGAGTCTATAATGGCGAGACCAATCTGCCTGTCACAACAGCAGAGGCAGCATCCAAAGTCACGGTGACAGGCTTTGTCAATGACAATGAAGATACCACGGCTTTTGATGATAGTCTGGTGAATGGCCGTTATGTTGACCGCAATGTTGCCTATGATGCTGACGGCAATATTACCACCAAGGATGTGCTCTTTGATGTGAAGCTGAAAGGCACGGGCAAGGAGAATTATGTTATTAATGATACCAATGCCAACAGCGCTACTCTGACAGGGGAAAACTTAGGCAAGATTACGCCGAAAGAACTGGCGGTGGACTTTGATTATACGGAAAAAACGTATAATAACAATCCGGATGCGGCGGTAAGGGGCGTTAGATTGACTGGGTTACAGACTGGTGATAAAACCCGGAATTTGGATACGGCTGCTATTGAGGCCCAGTTCGGTAGCAAGAATGGCGATACTTTTACGGCCAATGGTGATGTGAACTATGATGAAAGTGCTGAGGGCAAAGCAGGGTACAAAGGCGTTCAGTACAGCAATCTGCAAAATGCTATGCTGACTGGCTTCGGTAAGGATGCTACTGGTTACAAGATTGCCAAAAATTATACCATTGCCGATACCGTGTACTTTAACGAAGCTGCCCAGAAAGGAAAAATCAAACGGCTGGCACTGACGCAGGAATATATTAAGTATAAATGGGATACGGTAACCAAGGAATATGATGGCACAGATGCGGCGCCCACCGGCAAGCTGCATATTTACACGGATGTATTAGGCACAAGTGACGACAAGCTGGTAGACTTGAATTATGTACTGAAGGATACCAATGGAGCTGTCTACGACAATCAGCAGGTGAATGTAGTTAGTGGTCATGGTGTTACCTATACGCTTAATGGCTTGGAAGCTAAGGAATTCCATAACTTTGAGATGACGCAGGTTTTGATGGATTCCTTTAATGGCAAAACGTATACCACTACAGGCAATATCACGCCCCGTGTGCTGAGCATTAACATTAAGAATCCCGATAATTGGGTGAAGGTGTACGACGGCGAGACTTCGGTGAAAGATGCCAGTGGTGTTGTGCAGAATCAGTTTGAATATGATTTTGTTGAAGGCCAGGATATTCTTCAGCAGGATAGCAACAGCGTGAATCTGATTGTAACTGGTGCTTATGGTGATGCGACGGCTAACATTGAGCCGGAGAGCACTGCCACCACGGGCAAGACTATTAAGTATACGCTGACGTTGGATGGCAATACTGCTGGCAACTATACACTGGATCCTGATGGGGCTGCTGTGAAAAATGTTGATGAAACAACTTATACGGGGACTGGCGCCATCAAGAAGCGCACTGTCTATGTGGCATTTGATGATGATTATGATAGCACAGAGATTAACAGGGCTTATAAGGGGGCGAATGATACTTCTGCTCCTGTGGACAAGACGCGTATCAACCTGGTGACTACAATAGATGGTGATACTGGTTTGTTAGATGCTGATGCTGCTGTTGAACTGAAGAAGGAAGATATTGAAGCCAACTATGAATCGGCCAATGTAGCCCGCAATACCCAGACCAAAGAGGTTGAAAAACAGAATGTATATGTTACCAATTTCAACTTGCAAGGGATGGGTAGTGGAAATTACGCAGTCCGGGTGAATGATGCCAATAATCCCAAAACACTGGTAGGTCAGGGGACGATTAACCCCATAGCTGTTAGGGTGGCTTTGAAGAATGCGCCGGAGAAAACCTATGATAAAACTAAAGCTATCAAGGACACTTATCTGGCCAATGCTAACTTTACCTTTACCCCTACGCCGATTACATCGGAAAATGTGGCCAATGATATTGATATTACCGGGGCATATAAGGATGCTAATGCAGGAACGGCTAAGGAGTACAGCTATACCCTGACGCTGAATAATGATAACTATGAACTGGTAACTGACGATGATAACGGACATACAGTTACGGCCAGTAATTACGGCATGAAGGCTGTGCTGACGGGAGCTGATGGTACGATTACACCGCGCAAGGTCAGTGTAAACAGCATCGCGGATATGACCAAGGTTTATGATGGCACGCTGGATGGTACCACAAATGCCGCCGCTAACATCAGCCTGAACAATGCTGTAAATGGCATGGATACAGGTTTGATAAGCGGTGACGATGCAGAGCTTTCGGCAACGGCTGTCTATACCGATAATCCTCATGCAGGTGTTTCGGCTGATTCCGATGAATTGCAGGAGCATGTGGTCAAGTATACCTTGAGTCTTAAAAATACCAACTATGAACTGACCGATGATTCTAAGGAAGTTACCGGGAAGGGCTATATTACCCGCCGTACCCTCAGCATTGTGGCGGATTCCGTTAGTGTAGATGTGGGCGGGACTATGCCGGAATTTAATGGCAAGGTGACAGGCTTTGTCAAAGACGAACAGGATAACTATACCGACTTTATCAATGGTGTATCCTTTAAGGCTGCTGATGGAACGACTACATCCACGCCGGGAAGCTATGGTGTGTATGGCTGGTATATGGGCAATAAGAAGGGCCTTTTGGGACTGGATTATACCTTTGCTCAGGCACCTGCTAATGATACCGCCTTTACCGTAAATTATGTCAACAACAACACGGGCAACCCTGACACCAAGATTACGCCCAACAACAGTATTTACCATCAGATTTCCAAGGATATGAACAGTGGCTTTGGTGACAATGGGGCAGCTGCCATCGAGTACAAGGATAAGAGTGGCAAGGTGCTGGGCACCGAAAAAATCGACAGCGGCGAAATCAACGGCAAAGGACTGATGATTGGCGGCGGGACGGATATGTCCAAGCAGGCTGACAGTAATGCCAATATCGGCATTGCGGGCGGCGATATCGTCAATATGGAAGGTGCCAATGCGGCTGGTTCGGTCAATGTTGAGACCACCGGCGATGGGACAGTAGTGAATCTGGAAGTGTTCTCCATTGGCGGAGATAAACAATCTGGTGATAATAATTCTGCAGCAGAAATCACCAATACAGCAGATAAGACTTATTCGCTGGATTTGGACAATTCCACGGAAGGTGAGATTGCCATCAAGAATACTAATGATACGACTGGAACACTCAGCTCCATAGCAATCACCGATGGAAAACAAAATATCCTTGGTGAAGAGGCTGAAGATAAGAAAGAAGAGCAGGAAAAGGAGGGGACAATAGCCATCAAGTCCAGCAACGGTGAAGATGATGATGAAATTGAACTGACCGTTGAGAAACAAGGCGTAAATGTTGCCTAAATTTTGTAATTGGTGTATAGTGTTCTATAGTAGAATTTATTAACTGGACACGCTTGCGGGAGGTTGGAGATTACAGCATGAGAACTTTATGCAGCTTGAACAAAGTAAGAATCGCAGCAGGAATGACGTTGGCTGTTATGCAGATGGGCGGGCTGGCCTATGCCGCGCCCTCCCTCTCCCAACCGGGACAGGAAGTGGAAAAAGAACTTCCCAAACCGCAGGCTGAAGTGCAAGATAATACGTCGGCCAAACCGCAGGCGGCACCGCAGGTGGAGTTTACCATTACGAACTTCCGCTTGGAAGCACCGGATTTGTATCTGGACAAAGGCGAGTTAGTAAAGATTTTGCAGGACGGCATGGGTGAGAAAAAGACCATGACGCAGCTCAATGCGACTTTGTCGGAACTCACCCGCTACTGCCGCCAGCATGGTTATCCGGCGGCGGCAGCCTATGTGCCGGCCCAGGAAAGTTCGGACGGTATGATAACCATCAAGGTTATCCCCGGCCGTTATGGCGAGATAAAAATTGATAACCGCAGTAGGCTGAAGGACAGCGTAGCAAAAGGTTTTGTCAACAGCTTGAAGTCTGGTGAGATTATCCGCACAGGCAAGCTGGAAACCACACTGTATTCCATTTCGGATGTGAGCGGTACCAAGGCCGTTGGTGTGCTTAGTCCTGGCAAGGAGTTCGGCACCAGCGACCTTACCGTGCGCATCGAAAAGGGCAAGGGCAGCAATACCGTGCTCTATGTGGAAAACTACGGCAGCGAAGATACCGGGCGTTATCGCTATGGCCTGCAGCATAACATCTATGATGTCAGCGGCAATGGCGATAAGGTGAGTGTGGGTGTTCTGTTATCGAACAAGCAGATGCACAATTACTACGCCAACTATGAAACCATTATCGGCCATGGCGGAACCACTTTGGGCTTGGGCTTTAGCCGAATGGACTACGAGACTGGCTATATGGGCGTAGAAGGCGTGGCAGAGACACTCAGCCTTTTTGGGCACCGTTCTTTGTATCATTTGACCCGCAGCGGCCTGACCTTTACCTATGGTTATAATTACCGCAAGCTTACCGATAAAACGGTGATGTTTAATCGGGAGACGGAGAAACACTCGCATAGTGTCTATGTTGGCTTGGAAGGTTTTGAACGGCGCAAGGGCGCAATCCTCAATTATCAGGGGAAAATCACTACAGGCAAGTTGGGTCTGGACTCTGACTGGGCACGCACGGTTAACAGCAGCTTGGAGGGCCGCTATACCAAAGCAGAAGTAAATGTCACGGCGGTGCAGCGGCTTGGGAACAGTGCGGATGTGCTGGTAAAAGGCTCGGCCCAGCTGGCCAGCAATAATCTGGATGGCTCCGAGCGTATGTATCTTGGCGGGGCTAACGGTGTCCGGGCATATCCGCAGGGCGAAGGCTCCGGGGATGAAGGCATTATGGGGACAGTGGAGACACGTTTTTATACCAAGGTGCCCGGACTTGTATTCAGCACTTACTTTGATATGGGTCATGTGCGCTTCCGTAAGGATGATATGCCGTACTTCCCCGGAAGCAAGGAAACTGGCATGACCTTAAAAGGCTGGGGCGTAGGACTTTCCTACACCAAGCCCAACGACTGGTTCGCCCGTCTGGATTACGCCCGCCGTATTGGCGGCGACCCCCATCTCAGCGAAAAAGCCAAGGCAAACGGCCGCGTCTGGTTTATGCTGGGAAAAATTTGGTAATCTTGGCAGGAAATTTACAAGCTGACCGCGAATAAACTCACTAATCGAGATAAGAACACGTCCAAGGAGTGAGAAATATGGCTGGAAAAATCAAGAATTGTCCCATGTGCGGCAAGTTGTTTAACGATACAGGCCACAAAGTTTGTATGGACTGCTATGACAAGATTCTGGAAAAAGAGCGGGAAGTAGTGGAGTATGTCCGCGACCATCGCGGAGCCAAAATTCCCGAGATTTGCGAAGCTACAGGTGCTCCGACGGGCATGATTAAGAAGATGATTCGCGAAGGCCGTTTCGAGCAGATTGGCGTAAAGATGACCTATCCTTGCGAGAAATGTGGTGCCCCCATTATCTCTGGCAAGATTTGCCAGCAATGTGAGGAAAAGGCCCGCGCAGAACTGCAGAAGCAGGCTTCTCTGCAAGCTGCTGCCCGCCAGATGGCCAAGGTTGACCAGAACCGTGGTCAGGGATTCCGTTCGAAAGAACGTGATTAAAATATGGAATTGCTCATTATAGTTGATAATGGGCGAAAACTGGCGGATTTTAATGATAATCTAACATAATAGTGAATAATGACCAAAAAGCAGGAATTAAGTTTCCTGCTTTTTTTGTCGATAGTTCAATCAGAAGATACTCTGTAACTTCAGAAGATGTGAGGAAATTCATTAACAGGTGGTGAAAAAGATGATTATCAATGGCAATGTGCAGGCTGTAGCCGGAGCTTACAGCGTAAGTGCGGCAGGCGGCGTGAAGCGGGCGGCCAGTGCCCGGGAGATTGAAAAGAGCGATGAAGTGCTCCTGTCCCATGAAGGGCAGAGCTTTTCCAGCATGCTGCAGAAACTCCAGAGCATGGACGATGTCCGTGGTGAAAAGGTGCAGAACCTCAGCGCGAAAGTCGCAGACGGCAGCTACAATGTATCTAACGAGAATATTGCCGCCAGTCTCTTAGGCGTGCGCTTCTAAAATTTAAGGCGGGAGGAAATTTTTCATGTGGCAGGATTTTGCAAATACCTTGAATGAGTTGAACAAGACTTACAAAACATTGATTGAACTTGGCAAAAAGAAACATCAGGCACTGGTGCTGGTGGACATGAAAACCGTGGAAGCCCTGCTCCCGCAGGAAGAGAAATTAACGGCAACGATTGCGCAACTGGAAAAGAACCGGCAAAATGTTCTGCTGAAACTGGCTGCGACTTCCGAGAAACTGGGGCCCGATTCCAAGATGACGGATATCCTGAAACTTGCCCCGGAAGGGAAAATGCAGGAACTCCTGCAAAAACTCTATACGATGCTGCAGGCAACTGTGCAGGAGGCTAGGGAGCTCAGTGAGAATAATGCGGTGCTGATTCGCGCCGCGATGAGTGCGGCAGCCTATCATCTGAACCGCATCGGCGGTGCCACGGTGGAGCCGGCCTATGGGAAAGGCGGCGAAGTGGTGAGCCACCGCAAGAATTTTGACTACAATGCTTGACCCAAAACAGGAGATACAGAAATGGACGAAGTCGTACGTTTGCTGAGGGAGCAAGTTCTCCTCAGCAACAGATGTTTGGAAAAATTAAAAGCAATAAAAAGCACCATTCAGGCGGAAAATAAGGGTGCCAATATCGTGGCAGCCGTACAGGAAATGGAGCCTGTGCTGTTGGATTTGGGGAGACTGGAGAAACAGAAACGGGAATTTTTGCAGGGAAAGAAATCCGCATCGCTGCAAGCGGTGCTTGCGAAAATACCGGATTCAGAGACCAGGGGAATTGCCGTGCATCTTTTGCATCGGGCACAGGAATTTGAAGATACCCTGGCAAGGGAAGTGATGGCTACCCGTCTTTTGTTGGAGAAGGGCAAGCAGTATGTGGACTTCCATATCAATGTGCTAACCCGGACTGTGGCCAGCGATACCTATAATCAGGATGCCGCAGCAGGTGAGAGCCGGCGGGAAATCAAGATGTTTGATTCCAGCGTTTGATGGTCAGGACAAGTTTTGGCAGGATAAACAACAGAAAGGATTAATAGGTGAAATATCATGCGTTCTACGTTTTCCGGACTTAATACCATGGTGCGCGGCGTGTTCGCCAACCAGTTGTCCCTCGATACCGTCGGCCACAATATCACCAATGCGTCTACGGAAGGTTATTCCCGCCAGAGCGTAAATCAGGCGGCGACGCGTGCTCAGGAAGTGCCTTCGCTATACGGCAATGTGCTTGTTGGTTCCGGCGTAGATGCCATGTCTTTGCAGCGTGCCCGCAATGTGTATGCCGATAAGCAGTATTGGGCGGAGACTTCCACCCATGAATATTACAAGGCGGCACAGGTGAACTATGATAAACTGGAAGCTATCTTCGACGATTCGGATAAAACTGGCGTGCTGAATGCCATGCAGGATTTCTATAAGGCATGGAATGACTTGTCTGTGGATGCTTCCATTGACAGTAAGCGCGTAACAGTAGTGGGAAAGGCAAATATCTTCGCGGATAAAGTCAAGACGGCAGCTTCGCAGCTGCAGGACCAGATTAACGCGCAGTATGATGATATTCGCATTTCGGTCAGCACAGTCAATGATATCAATGCACAGATTGTGGAACTTAATAAGAATATAATGGGAGCTGAGGCCGTAGGCGCACAGGCGAACGATTTGCGCGACCAGCGTGACCTATTGGTGGACAAACTCTCTGCATATATGAACCTAAATGTTTATGAAGATGACAAGGGGATGTATACCATTGTTTCCAATGGTATTTCTATGGTTAACGGCATTAACAAGCTGACTCTGGAAATGTCTGACCCCTATGCCAATAAAACTTATGGGCTCAATGACTATTCTATTCAGATAAAGGAATCAGGCATTGCCTTTATTCCGCAGAACGGCAGTATGAAAGCCCAGTTGGATACGATTGCTGAGGATAAGACATACATTGATAAATTGGCGGATATGTCTGCCTTTATGTTGACGGTGTTCAACAATATGCACCAGCAGGGGGCAGGCATTGATGGCACTGATGGAAAATTGGGAACGTATACTAATCAGACTACAACTTATGCAGGACCAACCTATGGTATTAACTTTTTTGGCGACCATAATACGCTTTATGAGTGGGATAATGATAAACAATGTGTGGTGGCCAGAGAATTGGATGCGACCCAGACCATTACCCATAGTCTGGATATGGAAGTGGTCAAGGATGCTGATGGTAATCCTGTTCTGGATGTAGACGGTAATCCTATTTATCGGCCAGTTGTAAAAATAGAAGGAACAGAGGTAGCGAACTCTCCGGTTGAGTTGGATGGGATGAATATCATCAATGCGTTGGCTATCAACGAGAAGATTACAGCTGCCGGAGGCACCAGCTTGATTGCTGCCCGTACGTTGGCTGTGGAAAAGGAAATCAATGAAGCGGATGGTTCTTACACTGGCAGCAGCGTGCCGAAAGTTAATGGTTCTGGTGATGGCACCAATGCAGTAAATCTCAGCCACTTATTCAATATCGACTTGTCCAATATTACGACCACGGCCACAATTAATTATACAAGCCAGAATGTACCCAGTAAGGATATCCCGGTAACCAAGGAAGAAAATCGTCCTACTGGCAAGATTTCCCTAAATGCATTTTATAATTCCGTAATGTCGGATTTGGGCACCAATGCCAAATCTATTGATACGAAGGAAAGTGCGCAGGATGATTTGATTACCCAGATTGTCAACTGGCGTTCCTCTACTTCTGGTGTGGACTGGAATGAGGAACTTACCAATATGATTACTTTCCAGAAGGGCTATAGTGCCTGCTCCCGCTGTCTCACCACCATGGATGAGATGCTGGACAGGCTCATCAACAGCACCGGCGTGGTTGGCCGTTAATAGCCTTCCCCTTGAGGGGAAGGTGGGCGCATAGCGCTCGGATGAGGTGAAGATGTTAACGAACATTATCAATCAAGATAGGAAGTGAACATATATGTCTATTCGTGTAAGCAGCAATCAGATGGTCTATGGTTATCAGAAACAGTTAAACGATGCCAATACACGGCAGACCAGTTTGCTGGAGCAGGGGGATGGCAGTAAATTGCACCGCCCTTCGGATGACCCTGTGGGGTATTCCAAGTTTATGCGTTATGATACGGGCTTGGAAGAAAATAATCAATACACCAGCAATGTCAGCACGGCCATTTCCTGGATGAAAACTTCAGATGCGGCGCTTGTAAATATGACAGCCATTCAGACAACCTTCAAGGAAAAGACCATTGCCGCGGCCAACGATACGAATAATACGGTGGATATGGCAGCTATCGGCAAGGAAATGATGGCGGAAATTCAGGAGCTCGTGTCTTTGGGAAATACCATGCAGGGCGATCGCTATGTGTTCGGCGGCCAGCAGGATTTGAAACAGCCATTTACCATGTCGGAAGAGAAGGTTGAACGTGGCTTAACCAAGACTCTGGACAGCAACCAGCAGGCTTTTTTTGCCACGGAATATGATTCTGGAGACACTGGTTCGTTGCGGCAGATGCTTCGACTTAAGGATGATAATGCGAACGAGTATTATCTGAATACGCAAACGGGGAAGCTTTATACAGCCGATTTTGTCGAAAATGGCTATAAGGATATTATGGTGAAAGAGGGGAGAACCTCCGTTAAGGATGGAGATGAAGCAGCTGCGGTTTCAGGCTTTAAGGTATCGGACTATTTTAAGAACACAGGAGAACTAAAGGATTCAGGTGCGGGGAGTTCAATTACGGTATCGATAAATGGTAAAGATACAAAACTTACATTTGAGACCGTCAAGCAGCAGATTGTCAAATATACTGGGGATAATAAAGCCATTTCCATGGTGAAGAAAAACGGTACCACGGAGCCGACGGCCGATACCGTGAATGTTACCGGCCCACAGATTTTTGGCAGTGATATCTTTGACGACCCCGCTTCCGGTAATAGTTATTCGGGTACGGCCATGCTCAATGAAATGCTCACCGTCCATAATAAAGTGGTTTCCGATGACCATAAGTGGCTGGTGACAGATGGTCAGACTGTTTCCGACGAAGCCCATGCGGTGACGGTGGAGACGGAGACGACATTGGGTTCCCGCCAGCAGCTGTATAATTCCGTCAAAACGATGCTGACGACGCAGAATGAAACCATCACCAGTGACATCACGGATGTGAGTTCAACAGATGTGGCACAGTTGGCAGTAAGGCTCATGCAGGAGCAGACCATATACAATATGAGCCTGTCCTTGGGCGGCAGAATTCTCCCGCAGAGTCTGGCAGATTATCTGTAAATTTTTAGGGAATTTTTAAGAAAAACATGGTAAAATAAGAGTAAGTAAAAGGATTTAGCAGGAATTTCCCAAGGAAAGGGTGAAGTAATCTATGCTAAGCAATATACCAAGGCTTAATATGCGGTTCACCCAACCAATGATTAGTGTGCATACGCAGCTAGGCAAATTAGAGGCTCATTCTACGCCTGCGGAGCTGCACTCGGAGGCTAGGTTGCCCCGTTCCAACAGGCATTGGACCCAGCCCTCTGTGGAAATTGACCAATACCCCAGCCGTCATGCTTACGGCTTTACCAATCACACGGATTTTGCCCGTGAGCATGGTCAGCAGGGCTTTTCCGACTTGTCCAAGACAACTTCCCGCTGGACGCAGGAAGCCTGGGACAATGTGGAAAATAGTGGCAAACGGGGCAAAAAGCCCGTGGAACAGCGGTATGACAGCAAACTTCGTCAAGAGATAGAACAAAGCAAAAATTGGCATATTACGACGGAACTTATTCCCGACCCGGAGATAAAATTCCATCCCATTGAGGCGGTGGGGGAACCGGACTTAGGGGATTTAACCGTCAATATTGATGCCAAGTCTTTTGCGGAGACGAATTTTACCCCGGGCAAGGTTGAAACTTATCTGCAGCAAAAAGCTGATGTAAAACGTTGGGTGACCGAAGGCAAGTACGATATTTACGCATGATGTAAATGATGTGGAAGTGGAGGCATAGCAGATGAAAAAGGTCAACACATTACGATTTGGTGAAGTAGAAGTAGCAGAGGACAAGATTGTACATTTTGCTGATGGTATACCCGCCTTTGAAGATGAACATGAGTTTGTGATTGTTCCTTATGATGAGGAAAGCCCTTATGTGTTTCTGCAGTCGCTGGCAACGCCTGACTTGGCGTTCTTGATGACTATGCCCTTCGTATTCTTCCCGGATTATGAGTTCGAGATTGACGATGAAAATCAGAATAAGCTGGAACTCACGAAACAGGAAGATATGCTTATCTACACGCTGATTACGGTTAATAATGGCAAGGTGCAGGACATGACGGCCAATCTTATGGCGCCTGTGGTTCTCAATACTGCCAATATGCAGGCCCGTCAGCTCGTACTGGACAAGAGCGGTTATACGACTAAGCATAGATTGTTTCCGGAAAATAAGGAGGAACAATAATGCTCGTACTTACTCGCAAACCTCGTCAGCAGATTATGATTGGCGACAACATTGTTATCAACGTGGTGGAAGTGCAGGGGGACAATGTCCGCATTGCCATTGACGCACCGCGTGATATAAAGATTTATCGCGGCGAAATCTATCGTGCGATACAGGAAGAAAATAAAAATGCGGCCGCTCCGGTGCCCATGGATTTGGATTTAAGCGCCGGCCTGCCGAAGGAGTAATTAAAAATTTAAGTTAAGGAAACTGGTGTGAATCTACGGAGGGATTAACATGGTAGGAAAAATTCAGGACATAGTATCGGCCTCAATTGTGGCTGGTGCTGCGGAGCGGGTCAGTGACACCTCGTCACAAGTCCAGCAGGCAAAAGCCCCGGAAGGTCAGGAACTGAAAATCCAAAAGCCGGATGATGCGCAGAATTTGCAGGATGCGCAAAATACGCAGGCAGAGGATAAAAACTCAGCCAAGGAACGCGATGAGCGCGAGCAAATGGATGAAAAATCCGTCAGCTTCATGACCAAGGAACTAAACGAGCTCATGAGCAAGATTAACTGTAACCTGGAATTCCAGTATCACAAAGAGGTCAATATGATGTCTGTGAAGATGCTGGATAAGAAAACCCATGAAGTGCTCAAGGAAGTGCCGCCAGAAGAAATGCTTGACCAGATGGCTAAGGCTCGCGAATGGTTAGGTGCCTTCCTCGATAAGAATGCCTGAGGAGGTGTGAATCATGAGTGGTATGGGAATTTATGGCCTTTCCGGGTCAGGTATTGATGTTGATTCGATGGTTCGCATGGGCATGATGAGCCGTCAGAACCAGTATGACAAGATGTACAAGGAAGAAGTCAAGAATGAGTGGATTAAGGAAGCGTATTCCAATGTGTATAACGACCTCAATACGTTCAATTCTTCGACACTCTACAATTACAAATTATCGTCTACGACCAGTCCGATGAGTGCGGCAAGTTCCAATTCAACGGCGGCCACGGCTGTAGCCAATGCTGATGCGGCGGCTATGTCGCATACGGTAAATGTGACGCAGATGGCTTCCAATGCCTATCTCCTGACAGGGGCAGACGGTATTAAGAGAGCCAATACAACAGCATCCTCCAGTATCTATCTGAAGGATGTGCTGTTCACGTCAGACCAGCAGAGCACCTTGAAGGCCAATATGAGTGCGGATACATCGGGGAATCTTGCCAAATCCAATTTGCTTTCCTTTGATATTGCCGATGGTTCGGGCTCAACAGCGAATAAGGCGACCATCTCCTTTACCTATGAGGAGATACTGACCAGCAATCTGACCCTCAATGACTTAGCTTCCCGGATAAAGCAGTCGGGGGTTAATATCAAGGCCAGCTATGACAGTGCCAATGATGCCTTCTCGCTTTACCAGAAGGAAGGCGGCGCGGATAACAAGATTCTGCTATCGATTAATGCTTCTGCCGGTAATGTCGGCACCAATGGCAAAAATCTGCTGAACAATCTGAATATGGGTTCGGTTACGCAGACAACGGATAGTAATAATAATATTACCAGTACGCTGTCGAGTGCGCTGAAGGTGCAAACCACTGCCGGGGTAAGTTCGGTGGGCGGTACGGCAGCTTCCTATACGTCTGATGTGACACTGGGGGCAGATTCCAAGCTGAACGCCGTCTTTAAGCCCACGAGTGAAGGCACAGCGGAACCGATTGCCTTTACCCTGTCCGATGGCACGGCTACCAATGATTTAGCTTTATCGGTTGATGGCAACGATACCGTGCAGAGTTTGATGGATAAAATCAATGCTTCGGATAATTTCACCGCTGCGCTGAGTGATGACGGCAAACTGACTATCGCCGCCAAGAGCGGCAATCTTTCCTTCAAGGTGGACAGCAGTGCGACCACGGTAGCCGCCGAGAATGGCCGCTACTTTGTAAATGAGCTGGGTCTTTCGGGCATTACGGATGGATTGTCAGCCGATACCACAGGCCTTGCCGTAGCAGAAACCACAAAAAATGCTGATGGTAGTGAGGTTACCACCTATACGCAGGGTGTCAGCGGGCAAAGTGCCAAGGTCACGATTGATGGCCGTGACTATACTTCGGATACGGCAAAGCTTACTGTCGGCAATGTCACCTATACGTTGGGAGCTATTGGCTCGACTACCGTTACCGTAAGTCAGGACACTGACAAGCTCATTGAAAACGTCAAGAAGTTTGTCGAAGATTACAACAAGATTATCGATGAACTCAATGATAAATACTATGAGCAGACCTACAGCGACTACGGCGTGCTGACACAGACCCAGGAAAAGGGCATGACGCAGGAGCAGATTGACAAGTGGAATGAGAAGGCCAAATCCGGCCTCCTAAATCACGACAATACCATTGGCAAGGTCATAAGCGAAATGCGTCAGGCACTCTATACGCCGGTAGAAGGGGTCACGGGCAAGTACAATACCATGATGTCCATAGGTATAACCTCATCTACGGACAGAGGCCATATCACGCTGGATGAAGACAAGCTCAAGACGGCACTGGCCGCTGAACCGGACAGTGTTCGTGAACTCTTCAATTCCTCCGGTGACTACACCGATGAGAATGGCAAGGTTCAGACCGACTACGACAAGCAGGGCGTTATCGGACGTATCTCCGATTCCCTGTACAAGAACCTCAAGACCATGAAATCCTATGCCGGAACTTCCACGGAAGCGGCAGACGGCAGTTCATTGGGCGACCTTATTCGGGAACTTCAGACGAAGATGTCGAATTTCAAGACGATGATGAAGTCCTATGAAAACTTGCTCTACAAGAAATATGATGCGATGGAAATTGCGATTCAGCGCATGAGTGTTTCCATGGGGTATATTACTGGCGGTCAATAAGGCCGTTCCATTCTAGGGAGGCAACAAGATGGTAAATAATGCAGCAGAAGCCTACAAACGACAGCAGATTATGACAGCCACGCCAGAAGCACTGACGCTGATGCTCTACAACGGATGTCTGAAATTCATGAATGAGGGCAAAGAGGCGGTGGAAAATAAGCAGTATGAAAACGCTAACACCCTTCTGCAGAAAGCACAGCAGATTATTTCGGAATTTCGTATTACGCTCAATATGGACTACGATATTTCCCATCAGCTGATGCCCCTCTACAATTACACCTATGACCGTCTGGTAGAGGGGAACATGAAAAGCGATCCAGCGCTCATTCAGGAAGCCATCGATATCATCAAGGAACTTAGAGACGCTTGGGCACAGGCGATGAAAAAAGCCCGTCAGGATGGCGGGACGAAGAATGTTCAAGGTGATAGCTATGTCGGCTAAAAACTTAGAACCCATGGAACAGGCTAAAGCCAACTGGAGGCTTTACTACACACTTACGCAGGAGCTGCTAAAATTCATCGACAATGATGATGTTGACCAATTTCTGGATTTAGAGCAGCAGCGTGGTGACTTGGTGGATCGGATGAAGGCTCTGCCGGAGACTGAGGTCTATCGTAAGACGCAGGAATGTCAGGAGCTTGTGCAGAAAATTAAGCCCCTTGATATGCAGGTCATATACAAAGCCAAGGCGTGGCTCAACCGCTCCCGCCAACAAAATGCCAGTGTTCATGCCTATGATATTCAAGGGCTGAATACACTGGGCAATATATTTAACAAAAAATATTAACGAAAAACCTCTCCGTTATGGAGAGGTTTTTTATTTATCTTGCCGAAAATATACAGCAAAGGGGGGAACTGTATGGGGAAAATAGCTGTGTCTGTATGCTATATCGTAAAAAATGAAGAAAAAAACTTGTCCGCTTCATTGGACTCTGTACAGGCGGTAGCTGATGAAATTGTGGTTATCGATACAGGTTCCACAGATAAGACCAAGACGATAGCGCAAAGTTACGGTGCAAAAATATATGACTATACCTGGCAGGATGATTTTGCTGCGGCCCGCAATTTTGCCCTAGGCAAGTTGAGCGGTGACTGGGTGATCTTTTTAGATGCGGATGAATATTTCAGTGAGGAGACGAAAAAGAATTTAGGGACGGTTATTCGCAAACAGGAGCCTTCCGTGAATTTGCTGCTAATTCAGCGTCAGGATGTAGATGAAGCGGGAAAAGCGATGTTATCCTTATACGTGCCGCGTATTTTCCGTCGGAAAGCAGATTTACGTTATGAGGGAGCTATACATGAGGAACTGCGTCAAAATGGTGAGCTGGTAACGGGGATTGTTACGATTCCGCCAGCAACACTGACCTTGATTCATACGGGCTATGCCGGTGCGCAAGGCACAGCCAAGGCACAGCGCAATCTGAAGATATTGCTGCAGGAAATGGCAAAGGCTAAGGACCCGGGCCATTATTATGGATATTTAGCAGAAACCTATGATGGGCTCGGCGACGGGGAAAATGCCATGAAGTATGCCTATATGGATATCCGGCGGGGAAGACAACTGGAGACCTATGCCAGCCGCTCTTATCGTCTGCTGCTGGCTAAGTTGTCGGAGAAAAAACGGGATTATCGGGAACGGCAACGAGTAGCGCAAATGGCACTAAAGGATTATCCGGAACTGCCGGAATTCCATGCGGAATATGCCGAAAGTCTGGCCGCAGGCTGGGAATACAGGAAGGCGGCTGACGAGATGGCTAAGGCGATGAGCGTAGGCATAAACTATCAAGGTTTAGAGCCGACTGTTTTTGATAGCGCTATGGGGAAGTTATGGCAAAAGCGGCAAAGATATTTTGAAACATTGGACAAGACTGCGCAGCAAATGAAGATAACCGCCTGTGTAATTGCCAAAAACGAAGCCGCCAATATCAGCCGTTGGCTGGAAAATGCGCAAGTTTATGCCGATGAATGTATTGTGCTGGATACGGGCTCTACGGATGATACCTGTAAGCTGGCTGAAAGGGGGGGGGCAAAAGTCTATTCCTATACATGGCAGGATGATTTTGCGGCAGCGCGTAATGAGGCCTTGAAATATGTGCAGGGCGATTGGATAGCCTTCTTGGATGCCGATGAATACTTCGAGCGACCGACAGAGGTTCGGGGGGCGTTGGCGGAGTGTGAGCATAGCTATCCGCAGACAGAGGCTGTGCGTTTGACAATCTGCAATGTAGATGCCGATGATGGTTTGCGGGAGATATCGCGTTTTTGCAATATACGCCTGTTCCGCAATAGACCATATCTGCGCTATCGGGGCAGAATTCATGAAAATCTGGAAAACACTTCGGGGCAGGTCATGAACTTCTGGGAGGTGCCGGAGCTGAAAGTGATGCATATGGGATATTCTACGGGCCTGATACAGTCAAAAAATCAGCGTAATCTGGCATTGCTGCAAAAGGATATAGCAGAACACGGGGAAAAGCCTTGGCATTACCGTTATTTGGCTGACTGCTATTATACGCTGGGCGATTACAAGCAGGCCCAGTTTTATGCTTTGCAGGCGATTGCGTCACCAATAAAAGGACTGGGAACGCAGAGTAATATGTACTATATGGTACTCAATTGTATGAAAGATTTGCAGGAACCAGCGAAAGAGCAAATGGATTTTGCGCAGGCGGCGAGTCGAGTGTTTTCAAATTTGCCTGACTTTTGGGCTGTACAGGGAATGCTCTACCAGGAATATGGACAGTATGAACAAGGCGAAAGGTATTTAGCTAAGGCCTTGCATTTAGCCCGAAATAGTGATGGTAAGGAAGCTTCGGCTTTTGGCGATATTGAGGCATTGGTTTACGCTAAGCTGGCGGACTGCGAGGCATATCTCGGTGGGAGAGAGGCTTCTTTAGAACATAGCAGCTTTGCAATGTCCATTAATCCTTATGAGGAGCAAGTGTTGGAAGTGTTCTGCAAGTTAAGGCAAAATGAAAATGATGCTTTGCGACAGGCACTAAGCGTTTACTTTACGGATACAGAGCAGGATTTATCTTTTTTGCGCAGGTTCTGCGAGCGCAATGGTTTTGGGGAACTCTATACGTATTATAGCGGGCAGTTGAAAAATATTTATGGAAAACAGAGTCCTAGGCAGGAGTATTATCATTTATTGCAGACTGGTGATTGGCCGGCTTTGATGGATAAATTGCAGGCAGGGTTGGCTGAGAACCTGGACCAGACAATTAATCTGCTGTTGCGTCTGCAGCGCAAAACGAGGAAAAACTATCGTGAGGCGGAACGGCAGCTGATAGCGCTTATGCCCGCCGAAATGCAAAGTTGCTGGCAAGGTGCTTTCCAAGGTGGAAACGCAGTGGAATGGTCAACGTATAAAATCCTCTGGCCATATATTTTGCGTTATGGCGATGACGAACAGATAAGTACCTATGCGCAGCTTGCACTAGGAGAGCGGGAAATCTGGCCAATGCTGACAGCGGATATGCTGCGGGAGGAAAAATGGCAAAGTGCATTGGCGGTGCTCGCCAATATTTCCCAGGAGGAAGCAGATGGTGAATTTTGGCTGGCGTTGGGACGCTGTCTCTATCATTTGGGCGAATTTGCGGCGGCTAAAGAAGCTTTGCTCAAGGCGCGCCAGACAGGACTGGATACACTGCTCTTAAAATCCTATGAACAGTGGTTGGAACATTGCATTTAAGGGGGGCGGCTTGTGCAAGACGTAAAATTATCGGTTTGTTATATGGTAAAAAATGAGGCTGAAAATCTTCCGATATCGTTAGCTTCCATAAAGGACGCCGCTGATGAGATAATTGTTGTGGACACAGGCTCTACGGATAATACCAAGGCTATCGCTCTGGAGTATGGGGCGCAGGTTTTTGACTTTCCCTGGCAGGATGATTTTTCTGCACCAAGAAATTTTGCTATTGAGCATGCCAAGGGAGTGTGGATTTTATTTTTGGATGCAGATGAATCTTTTGCCAATCCTTTGCAAAGAGTGGCAATATTGGATTATTTGCTGACGGTTACCGATAAGGATGTAATTTTGCTCAAGCGGCATAATTTGGATTCTCTGACAGAGCAGTATAGCTTTAATACGGACTGGAGTCCCCGTATTTTTTTGCGAAGGGAGGATTTGCGTTATCGGGGGCGGATTCATGAGCATATAGAAAGGCGAAAGGGGGACTTACAGGTTGCCTATGCGCCAACGGATTTTTGTCTTCTGCATACAGGCTATGCCGATGAGATTAGTGCGGAAAAAAGCCGCCGGGATTTGCAGATTATGCAGCAGGTAATTGCATCGGGAGAGTGGGAACCGGTTTATGATTATTATCTGACGGATTGTTATTATGGGCTGCGTCAGTATGAGCAGGCATTGCAACATGCTGCGAAATTTGCTCACAGTGGTACTGTGGTCTATGGGGGAAATGGGCATATCTATCGCATGATTATGGAATGTATGCGGGCATTGGGGCGGCCTGATGCAGACATGCTTCCTTGGGCAGAGGAGGCTTGCCGTCTGTACCCGGACTTGCCGGAATTTTATGCCGAACGGGGGATGGTGCTTTGTGGGATGGGACAGCTGCTGGAAGCACGGAAGCTTTTGCAGGAAGCCTTACAGCGGTATGAGACACATACTGCTGATGCCCACCATGATACTTATTTTTCTCCAGAGGTCGCGGCCAAGGTGGCAGCAAGGTTAGGTGAGATAGCCGACCTTCAGGGAGAGAAGGAAAAAGCGGCTGTATATTTTGTCCAGGCACTGGATTATTGCAGCACCAACAAAAAAGTTTTAGAGAAAGTAAAAAAATTTTTAAAAAGTACTTAAGGAATTGGAAAATCTGTCGATAAATTTAGTGTAAAGCAAAAGGTAATAAGTGAGCTGACACAAGGACGCTGATGGTCAGCTAGCAGCCGTTAGTTAAGTGGAAGTTCACTCATTATATAGCTTACAGCAGTCAGGGATGGCTGTTAGAAGATATTAAATTGTTTTTATTTCAAGGAGGAAAAACATCATGGCAATGGTAGTAAAGAACAACATGTCGGCAATCTCGACGCTGAACACTCTGAACAAAAACTCTAGTGCACTGGCAAAGAGCCTGGAGAAAGTTTCTTCTGGTATGAAGATTAACGGCGCAGCCGATGACGCTTCTGGTTACGCAATATCCGAACGCATGCGCGTTCAGATTCGTGGCTTGGATCAGGCTAATGCGAACACCCAGAACGGTAATGCAATGATGAAAGTTGCTGAAGGTGCCGTAAGCTCCACCGTTGATATCCTCAAGACTCTGAAAGAGAAAGTTATCAACGCAGCCAACGATACCAACACGGACAGCGACCGTCAGACCATCCAGAAAGAACTGGACCAGAGCATTGACCAGATTGACGACAACGCGAACATCACCTACAACGGCAAGTATCTCGTTGATGGTTCCCACAACAACAAGACTACTGCTACGACTACGGCGATGACCAATGAGAGCCTTTTCCATAAGACTACCGCTGGTTCTGCTCTGACTGCTTTGCAGAGCCGTACGGGTGAAAGCCTCAACATTCACAGCACGGATAATGTAACCATTTCCTATGTGAAGCAGGGCCAGACTTATAGCACGACGTTTGCTGTTGGTAGCAAGACGCTGTCTGAAGTATTGGCCAAAACTGCATTCAATGGTACTAGCAGTGTAGCTAATTTGTTGAGCCTCAATTCGACCGTTACTTCCAAGATTGGTGTAGATGGTTCCGGTAACAGTGTTTACACGGCAGATAAGGGCTGTGCAATGACTTTGACGGCTAGCAGCGCTGGTCTCAATGGTCAGGTTTCCGGCTTTACCATCAGCATCACCAATAACAAGGGTGCTATCAACAAGTCTGCTAACGCAGTGCTGGATAACTTCTCCGAATCCATCCGTGCACAGAACACGTCTGAAGACAACGCTATGGTATTCCAGGTTGGCACGAAGGCTAATCAGGCTATCAAAGTAGGTCTCACGGATATGCGTTCCACGGCTCTCGGCCTCAAGGGTAACGATGGTGAAACCTTGAATGTATCCACGCAGGTTAAGGCAAACGCTGCTATCAACGTTCTGGATAACGCAATCCAGAAAGCACTTGATCAGCAGACCACTATCGGTTCCGTAGAGTCCAGACTCTCCTACACGAGCAGCAACTTGACTACGGCTTCCGAGAATGTTCAGAGCTCCGAATCCACGATTCGCGATGCCGATATGGCGAAAGAAATGACGAACTACACGAAGAACAACGTTCTTCTGCAGGCCGCTCAGTCCATGCTGGCTCAGGCCAACCAGAGCAGCAGCTCGGTTCTCAGCCTCCTCCAGTAATCGGCAGTCTTTCGTTAATACGAACTACCAAAAACCGCCCTTCGGGGCGGTTTTTTTGTGCAGGTAATTTCGATATTTTGCCGAAATTATTATAGCAAGGAGAGGGGGAGAATAGATGCGGGCTCAGGAACAATTAAACGAGGCAGTACGTTGGGATTTGGTGAAAGTTTTACGACGTATTGAAAATGGTATTGAACCGCAGAATAATATCAATCGACTTTGGCAGATTTGTGAACAAGAGTCCATCGGCTTCGAATATTTGCAATCCTTTATGAAACAGGCATTATTTCATTATGAGCGCACATTGCAAAGGATAGCAGCTTCGTTGCAAACAGAGGACGAAGTAAACCCTGACAAGATAGCATTTATTCTCTGTGTAAATGATGAGGCTGATTTTAGTGAGGCAAAGCTTTATCTTCAGCATTTATATATCCCGGCAGGAATGACGGTAGAAATAATCCCGATAAGAAGAGCTGTTTCTATGTGTGCTGGTTATGAACAGGGACGCAGCGCCAGCAACGCGAAATACAAGATTTATTTGCATCAGGATGTGCAGGTAATACGAAAAAATCTGGTGGATGAGCTGTTAAGTATTTTTCGTGATACCCGTGTGGGACTAATTGGCTTGGCCGGTTGTGAAAAACTGCCAGAAAACGGTGTCTGGTGGAGTGGTGAGGGAATACATAATATCATTGCGCATGCTTTGTGGCCGGAGAAAATACATATTTTTGGCGGCAAGGTGCCCAATTGTCAGGTACAGGCTGCCGATGGTGTATTGCTGGCAACGCAATATGATATTCCCTGGCCGCAGGATATACTGAGAGGCTGGCATTTTTATGATATTGCAATGTGTCAGGAATATCGTAAGCGAGGTTATCAAGTGGTGCTGCCACGACAGGATGAACCGTGGATTATACATCAGACCCGCCATACAAGAGCAGGGGAAGATTATTATCAGCAGCAAAAAATATTTTTACAGCATTATTATCCGTTCTGTTAAAAGAGGTGAACGAAATGCCCACTATATCTGCCTGTGTAATTGTACGCAATGAGGAAAAAAATCTGCCCCGTTGGCTAAAATGTATGTCAGCGCTGGCTGATGAACTGGTGGTTGTTGACACTGGTTCAACGGATAAGACAGTAGATTTAGCCAAACAGGCTGGTGCCCAGGTATACTCTTTTCCCTGGATAAATGATTTTGCAGCGGCGAAAAACTATGCGATTGACCAAGCGAGAGGTAAGTGGATACTTTTTCTGGATGCTGATGAATATTGGGAGGAAAAGGATTTTGCCATTATTCGTAAGACTTTGCGGGACTACGACCATGCCCAGAACGTTATCGGTTTTGTATGCCGACTCGTGAATATTGATGCGGATAACGGCAACCGTATCTTAAATGAGAATATGCATATCCGCATATTCCGTAATCTGCCCCATTTGCGTTATGTGGGGGCTATTCATGAACAGCTGGTTTACTCAGGCACAGGCAAAAAGGAAATGAACCTGCTTCCCCAAGCGGTGATTTATCATACTGGTTATTCAGCTAGTACGGATGTTTCCAAGGCTAAGCGCAATTTGCAGATAATGTTGGACTTGCAGGCAGCGGGGAAAGGGCAGGCTAGTGATATATGCTATATAACGGACTGTTATTACAGCCTAAAGGATTATGCAAAAGCGGCAGAATCTGCTCGTGAGGCGATTGCACGCAAGGTAGTCTTGCCTGGTCGTGAAACGCGGATGTACTGCACACTTATTC
This sequence comes from Pseudoselenomonas ruminantium, assembly GCA_015058625.1. GTDB lineage: Bacteria > Bacillota > Negativicutes > Selenomonadales > Selenomonadaceae > Selenomonas_A > Selenomonas_A ruminantium_N. Next base: position 93,290 of record SVCA01000007.1, on the reverse strand, counting down.
AATCGTTGCATATGTTAGGACATAAATGGTCAGAAATATTGCCCATAGTCGAGCAGGCGGAGCGTGATTTTCCGCATGTTCCTGATTTTCGCGCCTTGCTGGGCTTTGCGGCCTGGGAGGATGGGGAAAGAGCGGAAGCCAAGCAATTTTGGGAGACGAGTAAGTCTCTTTATCAGGAATTTATGGCGCATAGGCAGGATGTTACGGCAACTTACAGTGATGAAATGCAGGGATTTTTGCCTAAGATAGAGGCTTGTCTGACAGCCGATAAGAGCGCGCCCAAAGTAAAAATATCGGCCACTGTAATCACTAAAAATGAAGAAGAAGATTTGCCGCGTTGGCTGTCCTGCATGCAGGAGCTGGCTGAGGAAATCGTTGTTGTGGATACTGGCTCAACGGATAAGACTGTGGAAATAGCCCGTCAAGCTGGGGCAAGGGTTGAGCATTTTACATGGATAGATGATTTTGCCGCAGCGAAGAATTTTGCCATAGAGCAGACAAATGGTGAGTGGGTGATGCTTCTCGATGCCGATGAATATATATTACCGGAGGATTATGCGGGCCTTAAGGCGGCCATTGCCCGTGTAGATAAGGACAGCAGTGTTATCGGGCTGGCCAGCGATTGGATTAATGTCGATAAAACGAAAAATAATGCCTATATTAGCAAAGGGTATCAGATAAGGGTATTTCGCAAAATGCCGGAACTGCGCTATGTACATATGATTCATGAGCTGTTGCAGTATAGCGGCAAAGACAAAAAATCCATGCCTTATGTTGAGGATTTTCGGATTTATCACACGGGCTATTCCACGGGGCGTATGCCCGCTAAATATCAGCGTAATTTGCGACTGTTGCAGCTTTCCGCACAAAAATATGGCAAGCGCCCGGAAGATGAGGCTTATTTAGCGGACTGTTATTTTGGCTTGCAGAAGTATGAACAAGCGATAAAACATGCTCAGGCGTATTTAGAAGGGATGGGGCGTACAGAGGGCGCAGAAAATCGTCCGTATGGTCTTTGGATACAGTCGCTTATCTTCTTGAAACGTTCCTTAGCAGAAATAACGGCGGTGGTGAATAAGGCTTTAGAGGAATTTCCTTATGCGGCAGAGTTTAAGATACTGGAGGGGTACGCCAGAGAGGATAGAGAAGATTTTATTGGCGCTGAGGCATGCTATCGCGAAGCGGTCAGGTTATATGTCTACGCTAAGGAACATCATGTATGGCGGGAGCATTTGCTTTCCGATGAGGCCGGCAATGCTATGCCGGATGTCTATGCCCGGCTTTGCAGGTTGCTGCTATGGCAGGGAAAGAATACTGAGGCTTGGGAATACTTACAAAAGGCCTTGGCAATGAATAAATATAAGCCGCTTGCTTGTCGTATGGTAGGTAAGTTTCTGCTAGATCGGGATGATGTTGAATGGATTGAAGCATATAATCACATTTATGATAAAACGCAGGATGCGGCCTTTATTTTGGAAAACATTCCTCGTACTGGCAGAGATAAGGTGCGTTTGTATTATCAGCGGCAATTAGGAGGGGCGGATAAAGAAGTCGAATCTTATCTATTGGCAGGCCGTTTGGAAGCGGCCAGTGCGGCTCTGGCAGAAGATACCGCGTCATTATTACAGCTGGGGATTCGTGGTTTTGCTCATGATACAGGAGCTGGGGAAAGAATAGGGGTACTGCTGCCGAAAAGTTATCAGGCCGTAGCTATGGGAAAGGCGAATTCCGCAGAAGAACGCCGACTGGCCGACAAAACAGCACGGATACAGAGTTGGCTGGCTAGTTTTGATGGTCTGGCAGAATAGGAAATGCGATGAATATTTACGAACATATTTACGATAGTCTGGGACGGCAGGATTATATTGCGGCCGCCGCCTATATTCGTGAATTAGAAAAATATGATCAGGTGGAAGCTGTGCGCTTGTTGGTAAGCTTGTATATTGAGCAGGGAAACAGTCAAAAGGCTATGGATGCCTGGCAGAAATTATATGCACTTTTGCCGCAGGATTTTTTTACCGCTTTTTTGCATGCCCGTATTCTCTTTATGCAGGGGCGGTATGTAAGTGCATATGGAGAATTAATAGGGATAGTTGTACCGCAGGAAAAACAAAGGGACTATGGAGAAAAGATTTTTAATCTCTTAGGACAATGTTGCCGTATATTAGGAAAGACAACGGAGGCGGCTTTAGCCTATAAAAAGGCGGCGGAGTTAGCGGTTGGCCAGTCTTTGCAAGCTTTAGAATACAGCAATTATCTTTTTAATCTGCATTATAGTGGTGAGCATAGTGCTGAATTTTTGCGACAGGCTGCGGCAGGCTTTCAAACAGTGTTTGGTAATATTCAGCCACTACTGCATAGAACTCGGAAGAAAGATCGTCGCTTGCGTATCGGTTATCTTTCGTCAGATTTTCGCCGACATGTGATGCTATGTTTTTCTTACGCATTGCTCACAGCCTATAATCGGGAGAAATTTGCTGTTTATGCTTATATGCTGGCGGCAGAAGATGTGTATAGCCAGCACCTGCGAAGTCAGGTGACCGTTTGGCGTAATCTGAGAGGGCTGCTGCCTAAAGAGGCTGCACAAGTTATCTGCAGAGACCAACTGGATATTTTGGTGGATTTGGCCGGACATACCAAGGGCAATGGCTTGCCGATTATGGCCTATAAACCAGCACCTGTGCAAATATCTGGCATTGGTTATTTTGCCTCAACTGGTCTGTTGCCCATGGATTATTTTCTAGGCGATGTGTACTTAGATGGTAAGCAGGGGCAGCTAACGCAAGCAGAATTTACGGAAGAACTACTTGTTTTGCCGCATAGCCATTTTTGCTATGTTCCGTTACAAGAGGTACCATTGCCGACAACTCCAGCTTTTTTACGCAATGGGTATGTGACTTTTGGCAGCTTTAATAACTTTGCCAAGGTGACGGATGATGTCCTAAAGGTTTGGGCGCAGATTTTAAGGCAGGCTTCCCATGCGCATTTATTGCTCAAAGCATCCGTTTTTGACGGTGGGGAAACAGAAGCATATACGCGTAATAGATTAGCGGCGGCAGGCCTGCCTATGGATTGTGTGGAGTGCCGGGGAATAAGCCGGGATTATCTGTCCGAGTATGGTGATATGGATATCGCCTTGGATACGTTTCCCTATCCGGGCGGTGGAACAAGCTGTGATGCTCTTTATATGGGAAGACCGCTTATTACATTAGCAGGCAAGCGTCATGGGGAACGATTTGGCTATAGCCTTTTGATGAATATGGGGCTCGAAGAACTTATCACCTATTCACCACAGGAGTATATAGAATGCGCCGTAACATTGGCTCGTGATACTGAACTTTTGCAAGGATTGCAGGTGAATTTACGCCGTATTATGCAAAAATCTCCGCTGATGGATTGTAGTGGTTATATGAACGCTTTGGAAGATGGCTATCAACATATAAGTAAGGGATATAGAGAGGGGGAAAAGCTGTGAGCCGTTTTGACCAAATGTATCAGGAAATAAGAAAATATTTTGCTAAAGGTGAATATGAAAAGGCCATAGAAATAGCTCAACTGACGGCAAGAACGATAAATATCCCTCAAGATAAGAAATTCCTATACCATGAGGCCGTAGCCATGTCTTTTTTGATGTCGGGGAAATGGCGGGAAGGCTGGTCGCATGTCAGGCGTTGTATGAAGTATGGTGATACGCCAGTTTATCGTGAAAACAGGCGGCAAGTTTTCAGCAATTTACTAACTTATTTACATTTCCTGCCGGATTTACCCGATGAAGAAATCTTTGCCATGCATCGGGAGTATGGTACCCTGTTTGCAGATATAGAACAGTATACCCATGATAAGAATAATCATACTAGACATAAAAAGATAAAAGTTGGTTATGTATCACCAGATTTCTATCAGCATATAGTGACACATTTTGCCGTGCAGCTATACGCTGCTTATGACCATGAGCGCTTTGAGGTGCATTTATATAATACTGGGATGACACATAATGCTGTAACAAACTGGTTGTCCGGACTGGCTGATGGGTGGCATGACTTGCATGGCTATAAGGCCAGTGAAATAGCTGCGCAAATTTATGCTGATGAAATAGATATTTTGGTGGATTTAGGCGGCCATACAAAAGGAGGCTTGCCTTTGCGGGCTATGGCCTATAAACCAGCACCTATTCAAATGTCAGGGATTGGCTACTTTGATACAACAGGCTTACCAGCTATTGATTATTATCTTACCGATAATTATTGTGACCCCGTTGGAAATGAAAAACTATTTACGGAAAAGCTTTTGCGCCTGCCGCATAGTCATTTATGCTATACGCCTCCAGAAACCGTAATGGGATGTAAGGCTGAATGGCATTTACATAAGCCGATTGTCTTTGGTTCCTTTAATAATTTCTTCAAACTAAATGATGCTATTTTGCAAACTTGGCGTAAAATTATGGAAAAGGTTCCGGATAGTCGTTTGCTGCTAAAAAATGTACATCCCGTGCAAAAGGAATTGGATGAATTATATAACCGGATGAAAGACATGGGCTTTGCTATGGAAAGGGTGGAACTGCGGCTCGCGACGAATGATTATCTGGATGAATATGCTGATATGGATATTGCGCTGGATACATTTCCCTATCCGGGAGGGGGCACAACTTGCGAGGCCATTTATATGGGCGTGCCGGTAGTCAGTCGTTATGGAACGCGTCATGGATCCCGTTTTGGATACAGCCTGCTTTGCAATATGGGGCTGGAAGAACTAACAGCTTCCACGGAAGAAGAATATATAGAAAGAGCTGTAAGCCTGGCAAAATCTCCGAATCTTGTGCAGGATTTGCATGCTAACTTGCGGCGGATTATGCAGGCGTCGCCAGTGATGGATGTAAAAGTATATTTGCGTGATATTGAATCTGCGTATATGGGGATTTACAATGACTGGTTAAGAAATGCAGGGGATGTGAAGTAGTTGTCGAATAGTAAATAAGTAATGAATTGTGCAGTATTTTTTATAGGGGGTATAGATGATGGGGAAAGCCAGTAAGAAAGTTAAGAAGCAGACACAGAAAAATACGGATGCCAGAGTGTTGCGGCAATGTCGTCAGCAGGAAGAAGAACTTGCTGTTGCTTTTAAGGCTGAAGAATATGCTAAAGTGTTGGAACTCTTAGCTGAATTGATTAAGGCTAAAGACATTAAGCCAGATCTCCTGTATAAAGGTGCGTACAGTTACTTTATGCTAGGGGATTATGAGCGGGCAGCACAGTGGGTGAATAACACGCTAAATTACGATGTGCATAGTGTGGATGCGCGGATTCTCTTAGCGCGCTTGTGTTTTATGCAGGACAGACAAAATGATGGTTTGGCTATTTATGAATTCATAGTGACCAATTACAACCAGACGATAACGCAGGAGCAAAAAGAGCAAATTATCGATAGCTCTGAATACTATGCCCGCAGAGAAGCAGATAATCTGCGGGAAAATTATCCGAATTTAGCAGCATTATTGAAAATTAGTGAAAATAAAGATGGGGATGCAGTATCTGTTGCCCCAGAAAACACTATGGAATCAGCGGGTGGAGCATTGTCGGCTTTACAACGGCTGAAAGCAAAATTACAGGCTGTGCAGGACAAACATGAACAAGCTTCAACGTCTGCTGAAAAAGCAACATCACTTCAAGATGATGTGAGGGAAAATACGGAAATTAATGCTGTAAATCAGCAAATCGCGGAAATACAAAGCCGGACGTGTTCTATGAGAGAAAAAATACAGCTCTTTAATAAATTTGCTGCGGCGGGGTATATGAATGCTGATTATTCGGGGGCTGCGGCCTATTTGAAGACGGCTTTGCAGTTAGATGATAGTGATGGTCAGACAATCCGCAATTTGGCCATGGTATATGCAGCAATGGGTGATACGGATATGGCACAGGCGCTGGTGAGTAAAATGCCGGAGGTGGATTTCGTGCTCTTGCATCTGCTGGGAGGAACTTCACGTGGATAAGTGTATTCAAGACTTGGCTGAAGGTTGGCGGGAAGAAAAAGAGTTATATGACTTACTATTGATTCTGTCCCAGCGGGGGATATTTGACGCAGATTTCCAGCTAGGCTTAACCCAATTAGCGCAGATTGCCAAAGATAAATCACGGGTGCCTTACTTACAAGCACAGGAATGTTATGCGCAGAAGAATTATCAGGAAGCAGCAGTCTTTATGAGAAAGGCATTGCAGTATCGTGGTATAAGTTATGATTACTGGAATTTTATGGCGCAGATATGTCAGCAGCTGGGCGATATAGAAGGGCAATATTATTGGGCGGCGCTGGTTACTGTTCACGGGGGAGAGTCTTATGCCAGCATAAACTTGCCGCTGGATAATCCCAAGGCACTTAGAGTTGTTGGTCAGGCGCGCTTAAATCCGTGCAGTATGCCGTTTTATGTACAATTCTATGAACAAGATGGCAAGTTAACTGATGCATATGGAAATTTGGCGGGACAATATCTGGCGGATGAAAATGAGGCGGGCTATCGTGATTTTTGTGGTGTATATAATCCCAGGCAGTGCTTAAATGCGCGAGCTGCAGTGGCCTCTTTGTTGGATGATGCACATTTTTTTCCGCATGGGTACACGGATTTTCCCTTCGATATAATGAGATGTCGTGAGGAGAAGCAGATACAGGTAGAATGTCCGCCGGGCAGAACCTGTATTGTGCCGATTGCGGCGCAATGTGCAGGCCAGCCGATATATTTTCAAAGTGGTGATGATAGAAAAGGATTGCCGGCGGATAAATGGGAGTTTGCTTATTTTCGCTGTGAAGCAGGAAATACGGTTATCAGTTCGGAAAAGGCTTTTCATGTAGCCGAGCCGATTTGGTTAGGTCATGACACCAGACGTAAAAAGTTGGTGCTTAATATTTTGACAGATGGCTTGCCGTGGCAGGCTGTAAAAAAGCAGGGGTATAAAAGTGTACCGAATATTAAGCGATTCTTTTCGAAAGGCGTTATCTTTGATAACAATTTTTCTGTATCAGAATTTACTTATCCAGCGTTAGCCGCGATTGAAACAGGCTGCTATCCCTATCGGACGCAGATTTTTAACGATAATGTGGCGACAAAACTCAGCGAGGTTTTCCCTGTGATTTCAGAGCAGATGAAAGCATTGGGGTACTATTGCACGAATTTGTTGAGTGATAGCGCGGGTTTGTTTAATGGTGTATTGAGGGGATTTGACCGCAGTATTCCACAGCAGCTGACCTGTCAGGCTTATGAAGCTGTGGAGCGTTGTATTGAACATTTGGATGCTTGGACAGAGGTGGATAATTATGTTTATTTGCATATATCCGATGCCCATCCATTTTCTACGAATATAAAACTTGCGCCGTATACACAGGTAAGTTTGCCTTGGCAGGAACGAATTTTGGATGAATACGGAACTACTTCTGTGCATAAGAAACGCAATGCGCTTAATATGACAGAAAATCAATACAGTATTGCCCACATGGATAGATTATTGGGGTGGCTCTTTGACTATATTGAAGAACATTATGCGGAAAATGAATATATTGTAAACTTATATTCGGATCATGGTGTGTCTGTCTATGATAAAGACAATTATTTACTTAGTGAAAATCAGAGCGGCGCGGCACTGATGGTGCGGGGAGCGGGAATACCGCATTTAGGATTAGTGGAGGAATTGACTAGCGTATTGGACCTATATCCATTAATGGATAAGGAGCTGGGCTTTACTATCCCCTGCAAAACTGACGGTCACTTACCTAAGGCGTTTGGTGGGCAAGGTCGGCGGTATGCAGTCAGCATGTCTATCTATCCTGGCCAAACGTTCAAACTGTGTTTGCGGGATGAAAAATATGAATTTCGCTTGGAAACAAAGGCTTTTACGCAAATGAGTGGTTTAGTAGATATGCGCGATTACAGTGTACACATATATCGGCGGGATAATTTTGAGGAAGTATTTGCTGAAGAAATAAGGTCTAGATTTATGGGAGAAGCAGTAAAGCATATTCAATCTTTTGCTGTTTTCGAATAGCATACATGAGAAGGGATGGATAACAATGAGTACGGTATATGCTTGTTTTTGTACGGATATCATCCATGAGGGGCACAAAAATCTGATAAAAAAAGCTGCTGAATATGGTGAAGTTATTGCAGGCGTATTATGTGACAGGGAGATGGTGCGCTATAATCGTTTTCCCACAGTCAGCATAGAACACCGGATTAGGATGCTGGAGGATATACCAGAAATTTCGCGTGTGGTAGTCCAAAATGAAATTATGTATGACAAAATTTTGGCGGAGTTAAAACCGGATTATGTGGTACATGGTGATAATTGGCAGGGCGGGCCTGAGTCAGCTATTCGTGCTAATGTGGCCATTAACCTGGCTAAATACGGTGGGAAGCTTATTGAAGTGCCCTATACTTACAATGAAGAAATTAAGAAAATAGATGACCGTATTCGGGATAAGCTGGCCATGCCGGAATTGCGGCGAGGGCGGTTGAAAAAATTGCTGGGGATTGTACCTATTGTAAAAACCATTGAAGTACATAGTGGGCTGACAGGGCTTATTGCTGAAAAAACTGTTGTAGAGCATGATGGAGGTCTGGATCAGTTCGATGCTATGTGGATTTCCAGCTTATGTGATTCTACGGCTAAAGGCAAGCCGGATATTGAGTTGGTGGATATGTCATCGCGTATTCGTACAGTCGAGGATGTACTTGATGTTACAACAAAGCCGATTATTCTTGACGCTGATACCGGTGGGCTTATAGAGCATTTTGTCTATAATGTACGTACTTTGGAACGCATGGGCGTTTCCGCTATTATTGTGGAGGATAAAACAGGGCTGAAGAAAAATTCTCTATTTGGCACGGAGGTTAAGCAGACGCAGGATACAGTTGAACATTTTTGTGCGAAATTGCGGGCTGGGAAAAAGGTACAGCGTACAGATGATTTTATGATTATAGCCCGCATTGAAAGTCTTATTTTGGAAAAGGGAATGGAAGATGCCCTAAATAGAGCAAAAGCCTATGTTGAGGCTGGCGCAGATGCCATTATGATTCATTCCCGTAAGAAAGACCCTGCCGAGGTTTTTGCATTCTGTGATAAATTCCGTCAGGAGTTTGCTAAGGTGCCCATTGTTGTGGTGCCAACATCGTACAATCAGGTTACGGAAGGTGAACTAGCTGAACATGGTGTGAATGTGGTTATTTATGCAAATCAGCTGACGCGCAGTGCTTTTCCTGCTATGGAGGGAACGGCCAAGAGTATTTTGGCCAATCATCGTGCTTATGAAGCGGATAAAAATCTTATGTCCATTAAAGATATTATTTCGCTTATCGATACATTGTAAAAGGATAGGGAGGTCATATTTATGGAGCGGGCAATACGAGAACAAAATAAGGCTATGTTTCATAAATTATTGACCTATGTACAGCAGGAAAAATATGATGATGAATATTTGCAGGCGCTGATTGAATTTTGGCAGTTCTTACCAGAAAACGAAGTGGATGGTAATATATTTTATGCGAAATATGCGCTCTATTATAAAAACTATGCAGTAGCTTATGAGTATGGACAAAAGGCATATAGTAAACGTAAAATAAACTGGGAATTATGGCGTATTTTGCGTGATGCGGCCAATGAATTGGGGAAAATAAAAGAAGCACTACTCTATGGAGGGTTTGCCGATAAACTTTACAAAGAGCCGATTCAGATTGATATTCCACGTGATAGATTGCAGGCGGGGCTCGACATACTGTCCTTGAGCATGGGGCGTGGAAACTTTGCACCAGTAGCTACATCGCGTATGTATCATACGAAAGATGGGATTGTATCTCATGAGGCTATTTTTGCAGGGGAGTTCTTGCCACAGGAAGGGCCGGTGGATGAGTATCATCTCTTTTCTGGAGCCTATGTTGAGCAGGAAATGATTAACAATAAGGGGACTTTGTTGGAGTTTATCAAGGACGTGCCAGAACTGGCAAGTATAAGTGGGGCAGATTTTGTCTTTGATTTAATCAAGGTAGCGGATAAAGGTACAAAATATAAAATACCCATAGGTCGGGAAAATGTACTAATCGGACTAGTAGGCGGGGAAGCACAACAGCGGATTGATTTTCATAGCGTTCACGAGGATACGGCAGATTATTTAGGTAAGTGGACTACGAGTTTTTTTCGCCTGACAGAAGATACGGAAATTGTTTCAGAAAAGCCAATTTTATGCACGAAGCCGATAGTTTTGCGGCATGATCGTAAACGCTGCAAAGTGGTACTCAATATTCTGTTAGATGGACTATGCTGGCAAGCAATTCAAGAGGAAAACTATACGCTGGTGCCTAATATTTTGCGTTTTTTTCAAAAGGGCGTAATCTTTAATAATCATTACTCAGTGTCGGAGTATACTTTTCCCTCTTTGGCTACGATTGAAACAGGTCTTTATCCATGGCATTCGCAAATTTTTAATGAACGAGCTTCACATCGTATTAATGTTGAACATAAAAGTATATCTGAACTAATGCAGGCGCAGGGATATTATTGTGTGAATATAATGGGTGATGGTAGTGGCGTTTATAATGGTATTTGCAGAGGATATGACAGACTGCTGGTCAATGCCTATGACAATCGTATATATCAGGGCGTAGAGCGTACTTTACATCACTTAGAAGCCTTCGAGGAAACGGATCAGTTTATCTTTTTACATGCCGCTGATACGCATCCTTGGGCGGCACATACTTTTCAACTTCCCTTGACTACCCAAACTGCATTTGCCTTACATGAACGTTCGATGAAAGAGGAGAAGAAAAAGACTAGTGTATATCTGCCGAAAAGACCCATTTATCATCATTGGAATGCGCAGGGAATTAAGGATTCTGATGCGGCTTTAGCGCGCTTGTTTGCATATTTAACGGAAAATTATGCGGAGGATGAATTCTTAGTATCGGTCTATTCTGACCATGGTGTACCTATCTATGATGATAAAAATTATGTTTTAAGTCAGCACCAGACGGGAGCTGCGTGGATGATGCGAGGGCGGAATGTACCACACGCGGGTTTTGTCAATGAACTGACAAGTGCACTGGATTTATATCCGACTTTAGCTGGTTGTTTACATTTGTCGGTAGAAAAAGGAAGTTTTGATGGGAATATACCCAAAGTGTTTGGGGGAGAGGAACGTGACCATACAATCAGTATGTCTATGTATCCCGGAATTCCATTCATGGTGTGCATAAGAACAAAAGATTATGAGTGTCGGGCAGAATCAAAAGAAGTTCTTGATGAAGATGGACGCACAGATTTAGGTGATATGGAGTTTAGTATTTATCGGATAAACAGCAATGATAAAGTGAAAGACAAAAAACTAGAAAATTATTTTCGAGAAATAGCACGACGGGAGATATTATTTGTAGATAATAATGGTATTCAGTGGCCTGAGATGCGAATGGCAAGGCCGGAATGGTTTGATGAAAGGAAAGCAGCACATGACAACTTTGGAACAAGCCTATGAAGAATATAAAAAGAATAAATTGAGTCGAAAAAGTTGGTTATGTATGGCGGAATCTTTATTGGCTGAAGGGCGTAGAGAAGAAGCGGTATTATTTGCGTCTTTATTGCACCGTAATGGGGGCAATATTTCATCACTATCAAGTCTTACCGAAAAAGATTTTTATGGTACTGAGCGTGGTCGTGACTTTTTTCGCTTGGCCTTGATGAATGTAAGTCATACACCCTTGACTATCGATATATATGATGATGCAGGACAGAACGTAGGATTGCATTATCGGTCTTGTGTGGGAAATTTTTTGCCCGGAGAATATGATTCAGATAATATGTATCGCTACTATTGCGGTGTATATAATGAAGGTGATTTTATTAATGAGGGATTTAAGCGCTTAAAAGCTTTGGATAGAGCAAAAGAGTTTAGTCCTTATCGTTATGATAATATTCCCTTTGATGTTATGCGAGCCCAAAGCGGCAATGTATATCAGGCTGATTTTGGCCAGCAGACTGTTGTCTTGCCGTTAGCAGCCACAGGCCCTTCGCAGCGCCTTTGTCTTAGCGATGGAAAAATGGAACAATCAATGGTATTGGGGCAATACGAGTTTCGTATGGTGCGCGTGAAAGGAAAAATAAAAATAACTTCTGATGGAGATTTCCTGTGGGGCGAGCCAATTGTTTTGCGACATGATTCCAAAAGACACAGGCTGGTGCTGAACATCCTTTTGGATAGTCTTAGTTGGGCAGCTGTAAGAGAGGATCATTATAAAGATGTTCCGCATCTAAAGAAATTTTTTGAACAGGGCTTGATTTTTGATGAGGCTTATAGTCCGGCAGAATATACATTTCCTTCACTTAATGCAATGAGTACAGGAAAATATATGCATCACTCGGGCATTATTGATGAAGGGATTTATGCACCTTGTGAAGCGCAGACCGAAACCCTTTCGGCACAGATGAAGGCACAGGGGTATTATTGCGTTAATATTATGGGGGATGGACGCGGGTTGATGACAGGAGCAATGCGCGGCTTTGACCGACTAATTATTAATCCTTATTTAGAAAATTATACGAATATTGGTGTACGGAGAACGATTGACCATCTGGAAGCTTTTAATGAATGTGATAACTATGTTTTCTTACATATATCAGACCCCCATCCCTTTAGCAATACTATCCCTGTATCCTTGCCAACCCAGACGAAAACGCCTTGGCAGGAGATGAGTTTTGCCGATTCTCCAAGAGAGGCGGCATTGCGGCTTACTAGTACAGATTTCTTTAAGGCGGATAACCGCTATATGATTAGACGTATGGATGAAGAATTAGGGAGACTGTTTAGATATATTGAAGATAATTATGGAGAGGATGAATATATCGTTAATGTTTTTTCTGACCATGGGGTATCGATATATACGGATGAACAATACTTCTTTAAGGATACGCAATGTCATGTGGCACTTATGTGTCGTGGCGCGGGAATCCCCATGGGAAAACACAGTCAGGAATTAGTTAATGGAATTGACCTATATGCTATTATGGCCAGGGAATGTGGCTTTATGCAGTTGTTATCCAGTACGGATGCCAATTTGCCAGCTGCTTTTGGTGGTCAGGAAAGGGAGATAATTTATAGTAATTCAATCTTTCCTGGACAAACATATAAGCTTTGTATGAGAACCAGGGATTATGAGTGTCGTTTGGAAACAAAGGCAGTAGTTTCATTAGAAGGTAGAATAAATATAGATGACTTTACGATGCAGGTTTATACTCGCGGAAAAGAACACAGTATAGTGGAAGATTCGTATATAAAAAACTATTTTATTGATAAGGCTGCGGAATTTTTAGTTGGTTTGGTCGAAGAAATTTGACTAGGAGGCGAGCTTGTGAAAAAATCATTGCGGGAACAGAATCGTGAATTATTTCATAAGCTATGGGCTCATTGTGAAAAAAATGACTTTACGGATGAGTATTTACAATTGCTGATTGAATTTTGGCAATTGTTGCCAGAAAATGAGACAGAAGGCAATATTTTTTATGCTCTTTATGCTAAAGCGCATAAAAATTATCAAGTGGCTTTGGAATATGCATTGAAAGCTTATGCTAAGCGCAAAATAAACTGGACACTTTGGTGTATCTTACGGGATTGCTATTATGCTTTGGGGAATATTGAACTGGCGGCAATCTTTGCTGCTAAGGCAGATAAATTTTATAATGAGCCGGTGACGCTTAACATTCCCAAGAATCGATTAGCTTCTGCTATGGATGCTTTGTCATTAGGTATGGGGCGGGGAATTTATGCGCCTACGGCCTATACAAGAATGCGTTATACGCCACAGGGGATGAAAGGAGATAGGGCAATTTTTGCAGGAGAATTTCTACCGAATTTTTCCAATAATGGAGAATATCGCTTGTTTTCTGCTGCGTATGTAGAAACAGAACTTCAGGATGACAAAGGTAAATTATTGGACTTTATCAAGGATAATGGAGAAATGTCATTTATAAGCGGTGGAGATTTTACCTATGATTTAATTAAGGTAGCAGATAAGGGACAAAAATGTTTGGTTAATGTGAATGAGGCGCCGGTTATTGTTGGTTTGGTAGGTAAGAATGTTCATCAACAAGTAGATTTCTCCAGTCAAGGTGGCAGTGCCATATCTTATTTGGGAAAATGGGCAAATAGTTTCTTTCGTTTAGAGGAAACAACGGAAATATCTTCGCAAGAAGGTTTGCTCTGTACAGCGCCCATTCTTCTAAAGCATAGCGCAAAACGCTGTAAAGCGGTGATAAATGTTTTGTTGGATGGCCTTTGTTGGCGTGCTATTCAAGACAAAAAATATGAAATGGTGCCCAATTTATTGCGCTTCTTTCAACAAGGGGTAATATTTAACAATCATTATTCTGTGTCAGAATATACATATCCATCTCTGGCGACGATTGAAACTGGTCTTTATCCTTATAATTCGCAGATTTTTAATGATAAGGCTTATCATACGTTGAATGTGGAATATAAGAGCATTTCAGAGCGAATGCATGAGCTTGGTTATTATTGCGTAAATATTATGGGAGATAGCGCAGGTAGCTATAATGGTACCATGAGAGGGTATGACAGATTGATTGTGAACTGTTGTGGTGGCACGCCGCTGCATATCGGTGTTGAGAGAACGATTAACCATTTGGATGCATTTTCTGAAACGGATCAATTTATCTTTTTGCATGTAGGTAATTCTCATCTTTGGTCGGCGCATAATTATCAGTTACCATTAAATACACAGACGAAGCTGAATATTTGGCAGCGTTCGTTAAAAGAAGAAGAAGAAAAGACCAGTGTTCACCTGGAAAAAAGAGATATATACCTCCATTGGAACCAAGAGGGCATTAAAGCTTGTGATACACATATGGCAAGGCTTTTTCAATATATACGGGAGCACTATGCGGAAGATGAATATCTACTGACGGTTTATTCAGATCATGGCAGTCCTATTTATGGTAATTCTCCTCATCTCCTTAGTGAGTATCAAAATAGTGCGGCCTTTATGATGCGGGGGCGTAATGTTCCTCAATTAGGTTTTGTCGATGAATTGACTAGTGCGGTGGATATTTATCCGGCTTTAGGAAGATGTTTGGGATTTGAAGCCGTTAATATAGATGGTAATTTACCAATAGCTTTGGGCGGGACGGAACGAGATTATGTAGTTAGTATGTCCATGTATCCACCAACTCCCTATGCGATTTGCGTTCGAACGAAAGAACATGAATGTCAGGCAATAACAACAGGGTGTTTGGATGAAGATGGTCGTACAGATTTAACTGGTATGAATATAGATATTTTTCAGCGACCTGACGGAGAAAAAATGGAAAGTCATGAGTTAAGGGCTTATTTTGAGCATATTATACAACAGGAAACAAAGGCAATTGACAACTGTGGTACACAGTGGCCAAATATGAGGGAGGCAAGGCTGGCGTGGTTTGAGGAGGAATCAAAACATGGAAAATAAATGGCATGAAATCTGGGAGAAGCGCTCTGCGAATCTGACCGGTATTGATAAAGCAGATTATCAGGCTGTTTTTGCAGAATTGAAACGTATTAATGGTTTTGATATTACAGATGGTGGCATTCCTATAAAGGCGTTGATCGAACAATATGAAGATACGAAGATGAAAACAAAAGTAGAACAGGGGGGGACACTGTTTGAAGTAGGTTGTGGATGTGGGGCAAATCTTTACATGTTTCAGCATGATGGTGTACAAGTAGGAGGATTAGATTATTCTCAGGCACTTATCGATATTATGCAGGAAATCATACCCAAAGACAATCTTAGAGAATGTATATGCGATGAGGCTATCAATATGCCTGTCGATATAAAATATGATGCAGTTCTATCCAATAGCGTCTTTTCCTATTTTCCGGGGGTTGGTTATGCAGAGCAGGTCTTGCTAAAAATGCTTGCCAAAGCCAATCATAGTATTGCTTTGCTTGATGTGCATGATGCAGAGAAGAAAGAAGCGTTTATTGCCTATCGTGTAAAAAATACGGAGAATTACGAAGAACGCTATAAGGATTTACCCAAATTATTTTATCCTCGTAAATTTTTTGAGGACTTTGCAGTAAAACATCAATTGCGGATAGAATTTTATCGGTCAAAAGTGGAAGGATACTGGAATAACGATTTTATTTACAATGTATATATGTATAAGTGATGAGGAAAGATTATGATGAACGTGCAAAGAGCTGTTTTTTTGGCCGCAGGAAAAGGAACCCGTATGGCACCATTAACAGATACGCTGCCAAAACCTTTAGTAAAGGTCCATGGGAAGCCGATTATAGCAACACTTCTTGATGCGGTTGTGATGGCTGGGATTGAAGAAATATATATTGTTCGTGGCTATTT
The DNA here is from genome assembly GCA_015058625.1 of Pseudoselenomonas ruminantium. Lineage (GTDB taxonomy): Bacteria > Bacillota > Negativicutes > Selenomonadales > Selenomonadaceae > Selenomonas_A > Selenomonas_A ruminantium_N. The sequence goes on along the minus strand of SVCA01000007.1, from coordinate 76,909 downwards.
AGGAGAAAAATTCAACTGCTTATTGCAGGCTTATCCGCAAATCAATTTTATTGACAATCCTGATTATGAAAAAGCCAATAATATTTCCTCGATAGTAGCGGCAGCAGACTATTTGGCTAATGCCTATATCATTGAAAGTGACCTGTTGCTTAGTAATCCGGCTCTGATAACGGCACAGCAGACTTATAGTAATTATTTGGCTATATACAAGGACAAAACGGATGATTGGTGTTTCTACACGGATGAAACGGGAAAAATTAAACAAATGGCTGTGGGAGGCACACACTGTCAGCAGATGGTGGGGATATCTTATTGGACGGAATCTGATGGTGTTAAATTAGCACAACGAGCCAAGGAACTGTATGCGGATGCTGCGAATCATCAGTTGTATTGGGATGAGGTGGCATTATCCTGTTTTTTGCCTGACTTTGCTATAAAAACAAGATTGTGTCAACAAGAAGATATTATTGAAATTGATACATTGGCCGAATTACAGGCATTAGATAGCAGTTATCAAAGTCTTTCTATGGGGGAGTGAAAATTTAAGACTGTGGATGAGGTGTCGTAAAATTGAAAGAAAAGAAACGGTTATATGTACGAGAAGAAAAGAGCTGGGCGCAGGCATGTGCAAAAAAATACCTGTCAGAATCTTCGTTGCAAGTTATGGAAGTACCTCAGGGGATTATGTTACCGCCAGATAATTGGAATTCGCAGACAGGAGAGTTTCAGGGAGGCGTTTGTGACAAAGATGGAAAATTCGTGGCCGGATTATTTCGTAATAAACCACCACAGGCAGGATTTTATGGGGTTTCTTCTGCCTATGGGGTAAAAGATACTGATTTAAAATATGAAGATAAAGATGTAATTTTTGGTGGTGTTCTTATTGGTCACTTTGGTCATTTTATATTGGAATGTCTAGGTCGTTTGTGGTATGTATTGCAACAAGATGAACCATATAAACCTTTAGTTTTTTTGAATGAGCTTGATATTTGTCCATGGTTTTGGGATTTTTTTGCAGTGCTTGGGATTGCGAGAGAACGTATTATAATATTGAAGAGTCCAACACAATTTAAATCGATAGTTGTGCCAGAAGAATCTGTGCATAGTTGGTACAATTATACGCAGGAGTACTTACTACCATATCGTTATATGGTAGAACAGGCGCAAAAGATCACGGAGAAAAAATCGCTGGGGAAAAAGATTTTTTTGACGCGGAATCGTTTAGTTGATAGTCAGACAAAATGTGTTAATGAAGACTTCTTTTGTCGCTTTTTTGCAAATCATGGCTTTGTCATGGTAGAGCTGGAAACATTTCCCTTGGCTGAGCAAATATCGATTGTTCATAATGCCGAGGAAATTGTTGCCATAATGGGGTCACTTACCCATTGGGCTTTATTTTGTCGTCCAGGGACGAAATTTACCATGTTGACACGTACTAGTAACGATGTTTTGGGTTCACAGTGTTTGCTTAATGAAGCGTCAAATGTGGATTGGTATATCGTGGATACGGCCATGAATTTATTTTATGCTAATCGTGCTGTGGGGGTATGTTTGATTGGCCCAACTGTATTTTGGCAGGAGTATGTTAGGGATCACTATGGTGTGTGGCAAGAAGATGATAGATGGAAGATTGCCTATCATGAATACCTGCGGGAATGGACAGATTATATGCTGCAGCCACAAAAATGGGAAATGGTAAAAGAATTTGAACCATTGGTCTTATTGACAAGCCTGAATAAAGCATTACATCAAAATGATGTGATGTTTGCAAAAGAAAATGATACGGAATCGATAAACTTTATTTGTGCAGATGCGGAAACGGCCTATTATTGGGATGAAAGTAAAAATGGCCTTTTTAGATTGAACTTGAATGATGGCGAAGTAAATATATGTTATCGCAGTTTGCTAAGGGAATATCCTGCTCCACAATACGGTATGTTGGCAAAGGTTGGTAGTTTTTTAGTATTGACACCAGAAAATGCTGAGGCTGTTTTAATTTATGACTTAGAAAATGAGAACGTTAAAACAATAACACTGCCAGCTCACTTGCCTAGAGGTAACTACCGTTATGCAGTTGTATATGGAAATTGGGTAATTATGACTGGATACTGCCAAGGGACAATAATTGCCTGTGATCCACAAGCTGGTGAAATACGTTATTTATTAAATTTATCAGCAGAGAAATTGAAGGATGGCTGTGATAGCGTCACAACGATATTTGGCAAGCCTTGTTTAGTAGCAGATTTGTTATATGTACCTGTTATTGATACAAATCAAGTTTTGGAGCTTAACTTAGCGCAAGGTGGCTATAAGATTTATCATGTAGGGGCAAGGGAAGCTGCTTATGGTTTTGCTGCCGCTTATGCAGGTAATGTATGGCTAGCGCCTAGTCAAGGGGGGCCATTAGCGGTATGGAATCCGCCTACTGGCATAATGCAGATAATAGACCGTTTCCCCGCGGCGGTAAGTTTTAGCAAAGTAGAAGGAAATATCCGTTTTTTTACAGATGTAATTGCAGTGGGGGCTTATTTATGGTTATTCCCTTGGGGGGCAGACAAAATACTGCATGTAAATATGGAAAATGGTAATATTGAAATAGCCGCAATAGATGAGATATTTTCAAAGCCAAGTGTATCATGCGGATGTATTGCAAATGATAAATTGCTGCTTGGAATAGATGGAGAAATAAAGATATACAAAATATGAGGTGACAAGTTTATGAAGCGTAATATACTGCTAAATCCCGGTCCTGCCACAACAACGGATACAGTAAAGCAGGCACAAGTAGTGCCGGATATTTGCCCACGGGAAAAAGAGTTTGGGCAGGTTATGGAAAATATTTCTGCAGGTTTACTAAAAATAGTTCATGCTGATCAAAAAAAATATGCCGCAGTTTTGTTTTGTGGCTCTGGGACTTTGTGTATGGATGTGTGTGTGAATTCGTTGGTACCGCAGGAAAAGAAAATTTTGTTTGTCAATAATGGCGCGTATTCAGCACGGGCTGTGGACATTGCTAAGGCGTATGGTTTGGATTATATAGACTTGGCATTTCCCGTAGATGGTTTGCCGGATTTAGATGCGGTTGAGGCAGCGTTGGCTGCTGATGAGAATATAGCTGTGGTTTATACTACGCATCAAGAAACAGGGACGGGAATACTAAATCCTATTCGAGAAATTGGCGCACTGGCGCATAAGCATGGCGCTGTATTCGTGGTTGATACCACATCAACCTTGGCTATGTTGCCAATAGATATTGAGCAGGAAAATATTGATTTTTGTATGGCTTCAGCACAAAAGGGCATACAGGCAATGACAGGGCTTTCCTTTGTTATCGGACGTACAGATATTATTGAGGCTTCTAAGGATTATCCTTTGCGCTCTTATTATTGTAATCTTTTTATGCAATATGATTATTTCCGTCAAAATGGACAAATGCATTTTACTCCGCCCGTACAGACCATTTACTCTGTACAACAGGCTTTGCAGGAATACTTTGCTGAGGGAGAACAAGCCAAGTGGCAGCGTCATCAGGCAGCGATGGCAGAAGTACACGCAGAACTAAAAAAAATGGGTTTTCGGGAAGTTATTCCCCGTGAAATTCAATCCGGTTTGGTGGTGGCTGTGGCTTATCCGGAAACTGCTAACTGGGACTTTGATAGAGTTCATGATTATTGCTACGAGAAAGGATTTACTATTTATCCGGGGAAAATGCAAAATAAGGGGACATTTCGTTTGTGCGTACTAGGTGCAATCAATGCAGAAGATATAAAGGCCTTTTTCAACGTATTTCGTCAAGCGTGTTCTATTGAGAATGAAAATCTATAATGGAATGGATGCATAATTTTATCGTCGTGAGGTGTAAATCATGCAAATTCAAGATTTCATAAACATTTTAGGTGCCGAATTCTATACCGGTGTACCAGATTCATTGTTACGACCTTTATGTGATTATCTTTATACGAATTACGGCTTAGACAATAAACATCATGTGGTTGCTGCCAATGAGGGAAATGCTGCCGCTATTGGAGCAGGCTATCATCTGGCTACGGGAAATGTTCCCGTTATATATATGCAAAATAGTGGCGAAGGCAATATCATAAACCCCTTGGCATCGCTTTTAAGTGAGGACGTTTATGGTATACCGGCATGGTTTATAATTGGCTGGCGTGGAGAACCAGGTATTCATGACGAACCACAACATGTTCAGCAAGGCAAGGTTACACTATCGTTGTTGGAGACAATGGGGATGCCATATGTGGTTGTCGATAAAGAAATGACTATTGCTGAGCTAAAAAAAGGAATAGAACCTTTGCAACAATCGATAAAAGCGGGAGGGCAAGCGGCTTTGGTTATACGCAAGGGGGCATTGGAAAATGAATTTAAGGTAAAACATAACAATGCTAATACGTTGACCAGAGAAGAAATTGTTCAAGCTGTTGCGAAGGCTGCTGCTGATAGTCCGATAATTTCAACTACGGGCAAAGCTAGTCGAGAACTTTTTGAATATCGAGAAAACACCAGGCAGGGACATGCCTATGATTTTCTCACCGTAGGGTCAATGGGACACAGCTCATCTATTGCATTAGGCGTAGCCATGCAAAAAGAGGAACAGGAAGTTTGGTGCATCGATGGCGATGGAGCTGCTCTGATGCATATGGGAGCCATGGCCGTTATCGGCTGTGTACATCCGAAAAATCTTATTCATGTCATCATTGATAATGCAGCCCACGAATCCGTAGGTGGTATGCCTACTGCTGCTAGAAAGATTGATTTTAAGAAAATAGCTGAAGGATGTGGCTATGACAAAATATATCAGGTAGCCACGGAAGATGAGCTGAATATAGCCCTGACTAAACTTAGGCAAGGTAATGGTCTGCGACTTTTGATAGCCAAAGCGGCCATAGGCGCAAGAGTAGATTTAGGGAGGCCAACCAGCACGCCGAAGTCTAATAAAGTGGAGTTTATGAAAAATTTATAACCGTCATAGCTGATAAGGACAGGAATATGAAAAATGAATATATACGGACAAGTATTATTATCTTGAGCTATAATGCCTTAGAGTATACACAGCTTTGTTTGGAGAGTATCCACAAAAACACTCGGCAGGGAACGTATGAAATCATCGTAGTGGACAATGGTTCCACGGATGGTTCGGCAGAATGGCTGCAAAGTCAAAAATATATACGCTGTATATTAAATAAAGATAATCAAGGTTTCCCAAAGGGCTGTAATCAAGGTTTGAAGATCGCTAAAGGTGAAAATTTACTCTTATTGAACAATGATACTATTGTCACTCCGGGATGGTTGGATAATATGCTGACTGCCTTGCATAGCAGGCCGGATATAGGAGCGGTCAGTTGTATGACTAACTGTTGCCAAAATGAGCAGGCACTTAGTTTGCCCTATCACTCCATTGAGGAACTTATGGAAGTATCGAGGGATTTTAACCAATCGAATTCTGCAAAGTGGTATTCGTGGATGATGCTGGTAGGTTTCTGTTTGCTCTTTAAGCGTGAGGTTTATACGCAGCTAGGCGATTTGGATGAGATGTTCAGTCCGGGCAATTTCGAGGATGATGATTATTGCCTGCGCATGCGCAAGGCTGGCTATGAATTGCTGTTATGCGGTGATACATACATTCATCACTTCGGCAGCGTGGCCTTCACGGGAAAAAATGATGCTGCCCAGCAGAAGGCCAAGGAAGATCGCTATAAAGCATTAGTTCTCAAAAATCGGGCATATTTTTTTCAAAAGTGGAACATTTTAGGAACATATCGTTCCCATTATAGGATGACGGATTCGCTACTTAAAACACTAGCATCAGGACAGGAAGTTTTGATGGTAAACTGTGATTTAGGTTATGAACTCTACTGGCTGAAGCGAAGACAGCCGGATGTAGCGTTGTATGGCTTGACCTTAGATAAACTGGGCGTAGAGGTAACCGGGAAAACGTTCCCCCTATTTTTTTGCGAGGACTTTTGTGAAGGGCTGGAAAAGTATTACCAGCAAAAACGCTTTGCACGGATTGCCGTGCTGGGAAATTATCAAAAATTGCCTAATGGTGAAGGCCTGATTCAGGCATTACAGCAGCACCTGATCAATCCAGGTATACTATTTTTCGGTGATGAGGAGCATATCTACCATCTGTCGGTGGGGGATACTGGGATGTAAAAAAATAACTATTCACCAGTAGTTTAAGAATCTCTTACAAATGTACGATAAACTAAATAAAATGGAAAGGAGGCGGCAATCATGATGACACCTGAGGAACAGGCGTATGTTCGCAAGCTAGAAGAAACAATTGTTAAATTAGAAGCTCGCATAGCAGAACTAGAACGCCGTCTCAACATGAACAGCTCTAATAGTTCCAAACCGCCTTCCACGGATAAGCCAAACCAGAAAAAGCGCAGTCTCCGTAAACCGTCAGGAAAAAAGCCCGGCGGTCAAAGCGGACATAAGGGAACTACCTTGAAATTGCCCTGTGCACCATCCAAAATTATTCCTTGCAATCCAAAAGAATGTGCAGGTTGTGCATTAGCAGGCCAGTGTCAAGGCAAATGCTTAGAAAGCCGCTATGAGATAGATGCTGAAATTACGGTGGTTGTCCATAAGTATTCACAGATGGAATATTTTTGTGTCCAAAATCAAACACCTGCCTTCGCGGAAATTTCCCGGAGAATATTACAGCAACAAAGTGCTATGGCCCTAAGATTCAGGCGTTAGCTATTGGCATGAACACCTATTGTGCTGTTTCGGTCAATAAAATACATGAATTTTTCATGTCCGTATTAAAGCTGCCTGTAAGTACGGGATTTATTCATAACGCTGTAAAGAAATATGCAGGCAAGCTCGATTATGCCATTAGCAGTATAAAAACAGCCATATATTCTGCGCCTGTCGTACATGTTGATGAAACAGGAGTGCGTGCATCAGGGGAAACAACATGGTTACATAATGTTTCCACCGAGATGTACACCTACCAGCATGTCAGCGAAAAACGCGGGCAAGATGGCATGCGGGAGGGGGATTTTCTCCAACATTACAAAGGCATAGTGATCCACGACGGTTGGCGCCCCTATTGGAAATTCCAATTTGAAGCGCATGGGCTTTGCTACGCCCATATACTGCGGGAACTGCAAGGTGTTATAGATAACAATCCAAAGCAGGAATGGGCTGAACTTATGATATGGCTGCTTTGTAAGATGAAAAGCACCAAGGAAAAGCTCATGGATACGGGGAAAACATCTGCCAGTGCCTACTATTGCCGACTATACAAGGGATATTGGCAAGGCTTAATCTACCAAGGCAAGCAGAATAATCCCATAGAATACAGTGACAAGGGGAAAAGAAAACGGAATATTGCCAGACGATTGGCAGACCGACTGGATGAATACAGCGAGGATTTTTGTCGTTTCTTCTGGGACTTCCGTGTGCCCTTTGACAACAACCAAGCGGAACGGGATGTCAGACATGCCAAAGTCAAGAAAACGCTGGCTTCCCCAAGGGCTGCAATCAAGGTCTGGCGGTCGCCCAAGGGACAGAGTTTTTACTGCTGAACAACGATACCATCGTGACGCCGGGGTGGCTAACCAACCTGCGGATAGCCTTGTATAGTGCCGCAAATATCGGGGCTGTGGGCTGCCTGACCAATCACTCATCCAATGAGCAGGCCATCAGCCTGCCTTATCAATCGATTGAAGAACTAACGGAAGTTGCAGAAAAATTTAACCAATCCGATCCGGCGAAATGGTATCCATGGATGATGCTGGTGGGCTTTTGTTTGCTTTTTAAGCGTGAGGTCTATATGCGAATAGGTGGATTAGATGAAGCTTTCAGCCCCGGTAATTTTGAGGATGATGACTACTGCTTGCGCATGCGACAGGCTGGTTATGAGTTGTTACTGTGCGGTGATACTTACATCCATCACTTTGGCAGTGTCGCCTTTACCGGAAAAAACAATGCTGCCCAGCAGAGAGCCCAACAGGAACGCTACAACAAGTTGATTGAAAAAAATCGTAGTTATTTCATGCAAAAGTGGCACGTACAGGGAACATATCGTTCACATTACGAAATGACGGACCTATTGCTAAAGGAAATAACAGGGAAAGAGGACGTACTCTTGGTCAACTGTGACATGGGCTATGAACTGTTTTGGCTGAAACGGCGAGCCCCGGAAACCACTGTCTATGGACTTACCACGGATAAATTGGGGGTTGAGGTGACGGGAAAAAGTTTTCCTTTATATGTATGCCATGACTTTATGGATGGATTGGTCAAACATTATGCCGAGAAAAAATTTGCCCGAATTGTCTTGCTGGGGAATTATAAGAAACGAGTGCAGGGGGATAGACTGATTCAGACATTGCGTCAGCATTTGACGGAGGACGGTCTGCTGTTCTTTGGTGATGCAGAGCGTATATACCGCATGCCCGCTCATGATTAGTGGCTTTGCCTACATAATAAACAGAAAAAAAGATATATTGGCCGCAAAATATTAAGAAAAATAGCAAAGTAACGATAATATAGTTAGCAAATATGAAGGATTAAGAAAATTTTTGTGGAATAATATAATCGTATAAGGATTAAATATTCTCAATATGCGTGTTCGTACTGTACTGGCGCAGAAATTATCATTGAGAGGGCGATGTAGATGGCTATCCAAAAAAGACTTTTGTCAATACTGAAAAATGCCTATGCAGCCCTCGAGATGGTGCCAGTGGGAAATCTGCGGGACACGTATGTACTTTTACAGAGAATAAAAGAAGCGCAGGCCCTGTGTAGAAAAGGGCTGCCCCAAACTGCTTATGGGGAATATGGAGAAATCTATGACGGACTGGTGACGGCTCTCAATCAGGTTCTTTCCGGGAAAGCTGGAAATGACTCGCAGGAGATCCTATTCTTGTGCAAGGAACTCTTGCAAGAGCTTGTAGAGGAGACCACCAAGGAAAACAAATTCAAGAAGGAGATGTTCTTCCTGCCCTATAAAGCCAGTATGTGGGATAGTCTGGAAAGCGTGTGGAAGGCAGCAGATGAGGACAAAGAAAACTGTCTTGCCTATGTAATGCCGATTCCTTACTGCGACAGAAATCCAGATGGAACTGCCAGAGAGTGGCATTGTGAGCGAGATTTGTTCCCAAAGGATGTACCCACTTTGGATTGGCGGGAAATAGATTTGAAGCTGATGCACCCAGATGTGATTTTTTATCATTATCCCTACGACAACTGCAATCAATTTAACCACAATTCGATACAATTCCGAAAATTAGGTGCATGCCCGAACCCCCTTGAAACAAGAGGATTCGGGGATTTAGCTAATTTTGAATCTGACGTATTGTATCAAATAAGTGTCTGATTGTGAAATATAGACTTCGCTTGGGTGCAAATGGGTGCATTTTGGGTGCAGCGGGTGCATCCTTGGTGCAAATTGGTGCACCCGGGTGCAGATGGGTGCATTTTGGCGCACCCACCCCCAAAAGCATACTGAGATTGTATGAGATAGTGTGTGTCCATTAGCCTTCCCCTATGGGGAAGGTGGCAGACCGAAGGTCTGACGGATGAGGTTTTCGTAGCCTCACCAGTTAATGAAAACTCTTTCCAGGAGGTGAACCCCATGGCCATCAAAAATAGACTCCTATCCAAACTGAAATCCACCTGTGTACTCATGAACATGGCAGCCATCTCCCATCCCCAGAAGATGCATCCCGTGTACCGCAAGCTAGTGGAGGCTAGGGAATTATGCCAGCAGGGACTGACTGAGAGCAATTTTGCCAAGTACGCGGAAGTCTATGACGGAGTTATCATGGCCGTCAAGCAGGTGTTGGATGGAGGGGTCGGCAGTGACACTCAGGAGATCGTGGGTCTCTGCCAGGAACTTTTGCAGCATATTATGGTGGAGACTTCCAAAGAGGAACATTTCAAGAAAGAAATGGTGTTCCTGCCATATAAGTATTCCATGTGGGATTCCTTGGAGAGCGTGTGGCGGGCAGCCTATGAAGATAAGGACAACTGTCTGGCTTATGTGATTCCTATCCCTTATTGCGACAGGAATCCTGATGGCACTGCCAAGGAGTGGCATTGCGAGAGGGAGTTTTTCCCAGCGGATATTCCCACGCTGGACTGGCAGGAAGTGGACTTGAAGGTCATGCATCCTGATGTGATTTTCTTTCATTACCCCTACGACAACTGCAATCGGGTTACGAGCCCCAGCCAAGAATACTACAGCAGTAATCTTAAAATGTGCACGGACAAGCTTGTTTATATACCGTATTTTGTTACTGGCAAGACAGTCAAACCTAACTTTATTCAAGAACCAGGAGTCAATAATGCTGATTATGTCATTGTAGAAAATGAAAAAATTAAAGCGATTTATGAGGAATACTATTCAGTGGGGGAACTTCCTGAAGGCAAGATTCTCGCTCTTGGTTCGCCTAAATATGACAAGGTTATTGCAGCAAGGAAAGAGGAATATCCCTTACCTGAGGCTTGGGAGCGTCTGATAGCTGGACGTAAAATTATTCTTTACAATACCAGCTTGCAGGCGCATTTAGTTCATTCGGATAAAATTTTAGAGAAGCTATATTCTGTACTCCTTTATTTCAAGGAACGAAAGGATTTAGCATTTTGGTGGCGTCCGCATCCGCTGATGGAAGCAACACTGGATTCTATGTTGCCTCATGTAGCATCGGTTTATCGGGAGGTACGTGATGCTTATGTGAAGGAGGGGTGGGGGATATATGATGATACCCCAGAGATGGAACGAGCTATTGTGTGGAGCGATGCTTATTATGGGGATACTAGTTCCATGGTGGAGTTGTATAGCAAGACGGGCAAACCTATAATGATACAGGACATGGAAGTTAAGAATATTAAGTTGGGATGATGAGAAATTCCTGCTAGGTCGTATAAATGAAGGTAACAGATTATGTTAAGTAGATATCAAATATCTCAAAGTATCATGACATATAGGAAAGAGGGAGACTTCGAAAAAGCTGCAGAGGAAGCTGATAAGGGAATTGCGTTGTATCCTCAGGATAATTTCTACTATAAAATTAAGGGCGATTTATTACTGGAGCAACGAATCTATACTAAGGCAGCTGATGCGTATAAAGATTTTTTAGAGCATCTTAATGAAAGTAAGCTACAGTATTTTAGACATTTTGCAAAATTTTGGAAATTCTATTCACAAAGTGTTGATTATGTAGAGAAAAATAAATTATATCAAGATATAAAAGATAGGGCTAATAATGATAAATATAATACTTTAGTTTGTCGTGAATTAGTAAGGTTATTTTGGAATGAGAAGATTGAAACAGATGTATCTTTTGAATATGTAATAAAAAAAAATAATAAGCACTTTGTAAAATGGTTGAGAAATCATGAGGAGTCAAAGCAACTATGGGAGATGTATTGTTTTCTTTTTTGGCTTAATGAAAGTATAGTAATGGATGTGCTGAAGATAGAAAACAATCGATGTGTTGTGCGAAATGTTTTATATACGGTGTCTGTTATGGAACGTTTTGGACTTTACAAGGAGGGAGTTGAACTCGTAAGTTGGTTTTTGAAAAGAAGTAGTGATGAGGTGGCGGTGCGATCTCTATTTAGGTTATGCCGAAAAATTGGAAGTTATGAAGCCGCAGATAAATACTTAAGTGCGAATCCGAATATAGTAGATAAGGCGAAATTCAATATTCAGTATGAACTTTTTTATTACTATTTATCTTCTGGTGATGAAGAACATCTTCAGAAAACGTTGCGATGTTTAAGGCAAAGTGCAAATGATAGTATTCCTATTAGCAGAACTGTGCAAAATTTTTATATACAGTTAGGTAAATTTGATGATGCACAAGATATGCAAAAAAATATTTCGAAGTTAAGGGCTAAGAAAGAATATTCAAAGACAGCTGAGGGGGAAGCTGAGGCGATAGAAGCCACAGAAGGCGTATTATATACATTTAAAAATATCGTAACTGAACAGGAACATGCGCGTCAACTAATTGCCGTAAAAGAACTTTTAAGGGGCTTTTCGCACGAATTGGGTCAACCGATTACCAATATACGTTATGGTATACAACTATATCAGATGAAGATGGAAAGACATATGGAATCAGTAGAGGAGCTGAATGCTCTGCTGGATAATATATTAAAGCAAACGGAACGTTTGCATAGATTGTTAAATATTTTTTCCCCTATTGTAGATGGGAAGAATGGAAATATGTTTTTTAATTGCATAAATAACATACATCAAGTTTTTGAAGACATGAGACCGCGGCTTGAAAAGTTAGGAATTTGTTATGATATAACAGGGGTAGAAAGTTTTATTGTATATGGTGACCCAGTAAAATTTGATCAAGTTTTTTATAATCTTGTTGCCAATTCGGCAGATGAACTGGTAAATAAATTGGGATTTAAGCAGATATTAGTTAATGCAGCGATGAGCGGCGACAGATTGCGAATCTCATTTCGTGATAATGGTAAGGGGATACCAAAAGAGATTTGTAGAAAGATTTTTCATCCGTTCTTTTCAACAAAAAATAAGAATTTTTCTGATGGAGGGACTGGTTTGGGGTTGTACATTGTTTGGAATATCATTAAAATGTATGGTGGTTCGATATATGTTAATTCTAAATGCCTAGGGGGAGCAGAATTTATTATTATAATGAATAAAGGAGAAGTGAAAGATGTACCAGATACTTATAATAGAAGATGAAAAGGATACAGCTAATCCGGTTAAGGGAGCATTGGAACTAGAAGGTTTTATGGCTGATATAGCTAATAATGGTGATGAAGCAATTAAGATGTTTGGTCAAAAGGAATATGATTTAGTGCTATTGGATATTGGCTTGCCAGGAATGTCTGGTGAGGAGGTATTAAGAAGAATAAGAGATGAGAATCCGTACGTTTATGTGATAGTTTACACAAATTATGAAGCTTTTGAAGATATAAAAAAACTTACCAATATTGGTATTGATGGATACATAAATAAAGGAGGAAGTGCGGATTTAAGTGAGCTTGTAAAGATTATTAAAGATAAACTCAAACCCCTCGATGAAATTGGAGTAAAAAAATTATTAAGAGAGGATGCCATAGTATCATGAACTATCTCATAGATACAAATGTATTCTTTGACGTTTTGCGACAAGGAGAAGGGAGCACAGAAGACTCTTTTGAATTTGGATTAAAAGAGGCACAAAAGGGGGAGTGCTATATATCATATATTACACAAATTGAAATAATTTCTGTAATAGGTAAATACGCTAGAGGCGGAACAAATGATTGGCAACAATGCAAACGTCAAATAGAGTTAGAAGATGGGAATTTTGGGATGTGCTCTAACAGGTGCCGTGTGGAAGCGCCACGGAAAAAATGGCCATCAAAGAGAATAGGTGCTCTGAGAAAATTATTGAAAGACATTCTGGCTGGTGAGAGCGATGTTTTAAGTGTAAAAGTCTTAGATATAAACAAAAATGTTTTACAAGAGGCATCATCATTTATAGAAAGAGCAGTAAGATTTCGGTTTGGATCACTGGATGCTATTATCGCTGGAACAGCTAAAAGTTACAAAGACTTAGACTTATATGTGGTTACTAAGGATAAGGGGTTTCGTGCTGCTCTTTTTGTTACGGGGATACCATTATATAAGGAGGATAATAAAGAAACTATAAATGGTATGGCATAAATTGAAGTGAGAAAGTCAGATCGAAAAATAAAAGTATTCTTGTTGTTAGATTCGATGGATATTGTGTGATGCTAGTTCTGTTATTCAGCTAGATATTAAGGCAGTGAAGCTTATTTATTATATGGAATGTAGAAGTGAATCATATCATATAGCAGGAGGCGATGAATCTTGTTTAATGATAAGACGATTTTAGTTACAGGTGGGACAGGGTCTTTTGGTAAGAAATTTATAGAAAAAGTCTTAAAAAAATATGATCCGAAGAAGATAATTGTTTATTCTCGTGATGAGTTGAAGCAGTTTGAGATGCAACAAAGATTCAAAGAACCTTGCATGCGCTATTTCTTGGGAGATGTACGAGATAAAGCACGGTTAATGAGAGCAATGTATCAGGTAGATTATGTGGTTCATGCAGCAGCTATCAAGCAGGTTCCCGCAGCTGAATATAATCCGATGGAGTGTATTAAGACCAATATTCATGGCGCACAGAACGTTATTGATGCCGCAATTGAATGTGGAGTAAAGAAAGTAATAGCCTTGTCAACGGACAAAGCGGCAAATCCTGTCAACCTCTACGGTGCAACTAAGCTTTGCTCGGATAAGCTATTTACAGCAGCCAATAATTTTGTTGGGGATAGAGAGACACGTTTCTCTGTAGTACGCTATGGTAATGTTGTTGGCTCCAGGGGGTCAGTAGTTCCCTTCTTCAAGAAACTTAGAGATGAAGGTGCAGATTATCTCCCAATAACAGATGAACGAATGACGAGATTTTGGTTAAAGCTTGATGATGCGGTGGAATTTGTGTTCAAAGGTTTCAGACGTATGCATGGCGGTGAGATATTTATTCCCAAGCTCCCTTCTATGCGAATAATGGATTTAGCCAATGCGATTGCGCCAGAACTTCCCACTAAGGTAATTGGTATTAGGCCGGGGGAGAAGCTGCATGAGGTCATGTGTCCGTCAGACACATACTATGATACTTTGGAATTTGAAGACCATTTTGTCATCAAGCCATCGGTCAAGTTCTCTGGAGTAAATTATGAAGTAGATGCATTGGGAGAAGAAGGACATCCTGTGCCTGATGGATTTGATTATAACTCAGGCAATAATCCACATTTTCTTACTGTAGATGAATTGAAGACGATGAATCCTTGATGGCTTGATATGATGTTGGCAATTGGAGGCTCTATGGACAAATTATCTTTGCTGTCAAGAATTCGCAGCATATATGAGGCAAATTCCAATATAATGCAATACCTAAGAGATTTATCGGGTAGCCATGAGAATTCAACGGATGATATTATGATATCCTATGATTTTCAGGCAGGAAGCTATATAGAAGGGTATTTAGTAAATCCAAAATGGAAAGACAAATACTTGGAGCGATTGGTAAGAATATTTGAGGAATTGCCAGGTAGTAAGAAATCTGTTTTTGAGGCAGGCGTTGGAGAAGCAACAACACTGATACCTTTTATAAATCTTCTCAACAAGGATGTTTGTTCAGGGGGGGGTGGACATATCCTGGTCACGAGTCAGAGCAGGACAGGATTTTTCAAAGAAGAATCTTGGCAAGGGGGATAGAATGCCCGTTTTGGCCATGGCTGATATGTTTTCACTGCCTTTGGCAAATTCTTCGGTGGACATCGTTTATACAAATCACGCAATGGAACCAAATGGTGGACATGAAGCAGATTTGCTAAAAGAATTGTATCGCGTTGCGCGGGAATATTTGATTTTATTGGAGCCAGCGTATGAATTTGCGAGTGCAGAAGCCAAGGCTAGAATGGAGAGAAACGGATATATAAAAAATTTGTATCAGACTGCAAAATCGCTGAAATATGATGTTTTGACGTGGGAGTTATATGGGGAGTCAGCCAATCCTTTGAATCCTACAGGTTTGATGATAATTAGAAAACATCCATTAGAGGAATCTAGCGAGAAAGAGATAAAAGGGATCAATTACGTGTGCCCATTGACCCATAGTAATATGGAAATAATGGGTAATGTATATTATTCGAAAGAAAGCATGCTGGCGTATCCTATTATTAACGGTGTGCCATGCTTATTGAGTGAATATGCGGTGGTTGCAACTAAAATGTCGGATTATTTCTAACGGGTATGAAAAAATGATTTATTATGGCAAACAAAATGTAAATGATGAAGATATACAGAGTGTTGTAGAAGTGCTTCGTTCAGATTTCCTGACGCAAGGGCCTATGATTGAACGCTTTGAGCGATGTGTAGCGGATTATTGTGGTGCAAAATATGCAGTAGCAGTTACAAACGCTACATCTGCTCTGCATATTGCCTGCCTGGCTGCTGGTTTGGACAGGGGAGATGTCTTGTGGACAAGTCCTATAACCTTTGTAGCTTCAGCTAATTGTGGACGTTATTGTGGAGCAGATGTTGATTTTGTGGATATTGACATCGATACCTACAATATAAGTGTAGAAAAGCTCGAAGAAAAGCTAAAGGATGCCAAGCAGGCAGACAAGCTTCCTAAGGTTGTTGTTCCTGTGCATATGGCAGGACAATCATGTGATATGAAACGTATATGGGAATTGGCAAAGGAGTATGGTTTTACCGTGCTGGAGGATGCTTCTCATGGTGTAGGGGCAGATTATATGGGCGGCAAAGTTGGCTCATGCCAATTCTCGGATATGGCTGTGTTCAGTTTCCATCCAGTGAAGATTATTACTACCGGCGAGGGTGGGATGGTTCTTACGAACAACAAGGCACTATATGATAAACTGTGTCTTTATCGCAGTCATGGCATCACGAGAAATCCTGATCTCATGACTCACGAAGCTGATGGCTCCTGGTATTACCAGCAGCTGGAGCTGGGCTTCAACTATCGTATGACAGACATACAGGCATCGCTTGGCTATAGTCAGATGAAGCGCTTGGAGGAGTTTGTGCAGCGGCGTCGTTACCTGACAGACAGATATAATGACTTGCTGAAGGGCTTGCCCGTTACTTTGCCGGGCGTTATTCCTGATGCGAATCCGTCTTGGCATATATATTCTGTACGGGTGCAGCTTGATCGGGTCAAGCTCACCAAGAAGGAAATATTCGGGGAAATGCGTAAGCGCGGCTTTGTGCTGAATCTGCACTATATTCCGGTGCATACGCAGCCGTACTATGAGAAGCTTGGGCACAAGAAGGAGGAATGCCCGGAAGCCATGCGCTATTATGAAGAAGCGTTGACATTGCCGCTTTACTTTTCCTTGACAGATAAGCAGCAGGAGGAAGTAGTTAAAAATCTGAGAGAGGTCTTAACGCTATGAGTGCTGTTGCTGTTATAACTGCCCGTGGAGGCAGCAAGCGTATTCCCAGGAAGAATATAAAGAATTTTTGTGGAAAACCAATTCTGGCATACTCTATAGAAGCAGCATTAGAGAGTAATCTGTTTGATGAGGTGATGGTTTCCACAGACGATGATGAGATAGCAGAGATTGCTGAAAAATATGGTGCGAAAGTGCCTTTTCGGCGTAGCGCAGAGACATCGGATGATTGCAGTAATGTCGATGATGTATTGCGGGAAGTACTCGCAACATATAAGACGCAGGGGCGAATTTTTCAAGAGATGTGTTGTTTATATGCCACTGCACCTTTTGTGGATGGTGAGAAGTTGATACAGGCACATGACAAATTGTGTGGAGATGTGGAGCAGGTGTTGGCGGTAGCAGAGTATGCTTTTCCACCTCAGCGTAGCAATGTCATTAGAGATGGGTATTTGGTGTATGCCCACCCTGAATTTTACACAACTAGAAGCCAGGACTTGGAGCCGGTTTACCATGATGCAGGTCAATTTGCTTTTTACAGGCTATCGGCTTATATGACGTTCAGCGATAATCGTATTGTACCTTATATTTTGCCAGAACTCGAGGTGCAGGACATAGATAATCCATCTGATTGGCAACTGGCAGAGATGAAGTTTCAGTTAATGCAGCAGAAGAAAGGAAGCAGACATGTTTCATCTGCATGAAAAAATAAGTAGTGGTGGTATCTACATCATAGCAGAAATGAGTGCTAACCATGCTGGGCAGTTGGAAAAAGCTATGGAGATAGTGAAAGCTGCTAAAGAGGCTGGTGCTGATTGTCTCAAAATACAGACATACACGGCAGATACCATCACTATTGACTGTGAGGCACCTTGTTTTCAAATTCATGGTGGTTTATGGGATGGTTACAATCTTCACGACCTTTACGAAGAGGCGTTTACACCGTGGGAATGGCAACCGAAGATTAAGGAGTACTGTGAGAAGATAGGTTTGGACTTTTTGAGTACCCCTTTTGATTTTACGGCGGTCGATTTCTTGTCTGGGATGAACTGCGAGGCATATAAGATTGCCTCCTTTGAGTTGGTGGATATCCCCTTGATTGAATATGCGGCAAGACTTGGCAAGACCATGATTATCAGTTGCGGTATGGGGAGCAAGGGGGAAATTCAGGAGGCACTGGATGCATGCCATCGTGCGGGTAACGACGATGTTGTTCTATTGAAGTGCTGTAGTGAGTATCCTACTAATCCAACTAACTTGAACCTTGCCACATTAAGTGACATGCAGTCTTTTGGCGTACCCTTAGGGCTTTCAGACCATAGCATGGGGCACATGGCCGATGTAGTAGCAGTCGCCCAAGGTGCATGTGTGATTGAAAAACATTTCTGTCTTTCAAGGAATGAAAAAAGCCAGGATTCAGCCTTTTCAATGGAGCCAGCAGAATTTAAGGCCATGGTGAAAGCAGTGCAGGAAGCTACTCTGATGCGTGGGAAAGTCCAGTATGGGCCAACTGAAGCAGAGGCAGAGGAGTACAAGTGCCGCCGTAGCCTTTTTGCAGTGCAGGATATTCCGGCAGGGACGATACTTACTAATGAGAACGTTCGTAGCATACGTCCATATGATGGCTTGCCACCCAAATACCTGCCCCAGGTGTTGGGCAAGACGGCGAAAGTTGACATTGCCTTTGGAACACCTCTTTCGTGGGAACTTGTGGAGTGAGATAAAGTGAAAGTAGCGATGATGCAGCCGACTTTTCTTCCTTGGCTTGGATATTTTGAACTGATAATGAAAGTGGATTTATTCGTCTTTTGTGATGATTTTCAGTTTGTTCGAAAAAGCTACCATCAAAGAAACAGATTGCTTTTTGGAAAACAAAATGTTACTGACATTACGGTTCCAGTCAAGAAAAAGGGCGTATATCAGCAGAAAATAAATGAGGTCGAAATCCGGGAGGACTTGCCGTGGCGTACCAAGTTGTGGAAAAGTATAGAATTAAACTATCACAAAACGCCATATTTCTCAGCATATAAAGACAAAATAGAGCCATTGATAGTGCAGCCTAAAGAAAATTTAGCAAAACAAAATATGGAGTTGATAGAATGCATAAGTTCTCTTATAGGAGCTAAAACTGAATTTATACGGAGTTCTGAACTTCACGCTATAGGAGCGCGCTCAGAACTTGTGAAGAATCTTTTGCATGAAGTTCATGCGGACAGCTTTTATCAAGCACACGGTTCGTTTCCCTATATGAATGAAGATGGTGTTTTCCCGTTGCGTGATATTCCAGTGTATTTCCAGGATGCGGTTCCTATACCTTATAGACAATATAATAATAGTACTGGACAATTTGTTCCATATCTTTCGGTTTTGGATGTTCTTTTCAATATCGGAGCAGAAGACACGGCCAAGATTGCTTCCTGCATGACGGAGCACTGGCTGGCTTGGACTGAAATGTTAAATATACATCAGACATATCATGTCTGATAAAATGCTCATCTCAGATTTTAGCAGGAGTGGACGTGATGGAGAAGAAAAGGGTTGGCATTATTACATTGCATAACTGGTTCAATTATGGCTCGATGTTGCAGTCGTATGCAGGACAGAAAAATATTGAGGCATTGGGTTATGAATGTGAACTTATTGATTTCAGACATCCGCGTGTTGATAACAATCGTTCATATAAGCTATATAAGCCATCTGAAGAAGATGCTGAGATTGCGAAAAGATTTCGCGGGGAGTTAGTGAGGCGAAAAGCAGCTTTTGAAAGCTGGTTGCCTTTATACAATCTTAGTCCGCGCCTGTACAGTTCTGAGGAGGAACTGAAAGGAAACAAGGATTATGATATCTATGCCACTGGCAGCGACCAAATCTGGAATGTGAATTTCCGCATGGCTTCCAGTGCATACTTTCTGGCTTTTACGGATTCTCACAATAAGGTAGCGTTGGCTTCTTCTATTGGTCGTTGCAAGTGGGAGATGTTGGGAAACTATGCACAGCATATAGAAAAATTCCGTCAAGTTTACATTAGGGAGCAAGCAGGGGCTGATTATCTGTCTGAGCATTTGCCGCATATGAAGGATAGGATTGGCGTGATGTTAGATCCAACCCTCCTGGTGAGTAGGGAGGATTGGGAGGCAGTTGCCAGAGAGTCTTCTTTCGGAGAATGCAGTAGGGGAGACTATATTGCTTGTTATGCTACTTTGGATGAAGAAATGGAGCATATGCTGCCCATGCTTGAGAAACTTCATCGCCTTACGGGGCTGAAGGTTGCTCTATTTGGCATGATGCAGCCCCGGTTTGCAGATTATATCGAAAATGTGGTGGATGTAGGCCCTCGTGAATGGCTTTCGCTTATTGCCAATGCTTCTTTTGTCCTAACCCATTCCTTCCATGGCACAGCTTTTTCCTTGAAATTTCAGCGACCGTTCATTACTTACAATGACAATTTGGAGAATCCACGTAAGGAAGGTATCTTAAAGAAGTTTGGCTTGCTTGGCCGTATTGCTCATCAGGCAAACGAGATAGAGGAAATTTATAAGACGGCAATAGATTTTGAGACTGTTGGGAAATATATGAAGGTTGATATAGAAGAATCTCGGGATAAGCTGAGGAGGGCTCTTGATGGTTGCAGATGAGAAATGCACCGGCTGTGGTGCCTGCAGGGTGGCTTGTCCTATGGGAGCTATAGCCTTGAAGGAAGAGACGGGAGGATTGAAGCCACGCATAGATAGAGAACTGTGTACTGAGTGTGGTGCTTGTGAGAGAGTCTGTCCGGTGGCTGGCAAGGCTGTTATTCCCCAGCATTCCATGAGGAAAGCTGATCTGTTTGTGAACAATAATTTCTTTGATAGGGGCGTTTCCTCGTCAGGAGGTTTTTTCAAGGCCTTATCCGATTATGTCTTCTCTAAGCATGGTGTGGTGTATGGCGCAGCATGGTGCAACGAATATACTGCGGTCAACATGGTGCGGATAAAGAACCCGGATGATATCTATCAGTGCATGGAGAGCAAGTACATACAGGCAGATACATGCAATACCTTCCACGAGGTGGAAGAAGATTTGCGTTCGGGGCGTTTGGTTCTTTATGCGGGAACTCCCTGCCAGATAGCTGGCTTGCATGGCTGTTTGGGGCAGGATTATGAAAATCTGCTGACACTAGAGGTGTTTTGCCATGGTGTTCCAGCGGTACATCTTTGGCAGTCATACTTGCGAGATTATCATGGGCATGAGGATGTTATTCGATATGTGCATTTCCGATACAAGAGGCGTGGTTGGTGGGAAGCACAAATGAAAATACAGTACGCTCACAATGAATATTTGTCTTCATTTAGGAATACAAACGATTCCTATATGTTTGTATTCCTAAATAACTACTCTCTTAATCAGGCTTGCTATGACTGTCCTTTCCGTAAGAGGGAACATGCCGGGGATTTTTACATCGGAGACGCCTGGAACATTAATAAGATCAAGCAAAACATGGATGATGACCGTGGCATTTCTATGGTGGTGACTTTGACTGAAAAAGCGGAAAAAATCCTGTCTGAAGTTTCCAAGGGAAACAACGTCTTTCCAGTGACTTTGGAAGAGGGCGTATGTAGTTCTAAGGATTTGTTTCAGTCTAAGATGCGCCCTGCTATATGGGAGAAATTTCAGCAAAAAGTATGGGATGAAGGTTTCAAATCAGCATACGAACTAATCATGGAGGAACGGTCAACAAATGGAAAATAGAAAACTATGGAATGAACTTTATAAGGAAGCAAGGCATCGCATTAAATATCCTGCTGAAAATGTCATACGCTTCGTGCGTAAAAATTTTATTTGTAATGGAAAGGAAAAAATATTGGATTTAGGTTGTGGAGCGGGACGGCATGTGATTTATCTTGCCGATACGAACATCGTCCCATACGGGGGGGATTTCTCTGCTTCTGGCGTGGCCTATACAAAAGATATACTGGAGCAACTGGATTACAGCCAGTTTGTTGGCAACATTATAGAGACCACAACCTACAACCTGCCTTTTGAAGATGATTATTTTGATGGCCTGATCTGCTGGGGCGTCCTTTACTATATGGACAAGACACATATCAAAGAAAGTGTGCGAGAAATATACAGGGTGCTGAAAAAAAATGCTTTGGCATTGGTGCTCATAAGGACTGTGGAAGATTACCGCTGTCAAGATGCCAAAAGGCGCGGTGCAAAAGAGGTTGAGGAACGTACTTTCATGCTGGAGGAACATGAGACAGCCAAGTCCGCAGCTAAGGAGGACGGTATGCTTATGCATTTCTTCACAAGGGATGAGGTGCAGGAGCTTTTTGCCGATTTTAGTGAGATTACGGTGGATACAGTGACTCAGACACATGAGAATGGCAGCTATCAGGATCAGGATTTCCTGATTACGCTGAAAAAGTGATTTGCAGCAGAGGTGGGATTCAGCCATGGTGGTTATCAGGGCGGACGGCAATGGAAAAATAGGCATGGGGCATTATATGCGCTGTTTTGCCATTGCCTATGAACTCAGGCGGCGAGGGGAAGAAGTGTGTTTCCTTCTGGCGCCGGATGCGGATGCAGGTGCAGTCAGGGAACAAGGATATCCTTTGCATCAGCTGGAAAAGATAGCCGAGCCTTTAGGCTGGGACGCTGCAGAGGCTGCTGAATGGCTGAAAGGGCAAGAGCAGGCCACTGTTTTTATAGATACCTACCGCATTGATAGCGAAGCAATGGCTCTATTGTCTGATGCGGCGCATAATGCTTGCTATATGGATGACCTCTATGCTTTCGATTACCCTATTGCAAACATAATCAACTACAATTTGGAGGCGGGGAAGGAATCCTATCAAGGTCTGCTGACAAGCAAAACTGAACTGTATATCGGGCCGGCTTACTATCCAGTGCGGGAAGAAATATTGCATGCCAAGGTTAAGCATTTGCGTTTAAAAGCAAGACGGATACTTATCACCACAGGAGCCACAGACCCTTTGCACATAGAACTGGCTCTGTTGAAAAGAATAGTGCAGGACAAGCAATTGCTTGCCTTGGAATTAATCGTTCAGTGCGGACTGTATTACGAAAAAGATTATCTGGAGGAACTTCAGGAGTTTTCAGCACAGTATGATTGTATTCGTTTGCAGGGATGGACTAAGGATATGGGAGCACTGTACGCTTCCTGCGATATTTGTATTGCCCCCGGCTCTAGTTCCATGAGTGAGGCAATGACAGTAGGTATTCCCTGTATCAGTTTTGCTTTTGTGGATAATCATTTGAATCAATGCCATATCATGGACGAAAAAGGGTTGGCTCCATATGCAGGAGATTTTCGTAAGGAGTCGGAGAAAGTTTGCCAAAGGATAGAACACTTCCTGTTGTATTTTTTGGATATTGAAAATCGAAATTTTGCGAGGGCTCAATTTGCTGGAGTATTTGACGGCAAGGGCGCGGCCAGGATTGCAAAGATTCTGGCCGCGCCACAGCGCAAAGTGCGCCACAGCGCAAATGAAAAGTGCAGAAGAATTATAGGCATTAGAGCTTCTGCAATTATCTATAATTTTATTCTTTCAAATCATGTTCAAGGCACTGTTTTGATGCCTGCCAACATTTGCGAGTGTGTGCCAGCCATCTACAAAAAAGCAGGTATGGATTTCCTGTTTTGTGACATAGAGTTTGGCACCTGGGTGCCGGATGAGGAGGAGATAATATCATTATTGTCCACCCGGGCAGATATAAAGGTGCTTCACTATAATCGCACTTATGGCGAAATGGGAGATCACAGCGAATTTTTCCAAGAAGTAAGGAGGAGGTTTCCTTCAGTTATCATTGTTGATGACCGTTGCCTTGCCTTGCCAGACTGGCAGGGTAGTGAATGTCAGGCAGACCTTACTATCTATAGTACGGGCAATACAAAACCTGTCTGTGTAGGCAAGGGCGCATTTGCTTTTTTGGGGAAATCGTGGAGGTATGAAATGTATCATTTGGAGGGTGATACAGATGCAGCAGATGCGGCTTTTGATGCTTCTATCAAGAGATGCCATGCAGAGCATAAAAGTGCAGAGTGGGATATTTTATTGGATAACTGGACAGATCCAGCGCAGATGCCGGAGGCAGATTATGAGCAGGTAGTTCTTATGGAACTAGCACATATTATAACACATAAGGCTGCAATTAATGGAATTTACAAGAATTTGCCTAATGCATTACCTGATGGGATGCATGACTGGAGGTATAACATATTAGTTAGGAATCAGGATGAGTGCATGAAAAAGTTATTTCAAGCTGGACTTTTTGCTAGTAGGCACTATCTAGGATTGGGTAATGGGTACTTTAGTGAAAAAAGTATGTTTAATTGTGATTGGTTGGCAAAGCATGTAATCAACCTATTTAATGATAACAATTATAATGTAGAAATGGCAAAAAAAACTGTGAAATGCATATTATAACAATTTTTAAACTAAATATTTGCAATTGAAGATGATTATAGAGGGGGGAAAAATTATATTATGTATATTGAAAAAGGATATAATAAGTTTAATTTCATAGAACTATTGTTAGCCCTAGCTAATATTAAGATATCTGTAAGTGATGTTAATATCATGCAAGAGAAATATTCGCTGTGTGAAGATTGGAGGAAAAAAATAGAGGGTAAAAAGATTGTTTGTTTTTGGTTAAGTCAGTCGGTGATTGTTGGAGATATGAACGCAGATATTTATAGAGCGATGGGGGTCTTGGACTATATAAGGAAAATATGTAAACAAAATAAAGAATTCATTATTTGGTGGATAGATGATGGAGCTATGGGAGAATTTATAGAACAAGGTGATAATAATGTGTTGCAAAAAAAATATGACTATCAACTATTTTTGAATAGTATTAAGGACGATTCGCAGGTTATATATGACAATTCGGGTAAATTTAAAAGAGTTTTGTCTGTAGCTGATATTTTTTTTGGAGATGAAGGATATTTGAGTAATGCCTTTCGTCGTGTAAGGAAACCTGTTTTTATTCAAGATGCAAAGCGACAAAATTTTAGTTCTAGTAGATATGTTACTCTTGACGATTGGTTGAAAAATATAACTGATAAATATCGAAAATCAACATGGAAGGAGCCAAATGGATGGCAGAAAGCTTGCCATGGACGAAAAATAGTGCTTTACTATCAGGATGTTGAAGCTCTGATTGGAAGAAGTGAGGCTGTTATAGATAGACTGGAACGCATGTCTAGATTGGCTCAAAAACGTAAAAAAATATGCTTTTACTGGTGCGGTAGTCAAAATAATGAAAAAGTAGTATCAATATTACCAGAAAAACTAAAGAAGCGTTATAGAGAGTGTCAGCAAATCTTCCATAAAGAAGAAAATTGTATTGTTGACACAATTAATACGATAATAGATTCACTGCCGATAGTGGATGCTTATTATGGTGATGATGGTATATGGATAGATGAATTTCTAGAATTTGGTAAAAATGTTATACATCAGTCATATGATTTGCGCGCAAATGAAGAATTGATAATGCCTACATTGCTTGAAAGTTCTTTTTTATTGAATTATATTGATGGTGTTTGGGTAGGTGATGCTTATTATTTTACTTCTTGGTATGGTGGTAACGGATTATTTTATGTAATAAAAGGAACCAGAAGTGCCCGTTTTGTCTCGCATATCCCAATTAGTAATAATACGGAGCGTAATAATCTATTTTGCGCAATTGAACATTATGAAGGAAAGCTCTTTTTAATTCCTACTAAGGCTAGAGAACTTATGATTTACGATTTATGTAGTGGGGAGTGGAATAGAATTGGAATCAGTCGTAAATATATGTGGGACAGCTTCAGCCTTTTTTCGAGAGCTATTAGACAAGAAAACATAATTTGGCTAATGCCTCTTAGTTATTATGCTATAGGAAGATTGGATTTAAAGTCTAAGAAGCTAAAGTTGATAGGTGGATGGGGGGGAGATGTTCAGCCATATATTTATAATCCGGATTCACAGCATTTCGTAGGGGCAGTAAAATCTAGAGAACATATATGTTTTGGTGCTTATCAAAGTAATCATATTATTGTGCTATCTATAAGAAATCAAGACGTCAGAGTAGAACGTCTTGAGATAATTGGATGCGGATTGACAGGAATTTGTACTGATGGAGAAGATTTTTGGCTTGTTGCTAGAGATGGCGATGGAAGTATATATCAATGGTCACCCCAAAATGGTATTAAAGGGAAAATAAGTGGAATATTGCCTGATTCGTTTGATGGACAATTGTTATATCAAGGAGGAAACTTGTGGTTATTTTCAGCATGTGATGATAGTTATATAAAGTATAATATTAAATCCAGGCGTATTTCTAAGCGTGAACATTATCTTCCAATTCATTTGCAAGGTAAATTGAATTTACGTAAAGCGTATGTGGATGATAAATATTTATATTTCCTTCCTAATATGTCAGAAGAATTTTTACGTATAAATGTAAAAACAGAAGAAGTAGAAATTATGACGATTAAACTAGATGAAAATGATTTGAGAAGCTTTATGAAAGAGCAGTTCAATGGAAATGAATTCAAGGATAATGATTTTTATAGTGATAATGAGATGGCTTCTTATCTGGAAGAGTGTAACCTGCAATTAGAACGGTTGAATTTGGCTGGAAAAAAGATTTATGAGAATTTTACAAATTGATCAAAAGGATAATAGTTTGTTTATAATGTTAAGGATTTATATGTAATGTACGATTTTTGAATTTTAAAGAATCGTCCTATATAAAACTATTCTATATAATTTAGGAGTAACTAAAATGCAGTATATAATATTTGGAACGGGTATGGCGGGCAAAGAACTCTTGAGTCACTTGAAGAAAGAAAATGTGGTGTATTTTTGCGACAATGATAAAAATAAAGTTGGGAGGAGAGTAGAAGATATAGAAATTATTTCTTTTGAGAGACTTAAAGAAATAAGTGAAATATATCCAATCTATATAGCTATGAGTAGTTTTGCTCAAGCGCAGGTAAGAGAACAGTTAGAACAGGCAGGAATAACAAATTACATATTGTATGAAAATGATAAAAAAAGAGAACCTAAAATAAGGCGTAAAGTTGATAGTGAAATCGATAAGCTTATATTAGAGATGAAAAAGAGGATGAAGACTATTGATCCAATAATTAACTTTGCTGAATTTAAGTATCTTGTTAAAGAATGCAAAATGAGGAGTGAAGGAAAGGCGTTGTATAGTACAGGTCAGAGTGATACTGAATTGTATGGTTACGGCAAAGCGTTGATGGATTATGCTGAACTGCAATGTGATTATGATAAGTTCCCGATTGTTTCACATGGGGTAGATGTTATTTATCCAGGTGCGCTTCCTAGATTGCTTAATTTTTCAACTGCAACAATCGTATTTGGAAATCATTATAAAAAATTACATAATTCTGCAAGGCCGTATGTTCCTATTTTTTCTGTTGGACCATATATAAAGTATGCATTGCCTAATTATTCAACGGAAAAACTAAATGAAATGAAATCTAGAAATGGGAAAACAGCGGTAGTATTCTTATCACATAGCATAGAAGAGGTGAATATAAATTATGATGAAAGTGTAATTTTGAGACAGTTAGTAGATGGGTATGCGAAACAATATGATACGATAATTGCTTGCATTTATTGGCATGATATTGATAATGAATTTTGTGAGACTTTATATCGTAATGGCATTCAAATAGTATCAGCAGGGTTCAGGTGGGATGAACAATTTGTAAATCGACTTAAATCGATATTGACACTTGCTGATGCAGTTGTTTTCTATGGATTTACCACAGCTATTATTTTTGCTATAGCTATGAAGAAAAAAATAATTTATCATGATATAAATGTAAAATATGATGCGGAACCATCTTGTAAAATTTTTTTTGAAACATTTGAAAAAAAACGAGAAAAAAATAGATGGAAAAATAATCCATTATATCTAGAGGGGGATACATTGAAGTGGAATGATAATTGTTTAAATGAGTATTATGGCTTAAATATTTTTAAGTCAAAAAAAGAAATAAATTTGATTTATCGGGTGTGTTGCGATATATGGGAAAACTGTGAAATGATAGAAAGAAGTTATCCTATAGGTGTATATAGAACATATTTAAATTATCAAAAAAAATACGAGTATGATAAATTAACTGTTTTATCAAGAGCGATGGGTCAAGGTGCGATTATAATATAAATTTCTTCTGTTACTTGTACTTGAATTTAAGTAGAATTAAAAGTATCTGCAAATTAGGTGGGAAAATGGGAAAATATAATGTTTTAAATATACTGCATGAAATGCGAACCTATGGTGTTACAATTTATGGTGCTGGCAGTCGTGGAAATAGAGCATATGAAATATTGACTGAAAATGGGTATTACATTAAACATATTATTGATAAGTGCGAAGAAAAAAAGCTGGGAGGAATGAGTGTAAAAAAAATATCAGAGTTTACAGGTAGAGATGATTCGGTTTGTGTAATAACACCATTATTAGATATTAATGAATATGAGAAGATTAGGATGGAACTGGATAAAATTTTTTTTATTTCAGTAGACATGAGATTGATAGATTGGCTTGAATCTGGTATACCTAAAAATGATGGCGTAATAAATTATTGTATGTCAAGACCTTTTAATCATTATGAATCACCGTTTCCCAATAGAATGGAATATGAGTGTTCGTTAAAATGGGCAGAGATGCCATGTGACGTAGAACTAAATATAGAGAGACAATTATCGTTTGCAAAACATATCGGAAAGTGTACTAATGAATATCGAAAAAAATATAATAAAGAATTTAGATTCCAAAGTAATAATATGTTTGATGCTGGAGAGGCAATGGTTTATCACAGTATGATTCGATATTTTTGTCCTAAACGTATTACAGAGATAGGTAGTGGTTATTCCACTGCTGTTGCGTTAGATACTATTGAATTTTGGAATGACTGTAAAAGTATAATTTATTGTATTGAGCCATATCCATCTAGGCTATTTAGAATACTTAAGAGGGATGACAATAAAAGAATGGAATTGCATAAGTGTTTTTTACAAAATGTATCATTAACTAGTTTTGAAGAACTAGAAGAAAACGATATTCTTTTTATTGATTCTTCACATGTGTCAAAAAGCGGCGGCGATGTAGTTATGGAGTATCTGCAAATACTGCCAAGATTAAAACCGGGAGTAGTGATTCATATTCATGACATATTTTATCCTTTCTGTTATCCAGCTGAATGGATAGCGGAGGGGAGACCTTACAATGAAGCATTTATATTACAGGCCTTTTTAATGGGGAATAATGATTATGAGATATTATTTTGGGAAGATTACTTCGAAAAACACCATACTGATGAGTGGAAAGAAAATTGTGGGGGGGATTTGCCAGGAGGGAGCAGTTTTTGGATGAGAAAAATTAGATGATTATATATGATAAAAATTAATAAGATGGAAGTGAGATATATGGAAGATGTACATGTCTGCTTTTCTATTCATGATGAAAAAGGTGATTATTGCAAGTATTTAGGTATTGCTTTGGTTTCTATGCTGGAAAATACCAATTGCAATCCGCATATTCATATAGTACTGGATTCATCGGTAAGTAAAGTAAATCGTGACAGACTTAGTGACTTAAGTAAACAATACGATTGCAATATATATTTTCATGAAATTGATAATGCAAGATTGAATCTCTTTAAAGATGCGGTGAAAATATATAGCATAGGTACATTGTTTAGATTTTTTATGGTGGAGGCATTACCGACTTCTTTAAGTAAAATTTTATACTTGGATGACGATTTGGTTGTTAATATAGATGTCGAGGAATTATGGAATATCGATTTAGGAATAAATACTATAGGCGCATGTAGGGACCAAGGGGTTAATGATTTGAAAATTCCACCTGGTCCGTGCTTGCAAAAACGTGTTCTAGTGGAAGATTATTTTAATCAAGGTGTGTTAATAATAAATTTAGATAAGTTAAGAGAATATGATGATTTTTTAAAAATGTGCATAGATGTTTTAGCAGCACATACTGATTACAAGTTTTTGGACCAAGATGTGTTTAATGATATTTTTAATGGCAAAGTGAAGTACATACCAGAAAAGTTTAATGTTTTTACTAGATATGTAAGGAAAAATAATGTGAAAGAATGTGAATGCATACTTCATTTTAGTGCAGATTATGAAAACCCAGAGAGCAATTGTTGGATTGATAAGAAATTGTTTGAACATTGGGGGAGATCTGCTTGGGGCATGGAGATGTATGATTACTTTCACTCTTGCATCAAGCGTAAGAACAATGCAATAGAACTTTCCAAGAGAATAATATATGTATTATCTTCTGGAAAGAGAACACTATTTATATGGGGAGTAAATAGTGTTCTAAGGAACGAATTAGAGTTGAATTATAATATATGCAAGAACGTGGAAGCTTATGTTGATAGTGACACAGCGATGATGGGGATGCAGATAAATGGGAAGGATATATGTTCTCCAGATGTATTGAATCAGGAAATATATAGGAATGCTTTTGTAATTGTTTTATCACATCGCTATTACGAGGAGATAAAGTGTGAATTGGAAAAAATGGGGAAAATTGAAAATAGTGATTTTGTTGATGGTGCAATTTTGTTGGAGAAGCGAAAATAAATATTAATATTGAATAGAGATAATGAACCCTGAGATGTAAAGAAATATAATTGGAGGTATAAGAGTGTTGCCTTTGGTCAGTATTATTGTTCCAATTTATAATATGGAGAAGTATTTAAGGAAATGCATAGATAGTGCCATTGGTCAGTCATACAATGAAATTGAAATTATATTGGTAGATGATGGTTCTAGTGATAAATCTGGAGAAATTTGTGACGAATATTCTGGCAGAAATAGTAATATTAAAGTTATTCATAAGCATAATCAAGGCTTGGTCAGTGCAAGGAAGGATGGTCTCACCATAAGTTCTGGTGATTTCATAGTTCCTTTAGATGCTGATGACTGGATTGAGCCATATATGATAGAAGAAATGATGGATAAAATGACTGCAGAAAAAATCGATATGGCTCAATGCGGTTTGGTATGGGAGTATGCTGATGGGAAAAAATTTATAAATGATGACATTATTGCTGAGGGAATGTACGACTTAGCTTTGGATTATAACAGGATATACAGAAATTTATTTACTTTGGAAGATGACCAATCTAGAAATGGTATGAGACTAAACATATGCTCATGTATTTTTAAGAGAGAGGTATTGATTGCATCCCAAAAGCATGTACCGGATAAGCTATGCAATGGTGAGGATGATGCATTGTTTTTTGTAACCATGCTTCAATCACAGCGGTTTTATAAATTTGAACATCCATATTACCATTCCTTAGTTAGAAACGAATCTATGTCTAGGTCGGCTAAAATGTTCAACCCCAATCAGGTGTTTATGATAGAAAATACAGTACGTCCTATTTTAGATAAGCATAAACAAAAAAGCAATATTGAGTTTTTGTTCAATAGATATTTGCTTAATATGTTGAATCTTTACGCAGGAGTAATATGGGGGTGTTCGTACAAAAAAATGTATAATATCGACATTTCTACAATTCCGTTAAGATCGAAAATTGTATTATATGGTGCTGGAGAGGTAGGACAGTCATTATATTATATTTTTAAAAATAAGTATAGTATTGTTGCTTGGCTAGATGAAAGAAAGAGAAGTGCGGTTGGTGTAAAAATTGAACGTGTGAATGTTATTCTTAATTTGGAATTTGATTATGTTATTTTAGCTTCCGCAAAAAGTGATGTCCTTGATGATATGGATAGAATGTTACTGGGGTTGGGTGTATCAAAAAATAAAATAGTTAAAAAGAGAGCAGAGGTGATAAATGAAAATGCTTGTTGTGTAGTAGATTCGGTTTAAGATTATTATGGAGGAATGCTATATGGCAGAAAAAATGATAAATTTTAATGAGCCACCAATTATTTCTTCTGGAAATAAATATGTTGTAGATGCTATAGCCTGTGGAAAACTTAGTGGCGATGGTAAATATACCAAGAAATGTAGCAGGTGGTTAGAAGAAAACTTTAATTGTAACAAAGTTTTACTTACAACGTCATGTTCAATGGCTCTAGATATGGCAGCGATATTGTGCGATGTAAAGCCGGGAGATGATGTTATTCTTCCAAGTTTTACTTTTTCGTCAACTGCAAACTCGTTTGCATTACGAGGGGCAAATCTTGTATTTATTGATATTGATCCTAAAACCATGAATATGGATGCTGACTTGTTGGAAAAAGCAATAAATAATAATACAAAAGTAATTATACCAGTTCATTATGCAGGTATATCTTGTGATATGGATGCGATAATGTCTATAGCAAAAAAACATGATATATTTGTGGTTGAAGATGCAGCACAAGGAGTTATGAGTACCTATAAAGATAAAGCTTTGGGAACTATGGGAGATTTGGGATGCTATTCATTTCATGAGACCAAGAATTTTTCAATGGGTGAAGGAGGGGCGTTATTAATTAACAATGAAAAGTTAATAAAGCGAGCTGAAATTATTAGAGAGAAAGGCACCAACCGAGCACAGTTCTTAAGAGGAGAGATTGACAAATATACTTGGGTTGATTTGGGTGATAGTTTTCTGCCAAGTGATTTAAATGCTGCTTACCTATGGGGGCAATTGGAAGTTGCCGATGATATAACAAAAAAAAGGATGCACATATGGGAAAAATATTATAATGCGTTTAAAGAATATGAAAAAGAGAATCGTGTAGAATTGCCTAATGTGCCTAGTAATTGTAAACATAATGCACATTTATTTTACATTAAATTTAAGGATATTGAGGAAAGAACAGAATATATTAAATTTATGAAGGGAAATGGAATTGCATGTACATTCCATTATGTACCATTGCATTCAGCACCAGCAGGACTGAAATATGGTGGCTTTTCAGGAGAAGACAACTTTACAACTAGAGAAAGTAAAAGATTGGTACGGCTTCCTTTACACTATAATCTTGAAGATGAAGACATCGAATATGTTATATCATGTACAAAAAAATTCGTGGAAATGATTGAATAAGACTGAAGTATAGAATTAAGTAGGTGCCTCTTATGAAATCGGCAAAAAATGATTATCCAATAATTAGTATCATAGTTCCAGTATATAATGCATCGTACTATCTCTGTGATTGCCTGGATTCAATTGCTGCTCAAACATTCAATGATTTTGAGTGTATTTTGATAGACGATGGCTCTACGGATGGTTCTGGCGCAATATGTGATAGATATGCAAAATTAGATGATAGGTTTAAAGTCGTACATCAATCAAATAGAGGGGCACATGCTGCACGGTTGGCTGGATATAGGCATTCCAAAGGGTTTTTTATTGGATTTGTGGATAGTGATGATTGGATAGAGCCAGATATGTATGAAAAGCTTGTTTCTGCTATGCATGATGATGTCGACATATCAATGGTTTGCTTTGTTCAGGAATGTCAGGGTAGTCCTTTGATGGAAACTCGAGAAAAATGGGGTGAGACTGCCATTAATGCTAAAGATGCTTTAGCACAGTCTCTTACTAGAAGAGTTTTCGGATGGGAATTGTGGTGTAAACTATTTAGAAAAGAATTGTTTGATGAAAGTATTTTCCATACAGAGCTAAGTGTGGGTGATGACTTGGTAACATCTTGCCTTTTATTTTTGAGGGCAAACAAAGTAATGTATATGCCGTGTGATTTGTATCATTACCGTTTGCATCCGCAAAGTATGACACATATTGATAATATGTACACTTCATTGAAATTAATAGAGGCAATAAAGAGCCTATTGTTGTCTTATAGTAATTTTGATATATTCATTACTGATTACTTGTTGTATTGGCACTCGTATTTGATAGTTGGGAATCTATTGTATTCGTACAGTTCGAACGAAAATAGTATTATTTATAAAAAGTTGTTTTCGGAATTGAAGTGGTCATTGTCAAAAATAAATGATAAGGGACTTGATAGAAGAGAAAAGCTATTTGTAAAATTTGTTATGCACTCAGAATATGATGGATTTCTTAATAAGATGAAAACAAGAAATAGAGTGAAATGTTGTTTTTTTGCGGGGGATAAGGAAGTGTATATATATGGTGCCGGGAAAATGGGAAATAAACTTCGTGAGAGTCTTGTTGAAATGGGGATTAAAATTAAAGGTTTTATAATATCTAAAAAGACGGATGATATAAAGGAAGTAGCTGGGGTTAAATTATATTCTTTGAACGAATTGCTTGATAATTTATCACGCATATGTATTTTTCTTGGAGTGTCTGTTTACTATATAGATGAAATAAAAGAAATTCTATTAAAAAATGGAGCAAAACATATTTATTGGCCACCTATGATGAAATATGGGCAATTGGATAATAAAGGTCTTGATAGGGCAAGAAATAAATTACTATATTTACAAAAAGCACGCGAAGGGATGTATTATGAAGGGAACGATGGACGGATTTATTGATAAAAAAATAATAGTTTACGGGACGGGTTTAAATGCGAAATCATTTATAATTAAATATCGAGAAGTGCTAGATATTATTTGTTGTTTGGATAAAGTAAGACGATTTGGTGATTGTGCTGGTATTCCTATTAAGAATTGGGCAGAAATTGAAATAGGAACGGCAGATTGTATTGTTGTTGCTGCAACTGATAAGTATATAAGAGAGATATATTTTCGTATTATATACGATTGTGACAGGAACAAGCTTGACATTTATGACTGGCGTGGGGTAAATCTGAGAGATGTTTATAGTTATGAATATGTACCTTATAATGTTCGTCCTTTTTTGAAGAATGAGAGAATGGAAATGCTGAAAAGAGCCATAGATGACCACGAGGCCATAAGTTTTGATTTGTTTGATACCCTTATAATGCGCAGGACTATGGAGCCTGAGGATGTTTTCAAAATAGTAGCAGCTCATTTGGAAGATTCTTGCCCTGTTAAGGACGAATTTTTTCTTTTGCGTAAGAGTTGTGAATTAGAAGTCAATGCGGTGGTATATGGTTTTGATGAAATATATAGGAGAATCGAAAAGAAAGCCGGATTGAAGGTACATGAACTTGACTATATTGCCGAAATGGAAATAGCCATTGAAAAAGAAGTGATGGTTCCAAGGAATGGAATGAAGGAAATACTTGAATACGCAGTAAGCAAGGGAAAAAGAGTAAATATTATTTCAGATATGTATTTGAGTGTTCAGGTTCTGGAAGATTTAATTAATCACTTGGGTATTCAAGGATATGAATATATATTCGTGTCATGTGAACATAAAGCAAGCAAAGGAGGAGAACTTTTTGATATATATAAAGAAAAAATAAAGGCGAATTCCTACCTACACATAGGTGATAATCAATATGCGGATGGGGAATGTGCATTATTACATGGGATAGATGTATTTATGATTCCATCAGGTATTGATCTGCTGCGTGCATCTCCGTTGCGCAAAATATTATATTATGCAAAGGGGGATGCAAACCGAAGGTTGATTGGTGAGTGCATTGCAGAGTTGTTTCAAGATCCGTTCTGTCTTTGCGGGGCAGGAGGGAGGATACCCGTTGCGTTACCGCATATTCTCGCCAGTTGCTTCATTGCACCTATTGTTTATAAATATTTAGAAGCTCTTATAAACGAGGTGAAGCAAAAGAAATATAATAAAGTCTTGCTTGGAGCCAGAGATGGATATATTTTCGACAGAATAATCAAGGAGGTGCCATTGGGATTAAAGGCTGATGATTTTGTCTATATGTATGTTTCACGTACCTTGGCCTTTCAATTGGGTTTAGGGACTACGGCGGTAGACGAAGACTACAAAAAATATTTGGAAGTCGATGACCGTAGAAAAATCGAGCAGGATAAAGACTTCCTTAGTGGAAAAGAAAAAATTCCTTACAGACATACAAAAGAAAACTATACAAAATATCTTCGACGACTGGGTGTTACGCTGTCTGGAAAATATTTATTCTGTGATTTGATTTCAGGTGGGACGGTACAGCATTCGATTCAAGGAATGTTTTCAAAAGGCTTGGATGGATTTTACCTAGGAAGATCTTTTAATTATCAGCATCGTGAAATATCGTATGTCAGTGTGTTTGAACGTGGAGAAATTCCTAATGACCAGTTGTTAGTAGATTGCTTGGAGACATTTGTGGTATCTCCAGAAACAACAGTGACTGGTATGGATTCTCAGGGAGAATTCTTGTTTGCAGATGAAAAAAGAAGTAAGTCGGAGTTAGTGCTTTTGTCGAAAGTGCAGGATGAAATTGTAGTGGCTGTAAAAGGCATTGCAGATCTTGCTGCAACTTGTGAAGGGAAAATAGATAAAATGCTAACTTACATGCTTTTACGTGGTGTCGAATACATTGAACCTATAGGTCAATTATCACAATTGAAGGAATGGATTTACTATGATAATAATGGCGAACAGACAAGGCTTTTTGTATGATATAGAGATAATGGGGTGATTACATGGCAAATATTGCACTTCTGATTGCAGGCGGCTCAGGCAACCGTATGAAGCAGGACATTCCCAAGCAATTTCTTACAGTCAATGAAAGGCCTGTTATAGTCTATACGTTGGAAGCTTTTGAAAAGCATCCGGAAATAGATGAGATTGCGGTAGTGTGTTTGGAAAGCTGGGAAAATGTACTGTGGGCTTATGCGAAGCAATTTAATATTAATAAGCTTAAATATGTTACCAAGGGAGGAAAGAACGGGCAGGATTCTATACGCAATGGTGTGTTCGGACTAGAGAAGTGTCACGACAAGGATGATATAGTTCTGATTCATGATGCTATTAGGCCGATGATTTCAGCGGACATTATTTCGGACAACATCCGTGTATGTCGGGAGTATGGGAATGCTATTACTGTAATCCCGTGTGCAGAGGCAATGCTTCGTACTGAAGACGGTCTGGAATCATCGGCACTCTATCCTCGGGATAATCTGAAAAGAACACAGACTCCACAGGCATTCAAATTAGGTGAAATTTGTGATCTTCACCGCAGGGCATTGAAGGCTGGTATTACAAATTCAGTGGCCTCCTGCACGTTGAAGGTAGAGATGGGAGAGAAGGTGTTTTTCTCCAGGGGTTCCGAGAAGAATATCAAGTTGACTACCGTGGAGGATATTGATATCTTTAAAGCATTGCTTATGGCCAAGAGGTCGGACTGGTTGAAGGGATAACATGAAACTTTACAATAACGAACAATGGGTGGCTGATATTGATGAGGTAATATCTGTCGTGCCTGAATTAAATGAGTTGATGGGATGCAAGGTCATGATTACAGGCAGTACTGGTCTTATTTGTTCAGCTGTTGTGGATGTCTTGGCACGTTGGAATGCTACCCATGTTGAGAAGATAGGCATAATTGCAACAGGTAGAAATGAAACAGGTGTAAGTTCAAGATTTTCTTATCTGATTAATGAGCCTTGGTTTGAAGTAATGGCCTATGATGCTGTTTTCCCAGTTTTGCCTAAAGATTTTTCATGTAACTACATTATTCATGGTGGAGGAAATGCATCGCCCAACAAAATAGTGAGTGAGCCTGTGGAAACGATGATGGGGAATTTTCTGGGAACACAATGTTTGCTTGAATACGCTAGAGAATACAGTCTGAAACGTCTGCTGTATATATCCAGTTCGGAGGTTTATGGACATTCAGAGGGGGGCAAGCCGTTCAAAATTTATGATTATGGTTATGTTGACCTCTTACAGCCTCGCAGTTCATATGCCTTAGGAAAAAGAGCTGCGGAGACATTGTGTGTATCCTATGGGGCGGAATGGGGCGTTGACTCGGTGATTGTCAGGCCGGGGCATATATACGGTCCTACAGCACGTGAATCAGATAACAGAGTTTCCTCTGTTTGGGCTTATGCAGCAGCGCGGGGCGAAGACATAGTCATGAAAAGTAATGGCGCACAAATTAGAAGCTATTGCTATGTGCTTGATTGTGTGACAGCCATACTTAAGGTGCTGTTGCGTGGTAAATCCATGAATGCCTATAATATTTCGAATCCAGATGCTGTCATAAGTATTAAGCAACTGGCAGAACTGTTGACTCAGGTTGGAGATTGCTCACTACGTATTGAGTTGCCCAGTGAAACTGACAAGAAGGGGTTCAATCCTATGCTGAATTCATCCTTGGATGCAAGTGAACTAATGGCATTGGGATGGCGAGGCCGATTTGATGCTCCAAAAGGTATTAGCCATACAGTTGATATTTTAAGGTCAATATTATCGACAAGAAATGTATAGTAATATCGTTACTGAGGAGAAGTGGCTATGGTTACCGCAAATTTACCAGATAGATTTTATATATACGGAGCAGGACATCATGCTAGAATTTTTATGAGCTGGCTTCGAGTATGTAAGATGGAAAGCCGAATTAAAGGATTTATTGTGTCACAACTTGCAGAGGGGCAGGAGGAATTCTGTGGTTGGCCTTTAAAGTGCCTCAAGGAAATGGTATCTTCTTTACGCGGCGAAAAAGTATGTGTTGCCATATCCGAAGCAATATCATTCGGGGTAAAGGATAATTTAATTGCAGTGGGAGCTGAAAGTATTCAACTTACGGATAAGCAAATAGAAAACATGGAAGAAAATGTGTTTTCGTTCTTTGCATCAAAGGAAAACCTTCTTAATCAAGTTGTGGTTTGGAATTACTGGGGCATGGGTTATTATGAGCAGTGCAAATATATAGTAGAAGAGTTACATAGACGTGACAAGAGTATAAAGGTTTACTGGGTAATAAAGGAATTGGTCAAGGCAGATTTTCCAGAATGGGTTATTTCGGTTAAATTTGATTCATACGAATACTATGAGGTTATGAGTAAATCTAGAATTCTTATAACAAATGTTAATTCACCTTGTAGTCCAAGGTGTAAACAGAGTTATCAATATTATATTTTTACGTGGCATGGAATAGGTCCGACAAAAAGGGTAGAATGGGATAGTAATGAATGTAGAGCAGCAGTTGGGTATGATAAAAAAGTTATGAGTGATAGGTGGAATGCTGCAGATATAATGATAGCTGGTTCAGATTTTTGCCATCATGTATATAGAAATGCCTTCCTTTATGACGGAGTTATTGAAAATTGGGGGTATCCCAGAAATGATATTTTTTTTAAGGAAATATCGTATAAAGATGAGATAAAAAAGCGGTTTGGCATTGAAAAAGACAAGAAAATCATGCTGTATGCCCCTACCTTCCGCCATGAATTGATGAAAAGCAAGGATGCGGACAGACTGAAAGAGATATACGATATTGATCTGTCTATGGTTAGTAGAGCCGCGGAAAAGAGATTTGGTTCGAAATTTGCTATTCTTTATAGATTTCATCCTTTTGTCTATAGCTTCGTTGACATAACAGCCTACAGGCAATATGGCATAGATGTGACTTACTATCCGGATATGCAGGAACTGCTCACGGCAACCGACATCTTGCTTACGGACTACTCTTCTTCCATGTGGGATTTTTCCTTGACACGAAAGCCTGTTTTTTTGTGTTACCACGATGCTGAGGAGTACGAGGCTAAATATAATGGCTTTTATATATTCCCGGATGAATATCCATATCCTAAGGGACATAGTACAGAAGAGCTTTGTCAGGAGATAATGTCCTTTGATGATAAAGAGTATCAAAAAAGGCTTGATGGCTGGTTTGAAAGATTTGGTACATATGATGATGGGAAAGCTTCAGCACGTGTCGTAGATAGAATTTTAGATGTATTCGAGCATCCTGCCAAGTATGGTAAGGAATAGTGTGTTATGGAGGACCAAAGTATCATGGAAGTAAATTACATTGTAGTTCAGGCTGGTGGCCTTGGCACCCGTTTGGGTAGGCTGACGCGCAATCGTCCCAAGGCTCTAGTGCCGGTGTTGAATCGACCGATTGTGTTTCATTTGTTTGAACGATGGCCGAAGTGCAAGTTCA
This sequence comes from Pseudoselenomonas ruminantium, assembly GCA_015058625.1. GTDB lineage: Bacteria > Bacillota > Negativicutes > Selenomonadales > Selenomonadaceae > Selenomonas_A > Selenomonas_A ruminantium_N. The sequence continues at coordinate 36,986 of SVCA01000007.1, read as the reverse complement.
TTATCATAGGCGATTATAAATATGAGGTTCTAAGCCGTTATCTGCAGGCTTTTGCTGATGTGGACTATCTGTTGGTCAAAGCCGAGGGCAAGGGCAATGCCGCGGGAGTGGCAGAGGGGCTTCGCTATATCCCAAAGGGTGAGCCTTTTTTGCTGATGTGGTCTGACTTGCTGTTGGACGAGAGTCTTGCCCTGCCGGAACTTCCAGCTCCTTGCTATGTAGGGGTATTGGATAATTTCCCCTGCAGTTGGCGTTTTCGAGAGGGGATGATGGAAAAGGCTCCGTCTGAAGGAAAGTCTGGCGTGGCTGGCTGTTTTCTTTTTGATACTAAAGGAAGGCTTCAGGGATTACCTAAGGAGGGGAGCTTTACCAAGTGGCTGACGGAAAGCAATATTCCTTTACAGGCGTGGAATTTGAGGGAAACTGCTGAGGCAGGCACAATTGAAGCAGTAAGAACCATAGACCCGGGCACAGCTCGTTGTCGTCCTTACAATCATATGGAGTTTACCAAGGACTGCGTCATAAAGACAGGGGTGAACGATGAGGGACGGAGGCTAATTGAGCGTGAGGTTCGCTGGTATAAGGCTGTGGCGGCCTATGGCTTTCAGGCAGTACCAAGGATTTATGTGTATGAACCTCTTACCATGGAGCGCATAGATGGCGAAAATATTTTCCTAGTACAGCTTTCTGAGGAGCAGAAAAAAAATGTTATAGATCAGTTGGTGGAGATGCTGGATGGGCTGCATAAGTCGGCACGACCGGGGCCGGATTATTTCGGCTTGGAGAAGGATTACTACAGCAAGACCATCAAGCGGGTGCAGGGAATACGTGATGCTATTCCTTTTGCCGACCAGCCCTATATCAATATCAATGGCAAGCAGTGCAGAAATGTTCTGGCGTTCCGTGATGAATTCCAGCGTGAGATACATGACTTTCTGTTCGATGCAGAGTATGGCCCCATTCACGGCGATTGTACCCTGACCAATACTATGATTGATAAAGATGGTCATATTTACTTTATTGATGCTCGAGGTTATTTTGGTACCAGAGAGATTATGGGGGATGTTTACTACGACTGGGCCAAGATCTATTATTCTCTGGCAGGTCGTTTTGACAGGTTTAATATTAAGGACTTTGATCTGGAAATCACGGAAGATGGGGTCAAGTATGAGATTGCCAAGAGCGGCTGGGAAAACTTGACCCAGTATTTTATTGATAAGATCCCGGACTGCAATGTGGCGAAACTCCAGCTTATCCATGCCATAGTCTGGATTTCCCTGGCCAGCCACTGCTGGGAGGATTATGACTCCATGTGTCTGGCGTTTTATAATGGCCTTGCTTTGTGGCAGGCTTGGCAGGAGGAAAATGCATGAAGGAAAATTTAAGGTTGTCCACCTTGGGGAAGACCTGGATTTTTGATTTTGATGGTACCTTGGTGGAGCACAATGGCTATAAATGTGGTGCTGACCATTGGCTACCGGGAGCCAAGGAGTTTTTGCAGGGACTCCCGGCAGAAGATTATGTGTTGATCCTGACAGCTAGGGAGGAGGCAGCTCGTAAGGCAACGGAGGATTTCCTGAAGCAGGAGGGCATACGCTACGATGATATAAAATTCCAGATACCCATGGGGGAGCGTATCCTTTTGAATGACAGCAAGCCATCAGGACTGAAAATGAGCTACAGCGTAGAGTGCAAGCGCAATGAAGGGTTACTAGGATTGAATGTCGAGATTGATGAAGATCTATGAGAAGAATATGGCGGTTGGTATTGGAAGGTGAGATGATGGAGTATAGGGAGATAAGTGGGAAGAAATTGTCTAATGATGAACTTATCCTTAGGCGAAAGGTTCGGAAGGAAGTAGAGAAAATATCAGAACAGATTCCTCTGGCCAGCAAGAAAATATATGCCATGGGTCGCTTGTCGAATGCTGATATTCTGGATGACATACTACATGATTATCACAGCAAGGTTGAGGCCGTGGTTGATAATAACAGAGACAAGGTAGGCCTTCATGCCTATGGGAACAAGATATTTGATATTGTGACACCGGAAGATTTCTGGAGTCAGAACTGCGAAGAAGTAGTGTTGCTGATATTCTCTTTCCGTTTTTGGAGTGAGATGCGTGAACAGATGATACGCAAAGGCTATGTGGAAGGTAAAAATCTCTTCGTTATCAACATGCTAACCGCAGAAAAAAAACTGGCATTCATAAAAGCTGGAGTGAAGCTTTTGCAATCCTTTGAGGAAAAATATGGGGAAGATGTATTTATCTTCCTTCTTCACGGGCCTATTGGGGACAATTTCCTGTTTTACAGTTTCCTGCCATATTATGTCCAAAGGGAAGATATAAAGAATCCTCTTTGCATTGGCACTGAGCTGAGTAGGAGGATTCATAGACTATTTGGTCTTTATAATTTTGAGGAGGTAACCAAAGAACAGATTTTCTCTTTGGAGTACCTGTATATGTTCTTGGGCAATGGCAATCATAAATTCAAGATTTTGCAGATATGGGAATTTGACTTCCATTTCAATAGATGCTGGATAAGATTCAGGCCCGGTTTCACCTTCATGGATACCTTTAGGAAGTATGTGTATGCTCTGGAGGATAAAAAAACGCCTTTGTTGCCTGCTTTTGCGGAATGCGACCAGCAGGTGAAAGAGCATTTCGGAAGACTAGGTTTGCACCCAGGGCTAACCGTTATTATTGCACCTTTTGCCTATTCTATAGTCGCTCAGCCTCCGAAGATTTTTTGGCAGTGCCTAGTGAGCCACTTGCGGGAAGCAGGCTATGATGTGGCGGTCAATGCCCGCACTGAATATGAGACGAACTTCCTGTCAGATGTGCCGGTCATGTCTTATGAGTTAAGTGATAGTCTGGCTTATTTGGAATACGCCGGTGCCTTTGTCAGCATGCGCAGTGGTTTTTGCGATGTCACCTCTCAGGCCAAGTGCCATAAGGTGATTTTATATCCTGAGTATAAAGGAATAGATTATGAGAGGCATCGTTCTGATATATATTTTGGTGGTTTGAAGAATATGGGGCTTTGCAACGATGCCTGGGAATTGGAGTACAGGTATTATGAAGGCATCGAAGAAGAAACAGCCTATTGGGAAAGTTTTGCCGAGCAGATTGTGGCTGGATTGAAAGAGGACAATAAGGTGGTTCATTAAAATGATAGACGAGAAAATGCTGGAAAGTCATATCCAGCTGGCAGAGAAAGGCAAGCTGGTCTGGCAGGAAATAGATGTTGCCTTCGATGCAGATTTATATATCTTGTTCCCACATGTAGCAGATGTTTATAACTACTATGCCTTGCTGCATATGGAACAGTATTTGGAGACCAAGGGATCAAAGAAAGTGGTGCTCTTGTTCAGTGAAGACGTCATTGCCAAGGCATTGCCGCTGTTATGCCAACGGGCGGTGCTGACGCACGAACTCAGCAGTGCAGATATAGATGCCTTGCTGAAGTATTATGCTCTGTTCGAATTTACATCCAGGCTGACTATTGTTTCCCTGACGCGACCTTATGATACTTGTGCGGAAAATCTGCTGGGGGTGCATGGTGTGACCAAGGAAGATTTGTTGTGCTATGATATTTTTCATTTTACAGGAACACCACAGAAAAGTGCCCCCATATATGATGGTGATGATAAGGACATCATAGATTTTCTGGCGCTAGGTGAGCAGGTAATGAAATTGTGATGGCAGGAACATTGGAGGCTGAGCTATGAGACCAGAACTGGCTGAAGAAATAAAGGAATGGCTCTCAGCCTGGGACAGCCGTAGCAGGATCTTTATAATTGGCAGGCTGGAAGATGTGGGAGAGATTGTGACATTGCTTCGTTCCTGCGACTTGGAGCCTGCCGGTATTTTGGATAATGACAGCGTCAAATGGGGACGATGCTTTATGGGGCTGACTATTTCTTCTCCCAAGAAGGCCTTGCTTCCCAATGATGAAAACATCCGCATCATCGTGCATTCCCCTAAGTATTGGGCAGAGATATTGCGGCAGTTTGAAGGCTTCGGCTATGGGGAGGGAGAGCAGGTCTTTGTGTTGGAACGCCCCAGTCCGGAGAGCAACTGGCGGGCTGTGCGGGCAGGGCTGGCATTATATAAGAAACTGCGGCGGGAGTACGGCCAGCGCAAGATATTTCTGGCGGACGGGCCGTTGGGAGACTATTACCTGCTGGGGCTGTATTTCCATACTTATTGTCAAAGTAATGGCATTTCCTCCTATCTGATGGCGGGAGCTTCGAAGGGATTGAAGAAATTATCTCCATATTTTGGCATCGAGCCGGTGGTCTCCCTTACCCAGGAGCAGTCAAACAGCCTTATACAGGCCTGGACTTTTTTCGGAGAGGATGTGCTGGAGCTTTTTCCACTGACCCGCTGGCAGGGAAAATTCCGATTCAATCCGTCGCTGTTGCGTCTGAGCCACCATTGCACTTTTATGGATACATTCAGGTGTTTTGCCTATGGATTGCCCTCAGATACGCAGCCCTGTCATCCCCAGTGGCAGGGGGACAGGGAGGCTGTGGAGCGATATTTGCAGTCCAGGGGAGCAAAGCCTGGGCTGGGAGTGCTGCTTGCTCCCTTTGCCTATTCGGCGCAGATTATGCCCTGGGCCTTTTGGCAGAAACTGGCTTCGGTTTTGCAGGAAAAAGGCTATCAGGTATTCATAAATGTAGCAGGTGCCGAGGAACAGTCAGACATTGAGGGAGCTTCAGTCCTGCGCTTTGATTTCCCGGATACCATTCAGGCTATGGAATATCTGGGCTTAGTCATAGGCACTCGCAGCGGTTTCTTTGATGTGACCTGCCAGGCAAATTGTCATCGCATAGTTTTCTATCCATCCAAGACACCGGGGCTAGTGCCCTGGCATCACCCGGACATTGAGTTCTGCGGGCTGGAGCGGATGGAGCTGTGCGCAGGGGACGAGAAATTGAAAGAAATAACAGTAGACAAGGAGCAATCCTTGGCGCAGCTATTAAAAGATATTGAAGGATATTTGTAGGCGATAAGAATTTAAAGAGATGAGGGACGCATATGCTGGTATTGGAACCTATTGTGCATGAAACTATTTGGGGCGGGCCGCGCCTGACCCCTTTGACCACCACCGGGGAAACGCAGATAGGCCATCTGTACTCCGTTTATGCCAGGAAAGAACTTTCCAACAAAATCTTGAATGGAATGCATGCGGGCAAGACTTTGCAGGACATGCGGCCAGATTTTCCACTGACCATAGCTTTGACGGAAGCAGATAAAGACCTCAGCTTGCAGGTGCATCCAGATGATGATGCGGCACAGAAGATGGAGCAGATGGCAAGAGGCAAACGGGAGTCCTGGTATTTTCTGGAGGCTCCTGCAAGTGGCATTCTGGTGAATGGTTGCTGTCTGAAGGACATGGAAACTATCCGCACCCATGTGGCACAAAATGAATATGAGGGCGTACTGGACTACTTGCCTGTGACGGTAGGCGACTATGTGTTCGTGGAGCCGGGCACTCTGCATGCGATATCTGCAGGCAGCCTGGTCTATGAGATCGAGCAGGGGGCAGATTTCACCTATCGCTTCTATGACTATGATCGTGTGGATGCCCAGGGCAGGAAGCGAGAACTGCATACGGAAAAAGCCTTGGCCTGTCTGCACCCGGAACTGAAGTCTGTGGTCAGGCAATACCAGGAGGGAAGCCCCATAGTAGAAGCAACCTATGCTACGCAGCTTCACCACGGTTTGAATGGCTATGAGAACAAGCAGGATAAGGAAGTCTGCTTCACTTTGCTGAAGGGGCAGGGGAAGGCTGACGGAATTGAACTGCGTCCCGGTATGACGGTGATTCTGTCTCCAGAGGAAAAGGTTGCTGAACTTGAAGCTCGGGAAGCCATGACTGCCTGGCTGACGATTTGAGGAGGATTTGCTATGCCACGTAAACATAGGATAGAATATTGTGCTTCCATGATGTGTGCAGACTACGCCTGCCTGCGGGATGAGGTGGAAGCTTTGGAGAAGAGCGATATTGACAGTTTTCATATTGACATCATGGATGGCCGCTTCGTGCCCAATTTTGCCATGTCTCTGAATGATATGGCTTATATAGCCTCAGCTACCCAAAAGCCGCTGGATGTGCATCTGATGGTAGAGCACCCTGTAAATACGGTGGATTTGTTCCTACGCAAATTACGCCCAGGAGATACAGTATATATGCACCCGGAGGCAGAGTATCATCCGTCTACTACTTTGCAGAAGATTATAGATGCAGGCATGGTGCCAGGCATTGCCATAAATCCGGGTACCAGCGTGGCCACGGTGATGGAGATGCTGGTCATTGTGAAGAAGGTTCTGGTGATGGCGGTGAACCCTGGCAATGCAGGTCAGATGTTCCTGCCGTATGTGAGCAAGAAGGTCAAAAGACTGCTGAAGCTGAAGGAGGAGTATAAGTTCAAGATTTACTGGGATGGTTCTTGCGGTATGGACAAGATAAATACCTATGCGCCACAAGGGGTGGATGGGTTTATTCTGGGGACGACTATCTTGTTTGGGAAAGGGAGGCCGTACGGGGATATTTTGGCAGAGTTGCCGAGATGAGTGCGGACAGGTGGCAGGAAAGGCTGGGCAGTGTAATGAACTGGCATGACAGCGATGTTAGAGCTGAGGTCGCAGGTAAAAAATGATGCTTGACAAAAGGCACTACATAACAGGGAGGAAAACATGGAATCATTTAATTATGGAGGCTCAACATGGGCAAAGTGGGATTTACATATTCACTCAGATGCTTCAGATGGAAAACAAACCCCGCAGTAGATAATAGATGAAGCAGTGAATAAAGGGATATCGGTAATAGCACTAACGGATCATCATACTGTTAGCAATATTGATGAAATAAAGAAATACGCGGCAAGCAAAAATATCGTAGTCATAAGCGGAATAGAGTTTAGAACTGAGTATGGTGCTAAATCTGTTCACATGATTGGCCTTTTCCCAGAAAAGTATGGAAATATAACTTTGAATCAAAAGGAGTTGGAAGAACTTATTCTTAGCCCGTTGAAATTGTCAAGAACGGCGATTGTTGCAAAAGGAAAGGAAGAAAAACCTGAGGCAAACAATGATGAAGCTTTTAAAATTGGGATGTTTAAGGTACAGGTAGACTTTAAGGACGCAGCAGATTTGATTCATCGGTATGGTGGACTTGTGTCGGTACATGCTGGTAATAAAACAAATAGTATTGAAGAAATGAAGCATGAGGGTAGGGGAACAAGTAATGTTAAAGATGTTGTAGATTCTCTTGGTACGCTCAAAGAGGAGTTGTTGACAAATTATATAGATATTTGCGAGATTGGTAGTGCTTCAGATCGAAATGCTGACTTTTATGTGAAAACCTATTCAAAGCCAGTAATTGCTGCATCTGATGCACATAAAACAGCTGATGTTGGAAAATTATTTACGTGGATAAAAGCTGATAAGACTTTTGATGGATTGAGGCAAATAATATATGAGCCTGAATTACGAGTGAAGATTCAGAAAAATGAGCCTGAAATAAAGAGTAAGTATCAAGTCATTGAAAAAGTATCATTTAATCATGCTGATTTTGGAAATCAGGAAATTCCACTTAATCCAGGGTTAAATACAATTATTGGTGGAAGATCTTCTGGAAAATCAATCCTTCTTGGATGTATTGCAAAACTTGCAGATTATACTGGAAAAGTTAAGGGCGATAATGAAGATTATGAAACATATTTGGAAGATGTTACGGCCTCAATGAGTATTCTATGGGCAGATGGATCAAGGGAAAGAGGTCGTAAGGTTGAGTATTTCCCACAATCATATATCAATGGTTTGGCAGCAAAAGCTGAAAACACAGCCAAGCTTATTGAAAATATCCTTAAAGGAGACAGCAATCGCAGAAATTGTTATGAAAGTTTCGAAAGAAATCTGAGTAAGAATAATATGGAAATAGCAAGTCTACTTGAAAGCTATTTTAATCTTAGAAGCGTAAAGAAAGATCTCGAAGATCAATTGCAGAGCATAGGCGACCCTGTTGGTATCGAAAATGAGATTAGCAGGCTTCAGAAAGAAGTTGATGAGCTGAAAATAAACCTGACGATTAAGCTTTCTGTTGAGGATGAAGTACAATATATATCACTTAAAGAAGACCTTGAAAAACGAAAGAACCATATAACGTTGCTTAAGACTGCTTTATCACAATTGAGCGAATTGACGAATCTACATGTGATGAAAGATATATCTGCTGATTTGATTAGTTTGCCAAGCAATGTAAATCAGAGAATAACAGCTTTTTATGATGAACTAAAGCGAGAAACCGGAGAGAAATGGCTCGAAATTATAAAACAAGTTAAGGATGAGACATCAAATTGTATTCTTTATGATGAAAATAAGATAAAGGAAATTGAGAGTGATAATTTATACCAAAAGGGAGAGACCTTCTATAAAGAGAATGGTGCAGTAGATGCCTTGAATAAGCGTCTGGATTCTGAAAAAAAGAAAGCTGAATACATTAAAGAAAAGCTTAAGAAATGTAAGGAATATGATGAGAAAATTATTACTGCTCAAAATGCTATAATGGAGAAGCATGCTTCATTTTATAACATTATGACAGCTGTTTCTGAGCAAGTATCAATGGAAAAGGATGACGTGTCTATTGTACCGGTACCGCAGTTCGCTAGTGAAAAATTTTCTTCATTTGTAGACAATAATTTTAATAAACGTGGTCAGAAAGTACAGGCTTTATTGGGATTTGTTTGGCAGGATGCAACAAGTTTTAATGAATTCATTGAGAATGTTTTTGAAGATATCGTTAATGGCAGATATACATTAAAAAGCAGTAGGGATGAAAAACAAGTAGCAAGTGAACTTGTATCTGCGAATTACTATAAACTTATATATGATGTGAAATATCAAGGGGACACTCTTTCTTCAATGTCAGAGGGAAAGAAAGCATTTGTGATTTTAAGAATGATTCTTGATTTTGATGAGAATGAGTGCCCCATTTTGATAGATCAGCCAGAAGACGATTTGGATAATCGGGCAATATATAATGATTTGGTTACTTATATTCGTGCCAAGAAGGCACATAGACAGATGATATTGGTAACACATAACCCGAATGTAGTGGTTGCTGCGGATTCTGAGGAAATAATTGTATCTAATCAGGATGGAATTAATAGTAAAAATCAAGATGATATTAAATTTGAGTATCGTTCTGGTGCTATGGAAAATACATATGAACAGGATAAAACAAAATCGGTATTAATTTCGCAAGGAATAAGACAGCATGTTTGTGATCTGCTTGAGGGCGGAGACATCGCATTTAAGCAACGAGAAAATAAATACGGGTTTAGTATTAAATAACAATGTATTCTCCATTCTTTATTGTTATCGCTCTCTTTAGTTTCATTCTATCATTGCGGTATATGGCGGTCAAGAAGGGGCTGATACATAGTAACTATTCACTAGCTAATGCCCAGGGAATACAAGATGCCTGAGCAAGCGTTGCCATTATTGTATCTATGACAGCAATGCCATGCTTACGGGCTGTGCTTAATACGGAGTTAATTTTTGCAAATTCTTTAGCACCTTCCAGCGAGCGGAAACAACCGGAAACTTTTATCTTGACTTTGACATGTCTGACATCCCGTTCCGCTTGATTGTTATCAAAAGGTACACGGAAGTCCCAGAAGAAACGGCAAAAATCTTCGCTGTATTCATTCAGTCGGTCTGCCAATCGTCTGGCAATATTCCGTTTTCTTTTCCTCTTGTCACTGTATTCTATGGGATTATTCTGCTGACCTTGATAAATTAAGCCTTGCCAATATCCCTTGTATAGTCGGCAATAGTAGGCACTGGCAGATGTTTTCCCCGTATCCATGAGCTTTTCCTTGGTGCTTTTCATCTTACAAAGCAGCCATATCATAAGTTCAGCCCATTCCTGCTTTGGATTGTTATCTATAACACCTTGCAGTTCCCGCAGTATATGGGCGTAGCAAAGCCCATGCGCTTCAAATTGGAATTTCCAATAGGGGCGCCAACCGTCGTGGATCACTATGCCTTTGTAATGTTGGAGAAAATCCCCCTCCCGCATGCCATCTTGCCCGCGTTTTTCGCTGACATGCTGGTAGGTGTACATCTCGGTGGAAACATTATGTAACCATGTTGTTTCCCCTGATGCACGCACTCCTGTTTCATCAACATGTACGACAGGCGCAGAATATATGGCTGTTTTTATACTGCTAATGGCATAATCGAGCTTGCCTGCATATTTCTTTACAGCGTTATGAATAAATCCCGTACTTACAGGCAGCTTTAATACGGACATGAAAAATTCATGTATTTTATTGACCGAAACAGCACAATAGGTGTTCATGCCAATAGCTAACGCCTGAATCTTAGGGCCATAGCACTTTGTTGCTGTAATATTCTCCGGGAAATTTCCGCGAAGGCAGGTGTTTGATTTTGGACACAAAAATATTCCATCTGTGAATACTTATGGACAACCACCGTAATTTCAGCATCTATCTCATAGCGGCTTTCTAAGCATTTGCCTTGACACTGGCCTGCTAATGCACAACCTGCACATTCTTTTGGATTGCAAGGAATAATTTTGGATGGTGCACAGGGCAATTTCAAGGTAGTTCCCTTATGTCCGCTTTGACCGCCGGGCTTTTTTCCTGACGGTTTACGGAGACTGCGCTTTTTCTGGTTTGGCTTATCCGTGGAAGGCGGTTTGGAACTATTAGAGCTGTTCATGTTGAGACGGCGTTCTAGTTCTGCTATGCGAGCTTCTAATTTAACAATTGTTTCTTCTAGCTTGCGAACATACGCCTGTTCCTCAGGTGTCATCATGATTGCCGCCTCCTTTCCATTTTATTTAGTTTATCGTACATTTGTAAGAGATTCTTAAACTACTGGTGAATAGTTACATTGAGATTAAAGTATGGTTATCAACAAGATGCTACACTGGTTGCGATTTGAATCAGCATCTTTGTTTCATACATGAAGATGAAGCGGGAAGAATTGGTATCGATGAAGATCATGATCAGGAATATGGAGAAAAGCCATTAGACGAGTTCGTTTGTAGTATTGTAGGACTGGATATGGGCGCGGTAAAAGAAGATTTCTCAGAGTACCTAGATGGAGCAAATCTTTACAGTAAACAGATTTATTTTCTGAATCAGATGTTGAGTTCATTGTTCATAATGGCTAGATGAAAAATCTGTCCGTGCTTCAGGAATATCCGTTTACGGATTAGGGAAATGTTGTTGATATATTTACAGCTTAATGTCTAGATGGAAGCCCGGAAGGTTATAGAATAGATAAATTTAAATCCAGCAGTTAAAGGTAGAAACTACATTATCGTATGGGAGGAAAACTGATGGCTAGCATTTTCTTATCGCATAGTAGCAAAGATAAAGAGAGATATGTAAGAATTGTTGCAGAGAAATTGGAAAAGGAATTTGATGAGCATAGTGTTCATTATGATGAGCACACATTTGAAGCGGGAATGAAATCACTAGAAGAAATTGAAAAAGGTTTGGATAATACTGATTTATTTGTAATTTTTTTGTCCAGGGCTTCATTAAATTCAGATTGGGTTAAAAAAGAACTATTAGTGGCTAGAGAAAGTAATATTATAAAGCGTATTTATCCAATAGTAATTGAAGATAACCTAGATTGGAATGATAAAGAAATTCCTGAATGGCTTAAGGAATACAATTTAAAGTATATATCTAAGCCATCTAAAGCTGTCCAATTAATTAGGAAAAGATTAATTGAGATTACTTGGGAGCAAACATCTGAAAATAGTTATAAAGATGCTATTTTTGTTGGAAGAAATGCTCAGGTTCAAGATTTTGAAGAACGGAAGTATGATTATGACAAAGAAACGGTGGTTGCATACTTTGCTTCAGGAATAGTTCAAATTGGCCGGAAAAGCTTTCTTAAGCACTGTTTTGTAAAGGCAAACATCATAGATAGACAAACTTGCCCGTCAATAATCGAAGCGGGAATGTATGATGGTGTTGAGGATCTTATTGTTTATTTAAGAGATTTGGGATTTAGCGATGATATTGACATTTCAAACTTTATGAACCAATCTTTGACGGAGAAAACAGAGATTTTGTCAAGAATTTTGGATTCTATATCTGATAATAAAGAAGTTGTTTTGATTGAAGATAAGGGGTGCATTGTAACGCATGAGGGAACTGTTTGCGAATGGTTTATTGAAGCACTTAAAATGATGCGAAAAAAAACAAGGACTGTTCTTGGAGTTGCCTCGAAGTTTAACATAAAACTACCTATAATATGTGATGAAATGTATGTTATTAAGATTCCGCCGATGGATAAAACGGAATCTGCGGGCCTTTTGCAAAAATATCTTGACCAAAAGCGGGTTGGCTTACAAAGAGAAGATTTTAAAAATTATGTAAATTTAATGAATGGTTTTCCGGCGCAGGTAAAGTTTACAGTCTCTCTATTACAAAAATATGGCGCAGAAAAAACATATGATTATGCGGCTGAAATTAAGAATTATGATTCCGAAATTATAATTCAATTAATGAGGCCTTATGAAGATAATGAAGAATATAGGGATTTCGTTATGCTATTAGTTGAACTGGATATGGTTACATACCGGACAATTCAAAGTATAGTCAAGGATGTTGATTTCGTTTCGAATATAATAAACAAACTGTATGTTGATGGCGTTATTGAGTTTTATGGTGTAAACAGGGAATATATTAAAATTGCATATGTAGTGCGTGAATATATTACAAGAGCAGGTTACAAAACACCAGAACGGTATCAAAATGCCATAAATGAATATATTACCAATTTTCTAGATAAATATGAATATGCAGAGTTAGATATGCCTGACTATTTGTATAAAATTAAGGAACAGGTTAAGCATGGCGAGTATAATAACGAGTATATGCTCCCGTCACAGTATTTAAAGACGATGGTTGAGTTGTATGAAAAAGATAGGGACTATGCGAGAGTAATAGAATTTGCTGATACAATCCTAAAAAGCTGTGAATATATAGAAGAAAAACTTGTATTTGAGATCAGGTTCTTTTTATGTATGGCTTTAGCACAGAAGAGAGAGAGAAGGTTTTTGGCCGAAGTACAAGAAATACATGGAGCAGATCATAATTTCCTGCTAGGATTTTTTTACAGAAGGGAGGGACAGTATGAAAGAGCGTTGTCAGAAATAGAGAAGAGCCTTAGTTTACGAAAGAATTTCTCAAAAGCCAAAAGGGAGAAGGTGCAATTACTGATCAATCTTGAACAGTATGATGACGCTATTGAATTAGCTAGAGAAAACTATACGAATGATAAGAAAAATGTATATCATGCACATGCGTACCTATTATGTATATTAAAAAGCGGAAGAAATGCAGATAGTATAGAAGTGATAGACGAAATACTTTTAAGTATTTCTAAATCATTAACTGATTTGGGGAAAGAATTGTATCCTAGATGTAAAGCGTTGGTTTCTATGTATTGCGAAAGAGATATTGATAAGGCATTGGCGCTAATTGATAAAGTAATCGAGGAGAGTGATTACAAAATTTACGCAATCCAAGACAGATTTGACATATGTGAAAAAGCTAATGATATTGACGAAATGAAAAAAACCATAGAAATACTTGAGTCGACCAATATGCGTGATGCTTATGGCAAAGAGCGTGCAATGATTAGATTCCAAATTTTGCTAGCTGCATACGAGGGCGATAAAAAGTGTGCATTTTCACTGCTAGATGGCATGCAACATAAGAAAATACGTTTAAATTCAAATGTATTATCAAAGAAGGTGAATGCAATATTGATGCGCCAGAAAACATTGTAATAATCTGCAACAGCGATACGTGTTTATGATGGGTACATTTTGGGTACAGTAGCTTTTGAACGGTATGAATATATTGAGAAGAGAAGTTGTCAAGCCTAGAGAGGTGTATAATGGACCCATGGATTCAGACCAGTGTTTGAAATTTTAAGCGCGCATGATATAATAACCGAACAAAATGGAGGTCATAATCATGCCAAGAAAAAAGTACACTGCTGAATTCAAGACCAAGGTCATCCTATCGATACTACAAGGTGACAAAGAGTTTAACGAGATATGTGCCGAATACAACCTTAACCCCAGCATGGTCAGAAAATGGAAGCAGGACTTCCTGCAAAATGCCCATCTTGCTTTTGGTGCCACTGCTGAGCGCAAGAACGCTCAGAGAAAGGAGGATGACCTGAAGAAGAAAAACGACCAGATGCTGAAGACGATTGGCCAGCTGACATTGGAGCGTGATTTTCTTCAGGACTGTTTTCGCCAAGCTGGAGAAGTCCTGCCTAAACTGCCGGACTTTGATCCAAAGGGATAACGGGCTTTCTGTCCGCCGGCAATGTGAACTCTTGGGACTCAACCGTTCCAGCGTCTATTACGAACCAACAGAGCCAGATGAAGCGTACCGGCTGCTAGATGATGAGCTTATGAAACGTATCGACTACTGGCATACAAAATGTCCTTATTTCGGTTCCCGCAAAATTCTCGACAAACTACGAAAAGAAGGCTATGGCATAGGCCGCAAGAAAGTTCGCCGGCTCATGTGCGAGATGGGCATAACAGCCATATATCCAAAAATCAATTTATCCAAGCGAAATTTCAAGGAGGCTGTTGTGCCATATCTGCTGCGCAATTATAAGGTGAATTTTCCCAATCAGGTCTGGTCCATCGACATAACTTATATTCCCATGCGGCGCGGCCATATGTATTTGACGGCCATAATTGACTGGTATAGCCGGAAAATCGTTGGGCACCATTTGTCGGATACCTTAGATACAAGAGAGGTCTTGTACGCGGTGAGAGAGTCTGTAGCTAACCATGGCATTCCGTCTATCCTGAACTCTGACCAGGGTAGCCAGTTTACCAGCGATGATTACAAAAAACTCCTACAGGAGTATGGTATTCGTCAAAGCATGGATGGCAAAAGTCGCTGGGCCGATAACATTATGATTGAACGATGGTTCAGCAGCCTCAAAACCGAAGCTATATATCCGAATGAATATACTTCACCTCGGGAACTGCGGCAGCTGATAAATGGCTATGTCCGAGACTATAATACAATCTGCTCTCATAAATCGCTGGACTACAAGGTTCCAAACGAAGTCTATTATGGAGCTTTTGCCAATATTGCATAACGCGCTTAAAAATTTTCAAGGTGGTCTTGACTAGGGGACCATTATAATTTCCAGTAGAGTTTGCTAATTTTGAGCACAGAGTAAGAGTTTTGTCCGTTAATTATGGAGAGCAGGATTTCAATGCAGTAACTTTAGGGCCTGGTTCATATCTCGTGAGTGGTAGTTTTGAATTTGGCAGTATAGATTGTCAGGTCCTTATAGGATGTTATTCATCTTTAGGACATAGAATTATAGTAAACGTCAATGGTAACTATTCACCAGTAGTTTATGAATCTCTTACAAATGTACGATAAACTAAATAAAATGGAAAGGAGCATTCCCGTTAAGAACAAATTCCAGGTTTGAGAAATAACGAAAACTCCCCTAAACTAGAATTACATACCGGGTCGTCAAAGCGCCCTAAAAAATCTAGTTAGGAGAGTTTCCAATATGAATTCTACACAAAATATCAAAATTAGTCAAATCACTGAGGACATTTTAATCGTTGGCATCGATGTTGGCTGCTTCACGCATTACGCCCGTGCCTTCGACTGGCGTGGCATGGAAGCCAGCTATGTGTTCAAATTTACCAATTGCCGGGATCAGTTCGAGAGGTTCTTGTGCTGGATGCGCAAGGCAGCCCATGAGAACGGCAAGAAAAAGATCCTTGTGGGGCTTGAGCCCACGGGCCATTACTGGTTCGCACGGGCTCAGTTCCTAGAGGAAAACAATATTGGTATCAGCATGGTCAATCCATACCATGTGAAACAGACCAAAGAACTTGACGACAATAATCAGACCAAGAACGACCGAAAAGACCCCAAAGTCATCGCCAAGCTTGTCACAGAAGGGCGCTACAGCTATCCGTACGTTCCTATGGGCATCTACGCAGACCTGCGCAACTTCCATAATATGTACCTGGACTGCACCAAGGACCTTATCAAGGTCAAAAACAAGCTGGCACGGTGGTTCAACATCTGGTTCCCGGAATATGGGGAAGTTTTCAAGGATATGGGGGCTAAGAGCAGCCTCATGCTGCTCGAAAAGGCTCGTACTCCAGATGCAGTCATCACACTGGATGCTGAAGGCATTAACGCCATCTGGAGGGAAGCCAAACTCCGTGCAGTAGGCATGAAAAAGGCCCAGCGTATCGTCGATGCAGCCAAGCGCAGCATTGGCAGAAAAGCTGGCCGCAGGTCGGCATCTTTCGAGCTGGAAATGCTTTTGGCAGACTACTGCAAAATAAAAACTCAACTGAATAAGGTTATGGCAGAACTGGAAGGACTGTGCAAGGAAATCCCAGCGACAAAGCAAATGCTGGCCATCAAAGGCATCGGCCTAAAGAACGTGGTGGGCTTTCTGGCTGAGGTGGGAGATATAGGACGTTTTCAAACACCGAAGCAGATACAGAAACTGGCAGGTCTTGCCCTGAAAGAGAACAGTTCAGGCAAACACAAAAGTGAAACCAGCATCAGCAGGCGAGGAAGGAAACGTCTGAGAACGGTGCTGTTCACCGCTGCAATCTCACTCATTGGCAAGAATAAAGCTTATCAGAAGCTGCATCAGCACTACACCCAGCGGCTGAACAATCCGCTGAAGAAGAAGCAGTCTGTCGTAGCCATTGGCTGCAAGCTTATCCGTATATTTTTCACACTACTCAGTAAGGGAGTCGCTTACGACGAAGAAAAAATGCTGAATGACATTGTGTGGGAAGATGAAGCAATAGCAGCCTAAGGAAGCAAGAAATATCTCTGATTTCTGGTTAGACGTCCACCGCAAGGTGCCAGACATTGGGGCAGTACAACCAAATATGAAGAACTGGTAGCCAGGATTTTTTCCATTAGAGCGCATAAAGCGACTCGGCAAAGGAGCATACATGGCACCCGGATATGGATAAGCGGAACGAAGGAATTTAGGACTCTGCATAGTCAGATGATCCTGTTAGACATGGGAGGTTCGTTACCATAAGGCGAAGGGATTATATTGGTCTTCCCAAAAGCAAGGCAATGACGTTAGCCTCGCTATACCCGAAATCCCGTTTACGCCATGCATAATGCACCACTTATTCATGTTATGTTGTTCTTCGTAAATTAAACTGCCATGAAAAACTAAGAAAAACGGAGATATTCAAAGATAATTAAAGATTATATAGGGAGGTACTTATTATGATTATAAGATTTGGTGATATAGGAAAGAGTTTAGGAACGCGGGATGATGGAAGAAGATTTAGGATGCAAATAGTTAATGGGTTTAATGAACAAAAAAAGTTGAGCTAGATTTTCATGGCGTGGAAATGGTGTCAAATTCGTTTGCGGATGAATGTATAGGTAAATTGGTTGAAGAGATGGGGCTTGAGAAACTAAAAAGTTTTACAACCTTTAAAAATACCAGTAAGAATGTGGCGATGGTGTTACAAAAGGTTATCAAAGATAGACTGGCAAGTGTATGTTAGAATGGAGTTGATGTTCGTATTGCTAATATTTATAGAGCAGAATAGAAAAAGATATGGTGCTACATAAAGGCTAGTGCGGTATGCATTAGCCTGAATCTTTGTAAACGAAAAACCATCCGGTGTATCACATATACGAAAAGAACCTGACCAGCACTAGTCAGGTTCAAATTTTTATTTGCAGTTCTTCTGGATTTCGTCACTCCAAGGCAGGTAGTTTTCCAGCAACTCAGGATGTATTTTGAAATTCAGATTGGGAAGATTTTCAAATAGATAGGTCAAATAACGAAATGGCTCCAAGTCATTGGCTTTGCTGGTTTCTACTATGCTATAAACGGCAGCGCTGGCGGCTGCGCCCTTCGGTGAGGCGCTGAACAACCAATTCTTGCGGCCAATGGTAAAGTTGCGGATAGCCCGTTCGCAGATATTATTCGAAAGAGCGATGTTGCCATCTGTCAGGAAGGCACTAAGCCCTTTCCGATGATTCAAGGCATAGTTAACCGCCTTACCCAGCGCAGATTTAGGCAACGCCTTGGGCTGGATTCCTTCCAGCCACACGAAGAAAGCCTCCAGCTTGTCTTTTTCAAGCCGCAGACGCTCTGCCTGCCGTTCTTCAGCAGACTTATGGGAAAGCTCTTTATCTAAGGCAAACAGTTCATTGATTTTCCGGATGGCCTGCCCGCTTATGGATTCGGCTGCTTCTTCCTGCGAAATTCCTGCCGGAATAGCATCCACAAAGTAGCGGCGGGCATGCACCCAGCAGAGAGCATGTTCCTTGCAGGGAATCTGCTCATAACCGGCATAGCCGTCTGTTTGCAGGATGCCCTTATATCCCTCAAGGAACTTTCCGGCAAAGCCTCCGTTCCGGCCGGGATGGTATTCGTAGATCCGGATTTGCCATCCGTCCTGCACGAACTCGCCATTGGTATACACCCACATGTAAGACTTGGTCTTATTCTTCCGCCCTTTTTCGTTGAGCACCTGTACTGGCGTTTCGTCTGCATGGATTACCGGCTGCTTCAAAAGCTCTGTGTGCATGCAATCTACCAGCGGCATAAGCCAGTCTTCTGCTGACCGGATCACCCAGTTGGCCAATGTGGCCCGGGATAACTCTACGCCAATGGATTTCCACTCCTGTTCCTGACGGTAAAGAGGCATGGAAAACTGGTCTTTCTGCGTAATGACATGCGCTACACTGGACGGCGAGGCGATGGACTTTGCCAGCACCGGCTGCGGCATCTGTGGCTTTTCGATGGAGAAATGTTCTTTTTTCCGGCATTCCAGGCATTGGAAGGATTCTCGGTAAAAATCGATGACTTTTACGTAGCAGGAATGAACTGCACCTCCGTACAGATTTTCTCTCGGCCCATGGATGTGAGCTGTGTCCCGCAACGTTTGCAGATACGCTCATCTTTCGGCAGGGTGATTACACGTTCCTCATGCGGCATATCTTTCAGAATCTGATCAAGATGGCCTTTCTGCTTCTTGCGCCGCTGATGAGCAGGGTCTTCAATGACCGGCTCAGGAGCACTGCCTTTTGCCTCGACCTCAGCCTCGTCGAAAAGATTGATTTCTTCGACCTCGCCAAGAATCTTTTTCGTTTTCTCCGTGCGTGAGCCAAAGGCCAGCTTTTTCAACTGAGCAATCTGTTCTTTGAGACAGATATTCTCATTGCGAAGGTTTTCCTTTTCCAAGGTCAGTGAATCTATGCGGTTTTGCATTTCCTGTTCGCGGATGTCTGTCATGGAAAGCCTCCTGATTTTTGCTTATTCCATTATACCACAAAAAGCCCGCGAAGTCAGTACTGACGCGGGCTGAGCTATCCACAGATTCGCGGATGTTATGCACAATTTGAACTTAAAAGCTGTATTTTGCAGTGATTTTTTGTACGGCCTTAGGCTGTGAAATGGATAAGCCTTCGGTAAGCCAGCGAAGTTGCTGCTCGGAAATTTCCAGCAGGTCTTCCGGCGTATCCGGCCATTGATACCGACCATTTTCCAGGCGCTTGTACAAAAGCAGAAAACCCGTTTCGTCCCAGAGCAGTCCTTTGATGCGGTCTTTGCGTCGTCCACAAAAGAGGAATAACGCAGGTTGATGCGGGTCGAGCTGGAACTTGGACAGCACCAGTGCTGCCAGTCCATCTATGGACTTACGCATATCCGTCTGACCACACGCTAGGTAGATATGGTCGGCCGTAAGATTACGGATTAGCATACCGAGAACACATCCTTTATACAAGCGAGCGTTCTGGCAAGCAATTTACTCGATGTCTGCTCATTGACTTCTAAGCTTACGGGATCACAGGAAAGTTTCAGCATAGAGGGCAGAGTTGCGGTCTGAACAGTGGCCGTAACGGTAGCGGTTGCCAATGTAGCAAACTCAGGGACACGCTCATCCTTGGGGGCCATCTGGAGTGCAGACGCTGCAAAATCTTCGCGAATTTTGCGTTGCCAATAGTAAAAGGCATTGTACTTGATATTCTGCTGGCGGCAATATTCTGCAGCAGTAAGTCCGCTATTCTGTTGGGCAAGGATGGTCTGTTTCCAGTATGCTAAAGAATGTTGCTGTTTGAGTTGCTGAATTTGAGTCAAAACAAAAACCTCCCAGACAATTTTTGACCAAAATGGCTTTTTCACGTTTTTCAGCTTTTTCGTGTGGCTTATTTTAGTCAATTACTCAACTTTCCCAGCATAAATTTTGAAACAAGCCCTTGATATATCTGCTTTGACTGGCAATCCAATTGGTCACTTTACTTTTTATGGTTTCTGTATACTCTGTTCTGTAGCCGTTGATGGTTTCTAGGAATAGACTCATCAGTGACCGTAGTGCCTCCGAAAGTTCCATATCCTGCACATCCTCGCAGAGTGCAAAAAATAGCCCCTCCGTAGGTTTTAGGGTCGTTTTCCTGACGGCGCAGCCATTCGAGAAATGTATAGCAGGCAAAAACAATTGCCGTATGTGCTACGGCAGAGTCATAGCTGCGGGTCTGGAACTCCCTGCCTAGCTTCAGCAAAGACTTGCTTGCCTTGAAGAAGGTTTCAATGTTCCAGCGCATCCCATATATGCGAATGATCTCATCCTCTGACAGTGCATTGTCCGTAGACAGGATATACAGCAGATCACTCTTTTTGTTGCGATTCTTGACAAAGACTATACGAACAGGGAGATGGTGTTTTCTCGTCCTTACCATTAGGGAACGGTACAGATGAGTATTGCTCCTGTCCATGGCGATTTTTGCCAGTTGTGGCAAGGTGTACAAACGCCCATTGTAATAGTAGCGCTGCTTCAGATCCTTAACCATGCCAATGACATCCTGCCCAAGGTCGGAAAGGCTTTTGACAAAAGGTTCTGTTGTAAACCAGCTGTCCATTAGGATATAGTCGGCATGGATTCCTGCTGCCAGTGCAGACTCTATCATGCACAGAGCTGCCTCCGGCTTTTGCCGCATGCTTTCCATCCTGGCTTTCCAGCCGTTGGTGCGGTAGTCAATATCCTTGTTGGCTTCCTGATAGCGGTTCCTAAGTTTGGCCGATGAAAGCAGCACGAAGGAAACAGGAATGAAGCTGAAGCCGTCCGACCAGCCCAGTGCCAAGAGATTGAAGCCACGGACAAATTCATGAAACACATGGTCATACACCTTTGCAAGGAGTTCCACGGCTTTGCTGCGGTTGCGCCGCAACACCGAATCGTCGAGTACAAGCACAGTGCCCCTGCTCTTGCAGGTAAGCTTTCGCAGAGCAACTGTTACCCGAACGGCCAGAAGCAGGAGGAACTTCTTCCAATTGAAGGAAGGGTTGCTAAGGAAACGGTAATAGGTATTCTTGGAAACAGCATGGTCGTTATGCTTCGATTCCAAGGAACGGAACAGATTCTTCCGTGGAAAACAAGCATGACAAGGCGCTGGAACATTTCAAGGGCAGAAAGGCCGCAGCCCTTGCGTATATTGGCTTTGTAAAGAAGTTTAGCAATTTGCAGCTCCTTTAGGACAGAGAAAATCTGATTTTGGGACTGTTCAAAAGAATAATTTTGGTATAACATGTAATCAGCACCTTTCTGGTATTTGGTTTTGTAGCTGATTCCATTATACCAAGAACAGGTGCTATTTTGTTGTCAAGAAAGGTTTTATATCCTACGCGATGCCAGTATTTTTCTAGGGATTAGCGTTATTTTCGTGGTGGGAAAGTTGAGTCAATTATCTCATTTGGGAGGAAAAATTTACATACACCGTATTATTTTGCGGTTACGAATCTTTTTACCTAAGATTAGAATACGTTTACAGCACCGCGAGAAATAATCCCCCATGACTGTCACAGATTGTGGTAACAGTCATGGGGGATTTCTGTGTCTCAGAGCATGCCCAGTCCATGGGCAGAATTATTGGTGCTGTGGGGGGAGGGAATATTATAAAATTTATTTATATATTTCTGTAAAGTGGAGTCATAAATATCATCACCGTGATTTTTGCCAGTCTTTATGTGTGCTAACTCATCCATTAAAATGTTGGCTAAAGTATCATTTTTAGGTTTACCATATACACTAGCGTACGTTTGCTCATATATTTCCTGTAAAAAAGATGGCATTATAGGGGTAGGAGTAATGGCGTTCTTATATATCCATATGGTATTTGTTTTAGGACTGGCTAATCCTGGGCAAATGTCTTTTTTAAGGAGGAAGGTAGCCAATGTGTTCTCCTTTAAAAATGGACGATAATGTTTTTTTATACACTCTTCAATTAGGGAAATATTAGGTTTGTTGTATTCATCGAAGATATACCAGTTAATGTCAGTATCCGTTTCATGAATTTTATTGAGAACAGTATTAATTTTTTTCTGTAGGGCATCCTTTCTTGAAGCATCTTTCATTGTATCTTCATAAAAATCTATTTTACTCATTACAATAAGCTCCTTTCAAATGGCGGTATTCTTACCTTTATTTTAGCATATAGGGTGGGTATGTCAATTGAAATAGAAAGTTGTACTGAAATGACCGGTGTAGGGGGATATAGGATTATTGACTTAATTGTGAAATAAATTTAAATACGTTATTTGAATCCATAGCATTAGTCTCTTGGTTAAAAGATGCAAATATTATCGGAATCTTTAGATTAACTGGTGGATGTTTAATGGCTATTTCTTCTAGTCTATTGGAATTGGAAATAATTATACAATACGTTTCAGTTCCTTCTTCTAAGGGAAGCGTACACAGACGCCCATATGTGTTAAGAATTGGGAAAAAGAAAATACTTTTATCAGAAAAGTATTTAAAAATAAATATAAGGCGTACGGAGCCAAGTTTAGCCATTAAATCACTGCGGTTGTTATCTTTGCTTGTTTCCCAACCTAAATTATTTAGAAATGGCAGTATTTCATTTTGAACGCTATTTTCAAAATCAATAATGCGTTGGCGCATTTCATCATGTCTGTATCGTTCTAGTTCTTCAGCTTTCTTGTCAATGTCATCTATTTGTAAGTAGGCTACGTCTTTCCCAAAAAAAGCTGCTATTTCTTTTAGTTTATCCTGAGTTCGTGGTCTGCGTTGGTTCAGCTCATAGGAAGCATATGTCCTCAAGCTGATATTGAGTTTTTCAGCTACCTCTTTTTGAGAAAGATTCTTTTCCTCGCGTAGCTGCCTTAATTTATCACCAAATTTCATTATTTTTTCTCCTTTGAAAGTAAAATGCCTCTTATATCTAATAGATATGAAAGTAAATTACATATTAGGGTTGACATAGGTATGATAATGTGCTATCATGACATATGTCGTTAAATTTCCTATAAGATGATTATAAGCAAAATTAATAGACAAGTCAATATTATATTATGAAGCAGTATTTATTGTTAGGGGGGTGCCTATGTCACAAAAGAAGAAAGAACTCATGAAAAATGGTGGTTTTAGGGAGACGGATCACATTATCCTGTCAGATCAGGGTAAGCCTATTGGAAAGCGGTGGATCGATTCCTTGGGTAATTCGTACCTTTTCAATAAAGATAGTGGAATCATATCCGCTGAAAGGCTTTATAGAGAGCTTTCAGGAGATAACAAGTATGGGGAAAAGAAAATAGCGTAAAGAACTCGAGCGCATAACAGTAAGACGCGGGGGCCAAATGCCAAGGAAAACCTTGGAGTTTGGCTCCTTTTTTATAAGACGAGCGAGCCAAGAGAGCAGTTAGACGCTGTTGCTTGGCTCGCTCTTTTTCGTTTCAGGGGCATAGATTTCACTCGAAAAGTTCGCCTCAGGGAAGTGAGGGGATTAATTTTTGCGGAAATCCGTTGACTGGAACATGAGGGGCAGGAAATTCAGAGTTTACTTTTTCGGATGTAAATAAAGGATTTTTCAAAGGTCTCATTAGGTGAGATGTTTGCCCTTTAGTATTTGAACCAAGCAAGGCGAAAGGGGGTGAGGAACAGTGCAGAGCGCAATGGACAGGCGGCAGAAACTGCTTGAGGTACTTATGGCTCGGAGACAGGAAACCGTGCCAAACCTGATGCAGGAACTGGGCGTAAGCCGGTGTACCATTCTGCGAGACATTGACGTTCTTAGCTGTTCCTACCCTATATTTACGGTTAGGGGCAACGGAGGAGGTGTTCGTGTGGCCGACGGTTACTACTTGGATCGCCGGTATCTGAAACCAGATCAAGAGGCTTTGATACATAAACTGCTTCCAGGATTAAAGCCAGAGGAGCAGGTCGTGATGCAGAGCATTCTGGATTCTTTCGCCAAGCCAAAAGCTGGGTAAATGAAAGGAGCAGGACATGACAAAAGATGATGAGATGAAGGTGTTGGCCGACCTGGCAGACAGCATGCACAAGGTGGCAGAGGGGCTTGAGACCATGGCTATCTATTTGCTCAGGGATGTAACGGAGAAGGTGCAAAAGCAACCAAAGACTGAGCCAGTAGCGCCGCAGGTCACTCTTGAGGAACTCCGTTCCGTCCTAGCGGAGAAGAGCGCGAAAGGGTATACAGCCGAGGTGCGAAAGCTTCTGCAGGATTTCGGTGCAGATAAGCTGTCAGCGGTGAAGCCTGAAGACTATGCGGCCATCAAGTCCAATGCGGAGGTGCTCTGATATGGCGGCAAGAGCCCATGCGGCACTTTCACCCTCCGGGGCGGACAGATGGCTTATCCACTGTACGCCTTCTGCCAGACTGGAGGCACAGTTCTCGGACTTGGCAGGAGAGGCAGCAGCTGAAGGTACAGCTGCTCATGCTCTCTGTGAGCACAAGTTGAAGAAGGCGCTAAAACGCCGTAGCCACCGTCCTCATTCAGACTATGACTCAGACGAGATGGAAGATTGCGCAGATGGCTACGTGGCTTTTGTTCTGGAACAGATGCAGGGGATTCCCAATGCAATGGTGTGCATCGAGCAGCGGCTGGATTTGCGGGAGTTCGTACCGGAAGGATTTGGTACGGCAGATTGCCTAGTAATCGGTGGGGCAATTATGCACATTGTCGATTTCAAGTATGGTGTTGGTGTTCTGGTGGAGGCAGAGCGGAATCCTCAGATGATGCTCTACGCACTTGGAGGATTATCCATGTTTGGCAGTCTCTATGACGTGTCCGAGGTCAGAATGTCCATATACCAGCCTCGCCGTGAGAACGTGTCCACCTGGTCTATCGCTGCCGATGAACTTATGGCATGGGCAGAAGAGACGGTAAAGCCCAGAGCACAGATGGCCTTCAAGGGAGAGGGAGATTTTGCGGCAGGTGTCTGGTGCCAGTTTTGTAGGGCAGCTTCCC
The DNA here is from genome assembly GCA_015058625.1 of Pseudoselenomonas ruminantium. Taxonomy (GTDB): domain Bacteria; phylum Bacillota; class Negativicutes; order Selenomonadales; family Selenomonadaceae; genus Selenomonas_A; species Selenomonas_A ruminantium_N. Next base: position 11,617 of record SVCA01000007.1, on the reverse strand, counting down.
GCTGCAGGGCAAGGGCCGAAGCCCAGCTGTGTATGGCGCAGGATGAGTTCCGTTTGCCACCCCTGCTGACAGATGATGAGATAGCAGAACTTCTGCCTCGTCTGCCAGAGATGGTTAAGTGGGCCAACGCAGTCTCAGCTTATGCCCTTGAGGCAGCAGTAAACCATGGCAAATCCTGGCAGGGCTTCAAGCTGGTAGCGGGGCGCTCAGTCAGGAAGTATTCTGACGAGGAGAAAGTGGCCGAGGCTGCAAAAGCTGCGGGTTTCAAGGACATCTTCGACCATAAGCTCATCACCGTTACCAAGATGGAGAAGCTGATGGGTAAAGATACTTTCAACGAAGTCTTGGGGAATTTTGTTATAAAGCCTCAGGGCAAGCCAACGCTGGTGCCGGAGAGCGACAAGCGTCCGGCAATAAATGCAGATTTTACGAATTTGGAGGAATAATTTTATGGCTAACAATTCTAAAACAAAAGTCGTCACTGGTATTGTGCGTCTCAGCTTTGAGCACGTATGGGAGCCTGCTAGCATCAAGGGGAGCGAACCGAAATATTCAGCTTCCCTGATTATCCCCAAGAGCGACAAGAAGACGGTTGCGGAAATTGAGGCAGCAGTCGAGTCGGCTATCACCGATGGCATTGGCAAGTTTGGAGGCAAGAAGCCCGACAGGGCCGTGCTGAAGCTTCCCCTACGTGACGGGGACATAGAGCGTGAGGACGATGCGTACAAGGACAGCTTCTTCGTCAACGCAAATAGCCGTACGGCCCCGCAGATTGTAGACCGTGCCGTGCGTCCTATTTTAGACAGGAACGAGGTGTACAGCGGGTGCTACATTCGTGCTTCACTTTCCTTCTACGCCTTCAACTCGAATGGCAGCAAGGGTGTGGCCTGCGGGCTGAACAACATTCAGAAGGTCAAGGATGGCGATCCACTGGGTGGCCGTACCAACGCCGTGGATGATTTCACTGCCCTGGATGGCGCAGATGATGACTTCCTTTCCTAATAGTTTATGACGGGGCGGCGGCGGTCCTAAAGCCGCTGCCTTTTGCCATAGGAGGCACAAATTGACTTTAAGCATAGATATTGAGACCTTCAGTAGCGTGGATTTATCTAGGTCAGGTGTGTACAAATATGCCGAAAGCCCTGACTTTGAAATCCTGCTCTTTGGGTACTCAGTAGATGGCGGTCCTGTCCGGTTGGTGGACTTCACGGATGGAGAGGAATTACCGCCAGAGATAGTGTCTGCCCTGCTGGATGACAAGAGCCCCAAGTGGGCATTTAACTGCTCTTTTGAGCGTACCTGTATCGCAAGGTATCTGCGGGATAAAGACAAGCTGGCAGAGGGGGAGTTTCTTAGGGACTTCAAAGACCCCAATGCTGTCTGCTGCGGAATCGGCAGGGATGTTTTCAATGCTGGAGCCAACGCAAAATTTGCCCCGTCCATTGACGAAGAACTGCAACCAACCATGACGGCAAGAGGCCCGGGAGCTGTATCGCAGGGCTACATTGTTCGCAGGTTGATCCCCTTGGAGTGCTGCAGGCTGCAAGGATTCCCGGATTGGTGGTGCGCTGACCTTGGCACGGAGAACCCTACCGAGGAGGAAATGGCCTTCTGGCGGAATGTCTTTGAAACCCATCGCAAGGTTATGGGAACCGCCAAGAAGCCCAAGAGCGACAACCAAATCCGCAAGTGGCTGGACGATCCCCACACGGATGGGGCAGAGTACAAAATGTGGGGCAACGGCGTGGCGCTCCCATGCGTCTACTATGTAATGATGGGCATCGCTCACTTCTCCAAGGAGTCTTGATTGTATACAACACAAACCACTTGCTATTTCCTACGCATTACGGGAATATGTGACTACGCCAAGAGAATTAAGGCTTGGCAAGGATAAAGGTGTAAAGCGATAGGAGGTCACGAAAATGGAAGTAAAGTACAACGTCACCGGCGCACGTCGCAAGGAAATGGTCAGCGTGGTAAGCGCAGCCCTGGGAGGCTGGACACCGAAGTACATGCTGATGCCCAGTTGCTCCTACCAGGTGGGAGATTTCGAGATTACCAAAGATGGCACCCTGATTTTCTCCGGTCGCACCGACACCGAGATGGTGGAGGATGTGCTGGAAGCCTTGGAGCAGGCGGGCTTTGAATTCGAAGCTCATGAAGATTTGCCGGAAGGGGAGGAACTGACCGAGAAAGAGGAATCCGTCCCCACCACGGAGAAAACAACCGCCCCCAACGCCGAAGAAACATTGGACAGCCTTTCCATCAGCCTGCCAAGGGAATCCTTCACGGATGCCGCCTTGGAGAATTTAGACCATTTGCTGGAAGGCAAGGGCAGCCTCATCAAGAAAGCATTCGGCATCGAGGAAGCGAAATACATCACCACCGATGACAGCATCACCTTCAACTGGCTACACGGCGAAGTCACGCCAGAGAAGGCCAAAGCTGCACAGGACTTCATCGGCAAGCTCTGCGAGATGGCGAGGACCCAGAAGCGCGTCAATGCCAAGACCAAGGCGGTGGACAACGAAAAGTACGCCTTCCGCTGCTTCCTCCTGCGCCTTGGGCTGATTGGAGCCGAGTACAAGACCACGAGAAAAATCCTCATGGCGAACCTCTCCGGCAACGCCAGTTTCAAGTCCGGACAGAAGGAGGAGGCAGCAGAGAGCGATGAGACCACGGAAGCATAACTGGCTGGGCTTCCCAAGCAGGGAGGAGGTGGAGCGCTTGCGCTCCATCTACCCTTCGGGGCGCATTGTGATGCTGGTGGAAATGCACGATGAGCCGCAGGCTCCGCCAGAAGGAACTGTGGGCGAGATAAGGGGAGTCGATGATGCAGGCTCAGTTTTAGTCCACTGGGACAACGGCTCGTCCCTGTCCCTTATCCCTGCGGTCGACAAATTCTACCTGCTGAAGCACAGGCCAGAAGATAGCTCAAAGGGGGAGGATGACCATGAATGAAAAAATTCGTGAGTAGCTGATGCTGGTCAGGTCAAGCGGCAGAACCAACATGTTCGACACCAATGCCGTCTAGCGGATTGCCTTCGAAAACGGCTTCTATGAACTGGTGAATTTCATAGAGGAGAATAAAGCGGCCTATGTACACTTCATCATGACGGGAAAAATGCCAAATCAGTGAGCAACGGCCAACCTTTCTACTTAACAAACACAAAAGTTTGCTGTGTATACACACCTATTTACTTGATAATCTCTCTCAAAAGAGTGATTAATACAGTAAGGAAAAACACAGCAAGCCGCAAGGCAGAAAGGGGATTTTCAAAATGAAGGCAAGCACCGCAAAGCAGATTGAGAGCATGAAGCAGCAGACCATAGGCATCGAGGTGGAGATGTACAACATCACACGCGAGAAAGCCGCCAAGGTAGCCGCCGAGTACTTCGGCACCGGCCGCTTCGAGAACACCGCAGACCGCAACGGCTACTACGCCTGGAGCGCATGGGACGGGCAGGGCCGGGAATGGAAATTCCAGCGGGATGTCAGCATCGAGGCAAGGAACTCCGATGAGCAGACCAAACTGGTAAGCCCCATCCTCCGCTACGAGGACATCGAGCTCTTGCAGGGACTTTTGCGGAAGCTTCGCCACGCAGGCAGCTTATCGAATCCCCGGCATATGTGTGGAATCCACTGCCACATAGGTTTGGGAGACCACACTCCCCAGACCCTGCGGAACCTTGCCAACATCATGGCCAGCCACGAAAGCCTCCTGATTGCCGCCATGCGCATAGACCAGAACCGCATCGGACGCTACTGCCAGACGGTGGACAGGGACTTCCTCAAGAGGCTGAACAAAGAAAAGCCCCGCACCATGGCAAGGCTGGCAGACATTTGGTACGAAGAACAGGGAGCTAACAACGGCAGGAACCAGAATTATAACCCGTCAAGATATCGGTGTTTGAATTATCATAGTGTCTTCTCCAAAGGGATAATTGAGTTTAGAATGTTCCAGTTTGCTAATCCTACGGCAGAGCGGAAAGGTGGGATTCACGCCGGTGAGGCAAAGGCGTATCTCCAGCTTTGCCTGGCTCTTTCCCAGATGGCAAAGGAAGTGAAGACAGCCAGCCCCAAGGAACCTCAAGGGCAATGTCATACATTTTGACAACATATATGACATTGTCAAAAATGAAATCTACGCAGGGGACAGGCTCCTGCAGAAATACTTTGTGGAAGATTCCCTCACCCACAAGAAAATCGAAAACAGGGGACAGCTTCTCAAATACTACTACCAAGACACCCATCCTGCCATCATAGACAGGGCCACATGGGAAGCTGCCCAGAAAGAAACTGCAAGACGGCAGGCAGAATTCTGGCGGCCCAGACATCCCTTTTCAAGGCTGATAAAATGCGGAATATGTGGCAAGTCCTACTGCCATAAAGCAGGCAAACGCAGTAGGGCCAAATGGGGCTGCCTCGACAAGGAGAAAGCCACAGGTTCCTGCAAGAACTTCAATGTCATGGATAGTGAACTTTTGAAGGCATGCAACAACGTCCTTGGTCTGGAGGAATTCGACGAGGCCATATTCAAAGACAAGGTCAAGAAAATCATCGTTCAGCCGGAAGGCATTCTGGAGTTCCATTTCCACGATGGGGAAATTAAACGGGAAAAATTTATCACAGACAAGGTGGAACTACGCCGTCAGGTTGTACCCATAGCCCTTTACCAAGGCATAGAAATCTGCTGCGGGATTCATGGCCACAGGCTTTGGCATGCCCTAATCAACGGTAGGCACTATTGGAAATGCGGCCTCAAGGTTCAGCACAAGGTAGACTGTGACTGCTGGAGTCACATCACAGGTACCAAGGTCCTGCAAATGGTCAAGAAGCTGACCAGCAGGGATGACATAACCTATGAGAACCTTGCCGAAGTGGTGGAAAAATCCATAGTCATGCCAGATAACACCATAGAGTTCCATTTCAAGGATGGGAGGATTGAAAAATGCCCAAAACCGTAATCACCATACCAGCCACCATGAACCAGTTCACGGCGGCACCTATCAATTCGCAGAAAAAGCGGAGGGTAGCCGGATACGCCAGAGTCTCCACTGACCGGGAAGAACAGCAGACCTCCTACGAGGCACAGGTAGACTATTACACCAGCTACATCCAGAGCCATGCCGACTGGGAGTTTGCAGGGATATACACCGATGAAGGCATATCTGCCACCAGCATGAAAAACGCAGCGGCTTCCTCTCCATGATAGACGATGCCATGGCAGGAAAGATAGACCTCATAGTAACCAAATCCGTGTCCCGCTTTGCCAGAAACACCGTGGACAGCCTTGCCACCATCCGCAAGCTTAAGGAAAACGGGGTGGAGAAAATTGAGAATCTGACCTATAGGAGGAGCATGCTGGATCACTTCGCCAAGGAGTTGGGGAAGCAGGAAGTTCTGATGACAGAATTTGACACCAGCCCTTGGGGTGCCCTGATAGACTACATGACCGTTCGGAAGAAGAATGACATAGATGTCACTTTCAAGGACGGGACGACAATACACATAGAGTAAGAGCGTATCGGCGTGGCTGCGGCTGCGCCGATTTTTTGATGCAAAAAGCCCACCGAGGTGGTGGGCTGGGGGGAGAGAACCATTGGTTAGGAGATTCCATATTTCTCGTAGAGTGCATAACGAACATTTTGGTCGTTTGTTACAGCGGCAATTTTATCGCCTTGACCGGTAGAGAGAAGGTGATTAATAAGGCGGGCGAGGCGATCTTCACCCTTTTCGATACCCTCCTCAGTCCATGCGACCTTATCAGAATCATAGTCTAGGATGGCCATTTCTTTATTCAGATATCTAAGACGCTCATCGCTATCCTGCATAAAAATATGTGCTGCGTCAAAAGCAGTCTGAATAGCAACATCTTTCATGGCGAGTTCCTCCTTTTCCTTTTCATCCAGTTTGTTGGAGAAGTAAGCCAGCCAACGTTCCATGCGATTCATTTCCTTCACAGGCTTCTTTTTGAACTTGGGAACCTCAAGAAAATGAAGCTCCATATCTTTGTTGAGCCTACGCTGGGTCTTAATATTATAGATGCTGAACGTGGAGTGGAAATCCTCATCTGTTGGGAACTGGTTGTAGCGGAGAATATTGATGGTGATGGCGGGCTTGAGGTCTTGATACTTGCCGCCCCTCGACAGGGTAGTGAGGTACATTTGAGCCCAGTAAAAGAGTGTTCGCTTCTCCATGTTCTTCTTGTTGACAACCTGAACTTCGACATCAATATGTTCACCTTTTTCGGTAACACAATATACGTCGAGCCGGGTGAGTTTGTCTTCCTCGTTCAATGGCACGATTTCACTGTTACGGAACTGGATATCCTTGATGGCATCTTTGCCCTCGCGCTCAAGGACGGCATTAAGGAAATCAACGGTGACAAGTTTCCGTTCATCACTGCCGAAGATGAATTTAAAGAGCACATCATTCATGGGGTTGTATATTTTGTTGTTGATGTCCTCCATTATCTTATTGGCCATGAGGGACTTTTGGGTATCTGATTCAGGTACGGGCATGCTGTAACCTCCTTGGGAATTTTCTTACTATTATTTTAACAAACAGGGAATCAAAGTCAAGATGATTTGAAGGGGCGAAGTGTAGGCGTTGTCTTAATAATCTGAATTGACCGTGCAAAAAGCGGTACTATGCCTTTAAGTTATAGCAAAACCCTAAATTTTTCCAAAGACACCCGGAAGTGACACTTATCTGGCGGCCTCATCCTCTAATGGAATCTTGTATAAGTTCTGTGAGACCGAATCTTTTGGATGAGTACATGAACATCAAAAACCTGTATGAGCATTATCTGTACTTTATGCCCTCCCGCTACCAGGCCATGATCCGGCTGGATCAGCATACAGGGGAGATTACCTACTACAGGGAGTTCCTGAAGGAAATCCTGCCTACCATCACGGCGGAGCATATGCAGCTTATAGGCGGCACGGTCTGGATAAAGTACCCCAATCTCCTGTATATTTCAGCCTTGCAGTCCAATAAGGTCATGACCTTTGACCTGACCACAGGCGAGTATTCTTGGCAGGATGTAGGGACAGAGGACACTGACTGCTGTGGCATGGTGGAGGAATCCTACGGCTCCGGCATTTACTGGCTGTTCCCTTGGCGGACAGAGAAAATCCGCCGCTGGGACACCCATACCGGGGAATGTGAAGTCCTGACCATGGAGGATTATCCTGCCGGCTATCAGTGCCAGACAGACTGGTGGGACTATGAGAGCCAGTATAAATTCTCAGGCATTGTCAGGCTGGATGGCTATATTTACCTCTTGCCCTGCTTCGGCAGTATGGCAATGCGCTTGAATATGGCAGAAAAGAAGCTGGAAGAGGTGGATTTGGGCCTGCCCTTTGGCTGGGACAAAAGAAAGTCCAACTACTTTATGCAGCAGTCGCCTATTACCAGCTTTGGCGGATTGTGGATACCCGGCTATCGTCCCTGGAATGAGGACTGGCCGGGGAGAGCTATCCAGTTCACCATCGACAACCGTCTGTATTGGTACGACTTCCGTACCCTTGCCTACAAAGAAATTCCCTGCCGCTTGACAGAGGAACAGGCCACGAACTGGCCAACGCCCATTGGGCAGACCTTCGAGCGTATGGGGAAAGATATTCCCTATGCAACAGGAGAGCACAGGGCTTGCCGCTCCGTCAGCCAGTACATCGAATATGTGGCAAGCGGTGTCCATGACAGGGACAAGCAGCGTGAAGCATGGTCGGAACTGGCCAAAAACATTGATGGCACCTGCGGCGAAAAGGTCAAGGAAGAAGTCCTTAGGAGGCTGGGCTGATGCCACAATTGATACACCTGATGTTCACAGCATGTGCAATCCTGCAGCCTGAGACGGGCTTTTTTCAGTACAATGTGCCAAACAGGCTGGCTACAGAGGGCTTCTATTTGGCAGATGATGGCAGCAGCCTTGAGCGGATGGATACCCGCTACCGTTTCGCAGTAGCTACTTACTCTTTGGAATTTCCAGAAAAATACCTGCACACTTACGACTACGCCCCGGAACAAATCTGGGGCGCCTATAGGGGCGGCCTTCGGGAAGATTCCTACTGTATGGACAAATACATCTTCAAGGAATGCTGTTACTTTCGGGTAGTGGCCAGGCGGGTAGATGGGGAAAACATCACGATAGAGGAAGCAGCTGGCCTTAGCAGTACGCTGATCTTCACCTCCACTGCAGAAAAGCGGCAGCCTCGTGTATTTGAGCAAGAAGTGGAAAGTGCAGCATACCGCATCAATAGCTTGCGTGAACCGGGAGATTTGGTCTTGACCATATTGACGGACACGCACATGACCGTCAATGGCACCTGGCAGGATACAGCAGCGAACCTCCTGGCATTGCATCAAAAAGCCGGACTGGATGGGCTGGTCCACCTGGGGAATCTCACCGATGGCACGGTTTCGCGGCAGATGACCTGTCGTTACGTGCAGTCCATGCTAAAGGATATGCATAAGCTGGAAGTCCCTGTGCATATTGTGCTGGGCAACCACGATGCCAACTACTTCCACGGCAATAGAGATATATTTTCCCTGCACGAGCAAGCGGCGCTGTACCAGACGGGAGCAGAGCAGTGGAAGCAGGACAGGGACAAAACCTACTATTACGCAGACTGCCCACAGCAGAAGCTGCGCTGCTTGTTCTTAAGTGCCTATGACAATGAGGCCAGGCCACGTTATGGCTTTGACCTGACTCAGATTGCCTGGGTGCGGGAGACACTTAAGGGAACACCGGAAAGCTGGCGCATATTGCTTTTCTCCCATGATGCCCCCTTGCCGGAGCTAGACCCTTGGTCAAAGGAAATACGCAACGGCGAATTGCTGCTAAAGGCATTGGATAACAGCAAGGCGCAAATTCTGGCCTGCATCCACGGCCATGCCCATGCAGACTTAGTCCATAGGTGGCAGGGCAAGAAAAGCTTCCCTATTATATCCATAGGCTGTGCCAAATGTGAGGATATGTCCGAGCGCAAAGTAGAGGGCAGCTTCCCCCCCGCTAGAGTTTTAGGGGAAGCAAGCTAGGAGCTATGGGATATCCTGATTATCAAAGACAGTGGAAAGCTTCATTTCGTGCGCTTCGGCGCAGGTCGTGACCGTAGTGTTTAAGGCAAATAAAAAGCCTTCCCCTTGAGGGGAAGGTGGCAGCCGCAGGCTGACGGATGAGGTGTTCACACAGAAACTGCAATTATAGCAAGAATAACAAGGGAGGCCAACCAATGAGAAAAGTCATCACCTATTATGGCTCCTTCGACCTATTCCATAAAGGACATTACCGCCTGCTCCAGCGTGCCAAGGCCCTGGGTGACTACCTCATAGTTGGAGTCACTACGGAGCACTTCGACGAGGAGCGGGGCAAGCTGAACCTTATCGACCCAATTCTCAAGCGTATCGAAAACGTGAAAGCCACCGGCTTTGCCGATGAAATAATCGTGGAAGACCATGTGGGGCAAAAGGTGGAGGATATCCAGAAATACCAGGCGGACGTATTCACGGTAGGTTCCGATTGGGGGGGGCACTTCGATTACCTGAAGGAATACTGCGAGGTCATCTACCTGCCCCGCACGGAGGGCATCTCCAGCACCATGCTTAGGGCAGAAGCCTATGAGCTGGTGCATATGGGGATCATGGGCAGCGACCGCATCGCCGGGCGTTTCGTCCCAGAGTCACGCTTTGTCAGCGGCCTTTCCATTGATGGGGTATTCAATCCCCATATAAAGAGTGCGGAGCATTTTGCCGAGATTCACAAGCTGGACTTCTTCACGGACGATGAGGAGGAGCTTTACAGTAAGGTCAATGCCGTAAACATTACTTCCCCCCACGCCACTCACTATGCCTACGCCAAAAGTGCCTTGGAGCACGGCGTGCATGTGCTCTGCGAAAAGCCCTTGTGCCTGACCAAGGAGAAAAAGCTGGTGCTGATGGAGGCCATCAAGACAGCTCATGCTCCCGGCTTCATAAGGCTCCTCAGTACGGTAAAAAGTGGCACCGTTGGCGAGGTGCGGGATGTGGAAGCCTGCTTCAGCCGACTGACACCAGATCATCTTCGTGAGTTAACCGACACGGAATGCGGCGGCAGCTTCACGGAGTTTGGCAGCTATGCCATCCTGCCTATCTTGAAAATTCTGGGACTTCACTATGACGATGTTGAGTTCAAGATGTTCCTGGCGGAGAATGGGGTGGACGTATACACCAAGGCTTACTTCTCCTACCCAAATGCCATTGCCACTGCAAAGACAGGGCTGAAGGTAAAATCCGAGGGCCAGCTGCTTATATCCGGTACTAAAGGCTATATCCTTGTTCCTTCTCCCTGGTGGCTCACCCATGAGTTTGAGGTTTGCTACGAGGACAGGGAGCAGAACCAGAAGATTTCCACCCGCTTCTTGGGAGGCGGTCTCAGGTATGAACTTAGTGACTTCATCTCCACCATCAATGGTTACGGTAAAAGCGAGTTCAAACTCACTGCCGCCGAGAGCATAGCTATGGCCGAAATTATGGAAAAATTCCTGGCAGCCAGAAAGAAAAAGTCCGCCCCCTAAGGGGGCGGGGGACCATGCGAAGCATGGTGGTGGGGGGAATCGTCATGCTAACAAAATCACACAAAACCAAAATCTGGGCACACAGGGGAGCTTCTGGCTGGGACAAGCAATACGCCCCGGAAAACACCATACCGGCTTTTGAGCGGGCAGTAAAAATGGGGGCAGACGGCATCGAGACTGATGTGTAGCTTACCAAGGATGGCGTACTGGTGCTGGCCCACGATGAAACCATTGACCGGGTCAGCGACGGCAGCGGCTGGATAAAGGATTACACTCTGGCAGAGTTAAGAGGCTTCAGTTTTAGCAAGGTACATCCTGAATTTGACAAGGTAGAGATTCCTACCTTGGAAGACTTGCTTTATCTGGTGCAGGACACTGACTTGGAGCTGAATTTAGAGCTTAAAAGCGGTGTGCTCTACTACGATGGTTTGGAGGAAAAGACAGCAGACCTAGTTCATGCTATGGGCATGGATGAGCGGGTTATTTACTCATCCTTCTGCCATTACTCGGTGAAGAAGGCTATGGCCTACTGCAGGGAAAAAGGCTACCATTCCCACTTTGGCATCCTCTCAGGCACTCTTATAGGGAAAGCCGCAGAGTATGTGCAGGGACTGGGAGCCGATGCCTACCATCCCCCTGCCGCACAGATGAATGAGAAAACCCTGTCGGAATGTCACGCCAGGGGGCTGAAAGTTCATCTGAACAACGCCAAGAAGTATTGTGATTACTTGATGGTTGGGGTTAATGCTGATGAACTGGTGTGTGCATACAAGCATAAAGTTCCTGTCATAAAAGAGGCAGACAGGCTGGCCATTGTAGAAAACATAAGGGCTGTGGATGAGTGCTTCTTGGTTCATACGTTGGATAAGATAGAGATATATCATCAGCATCATTTTGATGTGATTTTTATAGGCAGTGATTGGAAAGGTTCTCCACGCTGGACTCAAACAGAAAAAGATATGCAAGCCTTACTGTAGAGCCCCCCATAAGTTAGACCAAGGAATCTAACTTATGGGGGTCTTTTTATGGCAAAATATAGTGCAGAATTTAAATGTAA
>SVCA01000006.1 GCA_015058625.1 Pseudoselenomonas ruminantium | reverse complement strand
CGACTTGCATGTGTTAAGCACGCCGCCAGCGTTCGTCCTGAGCCAGGATCAAACTCTCCATAAAATTTATGAAGAACCTTGATTGGCTCTCAATTACTTTTGTTAAGAAATTGCCGATTGCTATGTTGTTCATACCAATCGATGTTTTAATAAGAAGTTTTCACTTCTCAAACATCTGGCTTTAATCATGTTGCATGATTATTTGCATTGTTTAGTTTTCAAAGAACAATCTTGTTCAGCGCTTCTTTCGAAGTGCCTGTCGCTTCAAGCGACTCATTTATCTTATCGCATTCAGCTTAGCTTGTCAAGAACTTTTTTGAAGTTTTTTCGAAGCTTTTCGGTTCCTCACAGCGGCCTGCCAATCAAGGCTTGCTGAGCTGTTTCGTTGCCGTGTCTGTCAGCGACTTGTATTATATTACACGAGTCAGAAGCTCCTGTCAACACTTTTTTTGAAAAAAACATGAAAAACTATTGGCTGCTGCCACTTCTAATCATTTCTGCCCCAGCAAAGATAAAACTTTATCCCGATGATAGCAGGTTTCTTCAACAAAATCGTGCAGATATTCCGGGAAGATTCCCTCCCGCTGACAAAGCTGCTGCAGTCGTTCCAGATTTTCCGTCCGCGCAACGTCATACTCAATACGATGCAGGATGCGGGATAACTCCTTGCGCGCCTCTGGGCTGTATAATCCTTTGAGGTTGGCCACTTTGGCGGTGCTGACGGCAGCACGGAAGAGATACCTTCTGATGGAAAGCTCGTGATTGATATTAGCGTAACCTGCCGCCTCCCACTCTTTTTCGGCGCTATTGTCCTCATCTCTATCCCCGGGCACAAAGTCAATTTCCTTAAAGAGTGTATCGTCCAGCAGGCGAACCATTTCGCTTTTGGCATAAAGGTGTTTTTCCCGCACAGGAAACTGCCCCTGCTTCAAAGCTTCCAATACGCCAGTGTAACGTATATTCAAAAAATCGCCATAGAATACGCCCACATCCGTAAGCTTGCGGCTGATATCCAACAGCAGTTCATAAGGCTCATAAGCCCGAGCCAACAGATTTTCTGCCAATACCGCATCGAAGCTGCCATTGGGAAAGGGCAGTTTTTCCTGACGGATGTCCTGAAATACCCATTGGATATTCAGCCCGGCAAACTCGCGCAGACTGGCGGCCTCCTCAATTTCCGTTACCACCGTCAATTGAGCATGGGGATAGAGTGCCGCAATCTTTTCTACATAAGTCAGGCTTTCCAGAATAAGCCAGCGTAAAGGCGCCGGCCCGCCGGGCAGAAAAGCGGTTAAGTCCTGCTTCATAAGGCAAAGTCCCCCTTTCTGGCCCACAGGTCAATACATACCTGCCAAAACGCTCCTGCATACCCGGCCTTGTCGCAGAGGGGCGAATTTTCCACCTCCGCCCGCAGATTTTCCTGCACAGCCGCTAAAAATGACAAGTCAGAAGCAAGCTGCAAGGCACATTTTAAATAATCATCCCTGCTGTCTGCTATCCATTCCTCATAACCTGCCGCTGTCAAAAGGCTTGCCCCGAAGCGGGCACTATGATGATTTCCCCGCAAGGTCACCACCGGCACCCCCATATAGAGCGCCGTAGCCGTCATAGCACCGCCGTTATAGGGAAAGGTGTCGAGCATGATGTCAATTTCCTGATAATCCTGCAGGTAATTATCGGTACCCAGCCGCACTTCCGTCCGTTCCATCGGCAGGCCCGCTTTTTCCAAGCGCTTTTCCAAAGCCTGACGCCGTTCCGGCAGGCGCGTGGTATCCTGCACAATAAGACGTGCCTTCGGACAAAGTTCCAGAATCTCCCGCCAAAGCGCCAGCACCTCCCGATTCAGTTTCATGCCGTTCTGGAAGCAGCCAAAGGTCAGGGGCATGCTTTCATTTCGTGGCTGACGCCGGCATTTTTGCATGGCTTCTGTCGGCGTAAAGCAGAACGCATGGGGAAGGGGTACCAGTTCTTCCCGAAAAAATGACTTGTCAATTTCTGACGGGTCAAGAATTTTATCCGTCAGCAGTCCGTCCACAGCCCCCAGTCCCGTCGTATCGAAGTAGCCAATGGCGCTAAGCTGTACCGGCGCAGGCTTTTTCGCCAGCACCATCAAGGTCAGGCCGCCTTCCGTATGGCCCGACAAATCCACCAATATATCGATTTCATCCCAGCGGATGGCCTCAGCCATCTCCACGAGATTTTTCCCGGCCAGACAGCGATAGATAAGACCACAGCCCTGTAGGGAATGGGTAAAGGCATCCTCCTCATCCTGCAGGGCATAGAGATACGTGCTGGCATAACGCACATCCAATCCGGTCACCAATGCTTCATAAAATCTTGCCGCGGCACTATCGCAAAAATCATGAGCGATAAAGCCTACACGCAGACGGCTATGGGGCGAAATCTGACGCGGAGGCAGCAATTCCTCCTCGCGGTACAATTCCTGATAGTAGTTATGCTGCTGCCATAAATCAGCAGCACTTAATCCCGGCAAATAATGCAAGGCAAAAAGATAGCTGGAGAAATGTTCCCGCTGGCTGCGCAGATACTTGTCGCATTGGGCTGCGTTGCTGTAAGCGGCGGCCGCACCTTCTCCATCCGCCAAGTCATGGAACACGGCGCCATATAGTTCATGGAAGCGCCATTCCTCATCCGGGGGCACGCTTCCCCGCAAATCATCCAGTTTTTCCCGGGCCAGCTGGGTTCTGCCCCGCTGCAACAGGTTCACAATCTCCTGCCACCAGCTCTCCATGCGCTCACCTCGTCCCCATTACTCAGTCAATCTGAAATAGGCAATCTCCGGCGGGCAGCCAATGCGTATCGGCAGCCAGCTGCCATTGCCGCAGTGAACATACCCCAGACTGTCCTTCACCTTTACCAGCCCTCGGTTGTACTTGAAGGCCGCCAGCAAGGGAATCCCAAAGGCCCCGAACTGACCGCCATGCGTATGGCCGGTAAGTATCAAAGGCACGCCCATCTCCGCTCCGTCATCAATAAATTCCGGATGGTGGGCCAACAAAATGGTCTGCCCCCATTCCTCCTTGGGAATATCCTGCAAGGCCCTTTGCACCATCTCCGCCTTCTCGGTGCGAAAACTTTCCTCATCCCGGGCAAACGAATATTCGGCACCAGCCAGCCAAAGTTCTGTCCCCGGCACCTTTTCTGCCCGGCCAATGAGCATGTGTACCCGGGTCTTTTCCAAGAGCTTCTTCGTGCGTCCCCAGTCCCGGTAAACTTCATGATTGCCCAGACAGAAATAAATCCCCTTCGGGAATAAATCCACCGCTTCATCCAATATATGCACCGCGGCAGGATTCTTTTGCAAGTCATCAAATAAATCACCGGTAACCACCAGAATATCCGGCGAATCCGCAGCCGCCAGCTGCAAAAGCTGCCGCAAATCCTCCAGCGAGAAAAATCTGCCCAAATGCACATCGCTGATTTGCGCCACAGTCAAGCCAGCCAGTCCGAGGCCAGCCGGATATTTTACATCATAATGGCGCTTCACCTGCTGCTTCCGCTCATAATAATAGCCATAGGAACCGCCCCCCAGCATGGCTGCCGGATAAAGAGCCGCGCCCTTCAAAAATCTGCGTTTGTTCTTATCCACAGGAATTTTCCGGTAAATAAACCAAGTCAACAGCGCAGGGATGAAAATAAATACAATAGCCGCAACTAAAAAAAATATCGCCCAGAACACAAAAATACCTCCAGCGAAAAAAAAGAGAACCGGCCACGCCGATTCCAAATGTGCAATCTTATAAGAGCATAATAAAATTTTCGTTAAACTTCGTAAAAAAACTTACATCAAATGTATTATGCCAAGCCTCGCAGGTGAGCGTTCTCCGCTTGTCTTTCCCTGTAATACCAGCGGATGGATTTGCCAATGGCGCAACGAATAGCATCCAGCTCCCCAGCCAGTGCCAGTTTGCGCAACTTCGTTACATCGAAGCCATTAACAGACAAGTAACTCGCAGAAAGGAAACCTCCTCGTTTTAATTGTTTGCGAAAAATCGCGCTGTCACGACGGTCCATCTCTATGTTCTTGATAGCCATATAAACAACCCCCCATAATCCCCTATGAAGTATATTTACATGCTCTCTGCGTTGCACCTATATTGTAGCATATTTTTGTAAAGTTGTACACATCTTTTGTAAATTTTTTTACAATTCTTGTAAATGGATAAATTTTTTCTTATAATGTAAGTATCGTGTGTATATCTATTTGTTTAGGAGGTTTTGCGATGCTTACTACTCAAATTAAAGAGTATCCGCTGCCAGCAGATTTACAGGCCAAAATTGATTTGGTTCTGGAATCCCACGACAACGACCCGACTCAGATTGTGGGGATTCTGCTGGAAGTGCAGGACTTAAACGAACGTCATTATGTGCCGGAAGCCACAGCCTACTATCTGGCAGACCGGCTCGCCATTCCTGTCACCAACGTGTTCGACTGCCTGAATTTTTACAGCGAACTTTCCGCAAAGCCCCGAGCAAAATATCCCATACAGGTCTGCTCCTCGCCGGCCTGCCGGGTAAACCGTATCGATACGGAGCGCCTCTTATCCACGCTGCAGGATTTGCTCGATATCAAAATTGGGGAAATCACCTATGACGGCCGCTTCACCTTGGAGCGCACCACCTGCTACGGTGCCTGCGACCGAGCACCTGCTGTGCGCATCAACGGCCATGTCTACGACCATCTGGACAGCATCGAAAAAATCGAAGCGCTGCTCCGTTCGCTGAAATAAGGAGGGGAAATGTATGAGCACACAAGTTAAATTCCTGACCAAAAATTTTGGCCAATACGACACCTCCTCCATCGGTTCCTATATGAATATTGGCGGTTTTGAGGCTCTGCGCAAAGCCGTGAATATGAACCCGGAAGATATTTGTACCATGCTCACAGAGGCAAAAATCCGTGGCCGCGGCGGCGCAGAATATCCGCTGGGCCGCAAGTGGAGCCAGGCTCGGGCTGTGCGTGGTGAGAACAAGGTAATCATCTGCAACGCGGACGAAGGAGAGACTACCACGTTCAAAGACCGTGAACTCATCAAGAACGACCCTTTCAATCTCATTGAAGCCATGATTATCGCCGGCTTCGTCTGCGGTGCCACCGACGGCTTCATCTATATGCGGGGCGAATATGCCTGCCACCGCCCCCTGCTTCTCAATGCCATCCGCCAGGCCAGAAACTACGGTTTCCTGGGGGAAAACATCTTGGGCAAAGGCTTTGACTTCAACATTCATCTCTATTCCGGCGGCGGTGCCTATGTCTGCGGCGAAGGCACGGCGCTCATCCGCTCCATCGAGGGCAAGGCGGGCCGCCCCCGCATGAAACCGCCCTTTATCAAAGTCAGCGGTTTATTTGCCCGTCCTACCTGCTTGAACAATGTCGAGAGCCTCTCCCTTGTTCCTCATCTGCTTCAGGACAAGACCACCTATATGAACTGCGGCACAGGAGAATCCATCGGCACCAAGCTCATCAGCGTGGCAGGAAATGTCAACAAGCCGGGCGTCTTTGAGATTCCCTTCGGCACCACGGTGCGGGAAATCATCTACAATCTGGCCGGCGGCATTCAGCACGACCGGAACATCCAGCTCATTCAGTTCGGCGGCGCATCCGGCAAAGTCACGGATGCTTCGATTCTGGACACGCCCTATACCTATGACGATTTGCGGGCCGCTGGCGTCATGGTCGGTTCCGGCGGCATTCTGGTTATCGACGAGCGCACCAGTGTCATTGACTTTTTACGCATGAATCAGGAATTCTTCTCCGAGGAAAGCTGCGGACAGTGTACGCCCTGCCGGGAAGGTAATCTCCATATCAAGATTATTCTCGACAAGCTGGCCAAAGGCGAAGCCACAAAGCAGGATATCAAGACCATGACCACCATCGCCAAGGTCATGAGCATGTCCTCCCTTTGCGGGCTTGGGGAAACCGCCCAGAACAGCCTGTTGTCCGCCATGAAGAAATTCCCGCAAGTTTTTGACCTTGGAGGTGCCCGCGCATGAGCAATATGAACGAAAGCCAGGAAATGGTAAAACTCACCATTAACAATATCCCCATAGAAGTGCCCAAGGGCACCAAAATCATGCAGGCCGCGAAAGTTCTCGGCATTGACATTCCACACCTCTGCTACCATGAGGACCAGCGCATCAAGGCGCACTGCCGCCTGTGCTCCGTGGAAGTCACCGGCAAAAAGCGCCTGCTGGCCGCCTGCTCCACCGAAGTCTGGGAGGGTATGGATGTCCATACGGACACGCAGATTGTCCGTGACACGCAGGTGTCCATCCTCCAGCTCATGCTGGCTAACCATCACAAAGACTGCCTGAGCTGTCCACGCAATCAGAACTGCGATTTGCAGCGCCTTTGCAGCCGCTTCAACATTCTGAAATCCAATCTGCCCAGCGTGGTAAAGGAAGTGCCCCGCATTGAAACCAATCCGTCCATCGTCCGTGACCCGTCCAAATGCATCCGCTGCGGCCGCTGCATCCGGGCCTGCAAGGATGTGCAGGGGATTGCCGCACTCACCTACGCCGGACGCAGCAGCGATATCGTGGTGACCACGGCCTTCAACAAGCCCATGGAGGAAACCGACTGCATCCTCTGCGGCCAGTGCAGCCTCGTATGCCCCACCGGTGCTATCGTGGAAAAGGACGATACCCAAAAAGTTCTGGATGCCCTGCAAGATGACAGCAAACACGTTATCGTACAGGTTGCCCCCTCCGTGCGAGTGGCCTTGGGCGATGCCTTCGGTCTGGAACCGGGTGCCATCGTCACGGGGCAGATGGTTACGGCTCTGAAGCTTTTGGGCTTCGATAAAGTATTCGATACCAACTTCGGCGCCGACCTCACCATTATGGAAGAAGGCCATGAATTCCTGCACCGTTTGGAACACGGCGGCGTTCTGCCCATGATGACCTCCTGCAGCCCGGGCTGGGTCAACTACATGGAAAAACACTTCCCCACCTGCATCAACCACCTGTCCTCGGCCAAGTCCCCCATGAGCATGTTCGGCGCCATTGCCAAAACTTATTACGCCAAGCAGGCCGGACTCAAGCCGCAGGAAATCGTCACCGTATCCATCATGCCCTGCACGGCGAAAAAATTTGAAGCCGCCCGCCCGGAAATGGGCCGCGACGGCTATCGCGATGTGGATGTGGTGCTCACCACCCGCGAGCTTATCAAACTCATCAAATACGTGGGCCTGTCCATCGGCCAGCTGCCGGAAAATGATTTCGACAGCCCCTTAGGCCTGTCTACTGGTGCAGGGGCCATCTTTGGCGCCACCGGTGGCGTAATGGAGGCAGCCCTTAGAACCGTCTACGAAAAAGTCACGGGCAAGACCCTCGAAAAACTCGAATTCATGGATGTGCGCGGCTTTGAAGGCATCAAAGAAGCCACAGTACACCTCCCCGGCCGGGATGTGCACATTGCCGTAGCCCACACCCTCAAAAACGCCCGCACGATTATGGAACAGGTCAAGAAGGGCACCAGCCCCTACGACTTTATCGAAATCATGGCCTGCCCCGGCGGCTGCATCGGCGGTGGCGGCCAGCCCATCGGTACCACCAACGCCATTCGCAAGAAGCGCATGGCCGCCCTTTACGAAATCGACAAGGCCCTGCCCATCCGCAAATCCCACGAGAACCCGGATATCCAGACCCTTTACCAGGATTTCCTGGGCGAGCCCTTAGGTGAAAAAGCCCACGAACTGCTGCATACCCACTATCATCAGGTGGATAAGCCGTACACCTTCAACTAAATTTTCAACACCAAAAAGCCGCTGCTCACCAAAGAGCAGCGGCTTCTTCTTTCATCTTTTTTTCAATGGCAGCTATTTTATCCGGCGCTACCTGACGCAATTCTTCCATCAACTTATGCAGCTGGCTGGACAGGGTCAACACCGCCTCGGTATTTTTCTCCGCGTACCTGGGTACCTTCTGTTCCACCACCAAATCGCCCTGAATAAGATTCCGATATTCATCGAGCGGCACCGGCTCTGCGAAGAAATACCCCTGGGCATACTCGCAACCGATGGTTCTCAGGAAATCCACCTGCTTCTGGGTTTCCACCCCTTCGGCAATGACCGGTACATCCAGCCGCTTGGCCATGCGCACCACCGAATTGAGGATATTGTCAGCCCGGCCATTTTCCACGCCCTGAGAATCCGACAGGAACCGCAGGTCGATTTTCAGAATATCCACGGGCAAATCCTTCAGCATATTGAGCGAGGAATAACCGCTGCCAAAATCATCCATCAGAATGACAAAACCTTTGGCCTGCAGCTGGCTCGTTATCTCAATAATCTGCTGGGGATTTTCCACATAGGCACTCTCGGTCAGTTCCAGCTCCAACAGCCGCGGGTCAAGATTATACTTTGCCGTCAAATCCTCAAAGACCTGCACGAGATTCGGACTGTAAAAATCCACCCTCGACACGTTGATGGACACCGGCATAACCGGCCGCCCCGCATCAATATCCTCCCGCAGCATCTGACAGGTTTTCTCCCAGACATATTTATCCAGCTGATAGATAAAACCATTCTGTTCAAAGATGGGCACGAACTTGGCCGGAGAAACGAACCCGAGCTGGGGATGAATCCAACGTACCAGGGCTTCTGCCCCCACCACTTTCTCCGTGTTCAAATCGTACTTGGGCTGCAGGTAGACGATAAACTCGCCCCGCTCCAAACTGCCGTTCATATTATTCACAATGACCTGCTCGCTGACCATGTTTTCCCGCATGTCATCATCATACTCACCGCAGACAATAAGGCCATTGCGCGAAGCCTTGAACAGCCCCATGGCTGCTCGGTCCAGCATGGTGGTAACAGACAAATCCCGTTCCTTCACCGTATAAACCCCGAAGTAAAAATCGATACGGTAATCGAGAGCAAAGGACACGGCCAGCATCTGCAGGGAGTGAATGAGATGCTCCCGCAGATTTCCCGCCGTCGGATAGCACAGCAGGAAATTGTCCGCATAAAGCCTGCCATAGACGCAGGGCTCCAGCTGAATGCTGGTCAGGAACTGGGAAACATACCGCAGCAGCTTGTCCCCTGTTTCCTCACCAAACAGGTCATTTATCACTTTGAAACGGGCAATGTTAAAGCGCATGATTTCAAATTCCGTGTCGGGATACTGCGCCAACACTTCATTTACCCGTCGGCAAAAAGCCTTTTTATTGTACAAATTGGTCAGCCTGTCATAATTCAGATTGTAGAGAAAGCTGGCAAAGCCCCTCTGCACATTGATACCGCAAATCCGGTAAGTGTCCGCCTCCTTGCGGAACATAATCATAAGACGATGGGTATTGTGCCTGCGATTCCGGGACGTAAGTTCCACGGCCGCCCGTACCGTGATTCCCTGGTCGGTTTCAATCTCGTTGCAGGCCATCTTTTTTACATGGACACCTTCCACTTTCTTGTAGCTGTCCGCCAAAAAGTTCAGCACCGGCTCCCGTCCCTGAACATAGTATTGAGAAATCACGCCAAAGGCGATTACATCATCCGTCAGCAAGTCACGCATGTCTGTCGTATTGCCAAATTCATAATATTCTCGGATTATCCGATTTACCAAGGCTGTAATTTCGCTACGCTCCATTCGCTATCGTCCCTTTCAGGATAATTTAGCATTTACTGAATATAATTATATCATATCCGCGGAGAAAATGTGCGTAAACTTGCATACCATGGTACAGACTACATCAACAGCACGCCCTCTGCCTGATAACCAGGCTTAGCACCAAAGTGCTTCGTCTTCCCTTGATATTTATTTCCCAGATTGTAAAATCGCAGGCTGTCCTTTTCCTCATCGATGATTTCCAGCAACTGATACTGCATCATCTTATATTGCGCCTCATCCAGCACACATTCAAATACTGAGTTCTGAACCCGCTGTCCATACTTCACACAATACTTTGCCACCTTACGCAAACGAGCTTTGCCTCCCTCAGATTCTGTATTCACATCATACGTTACCAAAATCAGCATATCTGCCCCTCACTTCCATAAAAAGGCCGGATATTCATCTAAATCTCCACGAATAGTCCGAGCCAAAAGTAATGCCTGCACATAAGGCACCAATCCCCAAGCAATCTTTTCTTCTAAAAACGGATGCACAATCGCCTCACGCTTCTTATCCTGCCATTCCTGCAGAAACCGCTTACGCCCCTTGTCATTAAGCAAGGTCACACCATTTTCCTTTTCATCAAAATCGTTAGGCTTGATAATACGATTATTGATGAGCGTTACCACAAAACGGTCAGCATATATAGCCCGCAATTCTTCCATTAAGTCCAGAGCCAAAGAAATTCGCCCTGGTCTGTCAGTATGCATAAAACCCACATAAGCATCCAGCCCTACACTTTCCAATGCAGATGCACAATCATGCGCCAAAAGCGTATACGCAAAAGACAGCAGGGCATTAACTTTACCAATCGGTGGCCGCTTGCTTCTTCCAGCAAAAGTAAACTGCTCCTTGTTTTGCAAAATCAAATCATCCAATACAGAGAAATAAGCACTTGCCGCATTCCCCTCTATTCCTCGTAACTCATCAACATCTGTAACCTTTCTTACCGTTTTAATAGCTGCTTTTAAGTCATTGCTTATCAGCAAAAACTTCTCTCCATCTATATTCAATG
This sequence comes from Pseudoselenomonas ruminantium, assembly GCA_015058625.1. Taxonomy (GTDB): domain Bacteria; phylum Bacillota; class Negativicutes; order Selenomonadales; family Selenomonadaceae; genus Selenomonas_A; species Selenomonas_A ruminantium_N. The sequence goes on along the minus strand of SVCA01000006.1, from coordinate 168,668 downwards.
GATGGTCACGCCGTGCTCTCTCTAAAACCGTTCTGGCATTGAAAATCTTACCAGCAATAAAATTCCTCGCAAAAACTACACTTTTCCCCTCATCTTCTGATAACCTGTATTGCTTCTTTCTCAAAAGTACATTCCCCGGATTTTCTCCGCAGACTCTAGCCAAAAATCGTCCATGCGTTGACAAGAAGCACAGACCGATCCCTCTTTTAGCACATTCTCCCATCAGAAACGGACTAGCACCTTTATAGCCAAAATACACGATGTTCTCCACAGTAAGTAACGGCACCCGCCCTAATACAGCCTCGCCATTTTTGACCACAATATTCTCATTTTCCAGCGCCAGATACGCATCTTCAGTTAATACGAACAATGTATTGAGAAGCCGTCGCATCTTACATCTCCTCCACATAAACCTGATAATAGGATTGCACTGACCTTTTCTTTGCCAGCTTAGGCAAGCACAAGTCTTTTAATGAACAGGAATTGCATTTTTTATTAGTGCGCACTTGAGGTGTTATGCCCCGCGCATAATAATTATGCATCTCCATAAACATCTGCTCCACTTCCTGACGAAGCTCAGAAGTCAACGCTATCTTTTCCCGCCGATGAATTTCAGCATAGAAAAGCTGTGCCTCATGAATTTCACAGCAAAGCATTTCTTCCATACACATAGCTTGCGCACATAATTGCAAAATATCAGATTTATCCTGCTTGGGCTTGCCACGCTTGTATTCTATAGGACATGGCTGCCATAATCCCTCGCGTCCTAAGAGAACCGCGCCTGTTTTTCCCTGCGTGAATTCCACCACATCACATTGTCCCGACACGCCCATGCGAGATGAAAAGACCCGCATACCACGACAAATCAGCAAATCACCTCGCTTTTCTGCAAAGTTTTCATCATGGCATCGCTCATGCACAATCCGCCCTTCCACTGTTCGCAGGTTCTCCTGCCATTGCCCTTCCACATGAATAAGCGCCCATTGGCGACGGCAGAAGGCAAAATGTTGGATGCCAGAAATCATCAAATAATCCTCTTCGCGATATTTTTCATGCACAAAAATACCTCCCTCTCCGCTCCTCAAACATATTTCTCCAATATCAACCATGACGGTAACACCTTTGAATCCACGCTCCCCGTAAAGGGAGCGACCTCCAATTCGCGTTGGCGGGGGCATTGTTGACATTATTTCAATCCACGCTCCCCGTGAAGGGAGCGACCGGTACGGGCAGTAATGCCCCGTCGGTGCTGGATATTTCAATCCACGCTCCCCGTGAAGGGAGCGACGTATCCCGGAAGACCTTATCGGCATGGAGGCGGATTTCAATCCACGCTCCCCGTGAAGGGAGCGACAAACGCATCCACATTATTATCATTCGCCCATTGCTATTTCAATCCACGCTCCCCGTGAAGGGAGCGACTCAAAACATTTTCCCGGTCTTGCGGTCAATTATCATTTCAATCCACGCTCCCCGTGAAGGGAGCGACCGTTCAAATCCGGGTAGGCTCTCCTGTCCTGCAATTTCAATCCACGCTCCCCGTGAAGGGAGCGACAGTCGTTCTGTGTCATTCACTGACAAAGAGGAGCTATTTCAATCCACGCTCCCCGTGAAGGGAGCGACGGCAGCTGGATGGCCAAGTCGGATTGGACGGAATAATTTCAATCCACGCTCCCCGTGAAGGGAGCGACGTAGAACCACGGCCGAGATACCTCAAACGCCAGTTATTTCAATCCACGCTCCCCGTGAAGGGAGCGACGATAAGTTCACCTTCGATGGCATTGATTCGCTGATATTTCAATCCACGCTCCCCGTGAAGGGAGCGACCCAAATCATCATTCAGCGCCTGCAGCTGTTCATATTTCAATCCACGCTCCCCGTGAAGGGAGCGACGATATTTTGGCATTGTTTGTACAGGAAAAACGAGATTTCAATCCACGCTCCCCGTGAAGGGAGCGACGGTAATCGTTGCCCCCAGTACCTTGGCCAGCTTATTTCAATCCACGCTCCCCGTGAAGGGAGCGACCCATCCCTGTGACCGGCTCCGATTCTTATATGTAATTTCAATCCACGCTCCCCGTGAAGGGAGCGACAAGATTGGTTTTGATAACTGGCATGCTAAACAGTTATTTCAATCCACGCTCCCCGTGAAGGGAGCGACTTAAGCAAGCCTGTTATTACAAAACGAATCAACTATTTCAATCCACGCTCCCCGTGAAGGGAGCGACTATCTATTGATTCTGTATATACTCCAAATGCTCAATTTCAATCCACGCTCCCCGTGAAGGGAGCGACTGTAACGCCTGCCGTTTTAATGAGCGCAACGCTATTTCAATCCACGCTCCCCGTGAAGGGAGCGACGGGCTCTAATCCCAATTCTTTGTAGCCGGGGATTATTTCAATCCACGCTCCCGTGAAGGGAGCGACGGCAAACAAATCTGCATACGTTGTACGGCTTACAATTTCAATCCACGCTCCCCGTGAAGGGAGCGACACTTCAAGTTTCATTTTGATTTCCTCCATACTCTCATTTCAATCCACGCTCCCCGTGAAGGGAGCGACGTCGAAAAGGTTTATGGCTCCATGAGCATCTTTAAATTTCAATCCACGCTCCCCGTGAAGGGAGCGACTCGTCACGGCTATCCGGTAATACCCGATATTGCATTTCAATCCACGCTCCCCGTGAAGGGAGCGACGCGAGTTCGGATTTAACCTCGATGGCATTGGCGAAATTTCAATCCACGCTCCCCGTGAAGGGAGCGACTTGCCGCACGGGTAAAAGCCCTGATTAACAAGCGTATTTCAATCCACGCTCCCCGTGAAGGGAGCGACATCACTCGGCCAGATTAGCATACGGCTAAAACAGATTTCAATCCACGCTCCCCGTGAAGGGAGCGACCGCCATTGCCGAAGAATTCAAAACCACCCTTGAATTTCAATCCACGCTCCCCGTGAAGGGAGCGACACGGCTATGCGTTGACGCCGGAACAGGCGATCAGAATTTCAATCCACGCTCCCCGTGAAGGGAGCGACTCGTACTTAATTTACATGTCGTAGGTACCATTTATTTCAATCCACGCTCCCCGTGAAGGGAGCGACGAAAGCTATCAGCCGCCCGCCTTTAATGCAGCCAATATTTCAATCCACGCTCCCCGTGAAGGGAGCGACGCCCTGCCATGCTTAAACTTCCAACTTAAATCCTTATTTCAATCCACGCTCCCCGTGAAGGGAGCGACTAATATGTGCAGCCTGCCTCAATCATTTTTTCGTATTTCAATCCACGCTCCCCGTGAAGGGAGCGACATCAACCGGCAGATTGTATTTATTGGCGTATTTCTATTTCAATCCACGCTCCCCGTGAAGGGAGCGACAATATATTTCTGCGCCTTCGGGCCCAGCATTTCCAATTTCAATCCACGCTCCCCGTGAAGGGAGCGACGCGGAAAGACCCGTGCCATTTTCAAAAGCCATTTTATTTCAATCCACGCTCCCCGTGAAGGGAGCGACTCCTTTGGCTTATAAACTGCAAAATATCCACATTATTTCAATCCACGCTCCCCGTGAAGGGAGCGACGCAATATTTGAAAATGTGCTCACGAAAAGAATTTATTTCAATCCACGCTCCCCGTGAAGGGAGCGACGTTGCCAGCTGTACTTCTTTGTCTCCGGAATAGAATTTCAATCCACGCTCCCCGTGAAGGGAGCGACCTATGAATTAAATAATCAGAACATAACCTTTGCTATTTCAATCCACGCTCCCCGTGAAGGGAGCGACCGTAGAGTCTCACTAAATCCTCGTATGCTTCGCGATTTCAATCCACGCTCCCCGTGAAGGGAGCGACACGCAGATATACTCTTTTTTTGCAAAAGGAAACGAATTTCAATCCACGCTCCCCGTGAAGGGAGCGACACATCACCACAGAAGTCTACACACACAAAACACTTATTTCAATCCACGCTCCCCGTGAAGGGAGCGACGACAGTCTGAATCGTATCAACGCCCGCGGTAAAATTTCAATCCACGCTCCCCGTGAAGGGAGCGACGATATCTCTGGCGTGCTCGATGTGTTCTCAGATATTTCAATCCACGCTCCCCGTGAAGGGAGCGACGACAGTCTGAATCGTATCAACGCCCGCGGTAAAATTTCAATCCACGCTCCCCGTGAAGGGAGCGACGATATCTCTGGCGTGCTCGATGTGTTCTCAGATATTTCAATCCACGCTCCCCGTGAAGGGAGCGACATCAGAGGCTCATAGACACCTATCTTTCCGATGAATTTCAATCCACGCTCCCCGTGAAGGGAGCGACCCTAATTCAATTTTGTTGATAGAGCTGCGCGACTTATTTCAATCCACGCTCCCCGTGAAGGGAGCGACGACGCTTCCCGTTGCCCGCATTTCGACCGCATGCAATTTCAATCCACGCTCCCCGTGAAGGGAGCGACACCAGTACTGGGATGATACCTGCCGTGTAGAAGAATTTCAATCCACGCTCCCCGTGAAGGGAGCGACGGCGTCATGGGGTATAGGATATGGCCAGCTGTCATTTCAATCCACGCTCCCCGTGAAGGGAGCGACTTGGCTCCATCATCTGGCCTATCAGCTGGGACTTATTTCAATCCACGCTCCCCGTGAAGGGAGCGACATGAGGTTCAGTGATTTCGCAGAAGATGCAGCATTAATTTCAATCCACGCTCCCCGTGAAGGGAGCGACCTTGCAGCCGCATACCTTGAGGCTGCAGGAGTCATTTCAATCCACGCTCCCCGTGAAGGGAGCGACGCTTCGCCGGAAACGGTATCGGACTTTGTGGTATTTCAATCCACGCTCCCCGTGAAGGGAGCGACGACCAGGCGCTTGCTGATTCCTTTGCCGGTGTGGCATTTCAATCCACGCTCCCCGTGAAGGGAGCGACGGAAGTCGAGACGCCTTTTGAGTCGTCCGAGCTATTTCAATCCACGCTCCCCGTGAAGGGAGCGACCGGAAGCTTCGGACCCGCTTACGCTGGTACTCCAATTTCAATCCACGCTCCCCGTGAAGGGAGCGACTCAACACGATTTACCCGTGGGCAGGTATGGAAATTTCAATCCACGCTCCCCGTGAAGGGAGCGACACGCCTGCCGCCAAGGCAAGGGGACTCATTCAGCATTTCAATCCACGCTCCCCGTGAAGGGAGCGACCCACCGTACAGAGCGCAGCGGAAGGAGATGAAACGATTTCAATCCACGCTCCCCGTGAAGGGAGCGACTATTGCGAAAGGAGGGGAAGGCTTGGCAAGAAACAATTTCAATCCACGCTCCCCGTGAAGGGAGCGACAATGACCGCTATGTTAAAGGTTCGGTTTATGGCCCATTTCAATCCACGCTCCCCGTGAAGGGAGCGACTTGTCCCCCAAATCCCTTTCGGAAAAAGAAAGACGATTTCAATCCACGCTCCCCGTGAAGGGAGCGACGTTGCGCACCAAGTCATTGGCTTCCCTCTTTGCCATTTCAATCCACGCTCCCCGTGAAGGGAGCGACAGCCCTGCACAGAGTCCCCGTCAAGCAAGGCATATTGCCTTATTTTTCGCGAACCTCTGTGTCAGGGTAAAAAGTTACGAACAATCTTCATAATTCATGCTGCTCTAAATTCTGTACGATAACACTTCGCACAAAAAGCTTCAGCTTCATAATCATACCATCTCTGTACATGCTACACCGGCAGGCATATCATCTTTGTCAATGTTAATCTCATAATCACCATAGGAACGTGCTGGTATTTCCACATTGTTTCGCCGAATCTTAACACGGTCAAACAACTGATACGCAGGCGCATTGCCCAGTTCGCTTTCATGCTTGAATACAACCAATTTACGCACAGCCATATTGCCGCGGGCAGCGGAATGGTCAAGTTCAAACATATTGATGATGGCTTTCCACAATAATTTCAAATCTTCTTCGCTAAAACCTGTCGTCTTTCTTGCTAAATTGGCTGAAATATGACCTTCTACACGGTAAAGTGCGTAAGGGACAATGAATTTTCTTCCCATAGGCATATTATCATCTTCTTTTGCCTTTGTAACACGAGTAATCGTAATTTCTTGTGGCATAATCTCGTCCACACTACGAGCAAATCCCAATTGAACCGGGCCTCTTACTTGTCCACAATTCAATCCAGCTTTAGTAAAAGTTGTCATAACCGCCCCAAAAGTTCTAATGTCGAAGAAATTACGACACATAAAATCGCGGATTTTTTCATCTGCATCAGGGTCTTTCTTTTTAATATCCTTTGCCTCACCCTCACTTATGCCTAAATATTCATAGGCTTCCTTATTGCTTCGTTCCAAAGGTACGCGCTCTTTTACATAAATACGATAACCTTCCTGACCTTCACAGGCAGCTTCCACATAATTACGAATTTTGCGCTTCAAACAAACATCTGTAACCAAACCATGCCCAGTTTCTTGGTCAATCCGCGGCATATTGCCTGCATCCGGATCACCATTAGGATTGCCATTCTCCACATCAAAGAGCACCACAAAATCATAACGATTTTTGATAACCTCAGCCATTTTCTTTATCCTCCTTCTTCGTATAACGTGCCTGTACTTGATGATAATAGCCTAAGATAAACATCCCCTGATCCTTTAATTGAAGAATATTAGGGATAGCCCCTGCATTTATTTTCCCCATCAACGAAGTAAGCTGTTTTTCAAAATAAATCTTCTTCCTATCTTCCAATTTTCGCAAATGATGTCCAGATAGTTTCTGCAAAATGGGGAATATACGCGCCGGAGTTGCACAAGCAGAATCAAAGTACCTGTCCTTGATGGTTGCGTTAATCCCTCTATTCGCCTCCTCTTGAATATGCTCCCACACTGCAAATATTCTTCCCAATACATAGGCTACATCTTTCTCATCTTCATTCAAAGCCACGGTTATCCCTCTCTTTCCATTACGACATAAATAGGCTTTTATTATGGCACAACGCTCATAAGTTATTTTATATATCGGCGGACTTGCCTCTGCATTATCCTGTTCCGAACGAATACGCAACATAACGTATTGGAACAAGGATTCTGGATACCTGTTGCCTGTCAGTATAGATTTCAATACTGCTCCCGATAAAAGTGGTGAAGCCGCCTTATCCCTTGATTTTGGCGATACCGTAGCAGCTAACAGCAACCATAACGGAATATGTTTCTTCTTGTAGCTGGGACGAACAAGCTCCATATTTTCCATATGTTTTGCGGCATTTTTCAAGATAGTACCAAAATCAGACTGCAAAAAGAATCGTACGGACAACCGCGCTGCATTAGGAGACAAACCTAAAATATAAAATTTATTGTTATAATCAACATCGACCCCTTGATAATTTATGGGCTCATCTTTTTTCAAACAAGAGAATATATGTTCTAAGACTTTATCCTCCATAATATTCTCATCTTGCAAGCAAAAGCCACCGAAACAATCCTGATAACTTTCGTTATCCTGTTCTGCCCAATATACCAATGTGGTATCGCCAAATACTTTTACATGGCGGCTATCTGCCAATAACGTATTTAAAGCGGTAGCATAAGCAAAGGCCGCATATTCAGAGACAGGTGCATTCAATCCCTGTCCTTTGTTGCAACTCTTATCATGCCCATAAGATTCATAAGCTGTTTTATCAAAAGATACTAAAGTAACCCCCATTGGTTGAGCATTACGCACGCCCTTAATAGTAGGATGTAATCGAGCTATTGGACTAACTTTTCCAGTCACTAGACATTGCATTTTCTCAGCTTCATCATGTTGTTCTCGATGCTTCTGCCATGAACTGCAGATTTCTTCATCTTCGGTTGAAAACTTATCGCCTAACATGAAAATCAGATTACTGCTCTGCATCAATTCTTCCAAATCGTCCTGCAAAACAACACAAGAAGAAATCTCCTCCGGCTTCCAATTTGCAAAGAACTTCTTAATCGCTACTGCCATTTTTGACGAACATTCCGACAAGATTTCCTGATGGAGTTTTGCTGCGGCTTGGAAGCATTTTGCACTGCGCTCCGGTTTGCCCTTGTTATCTATCCCCAATAGATAAGTAGAATTATCACAGAGAAACTGCGGAACTATACCACTGGCCCGCTTTGCTTGTTCCGGAACCGACAACGCCTTTGGCAGCAAAGCTTTTTTCTTTCCTCGCTGTTCTTCCTTGCGCAACTCCTGAACCCGCACGACATTGCCATCCGTATCCAAGCACAAACCAAAAGATACATTTGCCACACTCCACCCTGGTCTGGGAACCTTTCCTTCCGCAGCCAGATTCTCATAGTGTTTGACCAAAGCCTCCAGCATTATGCATACACCTCCGGCTTCGCTACATTCAAGACACCATTTTTCAGCACCGCCCGAAAGAACATTGGGCGAATGTTCTCTGGATTCGAGTAATCCATATCATAGAGCATGAATCCCAAATCTTTTTCCTCATTTGGATACGCCGTCTGTATAACTTCTCCCTCAAAAGGCCGCACCTCTGCTGGAAATTCCCGACAGCCTAGGTATGGCATATGATAGCACTGCCCTTTCTTCAAGCGACGCTGAAACATTTCATGAAACTTTGCAGTATTGTCCGTAGCATTGGCTTTTTCCGTCATTACAAAATGCGCATCTATCACATAATGCACATCGCGCAAGACCATAGATGCCCTTTGCTGAATATTTTCCGTTGTGGCTAGATACAGTTCACCACTCCCTTGATTAGCCACCTTCAAGACATTAGCTGCAGAAATCTTGGCCTTTACCTCATTCCGGCGAATATTGTCAAACTTAATCGGCTTTAGAACATATATCCGATCAATCTTGTACTGCATTCCCGGATGCCAAAAAATCGCCTCCAATACCCCTCTAGCCGCCGAAGGTGTTATGCAGTCATAACTTACACGTTCCACTTTCATCTCCGGACGGGAGAACAGGGCATAATCTCCCCGTACATCTACACGAAATCCATAACTCATCTTGTCACCTCCATCAGCAATCAGAACATAACTGCCTGACCGTCTTCTATTTCTTGTTTCAATCCTAATGTACTGCTATAGGCTCCCCTATCGACTAATATGGCTACATTATCATCCAACACCTCTATCTTGCAAGCCGCCGCCATTTTCTCAAAAGGACTAGTATCCTTGCCACAATACACATTGACCATAAATCGCCCAGCCTCCCGCATCAGCGATCGCGACCTTATGCCTTGTCGAAGCTGGCTTTCAATCTTCCGCCCAGCATCATCATAAGGAATAAACACGGGACGCGTAGATGTCTCTATCAACACAAAATCTTCCGCGACATGCGCAAAGGGCATAAATTCTTTGCTTATCATCTCCATTATCTTCTTGCTGTCCAGTTCATGCCCATCCAGCTTATGTAAAAAATCAAAGTACGACTTTATTGCCATTGGACTTCCTAAATCTTTACCATGTCGTTCGCAAACATATTCTGTTGCTCCTCGGCAAATCTTCATACTTTGCTGCGAATTGGCCATTGCCTTATCCGCCCATGCAAAAACATACACCAAACTTTCCTCTTTTGCCCTGCGCCCCTCACGATTGCAACGGCCTGCCGCCTGAATTATACTATCCAGCCCCGCCATTTCCCGATAGACACACGGAAAATCTACATCCACACCAGCTTCTATCAGACTTGTAGAAACTACCCTACAGGGCTTACCATCCAGCAATGCTTGTCTTATCTGTGCCAAAATAGCTTTACGATGCTGTGGACAAAGGTTAGTAGATAAATGAAAACATCCATCTGCCCCTTGCAATGCCGCAAAAAGTTCTCTGGCAGCTTTCTTTGTATTCACAATGCAAAGAACCTGTTCTTTTTCCTGCAAGCGGTCAGCCATTTCCTCCAAAGCCACCTTTTGTGGCAACAGTTCAATCTTGGTTCTCTTGAAGAACTTATATTCCTCCGTAACATTTCTACAAATTTCTTTTATTTCCCTCCGGTAATCATTTTGGAAAATCTTATTCAGTGACGGCTGGGTAGCCGTGCAAAGAACAGCCGTTGCCCCATAATGTCGGGTGAGTTCATGGATTGCCGCAAGACAGGGACGCAGGTAATCAAGCGGCAGCATCTGTGCTTCATCAAAGATGATTACGCTGGCAGCAATATTATGCAGCTTTCGGCACCTTGAAGTACGATTGGCAAACAACGACTCAAAGAACTGCACATTAGTTGTCACGATTAATGGCGCATCCCAATTTTCAGTGGCCAGCTGTTTCTTCAACGGCTTGTCATAATCGCCATCATCAGATGCCAGCGAATAATCCACCTGACAATGATGTTCTATGACATTTTCATCTCCCAAAATCTCCTGAAACACCTTGGCATTCTGCTCAATAATACTCGTATAGGGAATTACATAAATCACACGCTTCTTCCCCGTGTGCACAGCATGATGTAAGGCAAAGGCCAATGATGCAATGGTTTTACCGCCGCCCGTGGGTACGGTAAGACTCAAAAGACTTGAACCTTCATCAGCCTCTCCTGCCGCAATACACTCCCGCAGAATTTTCCGGCGGTGCTGATTGATAGGTTCCGCATAACGCTCATCCTGTTCATCAAGAAATTTTTTCGTTACATAATCATCCAATCTTTCCTTCAACTCAGATATAGACACAAAATTCCCCCGCGCATTCTCCCCAAGCTGCATAAATTCTTCTGTATCCAGAAAATCTGCATCTACCAAACAGGAAAAAAGCATGCGCGTATAAAACTGGCCAGCAAAAAAATCCCGGCAAAACCGTGGAATTAGCTGTGATTTGCCCTCATCAAGCACATCGCCCACTTCTTCCCGATATGCCTGATAGTTTGGTATATCCTGTCCCGGCTTCTTCTTTAAGCGTCCACACAAACTCCGACTTTCTTCTGTGTCTGCTTTTGCATTTCCACCATTCAACAAACCGCTATGATGCCCGGCCACACAAAAAGCTGCTGGAATAGACAGCGGACTTTTCCTCTTCATTAGTTCCAAGGCACCAGCCGTAGAATGGTCAAACTTCCGGCCACCTCCCTGACGTAAATATGCCTGAAACTCCTGCGAGTATTTACCTATATCATGGTACAGCCCAACCAGCCTGCCGCTGGCTTCTTCCCCGAATTCAGCCGCAAAAGCCCCTGCTTTATCACTGACGCCATGCAAATGCTCAATCAGCAGTTGCTCCCGTCCATTTTCCGCATCTCGATGTGCTAAATATCCCATAAGCTATCCTTCCTATTATTTTCGCCAAAATTCAATATAACTTTATTGAAAACTGTTCCACATATTATCGAATAAATCCTCCCCCATAAGACAATAAAAAAATAGCTCACAGTTTTTTCACTGCAAGCCCAATTATATAAATATCATTTATTTTCGAGAGAAGAAAACAACACTTTATTTTCTCCTGTCTTAATATTAATTTTTTCTTTATGCAGAATTGTAAATCGATGCTGACCTTCTGTATAATCTCGTGCATCCCGGAACAATGAGCGTGTAACATAACAAGATTCCCCATCTTTCGCTAAGAATACATATATAGCAATATGTCTCGCACCATCTGTAATAACATAATCAGCCGGTATCGCCGAAAACCTTGCCTGCCCATAACGGGCATCAAAACTGAACAGCAGATTATCCTCATCCAAAATGTGTTCCAACTGCCCAGCCAGCTTTATTCGTTCACTCAATTGACTGTTTAGGAAGTCACTGTGTTCAATAGTAGCCAGCGTAATTTTCCCTCTTAGAATTTCATCAAAGATTACAGCCGTTGAACGTCTGCGCCTTAAACGCAGCTGGTCAATATCCTTTAGCTTGTGAAGTCCGGCAATGTGATGATAATGCGAGTTATCAAATCCAATCGACAGCTTCACCAATTTCCCTGCATGGGTAATAATCAAGTCATACCTTATGTTTTTCAATTTTGCAAATGCCTTAGCCGATTCACGCAACCAGTCAATCTCTTGTTCCATAAAAATCTCCGTATGAAAATAGTAAAGGCTCTGCCGCAGCAGAGCCTTTTACACATTTTCTGTCAGCCAACTATTTCATGGCATAAGCTAGGTCGTGGCAATGTGCAAGCCCGGAAACGTGGCTCATCATGGCAACGCATCCTAGCACGCCCCCATGACTCAACACCAATTAACAGACAATCCAGTCATCTGTTGTTCTACTATAATTATAAATTAACATAAAAATACCGTCAAGAGGTCAAAATAGTCTGGTATGCGCACAGACTACAAAATACCTAGCACGAACACCAATATCCATATTATATTGGGTATGCTACAATTTAGATAGCAGCTCCGGCAGTCATCTGGTTGCTTATCTAAACGTGTCACAGGAGGTATTCATTCATGTATGAACTAATCAGCAGTATATGTGCTGTCTTCCAAAATCTTGCCGATTTGGTCTGGGGGTTCCCCACCAATCTGGAATGGTACGCCCGGCTTCCCATTATCGGTGAACTGCCGTTGGTCATCATTCTCTTAGTTGGAACCGGCATTTATTTCACCCTGCAGTTGGGTTTTGTGCAGGTCAAATATTTCCGCTATGGTCTGAACACCCTGATACATAGCCAAAAGACGGAGCAGGGCATCAGCCCTTTGGCCTCGTTCCTTCTCTCTACGGCTATGCGCGTTGGCCCCGGAAATATTCTGGGCGTAACGGGAGCCGTTTCCACCGGCGGGCCCGGTGCCCTGTTTTGGATGTGGTTTTCCGCCTTCTTCGGCATGGCCACAGCTTTTGTGGAATCCACACTTTCGCAGATTTACAAAGATAAGCAAGGGGATGAATACGTTGGCGGACTGCCCTGCTACGGACGGAAACTTTTGGGTGGCGCAGCCATCATCGGCGGGACTTTGAGCCTGCTGTATATTGTCTATGCCCTGCTCTGCATTCCGGCTCAGGGCTTCAATACCCTATCAGCCATGACGGCCATTACGCAGAACATAACGGGCAGGGAACTGGCTGCTGACAGCACGCTTGTCTGGATTTTCTTCCTGCTGCTGATGGGCGTGACCACGTTCTCCATCTTCGGTGGACTGCGCCGTATTACCAAAATCACCGATGTACTTGTGCCCATCATGGCTGTTATCTATGTGGCCGCCGTTGTGATTATGGTTGCCCTGAATCTTGACCGCCTGCCCTGGTTCTTCTATGCGGTCGTGACCGAAGCCTTCCACCCCGAGCCAATCTTCGGCGGCGCTTTGGGTATTGCCCTCTCACAGGGTATCAAACGCGGCCTCATGAGCAATGAAGCCGGACAGGGCACGCTGTCCATGCCCGCTGCAGTTTCCCATGCCAAACACCCCTGCGACCAAGGCATCATTCAGGCCATCGGCGTCTTCCTCGACACTATGGTTATCTGCACGCTGACAGGCTTTGTCCTCATCATGGGACAGGCCTGGATGGGCAATGGCTCTGCAGCCTGGATGGAACTGGGCCGTCTGGAAAAATTCCTTGCTTCCTGCGCGCAGCTGCTCGGCAGCGGTACCGGTTATGGTCTGGCTACGCTCGTCATCAGCATTTGCTTTGGCATCTTCGCCTTCACCTGCCTGCTGGGCTTCCTGTCCTTCTCTGAAATCTGCGCCCGGCAGATTTCCCATAACAAGATGTTCATTGCCTCCGTCCGTCTGGTGAATTTGACGGTACTGGCTTTCGGCATGGTCACCAACATTGCCGGCTTTGACCTCAGCGCCCTCTGGAACCTCAGCGACTTTGCCAACATCGTCATGGTCTGCTGCAACCTGCCGCTGCTCTATCTGGGCTTTGGCCAAGTGAAAAAGGCCTTCGCGAATTTCGAAGACCACAATGAAGAATTCAATTCCGAAACATTTGGTACGCCTGTACCGGTTTGGGATGAATGTACCGCTTCATCAGCTTTCCACGTAATAAAGGATGCCCAAAGTTAACTTTCCTATATACCTGAAAACGGCTTGCAGATTTCTCTGCAAGCCGTTTTCACTGCTTATTTCAGATTCTCGATTTCCGTTCCCGTAGCACGCAGGCGGGCGATTGCACGCCGCAGGGCCAGCTGGGCACGTTCGATATCGATATTTCTGGCCTCGTCGCCTCCCTGATGGAAAGCAGCGATACGCTCTTTGGCGCGGTCCATGGCACGCTGGGCGCGATTGATGTCGATATCAATCGGCTGTTCAGCTGCCGTAGCCAGCACCGTGATTTTTTCCGGCGTGACTTCCATGAAGCCGCCGGACACAGCGATAAGCTGTTCGTCCCTGTCGGAACCATTCAGACGCACGCGCATGGCATGAGGCAAAAGCCCCGTGACCAGAGGAGCGTGTTTGGGGAGGATACCCAGCTCACCGCCCGTAGAACGGACGATAAGCATACTGATGTCCTCGGCATAAACCACTTTATCCGGGGAGACAATCTCTAGCTGGATCGTAGCCATAGATTATCCCTCCTTTTCCAAGGTCTTTGCTTTCTCCACAGCTTCGTCAATGTTGCCGACCATATAGAAGGCAGCTTCCGGCAGGTCATCATATTTACCTTCAAGGATTTCCTTGAAGCCGCGCACCGTTTCCTTGAGCGGCACGTATTTACCCGGAGAACCGGTGAATACTTCGGCTACGAAGAACGGCTGGGACAGGAAACGCTGAATCTTACGCGCACGGGATACGGTGAGCTTATCCTCATCGGACAGTTCTTCCATACCCAGGATGGCGATGATATCCTGCAGTTCCTTGTACTTCTGGAGCACTGCCTGCACGCCGCGGGCCACCTGATAGTGTTCCTCGCCGAGAACTTCGGCATTGAGGATACGGCTGGTGGAATCGAGCGGGTCAACGGCGGGATAAATACCCAGTTCTGCAATCTGACGGGAAAGTACCGTCGTTGCATCGAGGTGGGTAAATGTACCAGCTGGTGCCGGGTCAGTGAGGTCATCGGCGGGCACGTATACGGCCTGTACGGAGGTGATGGAACCTTCCTTGGTGGACGTAATACGTTCCTGCAGTGCACCGATATCGGTGGTCAGGGTCGGCTGATAACCTACTGCCGACGGCATACGGCCGAGCAGTGCGGATACCTCAGAACCTGCCTGAATGAAACGGAAGATGTTATCAATGAAGAGCAGCACGTCCTGATGCTGAACATCACGGAAGTATTCTGCCATGGTGAGGCCCGTCAGACCTACACGCATACGAGCTCCGGGAGGTTCGTTCATCTGACCGTAAACGAGTGCGGTCTTGCCGATAACCCCGGATTCCTTCATTTCGCCCCAAAGGTCATTGCCTTCACGGGTACGCTCACCTACGCCGGCGAATACGGAGTAACCGCCGTGCTCGGTAGCGATGTTATGGATAAGTTCCATGATAAGTACTGTCTTACCTACGCCGGCACCGCCAAAGAGGCCGATTTTACCGCCGCGGGCGTACGGTGCGATAAGGTCAACGACCTTGATGCCCGTTTCCAGTACCTGGGCACTGGTTTCCTGATCTTCAAATTCCGGAGCAGGACGATGAATCGGCCAATACTCAGCGGCCTTGACCGGAGTTGGATCCTTATCCACGGTCTGGCCCAGTACGTTGAAGATACGGCCCAGAGTGCCTTCACCAACGGGAACACTGATCGGAGCGCCGGTATCTTCGGCTTCCATCCCGCGGGTGAGACCATCGGTAGAGCTCATAGCGATGCAACGGGTTACGCTGTCGCCGAGGTGCTGCATGACTTCAACCACGAGGTCGATGTCCACGTCACCGGCTTTGCCCTTGATGGTGATTGCATTCAGTATTTCCGGCAGTTCGCCAGCCGGGAATTCAATATCTACGACAGGTCCGATAACCTGTACGACTTTACCTTTTGCCAATGGTAAACCTCCTTACGATGCCCTTATTTCAGAGCTTCGGCACCGCCAACAATCTCGGTGATTTCGTTGGTGATACCTGCCTGACGTACCTTGTTGTAGTAGAGGTCCAGTTTGCTGATAAGCTCTTCTGCGTTGTCCGTTGCATTGCTCATGGCGTTCATGCGGGAGCTGAGTTCGCTTGCCGCAGACTGCAGGAGCGCTGCATAGATGGTGGTGTAAAGATACTGCGGAAGCAAACTTCCGAGTACCGTGGCAGCATCCGGTTCATAGATGTACTCGGTAACCGGACCTTCCGTGCCTTCTTCTGCCTCAAAGGGCAGGAGCTTTAACACCTGCGGCTCACAGTTAATCGCCGAGATAAACTTCGTATAAACCATCTGCACTTCCCGGATTTCTCCGGTCTTGAAGCGTTCCACCAAATCGTCGGCCAATTTCTTAGCCAGGTCAAAGGTGGGGCGTTCGCTGACGCCGATAACGCTCTTTACCACATCATAACCACGATTTTTGAAGTGGCTGGTACCCTTGCGGCCAACAATGACCAGCGGGGTATTTTTCTTGTCCTCGACCAGTGCTTCCGCTGCCTTGCAGGCATTGGCGGAATAAGCACCGGCCAGGCCCTTGTCACTGGTGACAAGCAAAATGAGCTTTTTGCCGTCCTCATGCTTTTCGAGCAGGGGATGAGAAAAATCATTTCCTGCGGTAGCAGCAATCTGCTGTACCACCTGCACGACCTTTTCTGCATAAGGCTTATTGGCAAGTGCTGCCTCTTTGGCATGACGGAGACGCGAGGTCGCCACCATGTTCATGGCACTGGTTATCTGCTTGGTACTCTTTACGCTCTTAATGCGATGGCGGATGTCCTGTAAACTAGCCAAAAAGAATCACCTCGCTAACCTTATGCCATTTTGTATGTTACAGTTTCCTTGAATTCTTCGATAGCTTTCGAAAGATCTGCCTCAATGGCATCATCAAGTTTCTTCTGCTGCGCAATCTTATCCCCGATTTCCGGATGCTGCGCACGCATGAACTTCAAGAAGTCATTGTGGAATTCAACCACACGCTCTACCGGAATATCGGCCAGGAAACCGCGGACAGCGGTGAAAATCACCATAACCTGTTCCTGTACGAGGAGCGGGCTGTACTGTGCCTGTTTCAGCGTTTCAACCATGCGGGCACCGCGGTCGAGCTGTGCCTTGGTGGCCTTATCGAGGTCGGATGCAAACTGGGCAAATGCTGCCAGTTCGCGATACTGTGCGAGGTCAAGACGCATGGTACCAGCAACCTGCTTCATAGCTTTAATCTGTGCCGAGCCGCCTACACGGGATACAGACAGACCGACGTTGATAGCCGGACGGATACCAGAGTAGAAGGCATCGGATTCCAACATGATCTGACCATCGGTGATGGAGATAACGTTGGTCGGAATGTACGCGGAAACGTCACCGGCCTGCGTTTCGATAATCGGCAGAGCCGTAATCGAACCGCCGCCCAGTTCGTCACTGAGTTTTGCAGCACGTTCCAAAAGACGGGAATGCAGATAGAATACATCACCTGGATATGCTTCACGTCCGGGCGGTCTTCTGAGCAGCAGGGACATAGCACGGTATGCAGCTGCATGCTTCGTCAAATCATCGTATACGCAGAGGCAGGCCTTGCCCTGATACATGAAGTGTTCAGCCATAGCAACACCGGCATACGGAGCCAGGTACTGCAGCGGAGCGCTGTCAGCAGCCGTAGCGGCTACGACGATGGTGTACTTCATAGCGCCGGCTTCTTCGAGCGTTTTCACCACACGGGCTACCGTGGAAGCCTTCTGACCGATGGCTACATAGACGCAGATACAATCCTGGCCCTTCTGGTTGAGGATGGTATCAACCGCGATAGCCGTTTTACCGATACCACGGTCACCGATGATGAGTTCGCGCTGGCCACGGCCGATAGGTACGAGGGCATCGATAGCCTTCAGACCTGTCTGCAGAGGTTCATGTACGGACTTGCGGTCAGCAATACCCGGTGCATGGTATTCAACAGGGCGGAACGTTTCCGCCTTGATGTCGCCCTTGCCATCGATAGGACGGCCGATAGCATCAACAACGCGGCCAATCATGGCTTCACCTACGGGAACCTGCATGATTTTGCCCGTACGCTTAACCTGTGCGCCTTCTTTAATCTTGGTTTCGCCGCCCAGGATAACGGCACCGACATTGTCCTGTTCAAGGTTCAGGACCAACCCAAATATATCATTACCGAAATCCAACAGCTCACCGGCCATGGCTTTTTCAAGGCCATGAATATGGGCGATACCGTCACCGATTTCGATAACCGTGCCAACTTCATCGACATTCAAGTCTACTTCGTAGTTCTTGATTTGGTCTTTGATGATGGCCGTTATTTCTTCCGGATTCATTTTCATAACTTAGCTGTCACCCCAGTTTCTCACTTGCTCGTCAGTAATTCTTTTTGCAGCGCCTGGAGGCGTCCGGCCACACTGCCGTCGATACGGCGGTCGCCGATTTTGACCACGACACCGCCCAAAAGGGCCTTGTTCTCGTGGAGGCGGAGTTCCACCTTTTTCCCCGTAACTGCTTCAAGTTTAGCGGCGATTTTCTTCTGCTGTGCCTCTGTTGCCGGCTGAGCCGTGGTCACATCAGCAATGACAATGCCTTGGGCGGCATTAGCCATTTCCCTGAACTGTTCCGCAATAACGGAAAGCAGGGCAAAACGGCGCTTGTCCACCAGAAGGAGCAGGAAGTGGTAAATGCTCTGGGAAAGTTCCCCTTCATACATCTTCTTAACCAGTTCCTTTTTCGCTTTGCGCTCCACCTGCGGGTTGGCAAAGAAGGATACCGCAGCCGGTACTGCTTCGAGGTCTTTTTTGACCTGCAGAAGCTCCTTGCCATACTGGGCTAATTTGCCTTCTTCCTGCGCCAGTTCAAAAATCGCCCGGGAATATTTATGTGCAAGCTGTAAGTTTAGCATGGCAAATCACCAATCTTATCTTTGTCCAGCTTATCCACAAATTCCGCGATAAGCGCTTCATTTTCAGCCGAATCCATATTCTTGGCGATGATTTTGCCGGCAGCAGCCATGGAAAGAGCGACCATTTCGGTGCGCAGCTTTTCGACAGCTTTGGCTCTATCGCGTTCAATATCGGCCTGAGCGGATTTCTTCATCTGCTCAATATCGGCTTTTACCTTCTGCTCCTCTGCCTCGCGGAACTCGGCGGCACGCTTTTCGGCGTTCTTCTGAATTTCTTCAGCTTTCTGCGTTGCGGCAGCCAGTTTCGCCTTGTACTGCGCCAGCAGCTTGTCTGCTTCTGCCGCATCGGCATCGGCTTTGTCAAGGCTTTCCTGAATCTTATCCTGACGGGCTTTGAGCATGTTGACTACGGGTTTATACGCAAATGCGCGGAGCAAAACAACCAGAATCAGGAAGTTAATAATCTGCGCAATAAACGTCCCATTTAACTCGATCAATTCCTATGCCCCCTTTATTAAGCAATTCATCAAAGAAAATTATTTGATGAGCGGGTTTGCATAGAGCATGATAAGAGCAACAACGGTTGCGATGATAGCCATGGACTCGATCAGACCAACGGAGATAAGGGTGTTGGTGAAGAGCGTGCTCTTTGCTTCCGGCTGACGGGTGATACCTTCGATGAAACGGCTCGTTACAAGACCATCACCGATACCAGCGCCGATTGCGGCCAGACCCATCGTAATACCTGCGCCAACGAGAGCAGCGGCTACCATAATTGCGTTTTCCATGAAAAAATCCTCCTTAAAACCTTTAACTAAAAAATTCCCAGTTCGTCTTAGCCTTCTTCCTCACTCTTTACTGCATTGGCAAGATATGCCATGGACAGCATGGTGAAGATGAACGCCTGTACCCCGCCGATAAAGATACTGAACGCCAGCCAGATAACTGACGGTATCGGCATCCAGATTGGCATGAGCTGCAGCAGGATGATGATTAAGATTTCACCTGCCAGAATGTTGCCGAATAGACGGAAGGCCAGCGTAATTGGCTTAGCGACTTCCTCTATGGCGTTGATGATGACAAAGACCGGCGTGGGCTGGAAGAAATGCGCGATGTAATGACCGCCCTTCATGTAAAGCCCCAGTCCGTGCACCATCACAATGACCAAGAGTGCAAGGCCTAAAGTGGTGTTCAAGTCATTTGTCGGCGATGCCATCTTTGGGATAAGCCCCAGCCAGTTGGAAACCAGCAGGAACATAAAGAGCGACACGACAAAGGGCGCCAAAAAGCGTCCATTCTTGCCCATGGTCGCATCAATCTGTTCATGAAGCCAGACCACGATTGCTTCCACCACATTCTGCCAGCCTTGCGGCACCATCTGCAGATTGCGGGTTGCCAGCACTGCGATGAGCAGTACGATGGCCATCGTAATCCAGGTCATAACCAGAGTCTCCCAATTGAAGGTAAAGCCGGCAAACTGCACTACTTCGCGAACACCGATTTCATGCATATACCTCAACCTCCTCCCAGGAATTCCTGAGTTACTATTTCGCGTTATTCATGCGGATCATGAGAACCATAGCCCAGGCATAACAGAGAAGAAATCCCAGCGCCACTATGCTGAACACCTGCGTGGAAATCCGGACGGCCGCCAACAAGACAATAAATAATACCATCAAGCGCAAAACCAGTCCCCATAACATTTGTCTTTTTGCACCGCCAACAGGTAGTGACGCAGCCTTCCACAGCCGCAGGGACATGTTTCCCAAAAATACCAGGCCCGTCATAAAACCAATGATTAACGCCCCGATAAGCTCTGTCTGCCCGTTTGCCACGAGCATACTGCCTACCGCCAAGGTGATAACCCCCAGTCCCATTATAAGCCTTTTCATGAATATCGGCAAAACTTCTTTCATATTCCTCCTCCGGCAAAAAAGCCTGTAAGTTGAATATTAGGCTATTGCCCATTTTTTACAATTCAACATAAACATAAAATATCCTTTTTTTTAATGAATATTTATGAGTTTTTTTGGCTTTTTTTGCTTATTTTTCAAGGAACATTTATGGGATTTTACGATTGAATTATTGGTATTTATACTACGATAAATCAATATTCCAACTTTATCCCATTTGGTCGCAATGATTATTATAGGCAAATTATTGTTAAAAGGCAAGAAATAATTAAAAATGCGATTAGATTTATTTATTTTAATAATTTATATTTATTATTGCATAAAAAACCACAAAAAAGGCCTCCCTCTGGATGAGGAAGACCTTTCTCTTTTACCGGATGTTAATTGTCGTACTATGCTGCACTTCTGCCGCTTTCGGCATATTCACATGCAGGACGCCATCTTTGAACTCCGCATCAATGCGGGACTCATCGATATTGTCGATGTAGAAGGAACGACTTGCGGAGCCCATGCGGCGCTCCCTGCGGATGTAATTGCCCTTGTCGTCCTTATCACCGGATTCACTCTGCTGCTGAGCAGCTATGGTGAGATAACCGTTCTGATAGCTGAGCTTTACATCCTCTTTCTTCATGCCCGGCAAATCTGCCGTCAGCTCATAACTGTCACCGTTATCCTTCACATCGACCCGCATACCGCCATTGGCATTGAAGCCCGACATGGTGGGGAAGAAATCATCATGGAAAAATGGTTCATTGAACACATCCCAGATGCTGCGCGGAGCATCGCCTGCTGCCAAATCTTTACGACTGCCAAACGGAACCAAACCAAACATAATCAGCAACCCCTTTCTAAATTTATACCGGTCAAGAGTTTGCTGTGCGCTCCTGACTATCTGTTAACATTTCTGTAACCAGGTTCTTTGCTTTCCTTGTTCCTGATTACAATTTTATTATAGCTCAAATAGTCAAAAAGTCAATAGGTCAAAAAGATAAAATTTATTTTTTTTTCGGCTGTCACTGTACGAGTTTTGCAATCAGCTCCCAATTATTTTCCTTGGCAGCCGTCTGCAGTTCCAATAGCAGCGCCGCTTCCCGTTCCGGCAGTCTGTAAGCATCGAGGGTTTCCAGCATATAATCCAGACTGTCCATATCCTGGCCTGCAGCAATTTCACGCAGAGCTTCCCAGGTTTCAGCCAATTCTTCTTCCGTGATAGGCGGCTTTCTGTCCGCATCATCCCGCAGGGCAGGTGCATTTTTCTGCTTCATGGGGAACCAGTTCAGCACACGCTGCCGCAGGTCAAAGGAACAGGTGGTGCCCTTCCCCAGCTCCGTCTCCATATGCAGCTCACTGCCAAAGAGTTTTAAGAGCCGTTGGGTGACATTGAGCCCGAGCCCCATTTCATTGAGTCTATTTTGCGGACGGTCGTCGCTGAGCGACAAAACCCTCTGCACCTCTGCGAAGTTTTCCGGTGTAATACCCACACCGGTATCTTTCACCGAGAAATGAAGCAGTACATCGGCAGGACCAATCTTTTCCATCGTGACCTTAAGATGGATGCTGCCCTTTTCCGTAAAGCGTACCGCATTGTTCAGGAGATTGACGAGAATCTGGCGGATGCGCAGTTCATCACCGTAGAGGACGCTGGGGATGTCCGGCGGCAGCTCCGTCACCATCTCCAAACCTTTTTCTATCACTTCGTCCATGATTTCGTTATGCAAATCCTGCAGGAGCGTGCTGACCCGATACTCTGCCTCATTCGCGTCTAAGTCGCCCGCCTCCATCTCCAGGAAGTCAAAAATACGGCCCAAAATGCCATAGACCTTTTCTCCAGCCAGATGACACTCACGGGAATATTCCCTGATTTTATCCTCCGTGCTTTCCTTGCGGATTTTTCGTTCCAGACGAATTACCGTTTTCAACGGCGTGGCAATTTCCCGGCGCACATTGGCCAGGAATTTGTACTTGGCAATACTGGCTTCCTCATTTTTCACGGCCAGTTCCCGCAATTCGCGATTGCTCTGCTCCAGCTCCTTGGTAATGACATCCAGAAAAGCCGCCATACGAGTGGACAAAAGCATGCGGGTATTTTCCGGCTCTGTCTCCGGCTCATCGTAGAAGCTCAGCGCAGATTTATTGCCGCCCTCGCGGAAGCCCACGGCAATCAGCGCACAGTTAAGCAGTCCGCCCTGCCCCTGATAGCAATAAATCTCCCCTGTGCCGCTGCAGCTGCTCAACTGATTGGCAAAACGCTGATAATAGCGCGTCTCCCAATGTTCCTCGCCCTGCAGGAACAGGGAACGGGTACCGCAGGCCACAATAAACAGGCCGTCCGGGGCAAACTGGCTCATCTTCTCGCTGGCCAGCTCCGTTTCGTGGAGAAAATCCTCCCGCACCGCGTAGGTCAGGCGCACTCTTTCT
Organism: Pseudoselenomonas ruminantium; assembly: GCA_015058625.1. Classification (GTDB taxonomy): domain Bacteria; phylum Bacillota; class Negativicutes; order Selenomonadales; family Selenomonadaceae; genus Selenomonas_A; species Selenomonas_A ruminantium_N. Next base: position 145,534 of record SVCA01000006.1, on the reverse strand, counting down.
CCCACATTCACATTCCCGTTGAAGAAGATGCGGCCTTCCTCGTCAAAGCCCGGCGGCACACGGGCGATAAGACAGCCCTCACGCTCAATGGTCAGCGGAAATTCTGCGATATTATAGACGAAATTCTCATCCGGTTTGACCTTCAGATAATGGCGGTAAATATCCACCGCCGGCATGCCATCCAACGTGCTAATGACATTGGGCCCCATGGTTTCCGTGATGACCATTTCCTTGCCGATAGGCTTCCACCCCAGCACATAATCCGCCCGAACCCCGAGACTTTCACCACAGAACACAACCACTACAATGCCCTGGGGCATCAGTTCGCTGCCCACGAGATAATATTTGTCATTGCTCTCCCCCAGCAAGGCCCCAGTGATAATGGAACTGCCTGTGCCAATATCCTTCACCGTACCGGTCACAGAGCCGAAAACCACTACGTTCTCATTGCCGCAGACAAAGCCTTCCAAGAACTTGTCAAAATTGCCATCCGTAGTCCCGAGCACCATTGCCGCCCGCGCATCTGGCATGGCGGCCACCTTCTGACCGAACTCCACCCCCAGACGGGCAAAGTCTTCGGGAATCCCCGCATATTCCATCAGCCGCAGCTTAGAATTCTGGAAGAAGGTACAGTTGAGCTGCACATAGCTTCCCAGCTGCGGCGAAAACAACGTCTCCGTAATACCAGCCACCACAGCCCGGGGCAGGAAGCTGCGAATTTTCTCCCGCACCTTCACCGCCTCATCCTTGGGCATCTGACTGAAGGACAACTGAATAAAAATCGCATTGGCCTGTTTGCTGGCAGGACGCATGACGAGTGTCTGCATGACCTTTTCCAGCTTATCCCAAAATCCCTGGTCTCCCTCGCTCCAATTCAGCATGTAATTGTACTGTATCATCGCACATCCTCCTTATGGCGAAAAATCCCTTACGGAGAAACGCAAGGGATTTTAATACTTCGCTGAGTTACGAACATTATTTGCTTGTACTATTCGCCATGAAGAAAAATTTTTCCTTTATGTCAGGCAAGAATTTTCCGTAAATCTGCCGCAGATTTACCGCAGACCAATGTGACCTGCAAAAGCAGTCGTGCCTTGCGGGGATTCAGCAGGCCGCTGGCGATAAAGCCCTCTTCCTCATAAGATGCTTCGGCCTTCGTCACCATGCCAGAAATACTGCTGCTGGCACGGATGACAACAATCCCCTGCTCCACGGCGGCGGCAAGTTCCGCTTCCACCCGCGCAGGAATGCTGCCATTGCCCATCCCGGCATAGACAATGCCTTTGGCGCCCTCATCAGCTACCAGCTTCACCAGACGGCCATCATCATCACTATGACCGTAGAGCACAGGCACATACGGCAGTTCCTTTTGACTTGTCAATTTTTCGCTGACACTTAAAGCGTTCGGCAGGTGATGAAGTTCCGCACCATGATAGAACACCACCACACCATCGTTTATCGCACCGATGGCTCCCCCCACAGGCGACTGAAATGTTTCCACGGCAGTCGTGGACAGCTTCGTCACCAAACGGGCACTATGGATTTCATTGTTGAGCACCACGAGCACGCCTCTATCCCGGGCACTATCCGCAGCTGCCACCCGCACGGCATCCAAAATATTCAAGGGGCCGTCAGCACTCAACGCCGTGGACGGGCGCATAGCGCCTGTGATTACCACGGGCTTGTCGGCAAAATGCACCAAATCCAAAAGATAGGCACTTTCCTCCAGCGTATCCGTACCATGGGTGATGACAATGCCATCCACATCGGCACTCAGCAGCAGTTCCCGCACCCGCTTGACCAAACGCAACTGGCACTCTGCGGTAATATCCTTGCTGTCAATAGCTGCCAGCTGCTCACCAGTAACCTGGGCCACTTCCTGCAGCCCCGGCACAGCCGCCAGTAAATCGTCCACACCTACTGCGCCGGCCTGATAACCGGTGGTTGCCGTACTGTCCCCGGCCTTGCCGGCAATGGTGCCGCCCATAGCCAGTATATGTATTCTCTTGCCCATAAAAATAGCCCCCTTATGATTCGTATAGCTTCATTATACGGATAATAAGGAGGTCACGCAAATCAGCAGCGCAGGCTGGCTTCTTCCAAATGTTACTAACTCTGTGGAAATCTGCTTCTACCTGTGGATAACATCAGCTTTTCATCACAGGTTATCCACAGAATCCACAGGGTTATGCACAAGCTATCTGTGGATAACCCTGTCAAGTCACAATTTTATTTCGACACCAAAAAGGCGGCCGCTGTTTCCCCGCAGCGGCCGCCATAAATCATTTATTCTTCCATTTTGGCTGTCTGATTCACGCCCATCTGCTCATAGAGCTTGTTGAAGCGATTCGTAATCTCAGCCTGCGTGTCCTTGGTAATCTGAGGCATTTCATCCTGTCCCATAGCATCCTTCCAGACAAGGCCGGCCTGTTTGAAGCCTTCTTCCACAGCTGCCTGCATCTGCTGGAGTTTTTCGGGGTCACCGCCAGCAATCGCCGTAGCCATATCCATGATGCGGGTAGCTACGCTGTCAACGGAATACGCTCCGCCTTCGCCAATGGCTTCAGCCGCTTCTTCCGGCGTTGTGCCTACCGGCGGCAGGGCAAATTTGTCCGTGCCGAACAGGATACCGTCAAAGTTGAGTTTGCCAATGCCTTCATCGAGATACCCCTGCAACTTCGCATTCTGCTCCGTGAGGGTCTTAATCATCAGCTGATAGCTCTTGTTGATGCCATCCTGCAGGGCATCTACCTGCTCACTGGTGAGTTTGCCCAGCGCCGTGGAAGCCTTCTTTGCTTCAGCGGAAATATCCACCGAAAAAGCTTCGGTACTGGTGGTGGTGGTTTCCTTCGTCGCTTCATTGGTCGTCGTGGTGGTGCTCTTGGTGTAGTTAGCCTTCACCGCTGCCGAAGTCTGCGACAAAGAAGAAATCATGTTGACATCCATGTTCATCTTCCTCCTTTATCTCTGAACCCCAAAATCAGTTCAAACAAAGATTTCTCCTAATTACATTATCGGTTAAAATCCAGGAAAAAGCAAGGAATTTTTAGACGATTTGGATGGTTTTCAAATTATATTTATTGTATGGTCAGCGAAGAAATTTTTTCAGCAAATCCATCAAGGATATCTGGTCAGCGCAATGCATCGTTTCCCGAGCCGAATGCATGGCCAGCAGGGGCACACCGATATCCATCGTGCGCAGCGGAACAAGGGCTGAGGCAATAGAACCTAACGTGGCGCCGCCCCGGCTGTCGCTGCGATTGACGAAATGCTGCCAGGAAATCTTGTGCGCTTCGCAAAGGCCCCGCACCACAGCTACGGCTTCCGTATCCCCGGCATAGGACTGGCTGGCTGCCTGTTTCAGCACCACACCACCACCTAATACCGGCTTGTGGCTGGGGTCGCATTTATCCATGTAGTTTGGATGCAGGGCATGAGCCACATCCACGGACAGCATAAAGCCTGCGGCAATGTCTGCGAGCATTTCTGCCCGCTCTTTGCCCAGCGCCAGATAAATCCGTTCCAATACCTGCAGCAGGACTGCCGAACCAGCCCCCTGCTTGGTCTGACTGCCCACTTCTTCATTGTCAAAGAGGGCAATGAGCCGCAGGCCTGCCAGTTTATCTGCATCCAGTCCCGTCATCCCTTCCAGACAGGCCAGAACTGATGTCAGATTGTCCAAACGGGGTGAGGAAATGAATTCTTCCTGCAGGCCGCAAAGCGTGCCTTCCTCGCAGGGATAAGCTGACAGCTCATAGGAGAGGATATTTGACATGTCAACTTTCAGCTCTGCCGCCAGCCATTCATGGAAGAATTCTGCCGTCAGTTCCTCGCCGCCCACCGTGGTCAAAGGCAGCATATCCTTCTGCGCGTTGAGCTTGCCCTCGTCATTTACCTCCCGGTCCATATGAATGGCCAGGCTCGGAATGGTCATGAGGGGGCGCGGGAAATTCACCAGCCGTACCTCCGGCTTAAAGGGGTCTTTTGACCGCAGCGCTACTTTACCTGCCAGCGCCAAAGGTCTGTCCAGCCAGGTGCGCAGCATCATGCCGCCATATTTTTCCACATTGAGGACGCCGTAGCCCTCCTTTGTGATTTCCGGCTGCGGTTTCAGACGGAAACAGGGAAAATCCGTATGGGCCGCGGCCAGGCGCAAAGGCCCGGCTTCCTTCCCCAGCGCAAAAGCCAGCAATGTGGAATCAAAGGCTTTGACATAATACCGTCCGCCTTTCTGCAGCTGCCAGACTTCGCTGAGCTTCAATTCCATAAAGCCTGCCTTCTGCAATTTCTGTGCCGCTGCCAGCACCGTATGATAAGGCGTGGGCGCCGCCTTGATAAAGTTCAGCAGTTCCTTGATTTCCTTCTTCACGACTCCTCGCTCCCTTCCTCAGCTTCCACAAATTTGCCCAGCACGTAGAAATTGCCGTGAGCCTTGGCAAAAATCTTGCCCTCTTCGCTTTTGAGTTCGCATTCGCAGGTCATGGTATGGCGCCCATCATGGAGGACTTTCGCCGTAGTGACCACTTTGGCAGTAAGCGGTACCGCATGGAGGAAGTCCGTCGTAAGACTGATGGTAACTACCTTTTTATTGCAGGCCAGGCAGACCGCCCCCATAGCCGTATCGGCCATCGTCATCAGCACACCACCATGGGCAATGCCGTATAGGTTGGTATGTACCTCGTCAATGGGCAGCTCGAGCCGCACTTCACCACTAGGAAGCGGCTGTACCTGAATATGAAGATATTCCACAAAGGGATTATGATGATAAAAGCGCACAATCTGCTGTTGCAATTCCGTAAGTTCCTGACTCATAACGCACCTCACCTATTCTTTCTTCTGCTCAAATTATACTCCTACCACTAGGAAAATGCCAATCAGCCATGATAAAACTAATACTCACAAGGTTTTTCTCTCCCTTATGACGAATATATAAAGATGTATTGTTCTATGCAGAAAGAAGGTTTTACAATGCAAACTTATAAAATCGCCGTGATTGCCGGAGATGGCATTGGCCCGGACGTTATTGACGAAGGTAAAAAAGTCCTCGCCGGCATTGCGGAAATGGACGGCAGCTTCAAGGTTGAATTTACGGATTTTCCCTGGGGCTGCGAATATTATCTGCGGGAAGGCAAAATGATGCCCGAGGACGGACTCTCCATCCTCAAAGATTTTGACGCCATTTACCTTGGCGCCGTGGGCTATCCCGGCGTGCCCGATGATGTTTCCCTGCAGGGCCTGCTCTTAAAAATCCGCAAGGGCTTTGACGAGTACATCAACCTGCGGCCGGTGAAACTCTTAAAAGGTGCTCCCTGCCCCCTCAAAGGTGTGAACGAAGAAGACATCGACATGATTGTCGTGCGGGAAAACAGCGAAGGCGAGTACGCCAATGTGGGCAGCCGCCTCTATCCCGGCACGGAGCAGGAAATCGCTTTGCAGACCGGCGTCTTCTCGCGCAAGGGTTGCGAGCGTGTTATCCGCTATGCCTATGAGCTGGCGAAAAAAGAGGGCACGACCCTGACCAATGTCAGCAAGGCCAATGCCCTTGGTTACTCCATGGTGTTCTGGAATGAAATCTTCGCCGAAGTCGGCAAGGAATATCCCGAAGTCGAAACCTCCAGCCTTATGGTCGATGCCGCCAGCATGTTCTTCGTCAAAAAGCCTGCCCGCTTCCAGATTGTCGTAACCAGCAATCTCTTCGGCGATATCCTGACGGATTTGGGCGCCGCCATTGCCGGTGGCATGGGGCTTGCTGCAGGAGCCAACCTCAATCCGGAAAAGAAATTCCCCAGTATGTTCGAGCCCATCCACGGCAGTGCCCCGGATATCGCGGGCAAAGGTCTTGCCAATCCCCTCGCCGCCATCTGGAGCGTCAGTCAGATGCTCGACTTCTTCGGTCAGGAAGCATGGGGTGCAAAGGTCATCAACGCCATCGAAACCCTGCTGCAGGAAAAGAAAACCCTCACTCCAGATTTAGGCGGCAAGGCCAAAACCGATGAAATCGGTGAGGCCATCCTAGAAATACTGCGACGCTAAATTTGCAAAGGGAATGCATGCTAAACTGACCTTCCCGGCGTGGCCGTGCTGCTTTGCCAAAGCGAAGCGTTAGGCCGCAAGCGTTAAGAAACAAATTTTGACCATACGAAAAAATAGCTCTAAAAGCCATTTGTCTGAGCACAGCGAGTTTATGGCTTTTAGAGCTATTCTATTAAAGGGTCAAAATTTGTTTTAGCTTACGGCCTAAGCGCAGACTGGCAAAGCAGCACGGCCACGCCGGGCACAGCATTAACTTAATAATTCTCGGCATGAATCTCGAAGTAACTCTGCGGATGCGCGCACGCCGGGCAAATCTGCGGCGCCTTGGTGCCCACCACGATATGACCACAGTTGCGGCATTCCCAAACTTTTACTTCGCTCTTCTGGAATACTTCCTGTGCTTCGACATTCTTCAACAGCGCACGATAGCGTTCCTCATGGTGCTTTTCAATATCGGCCACGAGACGGAACTTGGCAGCCAGTTCCGGGAAGCCTTCTTCCTCGGCGGTCTTGGCAAAGCCGGCATACATATCCGTCCACTCGTAGTTTTCGCCATCAGCGGCATCTTTTAAGTTTACCGTCGTATCGGGCATGCCATCATGGAGTTCTTTGAACCACATCTTGGCATGTTCTTTTTCATTGTCAGCTGTTTTTAAGAATAGGGCAGCAATCTGCTCAAAGCCTTCCTTCTTGGCTTTTGAAGCATAGTAAGTGTACTTGTTACGTGCCTGGCTCTCTCCTGCAAAAGCAGCTTCCAAATTCTTCTCGGTTTGGGTTCCAGCGTATTTACTCATATTACTACCTCCTAAAATATAATTGTCTACACGCTAATATTTTACCATAAGCCAGCCGCCCCGTAAATGGGACGGCTGACTTTAATTGGAATTATTATTATACTTTGAATTTCTGCACTTCATCCTGCAGCATGCTGGCCATCTTCGCCAGCTGTTCACTGTTGGAATTCATCTCATGGACAGATGCCGACTGTTCCTCGGTGGCCGCAGATACGGTTTCGGAATTGGCCACGACACTGCGGCTCATTTCCTCGATATCCTTAATCGCGGACTGGCAGGTATCTGCACTGTCTGTAGCTTCCTTGGAAGCACTGGCAATCTGCTGGGAACGATTGGAAATCTTTTCCACCAATTCCACGATAGCGGAGAACTCCCGTCCGGTTTCTTCCACGCTGTCTTTGGCGGTGGACAGATTTTCCGTACCTTCGTTCATGCTGTTGACAGCCTGCTGGGTTTCATTCTGAATCTGACCGATAAGACCGGCAATCTGGCTGGCGGCTTCTTCGGACTGGGCAGCCAATTTGCGGATTTCGTCTGCGACCACGGCAAAGCCTCGCCCGGCATCACCGGCACGGGCTGCTTCGATAGCGGCGTTGAGTGCGAGCAGGTTGGTCTGCTCGGCAATGCCGGAGATGGTATCGGTTATGCGCCCGATTTCATCGGAACGCTCGCCCAGACTGTTGACTACCTTCGCCGATTCGCCCACGACTTCGGAAAGGCGTGCCATATCCTTAACGGTACGGGTAACCACCTGATTACCATTCTGGGCTTTTTCAGTAGCCTGCTGAGTTTCCACGGCTGCCCGGCGGGCGTTATGTGCCATGCCGCCAATGCGTTCAAGCAGGGTATCCATGGACTGGGAAGCATCATCAATAGCACTAAGCTGCTTGTTGGTAGCACCTGCCACATCGGTGATGGACTCGGCTACCTGTTGGCTGGCCGCCGCAGACTGGGTAGTCATTTCATTGAGCTGTGCCGCATCATTTGCCACTTGATCAGCAGACTCCTTGATGGAGCCCATAAGCTTGCGCATATTGCCGCCCAAGACCTTGAGGATTTCCACCATCTGGCCGATTTCATCTTCGCGTTCCGTATATTCTGGCTTAACAGGTTCTGCCCGATAATCCCCATGAGCAAATTTCTGCAGTCTGCCCGTCACGAAGCTGATGGGGTCGCCGAAACTCTGGGCAATTTTCACGCCCAACAGCGCCATAATAACCGATACCAGCAAAATGATGATGGCAGAAATCATGATTTTCTGGTAGAGAGCCTTCTGATTGGCCTCCATGTATTTGGCCGCTTCGGCATCGATATAGTCAATCCAGGAGCCGGTGCCGACAATCCAGCCATAGGGCTTGAACTCCATCACATAATTGCGCTTGGGCAGCGGCTGGCTTTCGCCCGGTTTCGGATAGGAAAAATCCACAAAGCCGCCGCCATCCTTCTGGCCTTCCTTCCACATGTTTTCCATGTAGGGAACGCCATTGGGGTCTTTTTCACCCCGGCGCATCTTGCCTTCTGCTGAACGGTTGCCCGCATGGGCTACGCAGATGCCTGTATCCTTTTCATCCGCAAAGAAATAACCTTTGCCTTCGTCATAACGTACTGAACGCATAACATCGAGAGCCAGACTCTTGGCCTGTGCCTCCGTCAGTTCTCCAGACTGCTGACGGGCATAAATGCCATTAAGGGACGATACCATTCCCTCCGTCTGCAACCGCAGTTCCCTATCGTAATGTGCCGCCAACTGCTGGCGATACTCCTGCACCGCTACATCATTATCACGGATGGTGCTGTAAATAAAATAACCGCCCACCGCCAGTGTAGCCACAACGCTGACCGCCACAAACAGCGCTGTCAGTTTGCCTTTTACCGACTTCATAAAAAACATAAATTCTCCCTCCTTAGAATCTTTTTATGCGAATATTGCGTTTTATAGGAATAATTCTACTCGCAAAGGCGATTTCCTGCCTGTAGGTAAAGTTTTCTTTTGAGATACAATGTTCTTGGTTCGAGGTACAAGGCGCGGCAGGCGGGGAATATCTGTCTTCCGCTAATGCTTAGAGCTAAAATATTTTTTGCCCTTAATCCATTAGCCGGGAAAGTCAAAACTCGCTCCGCTCAAACAGTAGACTTTCCCAGCTAAAACAGCGGTATGGCAAAAAATATTTCTTAACGCTCTATGCCTTACGCTCCAGCCAGACATCCCCCGCCCGCCGCTCGCTATCGCATTGCGCTTCTTCGGATGAACTTACTTGGATATACGAAAAAGTTCCCTGCATCATCTTGCAAGGAACTTCATATTTCATATAAATCATAGCTGTGGGCGCTAAAAAGCTACCATATCCCAATGAGCTTGGCACACGTGCTTGCTTTTGGGGTGGAGCGCACTGCCGCAGGCTGGCTCCCCAAAGAAAAAACTAAACACAACGCTGAAAGCCGCGACGTGGTAACCGGAGCAGGTAACTAAATAAACGGCATTACCGAAGGAGCCATTTGCGCGGAAGCCCAAAAGTAAGCACTTGTGCCTGCCTGTATTTAGGGCGCCGGCCAAAAAGTAAGCACCTGCGCCAGTACGCCCCCCCAATTATGCGTTTATCGTCCGAAACCCACTAGCCTTATGCAGCCGATTCATAATCGCCAGCCCCAATCCTTCCGAGGTCGTCCCCTCCCCCAGCAGAATATCGGCCTCTTTTTCATCAAAGCTGCGCAGAGCCTCATAGATATTGGCCGCTATAGCAGGCAAGTTCCCCTGATGGCCGTAATCTGCCATCAGTTCCTGGGGCAAAATCTCCTTCAGTTCTTTGAGCACTTCATGGCTGGCCATGACGCCTACAATATGACCTTCACTCTGCAAGCGTTTGACTTCCCACTGGAACGCTCGCGCCATGCGGGTGGGCATGCCTTCAATCAGCGTCAGCGGAGCTTTCGGCGCGTAATGGGTGTACTTCATGCCCGGTGCCTTGGGCACAGAATCCGCACCCACGAGTGCGGGGTCAATGATGACACTGCCTTCGCCCAGCACTTCTTCGAGCATTTCTTTCGTAATGGCACCGGGACGCAGGATGATGGCCCTGTCTCCCGTGGCATCTACAATGGTGGACTCCACACCGAAATCGCAGGCACCGCCATCAAGAACCATGGGAATCTTTCCCTCCATGTCCACCAGTACCGACTCGGCGGTTGTGGGACTGGGACGGCCGGAGATATTGGCCGACGGTGCCGCAATGGGCACGCCTGCGGCAGCAATTAAAGCTCTTGCCACATCATGTTCCGGCATCCTTACACCAACAGTCGCCAAACCTCCGGTAATCCTGTCAGGCACGATAGCCTTGCGGGGCAGAATCAAGGTGATGGGGCCGGGACAGAAAGCGGCGATAAGTTTTTCCGCCTTTTCGGGAATCCGTGCGGCAATCTGGTCAACCATGGAGCGATTGGCCACATGGAGAATCAGCGGATTGTCCGACGGGCGCCCCTTGGCCTGATAAATTTTGGCGCAGGCATCTGCATCAAGGCCATTGGCTCCCAGACCATACACCGTTTCCGTGGGGAACGCTACCACTTCGCCACGGCGGATAAGCTCTCCTGCTTCATGGAGAGCTTCCTTCCGGGCTTTGACATTATCTATCTGAATACATTTCGTCTGCATGTTCTTACTTCTTACGCCTCTTTCCAAGCTATCACAACCCGCTCAATACCGGCGTAGTCCTTCAGTATCTCCGTGCGGGTAATCAGGGGATTGGCCTGCGCAAGTTCCGCTACATCCTTTGCCTGATTAATCCCCACTTCAAAGGCCATAAAACCGCCAACCATCAGCATGGCCGGAGCCTCGCTGCAGAGCCGCCGGTAAAAATCCAAGCCGTCTTCACCGCCGTCCAGAGCCGTATGCGGCTCACTGAGCTGCACATCTTCTGACAGGCCGGCAATATCAGCTTTTGGGATATAGGGCGGATTGGAAAGGATTGCCGTATAAGTCTTTCCCTGCAACGGCGCAAGCAAATCCCCCGTGAAGAAATGTGCCCTGTCCGCAAGTTCGAGGCTGGCCGCATTTTCCTCCGCCACTTCTCTGGCTTGCGGGGAAATATCCACGGTGTCAAGTTCCGCATCTTTTACAAAATGCAGAACGCTCAATCCTACTGCACCTGTTCCCGTGCCGATATCGGCAATCTGCGGCTTTTCCTGACCTAACTGGCGCAGTCTTTCTACTGCCCCTTGCACGAGAATTTCCGTATCAGGACGGGGTACGAGCGTATCCTTGGTGACCTTAAAGGTCAACCCCATGAATTCCTTTTCTCCTAAGATATAGGCCACGGGCACATGGTTTACACGCTGCTTAATCATCTCCCGAAAGGCGGTGAGTTCGTGCGCCTGCAGTGGTTCATCAAAGTGCACATAGAGGTAAATGCGCTGTTTATGAAGCACATGACCGAGCAGCACCTCTGCGTCCAGGCGGGGATTTTCAATGCCCTTCTGGGCAAAGTAATCTTCCGTCCATTTGAGAATGCGGCCGATTGTCCATATTTCATTTCCTGCCATTACTTCACCTGTTTCAGCCGTTCCGCCTGGTCAGCGGTAATCAGGGCATTTAAGATTTCGTCAAGGTCACCGGCAAGCACAGCGTCGATACGGTGCAAAGTCAGGCCGATGCGATGGTCGGTCACCCGCCCCTGCGGGAAGTTATAGGTGCGGATGCGCTCACTTCTATCGCCGCTGCCCACCTGATTCTTGCGATCAGCAGAGATATTATCCATCTGCTCCTGCTGGGCCTTGTCGAGAAGTCTTGCCCGCAGCACCTTCATGGCCTTGTCCTTGTTCTTGAGCTGGGAGCGCTCATCCTGACACTGCACCACAATCCCCGTGGGAATATGGGTGATGCGGATGGCACTTTCCGTGCGGTTGACATGCTGACCGCCCGCACCGGACGCGCAGTAAAGGTCGATATGCAAATCCTTGGGGTCGATAGCCACATCCACATCTTCTGCTTCCGGCAGTACCGCCACGGTGACGGCCGAGGTATGAATGCGCCCGCCGGATTCAGTCGCCGGCACACGCTGTACACGATGGGTGCCGCTTTCGTATTTGAGCTTGCTGTAAGCACCGAAGCCCGTGACCATAAAGGAAATTTCCTTATAGCCGCCAAGCTCCGTGGGGCTGGCATCGATGATTTCCATCTTCCAGCCCTGCTTTTCCACATAGCGGCCATACATGCGGAACAGGTCACCGGCAAAGAGCGCCGCTTCCTCACCGCCGACACCGCCGCGGATTTCCACGATGACGTTCTTGTCGTCATTGGGGTCTTTGGGCAACAACAGGATGGGCAGTTCTGCGTCGAGCGCTTCCTTCTGCACCTTTAATTCTGCAAGTTCCTCTTCCACGAACTTGCGCATCTCATCATCCAGCGATTCAGCAAACATGGCCTTGGCATCTTCAATGCCCTTGACCACATCCTTGTACTCCCGGAATTTTTCCACGATGGGGGTCAGGCTGGCATGTTCCTTGCTGTACTTCTGCCAGCGGCTCATATCTGCAATCACATCCGGGTCGCTGATTAGCGATTCCAGTTCCAAAAATTTATCTTCAACGGCTTGGAGTTTTTCCAGCACTTATTTCACCTCAAAATCATTCTGTAACGGCGGCAGCTGTGGGAACACTCTCCTCAACCACTGCTTCGCTGCTTTCCTTGTGAATATAATCCGGCGTCCCTTCCAGGATTTCCTCCTCCGGCAAAACCGCTTTCAAGGACTCAATGGCCACTTCCACCATATCGTCCTCAGGGGGACGGGTCGTGAGATACTGCAGCCAAAGCCCCGGACGGATGGCCGTCTGGATGAAGCTGTTCTTACTGCGCCCGGCCAAACGGATAATCTCATAGGAAATCCCCGCCACCACCGGCAGCAGCAGGATGCGGCTTAAAATGCGCTCCCAAAGAGAGGGCCAGCCTAAGAAAGCAAATACAAAGATGGACACCAGCATCACAATCAGCAAAAAGTTAGTGCCACAGCGGGGATGAAGCCGGGGGAATTTCTGTACGTTTTCCACCGTCAGAGGCAGCCCCGCTTCATAACAAAAAATCGTCTTGTGCTCTGCCCCATGATACTGGAACACCCGGCGAATATCCTTCAGCCTGGAAATGCCCCAAATATAAATGAGGAAAATCACCAGCCGCAAGACACCTTCCAACAGGTTCAGCACCACCGGGTCCTCCGTGGCGCCGTGAATCAGTTTGGCCGCTCCCGTGGGGATGGCAATAAAGAGCACACTTGCCAGCACCAGCGCAAAGACAATAGTACCTGCCATTTCCTTATCGGAAAGCTGTTCATCCTCTTCCCCGGCCATCTTGGCCGAATAGGACAGGGATTTCATGCCGATGACCAATGACTCAATCAAAGACACCGTGCCCCGCAGAAAGGGCTTTTTCAAAATGGGAAATCTATCGCTAATGGAATTTACAGGCTTAGTCTCGACCTGGATACACCCTTGCGGGTCGCGCACAGCCGTTGCCGTAAGTTTCGGCCCGCGCATCATCACGCCTTCAATAACAGCCTGCCCGCCTACCATTAATTTCTTATCACTCAAGGTCTTTCCTCCTAACGTACACTTGGAAACACCGAATATTCTTGATTTATCCTTATACTAAATAAAGCAGAGCAATATGCTCTGCTTTACCATAACGTGTCTTACTTCTTGGCGTAACGCTTGTTGAACTTTTCGATACGACCGCCTGCCTGTACGTCACGCTGACGACCCGTGAAGAACGGATGGCACTTGGAGCAAACATCGACGCGCAGTTCTTTCTGCGTGGAACCCGTGGTGAACGTGTTGCCGCAACCGCAGGTTACCTTTGCTTCGAAGTATTCCGGATGAATACCCTGTTTCATAAATTACACCTCGCTTTCACCCCAACTAAAACTGGGAATTGATACAAGCAAGCTATGCGCGAGCTTGGTTTAGACCTAGCTTACCTTTTGGGGCAAAGCCAGTCAAAATGACTTGGAACCAGACGTCAGTACGTCCAGTACCAAAACAGTATAGCACAGGAAATCTTACGATGCAAGGAATGAAGCAATATTTTTCTTGAAAAAATTTCCTTCTTATAAGATAATGAAGTAATGACACAATTTGTTTATTACGAGTTCATATAGAGAAAGGAAAGCATTTTATCATGGCTAATCAAACTATGCAGCATCAGTGCAGCTTCTGCAAACGGATTATCAACGTCCGCGACCAGTACGACCTGCCGATTTATGACCCCAACACCGGCTTTGCCATCTGCCGCAACTGCATCAAGGAAGTCAACCACTTCTTAGAGGAACATGATGCCGCTCAGCAGCAGGATGAAAAGCAGGTCTTTGCCGGGCAGCTGGACGATATTCTCGCCAAGAACAAGCCCCATATCATCAAAAAGTATTTGGATGAATACATCATCAATCAGGACCGCGCCAAGAAGATTCTCTCCGTGGCCGTTTACAACCATTACAAACGCATGAAGTACGGTTATCAAAATGATGACGGCACAGAAATCGAAAAATCCAACGTCATCATGCTCGGCCCCTCCGGCTGCGGCAAGACGGCGCTTTTATCCCACCTCTCCAAGCTTCTGGACATTCCCTTTGCCGTAACAGATGCCTCCAGCCTCACCGAAGCCGGCTTTGTGGGCGCAGATGTAGAAGTCGCCGTGCGCAATCTCTACTATGCCGCCGACAAGGACGTAGAAAAAGCCGAACACGGCATCATCTACCTCGACGAATTCGATAAAATTGCCCGCAAGTCCGGCGCCAACAACTCCATCACCGCTGACCCGGGCCATGAAGGCGTACAGCAGGCCCTCTTAAAGATGCTCGAAGGCAGCGTGGTGGAATTCACCTCCCGGGGCCAGCGCAAGCACCCCGAAGCTCCCACCATCAAAGTGGATACGAAAAACATCCTCTTTATCGTGGGCGGTGCCTTCGTCGGCATTGACGATGTAATTGCCAAGCGCCTCTCCAAGACCAGCTCCATCGGCTTTGGCGCAGAGATTCAGGGCAAAGATGACAAGCCCAAATTCGATGAGCTCATCCACAAGGTTCGCCCCGAAGACCTCATGCAGTACGGCATCATCCCCGAAATCATCGGCCGCCTGCCCGTAATCTGCACCCTCGAAACCCTTGACGAAGATGCGCTCTTGCGCATCCTCACCGAACCCAAGAACGCCCCGGTCAAACAGTACGAAAAACTCCTGGCCATGGATAACGTGGACCTGGAATTCCAGGAAGATGCCCTGCGCGCCGTAGCTCGCAAAGCCATCGAGCGCAAGACCGGCGCCCGTTCGCTCAAAGGCATTATCGAAGACATCATGCTCGATGTCATGTTCGATATCCCCAAATCCAACGAACCACGCAAAGTCATCATCACCAAAGCCTGCATCGAAGAAGGTGCCGCACCGGAAGTGGTGAAGAAATAAAAAGGAAGGCCCGCTCGCCATTTGACGAACGGGCTTTTTATATAGGCTTAAATATCCATCGAAGTAATCTTCTCCGCTTTCATAAAGGCGGAGATTTTTTGTACGCCGCGCATGACCTCGTTATAGTTCTCCGGGGTCAAGGACTGTGGGCCGTCGGACAAAGCCTTGGCCGGGTTCGGATGGACTTCCATCATCAGGCCGTCGGCTCCAGCAGCGATGGCGGCAAAGGCCATAGGCTTTACCATTCTCCATTTGCCCGTGCCATGGCTCGGGTCAACAATAATCGGCAGGTGGGACAGGTGCTTCACCGCCGCCACGGCGCTTAAATCGAGCGTATTGCGCGTGTAGGTTTCGTAAGTGCGGATACCGCGCTCACAGAGCACCACATTGGGGTTGCCCGCATTCATAATGTATTCGGCAGCATTGAGCCATTCGTCAATCGTTGCCGCCAAACCGCGCTTCAAGAGCACCGGCTTGCCGCATTTGCCGACTTCTTTCAAAAGACCAAAGTTCTGCATATTGCGCGCGCCAATCTGGAGCATATCCGCATACTCCACGACCCGCTCAATGGCCTCCACCGTGGTAACTTCCGTCACCACCCGCAAGCCTGTACGCTCGCGGGCTTCGGCCAGATATTTCAAACCTTCCACTTCTAGCCCCTGAAACGCATAAGGAGAAGTGCGGGGCTTATAGGCACCGCCGCGCAGGAACTGGGCACCGGCTTTTTTGACAATATCTGCCGCCTCAAAGAGCTGCTCCTTGGATTCCACAGCGCAGGGGCCAGCCATAACCACGGGATTACCGTCACCGATTTTTACGCCCGCTACATCAATAACACTGTTTGCCGGATGGAATTCCCGGCTGGCCAGTTTATAGCTCTTGGAAATCTCGACGCTCTTTTCTACACCGTCCAAAGCGTCAATTGGCACCGAAGCCAGCCGCGTCTTATCGCCGATAACACCGACAATCTTCTGCTGACTGCCTTCCATCACCTTGGCCTGCAAGCCTGCGCCCTCGATAACTGCAATGACTTCCTTAATGTTTTCCTCTGTAGCATCCACATTCATAATAATAACCATAATTCCATCCCCTTCTATAATGAGTGATTAATTAACCGTAAGCACAGGGAAAGTCCCCAAATTCCGCAGCCAAATACTTTTCTTCTCCACCGCAGAGAGCGCCTCTTCAAGCTGCGGTGAATCGCTGTATTCCAAATCGAAAAAGAATATATAAGCGCCAAGTTCCGTTCTGGCAGGGCGCGACTCGATACGGGTCATATTGATGCCCCGCTGGGCAAATTCCTTCAGAACTTCAAAGAGCGCACCGGCCTTCTGACCGTCAATCTGACAGATGACCAATAATTTTTCCTTGGGCAAAAAGCTCAAAGCCTGCCGCCCCACCTGGAAAAAGCGGGTGCAGTTGGCGGCGCTGTCCTGAATCTCTGTGGCAATGGGCACAAGCCCCAAAAGTTCCCCTGCCCGCGCCGTGGCAATGGCGGCGCTGCCGGAATCTGCCGGAGCTTCGGCCACGATCTCGGCCGCCCGCGCAGTGCTGGCCACTTTGATAAGTTCGGCCTGCGGGTAATTCTGCAGCAGAAAGTCTCGGCACTGGGAAATGGGCTGGGCATGAGAATAAATCCGCTTAATCTCACCCTGACGCCGCGCTAAAAGCTGATTATGGACAGGCCAGATTAGCTCCCGCCAGACCGTCAGCCCCTCACTGCGCGCCAACGTGTCCAGCGTGATATTGATAGCCCCCTCCAACGAGTTTTCCACCGGCACCAAAGCCGAAGCGACCTCACCATTTTCCACCGCCTGCAAGCAGTCAAAGATATCGGCAAACAGCACCAATTTATAATCCTCACCCGTCTGCCGCTTCAAATACACTGCCGCCGCCTCACTATGCGTCCCCGCCGGCCCCAGCACGCCCAAACTCATCGCCATAAACACGCCTCCAGAATCTCAACAATTGACAATATCATAGCATAACAGTATTAAATTAACAAGCATTTCCATAAAAAGTTACAATTAGTATATTGTAGCTATACATTTGTGCTCAATGTGCAATCAAACCAGAATAAGCATCGTTGCGACAGCCCGAGGGGCAGGATGGCTATTACGCCATTGCGTCAGCGCCGCGGCGTAAAGAAATCATTTTTTCCTCACCAAAAAAGCAGCTAAAAAAGTCAACTGTCTGAGCACAGCGAGTTTTGACTTTTTTAGCTGCCTAAAAGGAAAAAATGATTTCAGCCGCAGAGCGAAGCAATGGC
Organism: Pseudoselenomonas ruminantium; assembly: GCA_015058625.1. Lineage (GTDB taxonomy): Bacteria > Bacillota > Negativicutes > Selenomonadales > Selenomonadaceae > Selenomonas_A > Selenomonas_A ruminantium_N. Next base: position 127,998 of record SVCA01000006.1, on the reverse strand, counting down.
GCAATAGCCATCCTGCCCCGCCAAGCACCTCGAATATCAGTCGCTCAAATCCTGCTTTAACTTTAACAAATCCGGACACAAATCCCCAATGGAACTGGCCAAATCATCCTGCGGCTGCAAAATATCGAGCACCGGCTGCATGGTCTTGCGGAATTTTTCATCATCCTGCATGAGCACCAGAATTGCACTCGTATTGATGGCATCTGCGAGCGCCGTATGCTGCGTGCCCTCAAATTTGTGATCCATAGCCCCTAAAGCATGTTTCAGCGCCAGATTATTATGAAGCCCCAACCGGTCATCAAATACCTGCTGCAAGTCCACCCAGCGGCTGTCCAGCCACTTCACATCAAAATCCGGCAGCTTGAAGCGGCATTCCTTTTTGAGCTGCTTGATATCGGACATACTCCAGGAGTAAATCTGCGTTTCCTCCCCGCCAATCCAGTCCACAAACCGCTGGAACGCCTCGGCATAATGACCTTTGCCATCCACCATTTCCTGCTTGATACCCGTGAGATTCGTGATATGCTTCTTTATCTTGCCGTACTCCGGCTCCACATAGCACTGGAATTCAGCCTCCTGCTGAAAGTTCTCATCCAGACGCACCGCACCGAACTCGATAACCTCTTCCTTCATCTGCTTCTTGACTTCACGGAACTCCCGGTCTACGGGATTCATCTCCAAATCTATGACAACGTACTTCATTAAAACTCCCTGCGCTTTCCTTTTTCGTTAACTATATTATTCTACCGAAAAGCGCTATTTCCTTCAATACATTTTGCTTACAGGCCGCACAAAAAACATACCAATTGCGCTGCGCCCTCGGCATCATCAATATCATACTGACGCAGAGAAGCCGTCCCATGCTCGCCGCTGCTGAAAATGGCCACAGTATCTTCATCCGCAATGACCTCACCAAGCCCTCGCCACAGGGAAATCTTGGGGATGGTTCCATGACTGCGGCTCTCGATAATGACCAAATCCACATCCGTCAGCCGCCCGGCAATCTCCATAAGACTGGCCCGCTGCTCCGTTTTTTGCTGGATAAAATAACCTTCCGGCGAAACCACCGCCACACCATCAGCCCCTGCCTGCTTGAAGCGGTAACTGTCCTTGCCTTCCTCGTCCACATCATAGCCGTGGCAGTCCCCCTTGACCACGCCCACCCGCAGGCCGTGCTCTTTTAACCGCGGAATCAGCCGCTCGATAAAAGTGGTCTTGCCCGTATTGGACTTGGGCGCGGCAACCGTCACCAAGGGAACCTGCCGCTTGTCATTGGCCAGCCGCCCCCGAACCAGACGAAAATCGGCCGGCCGGTTCACATTGAAAAACGCCTCCGTGTCCGGCAGTTCCACCAGTTTATGCGGAACACTATCAATCACCTGACCGATTTTATAATCGCCCCGCTGCAATGCCGCCTCCACTACGGGCAACAAATCGCGATGGTAAAGCCCCGCCAAAGGCTGCCGTCGGCCCTTTACCACGGGAATAACGGCCAGTTCCCCCTGCACATCTGCCAGCAGGGGCCTGAGCACTTCATAGCCGAATAACGGCATATCACAGGATAAAGCCAGCGCATAATCTGCCTTCAGGCATGCCAGCCCTGCACGCAATCCCTCCAAGGGACCCGCACCCTTGCGGGAATCTTCCACCAGCGCCAATCCATAGCGCCCGGCCAGTCCCGCCAATCCCTCTGCCTGACTGCTTTCGGCGCAAAGATACCGTTCTGCAAAGGATTGCTGCGCCGTCTTCTGCAAGGTCAGTTCCAGCAGGGAGCAGTTATCCAGCGTCAGAAACCGCTTGTCCTGCCCCATGCGGGAACTTTTGCCCCCGGCAATAATCATTACACCAATATCTGCAAAATCCAAAATTATCGCCCCCCCCATCACCTTCCTTAGTATAACATAAAGCAGCCCTGGTTTTGGAGCTGCTTTATAAGCATTCATCATTCATTCAAGAGAATCTTCGCTGTTTCCTCATCGGTAATCAACACATTGATGAGCTTGCCCCGCAAAGCTCCCATGATAGCCGGCACCTTTTCCCGGGAAGCGGCCAGACCGATGCTGTACTCCAGCTGCCGCAGTTTTTCCAATCCCACCGCAATAATTCTGTCAGAGAACGGCGTCTGCACCTCATGACCATTGATGTCGTAGAATACCGAACAGATTTCGCCTACTGCGCCTGTGGTGGCCAGCGATTCAATGGCCTCACGGCCAAAACTGCCCGCCCAGACCAGATTGGAGGACTTGACCGGGGCACCGATTCCTACAATGCCAATGTTTAACCGTTCCCAGTAGGCAGAGATTTTTTCATAGTTGATATCCTGCACAATAGCCTGTCGTATCTCGGCGGTCTTGGCAATCGCCGGGGCATAAATATAATGACTGCGCGCAGAAAAAGCCCGGGCCATCTGATAGCATATCGTATTGACATGATATTCACTTTCGATACTTTCCGGCCCGCCATCCAGCGGCACGAAATCAATATCCAACGCCGTGTTTTTCTCCTGCTCGGCAAATTTGGCCAATTCGCTGATGGTTGTGCCCCAGGCAAGCCCCACGACTTTGCCGTCGCTCAGGATGCGGCGGATAACCTTGAGCCCTGCCCGCGCCATCTGCTCCTTGATAAACTGCATATCGTAGCTCTTGGGCACTACACAGGCTTCCTTGAGCCCAAAGCGCCGTTCCAAATCCGCTTCCAGCTCATCAAAGGAATCGCTTTCCACGGTAATTTTGACGATTTTATCCCGCAAGGCTTTCTTCAAATATTTGCTGACCGTAGTGCGGTCAATTCCCATACGCTCTGCAATTTCACTTTGTTTGAGATTTTCGACATAATACATATTGGCCACCTTGACCAATATGCGTCTTTCCACTGGCTGCATAAAAATGCCCTCCTTGTACTTTTTATGCGCGTAAAACTGGCACACAGAGGGTAATGTGCCAGTTTTACGAATTTTGAAAATTTTAGCCGCGGGTTTTACCGCCGGCGACGTTGTAGGTCACGCCGTGAATGTAGCTGGCTCTGTCGCTGGCCAAAAACATCACGGTATCGGCTACCTCCGTAAGTTTGCCGCTGCGACCCAGGGGGGTGGTCTTCGTGCTCTTGTAGCCCTTGCGCAAATCGTCTACCGTTATCCCGCGGGTATAGGCGAGCGCCTCCTCATAGGAAAGCGTACGCAGTCCCGTAGCCTCCATAATGCCGGGGGCAATGCCCACCACCCGCACATTGTACTTGCCGAGTTCCTTGGCCCAGGAACGGGTAAACGAGTTCACCGCATTTTTGGTCGCGGCATAGATGCTCTGCCCTTCGGAACCTTCCAGACCGCTTTCCGAGGACATATTGATGATTACGCCCTTGCCATTATCCACGAATTCATGACCCAAAGCCTGTGCCATCAGGTATACCCCTTTGATGTTGACACCGGTCACCTTGTCATAGACATTGCCATTCAGCTCATATTTACCATGCGGGTCTTTGGGGTCAACGAGCAGGCAGGGGATATTGATGCCTGCGTTGTTGACGAGAATATCGAGCTTGCCGAATTTTTCCTTGGCTTTCTGCAGCATATCCGTAATGTTCTCACTGCTGGTCACATTGGTAACCACATAGAGCATTTCGCCGCTGCCTTCATGCAGGTCAAACTCCGGCGCCTGCGGATTCATATCGCAGACCACCACATTGGCACCGTTATCCAAAAAAGCCTGCGCCACAGCCTTGCCGATGCCCGAAGCACCACCCGTTACCACTGCTGTTTTACCTTCTAAATTAAGCCATGAAGCCATCATAAACATCTCCTTAAAAAATTACGGTCTTACAATGGAAATTTCATCACCCGGAACTACATCCACGATGGGCTTATCCTCTAAATACAAGCTGCCTTCCAGCCCTTCGCCTTCGTCATTGTTATTGAAACGCAGGGTAATATGCCCCAGATTGCCTAAGTTCGTCTGCACTTCGCTACCCACATAGACAATCTTATACTCCGCACTCCCCAAACGGAAGATATCTCCTGCCTGCACGGTATCCATGAGTTTGTTGCCCCGATGCAGTATGCAGTATTCCCTAAGTTCTTCCGGCGCATTCTCATTGAACATGATGAGCATTTTGGCATCCTTAAAGGAATGTACATTTACGCCTAATTCCTGCACAGTCGTGCTATAATACTTTTCCATGATAAGACCCCCTGAACTATTCTTACACGCGTAACTAAACTTTAACCTTCATACAGACCGAAGCTGGCCAGCCATGCCAGGATTACGGCAATTGGCCCCGTGATAAAGCGGGAATAGAGTACCGAAGGCACCCCAACTTCTACGGTTTCTGCCTCGGCTTCGGCAAGCCCCAGACCTACGGGAATGAAATCGCAGGCACACTGCGCATTGATGGCAAAAAGTGCGGGCAGGGCAAGCGCGGGAGGAATCTGTCCGTTGCCGATTTCCACACCAATAAGCACGCCGATTACCTGCGCGATAACCGCGCCCGGGCCAAGGAACGGCGAGAGGAACGGGAACGAACAGATAAGCGACAGAATGACGAGCCCCACCGGCGAACTGGCCAGCGGTGCCAAAAGATTGGCAATCACATCCCCGATACCCGTGGTGAGAATTACGCCAATCAGCATGGATACAAAAGCCATGAACGGCAGAATGGTCTTAATCATCGTGTTGATGGAATCACGGCCTGCCTGATAGAATACCGCTACGATTCCCCCCATGAACTGACCTATTTTCGCCATCAGGCTGCCTTCGGCCTGCTGCTGGGAAATTTTCTTGCTGGTATCGTACTTGGGCTTTTTGACCGGCTGTTCCGGCGCTGCCGGTGCTGCCGAACCATCGGCATAAGCAATATTATTTTCCCGCACCGCCGAAACGTAAATATCTGCCTTGATATGCTGTGCCAGCGGGCCGGATGGGCCGGTAGCGTTGAGGTTAATCGTAAAAATCCGTTTCTGCGGATAGATGCCGCACCGCAGCGTGCCGCCGCAGTCAATAACCACCGCCAGAGTTTCCTCATCGGGCACTTTCGTCTTGAAGCCGTCCACGACTTCGCAGCCCGTCATTTCCGCCAACCGGATAGATACCGGCGAAATCACACCGCCCGTGATGTTGACAATCTTATTTTTCGTCTCTGTCGGCACAAGGGTCAAGGGGCCGCCAAAACCGCCTGAACCAGCCGATACCACTACACTTTTATACTCAGCCATCTTCATGCCCTCCTCAGGACTTAATCGCCACAACCTGCTTGGATAACTTCACGCCCTGCTGTTTCTGCACATAGGCCGTGGTAAAATCCGTCACCCAGCCGCGCAGGAAGTTAATCACAATGCCGATAAGGAAATAACGCAGCGCCAAATCCACAGTCGGCAGCCCCAAAGCCGTGATGCCGTTGGCAATCCCTAAGAACACAAAGAGCTCGCCGGGATTAACATGCGGGAAAAGACCATTTAAGGTATGGCAGGAAGCCGAACCTGCCGCATAATAGGAAGGCTTGTAATACTCCGGCATAAACTTCCCCAAAGACAAGGTCATGGGATTGCAGAAGAAGAACGTCCCCACCACGGGAAGCAGGATATACCGGGAAAAGATATTGCCCGCACAGAGATGCGCGAACTTTTCAATGCGCTCATTGCCTACCAGAAGCACAATGGAGTTCATCGCCACCAGCAGACAGACCAGTGTAGGAATAATCCCGGTCACCCAGCCGGTGAGCACCTCGCCGCCCTTGTTGAACATACCGATAAAGCCTTGTGCGAAAAAAATCAATGTGTCCATTTTTTGCCTTCTTTCCTCATAAATTATTGTTTAGTCCGAAATTGCCGCTGCGTCACCTTCGTGACGTTCTGCACACAATTCCCGATAATTTTCATAATCCTGACGGGCATTTACCACCGCCGCTGTCACCTGCTTTCCTAAGCCCTCACAATCGTCCTCACCTATAAGCGGAAGAAATTTACCCTTGAGCACGGATAATTCCCGGAATCCTGCAAATACCGTACGTCCGGCCATAATCTCGGCATGCACAATTTCTGCCCGTTCATCGATGCAGATAAGCGCCACCGCCCCGGCCCGGAAACCGCCTTTGGCCTTGCCAACCGCAACCCGGCCATATCTTCTAAGCTCCTTCATGTGCTTATTGAAGCGGCCAAACTGCCATAGCCCCAGCAAAAGCTGCAACACCCACATACCAGCCGCCAGCAAAATCATCCAGCCCATATAAAATTTCTCCTTTCCAGTGACCACTGTCCACAGCCTCGCGCGTGATGTTTTGTAATTCAACAACTTTCACCTTTGTGACAAGTTATCAACTTTACAAGCTGTTTACGATTACGATATTAGCTTATTCACTCCCACGTTGCAACAGTTTTATCGCATTTTTCCGTGAAAAACCGTGATTTTTCGTGTTTTTCCACCCATATCTTCACTTATGTGATAAAAATATAAATTATGTGCAGATGTGGCAAAAAGAAAGAGCCGCCTTACGCAGCTCAGAAAATATTTTTTATACATCAGCAAATATACGTTCAGCGACAACTTCGCCTCCTGCTTGTCTCTATCGGTCACCCCCTCCCAGGCCTCCTGTAAATTTGCCCTACAATCAATTCTTCCTTAACATCTACTGCCTCTGCCAACATGATATCTGCATGAACTTGTTGTTTGTGTTGAAATAAAGTCGCCGATTTGTTAAATTTGTTGTATTATGGATAATAAACTTGATATATTTTATAATCCATGGTATTATTATTACAATGGAGGTGCATTATGGAAGAAATTAAGCAACGCAACATATATCTTAAGCAATTATTGTCTTTTAAGGACCAGGAGCCAGTCAAAATCATTACTGGTATCAGACGCTGTGGGAAATCAACCGTAATGAAGTTAATGATGCATTATCTGATTGAGCATGATACTCCATCTGAACAAATAATCTATATGAATTTTGAATCTAATCAGTTTGATGATTTTGACCGTAAGCAAGTCTATCAATATGTAAAAGAAAGAATCATTACAGGAAAGAAAATGTATATCTTTCTTGATGAGCCACAGACTATAGAAAACTGGAATAAGACCGTAAATTCATTTCAGGTTGATTTTAATTGCGATATATATATAACAGGTTCAAATGCTTACTTATTATCGTCTGAATATGCTACTTATTTATCTGGTAGATATGTTGAAATAAAGATGTTGCCTTTATCTTTTAATGAGTTCATAACCTTTCAAGGATATACATTAAAAGATTATGTTTCACCAATCGGTGAACAGAGAAAACGTGCCTACGATTCTATGGGCGAAATGACAGAAATGGCAGATTTATTCGAGGCATATGTTCGTTATGGCGGCTTCCCGGTTTTGAGTGATATAGGACTTGAACAGGACAAAGTTTTAGCTATATTAGATGGCATATACAACACAGTTGTAAAAAGAGATATAATTGACCGTGCTAATTTAAAGCCTAATTCCCACACCATAGATTCCGTCCTGCTTGAAAAGGTCTGTCAATTTCTCGCTGATAATATTGGCAACAGTATTTCCTTCAACAATATCAGCAATACGTTAGTATCTAATAAAATGTTGCAGGAAAGAAAAAGGCATGGAAAGCCAGCTGTCAGAACCATTTCCAATTATGTAGACGATATGACGGAAGCATATCTTTTTTATCCCATAAAAAGATTTGATATAAAAGGTAAGGAGTATTTACAAACTCTCGGTAAATATTACATGGTAGATACAGGGCTTAGAAATTATCTGCTAGGTTACCGAGGGATAGATACCGGGCACCAAATTGAAAACATCGTCTACTTTGAATTACTTCGCCGAGGGTATGATGTAGCTGTTGGAAAAATTGGCAATAAAGAAGTAGACTTTATTGCTATAAAAGGTGAAGAAAAAATATATTATCAGGTTACGCAAGAGATGCGCTCTGAAGAAACCATTACACGAGAACTAGCTCCTTTAAAAGAGATAAAAGATAACTTTCCTAAGATTGTATTAACCTTAGATAGTAATATCAAACTGACAGAGGATGGTATAAGAATTATAAATTTATTGGATTTCTTGTTAAGCTAAGAATAGAAGCGTATATTTTATTATTGAACGCAAATGCACCCCGACATACATTATTTGTTGTATGTCGGGGCGTTTTTCTCTCTTGCTGCTGCGGTCTTTGCACATCATTGTAATGCACACAATAAGCCCAACGGGCGCCTTAGTATATCATTGTAACCGCCCGCACTCTCCAGTCTCTCCCCGCAGGATATCAATCCCGTGTTTGAGCGGCGGCAGGATAAAGCCCAGACATTCTTCCACGGCTTTACGGCTTCCGGGCAGGTTCACAATCAGGCTGCGGCGGCAGATGCCGGCCTGCGCGCGACTGAGCATAGCCCGGTCGGTGATTTTGAGCGACATTGCCCGCATGGCTTCGGGAATGCCGGGAGCCAGTCTCTCGCAGACCGCCAGTGTCGCCTCCGGCGTAATATCGCGTGGGGAAAAGCCTGTGCCGCCGGTCGTCGCGATAAGCGCCACCCCACGCTCAGCCAGTTCCCGCATCTTGGCTTCCAGCTGTTCCTGTTCATCGGGCAGAACGGTCTTTTCCACTACGGCATAGCCATTTGCCGCAAGGATTTCCGCCACCTTGGCGCCGCTTTCATCCACGCGCTCACCACGGCTGCCCTTGTCGCTGGCGGTGATGATGGCAGCTTCCAGCGGCATTTTTTCGCCAGGCTGAACCAGTTCCAATTCATCCCCCACTTTGACCTCGCCGCCATGCAATACCCGCCCAAAGATGCCCTCTCTGGGCATAATGCAGTCACCGACCTGCTGACGAATCGCACAGCCTTTATGACATTCCTTGCCAATCTGCGTGATTTCAAACCAGACTTCTCCTGCTCTCAGCCGTGTGCCAATGGGCAGTTCTTTGAAGCGGAACCCATCGGCTACGATATTTTCCCCAAAGGCACCGAACTCCACCTTCACGCCCAGCTTGCGAAAATCCTCTATTTCCTGCAAGCCTAAAAAGCTCACCTGCCGATGCCATTTGCCCGCATGGGCATCGCCTTTGATGCCCCATTCCGTTGCAAATACCACTTTATCCGTCTGCGTTTTAAGCGTTCCCTTTTTCTCACTGGTGCACAGTGCATGAATCTTGCCCATCAAAAATTAACCTCCCACCTGATACATGGCGCGGCTGTCCCGCGCGGTATTCTCACGATCCGTAAACAAATGCTCGGCAGGTTTGCGGTAAATCGCCTGCCGCAAAGCCAGCTTCAAGTTCTCATCACTGATGCCGCTTCGGAGAAGCTGCCGCAGGTCCAGACCGTTTTTCTGATTCAGGCAGAGCTTCAAAAAGCCCTCGGCGGTCAGCCGCACCCGATTGCAGCTGCTGCAGAACTTATGCTCCATGGCATCGATAAAGCCCACCTGCCCGGCAAAGCCTGCGACCTTATAGTATTCCGCAGGCCCCTGCAGACGGTCAGTTTTCTTCCCCACAGGGTGCAAAGGCCCATAAGCTTTTTCCAGCCGCTCCTGCACCTCATCCATGGGCACGCCGCGATAACCAACTTCGTAAGCACAGCCAATGGGCATGAGCTCAATAAAGCGCACCTTCAGAGGATAATCCCGCGCCAGTGCAGCCAAGGCGGGAATCTCCGCATCATTGACTTCATAGATGGGCACGCAGTTAAACTTGATATTCGTGAGCCCCAAAGACATTACCTTTTCCAAGCCAGCCTGCACCCGCGCAAAGAGGGGACGGCGGGTAACCTCCGCAAAGGTGTCCGGATTCAAAGTATCCAAACTGATATTCAGTCCGGTCAGTCCCGCCTTTATCAAGTCTTGTCCCAGTTCCGACAGCAACACGCCATTGGTGGTCAGCACGACCTGTTCAATGCCGGGAACCTGCCGGATCGCATGGATTAATTCCACGATATTGCGACGCACCAGTGGTTCACCACCGGTCAGACGGACTTTTTTGACGCCCAGAGCCGCCAGAGTCTGCACAATGCGCAGGATTTCCGCAAAGGTCAGTATGTCCTCATGGCGCATTTTGGCTACGCCCGCTTCCGGCATACAGTAACGGCAACGCAGATTGCAGCGGTCCGTCAGCGAAATGCGCACGTATTCGATTTTTCTCTCGTATTGGTCTTGCATAAAATCCAATCCTTTATTTCACGCGATACAAGCGGACGATATCCACTTCCGTTTCCTTGGCCAGCTTCCCCGTACCGGCGGGAATGTCCACAAAGGCATTGCACCCCACCACAGAAAAGAGACTGCCGGACGCATGCTGTTCCGGCAGACGCACCTTGCCGTTTTCGTAATAAGCACGGATAAAGCGCCGCCCCTTGCTTGCCTTGGGGAATTCATCCGTAAGCACAGCCTGGGCGCGCTCCGGCAAAATCTTTTCATTGCCGCTGATTTTGGAAAGCACCGGCACCGCGATAAGCTCAAATGTAGCATACGAGGCAAAGGGATTCCCCGACAGGGCCAGCCCTAAGGTTTCGCCCATGGTATAAGCAAGCGCCGGCCCGCCGGGCTTCATGGACACCCGCCAGAACAAACGTTGGCCTACCATTTCCACCACGCCGTGCATAATATCCTTTTTGCCCACGGACACGCCGCCAGTGGTCAGGAACACATCCACTCTGTCCTTGTACCCGGCGATAACCTTGGCCGCCTTCTCCACATCATCCGGCAAAATGCCCACAATCTCCGGCGTAAAGCCCAGTTCCTGCAGACGGCTGGCTAGGAGATAGAGATTGCTGTTATAAATCTTGCCGGGGGCGAGGGGCTGACCGGGCTGCAAGAGTTCGTCACCGGTGCTGGCAATAGCAATACGCACATTCCCCAGCACCTTCACCGTGGCAAAGCCCATACTTGCCAATACGCCAATATGGGCCGCTGTCAGCTTCGTGCCCTTTTTCGCCAGCTTCGTGCCCTTGCGGATGTCTTCCCCGGCATAGCAGTAGTTGGTATATGGCGCAATGCTGAACGGTACGGTGAGTTTATCCCCCGCAGCGGTCACATCCTCCTGCCGCACCACGCAGTTACAGCCCTTGGGAATAGCCCCGCCGGTCATAATGCGCAGGGCGGAACCTTCTGGCACCGCCTTGTCAAAGAAATCTCCCGCACATTCCTCGCCGATAATCTTAAAGACCGCGGGATTATCCGCGCTATGCCCTGCCGTGCTCTCTGCCGCAAAGGTATAGCCATCCAACGGGGAACGGTCAAAAGGCGGATTGTCAAAGCCAGCCTCATAATCCTCTGCCAGAATCCGTCCCAATGCCTGCAGCAAAGGCACTTCCTCCACCGCCGATACCCTATGGCAGTGTTCTTTCAGTAATGCCACGGCTTTTTCCAACGATAAATCCTGCATCTGTATTCCCCCTTAATGCTGGAATCCGCAGACGGGATAATGGCAGACTTTGCAGTTCATGCAAAGTCCCCCAATGCCGAAATGACGGATTTCCCTGCGCGTTATTTTTTCCCCGGTAATCACGCGGGGCAGAATCAAATCAAAAATCGTGCGGCCTGCGTACATGACACAGCCCGGCAATCCCATGACGGGAATTTCGCGGCCCTCCTTTTGCACATAGCCCAGCAGGAACATGGCGCCGGGCAAAGTCGGTGCTCCATAGGTCACAATCTCCGCACCCGCATCCCGAATGGCGGCAGGCGTCCTATCGTCCGGGTCAACGCTCATGCCGCCGGTGCAGATGACCATATCCATGCCCAGGTCAATGAGGTCTTCGATATGTTTCTGCGTGTGCTCTGCCACATCATCCGACAGACGGTGCTCATTGATGATCAGGCCAAAGGCTTTTAATTTGCTCGCAATCACCGGCGTAAAGGTATCTTCAATGCGTCCCAGGAAAACTTCCGTGCCGGTGGTCACCACGCCGACTTTGAGATTTTGCCGGTAAGGGCGCAGGCGCAAAAGCGGCTCACTGCCTGCTACCTTCTTAACCTGCTCCATTTTATCCTTCTTGATGACCAGCGGAATCACCCGCATGCCCGCCAGCTTCTGCCCGGCCTTCACCGGCATATTCTGGGGCAGCGTGGCGATAGTCACATCATCCAGCTCATTGACCTCATCAAAACGCGCTTCATCCACCTGAAAAATGCCGTCTGCCGTCGCCGTCAGTTCAATCTTTCCTTCCTTCGGCTCTGATGCGGTCATATATTCATTCTGACAAAGCTGTCGCAGAATTTCCGCCGCATCATTTTCATGCAGCATGGTTTCGTCATTTTCCCAGACAAAGATATGGTCCTTGCCCATGGACAGCAGCACCGGCACATCCTCTGCTCTTATCACATGGCCCTTGCGGAAACGGGCATCTTTCGTCACGCCCTTGATAATCTGGGTCAAATCATGGCAGAGAATCTGCCCCACCGCATCCTCGGTACGCATTTCCTTCATCGTTTACGCTCTCCCATCACACAAAAAAGACTATCCTCTCCATACGAAAAGGATAGTCCTCGCCTAATGCCAGATACTAAAATGGATACCCCTTTTCAAAATGGAAGGTCCTGCCGTTTCCAGCAGGGCCCCGGCGCAATATCATAGCCACAGGCCTTAGATATTTTTGCTCGGAGTTCTATTCGTTTGCTCTTATTGGATATTATACACTATTTTAGGAAATTATGCTTGTGATTTTTATTACATTCTTGTATACATAACTTTACACCTTGACATGTCAATTTTTCCATTTTATAATGGCCTCATAAGCAAACAGGACAACGATGTCCCCAAGTGTCAGGTACCGGACACTTGGGGATTTTTGCGTTCATTGCGTTTGGGGACAAAGGCGTCCGTAGTGCAAGATTTCTGCGCTATGGGCGCTTTTCCTGTTTGCGGGACTTATTGATGTATTACCATGGAAAGGATGATTGTGATGATTGATACTGGCAATACGGCCTGGGTACTCATCAGCGCCGCCCTGGTCTTCATAATGACCCCCGGCCTTGCGTTCTTCTACGGCGGCATGGTGCGGAGCAAAAATGTTTTAACCACCATTATGCAGAGTTTCTTTGTTTTGGCTCTTATTTCGGTAGAGTTTATTGTTGTCGGTTACACCATGGCCTTTGGCCCGGATGTCAACGGCTTTATCGGCAGCCTGGATAAATTAGGTCTTGCAGGTGTGGGCCTGCAGGTGTTGGAAGGCAGCACCATCCCGGAACTGGCCTTCGTAGCCTTCCAGTGCATGTTTGCGGCTCTGACACCGGCGCTTATCACCGGCGCTTTTGCCGAACGCATGAAATTTGCCGCTTTTACCGTCTTTATCCTCCTCTGGGCTGTCTTCATCTATAACCCCATGGCACATTGGGTCTGGGGCGGCGGCTTTTTGGCAGAGCTCGGCGCGCTGGATTTTGCCGGCGGCCTCGTCATTCATATTCTCTCCGGTGTATCCGGCCTGACCATCTGCCTGCTTTTGGGCAAACGTCACGGCTATCAGCACACGGCCATGCTGCCGCATAATCTGCCCATGACGGTCTTGGGTGCAACACTTCTCTGGTTCGGCTGGTTCGGCTTTAATGCCGGCAGTGCTCTTGGAGCCAACGCTCTGGCTGCCAACGCTTTCATCACCAGTCAGGCAGCCGCAGCAGCTGCCGCTGTTTCCTGGGTACTGGTGGAATGGAAACATAATGGCAAGCCCACCATCTTAGGTGCTGTCTCCGGATCCATTGCCGGTCTTGTGGCCATCACACCGGCTGCCGGCTTCGTGGCTCCCATGCCTGCCGTAATCATCGGTCTCATCGGCGGCGTTGTCTGCTACTTCGCTGTGGCTGTGCTCAAGGAAAAGCTCGGTTATGATGATTCTCTTGACGCTTTCGGTGTCCATGGCATCGGCGGCACCTGGGGTGCTATCGCTACCGGTCTTTGGGCTACCACGGAAGTCAATCCCGACGGTGCCAACGGCCTCTTCTACGGTGACACCCATCTGTTCACCGCGCAGCTCATCTCCATCGTCGTGGCTTACGCTTTGGCCATCGCCGGTTCCTTCGTGCTCTATCAGCTGGTCCATGCCTTTATGGAAACCCGCGCTGACGAAGCGGAGGAACTTACGGGTCTCGATATCATCGAACATGGCGAGCGCGGTTACACCCGCGGCGTGCTGACCTCCAGCCCGCTCCTCGGTTCCTTTGAGACTTCCAGCGAAATGCTGGCCAACACGGTAATGCAGATGAATATGGAGAAAGGATGATTGGCATGCTGACAAAAATCGAAATCATCACCCGTTCCACCAAACTCGATGACCTGCTCCGCGCCCTGAACAAAATCGGGGTCATGGGCATCACCGTAAGTCAGGTATTCGGCTGTGGCCTGTCCAAAGGTCATCAGGAAGTTTACCGCGGGAAAAAATACGACGTAAAGCTGGTGCCCAAAATCAAAGTGGAAACCGTGGTTTCCGAAATTCCCGTGGACAAGGTGCTCGACACCTGCGAGCGGGTACTGCGCACCGGCCAGTTCGGTGACGGCAAGATTTTCGTCACGGAACTCAAGGACGCCGTCCGCATCCGCACCGGTCAGCACGGTGATGATGCCATCCGGGATATTCCCGGAGAAACAACCGGAAGCATCAGTGCCTAAAGCCTGTGCTCATACATAAGACCAACAAGAAGAGAGGCGCTGCCATGATAGCGCCTCTCTTCTTGCCTTCTCCGAACTAATCTTCCCCATGCCAATTAAGTGTCACCGTAACCCAGCCATCCTGCTGGCAAAAATTGCATTGCGCCTTGTACTTGCGGATAAAGGTCCGCAACGCTATCATTCCCGTACCATGTCCTGGCTCTTCGTTATAGGGCAGTCCGTCACGGTCAAAGAGCAGCGGTTCCTCAAAACGATTGGCCACCGACAGTACAAACCGTCCACCCTCATATTGAGCCGATACCTTAACCTCACGATTTATGACCGGCTGTTTCATGCTGGCATGCAGGGCATTTTCCAACAGATTCGACAGCACGATGGCCACGTCCGTATCCATGACGGCCATCTCCTTTGGCAGACTGATTTTCTGCTGCAGTGGGATTTCCAGATTGCCCAGATGATAATGATAAATCGACAGCGTCGCATTGATGAGGTCATTGGCACAAAATTCCCGAATCGTCGTGCGTTCAAGCTCTGCCGCCTGTTTTTCCACCAATTCCTTTGCTTCACGGATACGCCCACTGTCCAGCAGTGCACTGAGCAAGCGGGTATAATGACGCATATCGTGACGCAGAACCCGCAAGGTCTGACGACGTTCCTCCGTCAGACGCGTGTACTCCCGCAGGGAATAAAGCTGCTGGGCCAACATATTGTTGCGGCCGATTTCCATCATATGCTCAGACATCTGATGAGCCGCTTTGAACACCAGCCGAAAAATCAGGAAGAAAACAATAGGCAGAGCCAGCCGCCCGACCCGCTCAGGCACGCTGTGATAAAGCTGGCCATCCAGCCAGGGCAGGGCATAGGCAAACAGAACCACCAGCGGCATCAGGGCAATGTAGAGGCCCAGATGACGGAATTGGAAAAATCGCTGCGCCAGTACCAATGTGCTAAACCAACGGCGTTCCAATGGAATCAGCAGCGTAAACAGCACGAGATAACAACTGATTATGGCCAGCATATGCATGCGTTCACCATAATCAGCCGAGAGTACCGCCCCCACGACAAAACCGCTGATGGTATGCAGAAGTACCGCAAACAGGCTCTGCATGCCGAGCACATACAAATGCTGCACAAAGTCCCGCGGAATGCAGTAATAGGAAATCAGGAAGAACGGCACCCAGCCGAAAGCTACCAGCAGCTTGAAGCGCAGAACCTCTCCATCATCCATGCTCATAATGACCGCATAGATAGCAAAAGCCAAAATGCCCCAGCTTACTGCCAGCTGCACCAATTTGTGCCGCTGAACAACGGTAACTGTTTTCGCAAAAGGCAGATAGCGAAGCCAAACACCGGAAAACTGCAGAAGCACCATCATTAACGCCAAAAAATACTCCATTCTCATCCCTCGCCTTCCGAGCTGCAATTCCCTGCATTTATATTTTAACCTAAGTATAGATTTCTCGCCATCTTTTTGCTAAAATTATAATTAGTTTAAATTTTCACTAATTTATTCGACAAAAAAAGGGGGGGAAACCTCACTATGGATTTTCTACCGAAAAAACGCCGCAGCATAATGGCTGTAGATGACGATATCATCAATCAGATGACGCTGGAAGCTATCCTCAGCGTCAATTACGACTTCACCGCTGTGTCCAGCGGACCTGAAGCCCTGGCCCAGCTTCCCAACCAATCTGTAGACCTCATACTCCTGGATATCAATATGCCGGAAATGAATGGTTTTGAGGTACTGGCGGCCCTGCAAGCAAATGAGGCCACCAAGAGCATTCCCGTCATCATACTTACGGGGGACTCGGACCCGGAAACCGAGGTGCAGGCCATTCAGGCCGGTGCCTTTGACTTCGTCCATAAACCCTTCATTCCCACTCTTATCCTGCGCCGCATCGAGCGCACCCTGGAGCTCAAGTCCCTGCAGCACCACATGCAGCAGGAAATCGACCAACAGACCGCCATCGCCAAGGAACAGCTGGCCTCTACCCGGCGCCTCTTCCGGCAGATGGTAGAAACTCTGGCAGACACCATCGATGCCAAAGACAAGTAC
This sequence comes from Pseudoselenomonas ruminantium, assembly GCA_015058625.1. GTDB lineage: Bacteria > Bacillota > Negativicutes > Selenomonadales > Selenomonadaceae > Selenomonas_A > Selenomonas_A ruminantium_N. Next base: position 111,353 of record SVCA01000006.1, on the reverse strand, counting down.
ACCAACGGCCATTCGCGCCGCGTAGCGGATTACGCCCGGGAAATTGCCCGTCGGGCAGGCAAATCAGAAGCATACCAAAACGCCGTTTACTATATGGCCCGGCTCCATGATATCGGTAAGCTTGGTATCCCCTCCAGCCTCATCAACAAAAAGGGCCGGCTGACCGACGAGGAATACGCCGCCATGCAGCAGCACACCATTATTGGCGGCGATATTCTCGCCCATGTGAAGGAAATGCCAGAACTTTTATGTGCCTCCCGCCATCATCACGAACGCTATGATGGCACCGGCTACCCTGACGGTCTTTCTGGCACGGCCATACTGGAAAAGGTACGCATCATTGCTGTGGCTGATGTCTACGACGCCATGACCTCCAAGCGCAGCTACCGGGACGGTCTGCCCCAGGCAGAAGTCCGTCAGGAAATGCTCAAAGCCCGTGGAAAGCAGCTTGATCCCTATTTTACCGATATCATGCTGCAGATGATTGATGAGGACAGCGACTATCAGCTTCGGGAGGAAACGGTATGAATTTCTGGCTGCATCACAGTTTATCCCAATGGGCTACCCGGCTCATTGTCAGTTTTATCTTAATCGTATTGGCTGCCGCCTGCTGGATTTTTTCCAGCAGCACCTTCGACCAGCCCCAGCCAAAAGCCGGCATTGTCCTACTGGGTGGCATTGACGAAGAAGGCTGGAACGCGCCTCAGTACCGCGGCATCCGCAAGGCTTGTGCTGCCATGGGCATAGGCCTCATCACCAAGGAACGCATTATCGGTGATGGCGCCTGCACCCAGGCCGTTCATGAACTCGCCAGCGAAGGTGCCGGCATGATTTTCCTGGCCAGCTACTCCTACTCCCAGGAAGCCAAAAAACTCGTCCGTGAATATCCTCAGATTGCCTTTGGCACCAACTCCGCTGAATGTCATGCCCGCAATATGACCTCCTATTTTGTACGCATGTATCAGGGTCGTTATCTGGATGGTGCACTGGCCGGCATGCGCACCAAGAGCAATGTAATTGGCTACGTGGCCGCTATGGAAAACTCCGAAGTCAACCGCGGCATCAATGCCTTCACCCTGGGTGTGCAGCAGACAAATCCTGCCGCCCGGGTCGTAGTCATGTGGACCGGCAGCTGGCAGGACGAAGAGAAAGAAGCACAGGAAGCACGCTGCCTGATTACGGAAGCTGGTGCCGATATCCTCACCTACCATCAGGACGAACCCGCAGCTGCTGATGTGGCCGAAAAGCTCGGCATCGATTACATTGGTTATTACGAAGATTTAGGCAAGCACAGCTGGCGCTCCAGCCATGCCCTGACATCCGTGGTCTGCAACTGGGACCGCTACTACGAGGACATCATCCGCCGCTATCTCAAGGGCGAACTAAACTACATGGATAAGCAATGGGTGGGCATGGAAGCTGGCTTTGTGGAACTTTGCGACTTCTCCCCCGCTGTCACCGACGAACAGAAAGCACGGCTTGACCAGATAAAGAAAACGATGCTGGGCGGGCGCTTCGTCTTTGCCGGTGAAATCTACGACCGTCAGGGCAACCTGCGCTGCCGTCCGGATGAATCCATTCGGGATGACCGTCTGCTGCAGCACATGGACTGGCTGGTGAAGGGGGTGGAGATTCTTGAATAACCGCAAAAAAATGCTGCTGACCATTTTAATGACGCTCTTTTTGATTTTCCTCGCAGGAATTTTCATACAGCAGCGAATTGTAGTTATGCTCAACAAGGCTGCTGAACATTCCGTGTCCCGCCAGACTGAAGACCTTTCCATGCTGGCTGGTGAACGCTTCCTCCGTTTTCTGACGCCATTGCAGACAGCGGCCAACCATCTGTCCACGCACGAACAGGACAAAGAGGCTGTCCTGCAGATGCTTGTCCAACAAAATCCTCAGGGGCAGGCAGGACTCATTGACTTTCAGCATCATACCATGGGAAGATTCCTGTCCCGGGATTCCTTCCCCCGCCTGCAGCTTGCCTTCCATGGCAACACCATCATTGACTACAATCCCGACATTGGCATTCTGCTGGCCACGCCGGTTTTTTATGGCGACAATGTCCGCTATGTTCTCTATCAGGTCTATCCGCCGGAGATGCTGCCCCAGCTGTTTGCCCTTTCCGATTATGATGCCTTTACCCATGTCATCATCCAATACCGCGATGGCACCTTAGCGGTGCCCTACGAGAACTACACCACGAATGATACTAAATTCTGGGCCGACGACACGATTCAGGCGGGCATGAAGGAGGTTCACCGCCGCCTGCAGCGCAACAAAGCTGCCGCCGTCTATACCGAAGGAGCCGAAGGAAAATTCTTCGTCTTCGGTGCTGACCTGCCCCAGACCGATTTTTCCCTGATTGGCTATATGCCCTGGTCAGCAGTAGCCGGGCAGATTACGAGCATCTATCAGCGGGTGTTCTTCCTCTTTTCCTTTATGCTGATTCTCTTTGCCTGCCTGAGCATTTATCTGCTCATGGCTCAGACCAGTGTGGCCGAAACGGAGGAACTGCGCGAGGCGCGTCAGGCTGCCGATGCTGCCAATCAGGCCAAGAGTCAGTTTCTGGCCAATATGAGCCATGAAATCCGCACCCCCATCAACGCCATCAGCGGCATGAACGAAATGATTCTGCGGCAGGAGCTGCCTGCTGAAGTCCGAAAGTACGCCAGCAATATCAAATCTGCCACAGCGGCCCTTTTGACCATCATCAACGAAATTCTGGACTTCTCGAAAATCGAATCCGGACATATGGAAATCGTGCCCACAGATTATCAGCTGGCCCAGGTGCTGCGGGAAGTCGGCACTCTGGTAGGCGTACGGGCTCAGGCCAAAAATCTTGCCTTCAAGATTCACGTTGACCCCTATCTGCCCAATGGCCTCTATGGTGATGCGGGCCGCCTGCGCCAGATTCTCATCAACCTGCTGAACAACGCCATCAAATACACGCCGTCAGGCTCCGTCACGTTGGACATCAGCGGCCAGCGCAGTGCAAGCACCCTGCGCCTGCGGGCTGCCATCACCGATACCGGCATCGGCATTCGCGAGGAAGATAGAGCGCGCCTTTTCCATATCTTTGAGCGCCTCGACATCAAGCGCAACTGCCAGATTGAGGGCACCGGTCTGGGACTGGCTATCACCCATCGCCTGCTGAACATGATGAAGGGCACCATTCAGGTGGACAGCACCTATGGTGAAGGCAGCACCTTTACCATCGAGCTGCCTCAGGAAGTCCACTCCTTTGACCCGATTGGTGTTTTCAATCTCAATGCCCAGCCTGACCTGGATACCAACCTCAGCCATCAGGCCAGCTTTATCGCTCCCGATGCCCGTGTGCTCATCGTGGACGATAACGGTATGAACTGCTTTGTGGCCAGCAGTCTGCTCAAGGAAACGCAGATGCAGACCACCATTGCCCATAGTGGCGCCGAAGCTCTGGAAAACCTGCAGAAACAAAGTTTCCATGTGGTTCTGCTCGACTACATGATGCCCGGCATGGACGGGGTGGAAACCCTGCACAAGGCCAAGCAGCTGCAGGACATCAGCAGCACCCGCTTTATCGCTCTGACAGCCACCGCCCTTTCGGGCTCCCGGGAAAAATTCCTCGGCGAAGGCTTTGACAACTACCTCAGCAAACCCATGACCGGTGATGAGCTCACCGCCATGTTGCACCGCTATCTGCCAGCAGAACTGATAAAACCGGCTCCGATTTCCCTGCCGCCGATGGCAGCGCCTGCCCCCGCCCCTGCCGCCGAGAGCCCTCCAGCCACGACAGCAGACACACCGCCCTCGCCGCTCATTGACCGCGAACTGGGTATGAAATACTGCAACAATATGGAGGCTATCTACCACAACATACTGGGCATGTTCAGCAAACAGTCCATCGGCAAGATTGCACGGCTGGACGAAGATTTTGCCACGGGCAACTGGGATGACTACCGCATCAATATCCATGCGCTGAAGTCCACCGCACTGACCATCGGCTGCCGTAGTCTCAATCAAAAGGCCAAGGAGCAGGAACAGGCCGCCAAGGACTATTTGGCAGAAGACGCAACGCCCAGCCAAAAGCAACAGGCTCTGGACTACCTCCAGCAACACCACGCAGATATCATGGAGCTCTACCGCCAAACTGCAGAAGCAGCAAATCTGCAATAAACAAAAGGTGCTGTGACGAAATGATTTTCCATTTCGTCACAGCACCTTTTTATGCTATACGTTCTTAAATATTTTCCCAGACAATCTCCTTGGCCCCCGGCGGCATCTTCACCTGCCTGTTGTAGGCAATGCTCTTCACCGTTGCTTCGGCCACTTCTTCCGGCGTGGCTTCGGGATTGCGGCGGATTTCGTAAACGCCATGGGAAGCCTGTTTGATGGCGTAGGACTTAGGCGTATGGAACTGCAATTCCGTTTTGACGCCCGAAGGGCTGATGAGCTGCACATTAATGCCCTGATAGAACTTGCCTCCCCAGGCATTATTGAACTTCACCACCTCATAGCCGCTGGCGGTGAGTTTTTTCATGGCTTCGGGCACCCGATGACTGTAATCCTCGTCCTTTATGACGAGGGTATAGCGCAGTACATCGCTGATACCGTCAGCAGCCTGCCCCAAGTTCACATTATCCTTTACGGCATCGGACAAAATCTTCTGCATCAGGCTGTCCTCAGCCTTGATGCGATGCGTCAGTCCGGTAAGGTAGACTCCATTCTGCTCCAGCGCCCGCATATCCCGCGTAATATCGGGCTCAGCCTCCTGCGCTTCGGCAATCAAGCTCTGGGCCAGCACCGTCATGGTCACCACCATCACAGCGGTGATTTTGGCGAGCGAGGTGCGGACATATTGCAGGCGCATTTTCTTCATCATATTGCTGGTAATATTCTTGCTAATCTTCTTCATCTGATTCATTATCTTGTTTCCTCCAGTCTTGCTAAAAGCTAACCTTCGAACAATATGAAGTATAACAAAGTTAAATGAAAATATGATGATTGACTATGGAAACAAAATGAAACGTTTACAAGTTTATGTAGCTTCTCATACTCCCTTATAAATCAAGGGATTCCGAGATTTTCTCTTTGTGAAGTTTTATAAATTATTACCAAATTTCGTGCCTCTGGCACTACATTGGCACTACAAAAATTCGGGTTTCGGGAAAGGTGTTGATAATGGTCTGTCACAAGATGGCAGGCCATTTTTTATGGGGAAAATTTTTCCCCGCCCAGCGGCGCTCCCTGCTTAGGTGGACAGCGTGGCTGTCCACCTAAGCACCGACACGAAAGAGGATTTCCCGCAAAAATCGCGAACATACTATACATAGAAAATGCAGAAAATCGGGATATTTAAGGGGGGAGTTTACATTGGTAAAGAAAATTGCCCTGGCTACCTTGGCGGCTTTTTCGCTGATGGTGGCTACACCTGCCATGGCCACGGATTATCTGGCCAATCCTCGTTCCATGAAGTTCCATTACAGCACCTGCCGCACCATCAAGCACCCGGAAAATTTCATTCCGTACAGTTCCCGTGAGGCGGCGGTAAATGATGGGTATGCGGCCTGCAAGGTTTGTCATCCTTAACTATTGGCACGAAAAAGCAGGAGCTTGACTGGTCAATCGGACTGGTCAAGCTCCTGCTTTTGCTTATCGGAATCATCTGCCATAATAAAGCTCTTGTTTTTTTGACTGACTGCTATTTCTTACTCCATTTTATTGCCGCAGTTACCGCAGAACTTCTGCGTTGGCTCTAACTCAGTTCCGCACTTGCTACAAATCTTTTTCCCGCTCATTGCAGAACCGCAGGAGGGACAAAACTTCTGGTCTTTATCGACCAGTTCACCACAGGAAGGACATTTTTTCTTGGACAAAATCTCCATGGAGGCGCCGCATTCCGAACAGAACTTGCGGCCTTCTTCTACTTCAACACCACATTTAGGGCAGGACAATGTCTTTTTTTCTACCATCGACGAACCACAGTAAGGGCAGAATTTCTTGCCCAGCTCCACATCTTTCCCGCAAGCTGGACAGGATGCTGCTAATTTACTGCCACACCCGGAACAGAATTTTGTGCCCTTGGGATTACTGACACCGCAACTTGGACACTTGGTTGTTGTACCGTCCGTACGCTCAATCGAAAGATTACGCCGCACAGAACGTCCGCCCGACATAATAAACTTTTCGATACACTCAAATACCTCACCAGGTAATTTATTCTGCATATAGGCGCCAACACCTGCCGTAATCAACAGCGGTGCAAATAATATAGCCCCCACCCCAGCTGCACCGACTTTATCTGCCCATTTGCCTATGCCGATATTGACCAATACATCACTATCACCACTCGGCATAATCTGAACCTGTAATGCTTTTCCCAATCCTGTGAAATTCTTCCAATTGGAAGATTCCTTAGCCTGCACAAGATAACCGTCTGGTGCAGCAATGCCCTCAACTGTCAGTTCTTTTTCATCGCGCAGGAACGTTTCAACCTCACGACCAATACCTTCGATGGTCACACCATCTCTCAAATGGAATACCTTTGTATCTGCCATTTTTCACACCGCCTTACCTTTTCCTATACCTTCAATCCTATAGCTTCCGTAAGAAACAGATTGGCAAAGTCCACATTCCTCACCTCATACAGCACCTCTTGATAATGGGAAGGATGCTCGCCCCGTGCTGTAGTTAACATTCCCGGGACAATATTCCCCTTGCCGTCAAAGCTGTAATCGGCATAAATTGTCATATAATGAGTAGTGCCCTTCCAATCCCCAGCAGTAGCATCATTATCTTTGGCATCTCCAGTAAATGTGCAATCCATAATCATAGGCATGGGAACTTTCTCATTGCGCTGGCGCTGAAACTCAGTCAAGCTCATACGTGGCTTAACCATACCAACACGATGATTTTTCCGGTCTATGACCACAACCTGACCGGCGCTATCCATCGCTATGAACCCATCCGGACTATGTCCATAGGAAGTTGCCGTGAATTCCCCTTTTATGCCATATTCAGCCATCTCTGCTTTAGCTTTATCCATTGCACTATTTTGAGACGTTGAACCTGTCTTTGATTGCCCCTCCTTGCTTTTATCATCCTTCTCCGCACTAGAAGATGTATTTTCGGATCCCCCTTTTTTATCTTTGCTACTGGATTCCGTATCTGTGGCGACCGTATGATGCGATTGGTAGTAATAGTATCCACCACCACCACACAGGGCTGCAATAACCAATGCCATAGCAACGATAACCACTGTTCTGGAATTTCCAGACCTGCAGGAGGGGGCTACCGCCGGCCTGCTTGGCTCTACCCGTGGCGGAACCATTCTAATCGTTTGCTCCGATGCATTTTTTCTAGCCACATCACCCACGGGAGTTCCACAAGCCTTACAAAATTTTACATTATCTTCCAAGCTGGCTCCGCACTTCATACAAAACTTAGCCATAGCCACCTCCGTTTTTTTCGCATATACGAATCATTTTGCCGCAACTCTACAGTCTTTTATTCTTTATTGACGTAATTTTCCAGCTGCCTCCATCATTCACCACTCTGGCAGTACTGCGGAACCTCCTTTCCTCAATTTCTCCCCCTGATCGCTTGTCACGAGCCACTAAAACAAAACTTATTTCAGCCACGTTATCCTGCAAACTTACCACCTGCAAGTCTGTAGCCCGACTTTCAATGGTCGTGCTAAATCCCTTTGCCCAATTATCGAAATTTCCCATGGTATTTTGCATTTCAAGCGTCAAAAGATTGTATGCCCCCCTGTAATCTCCGTTGGTAATTCTATTATGAAAAGAGACTACAGTATCTTTGGCAGAATTCGCGACCTGTCCAGCACCATTCGCAGCGAGGCTCTTTTCAGGAGACATTGCTGTGGATTCACCATTTTTACTATATTCAACTGATACTGGCTTGTCCTTATCCTTTGAATGTTCTGGGGCAGCTTGTTTTATCTCCTTTGCTTGTCCCTCCTTGCTTTTCTCATCCGCCTCCACTTTAGAAGACGTACTTTCCGCTGCATCTTTTCCATCCTTGCTAGGAGATTCTACTTCCGCAGCAACCGTCTGCTGCGACTGATAGTAGTAGTAACCTCCGCCACCACATAGAGCTGCAATAACCAACGCAACGATAACCACTTTACTGGAAATTCCAGAATTTCGTTGTACATCCTTTACCTGCTTGCTCGTTTCTAATTGTGGCTGAGACATTTTAACCGTGTGTGCTGATGTTTCTTTTCTAACCTTGCCATCTATTGGAGTACCACAGACCTTACAGAATTTTACATGTTCGTCCAAACTAGCTCCGCACTTCATACAAAACTTAGCCATAGCCACCTCCAGTATTTTGGGCACATACCTATCATTTGGCCGCAGCCCTAACCATACTTTTCATGGTTTCAATAGCATTGTATCGGCTTGAATAATTTTCTGTCATAATGACAATAATTAGCACTTTATCACCAAGATAAATAATGCCACCATCATCATATAGGCCTTCCAATTCACCGGTTTTATGGGCAATAATAGTCTCAGGAAGGGCAGAGGGAAAGCATTCCTTATCCGTTTGCTCCTTCAAATAGGACAGCATTATCTCATCATGCTCATAGCTCACACATTCATGCCGATAAATTCTATCGAACAAACACCCTAAGTCACGCACCGAAGTATAGTTTTCCCGCCCATTCTTTACTGCCGCAAAGTCCATCATCTTGCGGGACAGGCAAGTATCGTTATAGCCCTTTTCCTTAATATAGGCATTGATATTGTCCATTCCCAGCAAGTCAATAAGGATATTGGTAGCAGTATTATCACTTTCCGTAATCATAAGACGTAACACACTGTCCAGTCTAAGTACGAAACCATTTGGATATCCGCCTAAAATCCCAGAACCGCCCACTTTGTCCTTGCTATGAAGAACAATCGGCTGCCCCATATGAAGACTGCCTTCCTTAACTTTCTCCATGGCAGCCGCCAGCAGGAACACCTTAATCATGCTGGCAGACCGCATGGATTCAGATTGATAAATATATGGCGGTCTTTCCTCTCCAGGATAGGCAATATACACAGAATAACGCGTGCTATCTCCACTGGACAAAGCCATTATTTCTTCTGCCAACCTATCTTTGGCTAGTTCACCTGTATCTTCTGTACCGCTATGGTCAGCATCAGGTAACTTTTCTTCTATTGGTGGCGAAGCTATTTCCTCGGACTGCTCATGCCTCCCCCAAAAACACAGTATCCCCAACACAGCCGCAAATATAAGCAGCAAAATCCATAAGCTGCGTCTCATTTCCTGCTTACCCCATCTTATATACCGTATTTCTGCTTAAACGCATTGAATTTGCTCTGGTATTCATCATAGTAATTACCTCCAATGCGATACTGGTCAGTTTCACCTTGGATCCCCTTGGACATACAACTGGCCCTTTTGCTCTGAATGGAAAAAAGTTCATCCACCTCGTTGATTAATGTTGCATCATCCACCTGCTCTTTGTTTTTCATGTTATTCCTATTTTTTTCAATCTTCGACGAGACATTTGTAGCCATTCGCAATAACTGTGAGGGGACATATCTTCCCGAATTGATGTTTGCAGCCAATGTAGACAAAGTTTCTTCATTTTCATTCAGTTCACTAATTGCTGCTCGTGCGTATGCCGTTATTTTTTCCTTCTTAGCCTGAGCCTCTTTCTCTGCGGCCTCCTTGGCTGCAGCTTCTTCAGCAGCAGCCTTTTCTTCTGCTGCCTTTTGTTCCGCCGCCTTCGCAGCCGCCTCCTGTGCTGCTATTTGTTGCGTATGATAGTAGTAATAACCACCACCGCCACACAATACTATAATGACCAGCACCAATATGGCTATAATCCCCTTGTTTGAACTTTGTGTCTTTGCAGGCGCAGCCTTTGTCGTCCTTACCGGTTCTGACTGTGTCTGGTTAACACGAGCAGGTTGGCTCGGCTCTTTTATCTTTACTATTCCATCTACCGGAGCACCGCAAGCCTTGCAAAATTTTACATTTCCCTCCAGACTCGCCCCACACTTCATACAAAAATTAGCCATTATTACCCACTCCTTCCCCTCAGCACGGAAAAATGCTTCCATTTTCCCGATAGGGGCATCATTCATTTATCTTTTCAGCTTTTATCTGTATCGAAATTTCCGTAGGGTCATCCTGTTTGACTATGCCCACACACATCCCCTTAGCATGTATAAAATCTCCATCTTTAAGCTGGTTCAACTTAGATACATCTTCTGGCTTTACACTCAATAATATCTTATAATCTTTTCCTGCAGCACTCCGATACGCAATACCAATCATATAATTCTGGCTGTTCTTGAACTGCCCCTTATAATATACCGTGCCGGAAATAGTTAGAGTTTTATCCTTATACTGCTTTTCAGCAGTTCCCTGATCACGGATGTAGTCATTTATCATGTCTTCCGCTTTCACCGTAATATCACCTTTACTCTTAGAAGGCGAATTACTATCGCCGCCACCAGACCCTAACGCAATGACTGCAATTATAAGCACTACAATAATCCCGCCCATAATTGCAAACAGTTTCCCTCGGCCACCTGCGGCTTTTGATAAATTGTCTGCAGCTTCATCAAAATTCTTCTCTATGCTAGGCGATGACTGAGGCTCTGACGCAGTTTTTTCCTCCCCTAGACGATTGCCGCACTCACTACAAAAAGTCGTACCTTCCGGATATGACTTCCCACACTTTGGGCAAGTCACTGTCTTAGGTTGCTTCTCTCCACATTCTGGGCAGAAATCTGCCCCATCCTGCAATTCCTGACCACATTTGATACATTTTTTTGCCATGATAATCCCTCCATCCTTAGCATCTTTTAGAAATAAAACAAGGAGCGTAAATAATACCATCGTTATATTAACAGTAAAAAAATTCTGTAATTTGGCAGGAATTTGAGGTGAAATGCCGAAATAAGACCAAAAACAACGATATTTTCATGCAAATCAAGGATTCCATGGGGCGTAAATGATTCCATGGATTTTTTTACGTTCACGCATCAGCAGGCTTATTGGCCCACTTTAGGAAGGTGGGCGTTGAAACGCCTAGCGCCTCCGCTGCCTTGCGGGCGGAGATTTTTCCGCCTTCCCACTGGGCATGGATAGCTGGAAAGCCCGCCGGTTTCTCCATGGGCTTTCTGCCCAGGGTCACGCCTCTTGCCCGGGCTGCTGCCAGTCCCTCCATGGTGCGCTGGTGGTTCATGTTCCGCTCCGTTTCCGCCACGTAGGAAAAGACTTGAATGACCAGATTGGAGATGAGTTTTGCCGTGAGGTCATCCCCGTATTTATTGCGGGTATCGAGGAGGGGCAGGTCGATGACCACAATGGCCGCCTCCTTTTCCTTGGTGATGATGTCCAGCTGACGGGTCATTTCGTCGTAGTTGCGCCCCAGCCTGTCCAGACTCTTTACCACCAATGTATCGCCGTGGCCAAGGCGTTTCATCATCTTGGTGTAGGCCGGGCGGTCAAAGTCCTTGCCGCTTTGCTTGTCCACAAAGATGCATTTTTTCGGAATCCCGAAGTCCTCCAGCGCCAGCCACTGCCGGTCATCCCGCTGTGAGACAGTAGATACACGAATGTAACCGTATACAGTACCATTGTTGTTCTTTTTCATAAGCAATTCCTCCATTCAAAACTATGTTAGAGCAACAAGTTCATTTTAGCGGAATCCCTGATTGCAAAGGAATTTTATAAATCGCAAATGGGGCGGCGTTGACTGGTCAATCTGACTGGTCGGCGCCGCCCGCCTTATGTCATTTTTCCAGCCGCCTTAGTTCCTGTATGAGTTCCCCCAGCTTGTCGGTGAATTTATCCATGGACTTTTGAAAACTCGTCAAAAGATAAAATGTCACCACAATGGGGAAGCCCCGGCACACTGCCAGGGCTCTTTCTCCTGCCGCTTTTGCCTTACTGCAAAAGCGTTTCCTCTACGGTGCGGATAAAGGCCTTATCCAGCGCCTCCAGATGATTGTCGTCCACAATCAGGGCATCTTTTTCCACCATTTCGGCAGCCGCTGCGGCTACTTCGGCCTTGGTCAGCTCGTCCTTGGGGCTGGTGATGGAAACCGTGGTGTTCTTCCCGTTGCTCATTCTAAAATTCATGACCAGTGTCGCCTTCATTTTTCACCCCTCCTTAGCCTTCCTGCGCCAGCAGGCAGGAATCTACACGGCCGATACCGTCCACAGGGAAAGATTGCAGGTTGGAGAGCTTCTTTCCGATGGAAAGCAGGTCATCGTCGGCAATCTCCGGATTGACGTGCGCCAGATTCAGATAGCTGTGTCTATCCTTGCCCGTTTCATCACTGCCCGTGATGCGGGTAATCTGGAGCGTGGTTTTCTTCGTGTGTCGCATTTTTAGTCCCTCCTCATTTACATACGCAAAAAGGCCGCCGGATTGTCACCCTGCGGCCCTCTTGCGGAATGACAACCCCAATATATCTGAACCGCACGCCTGCGGCAGATAACCAATTCATTGTGTCATTTCCGAAACGTATTCAGTTGGGGATTTACAGGAAAGGAAAGGTTCTTTACAGTTCCTATATTATGGAGTTGACATGTCAAATGCAAGGGGATTTTTACAAAATCGTGTCCAATCGGATGTGAACCGGTCTGCCGCAGGGCGGACAAAGGAAAAGCGCCTGCATACGCAAGCGCTTTCTCGTTATCTGTAAAGATTCCTTGGCAGGCGTGGCGTGCCCCTGCATCTCTCGGGTTGCCCCTGTCTAACCATCGGCGTGTGGATGCCACGAAATTGTCCACCTCAAAGAATCTCTCTGCTCATTGTATCATTTTTGACCTACCACTTCAACAGCAGCGGAGATTCAGCACACAAAGCCCGGTGGCGAATATACTTCATCCGCCACCGGGCTAACATATAGATGCTGCCGCATCCTTAGAACATAAACTTCACCGAAGCACCGCCCTGCAGGCCCTGTACTTTACCAGTTGGCATCTACATAGCCGTTGGCCGCCTTATCATCAAGGCCGAAGACTTCCACCAGTTTTAACGCAATGGTTTTTTTATCCCAGTTAAGGCTTTTTAGCACTGCTATGGTGCCCAATATGCCTTTTTCCTCACCTTCCTTACGGCCTTCCTGTCGGCCTTCTTCGGTGGCATATCTTATCTGTGCCGCCTGGTCACGGCGGAATTTTTCTGCTTTTTCATAAGACCGTTTGGCCACTTCGTCCTTGGTGAACACGTCTTCCACCTCCATTGCTTCTTGGATTGCGGCCTCGCTGGCCGCGATTTCCGCCAGCTCCTCGTCCGGGGTGCTGGGGGAGAAATAGGCCGCCCATTTCTCCATGCGGTTCATTTCTTTCACGTTCTTGCCCTTGAACTTCGGCAGTTCAAGGAAATGTATCTCCAGCTTATCCGTCAGCTGGCAGCCGGTTTTGACATCGTAAATGCCAAAGCAGCTGTGCATATCCGGGTATTTTTCTGCATCAAACAGGTTAAAGCCCAAAATGTTGATGGCCACGGTGCGGTTTAACTGGTCGTATTCCTCACCCCGCTTCAGGTCGGCGTAGTTCCTCGCCCAGTAGTAGACGGAACGCTCGCCCATGGCGGCCAGAGCATTGACCTGCATTTCAATATTGACCTTGGTGCCCGAAGCCGTACGGCCTAAAATATCCAGCCGTGACTCCTTGCCCTCGTATTCGTTCGCATCCATTTCCCGGTCGATAAACTCAATGTCTTCGATAAGCTCTGTGCCCTGAAACTCAAAAAAGGCGTTGATGAGGGCCAGCGTTATCTGCGGGTGCTTGGCAAAAACCGCTTTGAATACTGCGTCATTTGTTCGATTGATACGAAAAGCTGCCATGTTTATTCCTCCTGTATTGCTTAATTCTATTCTATGACTTTGCCCCGGAAAAGGCAAGGCTTTCCTGTCCGTAATCCGTCCCCCCTCGAGCCACGGCTCTAGCCATATCCTCCTGATGTTCCTTTAAAAGCCACACATCGGCGCTGTCGATAAAGCCCAGCTCCACCAGTACGGCGGGCATATAGGTATGGCGCCTGAAAATGGGCAACTGGCCCAATAATGATTTCGTCTTTACCCGGCTGGCTGGAACCCCTATAAGTCCACAAATTCTTTCCAACTACTTCGGCCAGATACGCAGAAAACTAGGCATTCTAAAATTACTTGTAAAGGCTCCACCAAAAATACTGGCGGAGCCTTTCGTTAAAAGGGTTGATGTGAAAATGTTTTATGAATGTGTATCTTTTGCAAATTGACTATGAAAACAAAATGGAGATTAGCGATAAGACACCAACTCTTCCATGGGTTTCGTCTTTTCATGGTTCGGCAGGGGCCGTACACCTTCTGCCCCATAGCCCACATCCAAAAGCATGACGACCGTTTCATCTGTCGGCAGTTCCAAGGCCTCTGCCGCCTTGTCCGGGTCAAATAAATTCAACCAGCAGCTGTCGAGCCCCGCATCTGCGGCCGCCAGCATCATATGCGTGGCCACAATGGTGGCATCTTCCGCGCCGGAGTCATACTTATCACCGGGATAGGTAAAGCACTGCGTCTTGTTGTAGGCCACAGCCAAAACCACTGGCGCACCATAACGGCAGGGTGTCAATTCATCCACGCGTTTCAGCGCCGTCTCGGATTTCAGTACATAGACATGCTGCGGCTGGCTGTTCTTGGCCGTAGGCGCCAGCTGGCCCGCCAACAGAACCCGGTCGATTTTTTCCTGTTCCACTTCTTTATCCGGCTGGAATTTTTTACAGGAATAGCGCTTTTTGGCCAGTTCAATAAAATCCATTCGTATAACCTCCTTGCAGTCATAGACACTATCAACAAGTTTTATTTCGCGAACCAAGCAAAAAAATCCTGCCAAAATTACAATTTCCCGCAATTATAATTTGCGATATTAAAAAGCACACACATCAAAGAATATCGATATATTCGTGATCCAAGGCCTTGTTCATACTGCGCACGGCACAGAACTTGCCGCACATGCTGCAGGTTTCGCTATGCCCGTCCTCCGGCATACGGCTCTGGCGGATTCGTTGCGCCGTTTCCGCATCCAGTGCACAGGCAAACTGCGCTTCCCAATCCAGCACACGGCGGGCCGCCGCCATCTTGTCATCCTGTTCTCTTGCCCCCGGCAGGCCTTTGGCAATATCGGCGGCATGGGCGGCAATTTTGCTGGCAATAATTCCCTGCCGCACATCATCCAGATTCGGCAAAGCCAGATGTTCTGCAGGCGTAACATAGCAGAGGAAGGCCGCACCATGCATAGCGGCTACTGCCCCGCCAATGGCGGCCGTGATATGGTCATAGCCCGGCGCAATATCGGTAACCAGCGGCCCTAACACATAGAAGGGCGCACCATGGCATAGCGTCTTTTGGATTTCCATATTGGCAGCAATCTGATTGAGGGGCACATGCCCCGGGCCTTCCACCATCACCTGCACATTGCGCTTCCAGGCCCGCTCCACAAGTTCCCCGAGACGGGATAGTTCGTCAATCTGACAGTTATCCGTAGCGTCAGCCAGACAACCCGGACGGCAGGCATCCCCCAAGGAAATCGTCACATCATACTCCGCGCAGATGTCGAGAATCTCATCGAAATATTCATAAAAGGGATTTTCCTCGCCGGTCATACTCATCCATGCAAACACCAGACTTCCGCCACGGCTGACAATATTCATCTTGCGCGACTGATTCCGAATCTGCCGCACCGTGTCCCGCGTAATGCCGCAGTGCAAGGTCACAAAGTCCACGCCATCTTCCGCATGCAGACGAATGACATCGAGAAAATCCTGCGCTGTAAGTTCTGCCAAGTCCCGCTGATAATGTATGACACTATCGTAGATGGGCACTGTGCCAATCATGCCCGGGCACTCGGCCACCAGCTTGCGGCGAAAAGGCTGCGTATTTCCATGACTGGATAAATCCATGATGGACTCCGCGCCCAAGTCCACGGCACTCATGACCTTCTGCATTTCCAAATCATAATCCTTGCAATCCCGGGATACCCCCAGATTCACATTGATTTTCGTCCGCAGCATACTGCCCACACCTTCAGGATTTAATGCCTTGTGGTTCTTATTGGCACAAATAGCCACCTTGCCATCAGCCACCAGCGCCCGCAAATCTTCTGCCGCCATCTTTTCCTTGGCCGCCACGATTTCCATTTCCCTCGTGATGATTCCCTGACGTGCTGCATCCATCTGCGTTGTGTAATTTCTGCTCATCTGCTATTGCCTCCTTCAAAACACAAAAAAGGGAAGGACTTTGAATAAAGTCCTTCCCGGTCTATAAAAATCTTCCCTACGTTGGCATTATCCAAATCAGGTGCGGTCGAAGTGCGCAACTTCCTCTCAGCCCGTCTGCGAGCTCCCGTTCTATTTATTTGTTTTTGTCCCACGAGGGAAACCCATTGTCCATTCTAGCAGTTTTAGCAGCCAAGTTCAAGACTTTCTTTAGAAGCGGAAATCCCGCTTATCCGAATGTTTGATGGCTTCGATATGTTCTGCGGCAATCTGCCGGACTTTTTCCTTGGGAATCTTCTTTAACTCCTCATCAATGAGCCGATAGCCCAGCTCCCGCGTTTCCTCGCTGGCATAGTCTGTAAGATATTCCGTCAGCGTCATCAGGGCGTTGGGCGTGCAGCAGTTGACAATCTGCCCGCTCTTACAAAGGCTCATAAAGCGGTCCCCCGTGCGCCCTTCCCGATAGCAGGCCGTGCAGAAGGAAGGAATATGGCCCGTTTCCATCAGCCACTTGATGACTTCATCCAATGTACGTTGGTCAGACACATTGAACTGTTCCGTATCCGTCGGCCGTTCCTTTTCCGTATAGCCGCCCACACTGGTGCGGCTCGCACCGCTGACCTGACTGATGCCCACCTGCAGCATGCGCTCCCGCACCTGCTCAGATTCGCGGGTGGAAATAATCATGCCGGTATACGGCACAGCCAACCGAATACATGCGGCGATTTTCGTGAAGATTTCATCGCTGATGGAATTGTCAAAGGCATCGGGGTCGATATCGTCGGCCTTTTTCACGCGCGGTACGGAAATGGTATGCGGGCCGACACCATGCACTGCCTCAAGATGCTCTGCGTGCATGAGAAGACCGGCAAATTCATACTTATAGCCTTCCAAGCCAAAGAGCACGCCCAGCCCCACATCATCAATGCCGCCTTCCATAGCCCTGTCCATGGCTTCGGTATGGTAAGCATAATCATGCTTCGGCCCCGTGGGGTGCAGCCGTTCATAGCTTTCCTTATTGTAGGTTTCCTGAAAGAGAATATAGGTGCCAATGCCTGCCTCTTTGAGCTTGCGGTAATTTTCCACGGTGGTCGCCGCGATATTTACATTCACGCGGCGGATGGCGCCGTTTTTATGCTTGATGCTGTAGATGGTATGAATGCAATCCAGAATATAGTCCAACGGGTTGTTCACCGGGTCTTCCCCGGCCTCGATGGCCAACCGCTTATGGCCCATATCCTGCAGGGCGATAACCTCCGCCTTCACTTCCTCCTGCGTGAGTTTCTTGCGGGGAATATGCTTGTTCTGCCCGTGATAAGGACAGTAGACGCAGCCGTTGACACAGTAATTGGACAGATAGAGCGGTGCAAAGAGCACAATCCGGTTGCCGTAAAACGCCTGCTTGATTTCCTCGGCGATTTCATACATGCGGGCAATCTTCTCCGGATTTTCGCAGGCCAGCAGTACAGAGGCCTCCCGATGGGTCAAGCCCTTACAGATATAACCTGTGCCCGTCTTAACCGGCCGGGCTTTTTCCAATATCTCATCAATCAGGGCAAAATTGTCCTTGTTCGCTTCCGCATAGGCAAGAGTCTCACGGATTTCTGCATCACTAATAAATTCTTCTGCACGTAAAGAACGGGGATTGTACTCATACATAGTGGTCATCTTCCTTTCAGAATAGCTCTCCACTAATTAGTATAGCACAATCCCCATATTATGATGATTATTTTTCCAAATTTATCTTATTTACACGCGAATTAACTTAATATGCCCACGGCAATAGCGGTAAAGCATCCCGATAAAGATACCGGTAATCAGCCAGCTCACAGGATAGCAGGCCATCAAGGTGGCGTAGTCAGGGCTGGCAGGAAACAGCGTATACAGCCAGGTAATGCGCACGCCGCAAATCCCCACGAGCGCGAGCACTGCCGGCGGGAGCGAAAAACCATAGCCGCGCAGTGCGCCAGACAACACATCGATAAAGACCTGCAAAAATTGCGGTGCTACGATATACCAGAAGCGGATAATGCCAAGTTCTACGACGGTTTCATCCGCATTGAACAAGGACAGGAACTCCCGCGCAAAGCCAATCACGATAACACCCATCGCCACGGTAAAGGCGATATCCAGCCCCAGACCCACCTTGGTAATCTGGAAGCAGCGTGGCAGATTGCCCGCACCATAGTTCTGACTCACAAAAGTCGTCGTGGCCTGGGCAAAGGCATTGAGCACGCAGTAAACATTGACCTCAATGGCAAAAGCCGCCGCCGAAGCCGCCATGGCATCCGGCCCCAAACTGTTCACCGCCGCCTGAATCAAAATATTCGAGAATGAAAAGACCATGCCCTGAATACCCGCAGGCAGGCCAATGGCCACAATATCCCGCAGCAGGCGGCCGTCCAAGGAAAAGCCGTCAAAATGCAGGCGCAAAATGTCCTGCGAATGAGTCAAGAACCAGAACAGGATAAAGGCGCTGACACCGGTCGCCACAACCGTAGCGAGCGCCACGCCCATAACGCCCCAGCCCCAAAGGACAAAGAGCAAGTCCAGTGCGATATTGACCACACTGGCCACAGCCAGCGCCAAGAGCGGCGTGCGCGTATCCCCGCGGGCACGCAGGATAGCCGCTTCAAAGTTATACATGCCGATAAAAGGCAGGCCCAAAAGATACACCCGCAGATACGTTTCGGCCATTTCCTCAACTTCGGCCGGCACATCCAGCCAGTTGATAATCGGCGTAGCCATCAGCTCGCCAAACAGCAACAGGACAAAACCTGTCGCCACGGCTAAAGCAAAAGACGTCTGCACAGCTGTGCCCACTTTTTCTGGCTTCTTCGCCCCGATAAAGCGGGCAATCACCACATTCGAGCCGAGCGAAAGCCCCATAAAGAGATTGACCAATATCCCGATAACAGAAATATTATTGCCCACGGCCGCCATGGCATTCTTGCCCACAAACTGCCCCAGGACTGCCACATCTGCCGCATTGAAGAGCTGCTGCAGAACACCGGTAAGGGCCAAGGGAATCGCAAAAATAATCAGCTTATCCCAAAAAGAGCCATGAAGCATATCCATGTCCCTTGTGTTTAACATTCTATTCACCTCAAACTAATCGCCAAAAAGCAAACGGTTTACTTATTATAACGCACAATCCAAAATAAACAACCCCCGCTAAAAATTTTTCTTGCCGGGACTTTGGATGCCTGTATTTTATGTTACAATAAGAGCAGTGATTGTCAAAAAAACATCCTTATATATTACAGGAGGTACATGATGGAAAAACTCGGATTTATCGGCATGGGAAATATGGCGCAGGCACTCGCCGCAGGTTTTATCAACGCGGGCGCCATTGCCAAGGAAAAAGTCTACGCTTTTGCCCCCAATCAGGAAAAACTGGCCAAAAATGCCGCCGCTATCGGCTTTACGGCAGTTAAGACCGTGCAGGAACTGGCCGATGCCTGCGATACATTGGTAATGGCCTGCAAGCCCTACCAGATTGAGAGCGTCCTGACAGAACTTGGCGATAAATTAAAGGGCAAAGCCCTAATCTCCATCGCCGCTGGCTGGGACTTTGCCCGCTATGAGAGCGTCCTGCCTGCAGGCGTCCGCCTGCAATTCATCATGCCCAATACCCCGGCTATGGTCGGTGAAGGGGTACTGCTCTTTGAGGAAAAAAATACCCTTACGCCAGAGGAACACGCAGAAGTCAAAAAACTCTTTGCCGCTGTGGGCTTAGTGCAGGAACTGCCCAGCCATCTTATGGGCATTGGCGGCACCGTCACCGGTTGCGGGCCGGCCTTTGTCGACCTCTTTATCGAAGCCTACGGCGATGCGGCGGTAAAATACGGCTTAAAACGCGAAGATGCCTACAAGCTGATTTCCCAAATGGTGCTCGGCTCGGCAAAACTTCAGCTCGCGACCGGCACCCATCCGGGCGTGCTCAAAGACAATGTCTGCAGTCCGGCAGGGACTACCATCCGCGGGGTGACAGCACTCGAAGAATACGGACTGCGCAATGCGTGCATTAAGTCCGTGGATGCGATTATGAATAGATAACCACGCCTGGTAGCTTAAAGGCTACAAATCATCAGGGAAGGCGGCGGAGCGGCCGGGAACTGGCCCCGACTACGCTAAGACCGCTGGCTAAAAATCATTTTTGCCTAGGATAAAACGCCAAGCACTTAAACTCACTGCGTTCAAACAAAAGTGCTTGGCGTTTCTTTTAGTGGTGGGCAAAAATGATTTTCTTTACGCCAGCGGCCATACGCTTCGCTGTGGCCAGTTCCCGGCCGCTCCGCCTTAGTGCCTGCTGCTCTGTTGTTTTGGATTCACGCCCTCAACGTCGCAATACTGCAACCTACTGGCATTTTCTTTATTTGCCAACACATTCATAAATAGGCACGCCCCACCACGCCGATGTCAACCGGCGCGAGGGCACCGATGCGCAAAGTAACGCAGGGCGGGGCCGTCAGCATTGCCGCAGTGGAGCGTTTGCCCCCTTGGCGTTAAGAAATATTTTTTTGCCCATACCGCTAAAAATAACGGGAAACGTCTTTGTTTGAACGCAGTGAGTTTAGACGTTTCCCGTTATATAAAAGGCAAAAAAATATTTTAGCAAAGGGGCTAAGCGGAATCGCGGCAATGCTGACGGCCCCGCCCGCTCACCACGAACCCAACCGTGGTAATCATTCCCCGCGTCTGCCATGATAGAGACACCAAGGCTCCTCCGCCATATAGTCCCCGCCATGGTAATAAGCTGCTCTGGCTCGGCAACCGCCGCAAACGCCCTTATAGTTGCAGCTGCCGCACCCGCCGCTATACTCCAGCGTACGCAGTTTCTTCAGCACTTCGCTGTTATTCCAGATTTCATCAAAAGGCGTATCATGCACATCACCCAATTCCATATTGAGGTAAGCGCAGGGCTGTACCTTCCCCCGCGGGCTGATGATGCAATAGCTGAGCCCTGCCAGACAGCCACGATGGAATCGCGTCTTAATTCCCAGTTGGTCAGCAATACGCAAAAACTGCGGTGCACAGGTCGGCTTTAATTCAATATCCACTTCCTGCTGTTTCTTCATAATGCGGGTCAGCACATCTTCATACTGCTCCGCCCGCAGGGATTCCTCCTCAATCGTTGCAGCTCTCCCCGTCGGCACCAGGAAGAAGAAATGATGGGCTTTGGCGCCGATTTCCACAGCAAAATCCGTCATCGCTTCGAGTTCCTGCTGGTTCCAATCCATCACGGTCGTATGAATCTGGAAGGGCAGGCCCACTTCGCGGCAGTTCTTCATGCCCTGCACCGCGCCGTCCCAACCGCCGGGGAAGGCGCGGAATTTGTCGTGCTTTTCCTTGTCCAGCGAATCCAGAGAAATGCCCATGCCGCGAGCCCCAGCCTCTTTCAAGGCTTTGGCCATTTCGAGCGTAATCAGAGTGCCATTGGTACCGAACACGGGAAACAGCCCTAAATCGGACGCATATTTCACGAGCTCTACGATATCCGGACGGGTCAATGGCTCGCCGCCGGAGAAAATCATGATTTTGAATCCAGCCTTGGCGATTTCCCGCAGAAGTTTTTTCGCTTCTTCCGTGGAGAGTTCATCCTCCGCCTTACAGCCTGCGTCACGGTAGCAATGGGCGCAGTACATATTGCAATTGTTGGTCGTATTCCAGGATACAATTTTCATTTTGCGCCCTCCTCACTTGATGCCGATTTCTTCATCGGTCAGATAGCAGGATGGGTCAGATTCCCAGAAGTCACCCGTCACCGCTTCGGCACGCGTACGGAAGTTGCCGTTGCAGTTGTCGAGGAACTTGCATTTGGCACAGCGGCCTTTCAGCAGGGGCTTTCTATCCTTTAAGCCGGCCAGAATCGGACTTGCCGAAACATCCGTCCAAATATCGCCGAACTTTCTCTCCCGCACATTGCCAAAGGTATGGTGCTGGGTGAACTGGTCCGGATGCACATAGCCTAACGGGTCAACCTCACCAAAGGCAATGCCGGAGCGGTTGCCGCCGTTCATGGAAATGTACTTCTTAATCTGCTCTGCCGTTTCATCGCGGCCTTCGGCCAGCGCCTTGAGGTACATATAAACACCGTCACAGTGATTGTCCACCGTGAGGATTTCCTTTTCGAGGCCCCGCTCCTCAAAATCGCGTGTACGGCGGATAATCGTGTCCATCGCCTTGCGGGACTGTTCCGGCGTTACATCCTGATTGACCATCTTTTCCCCGCGGCCGGAATACACGAGATGATAGAAGCATACGCGGTTAATGCCCTTTTCCTCGATAAAATCGAAAATGTTGTCGAGTTCCTCAATATTATGATGATTGATGGTAAAGCGCAGGCCCACACGCTGTCCTACGGCTACGCAGTTTTCAATTCCCTGCATGGCCTTTTCATAAGCGCCTTCTACACCACGGAATTTATCGTTGACGTCTTTGAGGCCGTCCAAAGAGATGCCCACATAGCCCACGCCGATATCCTTGATGCGCTGAGCCACTTCCCGCGTAATCAAGGTGCCATTCGTGGAAAGGGTCGGCCTTACGCCCTTTTTCTGCGCATATTCGGCCAGTTCGAAGAAGTCCGGACGAATCAGCGGCTCACCGCCGGAGAACAAGAGCACAGGCACATGAAAATCAGCCAAATCGTCAATAAACTTTTTGGCTTCTTCCGTCGTCAGCTCGTCTTTGTATTTCTGCGCATCCGACTGCATATAGCAGTGCATGCACTTGAGATTGCAGGTTTTCGTGGAATTCCAGACCACCACCGGCCCCATGCCTTCGGCCGCCCCATTTCGCATCGTGTGGGCATTTTTCGTATAGCGCAGATTATCCCCATAATATTCCCGCGCAAACAACAGCTTCGTTACACTAATCATCTAATCCTTCTCCTAAAACACAATACACATTATTTCGTCTGCTTCTTAATCCCATCCAAGAGCAGCCGCATCTTCATCGCCACATTTTCCTGAAAGGAAATCGAAAGTTTGCTGAACGCCGTGGCCTGATAAATGGAATGGAACATCTCCGTGATGAGTTCAGCAGGCACATCATCACGCACCTCACCTGCTTCCTGCCCCTCGCGCAAAATCCGCTCATACAGCGGCTTAAAGCCCGGCGTGGGCACTTTTTTGCGTTCCTCGGCGTCCTCCGGCATCCCCGAATGGTCAGCCGCCGCTAAGAACAACGGCAGTACATAGCGGTTCTCATCCAGAAATTTTGCCGTCAGCATACAAGCCACCGACAAAAGTTCACAGGCAGGCCGGCCATCTTTCCGCAATTCCTCAATGGCTTTATTTACGTCGGCCACCAAACGCCCGAGCAAATGCACCAGCAATTCTTCCTTGGACTGAAAGTAATTGTAAAATGTCCCCGTGCCCAAATCGGCACCATTCATAATATCCGCAATGGATGCTTCACGGAAGCCCTTCTTGCTGAACACCACCACGGCCGCATCCAGTATCGCCTGCCGGGATAACATTTTCTTCCGCTCCCGGCGGCCCATTTTTTCTTCCATAATCGCATCGCCCCGTTCATATGTATTTCATTCTGTTTTCTATTATATCGAAAAAAGTCTGGCGTGTGAAGGAAAAAATGAATTTGATTCATATTTTTGTACAATCCTACATCCACAAAAATCCCTCTTGCGACAGGGTAAAACATATTGTATGATAATTATGTATTATTAATTATTATCTTGCGATAAGTTTAGATAATACAATATTATATCAACAGCGTACACAGTCAAGCAAAACGATTGTAACGTTGCTAACTTTGGAGGTTTTATTATGTTAGGTCTTCTCATTGCCATCGTGGTGGTGGCCTGGGTTGCCCGCTTTGTGCTCAAAAAGTACCCGGCGCAGCCTGTACTCTTTACCGCCGGTATCGTGATGATGGTGCTGACCCTCGTCTTGGGTCTGGGCGAAATTCTCCCGGCCAAGCAGTCCACCGGCTCACCCTGGCTGGATATCATTCAGTCCATCAGTTTGGCCTTTAGCAGCCGCGCGGCCAAACTCGGCATGATTATCATGCTGATTGGCGGTTTTTCCAAGTATATGGACAGTATCGGCGCCAGCACCGCTTTGGTACGCATCGCCATCAAGCCCTTGAAAAAACTCGGCCATCCCTATATGGTGCTGGCTCTGACTTCTGTACTCGGCAACTTCCTCGCCATGTTCATCAGCTCGGCATCAGGCTTTGGCCTCTTGCTCATGGTGACCATGTATCCAGTATTGGTGCGCTTAGGCGTCAGCCGCATCGCCGCCTGCGCCGTCATCGCGACCACTTCCGCTCCCGGCTGGGGCCCTGCTGGTGCCGACAATATCTTTGCCGCAGAACTCATCGGCATGGAGATTGTGCCCTACTTTATGCAGTATCAGGTACCGGTCGGTCTGTGCACCATTGCGGCGCTGGCCATCAGTCACTTCTTTGTCCAGAAACATCTTGATGTCAAGAATCCAGACGAAATGGCAGGCAAGGATGTATCTGCTGCCGTAACTGCCGAACAGGCCAAAGCACAGGAAGCGCCTGTGGTTCCTTCCTTCTATGCCCTGCTCCCCATGCTGCCGCTGATTCTGGTGTTATTCTTCGGCCTCAATGAAAATACCGGCATTAAGATGGACATCAACCTGGCTACCTTAATCAGTATTTTCCTGACCATGCTCATTGAATTCCTGCGCCATCGCAACGGCCTCAAAGCCTGCAAGGATATCGGCGCTTTCTGGAACGGCATGGGCCTGCAGATGGCTACGGTAGTGACCCTCGTTGTCGCTGCCGAAACCTTCTCCAAGGGTCTTATCTCCCTCGGTGCCATTGACACGCTGATTACCAGTGCCCAAAACGCTGGCTTTGGCGGTATCGGCATGATGTTCGTCTTTGTTGCCATCATCATCGCCGCCACCCTCATCACCGGCAGCGGCAACGCCACCTTCTTTGCCTTCGTACCTTTGGCACCGAAAGTGGCCGCGCTCTCTGGCATTGCGCCAGTGCTTTTGGTGCTGCCCATGAACTTCGTGTCCAATCTGGCACGTTCCCTCTCACCAATCGCCGCCGTCATGATTGTCGTGGCCGGTGCTGCAGGCCTCTCCCCCATGGATTTGGCTAAGCGCACCTTCATCCCGGTAGCCGTGGCTACTGTAGTGAATATCGCGGTGACGCTGATATTGTTCTTCTAAACATAAAAAAAGCAGGCTGACTATAAGCGAGTACTTATAGCCAGCCTGTTTTACGTTGAAATAAAGTTCTTCTTGTTGTCAGGTAATAGATTTAGATGTTTTATTTTTCAGCTGGGGAAGCTGTATCCGGAATGGGGATAACCGGTTGTCACTAAAACTATTTACAATCAGCACTTATTTCAAAGGGGATTAAAGCTCCTGACCTGTAAAGGGTGAAGCTGCCGAGAAGAACCAGTTCTAGTTTATCGAACCGGTTCGATAAATATTATTATAACATCACCTGTCTGTTTGTCAAGAATTTTTGCCTTTAGCCAGCGGCTTCAACAAGTAGCCCCTGGCTGAAACGTGGGGGCAATCATCCACGGCTGTGAATCCTGTTCGCCTTTAATCATGGCAATGAGCTTACATACGGTCAACTCTGCCAGCTCCTTTATCGGCTGGCGAATGGCCGTAAGGGGCTGTGTTCCCATCTGCGTAATCAGCGTACCATCATAGGCCAGCAGTTTTACATCCTCCGGCACCCGCAGTCCCCTCTCCTGCGCCACATAAAGGCAGGCCGATACGGAAAGGTCTGCCCCCAAAATTCCATCAGCATCTGGATAGTCAGCAAACAGCTGCCGGGCTATCTGCATAAAACTTGCATAGGACGGTTCATTCCACGGTCTTTCAATCCGGTCAACCTTCACGCCCTGACTGGTCAGAATTTCCGCTGCCACCCGATGATAGTCATCCGCGGGTGTTTTCATAATGCTGCTGCCCACAATTTCCACTACGTGACGGCAGCTGTGCCGCAAAAAAACCTCCGCCGCTAGTTTTCCGCCCTGACAATGGTCACAATGCACAATGGGGATACAGTCATTCAAGTAACGGTCAAAAGCTACCACCGGCCGCTCAAGATTGTCATAAAGCCCTTCATCCAGAGAATGCGCGCCCATGATAATCCCATCCATATTGCGCCGTTTCAGCATTTCCACAAAATGACGTTCAGCGTTATCTTTGGCATGCGTGCAGCAAAGCACCATCTTATACCCGGCATTATACAACGCCGTTTCCAGTTCACCAATGAGCTCACCAAAAAAGGGATGGGCCGCCGAAGGCATAATAACCCCGATGGTATTGGTCCGGTTCAATGATAGACTACGGGCCACGCCACTGGGCACATAGTGCAATTTTTTCATGGCCGCTTCCACCTTACGGCGGGTTTCCTCTGATACATAGCCTTTTTTATTCATCACAAGCGACACCGTACTCGGTGCCACGCCAGCTTCCCTGGCTACATCCTTAATCCTGACCATTGCTCCTCCTGCTGACAATATCTTTCTGCTAATTATTGTAACAGTAAAACACCGCCACAACAAGCGGCAGAGTTCTAACTGCGAACGCAATTCCCGCCCCCAAAGATAAGCCCATTGACAAACCAGCACGTAACAGCTAAAGTAAAAGATAACAATCACATACACGGGAGCTCGCAGACGGGCTGAGAGGAAGTTATGCACTTCGACCGTAGGAACTGTACACAGTTCCGCACCTGATTTGGATAATGCCAACGTAGGGAAGTAGGAATAACGTTTTTTCGGGACTATCCAAAATTGGATAGTCCTTTTCGTTTGCCCTTTTCCCTCCACTTGAAGGAGGAATTGATTTGTTTAACATCTGGGAAAACATTCGCAAGACTGCGCCGCTGATTCACCACATTACCAACTATGTGACGGTAAATGATGTGGCCAATATCACACTGGCCTGCGGAGCCAGCCCCGTTATGGCAGATGATGTGGAAGAAGCAGCCGAAATCACGCAACTGGCCGCAGGGCTATGTTTGAATATCGGCACGCTCAATCAGCGCACCATCCCGGCCATGCTGAGCGCCGCCCGCAAGGCAAAGGAATTAAACCATCCGGTTGTCCTCGACCCGGTGGGAGCCGGTGCCACCAAACTGCGGACGCAGACTGCTCTCGATATCTTACAGACGGACAGCATCACCTGCGTGCGGGGCAATATCTCGGAAATCAAAACTTTGATTCATGGCACAGGCAACACTAAGGGCGTAGATGCCGCCACTGTGGACTGCGTAACCGAAGAAAACCTTGACCATTCCTGCGAATTTGCCAAGCAGGCTGCCCAAAAGTTAAACACCATTGTGGCCATCACGGGTGCCATTGATTTGGTCGCTGACACCAAACAATGCTATATTATCCACAACGGCCATCCAGAAATGAGCCGCATCACGGGCACCGGCTGCCAGTGCTCGGCGCTCGTTGCCGCCTGCATTGCCGCCAGTCCCGCAAAGCCTTTAGAAGCCGCCGCAGTTGCCGTAATGGCTATGGGGCTGGCCGGTGAGATTGCCCATAAGCACCTTCTTCCTCACGAAGGCAATGCCACCTACCGCAACCGCATTATCGACGCCATCTGTCACCTGACGGCTGAGGAACTGACAAAGGGGGCAAAGTATGAAATCAGCTAATATTGCCGTTAACGATTTGCAACTCTATGCCGTCACCGACAGCCGCTGGCTGAAGGACGGCTCCCTTGCCGAAGCAGTCGAAAAAGCCTTGGCAGGCGGTGTAACCTGCGTGCAGCTGCGGGAAAAGCATCTGCCCTTTGATGAATTTCTGCGCACTGCCAAGGCAATAAAATCACTCTGCCAAAGCTATCATGTTCCCTTTATCGTGGACGATAATCTGGACATTGCGCTGGCCTGTGATGCCGACGGCCTCCATATCGGGCAGAACGATATGCCCGCCGCCAAGGCCCGTAAACTTTTGAGCCCGGATAAAATTCTCGGCGTATCGGCACAGACTGTCGAGCAAGCCATCGCCGCTTGCCGGGATGGCGCCGATTATTTAGGCGTGGGTGCGGTGTTTCCCACCGGCACAAAAACAGATGCCGTCGAGGTCCCTCTTGATACACTGAAAGCCATTACCGCCGCCGTGGATATTCCCGTGGTGGCCATCGGCGGCATTAACGCAGATAATATCGCCGAATTATCCGGCACGGGAATTGCCGGCGCCGCCGTGGTGTCAGCCATCTTTGCTCAGGATGACATCAAAAAAGCCGCCGCGAATCTGCGACAGCTTATGGTAAAGGAGTTTTAATCATGGTAAAAAAATGCGAACTCAAAACCGTACTGACCATTGCTGGCAGCGACTCCAGCGGCGGCGCAGGCATTCAGGCTGACCTCAAGACCATGCTGGCGAGCGGTGTTTACGGCATGAGCGCCATCACCGCCCTGACCGCGCAAAATACCACAGGCGTCACAGCAGTTGTTCGAACTGCTCCGGAAATGCTGGCCGCACAATTAGACAGCGTTTTTACCGATATTTTCCCGGATGCCGTCAAGACGGGCATGGTCTTTGACAGCGAACTGATTGAAGTTATCGCCGCCAAGCTCAAGCAGTATCAGGCGAAAAATATCGTGATTGACCCGGTAATGGTCGCCACCAGTGGGGCCAGACTGCTGAATGAAGACGCCATCTCGGCATTGAAGGAACAACTTCTGCCGCTGGCCACAGTCATTACGCCCAATCTTATGGAAGCTGAGGTTTTGGCCGCTATGGAAATCAAGAGCCATGAAGATATGATACTCGCCGCTCAAAAACTTTACGAAACTTACGGCTGCAATGTGCTCTGCAAAGGCGGCCACCGCCACTTGGATGCGGACGACCTGCTCTATACCGCAGACGGCCCTCTCTGGCTGAAAGGCGAACATATCGCCAATCCCAATACCCACGGCACCGGCTGTACTCTGTCCTCTGCCATTGCCAGCAATCTGGCAAAAGGGCAAGACTTAACTACTGCCGTAAAGAAGGCCAAAGCCTATATCACGGGTGCCCTGCAGGCCGGCCTCAATCTTGGCCATGGCGCAGGGCCACTGCACCACGGCTGGGCTATTTAGCCCGCAGATATTTTACTGCCGCCAGTCCTGCCTCAGCGCCCTGATACACCGCCTTGGCAATCTGCAGCAGCCCGCCGGTACAATCGCCTGCCGCAAAGAGCCCCGGTACATTTGTAGCGCCATGGGCATCTATTTTGATGTTGTTGCCGTCAAGCTGGGCACCGATTTTTTTGGCAATGGCGGTACTGCCGGCCGTGCCCAAGGCCATAAATACGCCATCCAGCTTTAACTCTTTGCCATCGGCAAAGACAATTTTCTCCACCCGCTCGCCGCCTTCTATGGCGGCGATTTTTTCGTTCCGCACTTTGATTTCCGGTGGCACTTCCGCTGACAACTCTGCACCATCGGTCAGCAAATAAACCTGCGCCGCATGCGGCAGCAGCGCCTGCGCTTCATGCAGGGCATAAACGCCTGCACCCACCACAGCCACGGTCTTGCCCCGATAAAAGAACGCATCGCAGGTGGCACAGTAACTCACGCCCTTGCCTGCAAATTCTTTCACGCCCGGTACATTGAGCGACTGACGGGAAGCGCCTGTGGCTACAATCACCGCATCCGCCTCAAACGCCTGCTCCTTCCCCGTCACCTGAAAGCCGGTAAAGGAATCATTGAACATCAGCGAAAGCAGTTCATCTTCCACAAACTCCACGCCAATTTTCCGTGCGCCCTCAATCCCCCGGGCATAAAGCTCCGCCCCCGAAACCGGCTCCGCCAGCCCGTAATAGTTTTCAATCTTCTCCGCCTTAGCCAGTCCACTAAGCTCCAGCCCCTTGCTAAGCACCGTAACCTCCGCCCCGCCACGACGGGCATAAAGAGCCGCCGACACTCCCGCAGGCCCGGAGCCAATTATCAAAACCTTAGACATGGAAAACACTCCCTCCAAAACCAATCTCTTTGCCATCACTATAGCAAATACCCGGACAAAAAACCGTGAGCCAATCACAGTGATGAGCAAAACACGTCCGACAAAGCAACGGAGCGCCAGCCATTGTGCACTGCAGCGTCTGGCAGCTGGCGTTAAGAAAGAAAAATTTTCCCTCTACTAAAATATGGGTAAGCACCTTTGTCTGAACGAAGTGAGTTTAGGTGCTTACCCATATATCATGGAAAATTTTTCTTTTAGCCAGCGGTCTGAACGAAAGGGCACAATGGCTGGCGCGGTGCTGCTTTTACGCCGTCTTTTGTGCTACGGTTACATCTATAACAGACTTTATCGCCCCAGTCGGACACTTAGCCAGGCAAGTCGGCTCCGCACATTCGGCGCACTTGCTGCCATCCACAACGGCTACAAAATTGTCAATCTTAATCGCCCCATGACTGCAATTCCGCATGCAGAGGC
The DNA here is from genome assembly GCA_015058625.1 of Pseudoselenomonas ruminantium. Lineage (GTDB taxonomy): Bacteria > Bacillota > Negativicutes > Selenomonadales > Selenomonadaceae > Selenomonas_A > Selenomonas_A ruminantium_N. The sequence goes on along the minus strand of SVCA01000006.1, from coordinate 80,703 downwards.
CGCAGCCGATGCAGGCGTTCTGGCAGAGTTTCTTGGCTGCCGGGCCTTTATCGTGGGAACTGCAGAGCACTTCCACAGGCTCGTTGAACGTCTTGAGCGTCAGGATGGCCTGCGGGCAGGTTGATACGCACTTGCCACAGCCCGTGCAGATATCCTTGTCCACCACAGGCAGGCCATCTGCCCCCATGCTCATAGCGCCAAAGGGACAGGCCTTGACGCAGTTGCCAAAACCGATACAGCCAAACTTGCAGCCCTTGGGGCCTCCCTGAATGAGTTTGGCCGCCGCACAGTCCGGCACCCCCTCATAGTGGGCTGCCATGGCGGCCGCGGTTTTCGTACCGCGGCATTTGAGCGTGGCATACTTAGGCTCGGTCACTTCGGCTTTCTTACCTGTAAGTTCAGCCACTTTGGCCGCCACTGCCGCCTTGCCCGGCACGCAGAGGTTCGGTGCAACACTAGGGTCTTCGACCACAGCCTCGGCATATTTGGCACAACCCGCAAAACCGCAGGCACCGCACTGCCCTTTGGGAAGGATTTCCTCCACCTCGTTAATCAGCGGATTCACCGCCATATAGAATTTCTTATCCGCCAGTGCGAGTACAATGCCGAAGAACAGACCGACACCGACCAGCACGACGATAATCATCATTGCTTTTTCCATTTGCTACACCTCACAACATGCCCGCAAAGCCCAGGAAGGCCAGAGACAGCATTCCCGCCAGAATAAAGGCAATGCCAATGCCCTGCAACGGCTTGGGCACGTTCGCATAGACCAATTTTTCCCGCAAAGATGCCATGAGAATGATGGCTACGGCAAAGCCCAGCCCAGAACCAATGGCAAAGACAATGCTCTTTAAGAGGCTGTAATTGCTCTCCACATTGAGCAGGGGCACCGCCAGCACGATACAGTTGGTGGCAATCAGCAAAAGGTAAATGCCCCACATATTGTAGAGGGCCGGAGCCTGTTTCTTGATGACCAGTTCCAAGAGCTGCACAAAGCTCGCGGTCAGCACAACGAACACAATCGTTGTCAGGAAGGTCAGCCCCAAGGGTTCCAAGACGAAGAAGTAGACAATCCACGCGAGGATGGAACTCATGGTCATAACGGAGGTTACCGCCATGCCCATGCCTACCGAAGCGCTTAAATTCTTGGAAATACCGAAGAAGATACAGAGGCCCAAAAATTTTGTCAGCACGAAGTTATTGACCACAACTGCGCCGATAAATAAAGTTAAATACTCTCCCATGAGTTAGGCCTCCTTTCCTGCTTTTAACTCAGCCAAGCGGGCCTTTTCTTCCTGCTTGGCATTCCATGTCTTGCAGGCCGCTACGAGATAGCCAATCAGGATAAAAGCCCCCGGCGGCAGAATCATCATCAGCATGGGATTGTAACCCTCACCGAATACAGGCACGCCCAGAATGGTACCCGCGCCAAAGAGTTCACGAATAACGGCAATCGTGAGCATCGCGAGCGTAAAACCGCAGCCCATGCCAAAGCCGTCCAAGAAAGATTTCCAAACGCCGTTCTTCGAGGCGAATACCTCCGCCCGCGCCAAAATAATGGCGAACACCACCACAAGCGCCAGATAGATGCCCATAGCCTTATAGAGCACAGGGAAATAAGCCTGCAAAACGAGCTGTGCCACGGTAACAATCGTGGCAATCGAGGTGATATACACGGGCACACGCACCTTGGGATTGACCCACTTGCGCACGATGGACACCACGACATTATTGGTGGTGATGACAAATGTCACGGTAAGGCCCATGGTCAAGCCATTGATGACCGTTGTGGTTACAGCCAATGCCGGACACAAGGACAGTGCCAAAATGAAAATCGGATTTTCAGCAATAAGGCCCTTGCTGAATATTTGCCAATGTTCCTTCATCACTTCGCACCTCCCTCAGCCTTGTAGGCGGCAACCGCTTCCACAGCTTCCCGCACGCCTTTTGTCACGGCGCGGGAAGAAATCGTCGCGCCGGTCATGGCCTGAATGTTTTCCTTATTGGCGGGGTCTTTGGTGACTTCTAACTTATCCGCACCCTTCCCCGCAAACATCTGCCGGAATTCGGGCTTCTGCGCGTTGTCGCCAAGCCCCGGCGTTTCGTTATGCTCTAAAATCGAAAAATCAATGACTTTGCTGTCCGCCGTCACAGCCACCAGCATTTTGATTTTGCCGCCATAGCCCTTGCTTTCCGCAGGCACGATATAGGCCATAGCCTTACCGCCTTTTTCCGCCGCAAACCAGCCCTCATGGTCAGCCACTTCCGTGAAGTGTTCCGCGTCAGGCACCAGCGACTTCATCGATTCCTGTTTCATTTCCTCGGCTTTCTGCGCCGCCACGGGGGCCGTCACAAAGTACACCGAACCGATGACAATGCCGGAGATAAAGCAGGCCGCCGCCAAATTAAAGGCAATCTTGAACGTCGAATGTTCATTTGCATTAGCCATTATTTGCACCCCCTGCCCCAAAGATACGCGGTTTGCAGAACCTGTCGATAAGCGGTGTCACGGCATTCATCAGCAGCAGGGAATAGCAGACCCCTTCGGGATAGCCGCCCACCAGACGAATCAGTACGGTCAGCGCGCCTGCGCCCACCGCAAAAATCAGCTGCCCTTTGATGGTCATGGGAATCGTCACCATATCCGTCGCCATAAAGAAGGCGCCAAGCATGAGCCCGCCTGCCATCACATGGAACACCGGGTCACCGGTAAAGAGCCCTGCGGGGCCAAAAATCCAGGTAAGAACTGCCACCGTAGCAATCATCGTCACCGGCACCTGCCAGTTGACATAGCCTTTCCAAATAAGATACAGCCCGCCAAGCAGCAATAAAAGCGTGCTGGTTTCGCCCAGCGAACCATTGCGCGTACCGATAAAGAGATTCCAATAGAGGTCTGACTGACTGCCAAAAGTCGCAATCAGCGCATCATAGCCTTGCATTTTCAAAATATTGAGCGGCGTTGCCGAGGTCATGGCATCCACGCCGCCGCTGGCATCCGCCATCTTCGTCCAGGTCGTCATCGCTACGGGCCAGGACACCATAAGTGCCGCGCGTCCGATATGCGCAGGGTTAAAGATATTAAAGCCCAAGCCACCCATGGACTGCTTGGCGACGATAACCGCCAGCAGAGAACCAATAGCCACCATATAAGGCGGCAATACAGGAGACATCGACATAGCCAGCAGCAGGCCCGTAATGCAGGCACTGCCATCAAAGGCCGTAATGGGCTGGTGCATGCCCTTCTGCCAGAGATATTCACCAAGCACCGCAAAGACCACACCGACAAGCATATTAATAAGTGCGGGGACACCAAACCACCAGACGGCAAAGAGGGCTGCGGGCAAAAGTGCGGCATTGACCTGCCACATAATATGGCTGATGGTTTCATCATCACGAATATGCGGAGATACGGAAACCGTAAACAGCGAGCTTGCTGTTTCCTGTTTTACTGCTTCTTCACTCATCTTTCCGCCTCCTTCTTCGCCTCAGCTGCTTCCTGCGCTTTTTTCTTGGCCTCTGCCGCGGCTTTGGCCTTCATCTGCTCAGCCCGGATTACGCATTTGGCATTCTTGATATACTGCACAATATTGCGCTTGGCCGGGCAAACAAAGGTACAGCAGCCACATTCCACGCAATTCATCAGGCCGTATTCATCACGGCAGGCCTCGTATGCCTGACGCTCCGACAAAATAGAGAGCATGGAGGGCACAAGCCCCATGGGACAGGCCTTGACGCATTTGCCACAGCGAATGCAGTTCATTTCCGGGCCGTGGTCAACTTTTTCTGCCGTCAGCGCCAAAATGCCCGAAGATCCTTTCATCACGGGCACTTCTGCAGTCGCCTGGGCCATGCCCATCATTGGGCCGCCCGCGATGAGTTTCTTGGGCTGCGCTGCAAAGCCGCCGCAGTAGTCAATCGCTGCCTGATAGGGTGTGCCAATGCGGATACGCAGGTTCTTCGGCTCCTTGATGGCATCACCCGTCACTGTCGTAATGCGTTCGGTCAACGGCAGGCCGTGTTCCACAGCATCGGCAATCGCCGCCACCGTGCCCACATTCTGCACCACAGCGCCCACATCCATGGGCAGGCCGCCCATCGGCACCTCGCGGCCGCTGATGACTTTAATCAGCATTTTCTCCGCGCCCTGCGGATACTTGGTCTTTAAGGCCGCCACTTCAATGTTCGTGCCGTTCGCCGCCCGCTCCATCGCCTTGATGGCTTCAGGCTTATTGTCCTCAATGCCGATAACCGTGCGCTTGACGCCCAACAGCTTTTGCAGAATCTGCGTGCCCGTGATAATCTTTGCGCCTTCCTCCAGCATCAGCCGATAGTCAGCGGTCAGATACGGCTCACATTCGGCACCGTTCAAAATCAAAATATCTACAGGCTTGCTCGGCTTCAATTTGATATGGGCAGGGAAGGTTGCCCCGCCCATGCCTACGATACCGGCAGATTGAATTGCCGCGAGAATTTCCTCATTCTCCATAGTCTGCCAGTTGCGCGTGAGCGGCAGGCCGTCAGCCCATTCATCTTTGCCGTCATTTTGAATCACCACCGCCATGCAGCTGCCCATGCCAGAATGGGGGCGCGGTTCGATTTTTACCACCTTGCCCGATACCGGCGCATGAATATCGGCGTGCATAAACGCCGGACTCGTACCGATAAGCTGGCCGCGCTTCACTTCATCGCCCACTTTGACCGTCGGCGTGCAGGGCGCACCGATATGCTGGCCCATAGGAACCACGAGTTCCTGCGGCACCGGCATATCTTCGATTGGCTTATCTTTAGCCAGTTCCTTGCCGTCTTTGGGGTGAATGCCCCCTAGAAAGCTTTCGAACATACAATCACCTCTTGTATAACTCTCCTAAATCTGTATGAATCACTGTTGATTATCCAAAATCTCGATAATCACAGGTTTGGCCGCCTTATCCTGCGCCGCTCGCCGGTCAAATTTCTTGACCAGTCCTAAGGCAATCAGGAAGAACACCAGTGCCCCCAAAACGTAAGGCAGGCTGCCGGTGGCATCAAGCCACGGTGCCACAAAATGGCCAATTACCGCGCCTACCCCGCCGAAAATCAAGGGCAGGATAAAGACCACGAAAGCCCCGGTCAACACATTTTCCTCCCGGAATTCAAAGCGCACCCGCTGGCCTGCTTCCGCCCCCAAGGGGTTGGCTGCTTCCACCACCACATTCTGCGCGCCACTGCAGGCTCCGCAGGAGCCGCACTCTTCATGCCGCCCCACTTTGATTTTCGCCGTTTGGCCATCTGTTTCCAAAACAATACCTTGTTCCTGCTTCATCTCCATCACCTCCAGAGGCTCACACAATATATCCTATTCGATTTCATACGGCAAAAGTCCTGTTTTTATTTTTTTATTATTGAGTGCAATTTGTTTAATTTATGTTATGGCAATAAAAAAACTGCCCTCACTGGGAGAGCAGTTAATTCCTTTTATTCTTTTTAGCGTTGCAGGGCATCTTCTATAGTCAGCTTTTTGATATCTTCCGTGTGATTGATGATTTTCTCATCCGTTCCCGCGTCTGCCGCACGATTAGCTTCCTGCACCAGATTGCTTTGCATATTGAGAGCTGATTCTCTGCCTTTGTCAGCTAGTTTACCTGTTTCTTCCTCGGCCTTCTCAGCTCTGGCCTTACCTTCCTCTACAGCCTCCTGTACTACATCAACAGCGGTTGGCTGATACTTGCCGTTTTCATCGGCCTGCTTCTGTATCTGTTCGGCCGTGCGGGTGGTCACGGAAGCCTCACTGTCCCGCAGTTCCAACTCCGCATTGGCAATCTTCGCTTTATTGGCAGCAATTCCCAAATCTGCCCGCTCCTTCAACGCCTGCTGTGTCAGAAAATCTTTCATCTTCCCATCACGGGTTATGTCAGCGGCAGCATTGTAAATCTCCCGATTCAACTGGTCAATCTGTTTTTGCAGGCCAGCAATATCCGCCGCCATATACTTACCGTCATTTTCCGCAATATTCTTCTCGATACCATTTTTCTTGTCATAGAGCGCATAGAGCTTATCATCCAAAGTCATGCCCTTTTCCTTGAGTTCATCCGCCTGGGCCTGCAAATCTTCCCGTTCCTTGTCGGTGAGCCCTGCATCTTTGGCCAGACGCTCCTCAATCTCTGCCGCCTGTTTCTTGTACTCGGCCTTGTCCTGTTCCTCTTGCCAGAGCTTGGACAGCTGCTTTTCCGCGTCCGTCATAAAATCCGTCTGCGACAGGCGGGTCAAAGGGTCAAGTGCCTCCTCGCTGAGCTTGCGCCCTTCTTTGCTGATGTAGACCTCCGCCGCCTTGCCGATTACTGTGTCCTCCTTCTCCTTTTGTGGGGAATTGTCCTTCTGCATCTTCTGCCAGACGGTTTCCGTCTGCAATAAGTTCTGCTTATTCTCTGCCACGCGGGCAATCATTGCCATTTCTTCTCCCTCCCTGCCAAAAGTATCTCTACTCATACTATCGGCGAAAAAGGAAAATACTTAATGGATATTTTTCAGTAAATTTTGCAGTCCTTTATACGAGTTTTTCCAGCCATTCCTTTTCCTTAAAGCCCACCAACACACCTTTTTCACTGACCAATATAGGCCGCTTGACCAGCATACCATCCGTAGCCAGCAGAGCGTACTGCTCATCCTCGCTCATTGCGGGGAGCTTGTCCTTCAGCCCCAATTCCTTGTACTTCAAACCACTGGTGTTAAAGAATCGCTTCAACGGCAGACCACTCTTCTCATGCCACTGCCGCAGCTCCTTCTCCGTGGGATTATCTTCCTTTATATCCCGCACCGTAACCGCAATCCCCTGCTCCGCCAGCCACTTCTCTGCCTTCTTGCAGGTAGTACAGCGAGGATAACATACGAAAATATTGCCGCTCATAACTGCCACATCCTTTCTCCCTTGCCAATTCGTCAAAGCCACTGATGATTCCTGCAATAAAAAGAACTAAGCCATCACCTCATCCGCCCCTAACGGGGCACTGTCCGGGGAGTCCAACCGGACTCCCGCGATTTCATCGCCTCCTCAAGGGGAAGGCTTATCAATCCGCACGGTAGTTCCTTCGCGTAGGCGCGGGGCGGGTACTTGGGCTGGAGCGTTTGCCGTCTGGCGTGAAGAAATCCTTTTTTGCCCTCCGCTGTTTTATCTTGACCAGTCAACTGTTTGAGCAATGCGAGTTTTGACTGGTCAGGATACTGAATTGAAAGGCAAAAAATAATTTTAGCCAAACGGCTAAGCGAAAGCACAAGCACCCGCCCCGCGCCTACGCACCACGCACTACGAGCCACGAACAGAACTTATTTCTGGAACAGTTCTCTTATCTCCTCATCCGTCAGTTTGGACAGGAAGTTTTCGCCCGACTGTATCATCTGGTCAATCAGGGATTTTTTCTTCTGCTGCAGCTCGTAGATTTTTTCTTCTACGGTGCCCTTGGCCAAAAGCCTTATTACCTGCACGTTATTTTTCTGTCCCAGACGGTAGGCGCGGTCAGTGGCCTGGTCTTCAACCGCGGGATTCCACCACGGGTCAAAGTGGATAACCATATCCGCGCCCGTGAGGTTGAGTCCTGTGCCGCCCGCTTTGAGCGAAATCAAAAATACCGGGGTTGTCCCTTCATTAAAGGCCTTCACCAGCCGAATGCGCTCCAAGGACGGCGTGGAGCCATCCAGATAATAATAGGCAATGCCCTGCTGTTTGAGCCGTTCACCGATATGGGCAAGCATGGTGGTGAACTGGGAGAAAATCAAAATACGGTGGCCGCCCTCCACGGCATCGCTGACAACTTCTTCCAATTGGTCGAGCTTGCCGGAACCGCCCGTATAGCCCTCTAAGAACATTGCCGGGTCGCAGGCAATCTGCCGCAGGCGCGTGAGGATAGCCAGTATCTTGATGCGGCTGTCCTCCCCTGCCGCCATCTGCTCGGCAAACTCCTTCTGACTTTTGAGAAACCAGCCCTGATAAACCTTTTCCTGCTTGGGTGTCATGGAACTTACCATCTTGCGCTCCACCTTGTCGGGCAGTTCCGTGAGCACATCCTTTTTCATGCGCCGCAGGATAAAGGGCATCACATGGCGCTTGAGGTCTTTTAAGCTGCGCTCGTCCTGCTCCCGCACAATGGGCGTTTCGTAGCGGTCCTTGAATTTCTTGTGCGAAAGCAGATACCCCGGCATAAGGAAATCAAAAATCGACCAAAGTTCCGTCAATGTGTTTTCAATCGGCGTACCCGTCAGCGCAAAATAACCGCTGGTCTTGAGTTTTTTCACCGCCCGCGCGTTTTGCGTGGTGGGATTTTTGATGTGCTGTGCTTCATCGAGGAAGGCATAGCAGAAACGGCGTTTTTCGTACATGGCGATATCGCGCTTGAGCATATTATAGGTGGTAATCAGCACATCATAGCTGGCATCAGCTTCCGCGAGAATTTTTTCCCGTTCGGCCTTAGTGCCCGCTACGGCGGCTGCCTTCAGCTGTGGGGCAAAGCGCTCAATTTCTTCCAGCCAGTTATACATCAGCGAAGTCGGAGCGACCACCAGCGAAGGCGGTTCCTGATAATTCTGCTTGGCGAGCAGGAAGGCAATGACCTGCAGGGTTTTTCCCAGCCCCATGTCATCGGCCAGTATCCCGCCCAGATGATAGGCGGAGAGATTGGACAGCCAGTTAAAGCCCGTCACCTGATAATCGCGCAGTACCCCCTTGAGGCTTGCCGGGACATCCACCTCACTATCCTCGGGATGGCGGATATCCCGCACAATGGCGCGGAACGCCCTGCTGCGCTCAAGGCGCAGGGCCTCGTCCTCCCGCGCCAGTTCATCCAGGTACATGGCCTGACTCATGGGCAGTTCCACTCTCATGCCATCGGCCTGTGCTTTGTCAATGCCCGTATTGTCCACGAAATCGGCAATGGCCTGCATCTGCTGGTCGCCCAAGGTGATAAAGCTCTTGTCCTTCAGGCGGTGGTATTTGCGCTTCTGCCGATAGGAGTCGAGAATCTCCATGAGTTCATTGAAGTCCAAATCCTTGGCGTTAAAGGTCACTTCCAGCAAATCGGAATCGTTGACACTGACCCCCGCCGTAACCTTGGGCATGGGACGCACCGGACGATTGGCAAAGGCATCGGAGTAGAACACATCCACCCACTCGGGAAGATTCGGCAGTTCCTCGGTCAAAAACTCATAGCTCTTTTCCTCATCCCGCTGTACCATCTGGTCCCGCTTCTTCTTGAAGCCGTAGTGAGTGAGCCGCAGAATGACTTCCTGCTCCTTTTGCTCGTCCCGTACCAGTTTGCGTCCATCCCGCAGTGGCGGCTCCGTTTCCACCAGCGGATTGAACACCGCATCCCCATAGGCGAACTTGGGACGCACCGCAATGCCATCCCCTTCGTAGTCGATATAGAGCTCCGCCGTCAGCGGATGCACCACATATTCTTCCATAAACTTCGGCGCAATCTTAATCTCGGCCGCCTTTTCTATCTGGGGCAGCACCTGACCGAAGAATGCCGTCATATCCTGCGGCCGGATTTTGACCGTTTCCGCCGCTTCAAAAGTGCGCAAAAGCGGCTGTAACCCTTGGGCAAATTTTTTCTCCGTCTGGAAAATCTTTCCTTCCTGATACACGAAACGGCAGGATTCATCCAAGGGCACAATTTCCGCATCACTGACCAAGAGTTCACCGTAGCCCTCCTTTTCCTGCAATTCCAGTTCAATATGGGGATTGCCCTGCACCGCCTGCACCGTTTCTATTTCGGCCCCGTTCAGGCGCAATTCAAAGGGACTGTCGCCCATAATGGCCAGAAACTCGGCCAGAGCATCCTCCGAGAGGCGGAACTGCTTCTGGTCAAAGAGATAGGAATGATAACTCATATAGTAATAACGATTGGTCGAACCTGCCGCAAACATCCCCTGTTCCGTGCGGTAATATTTTTGGAGCAGTGCATAGATTTGTGCCGACTGTTCATCGCCCCAATGCACCTGCGAAAGATTCACCTTGTTCTTCGTGCCGAGCTGCCAGTCCTCACCCTTTTCCATGGCCTCCACAAAGGATGCCGCATTTTTCACCACATAGAGTTTATCCAGCCCGAAACGGAACTCCAGCCACCGCTTGTAGGTGCCATAGTATTCATCCACAAAGAGACGGGGAACAAGATGGGCGTACTCCGCCTGTCCCACGGTTATCCTTGCCTTATCTGCCTCCGCTGCTTCCCGGAAAAAAGAAAACATCCTCTGGCTGGCCAGGCTCTGCCGTTCCTGCTGCTCCTTTTCCTTCTGCTTCAGCATATTGCGGCCCGTGGTCACGCCCAATTTGGCAAATTCAGCGGACAAACTGCGGGGCAGGTCCATCTCCTGCTCATCCTGAATGGCCAAAAGCGTCGCCACCACATGTTTGCAGGCACCAAGATACTGCTTGGCTGCGGGGCAGTCACAGTCGTATTCCTCCACATTGTCTCCCCGCCGGTTGAGCTTTATATAGACTTCGTAATTCTCCGAACCATAAACATAGGCCTGCCATTCCGTTTTGGCCTCATTTAGAGCCGTCAAATCGTCCACGACTCTTTCACGGTAATAATCAAGCCCCCGTTTATACACCGTATCACTGGCCAATGATTTTATCGTAATATCCTTCAACATTTTGGACAATCTCCCGTTAGTGTGCTAATATAAACCTATCATTTTATTGTACTATGGATGAAAGGCAAAACCAACCTTTATGAAAAATAAAATAGGGGAAAAAATCCTTATCCTGCGGCTCTCTGCCATCGGTGATGTGCTCCACGCCACCCCCGTGGCCAGAGAGCTCAAGAAACTGCAGCCGGATTGCCATATCACCTGGCTCGTAAGTCCTCCCGCCGATAAACTGCTGGCGGAAAATCCCTATATTGATGAGCTCCTTGTCTGGGACAGACGCCCCTTGGACAAGGCCTTTGCCAGCTTCAACCTGCCCGCCGCTTACCGGGAACTAAAAAAAGCCCGCACTCTCTTAAAAGCGCGGCACTTTGATTTGGTTTTGGATATTCAGGGCTTGTTCCTGACAGGCATTCTGGCCCTGCTTTCCGGTGCAAAACGGCGCATCGGCATTCACGAACGCCACGAGGGCAACCCCTTCTTCATGAGCGATATGGCACCCAATATCGAAAGTCCGCATAAGGTACATCGCTATCTAAGCGTCCTGATGCCTCTGGGATTTGACATGTCAAAATTCACCCCGGGGCTGACGCTTAACCTGCCCCAAAACCTCAAGGAGTTTGCAGGAAACTTCTGGCAGCAGCACGGCATTGACATGAATCGCCCCATTCTCATGGTCACCCTCCGCACCACCTGGCCGGATAAGAACTGGGCGCCAGAAAACTTCGGACATGCGCTGAAAGACCTGCCTCCACAGATGCAGATTGTCTTTTGCGGCGCCCCCAATGACGAAGCGTATATCCAAAAAGCCCAGGCCCTGCTGCAGCACCCGAGCCTCTCCATCGCCGGACAGACCAGCCTCCTCGAACTGGCGGCCCTGCTGAAATCCGCCGACCTGCTGCTCGCCTGTGACACCGGTCCCTTGCACATCGCCGATGCCGTAGGCTGCCCAACCCTCTCCCTCTGGGGCCCCACCCAGCCGGATGTCTACGGCCCCTTAACGAAAGGACACGAATTCATCATCACGCCCCACGCATGCCGCCGCTGCCTCAAGACCAAATGCCAGCACCAGACCAACGCCTGCATGCAGGCCATCACACCAGAGATGGCAGCCGAAAGACTAAAAGCAATTTTTTCTGCGGCAAACGCATAAGCAATAGAGAAATGAAGAAAAACGAACAAAGCCCGGGTACTGGTCATATATTTCCGTCGCGTTAGACAAGCCTGTATAAGCAGAGGAAATATATGACCAGTACCCGGGCGCCTTTTATCTCGAACCTTTTTATCTCGAACGTAATTTATTTTGCTTCTTCCGCCGCTTCCCGCATGACAATGGCATTTTCCACCGCCGTGAGGTTCGGGTCAAACGCATGGATAGCTGCCGCCTGCTGCTGTTTCGTCTCGCAGAGCACGAGCTCAATGCGTTCGCCCAGCAGCCGCTTCACCTGTCGGAAGGCCTGCCAGAAATCGCGGTTCCAGGCCACCATCACATAAGCATAAGCCAAATCGCTATGCGCTGCGTTGACCAGTTCAGCCACTGAGGGACTTTCCATCTCGCTGCCTGTAGCGATAATCTGCACACCCTGCTCCTGCAGTTCCTTGGCCTGCACCTTGTTTTCCGCTACCGCCAGCAGCGCCACCTTCATGATGGCATCATGGGCAGCCAACGTATGGGGTTCACTCATATTGGTAACGTGAATCCCCTTCAGCGGCCCCCAGCCAATGGCCTGCTCAATGACCTTGCCGGGATGGTCCGTATGAAGATGCACATCCACACCGGTTGCCGCCCGCTCCACCAAGGCAAAGGTGGAAAATTCCTTCAGGTGCGCTTCCAGTTCCTCCATGTCCACCTGAACATTCTTCACCGAGAACCGCACGCAATAGGGACGCATTACATCATTGCGGGGGTCAGGCAGTCCGGCCTGCTGCGCTTCGAGTCCCAAGGACAGGCTTACTGCCGGAGATACGAAATTGCCATCCAGACCTTTGAGGCAGCCCTGCAGGAAGGAGAACATAATCCGGGCACCGGCATCTTCCTCGCCGACTTTAGCCAAAGCCTTTTCACCTGCAGCGATGGCCGTCTCCAAAATCTCCGAAATGGGTTTGTTGGCGCGCACTGCATGATAGGCACCCTTGGCCACTTCCTTCGCCAGCGTGATGATGGGCCGCTCCGGCTGCTCAGGGATAACCCGCTGGGCATAAAGGATGCCGTACTGGAAGGCCTTACCAAACTCTGTACTCGTGGCATTATGCTTGCCCAAAAGGCCCTTGCCCAGACCTCTGAACATCTGCGCCAGCACCACACCGGCACTGCCCCGGGCCCCAAATAGAGCTCCAGCGGCGACCCGGCGGCTAAGGCCGCCAATGCTGTCATCCTTCGTGTCTTTTAACGGCATAATGGCTGCGCCCATCGTTCTGAGCACATGGGTGCCGGGCATACTGCCTGCCCCTTTCATGCGATTGATTTCCTCATACTCCAGCAAGAACTCACTGTAAGCACCAGAAACCATGCGCTTGAAATCACTGCCGGTAATTACTTCTCTATTTCCTGTCATAGTATCACTCTCATTTCTGTAACGACTAAATATAAGATTTTCCTCGTAAAAACAGGATTATAATGTATACTTCGCGAAATAATAGAAATAACCTTTAATTTCCTGACAATTTTACAAGTAGTGAGGAGTTTTTTTATGCCGACCACAAAGAAAAATACTGACGATATAAAAACTGCCGCCAAAACAGCGGCACCGAAAAAGACAGCTTCCCGCGCGCCTAAAAAGGCCAAAGCGGTTGACCCGCCCGTAGAGGAACTCAGCCCCGAGGTGGTGGAGGCCATCAATGTCATCAAGACGCCGCCCCCCAAAGCGGTGAAACAGCATGAGCGCATCTTCGCCCTGGACATCGGCACCCGCAGCGTTATCGGCATTGTAGCCGAGGAAGGTGATGATGAAAACCTGCATGTGATTGCCACGGACCGCTTGGAACACAAGACCCGGGCTATGCTGGACGGACAGATTCATGATGTGCCTCAGGTGGCCGCCATTGTGGAAAAGGTCAAAAATTCCCTGATTGAAAAAACGGGCCCGATTAAGACCGCTGCTGTGGCTGCCGCCGGCCGTGCCCTCTACACCATGACCGCCGAGGCCGAAATGGAAGTAAACGGCCTTATCACCGCCGAACAGCAAAGGAATCTGGACTTTGCGGGGGTACAGGCCGCGCAGGCCGCTCTGGCAGAATCACATACCGTGGACGACCCCAGCCGCTATTACTGCGTGGGCTACAGCACCATCCGCTACGTTTTGGACGACATCCAGCTCAAGATGCTGATTGGCCAGCGGGGCAAAAAAGCCAAAGCCGTAGTCATTGCCACCTTCCTGCCGCGGCAGGTCATCGACTCCATGCAAAGCGCCCTCCATGCGACCAATTTGGAAATGCGCGCCCTGACCTTGGAGCCGATTGCCGCCATCAACGTGCTGATTCCGCCCACCATGCGCCATCTGAATCTGGTGCTCGTGGATATCGGCGCCGGCACCTCCGACGTGGCCATCACCAAAAATGGCTCCGTCATTGCCTACGGCATGGTGCCGCTGGCCGGTGATGAAGTGACGGAAGCCATCAGCCAGCGCTTCCTGCTGGACTTCAATATTGCCGAACGCATCAAACGGCAGGCCTCCAGCGGCGAAGATGTGAAATTCACCGATATTCTGGGCACGGAATACACCTTGACCGCCAAGGAAATTCTGGAGCCTGTGATGCCCAATATTGAAAACCTGGCCAACGCCATTGCCAAGCAGATTTTCGAGCTCAATGGGGACACGCCGCAGGCCGTCATGCTGGTAGGCGGCGGCTCCCAGACACCGGGCCTCGCCAAGTTCGTCGCCGATGCCCTGGGCATGCCGGAAAACCGCGTAGCCGTGCGCAAGCCGGACATGGTGGATGGCATTGTGGACATTCCCGAAGAACTTCACTATCCCGATGCCGTAACGCCCCTGGGCATTCTCAAAATCGCCTCCCTCAACACCCTGCACTTCCTCTCCGTCTATGTCAATGACGAGGAATACAGCCTGTTCAATTTCCGGGAGCTCACCGTATCCGATGCCCTCCTGAATGCCGGTATCAATATGCGCAAGTACAACGGCCATCCCGGCCTTGGCCTGATGGTCAATATCGGCACCGAGAAAAAATTCTTCCCGGGCACCTTGGGCACCTTCGCCAAAATCATGCTGGGTGAAGAAGAAGCCAGCTTAGATACGGTAATCCGGGACGGCTCCCGCATCACCGTCATCCCCGGCGAAAACGGCACCACGCCTACGGTACGTCTGGGCGACCTCGTCACCGCCGGTCAGGAATACACCATCTACATCAACGGCCGCGAAAAACACATCCGCCAGCGGGTCACGATCAACGGCAAAGAAGCCGAAGCCGACCAGCTGCTGGCAGACGGTGATGTCATCGAAAGCCGGGAATTCAAGAGCCTTGGCGAAGCCCTGCTGGCCGCAGGCTATCCCCCCACGGGACGCAGGATTCACTATAAACTCAACGGCAAGGAAACCACCTACAGCTGCACACCGGAAATTCTCCTAAACGATGCTCCGGCCAGCATTTCCATGCCCATCCATGAAGGCGACCATGTGGAATACATCGCCGACGAAGACCCGAAGCTCGGCGATATTCTGAACATCAAGAACACCGATACCAGCGTGATGATTTATTACGAAGATAAAGAATTTGCCATCCCCTCTGCCAATGTGGAGCTGATGGTCAATGGCCGCACTGCCAGCCCCGGCACCATCATTGATGATGGCTGTGAAGTCACCTACCATACCAGCGAGCGCCTGACCACAACCGTCAGCGATGCCCTGCTCGCGGTAAACTTCCAGCCCCCCGCTGCCACCAGCCGGGTAAACTTCACCATTCTCGTCAACGGCCAGCCAGTAGACTTCACCGACCCGGTGAAAAACGGAGACACGCTGGAAGTAAAACTCACCAGCCGGGATGTGCCCATCACGCCATCCCTGTCCGCTACGCCTCTGAGCGCAGGCTCTTCCATGCCCGCCGCAGAAGGAGCACCCGCAGCTGCACCAGCTGCTCCCGCAGGCTCCCTGCCAAACATCCCCGACCTCTCTGCCGTCAATGCAGCCGGTGCTACACCTATGCACCACGCCGAGCCCAGCAAACACATTCCGGGACTTGCCGAAGCCATCGGACAAAGTACAGGAACACCCCCAGCAGAAAAACCCATCCGCAAATCCATTGCCGACTTTATTCGGCGGGACTAATTAGCAAAGCCGCCCCCTCTTTGGGGCGGCTTTTAGTGCTAAAGTCCCAATTTATGCTTGCAACAGTTGTTACTACTTGTTATAATGATATAAAGTTTACGGAAAAATTATAACAAAAGGAGTTTCTTATGGCTACACCGTATGCGGTCGTTCCCAGCCATTTTAATCCCGCCGTACTCAAAGCTTTAGACGCCGCAAACGATGTTATCTTCTTTCAATGGGATTTGACCGACGACACATTTCAACTCCGGGAGTCAGACACAGCTCATCGCTATGACCTGCCTGACCATTTTCCCCGGGCCTCTACGCGGTTAGCGCTGGAAGGCATTGTTCACCCGGACGATGCCAGCATATTAGAATACTATCTGCACCGCCTCTATCATTCACGCCCTGCCAGCCGCAGGCACAACCATCTGACAGCCCGCTTGCGCCTGCGCAGCACCAAAAAGCCGCTTTGGCTTTGGTCGGAAGTCCATCTGGTTACCTATTACCAGGGACAGCGTCCTGCCATGGCCTTTGGCAACATCCGCAACATTCAGGCGGAAAAACTTTGGCAGGAGCGCGTCTGCCGCCGTGCCAACACAGACGATTTGACGGGACTTTTGAGCAAAGGCGCCGTCAAAACGCAAATCCGGGCTGCTCTGCGGCGCATGTGTCCCAAGAAGGACACAGCAACGCTGCTGATTGTAGACGCCGATGATTTCAAAGCGATAAATGACACCTTCGGGCATCTATTTGGGGATAAAGTGCTTCACGAAGTGGGTCAAGCCATCCGCCGCAACTTCCGTCAAAGTGACATCAAAGGTCGTATTGGCGGCGATGAATTCATTATCCTTCTGCCGGGTATGGAATGCACCGATATTCTTGCCCGCCATTGTCACGGTCTCTGCCGCCGGCTCACACGAGTTTTTCATGCCGATGGCAAGCATCAGTCCTTTTCCATCAGCATTGGTGCGGCCCAATATCCGGCGCACGGACAAAGTTACAAGGAACTCTTTGCCCATGCCGACCAGGCTCTCTATAAAGCCAAGGGACAGGGCAAGGGCCAGTATGTCCTCTATCAGCCTGACATGTCAGAACAGGCTGTTGATGACAAGAAACCTATGACGGATCCCATTGTCTTGAATCCTTCCATGCCGCAGGACCAGGAACAAAACGTCGCTTTACTGGAAGCGCGTATCGAACAGCTGCAGGATACCATCAACGGTATGCGCCAGATGATGTTGGCTCTGCTGCAGGTTAAGCGGTGAACATTTTCTCTCACAGGCAAAACAATACGCCCCGACTGGAATAATTGGGGAAATTTCCAGTCGGGGCGCTATTTATTATTGCGAACTGGGGAAGCTCGCCAGCAGCATTGCCCAATGGGGATTAGGGAAGGGCTGTATGCTGCAGAACATCATGTAAAGTATTATACGACATATAAGTCTTTGTTATACTGTAATATTTTACAAAAAATTAGGAGCTGATTGTAAAAATATACATTCAGCTCCTTTTTTCTAATCTCACATCTTACTGGGGAAATAGCGGATAGGGCAGAACACTGGCGTAAAACAGCTGATGGCCTAAGAGTTCACCGACTATAACCAGCAGCAGCGGCAAAAGCAGATTATGTTCTCCAGCCGCTGCAGCCTGACGATAGAGCATAACGGCCGGAATGAGCTGCCCCACTGCGCAGCGTACTGCCAGCCAGCCCATGGGCATATTGAGATTCGCTCCCTGGGTAATGGGATAAAATACCGTGACCAAGAGTTCCAGCAGTAATAACAGCTCTGCCATTTGCAGTGCAGGCTTGCAGACATGCCCTTCTGCTTTAACCGCAATGAATGCCGTCAACAGCGGGCCTGCGGCCAAAGCCGTCAGGAAGAAGAACATCATGGGATAAGCCGTATTCCAGGCAGGTCTTGCCGGCAAGGTATAGACCATCGCTGTGGCAATGATGCCCAGAATGCCAGCCACGGAACCGCAGAATCCCAGACAGCGACGCACTTTCTGCAACTGGGGCAGCGCATAGAGGAACGCCAGCCCCAAGAAGGCCCCCATCAGGAAAATCTCCCGGCTCAGCCAAGAATGTGTAAGCCCCAGCAGGGCCCGCGGGCCGCCCAGCGGGTCACCCAAATGGGTGGAGGCACCCGCCATAGCCAGTGCCATCAGCACCACTACGATTTTAGAGGTCAAAGAAATCGTCTTTTCCCCGATATGGTTGCTGCGTCCCAAAAGGTACATGGTCACATAAGCGCCCACAGCCATCTGGGATAAGGTGGTGAAAATCACCAAGGGCAGTTCGCTAAAGTCCATCATCATTCAGCCCTCCAATCCTGTTTCTGTTCCAGTGGCAGTACAAACCGCGTGGCAGGTTTTGTCATATTCACAGGCGGCAGGCCCGGCAGATTATCTGCATACTGGGCATTTTCCGGGTCGTTTAAGTCAATCACCCGAATGGCCCCCATGGGACAGCTGGCTACGCAGACCGGTTCTTCTCCTTTGGCCAGCCTATCCGCACACATTTCGCATTTCGTCACCTTGCCTAGATTCTTGTCATAGCAAGGCACGTTATAGGGGCAGGCCATGGTGCAGAGCTTGCAGCCAATGCAGCGGTCATTATCGTGACGCACCAGACCATGCTGGTCTTTACTGTAAGCGCCGGCAGGGCAGGCTTTCAGACAGGCCGGGTCATCACAGTGATTGCAGGCCAGGGACACACCCACCCGCAGCGGCTGGGGCAAATCCTTTTCCTGCATATAGTAAACCTTGCGCCAATGGACGGAAGCCTCCTGCTGATAGTAGTTCTTGCAGGCATTTTCACAGGCATTGCAGCCAATGCAGAGGCTGGTGTCCACCAAAAAGGCATATCTTTTTCCCATTCTTCTCACTCCTTTCAGGCTTTCGCCAGCGCTACAAAATTATCATGGAAGGCAATGCCCGGTGCTCCTGTGGCTTTTTTACCCATATCGGCTGGCAGGGATTTTAAGGTGTTGTTGACGTTGAAATCCTTGTCATTGAGCCACATTTCATAAACCACCAGCGTATCAGGGGCCGTAACCTTCGTGAGTTTTGCCTTGAGGGTAATCGCGCCCTGCTCATTGTAGAGTTTCACCATATCGCCATTCTGCACATGATAGCGCGCTGCCGTTTCCGGATGCATCTCCACCACTGGCTCGCTGTGAATATCCATCATCCAGTCCAGATTCTGGAACTGGCCGTTGATGTTGAGCTTCCAATGCGGTGACATGAGGCGCAGCGGATATTTCTCCGGTGTCTTCATCTCTTCTGTCCAGACCGGCAGCAGTTCATGGCCTTCGCTGACGGCTGTTTCCGAAGCAAATTCGTATTTGCCCGAAGGGGTCTTGAACTTGCCATCCTGCCAGCCAATCAGCCCCGTAACCGCCTTGCGGGGGCCTTTTTTGAGTTCATCCCAGCTTGTAAGGCCGAACTGCTTCAAAAAGTCCGGGGTAAATTCTGCGGCTACCCAATCTTCTAGTTTGCCTTCTGTTGGGAATGTGCAGCTGCCCGGCTCCAGTTCATTGAGCTTCTTGGACAGCCCCATGGCAATTTCCAAGTCGCTCTTGGCTTCATACTGGGGTTCGATGGCCGGTTCATTGAGGGCACACCAGTAATGCCAGTAGGACACATTGAGGCCCCAGGTTTCAAAGGGCGTGGTTACCGGCAGGACGATATCGCTCATCTGCACGGTGGGATTCATAAAGAGGTCTGCCGTCACCACCAAATCGAGCTTGTCATAAGCCTCTTTGAGTTTCTGTGGCTCTGCCGCCTGGGTCAGCGGACTGCGGCAGGCAATCCAGAGCATCTTGATGGGCGGGTCATTGGCGTCGAGGATTTCCTGGGCCGAATTGTTGATGTTGATAATTCTGTCCTTTGTCGTGGTAGTGCCCGCCGGAGCCTTCATGCCCATGACATTGTACTTGACACCCCAGGTCTGCAGCTGGGCATACTGAGCACCACCACCGCTCTTGCCGATATTGCCTGTCATGGCCGCCAAAGCATCAATACTGCGGACATTCTGGCCGCCATTGGTATGACGCTGCATGCCATAGCCAATCCAGATGCTAGCCGGTTTAGCCGTGCCGTATTCCCGAGCCAGCTGCTCGATGATTTCCTTCTTGACGCCGGTCTTTTCTGCGACCCAATCCAAGGTAATCTTTTCCCGCACATACTGGAAGAATTCCTCATATCCCTTGGCATTGGCGGCCAGCCAGCCGTAATCCACCATATTATTGTCCAGCAGGTATTTGGCGATACCCAAAGCCAAAGCACCGTCAGTGCTGGGCTTAATCTGGATAAACCAGTCTGCCTTAGAAGCTGTCTGGGTCAGAATGGGGTCGATGACCACAATCTTGCAGCCCCGCTTCTTGGCCTCCATGACAAGGTGCATGGAGTGAACGGAACACCAGGAAGGATTGGCGCCCCAGATAATCATATACTTGCTGTTGACCATATCTTCCGGGTCGTTGTTCCAAATGGTACCAAAGTCAAAGGTCTGGGCGTCAATACCCGCCGGCCAGCAAGGCGTCCCCGTAGCCCGGGTGGTATGGCCGATGCTGGACATCATGCCTTCCACGCAGTAGTTCAGCAGATTGAAGTTACCGGAGTATTTATCGAGACAAATAGGCAGGGTATTGCCGTATTCCTTCTTGATGGCCAGAATCTTCTTGGCGATGATGTCAAAGGCATCCGGCCAGCTGATGCGCTCCCATCTGCCACCGCCCCGTTTTGACTGCCGCATGGGGTACTTAATGCGGTCCGGACTATAGACACTGCGGGTATAGGAAAAACCCTTGGCGCAGAGCCGCCCGCGGGTATAGGTATTGGCCTTATCTCCTTCTACGCGCTTCAATACACCGTCTTCCACCGTGGAAAGGATGGAACAGGTATCGTAACAGTTACGCGGACAGGCGCTATGCACTATCTTGCTCTCCCCCTTGGCTTTGGCCGCCTGAAAGGGCGAACCCGAAAGGTCCAGAGCTGTTCCCAGCCCCAAGGCCGCTCCTGCCGCCAGACTCCCCTTGATAAAGGTACGACGGCTAAACTCTTTCGTGTCAAACTTCATGGCTTACAGCCTCCTTTTCCCACCGCATAAAATGATAGATGGCACCGGCCACTTCCCGGCAATACGTGGAAGAACAGCCCTTATCCACCGCTCGCAGATGCGCAAAGACCCAGAGCAGCAGATGCTCCTGCAAAAACCGCCGATACGCTTCCGCCGCCTGCCGCGCCAGTGCCTCGCCCTGATAACGGCACACCGCTTCCAGCAGACAGCTCAAAAAGTAAAACTCAAACTGCGCATGGTCATCGGGGATTTTATTCTGCGCGATAAGTTCCAGCCCAGCCTCCCCATAAGCCGCCCGCACGGCCATGGTTTCTTCCTGCATGGGCAGATGCTCCTCATTGCGGTAATAGGACTCCAAGGGCGGTGCCAATAGCTTCTGCGGCCCCACAAACAGCCGATTAAAATCATACCGGCCCTCATCATCCACCGGCGGCACCAGCGGGCTGATGCCCAGCAAAGCCCCAATCCGCGCCGCGGCCTTTCGCCCCGCCGACAAATCCCCGGCATAAAACTTCGCCAAAAGCCGGTATATAGCCGCCTTCTGCCGCCACTTCCTCACATCTTCCATAATGTCACCGCCTATATAGCCTAAAACAATATCCTCATTAAAAATTATTATAATACAGATAATACTGATTTATTCTGTAACTTTCGCCAAGGATTCAAACTTATCTTGTAAAAAAATACAACCGCAATGACAGCAAATAAAATGACGGCATTAAGCGGGGCAGTGGAGGACTGACAGGAGCGTAAGCCGCTGGAAGTTAAGAAAATATTTTTTGCCCACCAAAAAAGCGGCCTTAAAAGTCAACTGTCTGAGCACAGCGAGTTTTGACTTTTAAGACCGCATATAAAGGCAAAAAATATTTTTAGTCCAACGGATTAGCGCATGGCAGACCTCCACTGCCCCGCGCCTTCCGCCAAGAAATCATGTTACATACTATGCCGCACAATCCGCAGCGCCTGACAGGCCACATAGAACCGCACCCGCACATCCGCCTGATTCAGCTCCACGCCCAGCACCGTTTCAATCTTCTTCAAGCGATTGCGCAGGGTATTGGCATGAATAAAGAGCCGTTCTGCCGCCAGTGGCATGGATTCATTTTCCTGAAAGTAAATTTCCAGCGTCTTCAGAAGTTCCGTGCCGTTGGCATCATCATACTCCATCAGCACCCCGAGCGCCTCCTGGGCGAAATCGTCCAATTCCTCCATACGGATATGGGACAACAATTTCAAGACGCCCAATTCATCATAACAGGTAATGCCGTTCTCCGGCTGACGGAAGCGTCCCAAACTAAGCGCCTGCCGCGCCTCCTGAAAACTGCGGCAGATTTCTGACACCGAATAATGCAAGCGGCCAATGCCCACAGAAAACGGCGGAATCGTGGGGAAAGCCTCTTTGATACGAGCCATGGCATCGGTCATAATCTCAGCCAGTTCTCTCTGATTGCGTGGCGGCGTGCGGTCATCCTCAAAGAGAATTACCAGCTGCATCCGCAAGAGCATCAAAACCGGCTGCACAAAGCGGGCCGATAACACCCGCATCCATTCCTTATCCAGTTCTGCTAAAAGCTGCTCCCGCCGGTTCCCCTGCAAGGGCTGGTCAAATTCCACAACCACCACATGATGCGGTTTGTCCAAGCGCATATTCCAATTTTTGCCTAAGTTAATAACCTCTTCGGAAGAAGCAAAATTGTGATAGAGAATATCGTAAAGGAACTGCTCCCTGTGTCTGCGCACCATGGCATTGAGCTCGCCCTCATGCCAGAGCAGAAAGGTCAGCTGCAGACTAAGTTCCAAGAACAGGCACCAGACCGGTTCCGCCATGCTTTCCTGCGGACAGTCCGCCACCAGCCAGCCCCAAGGCTGTTTATTCTGCTCCAACGGCAAAACCGTCAAGCCCGCAAAGGTCTTTAACTCATTTTTCTGCAGAGCCTGCCGCTTGCGGCGCAGCAAAGAAAGATTTTCCGCCCGAAACTTCGGCGTCGTGCCCCGCAGTTCCCCCAAATTATCCAGCAAGACCATTTCCAGCCCGGTGTAACGCTGCACCACCATCAGCTTGCCGGTGATATCTTCCGCCTGCCAAAGTTCTTCCTTATCTTTTTCCATCTCTATCCTCCCGCCAAAAGCACTTCGGCTGCTTAGCCTTGATAAATTTCAACGAAGGCTGGGTGTAACGCACCAAGGGATAATCCTGCGAGTTCATATATTGCCCATCCATTACACAGAGCCGCAAGGCTTCTACCGGGCAGGCCTCCACACATTGCGGCTGCTTTCCCTCGGCCAGCCGCTCCCGGCACATATCACACTTGCCCACTTTCCCCGTATGGGGCAAAATTCTGGGGGCATGGAAAGGACAGGCGCCTACACAACGGCCACAGCCAATGCACTTGGCGCTGTTATGCAGGACAATGCCATTGCGGCGCTTCTCATAACAGCCAGCAGGACATACCCGCATACATTCCGGTGAGGTACAGTGATTGCAGGACATGGACAAAAAGCCCTGCTCCCGCCTGTCACCCGCCCATTCATCCACATGGCGGAAGGCCCGCGGCAAATCCGGATGCTTGTGCTGACATGCCTTTTCACAAGCCCGGCAGCCCACACACCGGGATAAATCCACCTGAAAGCCCAACTGCTGCGGCTCCATAATAATCCCCCTTCGCAATATCCTTCCCTATATGATACCACAAAGGCGTAGCTTGCACCTGCAAAAATTTGCAAAAATGACCGCCAAATATACCTTCCCTAAAGACGCCGCCCATGCTATGATAGAAAAAAACTTTCCCAGGAGGTCAACAATGATTAAGATACTTTTCGTTTGTCACGGCAATATTTGCCGCTCCACAATGTGCGAGTTTGTCATGAAAGAATTGGTTCGTCAGGCGGGTAAGGAGCAGGAAATCCTCGTGGAATCAAAAGCCTGCCGCACGGATGAAATCGGCAGTGACACCCATCCTGGCACCAAGCGTGCCCTGCAGGCTCACGGCATTCCCTTTTCCAAACGAAAAGCCCGCCAGATTCAGCGGGCTGATTATGATGCTTTTGACTATATTATCGCCATGGATGAAGAAAACATGCGCGACCTCCATCGCCTGACCGGCGGTGACCCGCAGGGTAAATGCCATCTGCTCCTGACCTTTGCCGGGGAACAGCGGGAAGTTGCTGACCCTTGGTACACCGGCAACTTTGAAGTGACTTATCAGGATGCCGATAAAGGATGCCGTGCACTGCTGCAGAAACTCATTTCATAAACTTCTGTAACGGCTTGATAGCACCGTAGAAGGCCAGAATATTCACGGCCCCCTCAGCCAAAAGCCCCGGGGCTGAAGCGAGTCCTGCGGCCAGACTGTCATAGAGCACCGCCCCGAAAACCGTGTACCCGGCCGCCATCACCAGGCAGGCCAGCACGAGCGCCAGCAGCGTGCGAGGAGATTTTATAAAATCTTCATTTGACATGTCAGATACGTGCAGGAAAGTTTCAGCCATGGCCCATTTGATGATGAGGGTCGGCCCTATCCACAGGGGAAATCCTCCCATAAAATCCGCCAGCATGGAACCGGCGCAGGCAGCCACCAAGGCTTCCCGCCGCCCTGCCAGACAGGCCATCACAAAGATGGCCGCATCTCCCAAATGGGCATAGCCCAAAGGAATGGGAATCTTGGGCACAAACGTCAATAAGAACACCACAGCCGTCATGGCCGCCGTAAGACTAATCTCTCGCGCCGTCCAGCGGCTTTTTTCTACGTTCAAAGTATGCATAAAACTCCTCCTTTTGCTCAATATGGACACATTGTAGCACTTTTCCTCACCCAGTTCAATACTAGGTGTAATATTTTTCCGTTATATAGAAACAATCATCCATTTTTACCCTTGACTTTTCTTATGTACACTTGTAACATTGTAAACATCATAAAGGAAAGGATTTGGTCTTATGTATTATCTGGAAAAACTAAGTGCTCTCATCTCCAAGTACATGGCGGTACTGGTTATCGCCATCGCCGCCATTGCCCTGATTGAACCCATGAGCTTCAAATGGGCAGCCCCGAACATCACCATGCTGCTGGGTATCGTCATGTTCGGTATGGGTATGACCTTGAAACTTGCAGACTTCAAACTGGTGTTCCAACGCCCCCGGGATGTATTCATTGGCGCGCTTGCTCAGTTCACCATCATGCCTCTGCTGGCTTATTTTCTGGCCACAGTTTTCGGCTTGCCACCTGAGCTTGCCGCTGGTGTAATCCTCGTCGGCACCTGCCCCGGAGGCACCTCCTCTAATGTCATGACGTACCTGGCCCGCGGGGATGTGGCGCTGTCGGTATCCATGACGATGACCACCACCGTACTGGCTCCGATTGTCACCCCGCTCCTGACCTGGTGGCTGGCAGGCGCCTGGGTGGAAATCTCCCTGGCGGCCATGATGATGTCCATTGTGCAGGTCGTCATTCTCCCCATCGTCGCAGGGCTTATCATCAATTCCTTCTTTGAGGCGCAGGTACAAAAAGTCGTCAAAATCCTGCCACTGGTTTCCGTTATCGCCATTGTGCTGATTGTCGGCGGCGTAGTTGCCGTAAGCTCTCAGAAAATCATGGAAACAGGTCTCTTGATTATGGCGGTTGTTATGTGCCATAACCTTTTGGGCTACGGCACCGGCTTTTTGCTGGCCAAGGCTCTTCATATGGACATTGCAAAAGCCAAGGCTATCTCCATTGAAGTCGGCATGCAAAACTCCGGCTTAGCGACCAGCCTGGCCATGCTCCACTTCGGCCCTGCCGCTGCCATCCCCGGCGCCATCTTCAGCGTTTGGCACAACATCTCCGGCTCACTTGCCGCCAACTACCTGTCCAGTAAAATGAACAAAGAAGAACTGCCGGAAGTGCAGACCGCAAAATAAGCCATAGAACAAAAAGGAACCTGACATTATACCTCAGGTTCCTTTTTGCTCTATAAAATTTTTCCTGTCACACACACAAATCCAATGGTAAATCAGAAATATCCTTCAATCTTTTTCCTTCTACCAAGGTCTTCAGCAGGTTTTCCGCATCATCAGCCCCATAGTCTTTTACGGCTTCCAATAATTCATATAAGGCAAAATGATACAAGCAGTCTATATCCCCTGTCCCCAATGCCAGTGAGGCTAGGCGTGAGGGGGCGGGTTCCCCTGTGACCACCACAATATGCGGCAGATTTCCCTTCCGATTGCGAATAAGGTTCAGGGCTTCGGTACGGCTATTCTGCGCACGGTCGCTTCGCATTGTCCATTTTGCAGAAACAGAAGCATGAAGTATCGGCTTGCCTCCGTTTGCTGCCCGCAAGTCTGCCTTGCGAGCAGTAGTTTCATCCACTACGGACAAAGGAACATTTAATTCATCATCGTCATAGAGTTCACGATAAACAATTACATCTGGCGCGACCATATAATCATTCCCCAACACTGCCGCCAATTGTGCGTTCGCCTTCGTTAAATCGCTCAAATAAGCCAAATGCTCATATTGTGCAAAATCAGAGGTCTTTATCTGACTCTGATTGCCTAGTTTTAAAATATGCCATTTTCCCGGACGTATATGTTGCATTTTCGTAAATGTAGCGGCAATATATTCCATAACTTTTTCCTCAAATATATTGCCACTAGTCTGACCTTTAGCCTTGACCCGTTTATTGCCATAAACTGCTGTTTCCTCCTGACAAGTATCTAACAGCTTACTCTTTGCTAACAGACGATTATGGATTCCCCGCGCAATTGCCACCGACAAACGATTGCTCTTATCTGCATTGGACGGAATACCACTTTCATCCACAGACAAAATCGTATTCAATAATTCTCTATGAAATCTGTTTCTCTCGCAGGTCAACAGTGCCTGTTCCATCTTCCAAGACCTCCCTTATCTGTTCCCCCACGGCCTTTGCCACCAGCGGAGGAAAAGCGTTACCAATCATTCGACAGGCACGGGTCTTTTTATCACCAAATGACCATGTATCAGGAAACCCCTGTATGCGGGCTATCATGCGGGCAGTAAGACGCGGCATTCCCTCAAAGTCCTTCTCCGGGGCTTCATTGGCAATGCTCTTGCCCTCCACATTCATCTCAGCCCATGCCCGTCGTGCTCTGGTCGGACCTAAATCCGGCCCGCCATGCTTTTTTGAACCACCTACTATGGTAGGCGCAATCTTATTTGCCTGCGCAGCCCATGCCTTAGCACCTTTCCAATCGTTTGCATTCATTAGGTCATACAACAATTCTCCCACTGTAGGAGTTTTTTCCGGATGTGGCTGGGGATAAGAAAACACGCCTTTTTCATTCTTATGAATTCCCACAATAACCACCCGAGGCCGCAACTGAGATACACCATAATCAGAAGCATTCAGCAATTTTATCTGCACATCATAGCCCATAGCTTCGATTGAAGACAAAATATGCTCTCGATAAGTTGTAAAAGATGCATCAAGAAAACCACGTACGTTTTCAAGCATAATCGCCCGAGGTTCTATTTCTCGTATCAGACGCAACGCTTCGGGAAATAAATCACGTTCATCATCTTTTCCTAACTGTTTGCCTGCTACCGAAAATGGCGGGCAGGGTACACCACCAGCAAAAAGGTCAACCCCTTTATAAGGACGTCCATCAAAATCATGCACATCCGCACATATAACCGGCCAATCCGGTCTGTTCGACTGCAAACAGGCACAATACTCTGGTTCATATTCTACTAAAGCTTTATGAGTAAAGCCAGCCAATGACAATCCCAAAGCCTGTCCGCCAGCTCCAGCACAAATTTCTACACAAGTAAGCATTCTTTTTTCCTTTTCGTTCCAAATATCATACTAGGGATTATATCACAATCACACCACTTAGTATATATAGCAGTACCGCCCCTTTACACTAATAATTTGTCAAATCCTCCCCACTGGCGGTATAATGAAGGAAACTATCTTCAGAAAGGGGCTGAATCCATGGCCCGGCGCGATATCGACCTGAACCGCTGCCTGTTTCACTATACCAACATCACCTGCAACCGCTGTCAGGAAATCTGTCCCCAAGGGGCAATCCATAACCGGGAAATCGACCGCGAAAAATGTGATAACTGCGGTCTTTGCACCGCGGTCTGTCCCACGGGAGCCATCACCAGCGATACGGACTATGACAGCTGCCTTACCGCAGCGCAAAAGCTCGCCCCGCAGGTTCTTATGTGCCGGAAGGTTTCCCCAAAGGCCATGGCCTGTCTTGGAGCCTTAAACCGCCGTTTGCTTTGGGCACTGGCGGAAAAGCAGCCTCTGGCCATGGACACCAGCCGCTGCGCGCAGTGCAATCCTGCCGTACAGAATTGGCTGGCGCAGGAAATCGCCGCCTGCAATCAGGCTCTGCAAGAAGCAGGCAAAGAAACCATCAAACTGGTTCATGTGAAGGATGCTACCCCAGCGCCGCAGGCAGTGGCCCGCCGGTCCTTCTTCCGCTCCCTCTTTCATGCCGCTTCGGACACCGCCGCAGAAATTGCCCAAGCACAAACAGAGCGCCAATATGCCTTTGATGGAACCATCTGGCTGGACAAGCAGGGCACATCTCCCTGCCAACTCTTTCCCGGTCTGAAGCTTACCTCATCCTGCACAGCCTGCGGCCTTTGCACCATGCTCTGCCCGGAAAAGGCTCTGGTTATCAGCGACAGTGAAGCGGGCAAAAAGCTCCATTTCAATCCCATCAAATGCACCGCCTGCGGTCTTTGTGTCAACAACTGTCCGCAAAGCATTCTAAAGCTGCAGCCCTATTTTACGGGGCAGACAGAATTTTCCCTGCAGGAGGAAACTCCACCTGCTCCACCCGCTGACAGCAGTTTTACCCTGCAGCGGGGCTGATTAACGGATTACATCCCGGAAAGGAGGCTATGTATGTTTTTACAGGATAATTATCAGGTCACCCGTCATATCTGTCCCCGCAACTGCTACGATTCCTGTCCCATGCTGGCCTTTACCCGTGGCGGGAAAATCGAATACATCAAAGGGGACAAACAGGACGGCGCTTCCGAACGGCTCTGCAGCAAGCAGGCGGAAATTCTCGCCTCGGTCTACCATCCTCAGCGCCTGCTCTATCCCCAACGGCAAATCGTCCGCGGTTCTGGGAACTGGCAGCGGATTTCCTGGGACGAAGCGATTGATACCATTGCCCGAAAGATTCTGGAACTAAAGGAGCGCTATCACTCCGCCCTGCCCCTGTGCCTCAACAAGTATTCCGGCAATTTTAGCCTGCTGCATTATGCCATAGAGGGCATGTTCAACAGTCTGGGGCCCACCACCCAAACCACCGGCACACCTTGTTTTTCTTCCGGACTGGACGCCCAGAAGCTGGACTTTGGCGCCAATGAAACCGCCGATATCCGTCAGCTGCTCGAAGCAAAACTGATTATCCTCTGGGGCATAAATCCCGCCTGGACCTCCGTCCATTCCATGCCCTTCATCTACGCCGCCAAGGAACGGGGCGCCAAGGTGGTAGTCATTGACCCGGTGTACACAGAAACCGCCCGCAAGGCAGACTATTTTATCGAACTGCGCCCCGGCGGCGACGCCGCGCTGGCCCTTTTACTGCTCAAAAAGCTGGCCGCCTACAATAAACTATCCTATAACGAGGACAACATCACCGGCGCCAAGGAATTGCTGGCCGCCATCGCAAAAACTCCTGCCCGCCCCTTGTTAAAAGCCACAGGCCAGCCAGCAGCCGTCATTGATTTTCTGGCAGAGCTCATCCTGCAAAACCGCCCCATGCATATCTGGTGCGGCTACGGCCTACAGCGCCATATTCAGGGTGGTCTGACCATCCGCCTCATCGATGCCCTCTCCATGCTCACCGGCAATATCGGCATTTCCGGTGGCGGGGTGAACTTTGCCGACATGGGCATGGATATTTTCCCCTACCACATTATGCAAAAGCGCTCAGACACCCGCTTTATCAATATCAATAACTTCGCCCAGGGCTTGCATAATCTGAACGCTCCACCGGTTAAACTGCTCTGGATTGCCTGCCGTAACCCGCTTCGTCAGGATGCGGGTTTGACGGAGCTGAAAGAACTTTGGCCCCAGCTTGAACTGGTGGTGGCAGCCGACAAGATTATGACCCACTCTACGCAGATGGCTGACATTGTTCTGCCCGTGACCACAGAATTTGAAGAACTGGATGTCTACGGCGGTTATTTCCGTCACCGTATCAGCATTAACGAGCCCGCCATTCCCCCGCGTGGGGAAGCCAAAAGCGATTTGGAAATCGCCCGCCTGCTGACCCGCCGCTTAAATGAACTGGCCTCGGGCACAAGCACCTTTCCTGCCCAGCTTACCGACGAGAAATTTCTCGACGCAGAGTTTACCCCGGAAACCTGTCGGGCTCTGCATATCAAAAAATGGCAGGACCTCTACAACGGCCCCGTGCGTTTCCGCTATCAGCCCTTCCCCTGGGCCGGAGGAAAATTTGCTACAGATGATGGCAAATTCCACTGCTGCAGCCTGCCGGATAATTTTTCCCAGTTGCTCCCCAGCGAGGAATATCCCTTCCATTTCCTCACCCCCCATGCGCAGGAACATATCAATGGCCAAAGCTACACCCAGCAGCACAAACTGCCGGAATATCCTCTGGTCTATATCCATCCCGCTGTGGGGCAGGCACTTCACCTGCAGGACAAACATCCTGCCGTTGTCTGGAATGAACAGGGCGAAGTGCTTGTCAGTGTCCAGTTCCGCGAGGACCTGTCGCCGGATATCATCCTGAGTATTCAGGGCGCCAGTCAAAAAGGAGGCCTTAACCTCCTCAATGCCGGAGTGCCCACAGATTTAGGGATTTTGACCACAGCCGCCTCCGGGCTGGCCTTCTATGATGTATTCGTCAATATCAGACCAAAATAAAAGCCACGCCCAAAAGGCCGGTATAACTTTTTCCATCACTTAGAAGCTGCGCTTCAAACGTTACGGAAAAAGTCATACCGGCCTTTTCAAGTTACTGTATATCTTATTTGTTCTGATACTTAAACCCAATCCACAAGCACAAAAGCCAAGCAGGCAAAATGTAGACTGCCAAATCCATGCCTTCAATCTGGGTCATAAGCCCCCAGATGCTCAGCAGGAAGGCTATGCAGAGATAATTGATAAAAGGATACAGGGGCGATTTGAACTTCGTCGCCTTCCCTGTCGCCAGGCAATGAGCCCGGAATTTCAGATGCGTGATGACAATGGTCAGCCAGCTGATGGTGGCCGCGATGGTGGCAATGGACATCAAGAGCATGAAAATCTTTCCCGGAAAGAAGTAGTTCAGCGCTACGCAGATAAGCGTTATGCCCGAAGAAACGAGGATGCCCCGCACCGGCACACCGCGGCGGGAAAGCTTGCCCAAGAATTTCGGTGCTTCATTCTTGGCCGCCAAACCGTAAAGCATGCGGCTGTTGCTATAGATGGCGGAATTATAAACCGATACCGCCGCCGTCAGCACCACGAAGTTCAGAATATGGGCCGCCGCCGGAATCCCCACGCTCATGAAAATCTGCACAAACGGGCTGGCCTCCATGCCCACTTCCTTCCAAGGCCAAAGGGCCATCAGCACCGCCATGGTGCCCACATAGAAAATCAGGATACGCCAGATAACCTGATTGATGGCCTTGGGAATGGTCTTGTCGGGATTTTCCGCTTCCCCGGCAGTGATACCGATAAGCTCAATACCGCCAAAGGAGAACATGACCACTGCGATGGCCAGCGCCAAGCCCCATACACCATTGGGCAGGAAACCGCCATAAGACCAAAGATTGCTGAGATTATCCGGAAAAGGCTGCGGACTTCCCACCAGAATGTACAGCCCCAGCACAATCATCAGCACAATGGCGGTGATTTTGATAAGCGCCATCCAAAATTCGGTTTCGCCATAAAGCCGCACATTGATGAGGTTCAGCGCCGTAATGGCCACCAGACAGATAAGCGCCGCAATCCACTGCGGCAAATCCGGGAACCAGAACTGCATATAGATGCCCACGGCCGTGAGTTCCGCCATGGATACCAACACATAGTTAAACCAATAATTCCAGCCGGACATAAAGCCCGGGAACTTACCCCAATATTTTGTCGCGTAGTGGCTGAACGAACCTGATACCGGCTCATCCACCGCCATTTCCCCCAGCATGCGCATGATGAAGAAAATCATAATGCCGCCGATTAAATAAGCCAGCATAACGGCAGGCCCTGCCAGAGCAATGGTGGATGCCGAACCATAGAACAGCCCGGTGCCAATGGCTCCGCCCAAGGCAATCATCTGCAGGTGGCGGTTCTTAAGCCCCCGCTTTAACTTACCATTCTCGTTCATAAAATTATTCCCCTTCTAAAAATAAAAGTACCTGCCTATTATACCATTTCAGGCAGGTACCTTACAATATTACAGTACTATAAAATATGTTCTCTTACTTACCCAGACCATAGTAATGCAGCAGCGATTGGGTTCCCTTATTTCCCTCGCCCAGCCGTTCCATCTGCCGCACCTCGCCGAGCACCTGTGCCAGCACTGGCAAGGCCGTGCCGTAAGCCGCCGAAGTTTCCGTACCGATGGCCAAATCCTTGCCGAAGTGCTTCATCATAAAGCCCGGCTCAAAATCGCCATTAAGGCCACGGCGCACGACATTGCTCATCTGGAAGCTGCCTGCAGCTCCCGCGGAAATAGCCTGATAGGTTTTCTCCAAATCGATACCGGAGGCTTTCGCATAAGCATAGGCTTCGCAGGCGCCTGCCAAGGCACCAGCAATGGCAATCTGATTGCAGGCCTTGGCTTTCTGCCCGGCTCCGGCCGCGCCCATATAGACCAGATTATTTCCCATAGCGGAGAACACCGGCCGCAGGGCCTCAAAATCATTTTCCTCGCCGCCCACCAAGATGGAAAGCGTGGCATTCTTCGCCCCGACATCCCCGCCGGTCACAGGAGCATCCACGGCATAAATGCCCTTTTCCTTCGCGCAGGCAAATATCTTTTCCGCCAAAATCGGCGAAGATGTGGTCATATCCACCACATAAGCTCCGGCCTTAGCGTTAGCCAGAATGCCATTATCCCCCAGATAAACGTCCTCCACATCCTTGGGATAGCCCACAATGGTAATCACCACATCCTGCCCCTTGGCGCAGGCACCGGGACTGTCACACCACTTAGCGCCCTTGGCCAGCAATTCTTCCGCCTTAGCCTTCGTGCGGTTGTAAACGCTCACCTTGAACCCCGCATCCATCAAATGCCCAGCCATAGCCGCGCCCATAATGCCCGTACCAATAAAGCCAATATTCTTGATGCCCATTACGTTCAACCTCCTGAATGTCACTATAACTATGAACACTAAGAAATTCGCTATACTTGTCTCGTTCTCCTGCAAAACACCTCATCCGCCCCTTACGGGGCACCTTCCCCTCAAGGGGAAGGCTTATAATGCAAACCAACATACTGCGAAAGAAGCTATGGAGAGGGTCTTAATTTGCAGATGGAGCGACTGCTCCGCTGGCTGGCAAACCAAACGTCACTGGAAATAATGGAAAACTCGCGCCGTGGTAACCGGCGCAAGCTGCTGGACACCTCGACCTTCCATGCCAGACATTTAGCGCAATCTGCAAATTAAGACCCTCTCCAGTGCCGTTGCCTATCTTTTCAACGCCGGCAATGGCAGCTGCGCCAACAGCACCGCGATAAACACCAGCACACATCCAAAAATCTCGCTCCCATTCATCACTTCTCCGAGCACCGCCCAGCCGGCGATTACCGCAAACACTGACTCCAAACTCATCAGAAGTGTGGCAATGGTGGGGTCTGTGTACTTCTGCCCCAAAATCTGCAAGGTGTAGGCAATGCCGCTGGAAATCACGCCCGCAAACAACAGAGGATAGCGGGCCGCCCAAAGACTTTCCAAGCTGGGCGCTTCAAAGCCGCCCACCAGTCCGCTGGCAAATACAAAGGCCACCGCAAACTGCACCCACGACAGTTTTATGCCATCGGCCTTGCGCTTCATGAAATAATCGATAACCCATATATGCAGGGAGAAAAACACCGCGCAGCACAAAGTCAGAAAATCTCCATAGCCCACGCTAAGCTCCTCATTGACGCAAAGGAAATAAAAGCCCACAATGGCCAGCAGCACACAAAAGGCCAGAACCTTTGGAATACGCTGCCCCACCACGCGCCCCATCAGCGGCACCATAATGATGTAGAGCGCCGTGATGAAGCCCGCCTTCCCCGCCGTGGTATAACAGATGCCCACCTGCTGCAGAGCATCGGCCACGCCCAAAGTCAGGCCGCAATATAAGCCGCCCCAAAGGGTAACTCTGTCCGGTGCAAACTTTTCCCCCAAGCTGGCCTGCGGATTTTTCCGTGCCTGCACGCTGAAGAAAAAAATCACCGGGATAAGCGCCAGCATGGCCAGCACATAGCGCGCCGCGCAAAAGGTAAAGGGGCCGATATAATCCATGCCAGCACTCTGGGCCACAAAGCCCCCGCCCCAAATCATAGCGGTGAGCAAGAGCATCACACTGCCCCTGACTTTATCGCTCACAAAATTCCTCCTCCCGAACCAATTACTTCCATTATAACGCCAGCTGACAATTTTTGCCAAAAAAAGCTTGCATTATTTCGCCAAAAACGGTAAAATACTATCATGTGTCAATGCACATATCAATTGTGAAATGAATCCATTCAGCATCAACCCTAGTTTGTATGGATTTCACTAAACAGTAAGTCGGATTGTTCCGGAGGTGAAACCAAAATGGCAGTACCAAAGAGAAAAATGTCCAAGGCCCGCCGCGACCAGCGCCGTGCTAATTGGAAGTTAGAAGCACCGGGCTTTGTTTCCTGCCCGCAGTGCCACGAACCGAAAATGCCTCATCATGTATGCCCCGAATGTGGCTACTATGACGGCAAGGAAGTTGTTGCCGCTGCTGAATAAGCAGTGCTCCATAACCGGATAATCTTACGATTGTCCGGTTATTTTATTTTTATCTCTCGGCCGTCTCGATGTTGCCACCGTATAATAAAAAACCTTCCCAAACAGCGGGAAGGTTTTTATTATACCATTATGACTGCGCGATAATTTCGTTGGCCACATGCTCAGCATTGGTGCCGATTACGACCTGCACCGCATTGCCCGTAGCAAAGGCGCCGCGCACGCCGTTAACTTTTTTGACGCGCTCCAAATCCATCTTGTTGACGTCTTTGACCGTGCACCGCAGGCGGGTCGCACAATTGGAGATTTCCTCCAGATTTTCCTTGCCGCCCAAAGCTGCCAGCACCTGCTCAGAGAGTTCACTCATCGTGACTTTCTCGCTGCTGACAGGCATATCCTCATCATAGCGGCCGATGGTCGGAATATCGAACTGACGGATGGCCCAGCTGAAAATACCATAGTAGAGTGCAAATACGCCTACGCCAATGACCAGAATCATTTCCGGCTTGGTGGCCAGTCCCCAGTCAATTACATAGTCGATAAAACCAGCGGAGAAGCCGAAACCATCCAGCACACCGAAGGAATAGGTAACGGCCAGACACAGGCCCGTCAATACCGCATGCACGGCATAGAGTGCCGGAGCCAGGAACATGAACATGAACTCGATGGGTTCCGTGATACCCGTCAGGAAAGCCGTAAAGGCTACAGACGCCAGCATACCGCCGATTTTAGCACGGTTCTCCGGCTTGGCGGCATGATACATGGCCAGAGCCACAGCCGGCATACCGAACATCATCATCGGGAAGAAGCCTGCCATGAACATACCTGCCGTGGGGTCGCCTGCAAAGAAGCGGTTGAGGTCACCAGTAGCCACCGCTCCGGTGACCGGATTGGTATATTCACCAAACACGAACCAGATGAAACTGTTGAGGATGTGGTGCAGGCCCACCGGAATCAGCAGGCGGTTGAGCACACCATAGACGAAGGTGCCCAGCGCACCAGCGCCGATAATCCATTCGCCTACCGCATGGATAAACGCCTGACACGGGCCCCAGATTACGCCGAAGATGGCGGCCAGAATAATGGATACTGCTGCCGTCACAATTAGTACGAAACGGCGGCCGCCGAAGAAGCCCAGATATTCGGGCAGTTTCGTCGTATGATAACGGTTGTAGAGGATACCGGCTTCAATACCGCTGACGATACCAGCCAGAACACTCATGTTCAGCGTTTCGTCAATGGTCTTGAGCGCCGAGGTCAGAATCAGATAACCGATAGCACCGGCCAGACCTGCCGCACCGTTATTATCCTTGGCTAAGCCTACGCCAATACCAATCGAAAAAATAAGTGCCAGATTATCAAAGACCGCTCCACCGGCCTTGGTGATAAACGGGATGTTCAAGACATCCGGAGCACCGAGACGCAACAGCAACGCCGCCGCCGGCAGAACCGCAATCGGCAGCATAAGGGCCTTGCCAATGCTTTGCAGCTTGGTAAACCAATTACTCATATAATATTCACTCCCTAAAAGAAAAATGCGAGGCAGCTATACACTGCCTCGCTTAGTTTAACATAATTATCTAAATATTACAATGGAACTTTCTCACTTTGCGAGCAGACTTTGCAAAGCAGCCCAGTCGGGAACGGCGGCAGCTTTTTTGATTTGTGCCAATTTCTCCGCATCGGCCTCCGGCAGTTGATAGCCGGAAAGTTCGCCCAGCATATAGCCCAGACTGTCAAAGTCAAAGCTTGCCACAATCTCGGCCAGCGCCTGCCAGGCTTCTGTCAGTTCCTCCGGACTGATGGGCGCTTTTTCCTGCGCTGTATCTTCAGCCGGAATCAGCATGGACAGACTGCCCGTATAGCTGCGATAGAGTTCCAAAAGCGGCGCGGTGCCTGCTTCTATCTCATCACAGTAACAATTGTTGCCGGCATCTTCCAGACGGCGGGCTTTCTCCGAAAGTTCCATTGCGCCAATAACCCGCGCCGTACTCTTGAGGGCATGCACCTTGGTCGTGTAGTTATCCCAATCATCCGTATCATAGTAACGCTGAATTTCATCAGCATTGCTTTCGATGGATTGGGCAAAAACCTTCAGGGCATCCATATAGGCGCTCACCGAGCCGCAATGCTCTACGCCCTTATGCGGCTCCAGCCCCACCACATACTCCAGCCAATCGGGAAGTTTTTCTTCCTGCGCCTGCGGCATTACCCCCGCCGCCCGCACTTTCTCCGGCGGCAGTAATCTATGCAGCATTTCCTCTAATTTGTGACTGTCAATGGGCTTGGTCAGATAATCGTCAAAACCTGCCGCCATGTATTCTTCCCGCGCCCCGCTGACGGCATTGGCGGTAAGGGCCACCACGGGCGTATGCTTATTGGGAAAATCTGCCGCCTCGCTCATTTTTTGCAAACGCTGCAGGGTTTCCACGCCGTCAATGCCCGGCATGCGGTGGTCGAGGAAAATCACATCATAGGCCGTCTCGCCTGCCAGTTTCAGACATTCAAAACCGCTCATGGCCGTATCAACCTGTACCTGCGTCTGTTTCAGCAGCCCCTTCACCACGGTAAGATTCATGGCAGTATCATCCACCACAAGAATTCTGGCATCGGGTGCCACAAAACTTTCCTTGTAAACCGTCTGCGAGGCCATCATGCGGCGGTAGGCTTCCTCATAATTGCCCATCGGCGACCAGTTTAGCA
This sequence comes from Pseudoselenomonas ruminantium, assembly GCA_015058625.1. Classification (GTDB taxonomy): domain Bacteria; phylum Bacillota; class Negativicutes; order Selenomonadales; family Selenomonadaceae; genus Selenomonas_A; species Selenomonas_A ruminantium_N. The sequence goes on along the minus strand of SVCA01000006.1, from coordinate 43,114 downwards.
CTTCCTGTTCCACGGTATAGGAAAATTCGGAGCCCTCACCGTAGACGCTTTCCACCTCCAAATGACTGCCCATCATTTCGAGCAGTTTTTTGGTGATGTTCATGCCCAGGCCTGTGCCCTCAATGGTGCGGTTGCGTTCTTCTTCAATGCGTTCAAAGGCATGATAGAGCTTTTCGATATCTTCCTCTTTTATGCCAATCCCCGTATCCTTGACGCTGGTAGTCAGGGCAATGCGATTCTCACCAATCTTTTTATAGGACAGGCGCAGGGTTACACTGCCTTCTTCCGTATACTTGACGGCATTGGTCAGGATATTTACCGCCACCTGCCGCAGACGGATTTCGTCCCCTTTCAGAATACTGGGCATATCATCGGGGATTTCCACATGGAATTTCAGCCCCTTCTTCTCCGCCCGCTGACGAATCATATTCACCAAATCATTCAGGAGGGAGCTTACGGCATACTCCACGGGAATAATCTCCATCTTGCCCGCTTCAATCTTGGAAAAGTCCAGAATATCATTGACCAGTCCCAAAAGGGTTGTGCCTGCCGTACGAATATTCTGGGCATATTCCCGCGTTTGTTCCTCCTGGGTTTCCCGCAGAATCATCTCGTCCATGCCCAGTACCGCATTGATGGGCGTGCGGATTTCATGGCTCATACCGGAGAGGAACTGGCTCTTGGCAATGCTGGCGGCCTTGGCGGCATGCGCCATTTCCAAAAGCTCCTTGTTCGAGTCAGCCAGTTCCTTGGTCACGGCATCCAGAAAAGCCGCCATGCGCGCAGCCAGAGGAATGACGTAATGCTTTTCCTCGGCTGCCATTTCCTCATAACATTCCGGCAGGTCTTTTATCGGCCCTTCCCGGAACCCCACACTGACCAGCGCGCTGTTTAAGATACCGCCCTGCCCCTCATAGCAATAAATTTCCGAGGTGCCGTAGTTGGCAATCAGCTGGGGAGCAAACCGCCGGTAAAAATCCTGCTCCTTGCCGGCCAGCTCTTTCAAAAAGAACGTGCGGTTGCCGCACAGGGTCAATGTAACGGACTCCGGCGCAAAGCAGCAGAGTTTTTCACTGGCCATGTCCGTTTCCTGCAGCAGATTGGCCGGCACGGCATAGGTCAGCCGCATCTTCTCCCCCAAATGCACATCACCGCTGAAATAAATCCGGCCTTCCCCGTCATAAACCGGCGGCACCCGCGCAATCAGGCAGCCGTTGCGCTCCACAGATAACGGAAATTCGGAAATATTATAGACAAAATTCTCATCCGGCGTGACCTGCAGATAGTGTTCATAAACATTCGTAGCCGGCATGCCGTTAAGCTTGGCCACACAAGTATCGCCCACCATTTCCGTGATCTCGAGTTCCTTGCCTATCGGTTTCCAGCCCAGCACATAATCGCCCATTACCTGCAAATCTTCCCCGCAAAAGGCCGCCATCAGAATGCCGCACTCATAGACCTCCCTGCCCGTAATAAAATTGCCATGACTCATTTTGTCATTTAACAGACTGAACAGTCTATGACATTCCAAGGGCGCAGAGGTGATATCTTCCAGTATGCTGACCACCGCGCCAAAAACCACCGTATGGGGATTTTCCGCCGCCAGCCCCTGCAAAAAGCGGGTAAACTTCGTTCCCATATCGGCACAGTATATCCCGATGGCCTTGATATCCGCGATGGCGCTTAGTTTCCTGCCCCAGCTATGGCCTTCTGCTTCATAATCATCCGGACGGCCACGGTACTCCAAAACCTCCACTCTGCCGGATTCCCAGAAATTGGCATTTATCTGCAATTTTACCGTTTCCAATGTCTGCACAAAGAGCGTTTCCGTCATGCCCGTGAGCACCGCCTGGGGAAGTTTTTCCCGAATCAGCGCATGAATCGCCTTCCCCAGTTCCGGCTTAAAGCCGCTGAAGACCAGATGCAGATAAAGACAACTGGCATGAAGCCTGTTAAAGCGTTCCTGTATCTCCTGCAGCTGCGGCAGGATTTCCGTCAGAATATCTTCCTGCCTGTCTACAGGCAGGGTTATGGCGTAGTTTTTTTGCAGCACTATCCTGCACCTCCCCGGAAAAGCAATACAGCTTAGGAACTGTTACGAAATAAATCAGTTCCTTACTGAATGTTGTTATCGTGAAGTTTCTGGTACTTCTGCTTTTCAAAGAAATCATCTATGGCGGCAATCAGCTTGGGCCGTTCCATGGATTTCAGGAGGTAGCCGTCGGGCTTTAAGGCGAGCACCTTCATGACGCTTTCCCGGTCGCCCTTGCCGGTGAGGAAAATCACGGGCAGTGAATCCACCTTGGACTCACTCCGAATCATCTCCAACACCTGTGGGCCGGAGGTCACAGGCATTTCATAATCGAGCAGAATTAAATCCGGCGTATTGTCGGCGATATACATGAGTGCCTGCGCTCCCGAAGTCACGATAGTCACCCGATATTTAACCGACAGCCAGTCTTTCAGCATCTTGAGAAAGGTACTGTCATCATCCACCAGCAGGATATTTTTGCGACGGGCCAAATCATCATTGGCCGACAGGAGCCAGTCCAACTGTTCCACCAGTCGCTTCATATCAAAGGGACGCTCCACCGTAGCAGCAACGAGCGCCGCCGGAATGGACTTGTTCACGGTTTCGATTTCCGTGGCGGTGCCCACCAATACGAGCAGCTTATCCTCCTCCGTGCAAATATCTTTCAGGTACACCAATGTTCCGGCAATATCATCCACATAATCCCCCAGATACATGAGGAATAGTTCCGTTTCCCCTTTATGCGCAGCAATATCTTCCATAGCGGGTTCGACTTCTACCACGGCATAACCATCATCCGCCAGATTTTTGGCAATCGTATTCAACATGAAGGATTTGCCCTTGTGAATCAGGAGTATCTTCTTTTCCATTGTCCTCTTTCCTTCCTGCAACAGCCTGCATCCCAGCGCCCAATTATTCGTGTCACTATATGTTTTCTTACTTCGACACAATAGCCAAAAAACCTGCTCTATGGTATACTAAGAGCAGGTTTTATTTATTATTTCATCAGATAGGAGCTATCACTATGTCCAAACAATACAAGAAATTGCAGAACAAGCTGCATCCCAAAGCAGTGAAACAGGAACCGAAGTACAAAGAAGGCAAAGATTATCTACTGCTGATTATGATTGCCATCACCTTCGTCCTGACCTTCGTGGGCTGGGAGCATTTCGATAACACCAATCGGGCCATGTACTTCTTGCTGACCCTTTCTCTGACGCTGACTTATCTCTACCGTCACGGGAACTTCTCGGAAAAAATCAAGGCTTATGTCAATGCCGCCAGCATGGGTTCCATCGGTCTGGCTGTGGCCCTGTTCCTGATTAACCTCTACTATCAGTTCTTCGGCTGATTTTCCACTTTTCCCTTGACCATCTTTTCAAATTTGGTGCGGGGAATGAGAATAAGATGGCCGCACCCCTGGCATTTCAGGCGGAAGTCCATGCCAACCCGCAGGATTTCCCAGTTGAAACTGCCACAGGGGTGTTTCTTTTTCAGACGAACAATATCGCCCAGTTCATAGGTTATCTTTTCCATGTTTCGTTCCTTTCCTGAGTAATGAGGTACTGTTATGAAGGTCGCAGTTTTGCAAATGCAGGTGGCTTTAGGTGCACCGGAAAAAAATACCGCCGCTCTCTACCGTCTGGCCGCCCAGGCCATGAAGGCACGGCCGGATGTCCTGCTATTGCCGGAGCTCTGGCGGCTGGGCTTCTATCCAAAGCCTGTGCTCTCCTACGCCGATGCCGATGGGCAGGAGACCCGGCAGGCGCTTGCCGCTATCGCCCAAAAATATCAGGTCAATGTAGTCGGCGGCACCGTGGCCAACGCCATTGGCGATAAAGTCTTTAACACCAGCTACATCTTCGACCGCAATGGGCGCATGCTGGCCACCTACCACAAAACCCATCTATTCTCCCCCAGCGGAGAACACGACGATTTCACCGCTGGGGACAACCTCGTGACCTTCACGTTGGACGGCGTGAAATGCGGCATCTTAGTCTGCTATGATATCCGCTTTCCCGAGGCCGCGCGGAAACTGGCACTGAAGGACACGCAGGTACTCTTCCTCCCCGCCGCCTGGCCTTTGAAACGGCTCATCCACTGGCAAACCCTGATTCGGGCACGAGCCATTGAGAATCAAGTCTTTGTCGTTGCCTGCAACGAAGCAGGTATCGACGGCAGCGAGGAACAACTGGCAGGCCACTCCGCCATCATCGACCCCTGGGGGGAAATCCTGGCGGAAGCCGGAGAATACGAAGAAATCCTTCAGGGCAACCTGCGGCTGCCCATACAGGCCCAAATCAAAGAGACAATGGATATATTCGGCGACAGACGGCCGGAACTTTATAAAAAAACTCCCAACTAATGGGAGTTTTTTCTTATGCTTTTATACGTTGAAACGGAAGTTTACTACGTCGCCGTCCTGCATCACATAGTCCTTGCCTTCCACGCGAACCTGACCTTTTTCGCGGGCAGCTGCTACACTGCCGTTTGCCACGAGGTCGTCGTAGTTGACGATTTCGGCGCGGATAAAGCCACGTTCAAAGTCCGTGTGAATCTTGCCGGCGGCCTTCGGTGCCGTGGTGCCCTTGGTAATCGTCCAAGCGCGGCATTCATCCGGACCGGCGGTCAGGAAGGTCTGCAGACCTAAGAGGTCAAAAGCGGCTTTAATCAGGCGGTCAAGCCCGCTTTCGGTTTCGCCCAAATCTTCAAGGAAAGCCTTGGCTTCTTCGGCATCGAGTTCAGCGATTTCGGCTTCCACCTTGGCGGAGATGGCCACGACTTCCGCATTTTCCGCCTTGGCAAATTCCTTGACCTTCTGCACGTAAGCATTTTCCTCATAAGCCGTAGCCACTTCATCCTCAGCCACGTTCGTGACATAGAGAGTCGGCTTCAATGTCAGCAGGTTGATGTCCTTAATCATTTCCAGCTCGTCTGCGGTGAGTTCCACCTGACGGGCCGGTTTGCCGTTATCGAGGCTTTCCTTGATGCGGCGCAGGATTTCATCTTCCACCTTGGCTTCCTTATTGCCGGACTTGGCAATCTTCGCCAGACGCATGATGCGCTTTTCCACGACTTCGAGGTCAGCCAGGCACAATTCCGTCTGAATGATGTCGATATCGCGCAGCGGGTCAACGCCGCCTTCCACATGGGTAATGTTGGCATCGTCAAAGCAGCGCACCACATGAGCCACAGCATCTACCTGACGAATGTGTTCAAGGAACTTGTTGCCCAGACCTTCGCCGTTGGCAGCGCCCTTTACGAGGCCTGCAATGTCCACGAAACGGACGGAAGCCGGGGTCGTTTTCTTGGAATCATACATCTTATGCAGGACGTTCAGGCGTTCATCGGGAACGGCTACCACGCCTACATTGGGTTCGATGGTGCAGAAGGGGAAATTGGCCGCTTCTGCTCCGGCCTTAGTGATGGCATTAAAGAGGGTGCTCTTGCCCACGTTGGGCAGGCCTACAATGCCGACTTCTAAATTACTCAATTTCTAAAACACCTCATCCGTCAGCCTGTCGGCTGACACCTTCTCCTCAAGGAGAAGGCTTCTTACTTCATCTTACAATTACAGCGTACCGAAGATACGGTCACCGGCATCGCCGAGGCCCGGTACGATATAGCCTTTTTCATTGAGCTTTTCATCAACAGCGGCTACATAGACCGGCACATCGGGATGGTCTTCGTTGATAACCTTGATGCCTTCGGGAGCAGCCACCAGACACATGAGCGTCAGGCTCGTTGCGCCTTTTTCCTTTAAGAGGGTCAGGGCTGCGGAAGCACTGCCGCCCGTTGCCAGCATGGGGTCAACGACAATCAGCGTGCGTTCTTCCACGTCACCGGGCAGCTTGCAATAGTATTCTACCGGCTTCAAGGTCTTGGGGTCACGGTACATACCCACGTGACCAACGCGGGCAGCGGGAATCATGTTAACCACGCCATTCAGCATGCCCAGGCCTGCGCGCAGGATAGGCACAACGCCCACCTTCTTGCCAGCCAGCACTTTGGCCGTGCATTTGGACACCGGGGTTTCAATTTCAATGTCTTTCAGCGGGAAATCCCGGGTGATTTCATAGGTCATGAGCATGGCGATTTCTTCTAAAAGTTCGCGGAAATCCTTCGTGCCCGTGTCCTTCTGGCGCATCATGGTGAGTTTATGCTGAATCAGGGGATGGTCAATTACATTTACATTAAGCTTATCCGACATTTTCTTTCTCCTTTTACATACCGGCATAAAGCGGGTATTTTTTGCACAGAGCGGCTACCCGCTTACGTGCTTCTGCTTTCTTTTCCTCATTTTCCACATCGCTTAAAACAAGCGCGATGATTTTGCCGACTTCCTGCAAATCGGCTTCCTTAAAGCCACGGGTAGTGAGGGCAGGTGTGCCCAGACGCAGACCGCTGGTCACAAACGGCGACAGCGGTTCAAACGGAATCGTGTTGCGGTTGGCGGTGATGTTCACTTCATCGAGCACCGTCTGCGCCACCTTGCCCGTAATGCCCTTGTTCGTAAGGTCTACGAGCATCAGGTGATTATCCGTACCGCCGGACACAATGCGGAAGCCTTCCTCCTGCAAGGTTTTCGCCAGCACTGCCGCATTTTTAATGACCTGCTTGGCATATTCCTTGAACTCAGGTTTCAACGCTTCGCCCAGAGCCACAGCCTTAGCCGCGATAACGTGCATCAAGGGGCCGCCCTGAATGCCGGGGAATACCGCCTTATTGAACTGCTTGCCAAACTCTGCATCTTTACAGAGGATCATGCCGCCGCGCGGGCCGCGCAGGGTCTTATGCGTCGTGGTCGTGACCACATCTGCATAGGGAATGGGGCTGGGGTGTTCACCTGCCGCCACGAGGCCGGCAATATGGGCAATATCCACCATCAGATAGGCACCAACACCGTGCGCAATTTCCGCCAGTCGCGGGAAATCAAGCGTGCGGGCATAGGCAGAAGCGCCTGCCACAATCAGCTTCGGCTTGCATTCCTTAGCCTGCGCCTCCAATGCATCATAGTCGATGGTTTCCGTTTCCTTATCCACGCCATAGGGCACAATCTTGAAGTACTTGCCGGACATATTGACCGGGGAACCATGCGTCAGATGACCGCCATCGTTGAGGTTCATGCCCATCACCGTATCACCGGGCTGCAAAAGGGCAAAGAACACGGCCATATTGGCCTGCGCACCGGAATGCGGCTGCACATTGGCGTACTCGGCACCAAAGAGTTTTTTCGCCCGCTCAATAGCCAGAGTCTCCACTTCATCTACGAATTCGCAGCCGCCATAATAACGCTTGCCGGGATAACCTTCCGCATACTTATTAGTAAGCACGCTGCCCTGAGCTGCCAGCACAGCTTCGCTTACAATGTTTTCCGACGCGATAAGCTCCAATTTTTCCCGCTGACGGTTCAGCTCACTTCCTACGTGCTTTGCCACTTCCGGGTCAGACTGCTGCAGAACTTCCATAAGATTCATGTGGTTGCCTCCTTTGAGCCACTATAGCTCGAACGAAAAAACTTTACCTGAATTTCACTACCTTACTTGCTTATTTTTTCTCCAGTGCCATGATTTTATTTACCCGGCGTTCATGGCGGCCGCCTTCAAACTTGCCTTCCACGAAGGCCCGGACGATTTCACCGGCAGGGCCAAAGCCCAATACCCGGCCGCCCATAGCCAGCACGTTGGCATCATTGTGCTGACGGCTCATCTTGGCCGAGAACACATCATTGCAGAGCGCGCAACGGATGCCCTTAATCTTGTTGGCGGCAATGGAAATGCCAATGCCGGTGCCGCAGAGCACAATGCCGCGGTCGGCATTGCCGCTTACGACATCACCGCAGACCTTTTCGGCAATATCCGGGTAATCAACAGAATCGGTACCGAAGGTGCCGACATCTTTTACCTCAACGTCGCCGTATTCCTTCAGAACCATCTTGACTTCTTCTTTGAGCTGGACAGCGCCGTGATCGCTGCCAATCGTTATTTTCATGAAATTCCCGCCTTTCATACATACTAAAGTACATTTTAGCACAATAAGTCCAAAAAGCATACCTTAAATTGTGGGAAATACATGCCTTCGTGGGGCTGGGCGGTTTGCCACAAGCGAAGCGTTTTGCCGCAGGGCGTAAAAAAACTATTTTTGCTTACCTCTGCAATATCTGGAAAAGTCTACTGTTTGAGCGCAGCGAGTTTTGACTTTTCCAGATACTTAATTGATAAGCAAAAATAGTTTTAGCCCGAAGGCAAGAGCTGAGCGGTGGCAAACCGCCCAGCCCCACGCATCGTAATAACTTTTTATTTGTTAGGCCAGCCCATTACGCGGGAAACAGCTTCCTGCCACCCATCATAGAGTGCCGCCCGTCCTCTTTCACTCATGGCCGGCTTAAAGCGCATGCCTTCCCGCCAGAGTTTCTTGAGCTCGTCCACACTCTCCCATACGCCGGTGGCCAGACCTGCCATAAAGGCGGCGCCCAACGCCGTGGTTTCCGCCACGTAAGGGCGGATTACCGGGATATTCAAAAGGTCTGCCTGAAACTGCATTAGCGCATGATTCTGGCTGGCACCGCCATCCACATGCAGACTCTTGATGTCCATGCCGGTATCGGAAGTAATCGCTTCATACACATCGCGCACCTGATAAGCCAGCGCTTCCAAAGCCGCCCGCACGATATGCGCCCGCTGGGTATCCTCGTTGATGCCGATAATCATGCCGCTGGTTTCCATATCCCAGTACGGCGCCGACAGTCCGCGGAAGGCGGGAACGAAATAAACGCCGTCCGCATCCGGCACCTGCTTGGCCAGCCATTCCGAATCCGACAGGGAATCGATAAGCCCCAAACCTTCCTTAACCCATTTCAAAGTGGCACCGGACACCAGCACACTGCCTTCCAGCGCATAGGTGATTTCCTTGCCAATGCCCCAGGCAATCGTAGTAATCAGGCCGTTCTTCGAGCTGTGGTACTTCTTGCCCGCATTCATCAGGAAGAAGGAACCTTCACCATAAGTATTCTTGGCCATGCCCTTCTTGAAGCAGGCTTCGCCGAACAAATCCGCCTGCTGGTTGCCGATACAGCCCGCGATGGGAATACGGGAACCAATAACTGCCGCATCCGTTTCACCATAAACATGGCTGGAAGGACACACTTCCGGCAGCATCCTGCGGGGAATGCCCAGATGTTCCAGAATATCATCATCCCAGTCCAGATTGCGCAGATTGAACATCATGGTACGGGAAGCATTGGAATAATCCGTAGCAAAAATCTCTCCGCCGCTGAGTTTCCACATGAGCCAGGTGTCCACCGTACCGAACAGCAGTTCGCCGTTTTCTGCCATCTCCTTGGCGCCCAGCACATTTTCCAAAATCCAGCAGAGTTTTGTAGCCGAGAAATAGGGATTGATAACCAGCGAGGTCTTCTGTTTGATTTCCTCCTGCAGGCCAGCATTAACCAGACGTTTGCAGATGCCTTCCGTCTGCTGGGATTCCCAGCTGATAGCCGGATAAATGGGACGGCCCGTATTCTTGTTCCAGACAATGGTCGTCTCCCGCTGGTTGGTGACACCGATGCCCGCAATGTCCCGATGGGAAATCTTCGCCAGCTGAATAGCTTCCTTCGCCGTCCACAGCTGCGTGCTCCAGATTTCATCCGGGTCCTGCTCCACCCAGCCTTTGTGCGGCTTGTTCACACTGATTTTCTTTTCTGCATAGGAAACCATTTCGCCCTTAGAGTTGAAAATAACTGCGCGGTTTTTAATCGTGCCCGAATCCAGCGCCAAAACATACTTTTCACTCATCGAGTACCACATCCTTCATTCCATTAAATCACTAGGAATAGTATATAATAAGTAGTTTCTTTGCGCAATAGAAAGACCGTGCATACATCGTTATGACAAGACGAAGTCCGGTATCCCCTTTCCCTACGCTCAAACAGTCTTGCCAAACGCTGTGGAAAAGGGGATACCGGACTCTTAGGTCTTACTTATTTATTGTATTAACTGTATTTTTCTGTATATGGCTTTTATTACTGCTTATTTGGCGGGGATGGCTTCGGCCATGGCAGCAGCTCCCACAGCTTCCCGGGCTTCTTTTTCCGTCATGCCGGTGACGTTGACGTTTTTCGTGGTTTTGGCATCATAGGATTCCGCCCGCATGATTTCGGCGATATCTACGCCGGTGGCTTCTTTGATGGTTTGGATGGTCTTAGCCATGACCAGCGGCACGTTGTCGCTCATGGAGGACATACCGTTGCCATTGCCACCGCCAAAGATGGTTACTTTGTCGATGGTGCCCAAAGGCTTGGCCACTTCAGCGGCCACCTTGGGCAAAATTTCAATGGCCATCTGCGCCATAGCCGCCTTGCCGTATTTCTTGAGCGCTTCGGCTTTCTTGTCCATAGCGGCTGCTTCTGCTTCACCTTTCAGGCGGATGGCTTCTGCTTCGGCCTGCGCTTTGGCGGTGATACCGGCAGCTTCCTGTTCCATGGCGTATTTCTTGGCTTCTGCCTGTGCCTTCTGAGCTTCGGCATCTCTCTGCTGTTCATAGAGTTTTGCTTCGGATTCGCGCTGGCGTTTGGCTAGTTCGGCTTCGGCCTGCTTGCTGATGTTGTATTTTTCCGCATCGGCTTTCTTCTGGACTTCTGCCGCCAGTTCCTGCTCGCGGACAGCTACCTGCTGTTTGCGCAGAGCTTCTTCGCGGTTGGCCTTGGCGATTTCCGCATCCACCGTGGCCGTCTCGATGGCCTTGCGCTGTTCCTGTTCCTGAATAGCATAAGCCGCATCGGCCTCTGCCTGCTTGATGTCGGACTCCCGCTTGAGCTCTGCCTTGCGGATGGCCAGTTCATTCTGACGCTGGGCAATTTCGAGTTCCGCCTTGACCTTGGCATCGTTGGCTTCTTTCATGGCCTCGGCCTGTTTTACGCTGACATCCCGGTCAGCCAAAGCCTTGGCAATGGATGCGTCCTTGCGGATGCGGGCCGTATTATCCGCGCCCAAATCCGTGATGAGGCCTGTTTCATCGGTGATGTTCTGAATGTTGCAGGAAATCACCTTGATACCCAAGCGTTCCATATCCTGCGCAGCGGCAGCCTTAACCTGCTCGGAGAAAGAATCACGGTTAGTGCTGATTTCCTTCAACGACAAGGTGCCCACAATCTCACGCATATTGCCTTCGAGAGAATCACGCAGCTGGTCGGCGATAAGTTCCGGCGTGAGGTTCAGAAAGTTCTTGGAAGCCAACAAGCGGGCTTCAGCGGAATCATCCACGGAGACCTTGGCGACTGCATCCACCTTGACATTGATAAAGTCATTCGTTGGCACGCTCTGCTGAGTGCGGATGTCCACGGTCATCTGTCCCAGATAGAGCTTGTCCACACGTTCCAACAGCGGCACCTTCACGCCGCCCTGGCCCACCAGCATGCGCGGCGTAGCCCGCCAGCCGGAGAGAATGAACGCTACATCAGGCGGAGCCTTCACCCAGCAGGTCAGTGCAATCGCCATCAGGATAACGACTACAACGCCAAAAATCATAAGATATAATTCCAAAATCAACATCCACCTTGTAATAAATTAACTTTTATGTTCCAGCCGCAGCTGCGGCTGAATATCCTGTAAAATACGCGCCAGCTCTTTTTCCAATACGCCGAACTCAATCTCCCGGAGCGTTACCTGCCGCTCCGATAGTTCCCGGGCTTTTTCTGCCATAATCCTGCTGATTTTGGCCAAGATATCATGGAACCGTCCGGCTTCCGCTGCCGTCATATTACCGGCCATGCCGATTATATAGTTGAGGTAAGGCTGGACAAACCGCAGGCAGTGCGCATCCATAGGAAGCTTGCTTCCTATGCAGATTCCCTCAAACAGGCTGATTTTCTGCACCACCGCCAGATAATTATCCGCCGCATAAAATGCATGGAGATAGCCGTAAAATTCCTTGCTGACACGGTTCAATACCGCCTGCTTATCCAGCAGGTAATAATGAAGTTCTTCCGTCATCAGCTGCCGCAGAATTTTAACCTCTGCCCGACCTTCATGGGCAAAGAACTCCGGATTCTTCTGCTCCGGCTTCACCAGATGCCGCAGGGCATAGAACCGTAAAAAGAGCCCTTCTGCACAATGCGCGTCATATTCCAGCAGATTTCCAGACTCCCCATAGGCAGCGCTGGCGTTTAAGGCGCCCGTCTCATATTTTTGAAACAGCTCTGCCAGATTCTCCCGCAGCAGTTCATATTCACAGCGTTTTTTGAAGTCCTGACTATCCATAGTTATCGCTCTCCATATCCTGTTTCATCGGGCAATAATTATGCTACGATAAATTTATTAAATTTGTATTAGAATTGTAACAATTTAAGCAAATTTTAATCTACGCTTGTTATACTCTCCTTGTTTTCATGTTATTTTCATTTTCAGGAGGTTTATATGAGTACAGTAAAAGCATGTTTAGACCAAAATGATTTTTCTCCTAAAGAACAAAGCCGCTGCAACAAGTTCATTTCATTCCTGGCGGTTTTTGCTCTCGTCAATTTCTTTTTCCAGTACACTTTATTTTCCACAGATTTATCCATCCGAACTTTTATTAAGCCCGCGGCTCTACTGCAGGTCGTTGTCTCGCTCAGCCTGATTGTTGTCAGTCTCTATATTTATTATAAGAATAAGGTTTTGCATTATCTGCTGCGCTTACTGCCCTGTGTATTTGTCAGCATGATTCTGATGAACATCGTCAGCAACCTGCTTGGTGCCGCTGCTCTGGTTTTATGGTGTGTTGCTTCTATCTATGTGAATCGTAAATATTTTAAGATTCTTGCCCTGCGCAAGAATTACCTTCACTTCATCGTTTGGTGCACAGCTCTGATAATCGTCGGCTCCGTTATCGCAGCAGCCCTGACACACGGAATTGTTACTCCCAGTACTGTGAATATGATTCTGTTCATCGGGCTGGTTGAAGGACTGGGCAGCACCGCGCTTCTCTGGCAGCTTCTGTCCAAGGAAATTGCCGCTGGCCAGACCTTCTACGAAGCTATACGCTATACGGTTTTGATTCCCACAACTTTCATGTTCCTGCTCGGTGGCCTGCTTACCGCCGTCCCCATCAAATTCTTCTCTGGTGAATATCTCTTCGGCGAAGACGGCAATGACTATCTGCAAATGCCGGAATCGAAATAAATTTCTCGATTAAAATACGCTGCGGTCATGAGGATTTCTCATGACCGCAGCGTATTTTTTGTTATGGAATCTTTAGGGGAAAAATGAACTTAGGAGATTTTTTTAGAAAATGCCGCAGCTGGAAGCAACGAGATAAGCTACCAGTGCACCGCACAGAGGAGCAACAACAGGAATCCAAGCGTAACCCCAATCGGAGCTGCCTTTGCCAGCAATCGGCAGGATTGCATGGGCAATGCGCGGACCAAGGTCACGGGCGGGGTTCATGGCATAACCCGTGGGGCCGCCCAGAGAAAGGCCAAGAGCCAGAATCAAGATACCTACGATGTAGGGACCATAGCCCGGAACGAGCGCACCAACCGGTTTGGAGAAAATCATCCAGATGACGAACACGAGGAAGAACGTAGCAATAGCCTCGCAGAGGAAGTTTGCTGCCGGATTGCGGATAGCCGGGCCGGTGGCAAACACACCCAGTTTGGCAGCCGGATCTTCCGTTTCTGCCCAATGCGGCAGGTAAGCCAGCCATACGATAGCGGCACCAACGATACCACCGAGAATCTGTACGATAGAAGTCATAACGAACTGGTTAAAGGTATAGATACCAGCCATCATCTTAGCCAACGTAACCGCCGGGTTCAGATCCCCCTGAGGCGCGCCCAGCGTCGTAGCCGTGAATACACCGAGAGTAACGGCAAATGCCCATCCGAAGCCTATGCAAATCCAGCCGCCGGCCTGACCTTTGGATTTGGTCAGCGTCATATTTGCACAAACGCCGCAACCAAAGACGAGCAGGACCATCGTGCCCATGAACTCGCCGAACAAGTTTTCCGTACCTGTTACCATGATTATCCCTCTTTCTTATAAATAGATTATAGCTGTATAGCAGGATAAAAGCCTTCCCTAAACCTCATCTGCCCCTGTTGGGGCACCTTCCCCAAGGGGGAAGGCTCTTATCTTTTACTATCCGATATACTTATTCTTCTTCATCCAGCCAATGCATGGAATGTTTAACAGCTTTACGCCAGCCTTTGTAGAGGCGGTCGGATTCTTCTTTTTCCATCTGGGATTCGAAGCGGGAATCCAGTTTCCAGCTGCTCTTGAGTTCTTCTTTGCTCGTCCAAACGCCAACAGCCAGACCAGCGAGGTAAGCTGCGCCGAGAGCCGTGGTTTCCGTAATCTGCGGACGGTCAACAGGAACGCCCAGCATATCCGCCTGGAACTGCATGAGCAGGTTGTTGGCAACAGCACCGCCGTCAACTTTGAGAGCGGAGAGTTTTTCGCCGGAATCCGCTTCCATAGCTTCGAGAACATCGCGGGTCTGATAAGCCAGAGATTCGAGCGTTGCCCGGACGATATGAGCTTTCGTCGTGCCGCGGGTGATACCGATAATCGTACCGCGGGCATTCATATCCCAGTACGGAGCGCCCAGACCTACGAAAGCAGGTACGACATAAACACCGCCGTTGTCTTTCACCTTCTTGGCAACCCATTCGGAGTCCGGAGCGGAGTCTACCATGCGAACGCCGTCACGGAGCCACTGGATAGCGGAACCAGCTACGAAGATGGAACCTTCGAGAGCGTATTCCACTTTGCCATCCAGGCCCCAAGCGATGGTCGTTACGAGGCCATTCTTGGATTTGTGAATTTCCGTACCCGTATTCATGAGCATGAAGCAGCCAGTGCCGTAGGTGTTCTTAGCCATGCCCGGCTCGAAGCAGTTCTGGCCAAAGAGTGCTGCCTGCTGGTCACCAGCAGCGCCAGCAACAGGAATCGGAGCACCGAGGATGGACGGAATGGTTTCGCCGTATACACAGGAAGACGGTTTAACTTCCGGCAGCATGCACTTAGGAACATCGAGATAACCCAGGAGTGCGTCATCCCATTTGAGTTCGTTGATGTTGTAGAGCATCGTACGAGAAGCGTTGGAGTAATCCGTCACATGAGCCTTGCCGCCCGTGAGTTTCCAAATCAGCCAGGTATCAATGGTACCAAAGAGCAGGTCGCCCTTTTCTGCCTTTTCACGGGCACCTTCCACCTTGTCGAGAATCCATTTGATTTTCGTAGCGGAGAAATAAGCGTCAATCAGAAGACCAGTCTTGTCCTTAACCTCATCCACAAGGCCTTTTTTCTTCAGGTCTTCAGCAATGGGAGCCGTCTGGCGGGACTGCCAAACGATAGCATTGTACACAGGACGGCCCGTGTTCTTATCCCATACAACCGTAGTTTCGCGCTGGTTGGTGATACCGATAGCAGCGATATCGCTGGCGACTAAACCAGACTGTTCGAGAGCTTCCTTCATAACCGTGGTCATGGAGCTCCAGATTTCATCAGCATCATGCTCAACCCAGCCCGGTTCCGGGAAGTACTGGGTAAATTCCTTCTGGGAAACGCCGACAATCTTCGAGTTCTTGTCGAAAATGATTGCGCGATTGCTCGTCGTACCTGCATCCAAAGCCATTACATAGTTCTTTGCCATTGTGAAACCCCTCTTCTTTCTTGTGAAGTCAATTAAGACTCAAATTAAGATTTAGATAATTCTCAATAATCCCCGGCAATTTTCTGTGCCAGGTCCAGGATTTTTACCGAGTCAATGCTGGCATACAAATCCTTGGGAATGACCGCTGATTTGACATTGGGATACTTGACCTGAATCTCCGGCAGTTCAAATGCGGACTGGGGAGCCAGAAGCATTACATCAGCGAACTGGGCTGCTTCCTTAACTTCCTGAATAGGATAGAAAGTCACCGAGCAGGGATACCCCAGTCTTGCTGCCTCATGCTCCATGCGGCGCACCAGCATATTGGTGGACACACCGGCAGAACAGATGAGTACAATTCTCCGAATCATCGAAAATCCTCCTTCCTTAACTATGGGTTATTTCCCATAAGCCTTGGCTAATATCTCAACGGGATGGCAGGTTTTGGCCTGCGTACCATGTTGGATCTGTAGTCTGCAGGTGCCGCAGTCACAGATGACTTCGTCACTAGCAGATTCCTTAATCCGGTTGAACAGTTTTTCACCAATCTTCATGGAGATTTCGTATTTATCTCCCTTGAAGCCGTAGTTACCGCTCATGCCGCAACAACCGGCATCAGCCTGTTCTACCGTAACCCCGGGAACCTGCGCCAAAATCTTGGCGGCCGGAACACCGAAGCCCTGACTCTTGAGGTGGCAGGGAACGTGATACATGAGTTTTTCCCCGACCTGCTTAAAGTTTGTATTGAGCTGCCCCTTATCGGCGAGAATCTCCAGGAATTCAAAAGCGTCATAGACGTTTTCGCCCGCTTCGTGCATCTTTTCTTCATTGAATAACTCGTGATATTCCTGTTTGAGCATCAGCGAGCAGCTGGTGCAGCAGGCAACCACGGGGATGCCTTTTTTCTTCCATTCCAAAATGCGGGACACATTGTTATCTGCGTGTTCGTGAGCCTCATCGAGATACCCTGTAACCACCAGCGGCGAACCACAGCAGTTGAACTTCTCATCCACGAGGACTTCATAGCCGTTGGCATTCATGACCTTGACAAAGGCCACACCAACCTGCGGTTCGTTGTCGTTGATGAAGCAGCCGGGGAAGAACACCACTTTTTTATCGCTCTGGGGCTGCTTGATGCCCTTAAAGAGCTGCATAAAGCTTTCCGAAGCGTAAGCCGGCATGCTGCGCTCACCGGCTATGCCCATAGCCGAGAACACACCCAAGCTCTTGCCAATGCTCATGCCCAGATTAGCAAAGGTTGCACCAAAGGGCAGAGAGCGGACAAGTTTTGCCATGCGCTCACCATGAGCCAGCATATCATCCCGCTGGGAATGCTCATGCGTTTCATAATATTTGGCCCGCTGCAGCATATTCAGCGTGGATACCGCCACCCCAGAGGGGCAGGCTCTATCGCAGCTCTTGCAGTTGGAGCAGAAGTCCAAGCTGTCTTCAAAGTCATCCTGCGAAAAATGCATGCGGCTATGGGCCGGGCCGACCAGTTTCGGGCCGCGGTAGCTCTTTTCTGCTTCCATCACCGGGCAGCTGGACATGCAGGATGTGCAGGACAGGCAATGGTCAGCAGTCGAGAGAGCCGATTCCATTTCTTCTATTTTCTTACTAATATCGCTCATCGCCAAAGTCTCCCTTCCTCACATCAATGCGGCTTTGTAGGCCGAAGCTAACGCCACACCGTTGCCGGAATGTTCAAAGCAGAAATCATAACCACCCAGATTGCTGCCAACCACATAGACATTCTCATAGACGAGCTCGTTATTAGCATCTACAGGGCGCAGGCTCGTGTCCGTGCGCACGCCGGTCTTGGCAAAGCCCTGAGGTTTTGCAGAGAACAGTTCTGCATTGCTCCAGTTTTCCTCGCCGGATTCAATATATACAGGCAAATCAAAAATCATTTCCTGCGGATGTTCAAATTCCCGCACCGTGATGCCGCCGCTGTAGAGACCGCCGGTAGCCAGGATGAACTTATCTGCGTAGTAGGTCTTTTCGCGAATCGAAGCCTCAGCTACAACCCCCGTAACCTTTTTGCCATCGCTTACCGCCCGGAGAACTTTGGTATTTTCCACAATTTCCACGTTCATATCCTTCAGGGCTTGCTTCAGCATCTTCTGCAGACGCAGGCCGTTGACAGATGGCGGCAGGCAGGTGGTTTCCAGAACTTCAGCGCCTAATTTCTCATGGATATAGGCGGCACATTCCTGACCTTTCGTGCCGAGTACCTGCGGAACCAGGAATACCGTGTTATCGGACTGGACATAAGGACGGAGCTGCGAAGCAAAGGAATCGCGGCCTTCCTGCGTATCCAGCCAGCGGGCGACATCAATGGTGGTGATGTCGCGGCCGCCCAGAAGCGGCGTTTCCACTTCCACTACCGGGAACTTGGTCTGACCATTTAAGGACTGCTGAAGGTTATCCTGCAGGATATTGCCATAGAAATCCTTGAGTCCCTTGATGCCCACGATGACGATATGTTCCTCACCATGGAGGCTAGTGCCATCGAGGCAATGAGGTGCCAGACAGGTCGGCTTCATGGTGCCCACAGCAGTGGGTACCAGCAGCTGATGGTCCAGAGAACCACGATAGGGGAAACCGTAATCCCGGGTGAAATCCAGGAAGAAGTTCACAGCTTTTTCCACCGTTTCCATCCCGATTTTGCTGTAGGGATGTTCAGCCGGCAGGCTTTCAATGCCCTTGCGCGGGCACTCAACATAATTATGCTGCTCATCATAACCCAGCACATCAATTACACCGCTATTTAAGGAAAGTGAACCCGACCCGCAGGTGAGCAAGGTCACTTTTTTTCTCTGATTGGCACTGACCAAAGCCGCCATCAGGCCGGCAAAGCCGCTGCCAATTACCAGGGTATCCGCATGTTTCATTCCTTTTTGCCTCCATTCACATGAAAGGACAGTTCATATAAAGCCCGAGTCATCTGTGTTTCCCGCAGGGTTCTGCCGACGAGCACCGGACGGATGCCCTTCCAGCGGCCCTGCAAGAATTCCTTCATGCGAGTAAGTGTTTCTGCCGCCCGCTCGTGCTTGCCGTATTTAGCAAACAGGCCGGCGGAGCGCAGGGCACAGAAGTTGCCCTGGCAGGTGCCCATACCCACGCGGGTACGACGGCGAATATCATTAATCTGATAACAGGTTTCTTCCTGCGCAATTTCTTCAAATTCAGCCAGCGTTACGTTTTCGCATTCGCAAACGAGCTCCCGTTTCTCCGGCGCTTCTTCCAAGCGTTTTACGACCTTGGCGAAACGTTCGGGGCCTAAGCGGGTTGCGGCCAGATTCGTACCATAAGCCGGGAAGTACTTGCGGGCTGCCTTCTTGGCTTCCTCGCTGACCTCCGGAACCAGCGGTTCTTCGGCGGTACGGCATTTTTCCGTATTGCCCAGCTTTGCACAAACCTTGTCGGCCATCTTCTCAGCCATGAGCCGGTAGGTGGTGAACTTGCCGCCCACAATGGTGAACATGCCCTTGAGGCCGTCATCCTCATGGTCAACGATGGCAAAGCCTCTGGAAGCACTGCGTCCAACTGCTCCTCCTGGCGGTATATAGAGCGGACGGGAACCGGCGAAGGCGCGGAGCATGCGGTAATCCCGCAGATGCTCGAAGGTCTTTTCACCGATAGATAGCAGGTTTTCCACTTCCGCGCGGGAAGTGCTGGTATCTTCCGCATCGGGAATACTCATGGAAGAAGTACCCAGAATGGTGATGGAACCATGCGGTACGAAGATATCACCATCGGAAGATTTGTGCAGACGGTTGACTACGTGATTGGTAATGCGCTGGTTGAAGGCTAAGAGCGTGCCCTTATCCGGCTGAACACCAACTTCGAGGCCTGCCAAAGCAGCAACCTTGCCAGCCCAGCCACCGGCCGCATTGATGGCGACTTCACACTCGATGATTTCTTCCTCACCGGTGATGGTATTTCGTACTTTCACGCCTTTAAGCTCGCCATTAGCCTGTTCAATCCCGATGACCTCGCGGTAGGTCAAGCTGCGTCCGCCATAGCGTTTGGCAGATTCTACATTCTGCCAGCTCATGCGGAAACCGTCGATGGCGGCATCTGGTACTAAATATGCCGACTGCACGTTTTTCGAGAGCAGCGGTTCCAGCCGAAAGGCTTCTTCCAAGGTTATAGGCTTGGCTTCAATTCCACTCTCCGCACAGCCCTTTACCCAGGCTTCTTCGTAATCCGGGTCATCAATGTTGAGTCTTACGAACATCCCCCCGGTCGTCTCTACACAGGACTTGCCAATCTTTCGCAAAATCTGATTTTCGATAATGCACTCCTTGGCTGCCTCCTGGTCTTTCACCGCATAGCGGCCACCGCTGTGCAGCAAACCATGATAGCGGGAACTGGCACCATTTACCAGGTCGCATTTTTCCACCAGCAGCGTATCTACCCCGCGCATGGAAAGGTCGCGCAGAATGCCTACACCAGTAGCCCCGCCGCCAATAACAACGACCGTTGCTTTTTCCATCGTAAATCTCATCCTCTCCGGAATAACACACATTTTTAACCGCCTAAGCGATTATTTATTTCTATGATTGTAAATTTATAGACAATTTGGGTAATAATAAATTTTCAATCATAAAAAGTACATTTTTTTAGGGCGCGAATCCCTTCTCCATATCGTTAGTCGTTTCGATATTTTCTCACAAAAAGGGAATTTCGTTTTTGTGCCCGTCATAAATACTATATTTCGTTTACATGCTTATACTACTACAAAATTCCATACTAGTCAATACGAAATATGATTTTTATTTATTATTTTTCATCGTTTTTCTTATTGAGAATTTTTTTCGCAGTTTTTCCTGCCTGCGGTCTTTTCTTTTTCGCGATTTACTTGTACAATAATAACTAGTTATTTATGGGATGAGGAAGGGATTAGTTACGATGAACAGAGAGGATTACATCAAGGCTTTGATTAAGTCCCATGGTTACACCATGAAAGACTTTGCCAAGTTAATCAATATGCCTTACACTACTTTGTTGTCCATTCTCAATGGCTCCATTGGCGGTGCTGCCATGGACAACGTGTTGAAAATCTGTAGGGCGCTGAACATCCGCATTGAAGACCTCAACAATCTGGCGGATAAAATGGGTACGGACGAGCCTCCTGCTTCTGAAACAGCCGGCATTGACCCGCAACTGTTAAAACTGTTGCAAAACCTGCCGACAGAGAAGCAAATTGCCTTAAAACTGTTACTGGCTGACAAGTAATTCATAACACGAATATATTCCCTGCCAGCAGGCAGGAAATTCCCAACCCGATAGCGAATAAGTCTAACACATAGCGAAAAAGGGAGGGACTTCCATGGAAAAACTAATCGCCGTCTGGCTGTTAAAGCGTGGCTACGCTGATGATGTGGAACAGGGGATACGCTTTGCTGAAGCTCTGGCGAAGAATGAATGTACCGAAGAAATGCTTGAAACCCTCAGCCATAATATTGATGTGTTTATGACCGTCGGTGGCCCTGTAACCGCCGAAAACCTTCTGCCCTTCATGCAGGAGAAGTACGATATGGCCAAGAAACTTATCAAATTCTGGAGCGAAAATCCCAAGGACACCAATGCCGTTTTCTTCTTCAACGAATGCAGAAAACACGGCGTCGAAGTCGAGCCGTAACACAAATAAAAAGACGCAAGCAAAATTGCTTGCGTCTTTTTATTTGTGTTACGCCAGTACGTAAACCTCAATGTTTCTCCGGCCGAAGTTCATGCATTCGCCGTAAGTTTCCATGCACAGGTCCACTTTCTGGCCGCGGATAGCACCACCGGTGTCGGCAGCGATAGCCACGCCATACCCCGGGATATATACCCGGGAACCCAATGGAATGACCCCAGGGTCAACCGCAACGACACCGCGGCGGGCAGGAATACCAGTGGCGGTAATGCCTGCGCCGCTCCCATCTGTAGGGAGGTAAGCCGTTGCTTCCATAGTGTAGGCGGCGGTATAGGCCATCATGCCCATTTCCGTCTGCACCTTGGGTCTCATCTGTTCTTCACGCATACGCTGCAGTGCCTCGCGTTTTTTTGCACTGTCAGATACTACTATGTCTAGGTTCTCCTGAATTTTCGCATCCAGTCCCAGAGGCGTTTCCACGTCCTCCAGATTATAGCCCAACTCGATCAGGGCGTCACCTACGGTCTGCTTGCTGGTCACAATCTGTTTTGCCTGACCATTGTACGTTACCGTTACCGGAACCGCGCGGTAAACAGTGATTTTCGTGTTCTTGCCATCCTTTTCCAGATGGTATTCGTCATTGGCTCTAAGTTTCACGCCATTTTTTCCTAAGATAAAAGCTGGATTCGTATGATTAGTCGTGGTCGTAATTGTCTTGCCATCGGCCACAATGGTCACCTGGTGCCAATCGTCCGGCAACGTGGTTTTGGTAAAACCAGTTGTCATCATCATCATAATGGCCAGCACCATGCACATTATGACTTTTTTTTCTTTATGAGTGAATGTTAACAGCTTCGTTAAACTCATTAAAAGCCCCCTTCATGGTTTGGTGAAGAACTTTTAGCAGTATAGCATGAGATTTGAACCCTTGTCAAATCCCACTGATATATTCTCCCACATTTAGCTGAAAAACACATGAAAAATGGGAATAAAAAAGCAGTGGACGGCTATTTTCATAGTTCGTCCACCACTTTTGCTCAAAAACAGGCAAAATCCCGTTTTAGATACCGTATAATTCCTCAGCGTTAATTGAGGTTTGTTTAGCCACCATTTCCACAGAAATCCCCTTGATTTCGGCGACTTTCTCCGCCACATAACGGACAAAAGCCGGTTCATTCTGCTTGCCGCGCATGGGTACAGGTGCCAAATATGGAGCATCTGTCTCCACTAAAATGCGTTCCAACGGGAATTTTTCCACGATTTCTGGAAGTTTCGCAGCGTTTTTGTAGGTCAGCGGGCCATCCACGCCGATATACCAGCCCATTTTATAGATTTCCTGAGCCATTTCGAAGCTGCCGGAGAAACAATGCAGGACACCTTTTAGGCCTTTGCCTTCCTTTTTGAGGATGGCCAGCGTGTCCCCATGTGCCTCTCTATCATGGATGCAGACCGGCAGATGCAGCTGCCGGGCCAAATCGAGCTGATGGATAAACATGCGCCGCTGCAGCGCCCGCTTATCTTCATCCTTTTCCCAGTAGTAATCAAGGCCGATTTCGCCGATGGCTACTACACGCTCCGCTTCGGACCAGCTAGCCAGCTGGTCATCATCGGCAGAAGTCAGTTCATAGATTTCCTCGGGATGGATGCCCACGCCGGCGTATACACCTTCATAAGCAGCGGCCAGTTCCACCGCCTTGGCAGAGGATTCTAAGGTATCGCCCATATTAATCAAACGGGTAATACCGGCTTCCTTTGCCCGGGCTATGACTTCCGCTTCCTGTCCCGCAAATTTCCCATCATTAAGGTGAGTATGCGTGTCTACCAGTTCAAAAGCTGCCATCTTAGCGCACCGTGGAGCCGACCGGCATATCCACCGACACGACCTTCAGTT
Source organism: Pseudoselenomonas ruminantium (assembly GCA_015058625.1). Classification (GTDB taxonomy): domain Bacteria; phylum Bacillota; class Negativicutes; order Selenomonadales; family Selenomonadaceae; genus Selenomonas_A; species Selenomonas_A ruminantium_N. The sequence continues at coordinate 19,915 of SVCA01000006.1, read as the reverse complement.
CATCGCCCTGAGAAGCGGCCAGCACCATGCCGTGGGAAACAATGCCGCGAATCTTGGCCGGTTTCAGATTGATAACCATGACTACGTTCTTGCCGATAAGTTCAGCCGGCTCATAGTGCTTGGCAATGCCGGACACGATTTCGCGCTGTTCATCGCCCAAATCCACCGTGAGTTTCAGCAGTTTTTCCGTCTTGGGCACGGGTTCTGCTGCGAGAACCTTGACTACCCGCAGATGAATCTTGGCAAAATCGTCAATGCTGACTTCTGCATTATCGTCAGCCTGTTCTTTTTTGTCCGCTTTCTTTTCCTGCTTGTTTTTCTTAGCCGGTTTTTCCTGTTTGGCAGGAGCTTCTTCCTTCTCTACTTCAATGCGCGGGAAGAGCTGTTCCGGCGTACCAACCTTGTGGCCGCCTTCGATACCGCCCCAGGTCTTAATATCGTCAAGCTGAACATCTGCAAAGCTGCCCGACAGGTTGAGCTGCTGCCAGATACGTTCTGCCGTAATCGGCATAAAGGGGCTGATCAGCACGCTGATATGGCGCAGGGATTCGGCCAGATTGTACATGACATTAGCCAGTTCCTGCTTCTTGCTCTCATCCTTGGCCAGAGCCCACGGAGCCGTTTCATCAATGTATTTGTTCGCACGGCTGATGAACGCCCAGACCTTCTTGATGGACAGGGACAGTTCCATCTTCTCCATATTTTCGGCAAAGTAAGCAACCGTTTCGGCGGCGTCGGCCTTGAGGCTCTTGTCCACTTCACTTTCACCCTGCGGAGCGATAAGCACGCCATCCTGGAACTTGCCCACCATGTTGAGGGTGCGGTGCAGGAGGTTGCCAAGGTCGTTAGCCAAATCGCTGTTGATGCGGCCAATCAAGGCATCACGGCTGAAGTTGCCGTCCTGACCGAGGTTGATTTCACGGAGCAGGAAGTAACGGATAGCATCGGCGCCGAATTCGTCAATGAGGCCGATGGGGTCAATGACATTGCCCTTGGACTTACTCATCTTGTCGCCGTCCACAATCAGCCAGCCATGACCGTAAACCTTTTTCGGCAGCGGCAGGTCGAGAGCCATGAGGATGCAGGGCCAGATGATGGTATGGAAACGCACGATTTCCTTGCCCACGAGGTGCAAATCAGCCGGCCAATACTTGTTGAACTTTTCCTGGTCGTCGAGGAAGCCAATCGGCGTCAGGTAATTGGTCAGCGCATCGAACCACACATAGATGACATGCTTTTCGTCGATGGGCACCGGGATACCCCAGTCAAAGGACGTACGGGAAATGCACAAATCTTCCAATCCCTGCTTGATAAAGTTAATCATCTCATTGCGGCGGGATACCGGCTGAATGAAATCCGGATGTTCTTCAATATAGGAAAGAATCTTATCCTGATAGTTGCTCATCTTGAAGAAGTAGGCTTCTTCGGACACTTCCTGCACAGGACGGCCGCAGTCCGGGCAGCAGCCGTTTTCGTCGAGCTGATGTTCCGTCCAGTAGCTTTCGCAAGGCGTGCAGTAGAGGCCCTTATAGGAACCTTTGTAGATATCGCCCTTGGCATAAATGCGGCGGAAAATTTCCTGCACCACTTTTTCATGGCGTTTTTCCGTCGTGCGGATGAAGTCATCATTGCTGATGTTGAGCTTCTTCCAGAGATTCTGGAAGCCGGCCACGATTTTATCCGTGTATTCGATGGGCTTAATGCCGGCTTCTTCGGCCTTCTGCTGAATCTTCTGGCCGTGCTCGTCAGAGCCCGTCAGGAAAAATACATCATCCCCGGCCAGGCGGTGGTAGCGGGCAATGGAGTCCGCAATGGTCGTGCAGTAAGCATGACCGATGTGCAGCTTGGCACTAGGATAGTAAATCGGCGTGGTAATGTAAAATGGTTTCTTTTCAGACATGGAAAATGATTCTCCTTTATTCTTTATTTCTTGGGCAGCATAACCACAGCTACCGGCAGATTGGACGCGCCCGGCGGGGAGAATTCAAAAACAGTTTCCCCTTTGCCAACGCTTTCACCTAAAGGCGCGAGCTCCGTATTCTGGGCCAGCTGCCATTTGCCCGCTTCGCGCTGGGCCTGCATTGTATCGGTTTCCGGTGCGGTTCTGTCACCAAAGTATTCACGTGCGCCCGGCGTGGGAAACAGCGTATATGTCTTGGTGGCCTGGAAGCTGCGCATGGCTCCGGCGTAAACGCCGCCGAGGGGACTTAGATAGTAGTCCACATCCCCGTCCTGCACCGGCAGTTCAATGCGGTAATTGATACCATAGTTGCCGTAGTTGGTGACGGCACTGCCATCGGTGGCATCAATGCCCTTACGGTATTTATCAGACTTGTTATCAGCCAGCATGAAGTATACGCCCCCATCCTCGCCAGGGTTATACACTTTGCGGGCCGAAAGCACCCGGTTCATGCCCTTAAACGTGCCTCTGAGGCGCATTTCATCCTTGGGCAGTATCGGCAAATTGCTCACTGCCGTCACAGGGTCGCCATAGGCATCCAGCATAATTACCGACACCAGCACAGAATGATCGGCATGGAAGTCAAAGACACCATAGGTCAGTTCTCCGGGCTGCAGAATGGTCATATTCATATCTTCCTGTAGCAGGCGGGACATCCCGGGCTGCAGGTCGATTTTCTGATTCTTTTCCTGGCTGAAATACTCCAGCTGGGTGGCCTTGCCCACCTTGAGGTAATCGCTGCTGGGCGCTCCGCTGCCCCCGCGGGTAATCCTTACCGTATTGACACCGTTATACTCATTTTTGAGTACGACCGCCAGCTTCTTGGGTTCACTGGTGTTATTGAGATGGTAAAACAGCACACGGGCATCCCCCTTGACAGAATCCTGATAGAGAATGCCGTTCTGGTCCACATACTCCGGACTGTCGGAGAAAATCAGGGTCCCCCCTTCATCCCGGCTGTCCATATCCCAACGGGCCAGTCCCTGCGGGTTCTGCTCGTCCTGCGTCTGCTTTCCGTCTCGCGACTGCAGAATATTTTTTATGCGGTCCAGGATTTTCGTATCCGATGCCCCCTTTACCTGCTGATAAGCTGCAGTTCGGTCGGTGCGCACAATCGCAGTGCCCTTATCCTCTGCATGGCGGGCCTGTGCCAGTGCAGGCATCATAATGATGCCCGCGGCCAGCACAGCCAGTATTTTCTTAGTTCCTTTCATTAAATCAAAACATCCTTACTAAAGTATTACTCGTTGATTATATGCTGATGAATTCCCAGACGGGTCATGACCTCGCCCTTGAACAGACGCAGCTTGAACTCCGTCAGCCCCAAACGGGGATGCGGAATATTGGTGCGCTGCAACAGATAGGGATTGGTCTTGAACGTATTGAGGCCCCCATCACCGGTCACTGCCGTGAGGTATTCGTTTTCCTTGAGAAGTTCCGGCATTCCTTCATCATAAGCCCCGTTCGGATAGGAAAAGGTGAAGATGGTCTTAAGACCGTTCCACTCCATCAGGAGCTTGGACAGCTTCATTTCCTCTGCCTGCTTCTCCCTGTCCAAAGTGGTCAGCGGCTGATGGTTGGCCGTATGGCTCCCCAGCTCAATGCCACGGTTCTGCATATCCCGCAGCTGATTCCAGGACAGATACCCCTTGCGGCCAATGCTGTTGGTGACCATGTAAACCGTAGCCTTCATGCCTCTTTCCTCCAGCATGGGCAAAAGAACGGTGTAATTGTCCTCATAGCCATCATCAAAGGTCAGAATCACCGGCTTATCCGGCAATTCCTGCTTGCCCTTCTTGGCCCGCACAAAATCCTGCATGGAAATGGTGGTATAGCCCTGCGCCTGCAGATAATCGAGTTGCTCCTTAAACTCCGCCACTGGCACTGCATAGGACCAGCCTTCCTCATCCACATCATCACAGACATGATGGTATTCGAGCACCAGTACGCCCTGCGGCGCCGGTGTCATGGTCAGCCAGGAAATAAAAACCAACAGGGCAAAGGCCAAGATGCCCAGCCCATACTTCACATAACGCAAACTTACATCCCTCTTCCTTATTTTATAGCAGCTTAGAGCTGTTCTGCTATCTCTTTTAGTTTTCTCATTCTATGGTTCATGCCGGACTTGCTGATGCCCAGCATTTCCGCCAGTTCCTGCAAAGTGGCATCGGGATTCTCCAGGCGGGCTTTGGCCGCCGCCCGCACCTTGGGTGGCAAGCTGGCCAGCCTGCCGTTTTTTTCCAGCTCCCGGATAATCGCCAGCTGCCGGCCGGCAGCATCCACCGCCTTCTGCAAATTGGCGGTTTCGCAGTTCACGAGCCGGTTCACCTGCTCCCGGACTTCCTTGACATTGCGGGCCACTTCGAAACTTTCCACCGCTTCATCCGCTTCCAGCATGCCCAGAAAATCAATCACGGAGTCGCCTTCCTTGAGGTAAACGATATAGGAATCCTTGCGGTCCACAAAGCCAGCGGGAAAGCCCATACGCCGCAGCAAATCATACAGGAGATTCCCCAGCTCGAAGCTCCCCGTCACCAATTCCAGATGATAGGCCGCCTCGGGACGGTTCACACTGCCGCCCCCCTGAAAAGCCCCCCGCAGATAGGCAATGCGGCAGCACTGCTTCTTTAGGATGCCCCGGTCATTTTCCATATTGAGGCTGTCATCATGGAGAAAGCCAATCCTCGTAAAGAGCTCGTTGACCTTCAGGGATGGCACCACCCGCACAGTATAACTGTTGTTCTTATTGAGCTGCCGGGAGCGGCGCACGGTGATTTCCGTCCGCAGATTCTCCCCTTCACTTTTTAATAGCTGCAGCACCTTGCGGGCCACAGCCGCATTTTTCGAGGTAAAATTCAGGCCAAAGGTATGACCTGCACCAAAGGTCAGGTTGGCTCCCATGCGCAAGAGCGCCGCCAGCTCCGCTCCCCGGCAGCAGGCATCCTCATAATAAAGCCTTGCCAGTTCGTTCTTTACCTCTGTGGCAAAGGATGGCATAAGCCTCCTCCTTTTCCCAACTTACTTGATTTCGTATTTCTTCAAGGCACTGGGCTGAAGATGGTAAACCATATTCATAACCGCCTTGCTGAGCTTATCCGGGTCGTGACGGATAAGTTCCTTTTCGTTGATGATATCCGCTTTGACGAAGCCTACGCCCAAAGCGTTGATGGCATCTTCATCCACTTCCACCGGATAGGCGCCCTTAGCCGCATAGTAATCCTGCATCTCCGGCGAAATCGGCGAATCATTGACCAGCATATAGTCGATGATGCCCTTGCCGCCGTGGTCAATAATGGCCTTGGCATGCATGGAAGCCGTATAGCCATCGGTTTCCCCGGGCTGGCTCATGACGTTGCAGATGTATATCTTGATGGCCTTGCTCTTGCGGATGGCCTCCGCTACGCCGTCCACCAGCAGATTCGGCATGATGCTGGTGTAAAGGCTGCCTGGCCCTAAGATGATGGCATCGGCATTGGTAAGTGCATCGAGCGCCGACTGCACCGGCTGCACCTGTTCCGGGAACAAACGCACCCGATGAATCTTCTTATGGACTTCGGGAATCTGGGATTCCCCTTCCACTACAGTACCATCCTCCATGATGGCGTCCAGCCGCACATGGTCTTTCGAGGCCGGCAAAACCTGACCTTTCACCGCCAGAACTTTGGAGGACTCCCGCAGGGCCTGCTCCATATCACCCGTCACTTCATTCATGGCAGCGATAAAGAGATTACCGAAGCTATGCCCTGCCAGTTCCGACTCCCCTTTGAAGCGATACTGGAAGAGTTTTTCCATCAGCGGTTCTGTATCGGCCAGCGCCACCAGACAGTTGCGCAAATCTCCTGGGGGGATAATGCCAAATTCCTCCCGCAGGCGGCCCGAGGAACCGCCATCATCGGCTACCGTCACCACAGCGGTGACATTGCTGGTGGCAGCCTTAATGCCCCTGAGCAGTACCGACAGGCCATGGCCGCCGCCCACTACGGTAACATTCGGGCCTTTGCCCAGCCGTCGCTTTTCATAGATAATATCCACCAGCCGTTCGGAATTGTCCGGCAGCAGCACCATGATAACCGAGCGGATGACGTAGCGGGTAGCCGCCAGCATCAATACCGCCCCCAGCGCCACTACGAGAATACCGATAACCGTGGTGATGGAATAATCATAAGTCCCCTTCCAGAGGTAAACCGCCTGAAAGATGGCTTCTTCAATGGCATCGAGATATTTATAGTTAAAAACGAGGGCCAATCCCAGACTCACCAGCATAACCCCTGCCGAAAACAGCACGAGCCAGCGCTTGAATTTCATGCCAGGATACAGCCATTTTAACAAATGCATATCTTAGCACTCCTCACGCACGTGTTCCCACACATCGTTTTTCATTAAGTCCCTATGCTCCAATTTCACCGGCAGGCCCTTGTCCTTGAGCCGGTCAAAAACATGTTTGGCAATAAAGACGCTGCGGTGCATACCGCCGGTACAGCCTACAGCAATGACCAGCTGGCTCTTGCCTTCCTTCACATACTGGGGCACGAGGAAGTCCATCATGCCGTCCAAATGCTTCATGAAATCCTGCGTCACAGGGAAGCCCGCAATGTATTCTGCCACTTCCGGCACAGCACCGCTCTTATGGCGCATGGATTCAATATAGAAGGGATTGGGCAGGAAGCGCACATCAAAGACCATATCCGCATCGAGCGGCATACCGAACTTAAAGCCAAAGGACAGCACGTTGATGCTCATCTGCTCCCCGTCGCTGTTGCCGAAAATCCGGTGAATCTTGTCGCGCAACTCGACCTTTTTGAGTTCCGAAGTATCGATAATATAGGTAGCCTTAGCTCTGGCCGGGGACAGCCGCTCCCGTTCCTTGGCAATACCGTCGGAAATGCGGGAAGACGGTGCCATGGGATGACGGCGGCGAGTCTCCTTATAACGCCGGATAATGCAGGCATCGGAAGCATCCATAAAGAGCATTTCATAGGGAACATCTTCCTTGTCCATATCGTCGAGCACATGGATGAAGGTGTCAAAAAATTCCCGGCTGCGGGTATCCACCACCAGCACAACCTTGCCCACATGGCCCCCCGCATGCTTGCAAAGTTCCACGAACTTGGGTATAAAGACAGGCGGCAGATTATCCACCACGAAATAGCCTAAATCTTCCATATAACGGCAGGCCTGGGTCTTGCCGCCGCCGCTCATGCCGGTGACAACCACCAGCCGGAATTTATCTTCTTTGGGTTGCTCCTGAACTTCTTTGCCTTCTTCAAATTCCTGTTCCATCGAATCCACCTGCCTTACTCTGTCTTGAGAACGTATTTATACACGGCCTGCGCCCAGCCGTCATCATCACAATTCCCCGTCACGGCATCGGTTACGGCCTTGACTTCTTCCGTGCCGTTGCCCATCGCGACGCTAAAACCTGCTGCCCTCAGCATAGGCAGGTCGTTTGCTGCATCGCCAATCGCCATGGTCTCGCTGATGTCGATATCCAGCATGTCTGCCAGCCGCACAAGCGCCGAAGCCTTGGACACGCCCGGGCTGATAATCTCAATAAAGTCCTTGGAAGATTGGGTCAGCGTAACACTATCCCCAAATTCAGCCTCAAGTTCTGCCATCCAATCCCGCGTAACCGCAGGGTCAGGGGTAATAATCAACATCTTGTACATCTGGCTGACCTTTTTTCGCATGCCTGCATAGCCGATATTTTCGCCAATGACTTTCTGGCTGTGCTCATAGCGCTTGGAAAATTCGCCGTAATCGGAATAATAGAGTTCATCACCGCTATAGGTCTGCAGGTACCAGCCTCTTGCTGCCGCAAAATCCGTAATCCGGCGGCAGATATCTTCATCTAAATACTGCTCGTAATAAACTTTGCCGGAAGTGGATTTGATGAGGGCTCCATTATAGGTAATGATGGGTACATCCAGCCCTAAAGCCTCAGCCACCGGCATAGCCGCCCGGTACATGCGCCCGGTGGCAATGGTCACAATGGTACCCGCCTTGGCCGCTGCCTGCGCCGCTGCAATATTGCCTGCCGACACAGGTTGGCCTCCCCGCAAAAGGGTGCCATCCAAATCCGTTGCCAACAATTTTATCGTCATAAAAATGCCCCCTCGTGGTATTTTTACTGTTCCTATTTATAATCAATACTTCTATTTTCTCACATCCCGCTGAAATTGCAAGGAAAAACTCGAATATGTTATACTATCTATGTAAATTCGTAAAATTCATGATTGATAGAGAGGAATCATACTGATGATAAAAAAAATCTTTATGGGCATCGGCCTGCTGCTGATGGTTATCGGCATCTTCGGCCTGTCCTACACCTGGCATATCGACCACCGCACAGCCGAGAGTTTGTCAGCCTACTGCCGCATTGATTTCCAAACGTCACATACGGCGCAGGGAAAACTGGAAGGAGCCGTACTGACCATCTGGGACTGGCGCTACGACAATGCCAAGCTCAAAAACGAAGCCGTCCTCTACACCGATGGTGATGCCTGGGAAATGAAAGCCGCCACCAAACAAACCCCGCCTCCGCATGACAGCCGCGACCATGCCTGGCAGAACGAAAACAAACTCTTCGTCGAACTGCCCCGCTCCAGCCTGCCCGCCATCAAAAAAGCGGAGACCGTGCGGTTCCGCTTCTACTACGATAATGGACAGACAATCGACTTGCCGCTGAATGAACCCGACCTTGAATATTGGAAACGGCAGGTTCAATAAGATTCGTTGGTTGTAAAAAGATAGTCCGGCGGGGCCGGGCAGATTTTACCCCGACTGCGCTTGTGCGGCAGGCTAAACCGCTTTTTTGCCTTTTAATTAAGTATCGGGAAAAGCAAAAACTCGCTACGCTCAAACAATATGCTTTTCCCGATAATATTATGGTTGGCAAAAAAACGTTTCTTAACGCCTGCCGCCCAACGCTTCGCTGGGGCAAAATCTGCCCGGCCCCGCCTCCGTCTTTTTGGACTACCATATCTTGACGCTGCAATACCAAATGCCAACCCCTCTGGGGAAGGTGGGGCAAAGCCCCCGGATGAGGTACCAGCCTGCCAACTAGCCGCCAGCGGTGATGCTTGCCTAAGCGGTACGTAGAAGTTGTGCGTTAAGAAACGGCTCTCTTGCCAATCCTTAATCACCTGTATAAAAGTCTACTGTCTGAGCGCAGCGAGTTTTGACTTTTAGGCATGCTTAATTAAAAGGCAAAGGAGATTTTTTAGCGAGCCGCCGAGCACCGCGTGGCAAGCATCACCACTGGCGGCGTACTTCGCACTAAAAACGAATTACCGGTATACCCGCGGCACCCGCGCACTAAGCAAACAGGGCACCTCGTAATTAATGGTATCCCCCCAGCGCGCCACCTCATCAATGGTCAGGCTGCCACTGCCAAACAGCGTAACCACATCACCAATCTGCACGTTGGGAATATCCGTCACATCCACCATGACCTGATCCATGCAGACTCGCCCGGCAATCGGCGCCTTGCGTCCGTGAATCTCCACATAGCCCTGCTTCCCATAAGCCCGGATATACCCATCCGCATAGCCAATCGGCAGGGTCGCAATGCGGCTTTCCCGCTCGGCAATGAACTGCCGCCCATAGCCAATGCTTTCCCCTTTATGCAGCGTCTTAATCCACACGACTTTGGCCTTAAGGCTCATCATCGGCTGCAAATCAATGGGATGCGTCACTTCGTCCGACGGCCAGAGTCCATACTGGATGACCCCCGCCCGCACCATATCAAAATGCGCTTCGGGGATTTCCAAAATCGCCGCCGATTCGGCAATATGCTTAATGGCCAGCTTCACGCCCCTTCCTTCCACTGCGGCAACGGCCTCCTTGAAGGCCGCCAGCTGCTTTTGCGTATAGCTCTTGTCCTTGCAGTCCGCCATGGCAAAATGGGAGAACATACCCTCAATCTCCAGATTCGGCAGCTTGGCAATCTTCTCTGCCAAATCCCCGATTTCTTCCGGCCGTACGCCGATACGCCCCATGCCCGTGTCCACCTTGAGATGGATGCGGGCTTTTTTCTGCTGACGTACAGCTTCCTTCGAAAGCGCCTCAGCCAAAGACCATTCGCAAACTACCTGAGTCAGCTCGTAATCCACCACATCCTTGGCATCTTCCGGCATAACCAGACCAAGCACCAAAATCGGCGTTGTAAAGCCAGCCTGCCGCAGTTCCATGCCCTCGGACAAGGTTGCAACGGCCAGATACTCTGCACCTTCTTCAACTGCTACTCTGGCGGCAGCTACCGCACCATGACCATAGGCATTTGCCTTGACCACGGCACAGAGCTTCACGCCTGCCGCCAGCTGTTTTTTTATCTCTCTATAATTATGACGTAACGCCTGCAAACTTACCTCGGCCCAGACCGGACGATTTGGCATTAGTCCCACGCTCCTTTTATATTAAACTCTATGCGAAAAATCACCCTCTTAGTATACCAAATGTGTTATGATATAGCTATGATGAAATTGCTGAAAAAAGCGGATATTGTGCTGATTGTCCTGTTCTTTGGCTTTTCCCTCGTGCCGCTGGCAAAATTTGGGCAGCCCGAAGCGGCCTGCTTTGCCGAAATCCGGCAGGACGGACAGGTTATCGAGCGCATCCAGCTCACCGGCCATGTGGGCGTTACCGAATTAAATGTTTCTTATAAGTCGGACACGCAGGAACATCACAACCACATCCGCATAAAAAATGAAACCATCGCCATCGACGAAGCCGACTGCCCCGACAAAATCTGTGTACAGACAGGTGCCATCTCTAAGCCGGGAGAAATCATCGCCTGCCTGCCCCATAAATTAATCATTGAAATCAAAAGTGAGTAATCCTTATGGAACTGCGAAATTATCTTCATATCGCCCTGCTGACAGCAATCTCTCTGGTACTGTTTCTGGTGGAGGGCCTTATCCCCCTGCCCTTTATCGCGCCGGGTGCCAAGCTGGGGCTGGCTAATATCGTCACAGTCTATGCGCTCTACACCCTCGGCCCCCGCAGCTGCCTCTTTATCATCCTGCTGCGCACAGGACTGGCCTCTTTTTTCGGCGGCGGCCCGACGATTTTTCTCTTCAGCCTGGCCGGCGGCCTCTTAAGTCTTGCCGCCATGACTTTGCTCAAACGAACCGCCCGCTTCTCCCTTATGGGCGTCAGCGCCGCTGGCGGTTTTTGCCATCACTTAGGACAGCTCATCATAGCCGCTCTTGCCGCAGAGACTTTGAACCTCTTCCGCTACCTGCCTATCTTAGGCCCCTGCGGTCTGATTACCGGCCTCATCATCGGCTGGCTGGCCGCCCAAATCAGGCGGCAATTCTAATTGACTTCCTGCTTTTTTTCTGCTACCATCAAAGTGTAAACTTTTATTTACAGAACCGTACGCAGAGGAGGGAGAAAACATGGATGTAAAGATGGCGGTACTGCCGCACAATAATGCCGATGTTCTCAAAAGTCAGCAAGGCCGTCTGCTTAGTGCCATCACAGCGGTGAAAACGGAAAATCAGGATGCTGCCAGCAGCCTGCCCCCATTGCATTCCCTGATGGCCAGTCTGGATGCCGTTCAAGGTGCCCGGGAACTCGAAAACTTAGGCCACACTCCCCAGCCCGCTTTTGCTGTGGATATCAATAGCGAGCAGCAGGAAATGGACCACTACGCCAAAGATGCGTTCAGCGTAGAATTAAGCAATTAAACCATTAAGCACGCAATAAAGCCCGCCCTGTGGGTAATAGGTTTCCGTAGCGTTTGACAAGCTTGTCTCAGCGAAGGAAAGCTATTACCCACAGGGCGGGCGTCTTTATACCTCGTTTTACCACTTGATTCCCAACAGCTTCTCCAAAAATTCTTCTTCGGAGCTGGCCTCTATCTCCACGATATTGCTGGGGGCTTTCTTGGCCTGCTCCTCTTTTTTCTCCTTCTCCGCCTCCTGGGCGGCTTTTTCTTTTTCCTCCGCCTTCTTCTCTTTCGCCTCTTCGAGCCGTTCCTGCTGGTCAGCATTCATCTTTTCCAACTGCGCAAAGAGCTTCATATTCCCTTCGCCGTCAAACGTGATTGCCACCTGCTTGAAGTGCACGCCTTCCCCAAGCTGGCCGCTATTCTCGATGCGCTTGGTCATATCAATCGCCGATTCCATCTGGCCGATAACCTTCTCGGCATATTCCTCATCACTGGCCATCTTCTCCAGTTCTTCTCTGGTAAAGACCACCGAATACTGTTTGGTACCCTTGTCCATATAATTCTTCATGTCGTCCTGATTTTCCGCCACGAAGAAATCATAGGCCCCATATTTTTCCTGTAATTTTCCCAATAAATCCTGCGCCTTCTGCGAAAGCTGCGTCCCCCCAGCCTTCTGCTGTCCCGCTAATGCCAGCCCATCCGCAGAAAGCTCCACCTGCGCATCCTGCATATACTGGGAAAAAGGTTCCTGTGCCTGCTCCTTCTTCTGCGTGCCCTGTCCCTTCTTCCCGACCTGCCCCATGTTCTGATAGAACGAAGCCGCAAAATTCGCACTGATGTTGTTTGACATGTCAATCTCCTCCTGTGACAAAAACGAAATCCCTTTCAACGCCAGCCCCAGAGGGCATAGCTTGGTATTATCAGTATAGCATATATTTTCAGACATTTACAAGATACAATTGATGTATACAGTAAGTTTTGTTCGAGGCATCAGGCTATACCTGTTCGCAACAATTTACAACGTACAAAAGCCGTGGGGGCAGATGATGTTTTTCCGGCGCGTTAGACAAGCCTGTATAAGCAAAGGAAAAATATCATCTGCCCCCACGGCGGCTTAACAAACGGATGAAAGGCACATACGAAAACAGCCCGGTGGCTGATAATGCTTTCCCGTCGCGTTAGGCAAGCCTGCATAAGCAGAGGGAACGTATTATCAGCCACCGGGCGTCTTAGTATATAGATGTAAACAACCACCTATATTCCTTTTCGCTCCCGCGCCTTTGCAATCAATGCTTCTGCCTGCGAAAACGCTCCCGGCAGGAACTCTTCCTCCCACTCGCGTCCCGCCTTCTCACTCTTTTTGATAGCCTCCCAGTCAACCGAATCTGCGTCCGCCCCCGCAAACACATGCGGATGCCGCCGCTCCATCTTATCACTGACCGCCTTAGCCACATCATCGAGCGTAAACAGTCCTGCTTCTTCCGCCAGCCGGGCATGAAAGACGACCTGCAGCAGCAGGTCGCCCAATTCTTCTTTAAGATTTTCCGCCTTGCCCGTAGCATTCAGGATATCAATGCCCGCCAAGACTTCCGCGGCTTCCTCAATGCAGGCCGGCTTCAGGCTCTCGTGGGTCTGCTCCCTGTCCCAGGGACAGCCCTTCTCCGAGCGCAGGACTTCGACAATTTTTTGCAACCGGCGAAGTTCATCTTGTTTCATTTCAGCGTCACCAATTCATATTCCCGCGTGCCCATGCCGATTTTTTCCGCATGTTCGAGCGTTTCCTTCCAATGCACATTGGGATTGTTGTCCATAAACACATCATGGTGATGGTGCCAATCTTCCTTGGCGAGATTATCCCCTAACTGGCTGTCACGGACAGGCGTTGCCTTCTGGCAGGCATCCGCACTGGCCTGGTCGATAGCTACGGGGTCAAAGGAGGCAAACATACCGATGTCCGGCAGGATGGGCGCATCATTTTCCCCATGACAGTCGCAATTCGGCGAAATATCCATGGCCAGATTGATATGGAAGCAGGGTCTGTCCTGCACAACCGCCTGCGTATATTCCGCCATCTTCTTGTCGAGCAAATCACCGGCATCCCACTGCTCATTTTGAATAGCAGAGAAACCACAGGCCCCGATGCAGCGGCCGCAGCCCTTGCACTTTTCCGGGTCGATATAGGCTTTGCCCGTGTCGAAGCTGATGGCATTCGAGCCGCATTCCTTGGCGCATTTATGGCAGTTGCGGCAAAGCTCCTGATTGACCACGCACTTGCCGGAGGAATGCTGTTCCATCTTGCCGGCACGGCTGCCGCAGCCCATGCCCAGATTCTTGATGGCACCGCCAAAGCCCGTCATTTCATGGCCCTTGAAATGCGCGAGCGAAATCACGATATCGGCATCCATGACCGCGCGGCCAATCTTGGCGGTTTTAACATATTCACCATTTTTCACGGGAACTTCCACATCATCCGTGCCTTTAAGACCGTCGCCAATGATGATCTGACAGCCCGTCGTCATGGGATTAAAGCCGTGCATATTGGCAATATCCATATGCTCCAGCGCGTGCTTGCGGCTGCCGGGGTAAAGCGTATTGCAGTCCGTCAGAAACGGCAGACCGCCCTGCTCCTTGACCAAATCCGCGACCACCTTGGCATACTGCGGACGCAGGAAAGCCAGATTGCCCATCTCGCCAAAGTGCATCTTGATGGCGACAAACTTGCCTTCCATATCGATGTTCTTAATCCCTGCGGCAATGCACAGACGGCGCAGCTTTTCCAGCCAGCTGGTGCCCACCTGCGTACGAAAACTGGTAAAATAAACCTTAGACTTTTCCATCTTATCCTCCTAAAATATCCTACACATAAATCCATTATACCATGAAAATAACCACCAGCGGCTTTCTCGTCACCTGCTGATGGTTATTTTCTTCGCAACCAAATCGCACTTCATGTTTTCCTTATGGGTTTCTGCCTAAAATCCCATCGGAATCTCCTCCTTACATGAATTGCATGTCGGCAGCTGTGGGAAAGGCTGAACTTCCTTCCCGTTGCTTACTCTTATTATAGCGAAAAGAAAGTCTCCTGTCAATTATTTTCAGAATTTTTATTGTGTTCTGTGTTCACATCTATGATGGAAAAATCCTGCCGCTTCGCATATTCTTCTCCAACATTTAAGGCCTGCGCCCTGTCTGCGTCCCCCTGCACATGGAGATACGCCGCCGCCTGTACCGGCGTCATATCCTTGGTTGTGGTACTGCGGGACTGCATGTAACAGATATTGCCGTCTCCATCATAAATACATTCCTCCAGCGTCAGACGATAATTATCCTTTTCGTTGCGGATGCGCTTGCCTGTGTATTGCTGATAGAGGATATAGCCGCAGCCTGCCGCCTTCGCCTGCTTCAGCATGCCCCGAAAATCCTGCTTTTTTTCTGCCTGCTGCTGCGGGGTGTAGGTGGATTCCGTCAGTTCCCGAACCATCCGCTCCATATATGGCAGTTCCCGGCGCAGATTCTTCGGCATGTCAAAGACTGGCGCAGCAACATACAACGCATTTTGCAGATGAAGCTGCGGCTCCCCGGCCAGCTTGGGCAATTCTCCGGCAGGCTTGGCATCCACATAATGCCGCCAGGCTTCATCCAGATACAGGACCATTTCATGGGGAAAATGTTCCGTAAGTTTGCTCTCCCAATCCACCCGTTGGCCGAATTGGACGAACCCGCCCGTCAAAGACTGCAGGATGCTTTTCACCGGGTCACCTGCCATCCCCACGCGGGTCAGGGAAAATTTATGCTCATAAGCCCGGGCAAAGGCTTCATTGCCCATGGCCGGAGCGCCAAAGGTGATGACCTCCAGCTGTTGCGGGGAAACGCCCAAATCCGCCAGCCGGGCTGCCGTCAAAGTAGCCACGGCGCCCCCTAAGCTGTGCCCTGTAAGGTATAGCTTACGCTGTGGATGGTCCTGCAATTCCCTGGCCATTTCTTCCCCGAAAGTCAGGTTTTCCATCTGTGGCAGCGGCTGGGTAAAGAGCAGCTTCTGCACATATTCGTTAAACCCGCGATGTACCAAGGGCTTATCCCCGGATTTTCCAGACATGTCACCTGCCTTTTGCGCAAACTCCGCCGGTGTATGACCTCCGAACGGTACGCGGCTGATATGCAGGTCGAGTTTTGCATCCTCGATGGTTTCTGTTCCCGGAAAAGTCACAAAGACAATGTCATGTTCCTGAATGCGATGTGCAAAAATATAAAGCCTGCCGCCTTCTCCCGGTGTCGGCTGATAGGAAAGCACCTGCCAGCCCCGCGCCATCAGCCAGTTGCGGGCCAGTGTCTTGAGTTCACCATTATAGGCCACATTGGCAATCATCGCCGCCGTCAAATGCAGTTCCGCCTGCTCAGACTGCGTACTGTTCTCTTTCTGTACAGCTACCTGCTGCGCAGATATTGTGCCCATCCCAACACATAGAAAACAGATGACCAACAGACAGTGGACCAAAAACCTCTTCATACTGCCACCTCCCGGATATACAAATAAAGCCCAGACAATCCACACTGTGAAACTCGTCTGAGCTTAAAATTCAAATGGTGCGGTCGATGGGACTTGAACCCATACGTCCTCGCGAACACTACCCCCTCAAAGTAGCGCGTCTGCCAATTCCGCCACGACCGCCTATGCAGTTATCCAGTGAACTCACCGAATTAACAAAAAATATTGTAGAGTACTTTGGGCCTTATGTCAATATCTTTTTGGAAAAAATCAATCTTCGTCAAAAATTATCTGCCCATTGGCTAAGGAAGCAATTTTAGCGAGGGACTCAACCCGGTAACCGGCCTCCCGTACACGCTGCGCCCCCTGCTGGAAAGACTTTTCAATGGCAATACCAATCCCGACTACATTGCCGCCAGCCTGCTCGACGATATTTGCCAGCCCCAGTGCAGCGTTGCCGTCAGCCATAAAGTCGTCAATGATGAGGACATTTTCCCCAGCCTGCAGGAACTTTTTCAGCACGTACACCAGCTTAGCTTCCTTTTTGGTATAGGACGCAATCGGACAGGTATACATATCCTCCTGCATGAGCAGCGAAGGATTCTTGCGCGCAAAAACCAGACGCTTTTTGAGTTCATAGGCCACAGCCATGCCAATGGCAATGCCGGAAGATTCAATGGTCAGCACCTTATCAATCTCCACATCTGCAAAGCGGCGCACAAATTCCTTGCCCATCTCCATCGTAAATTCCGGATCAATCTGATGGTTGATAAAGGAATCCACCTTCAAAATATTGCCCGACAGGCAATGTCCCTCTTTTAAGATACGGTCTTTCAACAATTTCATGATAAAAAGCTCCTTCCCTTAGGCAATATCCGTTGCTGGTTCAGCATTTTCTTCTTCTTCAGTTACCTTAGCGGCCTCCATATTAGCCGGCAGGAAGGTATCGAGCAAAATTGCCACCACATACACAACCGCCACGCAGTTGCCGCTGAACACATCCTGCACCACCTGCGGGAAAATATGCCAAATGGCATTTTCCGTAGCCGTCGTCGTACCGATACCAATCGAAAACGAAAGCGCCGCAATCGTAGCATTGCGCTGCGTCATCTTCACACGACTCATCATCTGAATACCGCTGACCATGATGGAGCCAAACATCATGATGGTACAGCCCCCTAAGACCGCATCAGGCAGGGAGGCAAAAAAGGCCCCGATAGAAGGAACCATGCCGGCAATAATCATCGCCACAGCACCAGTCATAATCGCAAAGCGATTTACCACCTTTGTCATGGCAATAAGGCCGACATTCTGACTGAACGACGTGATGGGTGAACAACCAAAAAGAGAAGCCACGGAGCTGCAAAAGCCATCACAAGCCAAAGAGCCGGCAATTTCCTTTTCGGCAACATCACGCTTCAAGCCCACAATGGCCATCGCCGTCGTATCGCCAATGGTTTCCGCCGCTGATACCAAAAAAATAATTCCGATAGAAATAATCGCGCCTAAATGAAACTCAGGTGCAACGGGCAAAAGCACCGGCAGAGAAATAACACTGCCATTGAAAACAGCTGACAAGTCAACCTTGCCCATGCCCAGGGCAAGTACATAACCAACAACCAGCCCCACCAATACCGCCAGCTGCTTGTAATAACCTTTGGCAAAGGAAGAAAAGAGCAGACAGGTAACGAGCGTTACCGTGCCTAAAAAGAGATTGTCCGCAGAACCATAGCCATCATTGTAGCCGCCGCCAAAAGAACGGATTCCGATTCCGAGCAAGGAAAAACCGATAGTCGTTACCACAATAGAGGAAACAATCGGCGAAATAAGACGGCGCCAATATCTGGCCATAAGCCCTAAGGTTCCTTCGAAAATACCGCCGACCAGAACTGCGCCGACAACTGCGCCATAGCCAAAATTAGCTGCAACAAAGCAGATAGCCGTCACAAAAGTAAAGCTGACGCCCATGACAATCGGCAGACGCGCTCCCACTCTCCACAGTGGATACAACTGCACCAGGGTAGCAATCCCTGCTACAAACATAGCGTTCTGCACCAGCATGGCTGTCATCGCTTTGTCAAAGCCTGCTGCCCCGGCAATAATTACAATCGGGGTCAGATTGGCAACAAACATGGCCAGGACGTGCTGCAAGCCAAAAGGTATGGCTGCTTCCAGAGGCACCCTGCCATCCAGCCGGTAGATGTTCTCGATACTCGCTTCTTTCATGTAGATTCATCACTCCTGCAAAATGATAAAAATGAGATATTTATATAAAAAAAACTTGTCCTATGAAATTTATATCATAGAACAAGTTGTTATATTCATAAAAAAATGGTGCGGTCGATGGGACTTGAACCCATACGTCTTGTGAACACTACCCCCTCAAAGTAGCGCGTCTGCCAATTCCGCCACGACCGCGATTTATTCGATTAAAAGGTTTTACACACAAAAATGGTGCGGACGAGAGGACTTGAACCTCCACGATGTCACCACCACTAGTACCTGAAACTAGCGCGTCTGCCGATTCCGCCACGTCCGCATTATATCAGCCTCAAGGGCTCTACAACTATATGAAATTGGTGGTGCCGAGGACCGGAATCGAACCGGTACGGTTGTTTCCAACCGACGGATTTTAAGTCCGTTGCGTCTGCCAGTTCCGCCACCCCGGCAGTATCTAAAACTGGAGCGGGTGATGGGAATCGAACCCACGTGACCAGCTTGGAAGGCTGGGGCTCTACCATTGAGCTACACCCGCACATAACCATCAAGTGGAGCTGGCGAGAGGAATTGAACCCCCAACCTGCTGATTACAAGTCAGCTGCTCTACCAATTGAGCTACACCAGCTTAATAAACAAAATGGTGCCTTCGAGCGGAATCGAACCACTGACACGGGGATTTTCAGTCCCCTGCTCTACCAACTGAGCTACAAAGGCACATATTATATATATAACGCCCGCAGGCGTTAATATCAAAGTGGCGACCCGAAGGGGACTTGAACCCCTGACCTCCGCCGTGACAGGGCGGCATTCTAACCAACTAAACTACCGGGCCATAAAATGGTGGGCGATAACAGGATCGAACTGCTGACATCCTGCTTGTAAGGCAGGCGCTCTCCCAGCTGAGCTAATCGCCCATATAATGGTGACCCACCACGGAATCGAACCGTGAACCTACTGATTAAGAGTCAGTTGCTCTGCCAGTTGAGCTAGTGAGTCATGATATATTGGTGACGCGTATGGGATTCGAACCCATGAAGCCGCCGTGAAAGGGCGGTGTCTTAACCACTTGACCAACGCGCCGAAATTAATGGTGGCTCACCCGGGATTCGAACCCGGGACACCCTGATTAAAAGTCAGGTGCTCTGCCAACTGAGCTAGTGAACCATTATCTGGCTGGGGTAGCTGGACTCGAACCAGCGGATGCGGGAGTCAAAGTCCCGTGCCTTAACCGACTTGGCTATACCCCAATCACCCCAGAGGTATATCATAATTGGCTCCCCGAGCAGGATTCGAACCTGCGACATATGGATTAACAGTCCACCGTTCTACCGGCTGAACTATCGGGGAAGCATAACTCCTAAAAAGGAGTTCTTAACTGGCAACGCCCTATCCTCCCAGTCCGTCTCCAGACAAGTACTTTCGGCGTACGAGTGCTTAACTACTGTGTTCGGTATGGGAACAGGTGGAACCACTCGGCTATCGTCACCAGATTCAAACCAGCAACGCCCTATCCTCCCAGTCCGTCTCCAGACAAGTACTTTCGGCGTATGAGTGCTTAACTACTGTGTTCGGTATG
>SVCA01000016.1 GCA_015058625.1 Pseudoselenomonas ruminantium | reverse complement strand
TCTCATGGAGTAATCCAGTAAGATTCCTTGAAGAAGACAAGGTAGATAGGTTGGGAGTGGAAGTGCCGTAAGGCATGTAGCGGACCAATACTAATAAATCGAGGGCTTAACTTAAGCACAAGCCAGTCCTAAAAAGTTCGTAACAAACACATCGCAATTTCTTCTGTATAGTTTTGAGTGTTCATAGAACACCAAATAAATATCTGGTGACGATAGCTGAGTGGTTCCACCTGTTCCCATACCGAACACAGTAGTTAAGCACTCATACGCCGAAAGTACTTGTCTGGAGACGGACTGGGAGGATAGGGCGTTGCCAGTTTTTCCCTATATGGGATTTTTTATCATGGCGGCTTTGGTGAAGCGGTTAACACACTGGATTGTGGCTCCAGCATGCATGGGTTCGATCCCCATAAGTCGCCCCATTTTTTAATATGTAGGGGTATAGCTCAATTGGTAGAGCAACGGTCTCCAAAACCGTAGGTTGTGAGTTCGATTCTTACTGCCCCTGCCATATACGGAGTGGTACTCAAGAGGCTGAAGAGGACGGTTTGCTAAATCGTTAGGCTGGGTAACCGGTGCGGAGGTTCGAATCCTCTCCACTCCGCCACTTGAAATTAAAGTCATTGCTGAGGCAATGGCTTTTTTGTCGTCTCTAAAATTGTGCAAAAAAAATCCTTCCCCAAAAAGGGAAGGTGTTTGTTATTCATTTTACGATGTGTTTACCGCCTAAGTAACGCGGTGCCCAGTAGGTATCGGAGAGGGCATCCACCCGGACACCTTTGCTGGAGCTGGCATGGATGAATTCGCCGTCGCCCAGATAGATGCCGCAGTGGGAGGCGCCAGGTTCGTAGGTGGTGAAGAAAACCAAATCTCCGGGAACCAGCTGTTTGCTGCTGTTGGTGCGCAACCCTAGCTTGTATTGTTCATCGGCAGTACGAGGGATGTTGATGCCGTTCTTGGCAAAGACGTATTGGAGATAGCCGGAGCAGTCAAAGGCCTTGGGTGTTGTTCCACCAAACGCATAAGGCACACCGATATAAGAGCGGGCAGTTTTCAGCAGGGCTCCGACCTTACCTTTGGCAAGGATGGGCGCATTGTTGGGAGCCAGCGGCCCTTTGGAAGCGAGCGTACCACTTTCTTTGGCGGCAGGTTTGGGGACGTCCACGCCCCATTTAACCTTTTTAGCCTTTTGCAGAGCCCGCCAGGTGGCGTTATTGACGATACCGGTGATGCGGATTTTGTTATCCCGCTGAAATTCTGCAACAGCCCGTTCGGTTTCGCTGCCGTACACGCCATCGACACTCGTTATCTTATAGCCGACAGCCTGCAATTTTTTTTGCAGGAGCAGCACATCATGGCCATGGGATCCTTCCTGCAGAGTAGGGGAAGCCAGTGTGACCGCGCTCGACATGAAGAGCGCCAGTCCCAGGGTTAAGCCTGTTTTGAGCAACTGCTTGTTCATCGGCATCGTCCTTTCGTCAATGTTTGACAGGGAATCAATGTTCCTGTACGTGGTCAAGTCCCATATGCATAAGGATGAGCACATGGTCATCATCGAGGCTGTAGAAGGCCTCTTTGCCTGATTTGCGGAATTTTACCAGCCGGGCAGCCCGCAGGACACGTAGCTGGTGCGAAATGGCTGACTGGCCCATCTGCAGGCTCTCGGCAATATCGCAGACGCAGAGTTCGTCCTCAGCGGCCAGCAGGGAGAGCAGCTTAATGCGGGTTTTATCGCCCAGCACTTTGAATAAATCTGCCAGTTCCAAGCTGGTTTCGTCGTCCAGCTTACGCATGGCGCAGGTTTTTAATTTATCGGGATGTATGTTATGAATCTCGCACATATCCGCGGTTAGTGTATCAGACATAAAAATGTTTCCTTCCTCGTTCGACTTATTCTTTTATTATAACACAAATCATTCGTGGAAGATGAAGGAAAATTTCCGGCCAGGGCTGATGTACTCAATGAGATTGAGCTCGCGGGAATCAATCTGGGCAGCTACATTTACCCCGGTATCTGCCGGCAGGTTGCTGCGGCAAATCTGCACTTCTCCCATATAGGGCAGGTTCCGTTCATTGTCAATGGTGATAGCTCCTAAGGGACGGGAAACAGCGTTTTCCGGCGCAATCTGTAGCTCCGTGTTCTGCCAGAAATCCTGACTGTCGCCAGCCCGTACGGCGTTTTGCGCCACATCCTGACGCGCCGTGAACACATGCTGTAAATGTTGCCGTAATTGGGGATTGGGTGTCAGCCACTTGGCCTGCAGGGTTACTGCTTTATCCGAGAGCTGGCTGATGGCCTGCAGCTCCTCGGGCAGCGGCGGCAGGTCGCCAAGAAAGATGGCATCAATACCCAAAGCTACAAGATGACGGGCCGCCAGAGAGGCAGTTTCTTCCCGATGATTTTCCAGCGTAGGACAGCCAGCTTTGCAGAAATTATGCTGGCGGTTAGCGCCGGGAACAAAGGCTCCTACTCGGATGCCGGCTTTGTGGAGCAGCATGGTCTTGCGCACGAGCAGGTCCTCACTGAGCCCGGTGAAGGGGCGTGGATAAAAGCTGTGCAGGGCTTCGATTTGCCGGAAGTTGGCCTTTAGTTCGACTAAAGCGGCGATAATCCTGCTGGTGACAGTGGAGGCATTCAGGGCAATGCGGATACCCTGCCGATTCTGGGAGAGGGTGGCAATCTCTGCCGGGGAAAATCCCTCTGCCAGCCGCAGGGTCTTGATGCCCCAGATACGGAACAGGGAGGGACTTAGTTCTGGAAGTTCCAGCCGTTCCTGCGTTTGCGGCGTGACGTTAGCGACAACCTCCATATCATTTTGCCGGGCTGCCTTCAAAATGGCCGACAATTCTCCTTTTATATCACCCAAATCGGTGGGATATTCAGGCAAAGCGAGAAAGAGCCGCCGCAGACCACAGGCAGCTGCTTCCTCGATGATGGCCAGGCTCTGCTCCACGGGCGTTCCCTGGCCGGGATATAGTGAAATACCATTTTCCATAACAATTCCTTCCTTAGTCCATATATCCTCGTGCCTTTTCGGTAACGGTCAATCTTTATGTATTTATTCGGTTTACAAGGGCGAGAATCCTTTTGATAATCTTATGAAAATTTTTTCGAAAGAAAAGAAGGTTTTTAGAGTCGTATGTGGAATTAAAGAAGAGCAAGGCATTATAGGAAAATGTAAATGGGGCGTTGACTATTGATGTGAATTATTAAGATGGGGAGGAATATAAATGGCAGAGGATATCAAAAACAGGGAAGAGATTAATGCACGGCTGTCTTCGGCGATTGAGGAAATCGCCACTTCAACCCAGACGGTTTATGAAGCAGTCGAGCAGGTAGCCAAAAGTGCCAGTGCGCTGGCCAAAGCAGGTCAGGAGTCTGTAGAACAGGCCAAGCTCCTGCAAGAAAAAAATGCGGATACCATCAAGGTCATCGATTTCATCACCAATATCGCCGGCCAGACGAACTTACTGGGCCTCAACGCCGCCATTGAAGCAGCCCGTGCCGGTGAACAGGGACGTGGCTTTGCCGTCGTAGCTGAAGAAGTGCGTAAGTTGGCGGAACAGTCCCGCGAAGCAACGGAAAAGATTCAGTCCACGCTGAATGAAATGAACAAGGCCGTTGAGGGCATTTCCAAGACGATTGAAACCACTGGCTCCATCAGTGAGGAGCAGGCCGCTTCCACCGAGGAAATCACGGCGAATCTGTCCCGTGTGACGAAAGCCGCGGAAGACTTGAAGAAGTTTGTGGAAGCCTTGAACTAAATGGTGAAAAAATAACCTTTCTGCTGTGAAAGGTTATTTTTTTGCGAAAAAGCTATTGACAACGAGGGCTTTTATCCGTATAATTATGTCCTGTGAGTGACACATTCACATGGCCCGGTAGTTTAGTTGGTTAGAATGCCGCCCTGTCACGGCGGAGGTCAGGGGTTCAAGTCCCCTTCGGGTCGCCATTTTGCCTTTGTAGCTCAGTTGGTAGAGCAGGGGACTGAAAATCCCCGTGTCAGTGGTTCGATTCCGCTCGAAGGCACCACTTAACAAATCAAGCCCTTGTCATGGCACTTAGCTTTGACAAGGGCTTTTCGTTTTATCAGGTACACTAGCGGGCACGGAAGTCGATATAGAGGATTTCCGCCACGGAAAAAATAAGCAGTCCCTTTTTGGTGAAGAAGGAGAAGGAATCAATTCCCTGAAACTGAAAGGAACTTAAATCATTGCTTTGCAGGAATTTAGGGCCGTCTTTGTCGGTATAACGGATAGTCAAAATATCGTCGATGGAGACGGATGAACCGCCTTTCCAATGTACAATCGCTCTCATGGTTTCACCCCCAGCACTTAAAAAATTCGACGGCTGAGAGGATCTTCCTGCTTTTTTCGGGAGCACCTGTGTTATATTGTGTATATTATGTTTGCAACAGTTTAGGAGTGGAATGGATGGAAGCATTTTGGGCATCTTTCTTGTTGATTTTTTTCGCTGAGATGGGGGACAAGACCCAGTTCCTCGTGATGGCACTGGCAGGCCGCTACGACAGCCGCCGGGTGTTTGTGGGCATGACCTTGGGGATAATCGTGGTACATGCCATGTCGGTGCTCTTGGGTGCCACTATCGGCAGCTTGCTGCCAGCAGAAAAAATGGCTATTGCTGCATCTATCCTCTTTATCTGCTTTGGCCTTTGGTCCTTGAAGGGGGAGGAAGATGCGGAAGAAGAGGAATGCAAGGCCAGCCGATTCGGGCCGGTGATGACCGTAGCATTGACCTTCATCATTGGCGAAATGGGCGATAAGACGCAGCTGGCAGCTGTGGCGCTGGCTTCGGAAATGAATAGCTGGCTGATGGTCTTTATCGGTGCCGTGGCCGGCATGATTATCGCCGATGGTATGGGACTCGTGGTTGGCAACTACCTGCAGAAAAAAATATCGCCCCCGACCATGCAGAAAGTGTCGGCGGCGATATTCATTGTGTTCGGTGTGGCAGGGCTCGTGCAGTGCCTGCTGTAAATATTATCAAGATAAATGATGCGGTTGCTTGTCTAATTCTTGTAGTTTGCCCCATAAATCTTGGGCAAAGTCAAGGAAACTTTCTCGCTTGTCGACAGGAATGGTGGAGTATGCCAGTAAAAGCTGCTGTTCCCGGCTCGTGAGCTGTAATTTTGTGGCAAGCTCTGTTACTAGGTCGGTAGGTTGATGACAGAACATGGCTCCGTTGCCATATCGTAAGTATTCTTCGTTAATATTGTATTCAGCAATAAGCTGAGAAATGACACGCTCTGTGATGGGGCGTGTTTCTTTTTCATATTGACCAATAGTGGGCTGGCTTAGTCCTATGCGTTGACCGAACTCGGCTTGTTTTAAGTGCAGGGCTAATCTGATGTTTTTGAGGCGTTGACCGATTGTCATATAATCACTCCCTGCTTATAGTATAAAAAAATATATATTGAATAGCAATAAAAAGGTAAATAAATATTGCTATTCAAATTGAAATGAAATATAATATAATTGCAATTCAATCTTAGAGTTAATTTGTAGTCGAAAGCATATATTTGATAGAATACGGCGTATATATGCGAAACAAAAGCTTTAATAAATGCGATAATAATAGTAGGCAGATTATAAAGAGGTGAACGTTGTGGGCATTCGTCGGGATATTTTCTATCGGCAAATCGGCGCAAAAATCGCATATTATCGCACATTGTATGGTCTGGAGCAAAGCCAGCTGGCAGAGAAGATACATATTAGTCAAAGTACGTTAAGCCGGATAGAGCGGGGCAAGTATGGGGAAAATATATCTATTGCCATGCTGTTAGACATTGCCGAGGGGCTGGAAATTGACCCGTCATTGCTGACTACGTTTACGGGATTGGAGAAGGAGATGTGGAATTACTCATTTCCAGATATGAGATAAAAGGGGAAACGTAGAAAGGCGGTTGATTGTTATGGATGAAAAGTTTACAGCGGGGAGAGTGGCCATGATAAAGGCTGGTTTCCTAGCTAGGTACTCAAGTCGCTTAAAATTTATTGAAAATTCGATAACAATAGAATTAATAGAATTATTATTACAGAAGGATAGATTAGAAAATATATTGCGATTCTGTGCTTCAGGTCATGCGCCGTTGAAAGCTGTAGTAGATGAAATTGAAGTTTTTGCCGAAAAGAATAACCTCGTGGTGAATGGCAGGTTGCCTGATGAATGGAAACAGGATGTTGGCAGACTGATTGGTACGATAGTATATTTTCTAGGGTATGTTTCTGATGGAGATAAGGTTGAGGATAAGGAAAATTTACATAAATTACCGAACCCACCAAAGTATTTTCACTATGCGGCAACATTTCATAAGGCATAAGGAGGTATATGTTATGAGAAAGATATCAATGCTTTTCCTAATGATGATTTGTTTATGCACATTTGTAACAGCAGAAGCGGCTACCATATTTGATGGAAGTGCAACTCAACTTCGTGATAAAATGGTTGGGATAGTTGGCAACAGAGCATATGTAGCTGATATTCTATATGATGAACATTTTACCAATTCGGATTTTTGTGATGTGGGGGATAAAGCATATCGTTTTATTGTGGGGAATAACGAAAATTTAGAATATTGCACGGTTATATTGTTTGAAAATAAAGATAGAAATGTTTTTAGAGCTTTAATAACAGCTGATACGACGGATAAAAAACAGACCAGTGCTCAAGTGGGAGCAGTATCAGGGTTAGTAATGTGGTCGATTGGAATGAATGGAAATGAAATAAATGAAGTAAGTGTAAATATTAGAAATAAACTGAGTAGAAGATTACCACAAGACGATTTGATTAGCGTTGATGTAAAATGTAATAGTATAGGGAGAATAATTAGAAGCACAAATCAAATAAAGGGAAAATTTTGTGTATGGATGATTTCAGCTGTGAGTTAGTATCTATATATGATTAACTGAATGACGGGAGGCGATTCATGTGCGATCGTTAAAATTAGTTGTGTTACTGTCGGCATTGATGGTAATGTTAGTTGTTTCAGGTTGTGGTAAAAGTGGGATAAATGAATCAGGAATATCTGAAAATACTGCAAAATATGTGGAATTAACTCAGCCAGGATACTACAAAGGTTGTATTATGCAGCCTGATGGTAAATTTTTTGTTCGGGAAAAAGTGGCAGACGAAAAGGCAGATACATCAGGGTTAGTATATAAGGTTGAAATGAATGATAAGAATAAACCGGCAAAAATCTCAACGATGTATGGTGGCACGGTTATTTCCCATAATTGGCAGGATACCAAGGGGCAGAGTTTCAATATTAGCTCTGTGACCATGGAATATCAAGATGGCTATGTAAAATATAATTTTAGGAATACTCGTGCAGCGTCAAAACCAGGTTATTACGGGGCATATGCTATTCGCTATAAAATTGATGATAATAATCGTGCAAAAGTTGCGTACTTCTATAACAAGGAAGGGGAACAAGCGGCTACTTCTTTAGGATATGCACAAATGATTTTTTCTTATCAAGATAACGGGCAGCTGGCAAAGGTGGGATATGCTGGAATCGATGGGAATCGCGTGACTACAGTAAAAAAAGAATATGAAACAAGGTTCTCCTACGATAAGGCGCATGTTCTACCTGTAAGTATTACGAACTATGGAAAAGATGAATCCATGATGGTTGATAGTTCAACGATTGCCAAGATTACTTATGATTATGATGCAGAAGACCGTGTTGTTGAGATTCGCCATTATGGAGCAGATGAGAACTTGAAAGAAAAGAAAACAAGCTATTTCGTACCACGTACAATTATGCAAAATACTATTTCCGCAGGGGCAATTACAAAATATAGTTATGAAGGTCATAATCGCGCTCCAAGTAGAATATCATTCTTAGGCAAAGATGAGCAGCCTGTAGGGGTAAAAAGCTGGGGGAATATTGCAACACTGGTTATGAAGTATAATGATTTGGGGAATATGATAGAATTAGCATCAATGGGGCCGGATGATAGCCCCGTGGCTTTGGATACCAAACTTTTGGGGGATAATATTGTAAAATTAGCATGTTCCTATGATGATAAAGGGAATCTTTCGAGGATGGCTTTTTATGGACGTGATGATACGTTAGTGTTAGCGGATAAATTAAAAGCTGCAGAAAGTAAATTCAAACATGATGAAAAGCGCCGTGAAACCGAGAAAGCGTATTTTGGTACCGGCGAAGAACCTGTAAACATTACATTGAACGGGCATACATATCATCGTGTGGTAAAGGAGTATAACGATGATGATGAAGTTATTGCATTAGTTTACTATGACATGTCAGATAATGAAGTTGCTAGAGATAATCCTAAAGAGCAGAAGAAAGCACAGCAAGAAGACGTAGTACAACCGCCCACTTCAACGGAGAATACTTCTTATAGTAGTATTGGTTCAACAGCTGTAGGTTTAGGGGCGGTGAGTGTGGGTTCAAGCTATGAGAGCGTCAAGTCAAAACTTGGAGGAGAAATAAAATCTTTTAGTATTGATAATGACGGTTATACGCATCATTATTTCCGGGATGTTGAGGTGCTGGTTAGCAAAGATAAGATTGTTGCTGTGTTTTCTAATTCGTCACATGTTGCAACCAAAGGAAATGTGCGGCAGGGAGATTCGCTTAAGAAAGTTTTAGATGCTTATGGTAAGCCATATGCGCAATCTACTTATGGTGGATTAGAATTATACGAATACAAGGTAAATTCACCTCAAGGCGATTCCTGTTTGTTGCGTTTTGCTATCAAGAGCGGAATAGTTGATTATATTAGCATACGTATCGTGTGATAAGAGCATCGGTTATACAAATGAAAACTAAACGAGCACTGCGAGGGGGGATTGCAGTGCTCGTTTTTTAGAATAAATCACTATTGTTGTCAACTGGTGGATAGTCAGAGTTCGTTCATTACATCATCAACATAATGGGAAGGGCCGACAAGGTTAGTGCCATTGTTTACTTCTTCCAAACCTTTGATAGTTTCAGCATTTGGTGTTTTATCAAGAGAAAAATTTTTATGTTGGAATAATATTATGGATTCATGTGTTTTCAAATGGATTTTTTCTTTTAATAGAACAGTATATTGCATCTGTCCTTTTGAATAGTCGAAATTACTCAATGGAAATATCGAATTGCCGTAGAAAATATTGTGATTCTTTACAAAGGTGGCAAAAGTAATGATGGTCTGCGGCGTAGTTCCCTTAATGATATAATCGGCTGAAAGTGCAGAATAAAAAGGAATTTTATTCCTGTCGTAGCGGAAAACATTGGAAAGATTGCTATCCAATATAGCATCTAGGTGAGCTAATACGTTTAATCGGTCACGGATAAGGGGATATGCTTTATCTTTAGAAATATCCTTGACTGTTATTTTTTGCGAAAGAATTTGCCGAAATACTTTCTCATGTGCCATAGTTTGGAATGGATAGGCAGATTTCAATTTTTGCAGACCTGCCAAATGGTAAAAATTATCCGGTAGAAATCTGATGGTTAAATGTGTCTGTTTCATTTTTCTGCCTAATACGATGTGATATTCGTAATTAGTCAAGTTGAGGAAGGTAGAAGCGGTAGCTCTTAAAATATCGTTACTCATAATAATAGTTGTCCCTCAAATATGTTAATGCAACAAAAAAAGCTCTAGGTGAGAAGCCAAGAGCTTTTTTGCAATTTGGTCATTTTTCTGTCTGCACAACGAGGTGCATCTAGTCAGGTTGAGGTTATATGACCAAACCCTTCATGGAGCTATCCAAGTCCCGCATCCTGACACGCTTCTTGGAGTCCTAGCCCATACTGGCACTCTGTGTTGCCAGTTCTCTATATTTTTATTATAACAAAAAGGCTGGGGATGGTCAATAAATCCTCTCTAGTTCATACCCATTATCATGCAGGGCTTTGGTGATGCGCTGGATGTGTTCTTCGTTGTTGGTTTCGCAGGTGACTTCGAGAATTACCTTTTTGAAACTGTCGGTCACTTTGGACTGGTTGTGGTTGAGTTCGATGACGTTGGCGTTTTCTTCGGCGAGGATGCGGGCGACGTTGAGGAGCTGGCCGGGTTTATCCGGCAGGAGTACACCGAAGCAGAAGACGCGGCCACGGGCAATTTTTGCCTTTTCAATCAGTGCCGAAATCGTGGATATATCGATATTGCCGCCGCTGACGATGGCGGCTACTTTTTTGCCCTTGAAGGGGAGTTTGGAGAGGGCGGCAAGGGACAGCACACCTGCGCCTTCGGCAATGAGTTTGTGCTTTTCAATAAGCGATAATAAAGCGCCCATGATTTCCATTTCGGAAACGGTGATGATATCGTCGAGGTATTTCTTGCAGAATTCGTAGGTCAGCGTGCCCGCGGTCTTTACGGCGCAACCGTCGGCTACGGTGTCGGCGGATTTTAGGGTCGTGATTTTTCCTTTCGCGAGGGCGGCTTTCATGCAGGCGGCGTTTTCCGGCTCTACGCCGATAACCTTGATGTTGGGGTTGACGAGTTTTGTGGCCAGGGCTACGCCGGAGGCAAAGCCGCCGCCGCCGATGGGGACGAGGATGGCGTCAATGTCCTTGCAGGCGTCGATGATTTCGAGTGCCGTGGTGCCCTGTCCTAAAAGCACCTGCAAATCGTTGAAGGGGTGGATGTAGACATAGCCGTGCTGTTTTTGCAGTTCGAGGCTGTAGGCGTAGGCATCGTCAAAACCGTCACCGTGGAGCACGACTTCAGCGCCGAGGGCTTTGGTACCTTCGACTTTTAAGATTGGGGTGGTGGCGGGCATACAAATAACGGCCTTGACGCCGAGTTTTTGTGCGGCAAAGGCTACGCCCTGTGCATGGTTGCCAGCGGATGAGGTAATAACACCTTTGGCACGCTCTTCGGGGGTGAGCTGGCTGATTTTATTATACGCGCCGCGCAGCTTGAAGGCGCCGGTGTGCTGGAGGTTTTCGGGTTTCAAGTAGACTTTGTTGCCGGACAGTTCGGAGAAAAAGTCACTTTCAATCAGGCGGGTTTTGCGGACAATGCCCTCTAAGTTGCGTGCGGCTTGATAGACTCCCGCGATGGTAGTCTGGGCGACAATTTCGGCATTGTTTGGTTTGCTGGCTTTTTCTTTTGACATGATAGGGCCTCCTCGTTGTATGGCGGTTTACATAATTGTTATTTTTATCCAGTATAATCATCTAAAATGTTCTATTTAGTGTAGCATTATCCGTGAGAAAATGTCAATGTATTTTCTCGTTGTCAGGGCAGGATTTTGCAGGCGGCGGCGCGAAGTATAAAGACAAAGAGTATTACGGGGAGGTATGTTCAGATGAAGTTATCCCGTATTTTAGTGCCGGTGGACGCGTCCGATACATCGAAGCGGGCTTTGAAGTTTGCGGCAAATCTGGCTGATGAGATGGGAGCCAAGCTGGATGTGCTCCATGTGACTTATTTTACCAGTGAAACGGATGCGCAGGAGGAAAGCTGGCTGCCGGATGTCATTGCCGGGGATGTGCGCAGTGATGAAGCGGCAACTCAGACCATGGTCAAGGGTTGTATGCCGAATGATGTTGATTATGCGTATCATACCCGCACGGGGATGCCGGTGGAGGAGATTTTGCAATTTGCTGAGGAAAGCCTGCCGGATTTAATCGTGACCGGTGGCCGGGGACTGGGAGTCGTGGAAGGCTTCTTTGCAGGCAGTGTCAGCCAGGAATTGGTTGAGCGGGCGCAAACGGCAGTGATGGTGGTTAAATGACCTTGAGGGGGTAATCATTATGATGAAAAATATTCTTGTACCGGTGGATGGTTCGGAAGGTTCGGATCGTGCCGTGGCAGAGGCTATCGCTATGGCCGAGGTCTGTGAGGCAAAGCTCAATTTTCTCTATGTAGCCAACATCAATCAGCTGGCGATTAATGCCTGCCTGTCGGATGCTATTTTGGAAGCGGTAACGAAGGCCGGAAATGTTATTCTGGACAGAGCGATGGAAATGGTGCCCTCGGGGATTGAAAAGGAAGCCTTTTCGGAAACCGGGTCGCCGGCCGTGGTGATTCTGGATTTTGCTTCGGCTAATGATATTGACTTAATCATCATGGGCAGCCGGGGACTGGGCATTGTCAAAGGGGTACTGCTGGGGAGCGTCAGCCAGTACATTGTGGAACAGGCGAAATGTCCGGTGCTCGTTGTTAAGTAGTTCGGGAGTTCGTGGCTGGCGGGGCGGCTGAGAGCTGTTCACGCTCTGCTATGATGATTCGCTAAAAATTATTTTTGTCATAATAAAAACGCAAAGCACTTAAACTCACTGCGTTCAAACAAAAGTGCTTTGCGTTTTTTTAGGTGGTGGACAAAAATAATTTTCTTAACGCGAATCATCATACGCGTCACTTAGAACAGCCCTCAGCCGCCCCGCCAAAGATACTATCTATCAATTATTTTACAACTGTATTGCTGGGGACAAGACCTTGCCGAAAGGTTAGCAGCCGCCGCATGGCTGAGCAAAAGCGATAGCCTCGCAACTAGCCGCCAGCGGTCATACTTGCCTAAGCGTAGCGTTAGGCGAGCGAGCGTAAAGAAAAATCTCCTTTGCCTACCTTAATATCTTGGGGAAAAGTCTACTGTTTGAGCGTAGCGAGTTTTGACTTTTTACCATGCTTAATTAAGGGCAAAGGAGATTTTTTAGCGGGCCGCCGAGCTGCGCGTGGCAAGTATGGCCGCTGGCGGCGTACTGAGAATTGCGTACTGCGTATTATGTACCGCGAACTAATATAGCGTTTTAATCTTGCCTGTCTTGCGGTAGGCGTTCATATCGATGACTCTTTGGTTGCTGGAGCCGCGGAAGTTCAGGGTCAGGTCCCGCAGGCGTTCTTCGTAGCGGCCATCCACCAGCACATCGAGTTCTTTTAGCAGAGCATCGATGGCGGGATTTTTCTTGGCAACGAGCTGTTCTAAGGTGTAGCCTGTGTAACTCCAAACATCAAGCCCGCGGGCATGGGCCTCACGGGCTAGTTTGGTCAAGGGGGAGGGCTGCAGGAACGGCTCACCGCCGCTGAAGGTGATGCCGTCCAGCAGGGGATTGGCATCTACGAGGGCGAGAATTTCGTCCGTATCGGCATCACGGCCGCCGGTGGCGGGATGGGTGCCAGGGTTATGGCAGCCAGGGCAATGATGGGGACAGCCCTGGGTAAAGATTGAGAGGCGCAGGCCGTCACCGTCCACGATGGATTCCTCTACAATGCCTGCAATGCGAATTCTCATTTTGGCTTAGTGCATAACCGTGTGTTTTACGCGGTCATGTTCCTCGGCGCGCTTGGCGTTGTTCCAGCGGTCAATCGTACCGACGAGGTAGCCGGTAATGCGGCGGATGCGCTCGAACTTCTGCGGCTGGAGTACATAGTCCAAATGAATCTGGCCGTCAGCTGCAGGGGTCAGGGTCAGTTCGTTGACCCTTTCGTTGGTCTGTTCTTCTACATAACCAATATACTGGGCGATTTCTGCCTCGGTTACATCGCTGAGACCATCAACAGTTACTGCTACATCATTTACCATCATGATAATCACCTATCCTTTAATTTATAAGACCCGTTGGGGT
The DNA here is from genome assembly GCA_015058625.1 of Pseudoselenomonas ruminantium. Taxonomy (GTDB): domain Bacteria; phylum Bacillota; class Negativicutes; order Selenomonadales; family Selenomonadaceae; genus Selenomonas_A; species Selenomonas_A ruminantium_N. The sequence goes on along the minus strand of SVCA01000016.1, from coordinate 23,393 downwards.
GTGTTTAAGTATAACCACAATAAGTGGTGAATGTAAGCAAATTATACAATATGTATGGCTCATAGTCAATAGAAATACTATATATAGGTGTTTATGCACGGAGTTATCCACAAGGAAATTGCCGCATGAAGCCCGCGCCAAAGGCGCAAAAAAAATTATCCACAGATTGCCATGAAGGTAATTTGTGGATAGCGGGCGCCCTTCCTTGGACGCCAGTGTATGGTGGTTAGTTTGTCTGCTGAACGATGGTCCGAATCGGGAAGGGGATTTCGATGCCTTCCTGACGGAATCTGGCGGTCAGCGCTTTGATGAATTCGTGCTTGAGGCGGAACTGGTCATCAAAGCGGGCGGAGTGCAGGAGCACGTTGAAGTCGATGCTGGACTCGCCAAAGTTGTAGAAACGGACGGCGGGCTGACGGTCGGCATCCAGTTTTTCATTGAGGTCGGTGAGCACCTGACGGGCAACCTCTAAAGTTACATCTTCCACCTTTTGCAAATCGCTGTCATAGGCCACGCCCACGGGAATTTTGATGACGATATCGTGGCAGGGCATACTGTAGTTCGTGATGATGGAGGAGGCGATTTTTTGATTCGGAATGACGACCATATTGCCGTTACCAACGGGGACGATGGTGGTGAAACGCCAGGTGATGTCCGTGACGCGGCCTTCCTCGCCGGAGCTTAGATGAATGTAGTCACCAAGGCGCAGCTGCTTGGACAGGATGAGGTGCAGGCCGGAGAAGATATTGGCGAGCGTTTCCTGCAAGGCTAGTGCCACGGCCATACCACCGACACCCAAAGCGGTGAGGATGGGGGCGATGGAAATGCCGTAATATTGGAGCACGACCAGAATGCCCATGGCGTAGATGATGCCGTTGACGATGGCGTTCAGAAGCGTGGTCTTGGGCATTGCCTTCTGGGAGCGCTCGATTTGCATATCGATGACCCCGTTGACGGTACGGGCGATAACCCGGGTGATGGTGAGGATAATCACCGTAAAGAGAACATAGGAAAAAACTCGTGCCAGAGGTTCGATGATGTCGATCGTGTTGACAATCCAGTAAAGGCCGACCACAAGACAGAGGGAGATGGGGACACCCTTGAGCGCATGGATGAAGATGTATTGCCAAGTGGCTTCCTCCACCGTCAGATGGCGCATGATACGGCGATGAATCATGCGGTTCAGGGTTATGCCGACCGTCAGGGCCACGAGTAAAATACAGCCGGGCAGAATAAGCATGTCCAGTATGTTGCTCCAGTTAAGGTGGTTTATCCATTCTATTGTATGCAAGGCGATTCCTCCTCAATGCTGCAATTTGGTTAGGGCTTGAATAAAAAAATCCCTCTTATTATACTATATGTAGCTGAAAAAAAACAGTAAGGGGGATTTTATGTCTGATATTTTGATAGCGGGGCCCCGCCTGCGCCTGCGGAAAGCCACGGAAAAAGACCTGGATTTTATTATCGATTTAGAATACGCCGAAGATAATCTGCCTTATATCGTGCCCTTTGACCGGGATTTTCATACTAACATCGTCACGAGGGGCGAAGCCTCTATGGATGTGATTGTAGAGGAAGTGGCAACTGGCGAGCCGGTGGGCTATTTTCTCGTGGCGGGGCTTAAGACCGAGGCCAGGGAAATGGAATGGACGCATGTGATTATCGCCAAGAAGGGGATGGGCTATGGGCATGAGGCCATGCAGCTCATCAAGAAGTGGTGCTTTGCGATGAAAAAATTCCATCGTGCCTGGCTGGATTGCAAGGATTATAATGAGCGGGCCCTGCACCTTTATGAGTCGGAAGGTATGGTGCGGGAAGGATTGATTCGCGAAACCATTATCACCAATGGGAAGTATGAGAATCTCGTGATACTGGGGATACTTGACCGGGAGTACGAGGCTCGCTTGGCAGAGGGGAAAGAGCTGTCCTAATGGTTAGTTCGTGCTAAAGATATTCCGTTCATGCGTTGTTCGGGGCAAACGGGGGAGTGTTTTTTCTGTTTTCCGCTAAACGACCCCCTCGCGAAATAGAGTTGTCCAGTTACCTGCGTCGGGCAGGCCAGCGGCGCTGCTTTCAGCGTGTTTGCTTAGCTTTGTTCTCTTGGGGCCGGCCTTCACTGCGCTCAGGCAGTCGCTCCCTACAGAAAAATCACTCCCCCGTCCGCCCAAAGTTGCGGATTAGGCATTTGCCACGAACTCGTTGCTCCCGTAACAAGAACATCGATGTACTTGTGGCTTGTCACCACGAAAATGACGACTGATAAGGACATCGCTTAGGGCGGAGGTGGTGATGCTTTTCGCCGTGGAACGACTGTCCGAACGAAGTGAGGACTGACCCACAAACGGCACAGACTAAACACTGGGCTGAACATACGCGCCGCCGGTCTTGCCCGGCGCAGGTAACTAAAAAGCCCCTACACCAGCTTGTGGGTCATTTAGTGCAACGGCGAAAAGTATTACCACCTCCGCCCCAACTGAGCTGTGACAATCATCATAAATATTGGTAATTCATATCGCTGAATAATCTTATACAATAAAGAGGACACATAGAGTCATGTGTCCTTTTATTGTGCGACAAATTGCGATACAATAAGAACAACAAATGGGACAAAGAGATGTTCCCACGGGTTTTAAGCTAGGAGGCTATACAATGAACGCACAGGAAATTTTGTCCAAGGTTGACCATACTCTGCTCAAGCAGACGGCTACTTGGGCGGATATAAAGGGAATCTGCGAGGAGGCTGTGAAGTATCACACCGCTACGGTTATGATTCCTTCTTGTTTCATCACGAAGATTCGGGAGAATTACGGTGACAAGCTCAAAATCGCAACCGTAGTTGGTTTCCCGAACGGCAACTGCAACACGGCGGCCAAGATTGCTGAAACGGCACAGGCTCTGGCCGATGGTGCCGAAGAAATCGATATGGTCATCAATATCGGTATGTTAAAGGCCGGCGAAACGGAATACGTTACCGAGGAAATCCGTGCACTCAAGCGCCTGTGCGGCGAGCGCGTGCTCAAGGTTATCGTGGAAACCTGCTTCCTGACGGAAGAAGAAAAAATCGCCGCCTGCAAGTGCGTAACGGAAGCTGGCGCAGATTTTATCAAGACTTCTACGGGCTTTGGTTCTAAGGGTGCAACCCTTGAAGATATCAAACTCTTTAAGGAACATATCGGTGAGGGTGTACAGATGAAGGCTGCGGGCGGCATTCATACCCGCGAGGAAATGGAAGGCTTTATCGAAGCAGGCTGCACGCGTCTGGGCGCTAGCGCAGCGGTGAAAGTGCTGAAAGACGAGGTGGATAAGTAATGGGCAAGTTCAAAAGAGCGTTTGTTATCGTTTTGGACAGCTACGGCATTGGTCAGGAACCGGATGCGGCTGACTTTGGCGATGGCGTTTGCAACACCTTAAAATCCATTGTGGGTTCTTCGAAATACGACACGCCGAATATGAAGAAGCTGGGCCTCTTTAATATTGATGGTGTAGGCTGCGGCGAGCCGGTGGAAAAGCCGCTGGGCTCCTTTGCCCGCTTGCGTGAGCTTTCCCGCGGCAAGGATACGACCACGGGCCATTGGGAAATTGCGGGCATCGTGTCCGAGCGTCCCATGCCGACCTATCCGGATGGCTTCCCGGCTGACCTCATTGCAAAGCTTGAAAAGGCTTTCGGCAAGAAGATTCTTTGCAACAAGCCGTACTCCGGCACGGCTGTTATCCATGATTACGGTCAGGAACAGGAAAAGACCGGCGGACTGATTGTTTACACCTCCGCTGACAGTGTATTCCAGATTGCCGCCAATGAAGCCGATGTTCCGGTGGATGAACTCTATGGCTACTGCAAGACGGCGCGCGAAATTTTGCAGGGTGAGCATGGCGTAGGGCGCGTTATTGCTCGTCCGTATGTGGGGGAATACCCCAATTACACCCGCACTTCCCGCCGTCACGACTTCTCCCTTGACCCCACGGGCGATACCATGATGGACGCTCTGCGCCGCAAGGGGCTCGATACCATTGGCGTAGGCAAGATTTCCGATATCTTTGCGGGCAGAAACGTCAGCCGTTCCTTAGGTATCAACAAGGACAACGTGGATGGCATGGAAAAGACGCTCAAGGTGATGGATGAAGACTTTGAAGGTCTGTGCTTTGTAAATCTCGTGGATTTCGATATGCAGTATGGCCATCGCCGCGATATTGACGGTTATGCAAATGCCGCAACGGTATTTGACAAGCAGCTCGGTGAGTTCATGGCCAAGATGCGCGATGATGATGTGCTCATGATTACGGCTGACCACGGTTGTGACCCCGGCGCTCCTGGCACCGACCATACCCGCGAATACATACCCCTGCTGATTTACGGCAAGCATGTCAAGGAAGGCGTAAATCTGGGCACGTATCCCACCTTTGCTATGATTGGCGCCACCATTTCCGATATGTTTGACTGCGACCTGAAAACCAAGGGCGAGAGCCTGCTCCCGCGCTTTATTAAAGATTAAACTTTAGAAAAGAGGCTGTTTCTGATGAGAATGTACGACCTGATTACCAAGAAAAAACACGGTGAGGTTCTGACGGATGAAGAAATCCAGTTCATGATTGATGGCTATGTCAAGGGGCAAATCCCTGACTACCAGATGTCCTCCATGCTGATGGCGATTTGGTTCAATGGCATGACGGACCATGAAATCACCCAGCTGACGATGGTGATGGCAAAATCTGGCGATATGATTGACCTCTCCGCGATTGCGGGCAAAAAGGTAGATAAGCATTCCACGGGCGGTGTCGGCGATAAGACGACCTTGATTGTCGGCCCGATTGTCGCAGCCTGCGGCGGCAAGGTGGCCAAGATGAGCGGCCGCGGCCTTGGTCATACCGGCGGTACGGTGGACAAGCTCGAATCCATCCCCGGCTACAAGACGGCCCTTGACCGCAAGGAATTCTTCGATACGGTCAATAAATGCGGTATCAGCCTGATTGGCCAGTCCGGCAACCTTGCCCCTGCCGACAAGAAGCTCTATGCCCTGCGCGATGTAACGGCAACGGTTGACAGTATCCCCCTGATTGCGTCTTCCATCATGAGCAAGAAGCTGGCCGCAGGCAGCGACTGCATCCTGCTTGATGTCAAAACCGGCAGCGGTGCGTTCATGAAGACGCTGGATGATTCCATTAAACTGGCGCAGACCATGGTGGCTATTGGTGAAGGCGCAGGCCGCCGCACGGTAGCGCTCATTACCGATATGGATACGCCGCTGGGCCTTGGCATCGGCAACAGCCTCGAAGTTATCGAATCCATGGATGTCTTGAAGGGACATGGCCCGGCTGACCTCACGGAAGTATCCCTGCAGCTGGCCGCCAACATGCTCTATCTCGTGGGCAAAGGCGACCCGGATGAATGCCGCAAGCTGGCCGAAAAAGCCATTGCAGATGGTTCTGCGTTTGAAACCTTCTGCACGATGGTCAAGGAACAGGGCGGCGACGACAGCGTACTGCGCGACTACAGCAAGTTTGCCCAGGCTCCGTTCAAGGCCGAAATCAAGGCTGAGGAAGACGGCTTCATCACGAAGATGAACGCCGAAGCCATCGGCGAAATGTCCGTTATCTTAGGCGCTGGCCGCGAAACGAAGGAAAGCGATATCGACTTCTCCGCCGGCCTTATGCTTCATAAGAAGTATGGTGACGCGGTGAAGAAGGGCGATGTTCTCGTTACCCTCTATACATCCAAGGAAACGGCGCTTAAAGGTGCTGAAGACCTCTACCGCAAATCCGTGGTTATCGGTTCTGCCGCTCCGGAAAAGAAACCGCTGGTTTATGCCCGCGTGGAAAAAGATAAAGTAGAAAAATACTAAGGAAAAGCCTTCCCCTTTGGGGAAGGGGGACCGCGTTAGCGGTGGATGAGGTGATGATTGGCCAATTGAGCGTTTCCACCTCATCCGTCAGCCTTATGGCTGACACCTTCCCCTCAAGGGGCGGGCTTCCCAATAAATTGTCAAATAATTATGTATTGAAGGAGAGTTTTTACTGTGGAGGATAAAGAATTAATCGCCGCGGCGAAAAAGTACCGGGAAAACGCCTACGCGCCCTATTCCAAGTTCAAGGTCGGAGCAGCGGTACTGACGAAAAAGGGAAATGTCTACGGCGGCTGCAATATCGAAAATTCCAGCTTCCCCGTCACGAACTGCGCGGAGCGCACGGCCATCTTCAAGGCGGTGTCCGAAGGGGAACAGGAGTTTGCCGCGATTGCCCTCATTGCCGATACGCCGGGGCCATGCTCGCCGTGCGGGGCCTGCCGTCAGGTGATGGTGGAGTTTAAGATTCCGCGCATCATCATGGCGAATATGCAGGGCGAGGTGAAGGTGGTCACCCTCGAAGAAATTATGCCCTATGCTTTTACGGAATTCTAATATATTGACAAAAACACCAGATTTGTGCGAAAATAGGACACATGTCCTATGATTAACTCTTAGGACATGGAAGTACAAATCTCTAAAGGGGAATGAATCATGTATTTAGTAGTAAACCTTATTGGCATCTTTGTCTTTGTAGCCATTGGTGTCTTGCTGTCGAAGAAGCGAAAATCCATTCAGTGGCGCTGTGTGGGTGCGCTTTTAGCACTTAATGTATTTTTGGCCTGGTTCCTGACGTCCTTTTCTATTGGCCGTGAAATTATCATCGCCGCTGCTGCCGGTTTTAACTGGCTGGTCAGCGTAGCTTATGAAGGTATCGCGTTCGCTTTCCCGGACTGGGTACATGTGCCGCAGATGAACTTCTTTACTTCGGCTCTGCTGCCAATCCTGCTGGTTGTGCCGATGTTCGATATCCTGACCTATATCGGGGTACTGCCCTTTATCATCAAATGGGTAGGCAAGGTGCTGGCCTTCCTGACCCGTGCACCGAAGTTTGAATCCTTCTTTGCGATCGAAATGATGTTCCTTGGCAACACGGAAGCCCTGGCTGTATCGAGCCTCCAGCTCAAGCGCATGAAGGCTGACCGCTGCCTGACGCTGGCCATGATGTCCATGAGCTGCATCACGGCGGCTATGGTGGGCATTTACATCAAGATGATGCCCGGCGAATTCATTCTGACGGCTATTCCGTTGAACGTCATCAATGCTTTGATTGTCACCAACATTCTGCACCCGGTGAAGATTAAGGAATCGGAAGATACGGTAGCTACTGTAGGTGAAGGCAGCGAAGAGAAGGAGCCATTCTTCTCCTTCCTGGGCAACAGCATTCTGAACGCCGGCCGTCTGGTGCTGATTATCTGTGCTAACGTTATCGCGTTTGTGGCACTGGCAAAACTCATCGATATGCTGCTGGTGCTGATTCATCCGGCTATTACCCTGGAGAACATCCTGGGCTGCATCATGTTCCCCTTTGCCTGGCTCATGGGTCTGGAGAGCGGGGAAGCTTTCCAGCTGGCACAGTACATGGGCACGAAGCTCGTGACCAACGAGTTCGTCGTTATGCTGAGCGTTCAGGATACGCTCGCAACCTTCAGCCGTCATATGCAGGGCGTGCTGACCGTATTCGTCACTTCCTTTGCCAACTTTGCAACGCTCGGTATGATTATCGGCTGCTTCAAGAGCATGGTGGATGATGACAAGAACGAACTCATCTCCCGCAACGTAGCCTATATGCTGCTGTCCGGTATTCTGGTTTCCCTGCTGTCTGCAGGTATTGCCGGTCTCTTTATCTGGTAAATTATTTTCAAGCCTTCCATTTTGGAGGGCTTTTTCTTATGGCAAAAACCGCCCGATAGCGTTATAATGAGATATATTTGCTTTCAATGATGACGAGGTGGACGAATGATTAAACTTATCATGTCGGATATGGATGGTACTTTGCTGGATGAAAATGGTCAGCTGCCAAAGGGCTTTGACGATATTATCCGCCAGTTGCGGGAGCGGAATGTGCTCTTTGCGCCCTGTTCCGGGCGGCAGTATTATTCCCTGCTGGAAACCTTCAAGGGCTATGAAGATGAGTTCCTCTTTTTGGCGGAGAACGGCACCATGGTGCGTTACCATGACCGGGAAGTTTGTTCAAGCGTTATGCGGCGGAGCCTGGGCATGAAGGCTTTGCAGGCAACTCAGGATATTCCGGGCGTTTACGAAGTGTTCTGCGGCAAGAAGGATGCTTATGTGCTGAGCAGCCAGATGAATGATACGCTGGCCGACGAACTGCACAAATACTATACCCGCACCCAGGTGGTGGACAGCTTCGAGGAAATCGATGATGAGATGATTAAGGCTTCGTTCTATGACGAGCAGGGCCGGGCCGGAGAACGGATTTATCCCTATCTGAAAAAATTCCGCGGGCCTTTTCAGGTGGCGACCTCCAGCGATTACTGGGTGGACATGATGCGCTTTGACATCAACAAGGGCATTGCCATTCAGCACGTGCAGAAGAAACTGCATATCAGCCCCATGGAATGTGCGGCCTTTGGCGATTACATGAACGATGCCGAGATGATGAGCTCGGTTTACTATAGCTTTGCTATGGACAACGCCCATCCGAAAATCAAGGAGCTGGCGCGTTTTAGCACGGCCAGCAATGTGGAGCACGGCGTTTTGCAGGGAATCCAAAAATTAATCGACGACGGACTGTGCGGCTAAGGGGGAGTAGTTATGCGGGCAGATTATCATATGCATTTTGAAAAGGGCTCCTATGATGAGGAATGGGTGGAAGGCTTCTTCCATCAGGCCGAGTTGCTGGGCCTCGAAGAAATCGGCATTTCCGAGCATTCCCATACCTTTCCGGAGTTTGAGAGCCTGTACTATGATGATTTGATTCTGGATGACAGCTTCATTGGTCAGTTCCAGAAAAAATGGCTCAAGACCAATAAGTTCAAATATACCTTGGACGAATATTTTGCCTTTATGGCAAAGCTGAAGAAAAAGCACAAGGTCAAGACTGGCATTGAAGTCTGCAACTTCCAGAATCAGGATGCGGTGAGGGACATCCTCAAAGATTACAAGTTTGATTATGTGATTGGCTCTGTGCATTTCTTAAATGGCTGGGCTTATGATTCGGCGGAAATCATGGCCCAGTGGGACAAGGAAGATCTGGCCGACGTCTATGAGGAGTACACGCAGGAAGTCGAAAAACTGGCGGCCGCCGGCCTCTATGATGTTCTGGGACATCCCTATAATATCCGACTGTTCCACTATATCCCCGAATTTGATGCCACGCCCTATCTGATTCGGGCGGTCGCGGCACTCAAAAAAGCCAACATGGTGGTGGATGTCAATACGGGAACATTCTATCGCTATCCGATTGCGGAGATTACGCCGTATTACAAGTTCATGCGTGTGGCTTCGCAGGAGGGACTGCCGATTGTCATTACCTCGGATGCCCATAAGCCGGAGGACTGCGGTGCATACCATGACGAAGCGGTGACCTATGCCCGCTCCTATGGCTATGAACAGACAATCCGGTTCACCCAGCGGCAGCGGGAGGTTGTGCCATTGGAATAAAGCATAATGAGGAGTCTCCTGTCAGGGAGGCCCCTCATTACAGCGTAAATAATCAGATAATAATTTTTTTTTGCAAGATATTGACAAGAAAAGCGCACAGGAGTACAATAATGGTGTATCAGTAATTGAAGCTTATATGCAGAACTGAAAAGTATCTGAAAATTTTTCCATATTTTCATCAGAAAACCCTTAAGTATTTTCAGAAAATATCGATATACCTTGTAAGAAAACCCTGGAAGCAATGTACAGGGGATTGTACTTGCAGTGACAACTGACGAGAAAGCCGTGGATGGTTATTCCATCAGAAGTCAGAAGATGTCACGAGTTTTTGATACAAGGAGAGATATATCATGAAAGTACAAATTTGTTCGCAATGGATGGAAGAAGTTTTTATCCCTGTTCGCGTCAAACAGTTCACCAAGGCTGCAAAACTCTTAGGTCATAGTGACTTTAAGGAATATGCAGGTGGAAATGACATGGACGACCTGGTTCAGATGGGCCGCAAGTCCGTTGAACGGCAGGTAGTAGCTGAGTGGCTCGATGGCCGTGGTATTGCAGGTGTGGCTGACGGGGTCGCATGATGGAAATATGGAAAAAGGGCACTCCCCTCGTAAGGTGGGAAGTGCCCACTATTTTTTTGCCTTTAATTCAGCTTTTGTTTGGAAGGTGGCACGGGAATCGAGAGTGGCACCTCGATAACGGAGCTTGCAGCCTCGCGCATCTGCGCGGGGCTTTTTTGTGCCCAGATGGTCTGGACGGCAAGGCGCAGGGCTTGTTCATCCAAGGTGGCAGCTTTCTGCGCCGCTACATGTTTATTGAGGATAGCCATAAAATCTGCCGGAATGGGAACATCCCGTTGGGCCAGTAAAACCTGCAGCGTGGTGTCCACAAGATAAAGGTGCAGGGTGGTATCTGCCATGCTCTTTTCTGTGGGGAGCAGTTCTGGTTTTACGCCTAGAAGTGAGAAGGGGGCATCGCCCCAGCCTTCTTTGAAGATGCCGTCAATCTGATAGAGGAAGAACAGCAGGCCGTCCTGTTCATAGAGAGCCAGTTCCATCTTGCCGGTGCGGAAGGCTTCGGCGGCGATGACATCATGGCGGGAGAGCTGCAGGATAAACATGCAGCCGTTGGCGTCAATTTGGAAGCAGCCGCCGTCCTGTTGGTTTTTGATGGGCAGGGGGAATTTTTCCCCGACTTGAAAGTTTGCGTAGTTGCTCATTGTGGTCGCTCCTTTGCGTTTGTTCTTTCCTAGTGTATCATATTTTGCGGAGAATGTGCTATACTGATTACAGATGAGGTTGGGAGGAGGAATGTTCAATTGACTCTTAACGATACAACGCGGGGGAATCGTTTGCATATTGGGCTGTTTGGCCGCCGCAATGCGGGGAAGTCCTTGCTGATTAATGCGTTGACCGGGCAATCTGTGGCTACTGTTTCGGCTGTGCCGGGGACGACCACGGACCCGGTTTATAAGGCCATGGAATTGCATGGCGTTGGCCCGGTGGTGTTTATTGACACGGCGGGTTTTGATGATGAAGGAGAACTGGGGCAGCTGCGGGTGGAGAAGACGGAGCAGGCGGCCCGGGAGACGGATATTGCTTTGCTGTTATTCAGTGGATTGGATATGGCAGAGGAGTTGAAATGGCTGGCGATTTTCCGCCAACAGAAAACGCCGGTGATATTGGTGGTCAGCTGTACGGATGAACGAGAGGCGGCTGGCGAGGCGCTAATAAAGGCCGTGGAGGCGGCCACCGGTGTCTGCCCGCTGCAGGTCAGCGCGGTGAAGAAGCAGGGGCTCGAAGAATTGCGGCAGGAACTAATCCGTGTCCTGCCAGAAGATTATGAACAGCCATCGATTACCGGGAATTTATGTCAGGCCGGGGATTTGGTATTGCTCGTGATGCCGCAGGATATTCAGGCACCCAAGGGACGGCTGATTCTGCCGCAGGTGCAGACCCTGCGGGAACTTTTGGACAAGGGCTGTCAGGCCCTTTGCTGTACCACGGACAGGTTGCAGGAAACCTTGGCAAGGCTTAAGGAGCCGCCGCAGGTAATCATTACCGATTCTCAGGCGTTTAAGGAAGTATATCCCTTAAAACCGCAGGGCACGCTACTGACGTCCTTTTCCGTGCTCTTTGCCGCATTTAAGGGGGATATGGATTATTTTTTAGACGGGGCAGAAAAACTCCTGCAGCTGAAGGAGTCGGCCCATGTTCTGATTGCTGAAGCCTGCACCCATAAGCCCTTGCAGGAGGATATCGGGCGGGTGAAACTGCCGCGCCTGCTGCGGAAGAAAATCGGCGATGGTTTGCAGATTGATATTGTGTCGGGCAAGGATTTTCCGGAGGATTTGTCCGGCTTTGATATCATCATTCACTGCGGGGCCTGCATGTTCAACCGCAAACTGGTGCTAAGCCGCGTGAAGGCGTGCCGGGAGCAGGGGGTTCCTATGACCAACTATGGCCTTGCCATTGCCGCCCTTTTGGGCATTTTAAGCAGGGTAGCATTGCCCGATGGAAGAAAATACGCTAAAATGTAAGGTGAGCTTGAATTTTAGATGATGAAACATGAGGTGAACACGATGGATAAACGAATGTATAATTTTATCGGACTGAGTTTGTTGGCAAGTTCTCTTATGCTGGGAAATCCTCAGGCTGTTCAGGCGGCACATATTGACTTTGACCATCAGGCCAAGGCGGCAGCGGCGCAGACAAGCAAGCCAGCTGACGCGAAAGAACAATGGTACTGGCTGGCCTCAGATGATAACTATAGCAAATATTTTGACCCGGAATCCGTGGTGGTGACCCGCACGGTGGAAACAGCACATGGCAAGGTGCCCACGGAGATTCAGGTCTGGACGAAGACCACCTACAGCTACGGCGGTGCTCAGGATACGTTGAAGGCCTATGGCCTCAGCGACAAGTTCCCGGATGCCTCCAAGCTGAATTTCAGCACGGCGCAGCTGGTTATTCGTCCGCAGTTCCGCACGGTGCAGTGCATTGCGGAGCATTTTTATGATGCCAGTGGCAAGGTAATCTGGTCGGAAGCAAATCCGGCGGCCAAGGAAAAGGAAATCAATTCCCAGAACTTCAATGAAGATTTCTATGCGGCAACGGTAGATCAGGCTTTTCATCAGAGCCGGGAAATGGAACGGGTCAATGCCAAGAATCGCTGGCTGACCGTGTTTGATTCCACCTCACCGGATGGCATCTATACCCATACCAAGGTAGACACTTCTACCATGCGCATGCAGGGCAGCAATCTGGTGTTCTGGCAGTGGCAGGAAGTGAAGAACAGCGATGGCCAGGTCATGGAAATCAAGTTCCTGAAGATGGCGGTCAACCTGCCGCAGGCTACGGAAAAAGCCATTGCCGGCCAGTATTGGACGCCGAAAACGGGCTGGAAGTCCTTGGATGCGGCCATTGACGGTCAGTACCGCATGGTGAGCCGCAACAGTGAAGAATATCGTTATATCATCGAGCTGAGAAATTACGTGGAAACCCATAGTGCCTGGGTGCACCGCTACGGCTTGGAGTAAGGAGAGAGTAAGTTAGATGCCAATTAAAATACCCAATGCGCTGCCCGCAGCGCATATTCTCGAAGGGGAAAACATCTTTGTGATGGATGCTGACCGGGCTTACAGTCAGGATATCCGTCCGCTGAAAATCCTTATTCTGAACCTTATGCCCATTAAGTACATTACGGAAACCCAGCTCTTGCGGCTTTTGGGCAACACGCCCCTGCAGGTGGAAGTGGATTTTATCTACACGGAGAGTTATACGCCCAGCCATACCCCTATGGATTATCTGGCCCAGTTCTATGGAACCTTTGACGAGGTACGCCATAAGAAATACGATGGCATGATTATCACCGGTGCTCCTGTGGAGAATATGGCTTTTGAAGAAGTGGCATACTGGGACGAAGTGGCAGAAATCATGGAGTGGAGCAAGAAGCATGTCTATTCCACCTTCCATATCTGCTGGGGCGCCCAGGCAGGGCTTTACTACCATTATGGTATTCCCAAGTACCAGGTGCCCGAAAAGATTTTCGGCGTGTTCCCGCATCATCTCTGCGTGGAGCATGAAAAACTCCTGCGGGGCTTTGATGATGTGTTCTATGTGCCTCATTCCCGCCATACGGAGGAGCACAAGGAAGATATTTTGAAGGTGCCGGAGCTTACCATTTTGGCGGAAGCCGAGGGAGCGGCAGGTCCGTATATCATCGCCAATTTGGAAAAACGCCAGTTCTTTATCACGGGGCATGCGGAATATGACCCCACGACCTTGAAGCAGGAATATGACCGGGATTTCAAAGCGGGGATGAATCCGAATATCCCGCAGAATTATTATCCCCATGATGACCCGAGCCAAAAGCCGATTGTGCGCTGGCGCAGCGTGGCCCATCTGCTCTTTGCCAACTGGCTGAATTACTACGTTTATCAGGAAACGCCTTATGAACTGGATGAACTCTATAAGGAGCGGGATGACTGACTTCTTCAGTATTTTTTCAGCAAAAAGGTGTAAAATAGAAACGTTGTAAATTAGAGCTAGGGGGATTCTATATGAAAATGCGTTGGGGCGCAGGAATTTTGGCGGCGGCCATGCTGTTTATGGCACAGCCGCAGGCACAGGCAGACGAGGTGATTTCACCGGACATCTATCAGTGGGTGCAGTCTACCTCTCGTCAAAACTATTTTTTCAACAAGCAGCATATGTACTTTGGACAGGACAGCAAGGGGATTCTCGATGCCAACATCATGCTGGTGCCGGTACTGAAAACATATGATTCTGTGCAGATTCAGGATGTTCAGGCCAAGCGTCGCTGGAAGATGCTGCCGATGGAAGGCTACGAAGCCCTCGTGGGTACCGCTGAATACCTGCGTTTTGATTTGGCCCAAGGCACCGTGACGGTGATTAAACATGAAGATTTGGATGAGGATTGGGGTGTACTCAGTGTCACCACTTCCGACAAGGCCGTCAAAATTGCCGACCTCTCGGAAAAAGATGTGGACGGTGTTTTCTACAAGGCCATTCTGAAATACGCTTATGCCCATATTGACGAGATGGTGGAACGCACGGAAAAAAACAAGCGGGCCAAGGTCAATGATGCGGTCAAGAAGAAAATTGCCGAGCTGAAAAAGCCTGCGGAAAAGCAGGCAGCACAGGAATCCAAAGACAGCAAAAAGGATAATAAAAAGAAAAAAGCTGACTAAGGCAATTTTTAATTAAAATTTAATCGGATTTCAATGCTTTTTTAATCTTTTCATGCGATATTACAGGTGAAGACAAGATAACTTCATCGTGATAAAGAAATCAATATTAAGGGAAGAAATGAGGGATTATGATGAACAGATTGGCAAAAGTATTGGGCTTAATGAGCCTGGTGGCAGCAATGCTGGTAGCTTCTATGGCTACGGTTCTGGCTGCGGAAAATGTGGACTGGAACAGCAACGTGATTCGGGCAACCGGTGGCGGTGTAGCTCCAGCAGGTGCCAGAACCATGGCGCAGGCACGTATGATGGCCCGGCGGGCGGCGATTGCGGATGCTTACCGTCAGCTGGCTGAATACGTGGGCGGTGTGAATGTAGATTCGGAAACCACTGTGGATATGGCGGCTGTACAGAGCGATGTGATTCGCACGAAAGTCCAGGCTACCATTCGCGGTGCCCGCATTGTATCGGAAGGCCAGACTAGTGATGGCGGTTATGAAGTGACCATGGAAGTGCCGATGTTCGGTGTTTCTTCCCTGGCTAGTGCCGTGATTGACCGTCCAGCTGTAAGAGAAGCATTCCCGCAGCAGGTGCCGAACGTTCTGCCTGCCCCCGTGAAACCCCATGATGGTGGCGGCTGGATTACGCCGGAAACTTCCACTGCATCTGGACATGGCAGCTCGGCTGCAACGGCTCCGGATGGCAAAGCCATTGGCAGCTTCACGGGACTGATTGTAGATTGCCGCGGCCTGGGCCTGAAACCGGTCATGAGCCCCGTAATCAAGAATGTTAACGGCAGCCCCATTTACGGTTATAAAAACCTCGATTATGACAAAGTCATTGAAAACGGCATGGCATCCTATGCCAAGGACATGAGCGGTGCAAGACGCGCTGGCAGCAATCCGCTGATTGTCCGCGCTGTTGATGTAGAAAACCATGGCGGTACTCCGGTACTCTCTGTGGCTGACGCCAACCGCGTCCTCATCGAAAATGGCGCAACCCACTTCCTGGATAACACCAGAGTGGTATTCCTGAGATAAGAAAAGTACCGGATTGGTCGTAGCAGACTAATCCGGTATTTTTTTATGCGTTTGGTTAATTGTATTTTAATATTCGCTCCGTATAATGCAATCGTAATGCATAATCTATAATATTTTAAGGAGTAGTGATTCTATGAAAAATATAGTGGTATGGGCCGTACCTGCAGTGGCGTTATTTTTTAGTTTGCTGTTTTTTATTTTATCCAAGGTGCTTTATCGCAGTCATCTGCAAAAATTTGCCACCTATACAGCGGAGGTACAGGGGGTTCTTGTAGGCTGGCAATATCATCACTCCACTTATAGAGCAGGCGTAGATGGCTGGTATCCAATCGTTTCCTATGACGTGGGAGGCGAGCATTATGAAAAAGAAGAACCCATAGCCTATCCGAAAAAAGGCGAAGCTGGGATAGCGACAGTCATTCACTACGACCCGGAGGCGCCATATAAGTTTTACATGAATAAAGAAATCTATTTAAGACAGGTGCGGGTATTTAGATTGGCTAGCTATACGGCACTATTCGTATCGCTGGTGTTTTTCTATATCGTTTATGAGCTGGTGGGATAAAAGTAAAAATGCAAATCGCAGGAAGTTCATGTAGATTGTACAAGAAGGACGGCAAAATATGTCTGAATCGTTATGGGTACTCACGTTTATACTGCTGACAGGTCTTATCTTTATATTCGCAGCTGGTGGGATAAGGTGGATGGCAAAAAGGAAACTGGAGGTTTGTACAGCGGAAACAACAGGGCGCGTAATTCGCTGGCTGCAAGAAGAGGTATACGATGATTTTAATTCTGCAACAAGTTACATGTGGTTTCCAGTATATGCCTATGATGTACAGGGAAAGCACTATGAGAAGAAAGGAGATATTGGTTTATCAGAGCCTGGAGAAACAAATGAAGATATAGTCCTGCACTATGAGCCGGGCAATCCGTATAACAGTTATGCAACCATCAGGAATTATGACATTCTGGTATATATCTTTTGGATATTGGGCGGGCTTCTTACCATGGGAGCGATTGTTGTCTGGTGGCTTTATTATGTCGGATAGTCGGGGATAGACATGTGGATTTAGTCTGAGTTATAATGGGCGTAGAAAGATGTAGCAGCCTGACCGATTTGTAACTCCCTTCTATTTTGCTGTGGTGGTGAGGAGAAGCTTCGGGACATGGATACCATCAGTATTATTTGCAATGGATAGGCGGGGAGCAGTAGCAAGGAGGGAATATTATGCTTAGTCAGGAGTTCCGGGAAGAATTAGATAACTATATTCTTCTGCATTATCGCCCGGAAGGGGCAAAGATAAAGAATTTTAATGATGATAAAAAGCTGCCAGCTCCGGCAGGCATGGCTTTGGGGGCAATAGCGTCGCTTATCAGCTCCGAACTATACAAGAGAGTAGCCAGACTGGGTGCAACTTTTTCCGAAAAATTGATGTGGTGGATAAAAAAACAGGGACGAAAACCTGTGGAAGTGTATAGTTCTATTGATATCTCCAAGGAGCATTTTGCCAAGATACGCAACAATCCCCAGTATCATCCTACCAAGGGAACGGCATTGGCTTTTGCGATAGCTCTGCACTTAAACATGGATGATACGCAGGATTTACTGAAACGGGCAGGTTATGTGTTGACAGACAGCAGCAAAAGCGATGTAATTGTCATGTGTTTTTTGGAAAAAGGCATTTATAAAATAGATGAAATTAACGCAACTTTATACAGCTACGATTGCAAGCCGTTGACGAACTGGCGCGGCAATAAATAACTAACCTTATAAGTATAATGTTTTGAATACGATTTAATTGAGAGCTGACCTGTTAGCAGGTTGGCTTTTTTTGTAATAATTTTTCATGTAGCCTGTTAAGTTACCGAACGGAAAGAAAATTCCGCTATAATAAAAACAGGAAATGCGAATGTGTACAATAAGGAGGAAATTGATACTCACAGTGATAATAATCAAACTATCCTACAAAGCAGCGGCATTTGAAATGTGAGATAATTATAGGAAGGGGGAGGAATGTACGGCATGAAGCTGTCTTTGGAGGAAAAGCGAATTCTTTTGGGATTAAATATTACATATTATCGGCGTGCGAAGAACCTGACGCAGCTTCAGCTGGCTGAGCAAGTATCCGTTTCCGGCAACTATATATCGCAGGTAGAACGTGGCTTCAAATCCGTGTCCCTGGCAACGTTAGCCCAAATTTCCGAGACATTGGGCGTGGAAGAAAAGGATTTATTGGATTTTAGCAGGAGAAAGAATGAATGATGGCGTATATAACCTATAAAGATATAGGTATATCGCAATAATTCAGAATACTTACAACAATAAAAAATACAAACAAAGGAGGCCTGACATATGGCAACAAAAAGGATTGAATACATGTGCAGCCAATGCGGTAAGAAAGAAATAAGGTTTGTATCTATGGGGAAACCGCAGTCTGGGAAATGCCCACGGAAAGGAAATGGAAAGCCGCATTCGTGGACTGTGAATCGGAAATTTGATACCTAAAACAGAAATTTTGAGTTTGTAACTTGAGAGTGTGATTAAAATGACGAAAAAGGTAACAGAGGATGATTTTAAGAGTATAAATATGGATGAATATGCTAAAAATTATTCCGAGGGTAGTTTGTGGGATAAAGTTAGGGAGAATGTTTCATCTATAGGATTATCGCTGGTTTATAAGGCTTTTCAGTTGTATTATGTAGCACAATCAGATGCTTGTCCAATGAAAGTAAAGGCAGCGATTATTGCAGCATTGGGGTATCTTATATCGCCGCTAGATTTAGTGATGGATCCAATACCTGTTGTCGGATATTCAGATGATGCTGTGGCGATTGCCTTTGCATTGACAGCGGCACAAATGTATATAACAGATGAAATCAAGAAGCAGGCGAAAGAACGGATGCGTGAAATTTTTGGAGAAAAAATGGTAGCGAATTTGGAAGATGCGTAAAATGTATAAAGGCGGTCAAACTAAATGCTATTTATATTTAAATTAGGGAGGGATACAGATGCCACGGGATATTAATAGTGCTTTGCTGAAGTGTCAGGAATATGCAAAAATTGGGTATGAATTAGCTGATAACGGCTGTAAAGCCATTATGGAGACTTTAGAGAAAGAACGTAAGCGAGTGGCTGTTACTGAGCAACGCCAAGCAAGATTAAAACGTGGTGAATGGTCAAATGCTGAAATATTGAAGCGACAGAAACGAGAATTAGAAAAATTCACTCAGGAAACCAAACAGTTACAGCGTGATTTGGAGCGTCTACATGAATCGCAAAAAGAATTTACTGTGTTGGTTTTTGGTCGTACTATGGTGGGAAAGTCTACATTAATGGAGATTTTGACTCATGGTGAAGGAAAAAGTATTGGCAATGGTACACAGCGAACGACAAGAGATGTGCGCGATTACCATTGGAATGGCTTAAAGGTCATTGATGTACCGGGAATTGCGTCTTTTGATGGCAAGGAAGATGATGATTTAGCTTTAGCTGCCGCAAAATCTGCGGATCTCATAATGTTTTTGATTTCTGATGATGGTGTACAGGCTGAAGAAGCAAAACATTTGGCAAGTTTGTTGTCAATTGGTAAGCCCGTGCTAGGTCTTATCAATATAAAGGTTGGTGTGGCAGATGAGCCACGGCCGATAGATATTAAACGAATTGCCAAGAAAATGGGAGAGAATGAGCGTATAGATGCAATATGTAACCAGTTCAGGGCTTATGCTAGTGAGTACGAACAAAATTGGAATGATTTAACGTTTGTACGTACTCATTTGAAAGCGGCGTATATTGGACAAGACAAAAATGAGGATTTGTGGCATCTAAGTAATTTTGAGGCAGTGGAAGATTACCTGTTGGAAAAAGTAGAAAAAGACGGTGCGTTCTTACGCATTAAAACTTTTGCTGATAATATTGCTCAGCCAATGCAAGTTAGGTTAGAAGATATTGTGGCTAGTAGTTCTGAAAATTTAATGCTTGGTTTAGAATTTAGGAGAAAATGCAATGATTTGCATAAATGGAAGGATGGATTTATTGAAAAAACGCAAAATAAGTTCGATTCGTTTATGAATAGATTGGAGAAAAAAGTAAATAATGGTATTTATGACTTTGCAGAGAGAAATTATGCTAATGAGAATGCAGGTGAAGCATGGAAAGAATATTTGAAGAGAGATATTGATATTGAAGGGGAATGTAAAAGATTTATTCAAGAGATAAATAAAGATTTTAAACGTAAGCAGCGTGAATTGATGGATGATATGCAAAGTGATTTGCATTATGCTGGAGTATCTATCCCTACGGGAGATATTGCAGGGGAAGGGGTAATAGATACTCAATCTCTGGCACAGATAGGTTTGGCAATTGCGACTATTTTGGGCCCAGTAGGTTGGGTGGCTGGTGGAATAGGCCTTTTATTAACATTCCTTTTTGAGAGTAAGGAAGAAAAAATACAGAAGCAAAAAAAGGCTTTAAGAGATAAACTTGAAGAAGCAATGGGGGAAGTTGTTCCTAAAATTGGAGATAAAGTATTAGAAGTCTTAAATGATAAAATCTTGAATAAAGGGGTGAATGGTCTATTGAAAACGTTGGATGAGCGTGATGATATGATGATGGAATTAGCTGATGAAGAATCATCAATGGCTTATGAGATGGCTGGAGAATTGACTGCACAAAATGCATATCTGTGGCAGGAAGCAGAGGAATATTTAGGACTATCTTCAAATAAAATATACAATATTGCAAAAGTGCCAGGTAAGTGTATATATGCTTTTGGACAGAAGAAGTATAGCAAAGATGATTTGAATGCATTGTCTAAATTATTGTTGGGTATGGGGGATTTGAATTATAAGCAAATAAAGGAAGAAGAAAAAGATAAACCATATTTTGTAGAGACTGCTAGAGAACTTTTTATGAATAATATCGAGGTTGATAGCATTGATTATGGGGAAGATGGTAAAATATATGTTTATAATGTGCCTGATTTTAAAATAGATGACTTGAGAAATAAATGGGAATATAGTGTTATACAGCAAATAGAACCATTACCGGTAATGTAAATGGAGTGAATATATGATGGACGTTTTGGAATTAAAGGATTTGTCAGACCGCGCTGAATTGTTGCGAGAAAAAGTTGTGAATAAATTCTGTGAACTCGATTTAGTGACGGACATTATTCCTGATAATATGCAACCAGATGATGGCCCAATAAAATTGGTGTTCGTCGGCCAATATAGTGCGGGAAAATCTAGCCTTATACAAATGATTTCAGGTATTAAGACAGAAATAGGAGCAGCGATAACTACGCAAGATGCAAGTGTTTATCCCTGGGGGGATTTGGAAATTATCGATACCCCGGGGATAGAAACGGGATTACGCAAAGATCACGATGACATTACTTATGGGGAAATAGACAAGGCTGCACTATTGGTGTTTGTAATCACTAATGAAGGCTTTGATAATCACATGGGAGAACATTTTCGCAAATTGGCTATCGAACAGCATCGAGGAGATCATATGATTCTGGTGGTCAATAAAATGGACAGAGCACCAAAAGGTAACAGTAAAGAGCAACAAGATTTATTGCGAGAAGATATGGAAAAAGTAATTAAGCCCTATACGCATGAACAATTATACACTAGCTTTGTGTCTACTGAGTTATATGATGAGGCTATGAATGAAACCGACGAAGAATTAAAGGCTGATTTACTTTATGAGAGTGGATATAACGAACTGATAAGAAATATTAATGAGTTCGTTAAAGAAAAAGGTGTTACGGCAAAACTTGCACAGCCATTATACGCTTTGAACGATTGCTTAAAACATACAACGGTTGATGAAAATATATATGAAAGCTTGGAGAAACAGGAAGAATTGTTGAAACGGACTAAACGAGTATATAATGCGGAAAAGGAAGATGCTTTGGAAGCTATTCAAAGTGAAACTATGGGTATGCAATCAGATGTACTAAATATTGGCACGCAATTAGCGAATAGCATTGTGGGGACAGGGATGTCTGAGCAGGAGGCTAAGCAAGAAATGGATAAAGCTTCTAGTAATGCGGCGATGACAGTCAATGCTTGTGCATCTAAGGTGGAAAACATATTAACAACAATGATAAAAAATGCTGAACTTAATTTATCTGAGATAGAACATAGCAGCTTAGCTAGAGATGTTATGGAGAATAATATTCCGCAAATATGGATGAATAATGAAAATGAGAGATCAAATTATAATGATATTACTGAAAAACTATCAAAAGCGGGAAATTTCCTAGTAGAGCATTCGTTGAAAGAAGGCGCGACAGGCGTGTTTAGTGCAGGGATGAAAAGCTTTTCAGGAACAGGAGTTCATCAAGGGATATTGACTGTAGGAAAAACATTGGGGTTTAAATTTAAGCCATGGCAAGCTGTAAATATGACTCAGAAAGTAGCGATGTTTGGCAAAGTATTAGGTGTAGTTGGTGTTTTGTATCAAATCTATCAATTTTCTCGTTCTAAAGAAGAAGAAGAAAAGCATCAAAGAGAAATGGATGAAGCCCGCAATGAAATAAAAACACAGTTTCAAGAGTGGGCAAATAAGGCGTATGGAGAAATTGGGGGACAAGCTAGGGAGCAAGTTGCATTGTTAATGGGAACGCCACAGGATAATTTAGAAGAAGAGATGAAATATATCGCAAAAACTCGGGAAAAAATGGAAGCAATACAACCAACAGTTAAGGAATTGCAGGACGAGGTGTCTTTATTGTTGGACGAATTGGAAGAATGCAGGGGTTAGCATATGATTTGGGCGATATTGGTATTTATACTGACAGTTGTAGTTACTAATATTGTATCAAGTGCCTTAGGTCTATTAGGAAAGATTATAGTAGGTGTAATCCTAATTTTTGTTGGTATCAAACTCTGGGCACCAGCTGCAATAGCCGTTATCCTTGGTGTTATTGTGGGTACAATAACTGGAGCAGGTAGAAATTGATTTTGTAAATTGAGGTGGGAGTGATTATTAATATGAGTAAGGCGGATGAATTTATGGAGTTGGGGGCACAAGCTGAAGATAATGGTGAAATACAAGATGCAATCAAATATTATCAAGCGGCAGCAGATGCTGGGGACACCGATGGATTAGCATCAATTGGGTTGTTGTATCAATATGGTACAGGAGTAAAGGAATCATTTGATACGGCTTTAGAGTGGTTTCAAAAGGTAATTGATGCCGGTGATATGGATGGATATTGGCTAAAAGGTAATGCTTATAAAGAAATTGGTGATTATGAAAGTGCTGTTAAGTGTTATGAAATAGCGATAGAAAAGGGCGGTAATTGCAAATATTACGCTATTTATGATTTGGCACAAGCGTATCATTACGGCGAGGGGAAAGAAAAAAGTTTTGCTAAGGCATTAGAACTGTATCATCAATCTGCTGATAATGGTGAAACTGTGGCAATGCTGGCTTTAGGAGACCTGTTTAGACAGGGCGATATTGTTCGTCAAGATAATGCAAGTGCAATTTATTGGTATCGTAAAGCTAGGGATGCTGGCAGTGAAGAGGCGGAAGAAAGACTTAACGAAATAAACAGTAATTAGGAGATTTTTTTAGGTAGCCTAGTGTAGTGACCCCATAAAGTTAGACCTTACCGGTAGTAGCAATTATTTGCTGCTACCGTTTTTTTATGCTGCGGCATG
>SVCA01000005.1 GCA_015058625.1 Pseudoselenomonas ruminantium | reverse complement strand
GCGGAAAACGAGACTCGAACTCGCGACCCCCACCTTGGCAAGGTGATGCTCTACCAACTGAGCTATTTCCGCATTTTGTCTGACGCTCGACTTCAGAAGTTTTTCTGTGTCTCGCTGACTGACAAAAACTATTATATCCATACCTGCACCATATGTCAACACCTTTTTTCAATTTTTTTCAAAGTTTTTTTCGCAGAGAGGTTTCACGACAGATTTTAAGCCGCATTCGAGGCGGAAAGGGCGCGGAGGACGGGGGACTATCGGCCATCCGCAAAGCCACGGAACTAAAAATATTTTTTATCCTTAACGCACTGACTGGAAAAGCCAAAACTCGCTACGCTCAAACAGTAGACTTTTCCAGTCCATGCAGCTGAATGATAAAAAATATTTTCTTAACGTTCCGTGCCTACGCTCCTGTCCAATAGTCCCCCGTCCTCCGCTCGCTGTCGCATTGCTGGGTAATGAGGTTCAATATATTCCGAGACTGCTGCAATAAACTAAATGAGGTACTTCCTCTCCTTGATTGTACTATAAATTCAGTGCTATAATTTTAATTGTCGCGCCCTGAACTGGCAATCAGACAGTGAGGGAGGTGTTACCCGTGTTTGTTAGCTTTGTTACCTCTTTTGTCATTGGCGTTGCTTCTGGCCTCGTTGCCAACTTCGTCTATGAACGGTTATTCCGTCGCGACAAACAGTAATCCTTGGTACGCAGCCAACTCCTACTAGGTTGCCAACCACAAAGAAGCCCCTTGCAAGGTTCCTACATTTGCAAGGGGCTTCTTCGTTTGTGCTACAGCGTGTCTGTCGCTGTGCTTGTTACCTTTTTGTAGCTTTATTCTACCACGATTCACTAGCCATAGCAACAAAATTCCACATTATAATGCAGCGCAATCCTATCTTGGCGCAGGTGCTTGCTTTTTGGGCACAGCCCGCTGCCGCAGGCTGGCTCCTAAGCGAAAGCATCTAAGGCAAAGCTGAAAGCCGCGACGTGGTAACCGGAGCAGGTAACTAAGTCAACGGCATACACGAAGGAGCCATTTAGGGCGAAGGCCAAAAAGCAAGCACCTGCGCCAGTACGCATTATGAGCAAAACGAACAGCGCTCCTATGCGTCTGTTTCTTCTTTATGCCACTCCCCAAGCAGCTGTTCCGCCCGCTGCCGCACCCAGAGGGCCTGCTGCTGGCGCTCTGCGGCGGAATTTTCTGCGGGCGCAGTTTCTCCCGGCACAATCCCGAGTTCTGCCAGCTGGGCTTTTAGTTTTTCCAGTGCGGCCTCGGGATTCAGGTACCAGCTGCTGCCCCGCACGCGGAGGAAATGCCAGCCCAGGCGTTCCAAGACCGCCTGACTGTAGCGCTGACTGGCGGCTTCTTTGATGCTGTCCACCCAGTGCTCACCGTCGCAGGCAACGATAACCCGGCTGCTGCCGCTGACTGCGGCCACAGGCACGCGCAAACTGCCCACTGCCATATCCTGCAGAATTTGATAGCCTTCGGCCTGCAGGCTGCGAGTGACGGTAAGTTCCAAAGATGTAGGCTGCTGAGGTTCTCTGTCCCCTAAGCCCGCGTCCGGATTTTCTGCATATTCGATAAGCCCTCGGCGCAAATCGCCCTCTTTGAGGGCCGCCGCAGCCATGGAATGAATGACCCAAAGCTGGTCGCGCGCACGGCTGGCGGCGACATTGTAGCGCTTGAGGGTACTGCCGGCATGGCCGTCCCCCACAAGGCGCAGGGGGGCATCTTCGGCAGGGCTGTCCACGAGCGACAGGAAGATAACATCCCGCTCGTCCCCCTGAAAATCTGCGGGACTGCCGCAGAGGAAATCGCAATTTTCCAAGGCGCCAATGCCAATGCGTTCTGCCGCCAGTTCCCGGATGAGTTTTCCCTGCTCATCCCCCAACAGGGAGATGGCGCCAAAACTCTTGCCCTGATAGGCAGGTTCTTCCAGGCAGGCCGCCAGCACCGCCACAATATACTCGGCTTCGGCCAGATTTTTCTTGCCGTCCCGCTGGCCCTCGACCTGCACAGGCACCAAGGGCTGCAGACTGCTTCCTCCAGAC
This sequence comes from Pseudoselenomonas ruminantium, assembly GCA_015058625.1. Taxonomy (GTDB): domain Bacteria; phylum Bacillota; class Negativicutes; order Selenomonadales; family Selenomonadaceae; genus Selenomonas_A; species Selenomonas_A ruminantium_N. The sequence continues at coordinate 191,813 of SVCA01000005.1, read as the reverse complement.
TCCCGCAAGGGGCGGATGCGGCCGTCATAGGCCAACTGATTGGAGTAGCCGATGATTTCCGGCACGCAGCGGAAGTGTTCCGTCAGCATCCGGGCTGCAAAATTCATCTGGGCAATATCATAGAGGGAAGAATCCATTGTATAGAGAGAAGCGTGTTTGATTACCCCGTCGATGGTCGTGCCCTGCAGATGGGTGATTTCGGCCGCTGTCACGCCGACGGCGGCGGGGCTCACCTGCTTGTCATCCCCCACGATGATGATTTTCCTGCCGAAGTACAGGAGGGGCAGGGCCGTAATATCCGCCTGACTGGCTTCGTCAATCAGGATGATGTCAAATTTTGGGCTTGCGGGATTAAGGTTCTGCCAGACACGGGACAGGGGCATAATCCAGGCGGGCACCGCACGCTGCGCTTCCAGCATGCAGTCCCTTGCCTCCCGGATATGGCGGGCCGCATAGCGCCCCTTGCCCTTGCCGAGCTTCTGCACCGCTTTGCTCCAGCCCACCAGACTGGCCTGCAGGCCGGTGCCGGACACATTTTCCAGTAAGTGCTGCCAGGCGCGGGTTTCCGCCAGTTCCGCCGTCACCTGACGCAGACGGCTCGTAAGTTCTTCAATCTCCCCGGCCAGTGCCTGCGCATCAGCCTTGGGCAGCTCGCCGAGCTCCCGCTTGAATTGGGCGTAAAGCCAGGCATCGCCGATATTTTCCGGCACCTGTGCCTCTCCGTCCCGGCCTTCCTGGCCTGCAAGCCGCGCCGCCCACTGCGGCGCAAGTTCTGCCAGCCGTTCCAGATATGCCTGCCGTTTTTCGAACAGGGGCAGGAGTTTTTCATAGGCTGCCAGTTTTTCATAAGCGGCGGCATAGGCGGCGCTGTCGCCGTCAGCCAGCGCCGCACCAAACTGCCGCGCCAAAATGCCGTCAGCTTCGGCAATAGCCGCCCGCGTCTCCCGCAGGCTGTCTGCCGAGTGCTGCCGTCCGGCCTGCATCAGCAAAAGCTGCTGCCAGCGGGGGAAATCCTCCCGCAGCCAGCGCAGCTGGTCCGCTAGTTCCCCATGAGGGGTGGCAAAATTGGCGGGGCGGTAGACAAGATTCATATTCACGCCGGCCTGCCGCCAGAGCAGCAGCAAATCCTGCCAGACCGTTTCCTGCCAGGAAAGATAGCCTTGAATTTCCCGCCAGCGCGCACTTAACAAATCGTCGCAGTCGTCCTTGGCTGCGGCCAGTTCGTCATAGGAAATCATGCCGCAGGGTTCCAATAGTTGACGCCACTTGACCCGCACTTCGCTGCGGGCCTGCTGCAAGGCCACATACTGCATGGCCAGCTGGCAGTCCCGCCGGCTTTCCAGGCCATGCCCGTCAATGACAAATTCCCGCTGCACGGCCTTCCAGCCGCTGTGGCAAAGTTTGCGCCACCAGGACAAGCCGCCGTTATCAAAGGCTTCGGCCATCTCCGCCAACGTCTGAATCAGCTCCTGATTGAGCGCGCGCTTGCCCCGATAGGCAAACTCCACGCCAAAGAACTGCGTCAGATTCTGCTGTTTGAGCTGCTGCACCCGCGCAATGGAGCGCCCCAGCATCTGCCACATCTCCAGATGGGCACCCTTGAGTTTTCCGGCCAGCATGGCCTCCTGCGCCCATTTTTCCTCCAAACGGGCAAAGTCAATCTGCTCATAGAGGGCGCCAGCCTCCCGCAGCCTGTCCAAGGAAAGTTCCCCGGCCACGGGCTGACCCTTGCGGCACAGGCAGCCCACTTCGTCCAGCGTGACATCCTTTAGGCCCGCCAAGAGTTCCTGCCGTCTGTCCTGCTCGGAAGCGGCCAGTTCAATCAGCCGCCCCGCGTCCTCTGGGGACAGCATGCGCCGTCTATCCGGCAAAACTTCGGCGATTTCCCGCAGGCTTTCCGCCGTAAATACGCCGTTGCTCCGATAAAGTTCTGCCAGTTCCTCCTGGGTCAGGGGCAGTACACCTTCGGCCACTGGCCCCTTTACCACATCCTCCAGTTCCGGATGGTCATGGATAAAAGCCGCCATGCGGGAGGGAGACCAGGCCTTGCCGCCCAGCACAAAATAATCCCGCTTGGCTTCAAAGCGCTGCATATCCGCCAGCACCGTGCGCTTTTCCCGCAGGGCATGGAGCAGCGATTGGCGCTCTCCTGCCAAACGGCCACTCCGCTGGGAAAGCTCCGCTGCGTCGCTATGGGCCAGCCTGTCGCAGATACCGGATACCGAACGCTCCATATCCCCCTTGGCGTTGTCAATTAAGGACACGCACAAATCCTGAATTCCTGCCGGTAATTTCTCCTTGAGCACAGACAGCGCCTTATTCGTGGCACTGGTCACCAGCACATGCTGCCCCTGCGCGAGAAAATGGCCCAGCAGATTGGCAATGGTATGCGTCTTGCCCGTGCCGGGAGGTCCCTGCACCACCACCGCCGGCGAGTTTTCAATCTTACGGGCAATGCCCAGCTGCTCCGCGTTGGCAGTTTTGGTCAGAAGAATGTCCTCCGCCTCGCCCCGGATATCCTCCAGATTCAGCGTTTCCGGTTCCGCCTTTTCCTGTGGCGCGTCGGGGTCCACAATCCGCAGCAGAGCCTCGGGCACATCCCCCTCCTGCTCAATGCGCGCCATAATCGCCGCAATGGAACGCTCCGTCCCCGGCTGCACCTTCCGCAAAAACAGCACCTGCCTGTCATAAGTCAGATACCAGTCCGTGGGCAGCACATCAAAACGGTTGGCCGCAAAGCGGCAGTTGGGCGTGAGCGCCCCCGCATTTTCCGCCAGAAAGGCTTCCATATTCTCCGCCCAGGGATGCAAATCCGCCTCATCCAATGCCTCGGCAAAGGCCCGAATCCCCTCAGCCTCCACCCCTGGCATTTCCTGAAACATATCCACATAAAGTTCCGTGGGATATTCCGCAGACAAAAGCTGCATCTTGCCCTTGTTATCGTAATGCAGGCGCACCCGCTTCAAAATAATCGGATGATTGATGGCCGAATCCAGACCGCTCAAAAAAAAGCCATTGCCCGCCACAAGTTCCAGCCTATCGGGGTCTTTGCGCAATTTGTCGTAAAGCTCGTAGAGCTGCATAAAGAGTTCCTGCGTGCGGCTCTTGACCATTTCCCCGGCCCGCCAGAGCGTGCGCTGCCGCTTCCATTTTTCCAGTGCCGCCAGGCGCACCCCGGAATCCACAAACCGCTCCGTCACATCACCGAGCCGTTCGTCATGGCGCAGGCGTTCCTCCCGTACCTCGATATCCGTCACGGCAAAATCCCGCCAGTTGGGCGTGCGAATCCAGCCTAAGAGGTCAAAGGGCAGTTCCGGGCAGGGAATAAACTCCGGCTTTTCCACTTCCAGCAGAACATCCTCACTGACACCGTCCTCCTGCGGCAGCACGCGAATCCGCTTGGGGTCCACGGGCAGCTCGTCCAGGAAAAGCGACCACTCCTCCTCTTTGATGCTGCGCACCAATTTTTGCCGCAGGGAAGCCACCTTGCGGATATAATCCAATAACTTTAAGACCTTTTTCTGGTTATCCATATAAACCTCAGAACCATTCACATTTACACCAAGGTTATCCACATATTTATCCACTAATCCACAATTTTGGGGATAAATCTGTGGATAACTTCCTTTTGCTCGTACACCTTTTTAAGATATTCGACTGATTTTGGCCAGTTCCTGCTAAAATTTCTAATGGCATTTTAATTTGACGCAAGCAACCACTCGGTATATACTGACCTTAATGAGGGACTCTACGAGGAGGTTTGCTTTATGAATAAAAAATCCTTTGCCCTGCTGGCGGCGCTGACCGCGGGAAGCTGCTGTCTGAGTACAGTCATTACAGGCGGTACGGCCAGTGCTGCGCCGCTGGGCAGCGTGGGCATTCCCAATCCCATGAAGGCCTATGACAGCGTGGCGGAAGCCAAAGCCGCGGCCGGTTTCCAGCCTCTCTACCTGCCGTCCATGACGGGCTATCATGTGAGCCATGTCTGGGTGATTGCTGGCGATACCATCGATATCGAGTACACTGCTGATGGGAAAATCGCCACGAAATTCCGCCTGCGCACCGCCCGCTGCACGGAACTATCCAACGACAATATCAGCGGCATTTACGGCGCCAAATGGGAAAAGCAGACCATCGGCGGCCTGCCCGTGTCCGTAGCGCAGGTGCCCGCCGAACGCAAAACCTACCCCGAGGGATACGCCGCCCATTGGACGTACAACAACATGCTCTTTGCCGTCAGCGCGGAAAATATCGGCAAACCGGAGTTCATGCATTTGCTGGAGGACGGGCTCGTGGAATTGAGTAAAAACTACTTTTGATTGCGGGGTTCGGGTTCGTGGTGCATGGCGCGGCAGGCGGGGATAGGTTTCCCTCCGCTTAGACGCAGAACTAAAAATATTTTTTATCCATTAATTAAGGGGCTGGAAAAGTCAAAACTCGCTGTGCTCAAACAGCTGACTTTTCCAGCCCCATTTTGGTGGGATAAAAAATATTTTCTTAACGTTCCGCGCCTAACGCTCCAGTACACCTATCCCCGCCTGCCGCTCGCTGTCGCATCGCTAAGCATTATGTCCTTTAATATTGACAAGCGAAACGAGAAATGGGCTTGGCGTGGCGGCTGAGGGGTGATTCTGCATAGCGTATGGCAGTTGGCGTGAAGAAAATCATTTTTGCCCACAGACGAAAAAAACGCCAAGCACTTTTGTTTGAACGCAGTGAGTTTAAGTGCTTGGCGTTTTATAAAAGGCAAAAATGATTTTTAGCCAAATGTCATAGCGGAGCAGAAGCAGCCCTTAGCCGCCGCGCTTGCAGGCATAAACTTACAGGCAGCTCCGCATTAATTTTTATTTCTGGTTAGCAGCCTTAACTTCAGCCAGTTTCGGCCCCATAATGCGCTTATAGGATTCTACGCCGGGCTGGTTGAAAGCGTCTACGTTGGAGAGCTCGCCTTCGTAAGCTACAGACATAGCCAGCATGTAGAGGAGCTCGCCTAGGTGGTAAGCATTGAGCTTCGGCAGGGTGAAGCAAGCGTTGTAGCGCTTGTTGGATGCCAGAGCGTCCGCGTTGGACTGACGGGCAACTTCGAGTGCCTGGCCCATGGTTACGCCGGAGATGTCGGACAGCTTCTTGGCTTCGGGAAACACATCAGGAATCGTCAGGTCATTTTCCCAGTCTTTCAGACGAATGAACTGGACGACCTTGTTGAGCTTGCCTTCCTGATGCTGCTGCGTCTGGGAATGCATGTCCGTGGTACCAACAGCAACGAGCGGCGTACGGCCGTAGCAAACTTCCTTGCCGTCCTTGTTGTACTGCTTGCCGAGGGATTCAGCCAGCAGCTGGATGTACCATTCGGAAACGGACTTCATGTAATCGCCATAAGGCATCATGACTTCGATGTCGCGGCCATGCTTTTCGGATGCAGCAAACTTCAGCGCAGCATTGAGCATTGCCGGGTTCTGCCAGAGGTCATCATTCTGGCAGGCCTTGTCCATATCGCGGGCGCCTTTGAGGAAGGACTCAATGTCAAAGCCTACGCAGGCAGCCAGCGTCAAACCGACTTCGCAGAAGATGGAGAAACGGCCGCCTACCCCATCGGGTACAGCGTACTGCGGCCAGCCTTTTTCGATAGCCAGCTTCTTGAGAAGGGTCTGCTTTTCCATGTTCGGGTCGGTAACAGCAACCACTTCCACATCGATATCGCCGAGCTTCTGCAGTGCATCATAGATGACCATGAAGTTGCTCATCGTGTCGAGCGTGCCGCCGGATTTGGAGATAACCAAGAGCAGCACTTTGAGGTTGCGCTTTTCATGGGATTTGGTGACTTTGGCGCTGTTTTCGAGATAATGGATGATGTCACCCGTGCGGCGCGGGTCGATGTTCTGTCCGCTGAAGATGATTTTCGGGAAACCGTTGCGTTCTGCCTTCGGCAGTTCATTCCAGAATTCACCGCAATGCACATCAAAGATAACCTTGTCGCCCAGGAAGGAGCCGCCGATACCCAAAGATACAACGAAATCCACGTTGTCCTTTACATGGTCGGTCAGTTCCTGCAGGTGCTTCAGGGAAGACGGGCTATTGAGATGGCCTTCTTCAATGTAGGGCAGCTGGGAGAACAGCACCTTTTCCGGCTCGCCGTCCTTGGACAGATGCGCACGGATAAAACCTTTCTCACGCATAACCTTCATGGCTTCGTGAGCCTTTTTCAAATCTTCTTCATAGCTTTTCAGGTCAGCTTCCGTAACCTTACCTTCGCCGTACAGGTTTTCGTAATCAAACTCAAAACCGGATGCAAGCTTCAAACTCATAGTCTACACTCCTCTAGTTCATTCCAAATTGCTATTGTTACATACATATTGATTATAACGCAGTTGTTCAAATTTTGCCATAGGCAATTATGTGACAATGGAAAATTCGGAATATGAAATTGCAGTTTGTAGGAGTTTTGTTAGTTCGTGGTAAAGGTATCCCGTTCATAAGTGGTCATGGGGTGAACGGGGAGTAATTTTTCTGTTTTCCGCTAAACGACCCCCTCGAAAAAAATAGCTGTCCAGTTACCTGCGCCGGGCAAGCCAACGGCGCTGCTTTCAGCGTGTTTTTCTTAGCATTTTCTTACCGGGGCCGGCCTTCACTGCGTTCAGGCAGTCGCTCCCTACAGAAAAATCACTCCCCGTTCGCCCCAAGTTACGGATTAGGCAATTGCCATGAACTCGTTGCTCCCGTTACAAGAACATCGATGTACTTGGTGCTTGCCAATACAGCATAGCCACATGACACATACGAAACTTTTGGTGGGGAGCTGTTCATTCCAACAAAGTTACACTTTAGACTATTGCCACGAACTCGTTGTTCCCGTAACAAGAATATCGATGTACTTGGTGTTTACCATCACAACACAGCCACATGACACATACGAAACTTTTGGTGGGGAGCTGTTCATTCTAACAAAGCCACGCTTTAGACTATTGCCACGAACCCGTTATCCCATAGCAAGAATATCGATGTACTTGTGGCTTGTCACTACGAAAATGACGGTTAGTGCGGACATCGCTTAGGGCGGAGGTGGTGATGCTTTTCGCCGTGGAACGACTGTCCGAACGCAGTGAGGACTGGCCCACAAACAATAGTTTCTGGACATTGCGTTGAACAAGCGCGCCGCCGGTCTTGCCCGGCGCAGGTAACTAAAAAGCCCCTGCACCAGCTTGTGGGTCATTTAGTGCAACGGCGAAAAGTATTACCACCTCCGCCCCAACTGAGCTGTAACAAAAAAATTTATCACGAACTCTCCGACAAACTGCAATTAACCAAAAGTGCGTTGACCAAATTCTACGTCAACGCACTTTCGGTTAATGATATTGAATTATTTTAGGACAGATACGGCTTCACGGCTTCTGCCAGCTTATCTTTGGCGGCCTGGGCTTCTTTAAGGTCTTTGCCCTTCGTCGTGTAGTAAGCCTTGATTTTCGGCTCGGTGCCGGACGGACGGATGATGACGGAAGAACCGTCTTCAAGTTCGTACGTCAGCACGTTGGCTTTGGGCAGGCCCGTAGCGGCGGTGTCGAGGTAGTCGATAACCTTGACAACCTTCTTGCCAGCCAGTTCCTGAATCGGGTCTTTGCGCAGATTTTCCATCATGCCCTTCATCTTGTCCATGCCCGAAAGGCCCGGGAACTCGAAGCTATCCACCTTGTTGAGGTAACGGCCATACTGGCTGTAAATTTCTTCGAGGCGCTGTTTGATGGACGAACCCTTACTGCGATAGTAAGCGGCCATTTCGCAAATCAGCATGGAAGCGACCACAGCATCCTTATCGCGAACATAGGGACCGGCGAGGTAGCCGTAGCTTTCCTCAAAGCCGAAGATGAAGCGGTCTTCTTCGCCTTTTTTCTCCAAACCGAGAATCTGGTCGCCAATCCACTTGAAGCCCGTAAGCGTGTGGCGCAGTTCTACGCCATAGTGCTTAGCCACGGCATCAGCCAGCGGGGTGGACACGATGGATTTTACAGCCACAGGGTCTTTGGGCATAGTGCCCTTTTCCTGACGGCCGGCGCAGATGTAGTCGAGGAGCAGCACGCCCATCTCGTTGCCGGAAACCAGTTCATAGGAGCCGTCCGGGCACTTCATGGCGATCCCCACGCGGTCAGCATCCGGGTCGGTGGCGAGCATGAGGTCAGCATCCGTTTTCTTCGCCAGTTCCACACCTTTTTCCATCGCGGCAAGAATTTCCGGGTTCGGATAGGAGCAGGTCGTGAAATAGCCATTGGGGTATTCCTGTTCCGGCACAATCGTGACATCATCAATGCCGATGTCGCGCAGTACGCGGGTAACGGGTACAAGGCCGGTGCCGTTTAAGGGGCTATAGACGAGCTTCAGGCCAGCCGTCTTGCAGAGGCCGGGGCGAACCTGGCAGGCCTCAATGTTTTTATACAGGCCTTCCTTGCAGTCTTCCCCGACAAACTTAATCAGACCTTTTTCCACGCCTTCGGCAAAGGACATATATTTTGCACCCGTGAGCACATCAGTTTTCTGAATGGCGTTGTAAACGACGTCAGCGGCATCATCCGTCATCTGGCAGCCGTCCGGGCCATAGGCTTTGTAGCCGTTGTACTTGGCCGGGTTGTGGCTGGCCGTCACCATGATGCCGGCATTGGCCTTATAGAAACGGGTGGCAAAAGAAAGGGCGGGTACCGGCATGGGCTCGTCGTAAATGCGCACGTTGATGCCATTGGCGGCCAGAACACCTGCAGCTTCCTTGGCAAAGGTCCAGCCTTTGAGGCGGGTATCGTAGCTGATGGCAACCGTCTGCGTGCCGCCTTCACCTTTTACCCAGTCGGCAACACCCTGCGTGGCCTGACGGACAACCCAGATGTTCATGCGGTTCGTGCCGGCACCTAACGTGCCGCGCAGACCAGCCGTACCAAACTGCAGAGCCGCCGCAAAGCGCTCCTTGATGGCCTCATCATCACCTGCAATGTCCCGCAACTCTTTCCCCAGGTCGCAGTCAATCAGGTCAGCCCCTAACCAGCGTTTGTATTCATCTTGATACATAATAAATCCACCCTTCTTTAGCTTGAGTCAATTATATATGTATATATACAACGCGATATAAGTAAATTCCTGCTAAAAATGTAAATCCTTGTAAAATATTACAATTGTCATGGTAAAAATTTCAAATGCAAAAAGCACTTGCTTGTAAACTGAGCAAATGCTAAAATATAGACAAAAGAAGGCGCCGCCTAGCGACGCGTAGCTAGTCCTTTAGGGCGGTTGCCCTCACAAGTTAAATTATCACTTCGATAAATAACCGCTCAGTTGGCCAGACTAGGAGCGGTTATTTTTCACTTCTACGACAATCATCCAAATCAATAGCAAAACTACGATTGTTTCAGCCATAGGCGCCGCCCCCTTTCCAGAAGGCGAAACCGCTAAACAGCACCTGCAACAAGTATAACAAAATTGGCGTTGTTGTCAATAGACACCAAACGGGAAGACTCTGCTTCTCCTTAGGGAGAAATATGGTCTTCCCGTTTGCTTTATACGCTATATTTTCGTTTAAACGTTCGCCGCGTCCAGAAGAACGCAATGGCAAGCGGGATGCACGAGCCTGCCCAGGCCATGGGGTTGGCGACGCAGGCGCCGAAGTAGCCCCATATTTCGCAGAGGAAAATCGCGGCACCGGCGCGCATCAAGAGTTCCATAACGCCTGCAATGGTGGGCACGACGCTCTGGCCGAGGCCCTGCAGGGTATAGCGGAAGATGAAGAGCAACGCGAGTATCCAGTAGTTCACGCCGTTGACAATGAGGTACATATGCCCCATATCCACGACTTCCTGCTGTCCCTCACCGACAAAGAGCTCCATGATGAACGGCCCGGAGGTAATCAGCACCACGGCCGCGAGAATGCTGAAGCCCACGGACATATAGCTGCATTTTTTCACGCCCTCGGCAATGCGGTCGTATTTCTGGGCGCCGTAGTTCTGCGCGGTATAAGCCGCCATGGCAAGGCCGAAGGACATCATGGGCATCAGAGCGATGGAATCGACTTTCTGCGCCGCCGCATAGGCCGCCACAGCCGTCGGCCCAAGGTTGTTAAGCGCCACCTGCAGGATAACCGCGCCAATGGCGATAATCGAGGACTGAAAGCCCATGGGCAGGCCGAGTTTCAAATGCGCCTTTAAGACTGACCAGCTCATCTGCCAGTCCGCGCGATGGGTGCGGAGCACCGGCACTTTTTTGCAAATATAAATGTAGCAAATCACATTGCCCAAAAACTGCGCTACGATGGTCGCAAGCGCCGCACCGGGAATGCCCCAGCCCAAGACGAGAATGGCCACTGGCTCCAAAATGATGTTGATGATGAGTGCCGTTGCCAGAATCACCGTCGGCATACGGCTGTCACCGAGCGCCCGCAACAGGTTTGTCTGGGTCTGCAGGCAGACGAACATCACAATCCCGCCGAACACGATGCTGATGAAGGAGTACGCCCCCTCCAAAATCTCCGGCGGCGTCTGCATCCAGATTAAGAGCTGGCGGCACAGCGACACGCCCACAACCGTCAGCACCACGGCCTCCAAAAAGGAGAGCACGGCACAGGTTGCCGCACTCTGCCGCACTCCGGCGTAATCTTTGGCGCCGTACCGCTGGCCCGTGTAAATGGTAATCCCCGTAGAAAAACCAATCACAAAGCCGAGCATGAGGAACATCAAACTGCCCGTACAGCCCACAGCCGCCAGCGCCTCAACGCCCAAAAAGCGACCCACAATCAAGGTGTCCACAAAGGCATAGAGCTGCTGAAAGATGTTCCCCGCAATCAGCGGCAGGGTAAACATCAGAATCAGCCTTGCCGGACTTCCTTCTGTTAAGTTTTTTGTCATTCAAGATACCTCGTAACCAAAGCCCGCAGAACCTCCTGCATCACCGTCACATTGTCATCAAGTGCACCGATGCTGGGCTTCAATTTATTATAATGGAAATCATGGCGCGGATTTACGCGGTAATCGGCCGGATAAGCCACCACCTCCACGCCGTTTTTCGCAAAGTTCAGCACGGAACGGCGCATATGGAAGGCCGACGTCACGAGAATCGGCCTCGTAAGCCCCCGCTCCTTCATGAGTTCTGTGGAAAATTTCGCGTTCTGTGTGGTGTTGACGCTCTTGCCCTCCACAATGATTTTGTCTTCAGGCACGCCCAAATCCATGAGAATACGCTTAGCAATGACAGCCTCCGGGCCGCTGTCGCTATAGACCTGCCCGCCCGAGAGAATGATGGGCACGTCAAGTTTCCGCTGCAGGCGCACCGCCGTCAGCAGACGGTTGGCCGGAGCAGAGCACAATGTTCCCGCCCCGCTCACATCCGGCGTATCGGGGAAAGCCCCGCCCCCGAGCATAATCACGCAGTCCCCCTGCGGATTTTCCGGCGGTGGATAGGCCGACTCCAACGCCCCCATGACCCGCTCGGACACCAGATTGGTACACAGAAGGTAAAACACAAACGCCAAAGCCGCAAGCATACCCGCCAGCCTCTTTTCCTGTTTCTTGTACAACCGCCAGGCGACAAACCACAACGCAAGAAAGAAAATCCCCGGTGGCAGCACCCACGCGGCACCGAATTTTAACAAGTAGACCATTTTCTTAATTTATCCTTCATGATATAATAATTCCAAGACAGTTGATGAGCCGGCTTTCCCCGTTCGGGGAGGTGAGAGCCATGACGCTATACGAAAAGCTTTCATTGTTCATTGCATTTCTGACGCTGATTGTCTCAACCCTTGGATTGTTAAAGTAATTTAGCATGAAAAAAGCCGCCCATGCGGCACACGGCGACCTTTCTCCAAATTCACTTAATAAATACCAGGGAGAGTCGACGTTACCACACATCAACTGTCCTTTTTGTTATTTCCAATTATACATCATTACTTTTTTTTTAGCAAGTTTTCCCCGCGCTCAAAAGCGAATTAATATACTGCTGGGCCGCCCGCCCGGACAGGCCGGAATGGCTCATTTCCCACTTGACGGCACCTGCCCGCAGTTCTTCGGCGGAAAGTGTTATCTCGGGGTGGCGGGCCGCCAGTTTTTCCACAATCGTGAAGTATTCCTTCTGATTGGGCTTGAAGTAACCGATGGACAGGCCAAAGCGGTCAGCCAGCGAGAGTTTTTCCTGCACGGTATCGTTCTGATGCAAATCCGGGTCGATGAAGTCGGGGCGGTCATCCACCCGCTCCTTAATCAGATGGCGGCGATTGCTCGTGGCGTAAATCAGGATGTTGTCGGGCTTAACCTCAAGCCCGCCCTCGATAACGGCCTTGAGGTATTTGTACTCGATTTCAAATTCCTCGAAGGACAAATCATCCATGTAGATAATGAATTTGTAATTGCGGTTCTTGATGCGGGCGATAATGCGCTGCAGGTACTTGAACTCATGCTTGTAGACCTCAATCATGCGCAGGCCCTGGTCGTAGTATTCGTTGAGAATCGCCTTGATGCTCGTGCTTTTCCCCGTGCCCGCATCCCCGTAGAGCAGGACATTATTGGCCTTGCGCCCTTGCACAAAAGCCTCGGTATTGGCGGCCAGCCGCGCCTTCTGGCTCTCATAGCCCACGATATCGGTCAGGCGGATGTCCCCCGTGGTCGTAATGGGTTCCAGCAAATTTCCCGTCTCTTCGATTTCCGGCGACACGCGGAAGGCCTTGTTGAGGCCGAGCATGCCCACACCGTACTTGGCGTAAAAATCCGTTACGTTCTTGTACATGGCGGCGGCATCTTTGGCCCCGTCAATCGCGGCGGTGAGCTCGCGCACCTTATCGCTGACGCTCTTGTTGTAAATCTGCGCGGGCTTGGCCACGGCCCGGTAATTGCTCAGGATGGAGAAGCACCGCACGCCCAGCGCCTTTTCCCAGGGAGCGAAGTCATAATCCCAGAGAGCCTTGAAAATGGCCATATCATTTTCCGCAAAGACCTGCACACTGCCTGCACTGCTGCCGCGCTTTTCGCAGACCAAGGTAAAGGGCGCCTCCACAGTCGCGAGCAGAAAGGCCAGATAGGAATGCCAAAGGTTGCCGTCAAAGCCATAGCGGGTGGCGATGTCCAGCAGGCGGTTGACCTCCCCGAGCACGCCATTTACCAGCGCCGTCTTATCCCCTTCATTTCCGTCTTTCACGCGCCGTCCGAGTTCTGCCAGCCGTACCAGAATACTCTCCTGGGGCTGGCGGTAAATAATCAGTCCTGCAGTCAGTTTATCCATAGAACTTCCTCCCCAAAGCCGCCATCACTGTAAATTATGTCCTTCTCATTTTAACACAGGTACACTGCAATGCAAAGAGGGCAGAAAAAAACCGCTGCATATTCATGCAACGGTAAAAATCGCCTTTGGCTTAGGACAGCATATTGAATGCTGCACCACGGCTGTGATTGTTGATTGCCCCCAGCATCTGCTGGCTGAGGTTTTGCATGCCCTGTTTCACCGCCCACAGAGCCGCCTGGCTCTGGGTCTTGGCGCTGGCATTGGTCACGGATTCTGCGGCAATATCCGCATCATCGCTGACCGACAGGGAGGCCTGGAGGTTTTCCTCCATCGTGGTATAGTTGGCGGACTGATACTCCATCCCCTGCTGAGCCGCACCGATGGTAGTAGCTTCGTCGAGTGCCTTGTTGAGCGCCGCATCCACCGTGTCGAGAGCCTGTGAGAGGCCGGACACGGAACCATTGGCTTCCTGCAGGTTAATCGTGCTGTTCCCCTGGCTGTCCGTCAGGCCGAGGCCTTTCGTACTCATGTCGCCGAGAGAAACATTTTCATAACCGTCGATACCGGCTACCGTCACCGTCTGGCTGCCATCCAGCAAATTCATGCCGTTGTAGGTCACCTGTGCATTGGAATTAATCTGGGACAGGGTCTGGTTGACACTTTCCTGCAGAGCAGCCACATCGGTCTTCCCATTGGTACCATTTGCGGCATTAATCAGCGTTTCCCGCAAAGATGACAGGGAACTTATCGTATTGCTCACTGCGCCCCCAGCGACGTTAAGCATGGAGTTGGCCGTCTGGGTGTTGGCATTGGACTGGCGTACGCCGCCCAAATTGTACTGCATCTTTTGCGCGATAGCATAATCGGAGGCACCATTGGCCGCGCTGGGCCGCTTGGAACCCGTGGCAATCCGCTGAATGCTCTGGGACTGCACGGAATGGGCACGATTCAGCTGATTCAAAGAACTGTTCAGCCCGTTCATCACACTGCCGATACTCATAAACATCTCTCCTTTCCTGTAAAATTTTTAGGATTTTGAGGAAAAATCCCGTTTCCTTACTGCGATTCGTTCATCTTAAAAACAGATACACTACTATGATTCTATTATACCTCTGATAATCATTGGACGCAATAAAAAAAACAGAAAAGCCAAGGGCAGGATATCCCTCTGTCCTTGGCGAAGATATGCAACATTATCAGGAACCGAAAATTTTTTCGTCTGAGGTGACCTTATGGAAAAAACATCCTATTGGGCCAAGAATGATTTATCCTTGTTATTCCTGCTGTCCATCTTCATGAACGGCTTTGAAACGGGCGGGTATCAGGCCTGCCTTTTATACGTGGGACAGGAGTATGACCTGTCCATTGGCCAGCAGGGCATGCTGGCCGCCGTCCAGCTCTTTGCCACCATGATTGCGCCCCTGCTCTTGGGCGCGTTGGCCGACAAAATCGGCAAGAAAATCATGCTGGTCATCTTCACGGCCTGCCGTGCCTTGTCGGCAGGCCTCATCCTGCTGGCCACAAGCTCCCTGATTTTTGCCGCCGGGATTTTCGTACTGGGCTTTGCCTGCAGCATCGTGCAGTATGTGGCCATCGCGGGCATGCAGGACGCCTATCCCCTGACCCGCAACCGACGCATGGGCTACATCACCGCCATGTTTGCACTGGGCGCCGTCATTGCACCGCTGGTGGTAGGACTGACGCTGACGACACCATGGGGCTGGCGTTCCTTCTTCGTATTGAGCGCCCTCATCTTCCTCGTCCTGACATTCTGCTTGGTTAAGACCGACTTTGCCCCGCGTGAGGAAGCCTCCCCCAGCGAACTTGCCCAGGTCGAAGGTGGCATGTATCTCAAAGGCGTGGCGCTCCTCTGCACCATCATGTTTATCTATGTGGGCGTGGAAAACGGCTTCTGCTTCTTCCTGAACAGCTTTATGGCAGACACGCTGAATTCCTCCCGCGGTTATCTGGCCTTGTCCCTGTTCTGGCTGGCCATGATTCCCTCAAGATTTCTCTGCGGACTCTTTGCCCGGCACCGCAGCCGCCTTATCTATATCGCCCCGCTGGGGGCAGCCTTGATGCTGGCTCTGCTGACTTCCCTGACACAGGAAATCCTCGTCTTTGCCGCCGTATTCGTCTTCGGCTTCTTCTGCGGTGGCGTCTATCCCAATGTGCTGACCTATGTGGCAGATTTCGCCGGTGGCCGCACCGCCACCGTTACCGCCGCCATCACCGTAGCCACAGGCATCGGCGCCACCGTAATCTCCGCCTCCTTCGGCTTTCTTCATGAACAGTTCGGCTTTAACGGCGCCTTCCTCGTGCTGGCCGCTTTGCTCGGCATAGATATCCTAATCGCCGCTATGGTGCCACGGCTGCAGCGTTAGCTTCTCTTTGACCCGTGCGGGCACGAACTGCCAGAACTCACTCTCTGCCGCAGGGCTCTCGGCCTCGCGTTCTGCCGCCAGTTCTTCATCGAGCTTGGCATAGGCGTCCTTCATGGCTTTTTCCTTGGCCAGTCCCCGTGCCTGCCGAATCTTGCCATGCTTATCCTGCACGTATTCCTCATGGGGAATCTGCGGGCTGTAGGAGAACTCAATCGCCCGCTTGAGCCACGCGGCCGGATAATGGATTTCCTGATTGAACATCTCGTACCAAAGCACCGCCAGCTCCCTGTCCACCATATAGAGGCCGTACCGCTTCACCAGTTCCCGAATCGTATCCGGCGTGATATGGCACCGGCTTCCATGAAAAATGCAGCTTTCCATCGTTATCTCGGACATACGCTTTCCTCCCCGCATGCGTTCCAATCATTCTCTGCCTCCCATGGTTTATCCCACGGGTCAGCCTTGCCGCCAGCCAACTCCCGGCCAAAATTTCCCTGCCGTCCGGCCTCATAGCCCATCTGCCGCAACCGCTCGTAACAAATGGTATAGCTGAACGTCCTATCATAGGGATGACTGCTCAGCCTGCGCCGCAGAATCAGCCCCTGCCGCTCCAGATTTGCTGCCGCCAGTTTTACCCGGCCGACCGAAATCCCCAGCTGCTTTGCCCAGGCCGCCACACTGTTATAGACCCAGAACCGTCCCTGGGCAAAGTTATGGGTGCGCTCCAGCCAGTAATCAATCTGCGAAAGCAAAAGCGCCTCATTGCGCCCTATCTGCTGCGCCAAATCCAGCCGCAGCACCAGCACTTTTTTGCGATCTGTGACAATCATAAGCACGCCTCCACCAGCCGCTGCAGCCGTTTGATGGCCAGCCGCACATAGCGCAAATCCTCCCGTTGCGCAATATAACGGCCATAGTAGAGTTCCCGCCCTGCAGTCATTTTCCCGCGCAGTGTCGCCGCTGACTCCTTCACGCGCAGTTCCTGCCCGGAGAAAAACTGCAGAATCGTATGGCCCTGCCCATCCTCCATCACGCCCCTGAGCCGGGGCACATTGACGTAGACCATCGCCCCATGATTGCTGTTAAACGGCTTACAATAGCGCACCGGCATAAAAATCAGCCGCAGGGAAATTTCATAAAAATCCACGTGCGAACGCAGATTCCCCTGCGCACGCCCACGCAGACGGCGCAATCGCGACAACTCCATTCCCCGCGAGGCTGCCAGGATATCCAAAGCCGTTTCCACCTTACAGTGCGGATAGATTTCCACCGTGCCATTCCCGCGTATCACACAGGTAGCAAAATCTCCCTGCCCTGTTTCCTTCTCGTACAAAGCCTCGATAGCAAGCCCTGAGCACAAATTTTGACGAAGTTCCTCGTTCATGTAAAACATCTCCTCGTAAAATTTTTTTGAAGGCGGCGTGTTTCGTACTGTTGTCCGTCCTACAAATACAATCTTAGCCCTGTTTAACCGGAAAAGTCAATAGCAAAACATAAACTTATGTTACACATTTGCAGCCTTTGTTATTGTTTTGTCTTGCTTTCAGCCTGTAAAAACTCTGTTCACTCACAGTAGACACTTTTTAATGCATAAATATGCAGCAACATCTACGCCATCATGT
Source organism: Pseudoselenomonas ruminantium (assembly GCA_015058625.1). Taxonomy (GTDB): domain Bacteria; phylum Bacillota; class Negativicutes; order Selenomonadales; family Selenomonadaceae; genus Selenomonas_A; species Selenomonas_A ruminantium_N. The sequence continues at coordinate 174,571 of SVCA01000005.1, read as the reverse complement.
TTTCTTGTTGTTATCTGGTTATTCTCTGTTATAGGCGGGTCACAGGCTGACTTTCGAAGGGATAAAAAAAGCCCCTTGGATGGGGCAAATATGATAGCTTAAAATTTTTTCACCATGCAGGGGATTTTTCAAACAGAAACATCATGTATAAGGCTGTGAGGGGCAGGCGCCGCCCCCGGGAAAACAAGCAGCAGAAAGGATGATAACCATGGCAGTACGCAACAACGAAGTTACCCGCCTGAATCTGAAAGTCATCACCGGCAGTGATGAAAACGGCAAGGACACCATCGCCACCCGCGGCTTCACCGTAAACCCGGAGCTCGATGACGATACGATTCTTTCCATCGGCAAGAAGCTGGGGAACCTCCAGAGCTTCCCCGTGGAGGCCATCGCCCGTCAGGACAGCGCCAGCCTCGCCGCCGAACACTGATTCCCCGCATAGAAAGGAGCAGCTATCATGAAATCCACACTCAAAATGATTTTATCCCTCGAAAACGGCAAAAGCACGACGCTTTCCCTGGCCTCCCCCCGTACTGATTTGACGGCGGCCGAAGTCACGGAAGCCCTCACGGAAATCATCGCCCACAAAGCAATCCTCGTGGACGGCAGCCCCGTGACGGCCATTCAGAAACTCTACATCCAGGATGTAGAGGAAAAACTGCTGGCCTAAGCCATGAACGAAACCCTCCTGACCGCCGTTTCCGCCGTAGGCTTCCCCATCGTGGTGACCTTCTACCTGCTGACGACCTTCCAAAAGTCGCTGGACAGGCTGACCACCCAATTAGGGGAACTGACCCACGAACTGCAGCGGCATTAACCCCATAATGAAAGCAAAAGCCCGGAACAGCTGGTGATGTTTCACAACAGAACCAGCCGCCCCGGGCTTTTTGCTTCATTATGTTATTGCTTGCTCAGCCATTCGGCAATGGCTTTATAGTTGAAATACAATTTGTCCGCCATATCCCCGAACGGACGGTCTACCTTCACCGCATGTTCATCGCTGACGAATTTGCCGTTCGTCATCCGGCCGAGCTTGTTCCAGCCGGACATTCTGGCCACATGGCCGTACGCATCCAGGAACGGTGCCACAGCACAGTCGCCGCCGCCCGGCTGCTCGCCGATAATCTTGGCCAGGCCATCCACCTGCGCAAAGAACGGCAGGGCGTTGCCGCAGGAATAGGAGAAGCCGCTGGTCAGGATGTAGAAATCATACTGGCCGCCGAAGCCGTCACGGGCATCGAATTTGCCATCCAGATTCGTATCCACATGATACCATTCGGAGCAGTAATTCTGATTCAAGGTGTGCTTATAGGTCAGGTTCACTTCCCCATCCGGAGACAGGAAGCCGAGCACCGCCGTCAGCGCCCCTACTGCACCGCCGCCATTGTTGGACAGGTCGATGACCACCTTTTTCACCTTGGGCGCCTTCTTTATCTTGGCAAAGGCATCATAGAACAGGCCGAAAGTGCTGTAATTATACACGTTCTCATTGGGCAGACGGTAATAATAGGACGCCTCCTTGTAGCTTTCCGCAAAACGCTCAAAGTAAATAAAGGCCGTATCCCCGATGATTTCCACCCGGGAGTTACCAAAATCCGCCGGCTTGAGGGATTCTATCCGTTCTTTCGTGGTAAACAGACGATTTGTGTCCTCGCTCTGCCGCCTTTCCGCAGTTCTGTCCAGCTTGAAGTTCTCCTCTTTCGTGCCTCTGACCTTCATATAACCCTGTGCCTCTTCCAGCCATTTTTTGTAAGGCTTGCCGCTGTCATCCCGGAAAATATAGGTCAAAATGACGGGATTGAGCTTCAGCTCCTTGCAGGCCGCTTCATACTGCTTATAGCTGCCCGTTTCCCCATTCAGGAATTTCACGCCCTTATCGGCCAGCTTGTAGGTGATTTTCTGCAAAGCCTTTATGGCCGGCTCCATGCCGCCGTATTCGGTGAGGACCTTGGCGGTATTGATGTAAGAGCCGGTATCGAAAACGCTGTGCCCCAGCATCACGACATCATGGCCGCTGTCAAAGAGCTTGTAGACCACCTTGGTAAACGCCTTTGAATTGCGCTCGGCATCCGTGGACAAGAGTTCCTCCTTCAGTCCGTTCTGCGCAAAGTATTTGTCAAAGCTCTCAATCCCCTTTTCCTGTTTATGACCATAGTAAAGGTCAAACAGCAGGCAGGTCGTCCCATAAGCATAGCGGGCATAAGCAGGCGGAATCTCCTTTTCCTTGGCGAATTTCCCGGAATAATAAGCGGTAGAATAAGGATTCAGCTTGATGTTGGGATTCATGTTATGCCCGTAAATATGGCCGATGGGCTCGTCGATATCGTAAAAATGGTTTCCATTAAAGGAAAAACGGGCCGCACCGCAGGGCATGGCAAAGACATTCTGCAATACCGCAAAGGGCAGCAGCATCTGCCCATTATAGGAAGTCATGGCCAGGCCATAATTTTTAAGGTTGACCGTAAAGCCAACATCTTTCGTTTCGCTGGAAGGATTTTTCCTGGATACGGCCTGCGCATTGAATTCCTCCGGCATTAAAATGCCGTTAGGCAGGGCCCGCTCCCCATAGGAGCCAAAGAACGCATCCCAGCTGTCACTGCCGATGGTTCCCTGCGCCGCATCAAACTTCACGCTGACACCATTGCGCACAACCTTGAGCACCTGCCCGCCGTCCTCCATTTGAAACTCTGCTTTGCCACCGTATAACAGCGATAAATACTGCTGGGCAGAAACATAGGGAACCGAGTCTTCCCCTTCCATATTGTAAACCCGCATCGTCCAATATTTGTCCAGCCGGGATTCATATATCCGGGAGTCAAAAGACCCGGTTACCGCTGCGGCCTCGCCCAAAGCCGGTGCCCCAGACATGAGCAGCCAGCCTGTCAGCAGGCCGCAGAGCATTTTTTTCGGCAGTTTTTTCCTGTACATCGTTCCGTCCTCCCATATTCCATAATCACATCGCAAGAATCTGCAAAAAATTATCCCCACGGAAAAATTTCACCTTCCGTGGGGATTTTCCTGCTAAACTACCGAAAATACAGGATTCGGGGAACAAAAAAGTGGCTGTGAAATAACACAGTCAAAAATAAAGGCGGTTCGTAGACTAAAAACAAGTCAACGAACCGCCTTTTGTGGTAAAATTTTCTTACCATGAAAAATTCAACCATTAACTAAAAAAGTTGCAAGTCAAGCAGGAATTTGAGTTTTTGTGTAGAAGTAGTAATTAGCGTAATTTGTATGTTCTATCAAAGGAGTGATTTACCGTGATTATTGCAAAGGGAATGACAGCGGCTGAACACGACAAATACGGGCCTACTTTGGAAGGCCTTAAGCGATGGTCTCAGGAAACCGGTAAGGAGCTGCGTGAGGCAGATGCCCGCGATATACGCCAACCAAAAAGCAATTTGAACAACAATTCGGCTGCGTATTCGGTGGAAATCAGCAGTGACCTTGTTAAGCTTCTGTCGAGCACTAAAAAATCCAAAGAGCAAATATAATGTGTTTCAGCCATATGCTTATGAACAAAAAGGCGCTGTGGATAAAATGCTTTCGCATTTCATCACAGCGCCTGTATCTTCATATGGCAGGGGTAGCTGGACTCGAACCAACGCATGCGGGATTCAGAGACCCGTGCCTTACCAACTTGGCGATACCCCTGTGTTTTCACGCTCTCGCGCTATCAACAATAAATATTATAGCGGGTGAGTCACTCGCTGTCAAGAACTTTTTTAACTTTTTTATCAGTGGACAGAAATCGCCCCTACGGGGCAGTCCTCGGCCACCTGCAGAGCATCATCCAATGCCGCTTCCGGCAGTTCCTGATAACCTTCCGCCAATCCGTCAGCCCCCATGCGGAAGCCTTCCGGACAAGCCCCTGCGCACATGCCGCAGGCCACACATAAATCTTTATCCACACAGCCTTTCATGGAAAACTTCCTCCCATCTCAAATCCGCACCTCAAAGCGCTGTTCTTCCTCTTTGCGTTTGGGCCGCGGCTTCAAGGGAGGTTTGGGCTTGGCTTTTTCCTTGGGCAAGTCTGCGGTGACCTGCTGGCGGTAGGATTTAGCCGCCTGCGGCGGAGGGCTCGTGTTTACCGGGATGCGGCCTGCCTTTTGTAAGCGCTCTTTTGCTTCGGCCCTTGCCTGCCGCATCTCCGCCCGCAGGGCCGCGTCCTCGTCATGGGCGATTTTGGCCAGCACCTCATCCGGCGTAAGCCCCCGCAGGTCGGCAAAGGTTTCCACCGCTTCACGATTGCGGGGAGCTTTGGCATTTTTCGCAGTCTTGCCGCCCTGCCCCGGCAAAGGTACAGGCGCCGCCGCGCCGTCAATATCCGCAAAACTCAAAGTACCTGCTTTGCCGTCCTTGCGGGCCAGAAGCGCGCGAATGCCGAACCAGACCCCCACCGCCATAAAGACGAGCACCGCCCCCCAAAAGACGGCCCCATGAGAGGCGAACTGACTCCAGCCGCTGCCCGGCGCATCCGCCTGCGTGCTCTGAGATGTCTGCGCCGCCTTGGCATCAGCCAAAGCCTGCTGACTGGGATTTTCCTGATTCAGACCGTTCTGGGCGGGAATAACCTGCACAGAGCTTGCCTGATTCTCCTGCGAAGCGCCCCCGCTGGCATCCACAGGCTTGGCACTTTTGGCCGGCTTTTCCGGCTTGGACTGCGCAGTTTTGGAAAGAGCACCATTGCCCTGCGCCACCGACTGCCGCGCCTGGTCTTCGAGCTGCTCCTCCCCTGTCTGATGCTTGTCACGGGGCACATTCGTCTCCTGCGCCGTGCCCCCATCCTTCAACGTCACCCCCGGCACAGACGGCGGCGTAGGCGGCACCGGTGCCGTCGGCGCTTTCACAGCCATAGATTCCCCTCCCCTCTGCAAGATTCTTTCTATATTATAGCTTATTTTGAGGCGGGTTGACATCGTTATTTTTTGTTAGTGCGTGCTTGGCGGCGGGGCCCCTCCTTTATATATCGCATACCGAGTCGTGCCGTGCTGGCACAAAAGGGCAGGCTGACTGTTTTGCCGGAGCGTTTGACGGACAGCGTGAAGAACCTGTTTTTACCACACATAAAAATAAGCGGTGAAAAGCCAACTGTTTGAGCAACGCGAGTTTTGGCTTTTCACCGCTATTTGATTAAAAGGTAAAAACAGGTTTAGCTGGCCGTCTAAGCACAGGCAAAACAGTCAGCCTGCCCGCCTTGCGCCACGAACTCCAATCGTGCGTATCATCACAGCAGATGTGCCCGCAATTCCTCATCAGACTGAGCCGACAGATAGCTCGGCGCAATATCGAGCACCGTCTTGCAGCCCGTCACGCCCTCTTTGGCCAGACGATAAGCAGCACGCGCATAGCAAACGAGCACGCTGGTCGTGAATTCCGGGTTGGAATCGAGGTCAAGCTTGAACTCAATCACATGCTTGTTCTCCCCGTTATGCCCCGTAACGCCGCTGCGAATCACACTGCCACCATGCGGCAGCCCCTTGTGATTTTTGTCCAGTTCTTCCTGACTGATGAAATGCACCGTCGTATCGTAATCGGCAAAATAATTCGGCATGGTCTTGATTTCCTGCTCCACCTTCGCGGCATCCGCACCATCTTCCAGCACCACATAGCATTCACGCGTATGCTTTTCCCGCGTGGAAAGTTCCGGATTTTCACCAGCACGAACAGCAGCCAAAGCCTTTTCCACCGGCACCGTGTACTGGCGGGCATCGGCTACGCCCTCAATGCGGCGGATTGCATCCGAATGCCCCTGCGAAACGCCGCGGCCCCAGAACGTATAATCCTTGCCGTTCGGCAAAATCGCATTGCTGTACACGCGGGCCAAAGAGAACAGACCCGGGTCCCAGCCCACAGAAATAATACCCACATGGCCATTTTCCTTGGCGGCCTTATCCACATTTGCAAAATGCTCAGGAATCCGCGCATGCGTATCAAAGCTGTCCACCACATTGAACATTTTGGCATAATGCGGCGTCTGTACCGGCAAATCCGTAGCACTGCCACCGCAGAGAATCATGACATCAATCTTATCTTCCCATTCTTCCACATCGCTGACATTGACCACCGGCACGCCAGGAGTCTTGATGGAAAGCAGCGCCGGGTCACGGCGGGTAAACACCGCCACCAGTTCCAAATCATCATTGGCCTTTACCGCGCATTCCACGCCCCGGCCCAAATTGCCATAACCTAAAATACCGATACGGATACTCATAGCTATTACCCCTTCTTCTATAACAAATTCGTAATACTAACTTCCCTTACTATACCACAAGTCCGTATAATTGAAAACGATTTTCGCAAAAATATTTCCTGCTTCTAACGGCGTCTAACCCTTTACACCGCCCGCCCCCTTATGTTATAATGATTGTTGTTCAACCATGAACAGCATGGAGAGGTGTCCGAGTGGTCGAAGGTGCTTGACTCGAAATCAAGTGTGGTTAATAGCCACCGTGGGTTCGAATCCCACCCTCTCTGCCATTGAGATTAAAGGGCTCGCGCGTTTTTGTGCGGGTCTTTTTTGCTGTCTGTTTTTCGCGTTCAGCGGGTTTACAGCGGGTTTAGCGTATACAGTATTTTGCCGTCAAAGGGCGCTTAGGTCTATTTCGCCTGCATTTTTGCAGGCGCGATAGTCCTCTTTTTTATGCGCAGGTTGTGGACACGGCAGCCAGCTGACCGGTCAAGAAAATGCGCCCTTGACGGGTCAAATGCCCGCCGTCCTCGTCGAAATTTCATTCAACAATCCTGTACCTAGCATATTTCCCTCCATTTAACAAAGTAATTTTATTTTCATTTTTCAGCTGTTTAAGCAATGAATATGCTTGTGCTGGTGATATTTTGAACAAATCCATAACATCCTGCTTCGTAATTATCCCCTGTTGCGTCTCTGCTAGTTTCATAATCAGTTCCGGTCGTCGGATGCTGTCAATATCAGTCTGCCGAACATATTTTATCGATTCTTTGGCTTCCCGATAAATCTGCTTCCCCAAAATAAATGAACGATTTTTGCCATTTCCAGATGCTTCCAACAAACCAGTCTCTATCATATTTTCCACAGCAGCTCTTACTTTATTTTCGCTAAGATTGGTAACTTCTATGATTCTATCCAGACTGCATCTTCTTTCACCATTGAGCAGCGACAAAATCATCAAGGTATAGATAGACAACGTTTTTTGCTGGCGTTTCTGCTCATCCGCAATAAGCTTAGCAAAAGGCAGATTGGCTTTTGCCCGCTGAATAAACAGCTTTACCGTACGGCTTGTCGATTCCGTATAATCCGGCCATGGTCGACCAAATATAATCGAACCTTCATAAATACGGTCAATCCCGCGTCCGGTTTTTTCCGCCAAACCAATTCGTTTCATGGCATCTGCCAGCGCCGGATTTCTGCCATGCGGTTCTACGGTCAACAAGTTTTTCAAATTTACACCATCAATGAATCCACCTGGATTGCTGATGGACATGCCTTCATCATCAATCAATACACGCACACTGCCGAGCATAGTATAGTCTCTATGGCAAAAAGCATTCACCAAACCTTCTCGATAGGCAGCCCAGTCAAATTCAGGAATAGGAATGCGAAAGAGGCCATATTCCGTTTCACGCTCAGGATTCCATGCTTTTAAGTACGTCTCATAGTTTTCAAACAGCTCCAAAAGTGGTTTGGAACTATCTTCATTTATACGAACTGCCGTCCCCTCCAGGACTTGAAAGGTTGACCTAGCTGTGGGCATCAACTCCGCGATGCGCTCTTCTTTGCCAATCAGCAGCATACCGGTCATGGTCGGAACATATTTTCCTGCTACCTCTGTAACTAGGCGAAGGGCAATATCCAGCTCATCATCCGTTAACGTAAGAAGTGCCTTTTCGCCGCCTTGCCTATTTTGGATTATTCTGCGCAAGCGAATTCTTTGATTCGGGTCCAGGTCATCCAGCACTGCACCTGCCAACGGTTGAGCTGAAAAGTCCAACAAGCCTAGTTCAGACAATCTGGAAGGAATTTCATAGGAATACATCGGAATCACTTCTGGTGACCCATCCAACTTGAGACGACGACGCAGGATTTTTCCTGAGGAAGTAGACACCACCCCCCGGCTCCGGGGAATTTCTATCTTTAGAACTTCCTTTTCTTCCTTTATCACTTCTGCCCTGACCGATATGGGAGGAACTGTATTATTCGCGATTAACGCAGTTACGCCAACAGCATCTTTATGTTTTTTTTGAATACCTGTAATCGTGCCATCATCTTCCACGCCAAGAAACAATACGCCCCCTACCGTATTGGTCATGCCAACTATTTCTTCAACTAAAGCATGGTCGGGATAGGATTTCACATCACTTTTGAACTCTATTTCCAGAGTTTCTTTCATCAGTATAGTTCTCATACCCTCACCTCCAACTCTCTATATCTAATATAGATTATAACTCGTTTAACTCAATTAGTCGAGTTAAAAAGGAACGTCAATACAAACGCACGAGTTAACATCGAGTTAAAATCGAGTTGAAAACAAGTTAAGACAGCATAAAATATCAACAGCGGTGGCAGCCGAGCACAAAAACATAAATCCTCACCACCCACGGCGACGACATAGCAAGAGCCATCGCACGCGGGGTGACGGATTACGCAAATTTTCTTGCCAGTGCGTAGGTGAGGTGGTATAATAAAGCTACAAATGAAGTAATGATGGTAGCCCACTGGGTTCACCGATAAAAGAGTCTGCAGCTTGGTAACCTGCGAGACTCTTTTATTTTGCCTGAATAGAGAAAAGCGCCAATGCTGATGCACTGGCGCTTTTCTGCGTCATCCGCCTGGTTGGTAATGCCAAACAGATAACAGGGGTCAACGGTTGCCGCTCCTACGAAACAAATCGTAGAGTCAAGCGGCTACGAAGCTGCTGGCCACACCTACGATAAACGGGATAAAAAGGACAGAAACTTTGTTCCTGCCTCAATGTGGCCTCCTTGAAAGCAATGATGCACCCCGACCTGCTGACTGCCTGCCGCACCAATATTCAGAACATCAACCCTCAAAATGTGCTGAACGCCAACATCTGGATTCAACTGGGACTGAACTTTGCCATATCATGCAAAAACGCATGACGGCTGTATACCTATCTACGCCGACAAAGGAACGCACAAATTCTCTCCCTTGGTCGCAATGATTTAGAGGAAGAAACCGATGCTGACCGCTACGCACAGGAAACCCTGATTCCTGCCAAATCATATCAAGCGTTCAAAAACACACGCCCCATTACCGTCGCCAGCATCAAACAATTTGCCCAATCCATCCACCGCTCCCCCGCCATTGTACATGGGCGGCTGCAAAAGGACGAAGTGCTGAGATGGAATCGATTCAACACAGAACTGCGTGAGAGTTATCAATTCGTAGTGACCTAGAAATTACTACATCAAAAACAAAGATGAGGTGCCAAATTGGCACCTCATCTTTTATTTACTGCTCTAAAATTTCATCCTGCATCATTTTCGCTTTGTTGTAGAAATTTTTCAATTGCTCACGCAATATCTTTATCGTATCTGGAACATCAGTCCATTTTACCCGTATACAGTCAATCACATATGTCCATAAGCAAAGAATTTGCAACTCTATGCTATCTGCACAACTTACAATAGGCATTTGACTCGGAAAACTTCTCACAAAACCATGGCTGACAATATTATCATTTGCTTTTTTTACATACTCCATAAGATATTCTAATAAATTATCTTCGAGCTGTAATAGAGGTTCCGGTGCATTTGTCCTAAAAAAATCATTGATAAAAGCCCTTATATCTATCTCACCAAATTTCCATTTATATATGTCGTTTCTAATTGGTTTATACCGCCCCTGTCTTTCAAGCATAGCCAGAATCATAATCTCACATCCTAACACCAACCTTGGCTGTTTTTTTTGCTGATGGAATGCTATTGCATGGAGAATATTTTGTTTTTCCCATATCTTTTCCTGAACGCGTATATTCATTCCAGATAACATTGCCTGAATCAGTTTTTGAATTATTTCATCATTTGATTTAGGCTCCATTGTCTGGAATTTCCCCCATGTATCACCATGGCGCTCCAAAACCTTGTCATTAACTGCTGCATTCTTCAATACAATACTATAATCGATAAACTTCTTCATGTAACCATAAAAATCAACATTTTCACCGAAAATACTTTTTACAGTATATCGTAACTGTTTCTCGCTAATCGCATAAATGCAGATTCCACTCATCCCATCGAGTAAATGATGAATCCGCTCTAATACTTTTATCTGGTATTGCGGTAAACAACGGTCCAGTTCATCAACTATAAAAACCACAACACGATCATCGGCTATCTGTTTTAGTAAATCTTTAAACTCTGTCAATGCTAATTTTAAAAAAGAGTTTTTATCAATAGATACATTTTTATTCTCTATATCCCTTTCTTTTGCAATTTTCTCTATTCCTCCGAATGCATCATTTAACATTTTAGCAACCAAGGCATTACCAACATTAGACAAAGTAACTAATTTTCCAAGATAATATAGCACAGATTTTAACTTCTTATTAAAAAATTCTTTATCTTTGTCAATCCATCCATTCTTCGCCAAATCATCTTTGATTGATGCCAACAGTGCGATTAATGGCTCATCATAATAATCATATGACCAAGCATTATATTTTATCACAAAATATTTACCTTCAAAATCATCTTCATTCAACTGTCTTTCCAGCTTATCCAAAATAAAACTCTTCCCTGTACCCCAATCTCCGTAAACACCAAAACTCCCTCCTTGTTTATTTCGTCGATATGTTTCTATAAAATCATAAATCATCTGTATAAATGGTTCCCGATTTAATATATCAATTTGCTCTTTCCTACAAAGATCATCAGCAGCCATACAATCATTCATCTCCCACAATTAAATTTACAATAATTGTTTCATCTAAATCAAAGCATTAGGCCTTCATCCATATCCAGACGAAGGCCTAATATAAGTATTTACATACTTATCAATCAGTTTCCGTAATTCTTATACTAATTACCAATCCATTTTTTACTTCAAATGCCAGCAATTGTGTATCTGCAAAATACCAGTAAGTTATGAGACCATCCTTATTTGAAAATTTATTAAATGGTTTTCCGTATAATTCCTCTATACTAATTTCTTGCATTCCAACATAAGCTCCATCTGGTGTAGATATCCCATTATTTTGTGTAACTCTTATTTCATCAACATAATTAACCGCCTTTTTATAGCGACTATCTTTTCCAGTTGTACGAGGGCTTGAATATACCAAGAATCCATTCCCATAATGCGATACCCATTGTCCCCCACCATCAATACGTGTAGGCGGGCCATAGATGCTGTTCACATATGTAAGGGGTGCATCCAAAGGAATTCCACCTAATGCAACCTGATTTTTGGATAAAGCATGTACGACAGTAGACAAACTTAAAATACACAACATCATAATAACCAACATATATTTTTTCATATCCACACCACTCCATTCCATATATCACTAAAGCCTTATATTTTATGTAAGTTTATTAAAATACCAATTTATAATAACCAGTCACAATTATTCTCTATTTATGCCCCAATATATACTGTGTTGTCTTGACATAATATGCACATTCATCTATTCGTTTTTTCCTCAATTCAGATGAACTAAAATGCATCGATTTAATTCGTTTATAAGCTTCTCTAAAATGAAACTCCGCTGCAGAATAATCTTTCTTCATAAAATAAATCTCACCAAAATCTATATATTGACGCCATCCCATCTCATATTTTCTCCCTATCATTTTACTTATATTAAAATTTTGTCTTTCAGATTCCTTTATATGTGTTAATGCATTATCCCATCTTCTTAGTGCCATATAATAATGTCCTAATGCAATCTCTGCTATCAACCCTCTATCCTGTTTCGCCCTCAACTCTTCGTATGTCCAAGGATGCATTTTATTTACGCTTTCCATTGTATATTTCTTCTTTATATATGTTTCCATATCATCGATACTTTGGTAGTATTGTAATTTATCTTTTATCTCATCATTACTAAGTTCAAGTTTCTTATTTATTTCTGTTAATTTTTTATTTTCATTAATGATATCATTTAGTTGATTATTAATACTATCTGTTGATATAGATGTTTCAAGATAGACTGTAGCTTCTATAGCATCATTATTTATAGTCTTAATACTATACCGTTGAGATTTTACATGTATTATCTTAGATGCTATAGTCCTTATCTCATCCTCTGTCAACACAGTATTATGTACCTTTGATGTTGAAATAACCAATACACCAGCTTGTTCCAGCGCTTGTCTTAACGCATCATTAAAAGCATTCTGTTTCGCATCCTTTATCGATTCAGATGAGCTAGAAATATAGACTCCTTTCGTTGAAATAATCTGTTCTAAAGCCAACGCATTAGAATTCGATAAAAATAGCATCACCATAATAATCAATGCTATTTTTACGGTATGGAAAAGTCGCATAGAACTGACATAATAATTTAATTTTCTAATAATCAAATCATAACATTTATAAATCCCCATGACATATTCTCCCCATAATCAAGATACGTATCGGTTATTTTTTCATATAGATGCCTTAGATATACACATTATTTAATTCATATAACATACTGTTAGTATTCGTCAAATCTACATATAATCCTTTTCATAAAATCAAAAAATAATTATAAAAAATATGAATTACTTAGAGCTTTTCTTAATTTTATACCTTTGCTTTCCAAGAAGCAAGCCCCCATAATTGACGAAAATAAAACTGACAGCGTACAGGTCAACTTTACCTATACGCTGTCAGCCACTTGCTGTTCAACTTATCTCTTTTCAAACCGCCTAAGTTCCTGTATCAACTCCCCCAGCTTATCGGTGAACTTATCCATGGACTTCTGAAAGCTGGTCAACAGATAAAACGTCACGACAATAGGAAAGCCCACAGCGGAAAAGGCGGTGAGTATGGTCTGTTCCATCTTTTCGCCACCTTATGGCAAGAGCTGTTCATCCACAATTCGCAGATACATGTACCTGCCCCTTATCTCACAGCACATTATTCCCTATTCTGCAGAAAATAGTGTAACACAAAAATCCTTTGACCATTATCCCCCTAGATGACAGAACAGCATTCATACACAGCAAAGAACCGGACGTACTGCTCATGCGTCCGGTTCTTTGTATTCAACGATCTTCAATAGTGCATTCCCATCAGCTCCGCGTCACTGGTAATGGCATCGGTAAGCCGCTGCTGGAAATCCTGCATGGTAATCAGCCCGTCAGGGTTGGGGTAGATATTCTGCAAATGCAGGGGCACAGCCTGCGGCGGGTTATCGGCATCGATAGGTGTTTTGCCGCAGAGCTGGCTGGTCGAAGGATAGACCAGTTTCAGAGCCACATAGCTTTCGCCGTCCGCGTCCTGCCATTCTTCCACCACGAGTTTCGAGCCAATGGGCGCTTCCTGCTCGATGATTTCCGGCAGCTCGGTATCCTTGACCTCCATGGCCCCCATCACCGACGCAAGGTTGGTATCATGGCCGCACAGGAAGGTGAACTTGCGCTTTTGCAGATTCAGCTCCTCCTGAAAGATGGACAGTACCGGCCGTGCCAGCGCCCGGGAAAGCGCAGGCAGATGGCGATAGGTATGAATGCCCAGGTCCTTCACGGCTGCAATCTCCCGCCACTCGTTAAAGCCAAGGTCATGGCCAAAGCTTGCGCGGCTGTCACCCAGTTCATAATACTGCAAGACCAGGGCATCACAAGCGGTCATCAGCGGACGGATGGAACCGCCCAAATGAACGCCATCCTTGACGCTCACCTCAAACTCGCCCTTGCTGACTTCCGGATTGTCAAAAACGACAGCCGCCGTCTTTACACCAGCTGCTACACGCTGCGTCAGGGCAGCATTGCCGCCCAAGGCCGTAAGTTCAGCGGTCAGCATTTCATCATAAGCGGGCTTATGTCCCGCCTGCCCCGGCAAAAATACGGGGTCTGCTTCATTCACATCGCCTTTATACTGAACGGGCACATCCACATCCGGGAACATCCCCGTTTCAAAACTTCTGACCGTGGCAATGGTGCGCTGGAAGGCATTGGCATAGAGCAGGATATCCCGCGCCTCTGGCTGATAATCTGCGGGGAACAGTTCTTCCTTCTGGAAGTAAAGCCGGCAATAGGCCCCCATTTTTTCCTCAATCTGCGCGCCATGCGCGGTGAGCTCGCCGCCCTTTACACCAAAATCATGCCAAGTGTGTGTGGTAATCTCGCCCAATTTCTCCTTGCTTACCAGCGGCGCCCGAATATTATGCCGCGACAGGACGATAACCTGCGCCAGATGATACTTGCTGTGAAATGCGTCCTGCGGCACTGCCTCCACCTGCTGACAGAGGCACAGCACCATCAACAAAGCAGCCCAAATCTTTTTCAACAACATCCTCAATCCCTCCCCACATAGTCAAAAAAGCCCCATAAAGGGGCTTAATCATCCGTAAGCATTAATAGCTGGGATGTGCTTTCACATAGTCCACAGAGTACGAATGTTAAAAACCACATATCCCCAACTAACCCTTTTCCCAATCCCGGTTCCGTGTTATAATTATTTCGTTGCTCCCACCCTCTAGGGAAGTCCCCGCAACGGGAAGGAGGGCCGTGTAGTGAAACCACGCGAAATCGTGATTGCCGTCATATGTAGCGTACTTGCCAACTACGTTACTAAGTGTCTAGACTGGTTAATCACGTTAATTATGAGCAATTAGGCCCGGTCTGGCATAGCCGTAATTATGCAAGAAGCCCCCGACGGTATGTTTAGCGACTCCGCCGGGGGCTTCCTTTTCGTGCAATGAATACCACGCGCATAGATTGAACACCTCTTGCCCAAGTGTCCGACTATGGTTTAAGTATAGCACACCCCTTAAATCATATCAAGATATAGACCATGTATAATTACTGTTTTTGACTATTATTTACCCCTAACTGTTGCTAAGGGTAGTTAACCACAGTTAGAATTAATATCAATTACAGCCTCAATAATATTTTACCTTTATCCTGTCAGCAATTTCTTCCAGTGATTTTCCGTTATAAAATTTATCGGTCATTAAATCTTCAAGACTGGTATAAGTTTTCTTTACCTCATTTTCACCAGTGCCATACCACACATCATATATTTTTGAACCACGAGGCATAATAAACACTTCTTCATCTTCATACGAAAACGCAACATCTAAAATTTCCGAATCAAGTTTTGCTCTTATATTTCCTTTATCTGCCACATGGAACACGTCCTTTATTTTGCATAATACAACGACCAGCCATAACAAAAAGAGACTTCACGCCTACGCTAAAAACATGAAATCTCTTTTCGCGTTCCAGTATACCTGCTGAATGATAAATACAGCCGAAATCGCTGGCGCAACATTTGAACACCTTAACGCAAGTATAGCAAATATAGGCATCTTTTACAATCCACTACTATATCAAAAAAAGCAAAAAAAATCCTGCTCACCTTCAAGCGAGCAGGAGAACAGGATGACAAAACTGTCTGATTAAAACACTAACTATAATCATTATAACATTACCATGTTGAGTTGGTCAAGGCGAGCGCTCAGCGACTGCCGTTGTATGGTCGTTGCATTATTTTCATAAGCAAAAAGGCGCTTTGTCCGTCCGAACACATAGCGCCTTTTTGCCGTTTTTTGCCAATATGTATATCCTGATAACTCAAGACCTAATAATATTATAGACAATGGCTTGCAATTTGTACAGGGATAAATCTAGTAATATAGGCTTATATTTGGGTATTGTGGTTGTGGTGATACCTCACGAATATATTTAGGTATTGTGGTTTCCTTCAGCGGTGGGAACTCATTATTTTGTGTAATATTATTCGTAACAGTTACGCCACCATTGAGCCTACCAGCGAACATTCTATCTACTGCACCAACATTTACCCCGCTGGAGGAATTGACAAGTCCTAAGTATTGCAATGCCTGTTTTGCAAGGTCTATCAGGTATGCAAGCTCATTAGCGCAAATCTTTACAGCACTGGCGAAAATGTCAATTAAATCTGTCACCCATTTAATCAGGGTGGCAAGTCCATTAAATACCCAGCTCCCTACAACGAGCAGCCCTTCGAAAGCCTTGACTAATACAGTCCCCACAACTTGAGCAATAACCTGCAAAAGCGGTGTAATGGCGGAAATTCCATTGCCCAGGTTTTCCCATGCTATACCCAGCTTTTCGAGCCCTGCCGCGAATTGACCTTCTACATATGCCCATACTGTCGAAAACTCCCCACTTGTAAATGGTTCTAAGCTGTTTCGGATACCTTCACCAATACGAGCGAAAAGATTTTCGACACTGGCGATATACCCCGCTATGCGCTCCATAAAGTCGTTTAACTGCTGTTTACCTTCATCAAACGTGCCACCTGTCAGACCTCCCCCTGCTGGCAACGTAGCGTTGTATTGTTCCTGTAATGCTGGCGATACTGGCGAGCCGGTCAGCTTTGCACGTTTGTACTGAATTTTTACAGATAAGTCCGAGAAATTCTTTTTTGCTGTTTTGTAGAGTTTCGATACCTGGCTAACTGCTGCCTTAGCTCCCAGCACTATAGATGATAACATCGGATTTTCCTTTGTGGTCTTACTATCGCCGTTCCATATATTTTTTATGTCGCGGGCGGCTTTTATACTCACATCAAGGGCGGTGCTTATGCCGTTAGCTATACGACTAAAAATGTGTGTTTCGCTTTCAATTTCATCAATCGAATATTTGAAGGCGTTTTTCACGCGCTCCCATGACTGCCCTATGGTCTGCGTAGACAAAGCAAAGTCAGCCCGTACCTTTTTCCCTGCTGCCAAAATTGCTTTGGTGACTTGCTCAGTAGTCAGCTCGCCCTTCGCTCCCATGTCTTTGAGCTGTCCAACAGTCACGCCCATTTCATCAGCCATATACTGCATTAACTGCCCGGCGTTTTCTTTGAGTGAGCGCAATTCGTCCCCCTGAAGGACTCCACTGCCCAGCGCTTGCCCTAACTGTAGAATTGTGGCGTTTTTTTCTGCTGTGCTTGCTCCCCCCGTTGTGAGTGCCTTGCTCACAATCTCAGTCAGCTCTAATCCTTTTTGGTCATCAATCCCAAAGGCAGCTCCAGACTGCCGGACTTTGAAAAACAAATCACCTAAAGACAAATAGTCTGCCCTCGCATCCTGTCCGATGTCATATAAGGATTTTTTCAGTTTTGCCCGTTCCTGTTTATCCTGCTGGATAACTTTTAGTCTGTTATCAAGGTTCATTGTTTCATTAGCGGTGTCGATAATACTGCCGCCCGCTATCGTTGCCGCTATCGTTGCAGCCAACTGCCGCCATGATGTACCTGCACCATTAGCCGCCGTGCTAGAGGTTGCACCTAGCCTATTAACTGCGCTGCCTGCCCTATTTGCCGCCGTAGTCACCAAGTTAATATTATTTGCCGCCTGTTGTGCTGCTGTTGATACCCTGTGAAGTCCATTACCGTTAATACCCTGCATTGAGCTTCTTAGACGGCTCATAGCTGTTCTTGTGTTGTTGGTTGCGCTGGTTGCCTGTTGTGCCGCTGTCGACACTCTGTTAAGTGACTGTCCTGCCTGCGTACCAGCCTGTTGTGCTACCTGCCTAAAACGCCGCAATGCTTTTTCAGCCCGTTTTAATCCGGTATCATCCACATGGAAAGTTATTTTTGTGATTAACTCTCTTACTGTTGCCATTTTTACCCTCCTTGCAATTCCTGCCCTATTTTTTGCCCTTTTGATAGTATATAGGGCGTTCATCCGCTCCGATGAACGCCCATACAAGGGATAATTCGCTGTTTTTCAGTTCACTTTTTGCAATGTCCAAAACCTCATTTTATTACTTCCGATAATTCATCGTTATAGGAAGTAATAAGTTTTTCTTGACATTACAGACCGTCTTTAACCATGTCATTGTATGCCAATCGTTCGGCGTGCTGCCGGTCTGTATCTTCCTCATTTGCCTTGACGGTGCCGTATTTATTGCGCTGTTGTCTTAACAAAGCCGCATACTGCCCAAAATCATCATCAGCATAGATAATATCCTTGGTGTTACCATGAGCCAATACTGCCGCTTTGAAGCTCTCCAGACGGTTAATAGCCGCCTTGTCTTTGTCCGTGTCGTAGGCTCTCAGTTCTCCGTCTTTGAGCATTTCAGCCACCCGTGGATAAATCCTTGTAATCTCCTCCAGTGCTTTCAGGCTCTCCAGTTCCCTATAAGCCAATGGTGCAATAATGCCGTCTACATCTACAGCGCGTTTTGTGGTGTTATACAATCTAATCATGGTTAGTTATCCTCCTTCAAATATAAACTTGCTTCATAGTCCTGTAAGGCTTCCAGTGCTTCATCTTCACTTGTGGCGTTGTCTGCCCGTTCCCTGCAACCCCGCAAGGCGTTCTCTACCTTGTCCGCCCTGTCCTTGTCACTCTCCCAATACATTTCACTTTCGGCAGCTTTCAAATCAGCCAAAGCCTGCTCCGGCGTTACCATGTCCTCCCGTGCCTGTCCTACGTCTAAATTGTCCATGTTGTCTACCTTCCTTCTTTTGTGGATTTCTTCGTGGCAATGGTGGCAAAGTGCTTGCAGGTTGCTGTTTCCATTGCCCCCGCCACTCCGTACATACTGCACATGATGAACGAGGGCGGCTTTTGTCCGTTTACCCTGTTTTGCACATCTTTCACAATAGGGATGGTCTGCAAGGTACTCTTTGGCTTTATCGTCCCATTCCCGCCCATAAGGTTTGTTATCCTGCCGCCCATCATCATCTAAAATCGAATTGCCGTAATCATCCAGCCGCCCGCCATACATAAGCGGTGTGCTTAAATGCCCGTCAATCTGTCCACACCTATAAACTTGTCGCATGGTATCACCCTTTCTTTTTCAAAATCCACTGCCCGGGGCGTTTCCTTCGTGGTTTATTCGTGCTTAGAGTCCCTGCCATTGTCCGGCAGGTATATATGAACTGCCGGTTCTCCCTTTACAGTCTGTTTAACCTCCTGCCGTGTCAGCGTATGCCCTGCAAGCTCTACAATAGTTCTAAGCATAGCCGGATTTTCCCCGGCTTCGTGCACGGCCTTCAGCAGCATCAAGCCGCCTTGCGTGTCATCTATGCCTAATGCCTGTAATTCCTCCCGGGCGGCTTCATCCGTAATTTTGGCACTCAGTACCTGCTCCAGCAGCTTCTTTAGATCACGTTTACGCCGCCGGGCTTTTCCGCTGTTCTTGCCTCCTTTCGCTGACAGAGCCTTAAATTCCGTGGGTTCCCGGGTATGAATCCCCACAAGGTTTTTATCATTCATGCTGTATCACCTCCCATCATGCAATGCGATTTTTCAAAAAATCCTGTATCTGAGATAACAGGACTGCTGCCTCTGCTCCGGTTTCCGGCTTTTCAGCTCCATCAAAATCAACCTTCTCAATGGTCAGGCTGTCATCGGTTACAGTTCCCATTACCTTAATCGTGACGATTTCAGACATTTTTTCTGCTCCTTCCCTATTTCCGCTTTTTCCGGGCTTTGGCTTCAGCCCGGCGTTGTGCCCTGTTTGGTGTTGCACAGTAAAACATTTTCGCGCCCGGCTTCAACTGGCTTGTCCCGTTGGCAGGTGTCGCTTTTTTAGTAAATCCGTAGTCGCTCATGGTCTTAACCCACTTTCGTAGCAAAAAATAACAAATCTTTCAAATAGATTTTTCGCGGTTTTAACGTCTGCATCCGTAGCGTGATACTGCTTTTTCATAAATGCCTTAATCTCTGGCGTGTAATTGTCGCGCCACATTCTCCCCAGCTCCAGCAATTCACTTTCCCGGAGGATTTCCAGCACTTCAGAATTTTTAGCAGCATAGGCCGCAAATTCATCTTCTACCACGGATAAAGGCAAGCCCTCCAGCAGGGCTATGTCCTTAAACGACATTCCCTCTGCATTGAATAGGAATAGCCAATACTCATTCCGGCTTAACTTACAGCCTATTTTCTTTTCGGCGTATCTTCTCATATTTGACTTTGACATAATGTAATTCTCCTTTTTCGATATTAGGGAAATATATAGGACATTAATGAGGACATATAGAGGACATGAACGAGGGTATATAAGAAGTCAATAACCACAAGGGGGAGGACATATAGGACAAGAAAAAGCGGCTAAACTTTTGAAATATTATTTTGTCGCTATCCCCATATATACACATAAAAATATATAATTTATATAACATTAGATGTCCTATATGTCCTCCCCATTGAAAATTAAGGTTTTTTATATGTCCTATTAGATGTCCTCCCCTTGTCCTATATATGTCCTATTTGTGGTTATTCGCCTATCGGGTCATCCATTATAGGCGGCAAGGTGTACTTGCGACCATCAACATGATTTGTGGGAATTTTAACGCGGTCATCACGTCTTGCAATGTTATTCACTGCCCGGCCTATCATTCTAAGCCGCCCACCATGCAGCCCTATTTCGTAGCTAATTTCGGTCGGTGTCCGGGCCGTCCATTTATCGGCTGGCGCGTTCCAGTCGAGCAGGTCTAATAATGCTTGTTCCTCATCCGTTACCTTCTTAAATGCTTCATTTACGGTATTGAGCTGCTCAATTTCCTCAGCTGTCAACCAATGGCGTTCTTTTTTTTCGAAAGCTAGATACATCACCTGCCCCCACAGTTGGGAGGGGTCATAATTAGCGAATTCGTCTATAGCTTCTACAGGAATAACCCAAAATCTACGCTCTCCAGTACTGTCTTTTAGAAAGCCGCTGCCGTTGACCGTGCCAATAAAGGCCGTTGTCCGCGGTATCTGTTCCACAGTTCGGCGATAAGGCCGCCGCAAATCGTCCGCCCGCTGTGTCACAAATGCCTTTAGACGGTCAACCTTTTCCTTTCTCAATGTGTCAGCAATTTCACCAAGTTCTACGATAAATAGCCGCGTCACCTTTAGCACATCGTCTTTTATTCCAGGGTCTAAGCTAATTCCATCGGCCCCCCATGCCGGGTTAGGTAGCAGGTTATACAAAAGTCTAGTTTTTCCAATGCCCTGGCTACCTTGCAGAACTATAAGCCCCTGCATAGCTTCATTACCATCATTAAAGGCTATCCTTGCAGCTCCAATAAGCCAACGCCGGAAAAGCATCTCATAAAAATCTGTATTCTCCTTAAATGCCGGGTCAATGTGCAAGTGTTGGAAAAACGCTTTAATGTGGTCTTGTCCATCCCATAGCACCTGACAGGCGTTCAAGTAGTCTCTAACAGGACTATAACGGTTCTTTTCAGCTATCGTGCCTATATTGTCAAGCAAATCTGCCCGCGATACCTTCAAGCCGTTTTTGTACATAATCCCTCTAACCACAGTTGCGGCAGCTTCCAGCGATAAGCCTTCTAATTCGTGCCCCGTAAATTCGACTTCCTTTGTCAGCATATTATAACGGCAGGTTATGGATAACACCTTTAACAGGTAGTCCGTGTTTTCGTAGACCTGCTTGATAGGACGGCTTCCCTTGTCCGTTTTTTCCATAACAGGCCAGGCCGGGCGGCTTATAATGTCCGGATCTTTGTCGAGGTCGTTAAAATCTTCGTCAGGGCTTGTTTTACCATATTCAGGTGTATAACACTCCCCGTTCCAGTCAGAAAGAGCTTTCTGTATAGTTCTATTACGATAGTCATCACGCTGCCATTTCTCGCGCTGGCCTAATGCAGAATTAGAAAAAACCTGCTCCATAATTTCAGCCCGTCCCGCACAATAGAAAGGCAATAGGTTCATTAAGGCAATATCCGCCGCGGAATGGTCGTTGTTATAATCGCTTATTTCCCCATCATCATATAACCGCTTGAATAGTTCGCCGCTGGCGCTCTTACGAATAATCACCGGGATTTCATCAACTGACAAATAACAAGGCCGCTCATCCGCGCCGCCCACGTTTTCGTTTTTCTGCTTTTTGCGGGCGGCTTTTTTAATCAGAAAATCGAGAACTGCTTGCCCATCTGCTACAGTATCTGCTTTCCCGACCTTGTGGCCTGTTACAGCGATAAACCGCCCTTTTCCCGTTCCGGTGTATAGCTCCAGCACACCGCCGCCCTCTAGCGGAAATTTGAGCGTATCCGGGCTATCTGTGGGAATATTCGCCGTAAAAAACATATGAAGGCCCTTACAACTTTGGCTTTTTTCGGTGTACGTGCTTCCAGCTTTTTCCTTAACTTGCTTCATTATCTCCACAAATCCTGTTGACGGCCTACCATCTTTCAGCACCTTATCACAATCAAGGCAAAACAGGTTATTATGCAATACCAGCCCTGGGAAAGGTTGCGACTTTGCCACCGCTGCTTCAAAAGGCATCTGCTGCGCCGGGGTTGGCCAATCTTTCAAGAGCGGCTTTTTTCCGGCTACTGGTATCCATTGCAGCCGCTGTCTCAACTCTTGCGGTATATTTTCTTTTATAAAATTCATCTAATCACCCTTACGCATGTTCCCGTTTTGTCACGGTCACAGTACCGTCCAAATTATTCTCGTCTAAGTAAATCTGACCTAGGATGTAATAGACCCGTTCAGCCGTTTTGTCGTTCCAGTTATCTTGTGGTACAATATTAGTAGGTAAATTTTCCCGGTCAAGGTTATTTACCTCTGCCCTGTCAGGTGTTGCAGCACCCGGCAGGGCTTTTGCTTTTTCGCTCATTTTTCCATTGCCCCCTTTGCCTTTTTATGTAAGCATTTTAATACTCCCCACGAGGTCAAAATCTCATTGTGTGATATAACTTCCCCCTTTTCGTTGGCGATAACATCGCACAGGGCTAATACATTTTTAGGCAAAGCCGCTGCAAAGTGGTACTGCTTCGCGCTATCACCTATACAGGTTTCTTCGATAAGCACACCCCCGGCAGCTTTTTGCAGGTCAATCCATACCTGTAGACTTGCAGGAATACTTGCCATAGGTCAGCCCTCCTCTACTAAATCCGCAATGTCGCATTTAAGCACTCTAGCCACCTTACCAATAGTTGACAAACGAGCATTACCGCCTTTGTTGACAAGCCTATACAAGGTGTTACCGTTTAATCCTGCTTCACGCTGTACCTCACTAATGAGCTTTTCGCTCTTAGCAATGGCGGTCTGCAGCTTGTTACCATCTACCACATACATATTTTTTCACCTCCTTTGCTCCGAAGTTATCGCCTATTGTTAGGCGTTTCGCCTAATATAAATTTATACCAATAAAAAATAATTGTCAATAGTTTTTTTGCCCACTAATTGACATTTTCGCCTATTACGCCTAAAATAATAAGTGTGGAGGTGTATAATTTTGTTTTTCTTTTTCTTTGGCATAGAGGGCGGTACAACGTTTGCAGATAGATTAAGGGCCGCCCGCGATAAAGCAGGCTATACAGGTAAAGAGTTTGCCTCACTTCTAAACATCAAATATGAAACATACATAGGATATGAAAATAAAGGCCGTGAACCTAAATATGATACACTTATAAAAATTGCCGACAAGCTCAATATAACCACAGATGAGCTGTTAGGAGTTCGACCTCCAGACAAAACCATAAACGGCGATATAGAAAAACCCCTAACCGATATGTTAGGGATATTGCAAAAGGATACGGCCAATTATAGAGGGAATACGTTTGACGAACGAGACAGGGAAGAACTAACCTCACGAGTGCACGACTTCGCCAAACGAGCGGAAACGTTGGCCTCTTTACATCTATTTGACGATAACACACCCTAATAATAGGAGGTGCTGGCAATGTCCACCTATGAAGATGATGAACTAACTATATTTTGCCCGCTATACAATCGAATGGTAAGTGATTGGGATTGTTACGAGGCTTCACTTGTTCGGGAAGGCGAATTACCTTTGACCGATATCCCCGAAGAATATAGGAAGCCAGGCTGGATAGAACTCTGTGGTAATTGTAAATACGCTTCACTTGAAAATTGAAGATGCTATTTTCACACACAAAAAAAGGCCCATACCATTGCCACATGGTAAGGGACTTATGTAAAAGAGACTTATATGAACCTAGGTATATTATATCATATACCCCTCCCGTAGACACGGGAAAGTAAAAAGGATGTGGAAATTATGGCAGGAACGCGGGCGGCTCTGTATATCCGTGTATCCAGTGACGAACAGGCCAAACATGGCCTTTCACTGGATGAACAAAAGCACGACTTACGGGAATACGCCATAAGGCACGGGTACACCATAGCCGGGGTATACATGGACGAGGGCACCACCGCCCGCAAGTCCATACAACGCCGTAAAGAGTTACAGCGGCTTTTGCAGGATGTAGAGGCCGGGAGCGTTGATGTGATACTTTTTATCAAACTTGACCGTTGGTTTAGGAATATTGCTGACTATTACAAGGTGCAAGCGGTACTGGATGCCCACAAGGTGGACTGGATAGCCATACACGAAGATTACAATACCAACACCAGCGCCGGACGGCTTAACCTTAATATCAGGCTATCCATTGCCCAAAACGAGAGCGACCAAACCAGCGACCGTATAAAGTTTGTATTTGAAGGCAAGAAACGTCGCCGGGAGGTGCTGACCGGTAACATTCCATACGGTTATAGGATTGTAGATAAACACTTTGACCATGACAAGGAACAGGCGGCAGCCATACGGGATATTTTCGAGCATTTCCTTGTATCCCAGTCCGTGCTGGAGACTACCACCTATGCCCGGGAAAAATACGGGATAATGTGGCGGCATATCTCCATGCGCAGGGCGCTCCAAAACGAGCGGTACATAGGTACATTCTACGACATTCCCGACTACACCCGCGGCATAGTGGACAAGGATACATTTCACCGCGTGCAGCAGGTCTTGACTGCCCGCCGTATGGACACACCCCGTAAACCTGCCGTGCCGTTTCTTTTTTCCGGCCTTATCTACTGCCCGGAATGTGGTCATGTACTCGTAGGCTGTAAAGGGCATAAATACGCAAATCAGACTGAATACAAAAACAAATTTTACCGTTGCGGTATCCACAGTATAGAAAAGACCTGCCACTTTACGGGTACCATATTTGAACGACCTTTAGAGCGGTTTCTGCTGGATAATCTTAAAGAGCGGTTAATGGAACACGCTGCCACGCTCCAGCAACAACGGAAAACCACAGGTGAAGAAAGAGCCGCCCGCAAGATAAAGGCGGCAAGGGAAGCCCTGGACCGACTTAAAGACCTTTATGTTACGGGATATATTGACCGGGCGGCCTATGATACGGATTTTAAGAAGTATAACAAGCAGCTTCAGGAAGCACTAAAGGCAGCACCACCTAAAGGGCGTACTATGACCGATAAATTAAAGGGCTTGCTGAATATGGATATTGTAAGCACCTATAGTCAGTTGTCTTTAGAAGGTAAGCGGAAATTTTGGCATGCCATACTATACAGGATTGATGTAGAGCACTACGAAAAAGGGCGCGGCGGGCGGAAAGAATACCGCTTAACATTTCTATAGAACTGGATGAGCGACTACTTCGATACAAGTTCGCTAGTAATTCGATATTTTTTCGATAAAAAAACTCCTGCCGAATACTGACAGGAGTTTTTTGCAATTTAGTAATGTGGGTTTTTACGAACGTAGTCCACCGGACGGCTCCAGTCAACGTGTACTTTGGTTTCATTCCAAAGGCGGGTCAGCGCCAGTTTGAAGCTTTCCACATCGGCCAGCGGGTCGATTTCTTCCGGCGTGAAATCCATGAGCGTCTCATGCGGCACGTTAATGCTGTGCTTTTCCCCCAGATATTTTTCCGTCAGGCTCTTGGCCTCGTCGTTGTTGATATTGACGGTTGCGCTCTTGCTCTCGCCATCGTAGTCAATCCAGCCCAAGTCCTTGCCAAAGCTGATAGCTACGCTAAATTTATTTTCCATGGTAGTATCTCCTTTAATCCTACGTTTTCTACATCTGATTATATATGATTCGGCCTTATTTTACAAATTTTTTGGGAAAATGGCCAAATTAAGTAAATATTTTCAAAAGTTTGTATTTGTCAAGTCTTGCACATGCATTTTTTTTGTGCTACTATACTAACAAAGAAGGATAAGCCTGGGGTGTGCGCGGGCTTTTGGAATGTCCAACCTACATTTATTACAGGGAGCCTGACTTGATTCTGGTGGAAGTACGCCGAGGCGTCATGCGGAAGCCAGACTTAGGGCACCCACCTGCTAGTCGCAGGTTTTGGGCATTTAAGGCAGCGGCAGTTTGGACCCCTTCTTTGAAAAGGGAGTGCTAACCTAGGGTAGCATTCCCTTTTCACGTATCTGCGGTAAATCAGTGCAGATAGGGGCGCAAATTGATGGCGACTTCGTTGATATGGGTAATCCTGGGGTCCGGGGTCTGCGGCATGGCCGGAGCCGGTGCATCCACCACTTCAATGTTGTCGAGCATCTGCCGCATCTGGCCGCGGATGCCTTCCAGATAGATTTCCCGCAGGTTCGCCTGCTCTTTTTTTTCTTCCTCGGTAAGTCCCGTGGAGCGCTGCTTCCGGGACAGTTCATTAATCCGGGCAATGAGTTCCTTAGTTATCATAAAAGTCTCTCTTTCTTCAACAGCTTTCATTACACAACGCAATATTATACCTTTCGCTCCCGCCCTTGTCAAAATATTTCCCGCCCCATTGCCAAAGGTTACAGCGGTTTAGTATAATGGGCTATGGTTGTACAACCAAATACAACTTCACAGGAGGTTCGGACGTTTTGGAACCTGGCATAAGCTTTTCCGCTTTGGAGGAACAGATTCTCCTCCTCAAAGAAGCCACGGATGCGGTACTTCTGGACACGATAGGTCTGGGACAGAAGATGCAGGAAGCGTTTGAACGGCATGCCGACAGTACGATGAGCTCGCAAGTGTTGTGGAAAGCACTGCAGCCTCAGGACTGATGGCGCAAAAAGGCCCTCTCCCTTGCGGAGAAGGCCTTTTCTCGTATTATTTTGGAACCGTTATTCCGTAACAGCCTTGGGACGGCGTTTGAGCTGTCCGGCGATAATCAGACCGAAGAGCACGATGCCGACGCCGTCGGTAGTCAGGCCCGGCTGAATCATCAAGAGGCCTGCCACGACGAGTACCAGTCGTTCCCAAACCTTGCAGTCCGCTGCCAGATAGCCGATAAGCGCGGAGCTTATGGCCACCATGCCGCAGAGGGCCGTCACCGTAGACAGGACAAGTTCTGCTGCCGTGCCGCTCATCATCAGGAGCACCGGAGACATGACGAAGATATAGGGGATGATGAAGGCGGCAATGGCCAGTTTCGAGGCATTGACGCCGGTTTTCAGCGCATTGCCGCCGCTGATGCCTGCGCCTGCATAGGCCGCCAGCGCCACCGGCGGGGTAACGTCGGCGATGATGCCGAAGTAGAACACGAACATATGGGCCGCCAGCACGGGAACGCCCATCTGCACCAGTGCAGGCGCCGCAATGGTCGAGGTGATGACGTAGTTTGCCGTGGTAGGCACGCCCATGCCCAGGATAATCGCCGTAATCATGGTGAAGAACATGGTGGGCAGCAGCATGCCGCCGGAGAGCGTAAGCAGGCCCGAAGCCAGCTTGAGCCCCACACCGGTTTTCGTCACCACGCCGATGATGATACCGGCAGCGGCGCAGGCCACCAATACGCCTAAGACGTTGCGGGCACCTTTTTCCAAGCCCTGCACGACCTCAATGGGTTTCATGCGGGTGGATTTGCGCAGGCAGGAACAAAGAATTGCGAGAACAATAGCCACCAGAGCCGCCCGCATGGGCGTATAGCCCGATACCAGCAGGTATACGATAATAATCAGCGGCAGAGCCAGATGGCCGCGTTCTTTGAGCAAGGTGAAGAACTGCGGCAGCTGTTCGCGAGGAATGCCCTTGAGCTTGCTGCGCTTGGCTTCAAAGTGTACCCCGAGCCATACCCCGGCAAAATACAGGAGCGCAGGCACCACGGCGGCTTTGACAATATCAATGTAGGGAACGCCTACGAACTCAGCCATCAGAAACGCCGCAGCGCCCATGACCGGCGGCATGAGCTGCCCGCCCGTAGACGCCGCCGCTTCCACCGCCCCGGCAAAGTTCTTGTGATAGCCCAGTTTTTTCATCATGGGGATGGTCAGCGACCCTGTGCCCACCACGTTGGCCACGGAACTGCCGGACACGGTACCCATAAGACCCGATGACAGAACCGCCACTTTCGCCGGGCCGCCACTGGCCCAACCGGCAATGGAATTGGCCAAATCGATGAAGAACTTGCCCAGACCCGTGGACTCCAGATAAGCACCGAACAGGATAAAGAGGAAGATAAAGGTCGAAGACACGCCCAGCGGAATACCGAAAACGCCCTCGGTGGTGTAGTAAAGATGTCCGACCAACTGCCCCACCGTCAGGCCGCGATGGGCCAGCACGCCGGGCATATAGGGGCCGGCAAAGGCATAGGCCAGAAAGGCCAGTACCACGCAGACCATGGGAATCCCCACCACACGGCGCGCAGCTTCAATCACGAGCAGAATACCTAAGACGCCGACCACCAAATCCACATCGGACACCAGCCCGGCCCGCAGTACCAGATGCTGATACTCATAGATAATGTAGGCAGGTGCCGCCGCGCCTAAAACCGCCAGCACCAAATCCAAGGGATGCAGCTTGTGCCGCGACCAGCTTTTCCGCGTGGGATAGAGCAGGAACACCAGCGCCAGACCAAAGCCCAGATGAACACCGCGCTGCAGCTGGGCATCGAGCACCCCGAAGGTTGCGGTATAAAGCTGGAAGATGGAAAAGCAGATGGCGATAAAAGCCACAATCTTTTTCATCACGCCGGTATATTCCATGGTGTCTGACTCTTTGTCATACTCCTTCAGAACCGCATTTGCGGTTTTGGCATCATGTTCATTCATTCATAACCAATCCTTTCCATAAGGGCATTAACTCTACCGTCACCAACGTGCCGGGCTGATACTTTTCATAGAGAGGGAACTTCTTCCCCGCAAGGCTTAACGTAAGCTCCGTACCGACACCCACGCGCAGAGCAAGCTTAGGATACCGCCGCTCCTGCCCCCGCAGCCAGAAATAATCACCCTCCTGATGGAACTCCCCTTCCGCCGCATCAAAGGGCAGCCCCACGCCGAAGGACTGATACTTGGTAGCCGTCAGCAAAAATCCCTGCCGCGCTTCATCCACCGCCAGATATTCCTCCACCGGCGTCTTCTGCACAGAATGGATGAAACGTATGGACAGCGGAAAACCTGCTGCCACCTCTCCGATATAAAGGCGCTCGCCTCCCGCCCGCACGACAATGCAGGGCAGGGTGAGTATCTGCCAAAGAGCCAAAAACAGCCCTAAACCGCATAGTAAAAATTCTTTCTGCAAAATATCACCTTACAATAAAGCCTTCCCCCCTTGGGGAAGGGGGACCGCGCCAGCGGGGGATGAGGTTTACGCTATACCTTGCCCATGAACCTCATCCGCCCCTGCGGGGCACCTTCCCCAGAGGGGAAGGCTTGACCTTCCCAACCGGGAACCAACATTACTCCTTAAAGAACTTCTCTGCACCAGCATTAACCGGCAGCGGCATACCTTCGAGAGCCTTCTCCTTCAGGATGGCTTTGGCGGCCGCATGAGCTGCATGGATACGGTCAAGGTTCTTGAACAGCGCCTTGGTAAGTTCATAGCCCAGCTTGTCGTCCACCTTGTCGTTGGCGACCAGCATAGCCATTACGGAGACAGCCGGAACTTCTTCATCAAAGCCTGCATAGGTACCAGCCGGAATAACCGTCTTGGTATAGAAAGGATATTTCGCAATCAGGGCATCTGCCTTGGATGCTTCAACCGGCAGCAGGCGAACCTTGTGCTGGGAAGCGATATCCTGTACAGCGGAGGTCGGATAACCAGCCGTCAGGAACGCGGCATCAATGTTGCCGTCCTTCAGGGCGCTGGCAGCTTCCGCAAAGGAAAGATACTGAACCTGAATGTCGTTATACGTTACACCATAGGCTTCCATAATCTGGCGGGCATTGGCTTCTACGCCGGAACCGGCAGCACCTACGGCCACCTTCTTGCCCTTGAGGTCAGCGATGGACTTGATGCCGGAGCTCTCCAGCGTCACCGCCTGGCAGGTTTCCGGATACAGGGTAGCGATACCCTTGAGGCCTTCGACCTTCTTATCCTTGAACATTTCCGTACCATTCACCGCATAATAGGTAATATCATTCTGAACGATAGCCAAATCCACAGAACCATCTTTCAGCATATTGATATTTGCCACCGAAGCCCCCGTGCTCTGTGCACTGGCGTTCATGCCCGGGATGTCCTTGTTGAGAACTTCAGCCATGGCACCGCCAATGGGGTAATATGTACCTGCCGTACCGCCGGTACCGATATTTAAGAACTTCTTCTCTGCGGCATTGTCGCCGCCACAGCCGGTGAGCACCGCTGCCATAGCCACAACCGCCAGCCCTGCCAGCAGGGCTTTTTTCAAGCCTGTAAACTTCATAACTTACCCCTCCTATTGTGTCATTTGACCCTATAATTAAAACAATAACTGCATATCTCATATATCATTATAGCATAGAGGGTATACACTGACAAGTGTTATAACCAGAAAAATAGACATTTTGTAATGTATGTATGTATACATTGCACAATTAAACAACAAGAGCGTCATTTCCGAGTTGGAAATGACGCTCTTAGATAAGACGCTTCTATATTATATGTAATTTTACTGTTCCGTCGTCAAAACTTCGCTGTCCCGCGCATCCCAAAAAGAAGAATACACCCAGCCAACAGCAGCAGCCACCACAGCCGGTACGAACCAGCCCATGCCGATATCATAGAACGGCACATACGCCGTCAAAAATTCCGTCAATGCCGGGAACTTGATGCCAGCGGCAGCGAGGCCGTCCAGCACGGCAAAGACCAGCGTCACATTGATGGCCAGACGGTAAACGCTGTAGCGCCAGCCGATAAATCCATCAAACAGGGACAGAACCACGAACACGATGACCAGCGGATAGATGGCTACGAGGAACGGCACGGACAGCGCGATAATCTGCGTCAGGCCGATATTGGAAGCCACAAAGCTGAACAGCGTACCTGCCTGTACGAGGCGGGCATAGGAAACACGGTTATTGCTGAGCTTGTTGAAATACCAGGCCATGCCGGAAATCATGCCACAGGAAGTGGTAAGACACGCCAGCGCAATGATGAACGCTACCAATAAATTACCGGCCGGGCCGAAGAAGATGCTCACCGCACCAGCCAGCAGCTGGCCGCCGTTTTCTACATGACCGAGTACGCCAGCGCTCGTTGCACCGATATAAGCCAGCGAACCATACACGAGCGTCATCAACGCTACCGTGATAAAACCGGAAATGATGCAGATTTTGCTCACGGATTTATTATCCGTCGTACCGCGCATGCGGATGGCATTTACCACAATGGTACCGATGGACAAGGAGGCCAGAAGGTCCATCGTCTGATAGCCGTCCTGGAAGCCCTGGGAGAACGGAGCCGTGATATAAGCGCCCGTTGCGTCGAGCACTTCACCCAGCGGCGTCACAAAGGATTTCACGAAGAGAATGACCAAAAATGCCAGCAACGCCGGAGTCAGCATCTTGCCCACACGGTCAATGAGCTTGTTCGGCGTCATCGCCAGATAATACGTTGCCCCAAAGAAGAACAAGGTATAGATGAACTGTCCCAGCGTCAGATTTTCCGCAGCCAGGAACGGACGGATACCGATTTCAAAGGACACCGCGCCGGTACGGGGTACGGCGAACACCGGGCCGATGGTCAGATACAGGATAACCAACAATGCCGTTGCGAGCCACGGATAGGTCTTGCGGTTCATAAACTCCACATACTTACCGCCCTGCATGGCGATAGCCGTAATGCCCAAAAGCGGCAGTCCCACGCCCGTCACCAAAAAGCCCATCATGGCAATAATGCTGTTTGAGCCGGCAGCCTGCCCCAAGGCAGGCGGAAAAATCAGATTGCCAGCCCCAAAAAAGATAGAAAACATCATCAGGCCGACGGTCAGGATTTCGCCTTTGCTCATTCGCTTCATACTTACTCACACTCTTTTCTTACAAAATACACCTTTTGTCCACTCACAATGTACGCGAGTGAACATACAAAAAGCCCATGTCCCACTTTCCCGGACATGAACTCTAGGGTTCACCTTCGTTTTAGGATAGGTGTATTATAGCACAAAGACAAAAGACATGGCAAGAGGCATTTTGTATTTTCTGTGTAAACTCGTAAACTTTTATTTACTAGAAATATCTGTTATACTAAAGACAAAAATGTCCACGAAAATACATACTTATAAGGAGGAAAACCGTCATGTCCGAGGAAACTGCAGAAAAAAAAGAACTTGACCCGCTGATTACCCAGCCCCACGGGGTGGAACAACAGGCCAAGATGGAAATTGTCCACATGATTCACAGCGGGGAATCCCCCTTTGACATCATCTACCATATGGCCAAGCGCCTCGAAAAATCCTCTGGCGAACCCGGCTACGCCCAATACGTCGAAGACCAGATTCGTGCCGTCTACGGCTTTGCCCTGCAGCATGTCAAGCCCATGCGCGACGAACTGCGCGACGTCGAAGAACGCCTCGAACGCATCAAAAAATCCTACGAGAACCCCGAATTCACCGAAGAAGAACACATCCGCATCGGCTTTGCCATCGAGCGCCATAAGAAAAACATCGAACGCCTCAAAATCATGATTCAAAAAGCCGAAGCCGACGGCGAGGACGCCACCATTCAGAAAAACTAAATCCACACAAAAGCTCCTTGATAAATTCAGCCTGTAATTACATTGATTGTTGCATTAAAAAAGACCAGTTAAACGCGAGGAATTGTCCGGCTGGTCTTTTGATGTATATTGAGCTATAATAAACACATCTCCTTGCGAAAGGAGGTGAAATCCTTGTCTCTCGAGGAGTTAATACGGACTGTACTGATACCGCTGATTGTGGGAATCCTAGTTGAACTTTTCAGCTACTGGTTGAACCACTAAGCAGTAAATGAGGTACAAAAAATCCCCTGCAACTAGCACTTGCGGGGGATTTTTCTAGTCCTTGTCTCTCGTTGACTCCTATTATAGCACCACACATCATGAAAAGCAAATGTTTTCTAATATCCATACGTTTTGCAGTACCGACATAGCCTCCCACATACGCAAGGCCTCCTGACCTATTATTCCCCCTTGCAAAATTTTCTGTCTTTTGTCTCAATTAGATTATCCCCCCTGAAAAAGATCCTCGCAACCTCAAAATATCCACACAAACAACTCCTCATGACTATAAAGCCATGAGGAGCCTTTCTTTACCGCTTCATATTGATAAGCGTTTCAAGCATTTCGTCACCGACGGTGATAATCTTGGAATTGGACTGGAAACCGCGCTGGGTGATAATCATATCGGAGAATTCATTGGCAATGTCTACATTGGACATTTCGAGGGCGGAGGGGGTAATCGTGCAACCTAAATCCGTAGCTGTTTTTACATTTGCTGTGCCAGAGTTATTGGATTCCTGATACAAACTGCTGCCTGTTTTGGTAAGGCCGGAAGCATTGGTAAATTGTGCAATTGCCACTTGTGCTTCGGCTTGTTTAACCCCATTGGTATAAACACCAGTTATTGTCCCCGTACTGTCTATTGAAACACTTTTCAGCGTTCCTGCTGAATTACCATCCGTGGTAGCATTTATCGTACTGCTACCTGCAAATTGCGTTAACGATGACAGATTTAAGGACACTGTAGAAGGTGTTTCCTCACCATTGCGGGGCTTTAAGGTAAGAGTCCCCTCTCCAGACACATATTTGCCATTTTCATCAAATTTCAAATTTGTAGCAGATAACTCTATAGTTGTCGTCTTCCCATCAGAATCTGTTATCGTAGTCTTATTTGCCCCTCCCTTCAAAGCTAGTGACCATACATTAGCATCGTTTTTGGTAAATAAAATCGGTATGCTATATGGTCTCCCCTGACTACCATAAGCCGTTATTGTTGTAGTAATAGAAGGATAAAATGTCTCACCTGTTGCATAGCTGCTATTCACTAAACCGGAAAGAGATTTACCATCCGTCGTATTTATAGTAATTGATGTAACTTCATCCTTACGTGTAACAGAAAGCACATTTCCATCTGCTGCTTTTCCTACATAAGTATATGATGTACTGCCACTATCGACCGTAAGTGGCGAATCCGTTGAATCCAAAGTGACCGTATTACCATTCGCACAACTTACATCAGCGCCTGAATTTGCAACAATTTTTTCAATAGGTAGGTCAAAAGTAACTGTATCCCCATCCTTATAGGTAAAATTTGCTGGAGGTGGCACTTCGATAACCACCCCAGTGGGGCCAGCTGAACCGTCAGGATATGTAATATCTACTGTCAGTGCTGTCTGTGCCGTTCCTGTGCCATCTGTCGTTACACCTTTTGAGATTATTTTAGCTGTTAAAGGAAATGTATCACCATACTTAAATGTTCCGCTTTTAATATTTGCTGCTGGTATGGTAAATGTAGAACCACCACCAATACTTGAGATTACATTCCCAATCCCTAATGTAAGTTCCACTTCACCCACTGCATCAGCCGTTACAGAATTTACGGTCGAAGTGAATAAGGTTTTCCCTAAAAGGGAATCGCCAGTTGTAAAAGAATAGGCTGCCGTATCATCTAATGTATATGATTTTCCAGTAGTTGTTCCCAATGTTATAGTCGGGCCATCCACTCCAGACGGAGCATAGCTGGACACCGTCTCTGTTGTCCCATCGGCACGAGTCACCAGAATGTTGCTGATTTCATAGCCTTCTATAGAGGCATTAAGATTGTTCGTATATGTGGCTATAGATGACGCTGTCGCCTTCATGGATTTACCAGCCGGAATAGTTATATTCTCTACTTTCCCTGTCGTACTCAACACACCATCACTAGCCATCCAGCCCTGCACAAACATACCATTGCCCGGCAATACATAGTTACCATTCGCATCGAATTCAAAGGCACCATCACGAGTGTAGTATACATCGCTCCCTTGTTTGACCACGAACAGCCCATTTCCCGACAAACACAAATCTGTATTCTTACCCGTAGACTGTACCGAACCATCTGTAAACAACAAGTCAATACTGGATATGCCTACACCTAAGCCAATCTGTTTTGGATTGGTACCACCGATATTATCACCGGGCGCAGAAGCCCCGGATGTAGTCTGATTCAGCGTATCGGCAAACGTGACTCTGCTGGACTTAAACCCCGTTGTATTGACATTGGCGATATTATTGCCAATTACATCCATTCTGGTCTGATGACCTTTTAATCCTGCTACTCCCGAAAACAATGAACGCATCATAATAAATCACTCTTCCTTTCCCAATATGCCTTACAAAATGGCAGCACTGTCGATATTGGTGAAAATATTTTCCTTGGCGCTGGCTTCGTCCACGGCAGTGATGATCGTGCGGTTTTTGACACTGACCACGAGCGCGGTTTCCTTCATCAGAATCAGCGCATCTTTGGCGCCCTTTTCCGCCATGCGGTCGATGGTGACTGTAAGTTTGTCACGATCGCTGTCCGTCAGCTCCACACCACGCAGTTGCATGCGCTTTTGCGCGTGTGCAGAAAATTTCACCTCTGCCGCCCGCAAATCACGGGCGAATTCACTAGTTTTCCCCTCAGGCATTCCCTGCCCTCTGCCGTTTCCTGCCATTCCCTGCTCGGCTCGAATTGGTACTTTGGTGATTGCCTTCATATGATAAACCTTCCTTTTTCTCCCGGCTTCCCTGCAAATTCATCCGCTCCTATTTATAACATATTTTATAACATATATAGGTTATATTATCTATATCGTGTGTTTTTATAAAATCTTAAGTTTTTGTTATCTTTTTTGTTATGTTATGTATGCTCACTCAAGGAAACCAGATAATATAATAATGAACATTTGTATATCATCATCTTGGGTATAGAATAATAAACAGGGGTGGTTATCATGAGTAGTAAACTTCTCATCACAAAGAAACTGCGCGGCGATGATGGTTACCGCGTCTTTTCCGTCAGATTAAAAACGGATACCCTTGAACGTATAAACAGCCTTGCCGAAGATACCGGACGTACACGCAACGAACTAATCGGTCTGCTGCTGGACTTTGCCTTGGAGCACAGCGAGGTTGTCGGAGAATCATAAGCAAGCACAAAAAAGAACCGCCTGAGACGGTTCTTTTTTTGTGCATAAGCGACTGCGCCCTTATTTCGAGACAAAAAAAGACCGCCTCAACAGCGGTCTAAAGGTAAGGGAATATCGTCTTATTTTTTCTTCTGCCCGTAATAAGCATTGGGGCCGTGTTTGCGCAGGAAGTGTTTGTCGAGGAGCACCTGCGGCATGGGGTCGCGGTCCTGCGTGAGCATCTGGGTATGGAAGGCCATCATGGCAACTTCTTCAAGCACGACGGCATTATGCACGGCATTGAAGCAGTCCGTGCCCCAAGTGAAGGGGCCGTGATTCTTCACGAGCACTGCCGGCACATAATCCGGATTGATGCCGTATTTCTTGAAGCGTTCCACAGCTACCACGCCAGTGTTGTACTCATAAGCGCCTTTGATTTCTTCCTCGGTCATATCGCGGGTGCAAGGAATTTCGCCGTAGAAATAATCGCCCTGCGTCGTGCCATAAGCACGCACGCCCTGTCCAGCCTGCGCAAAAATCGTAGCCCAGCGGGAATGCGTATGCACCACGCCGCCAATGTTGGGGAATTCCTTGTAGAAAATCCGGTGCGTTTCCGTATCGGAAGACGGATTGAGGTCGCCTTCCACCTTGTTGCCGTCCAAATCCACTACGACCATATCCGACGGCTTCATCACATCATATTCGACCCCGGACGGCTTGATGACAAACAAGCCCTTCTCCCGGTCAATCCCGGAAACATTGCCCCAGGTAAAGGTAATCAGATGATGCTTCGGCAAAAGCATATTGGCTTCATAGACTTTCTCTTTCAGTTCTTCTAACATAAATTCCCCTCCAACATTGTGCTATGCACACACTTTATTACCGATTGGTATTCCTTGGAATTGCTTACACACCTATCATACACCATAGCAATCGGCATTTCAATAGATTTTGAAAACTTTGTGCTCGTACACAATACCTATTTAGCAAGCCGTCAGCAGATAATACCTTTCGTCCGCTTAGACAGGCTTGCCAAACGCTACCGAAAGGTATTATCTGCTGACTCCACTGCCTGCTTTCCCACCTCATCCGAGCACTCCGTGCCCACCTTCCCCTCAAGGGGAAGGCTTTACTTAACATCTCGATATAAATACGATACCAGCAGATATTCAGCCCACAGTGATAGGAGATATTTTTTTCGCGGCGTTTGAAGCGCAGCTTCTCAGCGCCAGAAAACTATTCACCACCGACAGGCGCCTGCAATAATAGATGTAAACCAGCGGCTTTACTTCGTCAACTCATACATCGCAATCTCATTGATTTCGCGATTCGCGCCGATAAGGATTTCTTTCCCATCATGAGTATAATGCAGTACATTGGCGGCACCGCAGCCTTCATCGAGTTTATCGGCCACATATTTGCCGTCTTTGTAAGTGAATGCCAACAGATAGCGTTCGCCTTTGCGATGGCCGATGATAAAGGTATTTTCCCCGTTAACCTGCCCACCGAAGATGGCATGGAGGAATTCCAGTTTTTCGGGATAGGTATAAGCCACTTCAAACTTGCCATCTTTCTGTTCGTAGATGTTGATGGTATCGCCATGGAACGGAGCCAGAGCGCAGAGTTCTTCCACGCCGTCACCGTTGAGGTCCATGAGCAGGGCGTCGCTGGCTGCATCGCTCGTGAGTTCTTTTACTTCCCATTCACCACCAGCAGTTTTCGGCGGGAAGAACTGGAACACGCCGTTATCGCAGGAAACCACTGCCGAGGTGGAACCGTCCTTTTCCTCATGCAGGTAATAGCCGTGATTCTTGAGCATATTGTCCTTGAGCACCGTCAGTTCCAGCTGATTATCGTCATTGTAACCGGAGAGGTCGTCCGGCAGTTCAGCCACGAACACCTTTCCGGGGAAACGCCAGTCATCTTTGTATTCATGGTCAGATTTCAGTGCACAGGCAATGATGTAGTTCTTGCCGCCCGCCTGCAGAATGCCAAAGCGGTGTACAAAGGGCAGGTCAACAAGGGTACGTACCTCCCAGTCGTTTTTGCCGCGCGGTGTAACCACAACGATAGAAGCCTCTTTGGAGTCATTCGGCGAATAGAATTTGCGGGTTGCCAGGAACTGGCCATCCGTGCCCGGCACCTGTACCATGGTCATTACCCCGCCGGGGCCTTCCCAAACCGTTTCTTCAATCTCGCCGTCAAGGCTGATAAGATAGCAGTTGTTGACCTTTTCTGCGGCGCAGAGGAAATGGTCCTTGCCCTGATAATGGAGCATGGCCAGAGAATAACATTTTTCGAGTTCACCGATAACTTTTTTCGTTGCTTTCATTATATAACACCTCTATTAATTCATCTTATCCAAACGGCTGCGCATAAATTCGCTGGCCTTCTTGAGTTCGGCCTTGTAGTCCTGCCCGTCTAAGTACCAGAATTCCGCCACATAGCGGCGCACGCCCAATTCCCAGCTGGTCTTAATGACCTGTTCAAAATCCACATGGCCTGTGCCAAAGGGAATCTCGCGGTACTTGCCCGGTACGGTTTCCTTCAGATGCACTGCCACGATATGCCCCTTGCCGCGCTTTAGGTCTGCTGCCACATCATCATTGTACAGCAGCGCCGCATTGGTGATGTTGCCCGAATCCGGATAAACGCCCAGATACGGCGAGTCAATTTTCTTTACATACTCCATGGCCTTTTGCACATTGTCCATAAATGGCGTTTCCATGGTTTCAAAGCCCAGCATAATGCCCTCTTTGGCCGCCATATCCGTTGCCAGCTGCAAATTCTTGGCAAAGTCAGCGCGGGTTTTCTCCGAGCCTTCTTCGTAATACACATCATAGCCTGCCAGCTGAATGGTGCGGATGCCCAAATCCGCCGCCAGTTTTACCGCCTTTTCCATAATGGAGAGGCTGCGCTTTTGCTTGTCCATATCCGGACAGCCCAGCGGATACTTGCGATGACCGGACAAACAGATGGAACGGAAGGGCACGCCTGTTTCCCGCATGGCCTGACGGATTTCCTCCCGCTGCTCCTCGCTCATGTCCAAGCGCGCCAGTTTCGCATCCGTCTCGTCAATGCTCATTTCTACATAATCAAAGCCCGCGTCTTTGGCTGCCTGCAATTTTTCCTGCCAGCTTAAATTGCCCGGCATGGCTTTTTCATAAAGCCCTAACTGATATTTACTCATAAAAATCGTCCTTTATCCATGTTTTCTGACATAAATCCCCAATTTCAGACATACCTTACATTGCAGTTTGTTGGTTCGTTCGTGCTGAAGGTATCCCGTTCATACGGTGTCCGGGGTGAACGGGGAGTAATTTTTCTGTTTTCCGCTAAACGACCCCCTCGTAAAGGTTAGCTGTCCAGTTACCTGCGCCGGGCAGGCCAGCGGCGCTGCTTTCAGCGTGTTTTCTTAGCATTTTCTTATCGGGGCCGGCCTTCACTTCGTTCAGGCAGTCGCTCCCTACAGAAAAATCACTCCCCGTTCGCCCCCAGCTACGGATTAGGCAAGCGGCGAGAAATCGTTACTCCCGCAACAAGAACATCGATGTGCTTGTTCCTTGTCACCGTGAAAATGCCAGCCTATACGAACATCGCTTAGGGCGGAGGTGGGGATGCTTTTCTCTGCGGAACGACCGTCCGAACGCAGTGAGGACTGGCCCACAAACAAAATTTTCTAGAAATTGAGCTGAACATACGCGCCGCCGGCCCGCCCGGCGCAGGTTACTAGAAAGGATATACGTTTGCTGGTGGGTCATTTAGTGCAGCAGAGAAAAGTATTCCCACCTCCGCCCCCACTGAGCTGTAACAAAAAACATATCAGCACGCACTAACAAACTGCACTTGATAAAAAAGTCCGTTGGCGTTTTCGTCAACGGACTTTTTCTGGCTATCTTTTGCGCCAAACGTTTCTTATGCGTCAACGATATTGGCTTTAATTTTTTCTTCCATTTCTTTTTCTGCCAGCAGATTCTTCAGGCCGATAACCTTAGCCTTCGTGCCGGTAAACGTGCCCACGAGGGATTCGGAGCAGAACACCACATCATAGTTGTTGGCCTGAGATTTGGCATCACCCACATTGGTATGATAGATTTCCGCATCGAGGCCCAGCTTCTTGAACACCTTTTCGAGCTTCATCTTAATAATCTGGGAAGAACCCATACCAGAACCACATGCAGCGATAACTTTCAATTTAGCCATTTTCAAGCACTCCTTTATAAAAACACTTAGTTAAAATCTTTAATCAATAACTACCTGATCCACAGGCACGCCCTGTTTCTTGGCGAGGATTTCCTTGTACTTGTCAAAATCCTCCGCAATCACAAAGTAAGTATCTTTGTTCTTCGCGTAGATAATCTGCGGGATTGCCAGCAGCAGGATGACTACCGCAGCCACACCGATGTACTGGAAGTTTTCCATAATCACACCGATGAAGGGCCAAACCGCATCCCAGTCGAAGTTGCCGTGCCAGCCGCCGAAGTTACCGGTGGTGAAGTGGTAAGCCGCAAAGCCGCCGCCCAGTACCTGAATGATACCGGAGCAGAAGGGAATGATGGCTGCAGCGCGGATACCGCCGAGACGGTTAGCAAATACAGCAAAGGTTGCATTATCGAAGAACAAGGGTACGAACCCGGAGATAATCAGAATCGGGCTGTTGAACACGATAAGGCCCATGATAGCCAAGAACTGGCCAAAAGCACCGAACAGAAAGCCGAAAGTTACAGCGTTGGGATGACCAAAACCATAGGTTGCGGCGCAGTCCACAGCAGGAACAGAACCCGGCAGGAGCTTTTCAGAGATACCCTGGAAGGAGTTCGTCAGTTCGGATACGAATGTACGAACACCAAGCTGCAGGATAGTGAGGTAAACGGCGAAGTTCAAGGATTTTTCGAGGATGTAGAAACCGAAGTTCTGCTTAGCACCGAAGCCCTTATCAATCTGATGCATGAGGTCCGGGCCGAGAATCGTGATAATCGTACCGAAGAAGATGGTCATGAGTACGCCCGTTGCTACCATGTTTTCATTGAAGATGGACAGGAAACCGGGCAGTTTGAGGTTTTCCAAAGAGTTTTTCGGGTTGCCGATTTTCTTGGCAATCTTGGATACGACGAAGATACCAAACATCTGCTGATGACCCGTTGCAAAGCCGCCGCCTTCGGTGAGTTTGGCTACCGGTTCAACGGTGAGGTTGGACGCAACCGCCCAGTAAGTCCCCAGAAGGATACCGAGCATAACGACAACCTGCGGGTCCATAAGGCCTGGGAAGCAGAACAGCACGAGCCAGAGAGCTGTGGAGGACTGCTGTACCATTACGTGGCCAGTGATAAAGAGTGTACGAATCTTCGTATACCTGCGGAATAATACCAACAGAATATTCATGGTAAAGGCAATCAGCAGAACCATCATCATCATCGAGAAGGAACGGCCGATATTTTCTACCGAAGCCTGGGCTGCGGCCTGACCAAAATACGGGTCAATAACGGCTGCCGACAGCTCAAATCTGTCCTTGAGCCCTGCAAGCACCGGACGGAAGTTACCGACCAAGCCGCCGCTGGCTACGTTCAAAATCATGTAACCAACCGTACCTTTGATAAAGCCCGCCAGACATTCATACCATTTCTTCCCCAAAAGGGCATAACCGGCAAAGACGATAAAACCGATAAAGAAGGCCGGTTTCGTCAGGATGTTGTTTTGGAAAAATTCCCAAACGGATAATAACATTTCCATAACTAGCTATTTCCCCACTTTCATTTTCTTTTCCCCTAAGGGGAGAACTCCTTCTCCCCTCGCCACAAAGCTTTTATTCCTCGATTTTCAGCAAATCTTCCGGCGTCTTAGCTTCCAGAACTTTTGCTACAATATCCTCATCCGATAAGGTTTCGGAAAGCGCCATCAGATTGTTGAGGTGGACTTCATCATCCGTTGCCGCGAGCACCACGAAGATGCGGGCATCTTTATCCGGGTCATTCGGGTCAAAGCTGACCGGCTTTTCCGTCTTCATGAAGCACATGGCCGTATCGTTTACGCCACGGCCGCGCTCTGCATGCGGAATGCAGATGTTCGGGGCAATGACGATGTAAGGGCCAAGCTCCTCCACCTTTTCAATGATGATTTCTGGATATTCCTTCTCGATGGTACCGTCAGCCAGGAGCGGTGCGCAGGCTGCGCGAACCGCATCCCGCCAGTCATCGAACCCTTCATGGAAGGAATAGTGTTTTTTCTCCACAAATTCTTTGAACATTTACGATCACCTTTCAGATTACAAGCAGGAACGGAACGGGATATTCTGCGGATGCTCGAAGCAATCCTCGAAGCCCCGGCGATGATGATAGTAGAGCTTATCCTTATCCTGCGGGTAAGTGTACTTACCGCCCACCTGCCAGAAGAAGGGATGGAACTTGTATTCGTTGCGGTCTTTCTTGAAATCGTAAAGAACCTTGATTTCTTCGCAGTCCGCCTGGAAGTTCGTCCATACATCCCAGTGGATGGGAACGACAACCTTGCACTGGAGGTTTTCCGCCATGCGCAGGATGTCAATGGAGGTCATCTTGTCCTGCATGCCAATCGGGTTCTCACCGAAGGAACCAAAGGCCACGTCGATGTCGTAATCCTTGCCGTGTTTAGCAAAGTAGATGGAGAAGTGGCTGTCACCGGAATGGTAAATATTGCCGCCCGGCGTCTTTAAGAGGTAGTTGACCGCTTTTTCGTCCATATCCGTGGGGCATTTGCCGGTGAGTTCTTCTCTGTCCGGGCCGGTGCTGTCCGTGGTTACGATGCAGGTTCTATCGAAGCTGTCGAGCGCGATGATTTCGATGTCCTTAATCTTAATCGTGTCGCCCGGCTTTACGACCTGGCAGCGTTCACGGGGTACGCCCCATTTCACCCAGGTTTCAACGGATTTTTCCGGGCCAATGAAGGGAACCGGGATTTCCTTGCCGTTTTCATCCGTCGTGGTCATGCCGCTGTTGATGACATGTGCGGCCCATTCAGCGGACATATGGTCCTGATGATAATGGGTGGCGAGCACTGCATCCACATGCTTGAAAGCGAAGGGGTCAATGACGAACGGCACATTGCGAAGGTTCGGCTGCATGGAACGGCAGCCGCACATATTTGCCATCTGGTGGCCAACCTTCATCTTGCCATCGCCATGCGTGCGCTTGCCATTGCCGCACCAGAGGTCAACCGTTACATTGGCACCGCCCGGCGTCTTGAACCAAACGCCCGTGCAGCCCAGCCACCACATGGAAACCTGACCTTCCGGAACAACCGCCTGCTCGATGTCCTCAACGAGCCAGGTGCCCCATTCCGGGAACGTGCTGTTAATCCAGGATTCTCTCGTCATCTCACTAATCTTGCTCATTTTGCCCCTCCTATAATGTGTAAATAAGCGTAACGAACATTTTATGGCGTTTTCCCTTCTGTTATGTTCGTTATTGGTCTAAATCATTTGATGTTCATATCATACAACACCTTTACGCTTATTTCAAGTCTTTTTTAGATTATTTTTTCTTAAAATTCCTGTTTTATTCTATTCCACTCATAAAACATTCAATTAATGCTTATTTTTACTCTTGATTTATGCTCATTTTCATCTTATAATAGAATCAAGCAAATAAATTGTTATATTGTTAAATTTGTACAATAATAAGGAATAAAAGGTACAAGGAGGTTCCTCCATGAAAAATAGCAAAAGCGTAGTCTTCAAGCGCCAACAAGCTTTATTAAAGGAACTGCGGGAGGCCAAGACCATCGATGTGGAAACCGTAGCCAAAAAGCTGAACGTTTCTCCCACCACTATCCGCCGGGATTTGATTATGTTTGAAAAACAGAACTTAATTGAACGGTTTCATGGCGGTGCTACATTATTAGAAGAATCCTTGCGGGAAGAGGATGTCCCCACGGACAGCCACGAAACCGAGGACAAGGAGCAAAAGCAGATTATCGCACGCTACGCCGCTGAACTCGTTGAAGAAGGCGACACCATCTTC
This sequence comes from Pseudoselenomonas ruminantium, assembly GCA_015058625.1. Classification (GTDB taxonomy): domain Bacteria; phylum Bacillota; class Negativicutes; order Selenomonadales; family Selenomonadaceae; genus Selenomonas_A; species Selenomonas_A ruminantium_N. The sequence continues at coordinate 130,389 of SVCA01000005.1, read as the reverse complement.
ATCAACTCCAGTTCCACCGCCCTTTTGATGCTGGACTACTTAAAAGGAAAAAGAGTCATTGTGGTAACCAATAACGGCTTTGCCGTAAATTACCCCCATGACTCTCAGGTAGAAATCATTATGACCGGCGGCGAAATTTACCAGCGCCGCAAATCTCTCGTCGGTGAATTCGCCCTCCATACCCTGACCAAAATCATCGCCGACAAAGCCTTTATCGGCGTAGGCGGCATCAGCGCCGATGGCGGCATCACCACTTCCGTACTGCCCGAAACCGCCATCAACGAGACCATGCTGCGCCGCTGCCAGGGAAAGCGCTATGTACTCGCTGCCAACAGTAAAATCGGGCGCGAGCACAACTTCCATAGCGCCGACGTCAATCAGGTAGACTGCTTGATTACCTGCCAGGGCAGCAACAAGATTGAAGTCGACGCCATAAAAAATAGCGGGGTCGAGGTTGTAGAACTCAACATCTGATAGATAAAAGGAGTTTATTATTTCTAAAAAAATATCGTTTACCATCTCAGATGAACTTTACGAGGTACTTCGTGATTCATCTCATCTTCATGGAGAAAAACACCTATCTGCCTGGATACGCGGTATATTAGAAAATGAGTATCGGGATTACTTAATAGACGAGGACGCACCAGATACTATGGAAACACGACAAGATTATTTTAGGCATCATTTAAAGATGATGATACTCCGCAGTATTATTAATAACAAAGATGTTGATGCCAGGAACATCTTTGTAAAAATTAATAAAGATGACCTAAGAAATCAATATGACCTTTCCAAAGAAGAAGAGCATGTTTTATTTACTACAGGTACGTCTTCTAAATTTTATAACAACAAAAGTTGGAGTATAAATAATGCTATGAATTATATATGCATGGATGATGATACTATTATTTATAACCTATCTTCTGATTATGTGAATATTGTTCGTGAGTTTTGGGACACTGGTGATTTAACTTCTGCAGTGTTCAAAACGTAACAAATAATTAGCAAATTAGCAGTAGCCCGACAGACTAAATATCTGTCGGGCTATTTTCACGAATACATATCCTGCAACGATACAAGGCGATAAGTTTTTGCATCCACATCATCAGCAAAGCCGCTGCGGGCGAAAAATCCAAAGCCATAAAAATCCAGCCCCAGTTCCTTTGCCTGCCACTCTTCTTCATGGACAACTTTCATTCCCAATGGCTCCTTCCTATACTTGCACTCGTAGGAAATGAGTCCCTTATCATCCTGGGTAACAATATCAAACTCCCCATTCTGCCTTTTTGCCTTGTCATTATACACATATCTGCCAATGGCATAAAATGGCGGATCTATTTTGCCGGCCCGGTTCTGGCGCAACAGATATTCCATCGCGGCTTGTTCAAACTTCCGTGGAAGGTAACTGATATTCAGCTTTCCTTCCACTTTTGATTCGAAGAACACCGCTGGTGACATAGCACTTCGCGCAGTAGTCTCCCGAAACAGGAAGGTGTAGTAAAAATCCAACAGATTATCGCAAATCACATAACGATGCTGACGCTTATTGGATGACGCATTAAGGGGTGAATCTTTCTCAATAAGTCCCATACCTTCCAACTTGCCAAGGGTATGGCTCAGTTTACCGCTGCTGCCAGAAAAATCTCTGGCAATTTCACTGTATCTGCCCACGCCACTAGCTATCTTCTCCAAAACATAGTTGGCATTTTCCTCCTTGGACAGTTCTGCGGTCAACTGCAGCCTAATTTCATTTTCCAGCATGGCCCCCTCAGGAATAAGCAACTTTTGGATATTTTCCACCGGAGAAAGATTGTCATCCAGCTGCATCAGATAGAATGGCACGCCCCCAAAGACACTGTATAACAGCAGCTTTTCCTCATCCGTCCGATTGGGAAAGAATTTTGCCGCATCATAATAATCAAAAGGCTTTAGCTTCATGATTTCCGTAAAACGTCCAAAAAGCGGCGCCCTGCTATCCACCAACTTCTGCATGGTTTCTACATATGAACCACATAATATCAACTTCAAGCATGTTTCATGCTGCCATTCGTCTATAGCTATCTGAAACTCAGAGTCTATGGCCTCATTATCGCCACGCAGGAAAGGGTATTCATCAATAAAGAGAATTATCTTCTGCCGGGTTGCCTTACCATAGACATACTTTAGCAACTGGTCTATACTCTCAAATTTGATGAACGGCTCGTCAAATGCTTTCGCCGCAGCCTGACTTAATCCTGCCATATTCTGAGAAAAGGACGATTTACGGCAAACATAGTGAATGACCGGAACATCCACTTCCTTCAATGCCTCTTTTATCAACTCGCTCTTGCCCACACGTCTTCTGCCATAAACCAGCATGGACTCCGCACGATTGCTAGCAAGCTTCTGCCTAATAATGGACAACTCATGCTGACGGCCAATGAACTTCATGTTCCTTCCACCTTTTCACTTAAAAGAAATTAACTTAAAATAATTTAAGTTAATTTTAGCATCATCCACGCTGAATCTCAAGTCTTTCGATATTATTTGTCAGTATCAAGCGCCTTAAAAATATCCATAAGTTTCCAACCATTCTTCCTCGAAAGGTGTCAACTTAACCAATGAAAAGAGCAAGAATTAGGGGCATGATAAATAATGCAACATAAAGTGCGGCCATCGTCAGCCCCTCCTCCATCATACGATGGACCCAAGCCATATAACTCATATTCATCATATGAACATTAAGACCTTCTTGCATTTATGTGTACATAAAAACAGCCGCAAGGGCAGGTAATGTTTTTCACAGAAAAACACCTGCCCTTGCGACATCTTTATCATATAGTTATAACCCCTCAGCAAAGCCCCTGCTTAATGAAGGATTGAATCGTCTTCATGACCCCATGCTCCTCATTGCTGGGCGCCACGAACCGCGCCGCTTCCTTTACCGGCGGATAGGCATTTTCCATCGCGTAGCTGTAATAAGCCGCGCTCATCATTTCCAAATCGTTCATATAATCGCCAAATACCGCACATTCCTCCGGCTTGAGACCCAGGCGTTTCTGCAGGGCTTTCACTGCCATGCCCTTGTTGGCGCCCTTGTTGGTCACATCCACCCAGTAGGCGCTGGCCAGCACCACCTGCATGGAATCGTAATAATTGGCAAACAGCGGATAAATCTTCTCCGCCGCATCCCCATCCGGCGTAAAGAAGGAAATCTTAATCGGTTCGTCGGAAATATCGTCGAAGCTGTCCACGATTTCCACTGCGCGGAAATACTTCTTGAGCTCGCCCATCTGTTCCTCGGGCTGCTTGCCGCGCAGCAGATACACCGTTTCCTTGCCGCAGAGCACATTATAAACCCCTTCAACATCATTAACGCTGTTAAAGATTTCCTTTGCCACATCATGCTCGATAATATCCGAAAAGAGCTCCTTACCATGCTGGCGCACAATCGTGCCATTGTCGCTGACGAAGATAAACCGGTCCTCGTACTTCTCAAAACTTTTCAGCAGCGAAAAATACTGCCGCCCGCTGGCGGGAGCAAACTGCACGCCCCGGGCATGAAGCGCATCCATCACCTCATCAAATTCGGCCGGCAGCTGACCGTTTTCATCCAGCAAAGTACCATCCATATCGGACAAAATCAACTTGATCATGTAATTCTCCTTATCTCACCTTTACAAATCAATTCCAAGTATAACAAATCCCTGTGTGACTGTCGATAGCACACAGGGAATTTTGTATCAGGCAATATTGTTCACAATCCAGGCCAGCAGGTGTTCTTCCACACGGCAACCGACACGGTCAGCAATTTTTTTCGTATCCTCATGAGCGTTGGCCGGAGCAATGCCCATATCGGCTTCTGCCAACATTTCATTGTCGTTGAGGTAATCCCCGCAGGCGATGATTTCAATGCCCGGCAGCTGTTCGCGGATGGCCGCCACCATAGAGCCTTTGGACACGTCTTTGGCCACGAACTCGTAGTAATTGTCCTCGGAGTAGAAGCCGTTCGCCAAAGCCGCTACGCCCATCTGCTCGGCAAGCGCCACATATTTTTCCAGATGCGCGTGCTTGTCGCAGGCAAAGAATTTGAGCCACGGCGTCTTGGCCGTGTCCGTAAGTTTATTGAGCTCCGTATGCGCATAACGGTAGTATTCGTGCGGCAGGCGCGGGTCGTCGTTCGCCTCCGGCGTAACGATATGGCAATTATCTGCCGTATAGACCTCGATGCAGGCCTCGGGAAATTCTGCCAATGCGCGCGCAGCAAAGGCCGGCCAGAGATTTTCCGTATCCTTTGCCGTCAGCGGCATGGTCTTGAGCACTTTTTTGGCCGCCCAGTCGTAGAGCATGGCCCCGTTGAAGAACACGGACGGCGCATTTATCGGCAGTCCTTCCACATAGCCAGCCGCCGCTTCGGGCGTGCGGCCCGTGGCTATGGCAAAACGGCCGCCGCCATCCACAAAGGCCTGAATGGCCGCTTTATTCTCCGCAGAAATCACGCCGCCTCGCGGAATCAACGTGCCGTCCAAATCGGAAATAATCATTTTGCCTGTATATTTACCCATAATCTTTTGCTCCTTACAGTTTTATACCCACGGTGATTTCCTGCATAAAGGCCTTGGGCGTGGTATGCAGATATTTTTTGAACATCTGGGTGAAATTCTTGTACTCGCCAAAACCTGTCTGCTCTGCCACTTCATAGACCCGCCAGGTGCCGGCCTGCAGCATTTCAATGGCCCGCTGCAAGCGATACTGGGTTAAAAGATTCCCAAATGTCTGCCCTGTTTCTTCTTTGAGCTTGCGGGAAAGGTAGCTGGACGAAACGCCCAATTCTGCGGCAATGGCCTCGCTGCTGAGCCGCCCCTGATAGCCCGCTTCAATGCGCTTGAGCACTGCCTGCACATAGGGATTGCCCGTATGATAGGCCGCCTTTAAGCCCTCGTCCCAGGAGAGCGCTTCCTCTGCTGCCGGTTCTTTTGACTTGTCAATTTTGGCCAGTGCCTTGGCTAAATCCGCTTCGTTTACCGGTTTCAGCAGATAGTCGCAGACGTCTAAATGCAAGGCCGTCTGGGCGTAGGAAAAATCCGCATAGCTGGTCAGATAGATGACCTTGGCCGGATTTTTCTCGGCTTTCAGCGCTTCCGTCAAAGCAATGCCGTCCATCACGGGCATCTTGATATCCGTCAGCACCACATCCGGGCCGGTTTCCTGAATAACTCGCAGGGCCTCCCGGCCGTTGGCGGCCTCGCCCACCACTCTGGCCCCCAGCTTCAGCCAGTCAATGGTACACACCAGCCCGCGACGGATGATTTCTTCGTCTTCCACAATCACCAAACTAAGCATCTTGTGACTCCTTTTTGAGCAGGGGCAGGCACAGATGAATCTCCGTGCCGCCCGTTGCCGGACAGTCGATTTTAAGGCCGCATGCCTCGCCGTACAAGAGCTGCAGCCGCCGCTGCACATTGAACAGCCCCTTGTGGCTGCTGTTGTTGGCACTGCTCTGCAAGAGCGCTTGCAGCTTGGCCAGCTTCTCAGGCGCGATACCGCCGCCTGCGTCCTTTACCCGCACATTCAGCTGGCTCTCCTGCCACTCGATGCGGAAGTTAATCCGCAGATTGCCCTCTTCATCCTCGCCGTATTTGATGGCGTTTTCGAGCAGCGGCTGGAACAGGAGTTTCGGTACAGGCACCGTCTCCGCCCGCTTATCAATCTCCATCGTAAAATCCAGACGGCTGCCAAAGCGGTACTTCTGGATTTTCATATAGCTTGCCAGATACTTGATATCCTCCTGCAAAGCCACCTGCCGCCCATCTTCGGCAATGCTGTAGCGCAGAAGCGCCGACAGGGCCATAATCATTTCCGTAGCCGCGCCGGGGTCAAGGCGCACCATGAATTTGATATTTTCTAGCGTATTGAAGAGAAAATGCGGATTGAACTGCGATTCCAGTTCCTTAAGTTCAGCAATGGTAGTCAGATGGTCAAGCGCCTGTGCCGTGAGTTTGCTCTCCCGGCGGACGCTGCGCAAAATCAGCGGAATCATCAAGAGCACCGCCAGCACGATAGCCCCCGCGCCGATAATGTAGCGCACCAGCAAATCCGTGACAGGGGTCACGGCATAAAGGCGGTACTCCTCTCCGCCAAAGGGCACAGGGGTACTGGTCACATAGAAAATTTCCTTGCCCTTTTTCACCAATTCATTGTCCGCCGTGGCAAAGTCGCCCAACAGCTTGCGGCTTTCCATGAAACGTTCTCCGCTCTTTTCGAGCCGGACATTGCCGAAATGGTCGGTGAGCAGCATGGGCATCCAACTGTCGCTGGCCAGACTGTTCAAATAAGCCGCCGGAATGTCGTAGAGAAGATAGCCGGCCACTTCGCCATCCACCACGATAGCCCGCCCGCAGAGCAAATCCTGCCCCATGGGCGTCGGCAAAAATTCCTGACAAACGGTAAAGGGTTCCTTCCCCAACCGCTGCCAAATGCCCCAATTCTTCTTCACCGGCAGGATGGCCTTGGGCAGTTTCTCCCGGCTGCCCAGGAGCACCTCGCCATCCGTATCCACTACATAAAAATCCGCCCCGGTATGGCCCACATCCTCGTAAAGCCGTGCAAAGGCCGCGCCCCGCTTTTCATCATCTTCCTGCCAACGCGACATATCCCTGCCCTTGGCCAGAAAATGCGCCGTAGCTGCCCCATGCTGGGAAAAATCATCGCTGACCGCCGCCAGTTTCTCCGCAGCCTGATCCCGCGCATCCCGATTTATCCCCACCACCGAATGACGCCAGCTGGCAAACATCAGCACCGAGCCAATAAAGGCCATAATCAACAGCGGCACTACAGCATAAAGAAACAATGCGCGCTGCAGACGAGATTCAAAGTAACGGTGCATGGTGAGGGCTCCTTTCGCGTTTTTTCATTCATAAGTTACTACTACATTATAGCGAAAAAACAGTTGTGTTTTCAAGATACTACCTGCCTGGAGAGGGGCGTGGGGTAACTGTCGTCCGATACTTTTCATGTTCTCCCCCCAAAAGCGTTACACTAACAGTATCTCCCCTCATAAACCTGCTCTACAATATCCTGCCACCACTGCAGATACCACGGAAGCAGCTTCGCGGCAGGGCTGGGAGCCTGACCGCTTCGCATTAACTTGGTCTGGCCGGGACGGTTTGCCATAAGCGGCGCGTTTGGCCTTGGTCGTGAAGAAATCATTTTTTGCCAACCACTAAAATAGCGTGAAAAGCCAACTGTCTGAGCAAAGCGAGTTTTGGCTTTTCACGCTATATAAAGGGCAAAAAATGATTTTAGACCGAGGTCTTAGCGCAGTGTTGGCAAACCGTCCCGGCCAGACCGGCCTCTGCCAATCTTTTCAGGCTCCCTGCCCTGTCGCGCCACGAATCTTACTGCACGCTGGTAAAGATATCTTTGAACTTATCCAGCCATGCTTTTTTGTTCTTATTCACCACTTCTTCATTATCCGTGATGGATTTGATTTCAGCCTTCGGCAGCAGGCCTACCGGTGCGGCTACGTCATCGCGGACGCTGCGGCGATGGAGTTTCTGCGTGATGAGGGTCTGTGCTTCTTTGCTGGTGATGAAGTCGATGAACTTCTTGGCATTTTCCATGTGCTTCGCATTCTTGATGATGTAAATGCCGTCCGGCTTGGAGATAACGCCTTCCTTCATGTAAACCAGCTTAACCGGCGCACCGTCAGCCACGTATTTAGCGCCGCCTTCTTCAAAGGTCAGGCCTACGGCATATTCGCCATCAGCTACACCTTTATAAACAGCGGAGGAACCGGACAGCAGCTTGCCATCGAGATTCTTGGCCAGCTTCGTCACATAATCCCAACCTTTGTCGGGGTCGCCATTGCCCATGGCATAGAGCATATTAATCAGATGTTCGTAGGAAGAAGAAGATTTAGACGGGTCAGCAAAAGCGATACGGCCTTTGAGCGCTGGATTCAGCAAATCTTCATAACCTTCCACCTTCACATCCCCAATGAGGTTCGTGTTAATCATGATAACGCTGGGGATATCCGTGAAGCGGGTGATGGAACCTTCTTCATTCTTGAAGGCCTTCTGTACATGGTCTTCATTAGCGGAACGATATTCCTCAAAGAGCGCTGCTTTCGGCTTCATGGTCGAAAGGGAACCGCCCCAGAAGATATCGGCCAGCGGATTGCTCTTTTCCGATTCCACACGTTTTAAGAGTTCGCCCGTACCTGCGGCCACAACCTCAACCTTGACACCGCTCTGTTTTTCAAATTCTTCCACCAGCGGATTGATAAAGGCCAGCGGATGCGGGCAGTAGATGACGACCTTGTTTTCGTCACTGCCAGCACTCTTTGCCGCATCCTTCTGTTCCCCGCCGCCGCCACAACCGGCAAAACAGGTGGTGAGCATCGCCGCGCCCAACAGGCCGGCAATCCATTTTTTCAGCTTCATAACGAAACCTCCTTTGAATAATATGACGTCATATTATAACGTAACATCGCGGCGGCCGGATACCTTGAAGAAGATAACCATGGCCGTGATGGTCGTTAACGTAAGAATCGTGGACAGGGCCGCCGCCGTACCGTAGCTGGCGCGAATAACCTCGGTGTAGATGGCTACCGACATGGTTTTCGTGGCCCCTGTGAACAGGATTACCGAAGAACTCAATTCATTGATGGCCGTAATCCAGGAGATAATCGCCCCGCTCATGACGCCGGGCAGCATCATCACCGCCGTGACCTTGAAGAAGGTCTTGAGAGGCGATGCCCCCAAGCTGATGGAAGCCTCCTCCAGACTGGGACTCAACTGATAGAGAATCGCCGAGCTGGAACGCAGTGTATAAGGCAAACGGCGGATAACCAGCGAAATAATGATGATAATCGCCGTGCCCGACAAAAGCATCGGTTCTTCGTTAAACGCCAAGAGCAGAGTAATACCTAAGACCGACCCCGGAATAATATACGGGAACATGGTCAGCGTATCAATGATATCCGTGAGCCAGCTCTTTTTGCGGGTGGTCAGGTAGGCCACCGTCATGCCCAGGAACACAATCATGACCATAGCCGCCGTGCTGTAGAGATACGTATTGGTAATAGCCGTACCCAGGGATTCGAAAATCGTGCGATAACTGTCCAAAGAATAGCCATCCACAAAAATGGAACCATTGGTCTTGAGGAAGGACGTATAGATAACCACAAGCTGCGGAATCATCGAGAGGGCCACGAGCACATAAATGCACAGATGCATAATGACATTCTTAATTCCCGTCATTTCCCCCACCGGCAGCGGCCGCAGGGAGCTCATGGTAAAGGACTTCTTATTGACCACATACTTCTGCAGCATGAAGATGGTCGAGGTTATGAGCACCATAATCGCCGCCATGGCCGCCGCAAAGTTAGCCTGGTCGCCGACTTCGTTGATGAACTCCGAGTAAATCATGACCGGCATAACGTTAAAACCTTCGCCAATCAGCATTGGCGTACCGAAGTCGGCCATGGCATTCATAAACACCATCAGGGCACCGGCGAGAATCGTCGGCGTAATCAGCGGCAGCATAATCGTGACCACCTTCTTGATACCGCTGCAGCCCAGACTTTCCGCCGCCTCAATGAGTGCCGAGTCAATGTTTTTCATCGCCCCGGCCACATAGAGATAGATAAAGGGATAGAGCTTCAAGGTCAATACGAGCAAAATCCCCGCAAAGCCATAGATGGACGGGAAGTCAATCCCCATGCCCGCCAGCCATTGCGTCAAAATGCCGCTGCGGCCGCCAATCAAAATCCACGAATACGCACCGATAAACGGCGGGGACAGTAAGGAAATGATGATGCAGATTTCCACGATGTTCTTGCCCCGGACTTTGAACAGCGTCATAAAGTAGGCCAGCGCCGTACCGATAATCACCGCCAGCACCGTCACGCAGGTCGTGACGCTGAAGCTATTAATCATGGACTGGTAATAATATTTCCGGTCGAAGAAGTGGGTGAAATTCTCCATCGTGAACTCCCCGGTCATGGCATCCTGGAAGGCGCTGGCAAACAGTGAGAACAGCGGATACATCAGAAATAAGCCAAAGACCACAATGGAGAGCAGGGTTATCCACGCCCAGAAGTCCCATTGGAATTTCTTATTCATTTTCCACCACACCTTCCATCAGGCTCTTGGAGCCGTCTGCCCGGAACACGTTGATTTTCGCCGCGTTGGGTTTGAGGTAAACCGTGTCACCGATTTCCAAAACGCGCTCTGCGTGTCCCAAATCCTGACTGAATTCAATGGCGGGCTGGTCAGGCACCAGCATATCCTCGGGGAACTCCAGCCCATAGGTGATGTACTTGCCCAGGAAAACCTTGGTCTTGATGGTGCACTTCACGCCCTGGCCTTCGCCGCAGATGGAAAATTCTTCGGGCCGTACGGCGATGGTTACATCATCGCCGATTTTCCCTTCTTCGCTGAGGGTATTCATCGGCAGGACAAAACCATCCGCAAAGACCACGGCCTTGCTGCCGCCGCTTTCCTCAATGCGGCCCTTGAAGAGATTGGAATGGCCGATAAAGGTTGCCACGAACACATTGTAGGGACGGGTGTAAATTGTATGGGGCGAAGCCGTTTGCTGAATCACGCCTTTTTTCATAACTGCAATTCTATCGGAAATCGCCAGCGCTTCTTCCTGGTCGTGGGTAACGTAAACGGTCGTGATACCCACCTGCTTCTGCACCTCACGGATAGCCGAGCGCATCTCCACACGCAGCTTGGCATCGAGGTTAGACAGCGGTTCATCCATCAAGAGCACACTCGGATGAATGACGATGGCACGGGCCAGCGCCACACGCTGCTGCTGACCGCCCGAAAGCCTTTCCGGAAGCCTGTCCTGATATTCCGTAATCTGCACCACATCGAGAATCTTATCGACTTTGGCCTTCATCTCGTCCTTCGGCATATTGCGGAGTTTCAGACCATACTCGACATTTTCCCGCACCGTCAGATGGGGGAAAATCGCATAACTCTGAAAGACCATGCCGATATTGCGCTTATGCGCCGGAATGTCGTTAATCACCTGATCATTGAAGCGAATCTGCCCGCCCTCAATGCTGTTAAACCCGGCAATCATGCGCAGGAGCGTCGTCTTGCCACAGCCTGACGGCCCCAAAAGTGTGAAGAACTCGCCGTTTTTTATATTCTGGGAAAGCTGCGGGATAATCGTCAAATCCCCGTACCGCTTAACCACCTTATCCGCCGTAATGGCAACACTCATTGCCCTCTCCTCCATTCGCACTGTCTATTATTCACTAGCTTATCTTTATTTTAACCGTCATATAAATAACAAACAATCCAGAATAAAGGATAAATGTCCGAAAAAATGAACCACTCCGTAAACGAAATGGTTCATGAAAAGTCCTATTTTTGTTTTGCCGCCCACATGGTTCCCACGCAGACCAGCACGGCTCCTAGCCACAAGAGCCAAATACAAGGCTTTACACTGATGCTCGTCGTCACCGGCTGGCTGAGTTCTGCCGTAAGGGCAGGCATACTCTCCAGACGAATCTGTCTGCCGCTTTGGGTAATCCCCGTCAGACGCAAACGCCTTTGACCGTTAAAGACCTCAACCGGCTTTGATGTGCCGCCATCTTTGGTCGCAACCAGCTGCAACTGCGCTTCTTCAATCGTATTGCCGTCCGTCACGCCAACCTTGGCCGTCACCAGCATGGTGCCATCGGCCTGCTGTTCCATCGCCGCTTCTTCAAAGCGGTACGCCAGCACATCATCCATGCCCATATGGCCCTGTTTCAGAATCATTTCCATGCGGTCCTTGTCCTTGGGCGGCGTGGGGGCAAGGTAAACATCACCGCCCAGCCCTTTGGCGATAGCCGGTTCCCGGGCCGCATCTTCACCATTGGCATGAAGTTTGGTCAAGGCGCGGACTTCCTGCCCGTCCACCTGATACACATAATATTTTTCCTTATTGCCATCCGCAAATTCCTGTCCCTGATAGCGGATTTCGTGGCCAAAAACCGTGTAACTTTCGCCCACCTGCAGTTCCTGACTATGCGACTGACTGCCCGAACCGGCCAGCACAAAGGCCAGACAGGCAAGACCCAAGCCAATATGCGCCACGGCACCGCCTGTCCGCAGCCCCGACTTGCGCCAGGCAAGAATGGCCGCGCCCGCTGCCAGCAGAGAAGCTGCGCCCAGCAGGCAGGGCAAGACCTGCCGCACACCGGCAAGATAAGCCGCCCCTGCACCGAGCAGCCCCAAAATAAGCAGCGGCATGCCGGAGGCCAGAACTTTTCCCTGACCATAGCCGCGCAAAAGCGCACAGCTGATGACCAAAAGCATGGCAATCGCCAGTGGCATGGTCGTCCGCACATAAAAGTCCGTATCCACCGCCGCAGGTTTTCCCAGCAGCTGCGTGAGGAGCGGCATGGACATGCCCAAAAAGACAATCGCGCTGACAAAGACCATGAGCAGCGCGCCCAAAAGCAGAAGAAACTCCCGGCTGTCATAGGAAGGATAATATTCACCCTTGGGCAGGCTGCCCGCCTTAGCCATAAGCAATAACAGCCCCGCGAGCAGCACAATGGCATTGACCACCGCAATGCTCATGCCAATGCTGTCCCCGGCGAAGGAATGCACGGAAAAATCCCCCAATATGCCGCTGCGGGTCAAGAAAGTGCCATAAATGACCAGCCCATAAGCAAAGATACCCGCCAGATGCACCATCGTAATGACCGCTGGACGAATCTGCGCGGCCTTCAGCACATGCAGATAGACGCCTGCCACAAGCCAGGGAACCAGCGAGGAATTTTCCACGGGGTCCCAGCCCCAGAAGCCGCCCCAGCCTAAAACCTTATAAGCCCAATAGCCGCCGATAAAAATGCCTGCACCCAAAAAGCTCCAGGCGATAAGCGCCCAACGCCGCGCCGCCGGCAGCCACTCTTTGGCCTGCTGCCCCGTGATAAGGGCTGTCGCCCCATAGACAAAGGGCACCGCCAACAGCGCATAACCGACAAAGATGATGGGCGGATGAACCGCCATCCACGGGTCCTGCAGAAGCGGGTTGAGGCCAATGCCATTTTCCACCACATTCGGATTGGGCACAAAGGGACTTTTCGCCATGACCAGCACCGTAAGGAGTGCCTGCAAAGCCATATATACGGCCAGCCCCGCCGCAGGCAAAGCATGCTTCCTCAGCAGATAAAGACCTGCCATCGCATGAATCAGCAGCCAAAGCAGAAACGAGCCCTGCTGGCCTGCCCAAAAGGCGGAAATTTTATACATTAGCGGCAGTTCTATCGCCGAATAATTAGCCACATAGGCAATATCAAACCGATTATTCAGAATCAAGAGCAGCAGATAAATGCTGGCCACGGCCGCAAAGGCAGAAGATAAGCCCATCAGGATGCGCCCGCGTCTTTGCCCTGACTCACTCCCCCAGGCAAAGCAGAGCACTGCCCCGAGTGATAATAACAGGGTTAACGCTAACGAAATAACACCAACCAATCTCCATGCCTCCTCACTTCTGCTTCTGCTGTTCGTATTTGGACGGACATTTAATCAGCAGCTTTTGCGATTCAAACGCCGAGTCCTGATACTTGCCGATAGCTACAATATGGTGGGCTTCGTCAAATTGGTCGGGTTTTGTCCCATGATAATGCACGAGCATGGTTTCGCCCGTATCCTCATCCTGCAGGGTAAAGACGAACAAATCCCCCTCCATATGCGGAGCCGGCGCATTTTTCGCGAGCAGCCCCTTTACCTGCACGCTGCCCGTGCTCTTTTGCGCCTCGGCAATGCCCACATAGGGCGTAACCGCATCCATAAAGCTCCAGCCGGCATACCCCACAAAGGCCAGCAGCAGTACAGCCAGAATGATTTTGCGATTCATACGTTTTCCCCCTCTGCCAAAAGCCTTTTAACCTGCCACTTATACAGCCCGTAAAAGATTCCCGTCACATCCACGAGTGCCGCCATGAGCACGATAAGCATCACCGTATCCATGGCCAGCCCCGAACCATTAATGACCGGCGACGGATGCAGGGAAAAATAAAGCCGCGGGATAATGAACACCAAAAACGGCACCGTCAAAAAGGAAAACAGCGCATAGACCGCCGCCGCTTTCGCCCGCTTGCGCCCTGCCGGCATGGCGCCCCGCAGGGTCAGATAGGCCCCATAAATCAGTAACAGAACAAAAATCGTCGTCTGCCGTGGGTCCCAGTTCCAATACGCCCCCCAGGTGAGCTTGGAGAAAACCGCGCCGCTCACCGTGGCCAAAATTACAAAGAAAAAGCCCAGCTGTGCCGCCGCGGCACTTTTCGCATCGGCCAGCATTTCTCCCTTTTGCAGAAAACGCCCGCCTTCAAAGGCGCTGATAAAAAAGGCCAGTACCGCGACCCAGGCCACGGGAATATGAAAAAAGGCCAGCCGCACATAGTAGCCCAAACCTTCTGCCGGCGGCACCACAAAAAACACCAGCCCCAAAACCAACAGGGTCAGCAGGCCGAGTATCGCCCTCATAAAAACTCCCCCAAACTAATCCTCATACCAAAGATAATCAAAGAGCACCGACGCCCCCATAAGCAAAACGCCATCGTAAAGCGCCATCCCGACAAGATAACTCAGCGGTGCTGAACCACCGCCCAGCGCTCCTGCCGTCAGAAAGATGGCCGGCAAAAACACCGGCAGGATGACCGGCAGCATCAGGATGGAAAACAGGCCGCTTTTGACCTGTGCCCCGCAGGTAAGTGCCGCAATAAGTGTGCCCGCCGCAGAGATACCGAGCGTGCCGAGCAGCAATGTCCACAAGAATACGCCACTCTGCACCACCTCGGCACCCGTCAGCAATAAAAACAAGGGCGCAATAAAAACCGTCAGGCACAGCAAGAGAAAGCCCGTATAGAGCAGCTTGCCCCATAGCACCATCTGTGCCGCCCCATACAGTTTCAGCGTGGGCAGCGTGCCCGCCATATCCTCATCGGCAAAACTTCGGTCTGCTCCAGCCATGGAAGCAAAGAACAAAATAATCCAGAGGAGTGCCGCCGCCAGATTCGGCTCTAACGGCGCGCCCTGCAGCGCCATGCTGACACAGGCCAGCGTGGTCAGCGCAAACATCAGCATTGCCCACCAGGCAGCCTTAAAGCGCAGGCCTAAGGTAACTTCCTTGGTAAAGACCAGCTTAATCCCCGGCCAAAGCGATGATTTCATCTGCCAGCGCCTCCTCTCCGGGGTCATTTGTGGCAAGCGCCACCAGTACATTCTGCTGGGCGGCCGCCCGCACCTCACGGGCAACCATCGCCCGGCCGGCTTCATCAAGGTTGGCCCCCGGTTCATCGAGCAGCCAGATATCCGCCTGTGCGGCTAGCAGCACGGCCATCTTCAGCCGCTGCCGCATCCCCGTGGAAAACTCCCCGGTATAGGCCGCATTCACAGCCTTAAAGGATAGTTCAACCCGCTCCAAAAGCTGCCGATAAGCCGCATCCGCAAGCGAAATCCCCCGCAGCCCCAGAAAAAAATCCATATTTTCCCGCGCGGTCAGGCGGTCATAAAAACGCAATTCCGGTGTTACCATAGCCAGATGCTCACGCAGTTCCGCCTGTTTCAATACGCCATCAGCATCACTTACCGTAACCTTTCCCTTGGTCGGCAGCAGCAGATGCCCGGCCAGCTTCAGGAAGGTGGATTTGCCGCTGCCATTGCAGCCGGTAACAGCTGTAATCCGGCCGCTATACAGTTTAACCGTCAACGGGCCAAATATCTGCCGTCCATGAAAAGACTGGCTGACCTCGTTAAATTCTATCGTAATCATAACTTAGTCCATCGCCGCAAGCTTTACGGCATCCAATTCCATCCAATCCTCACCGGTGTGCAGGAGCCCTTCCGTCTGCATGCTGCTGATTTCACGGGTCAGTGCACTGCGGTTGCATTCCAGCTCCTTGGCCAGCTGTACCCGTCCCGGCACCTGCACACGGGCTTTGCCCTGACGCTGCTCCTTATAGAGCAGATAGAGAATCAGCCGCTCCCGCAGCGTCTTTTGGGAGAGAATCTTGATTTTCTGCATCATCAGCACATTTTTGCGGCAAAAGGCTTCCAGAAGGTTCTTCATGACCAAACCATGCGTGCGCCCCAGCTTCGGCCCTGCCGTCAGCAAAGCCTGATAAGGAATCCAAAGCACCAGTACATCCGTCAGTGCTTCAATGGCCATATCGTACGGAACCTGCGGCATAATGGCCGAAGTGCTACCGAGCATCGCTCCCCGCTCCAGATTATGGCTGACATTTTCATTGCCGAAACGGTCTTCTGCCAATACCTGAGCCTCACCTTCCACAATGACACCGATATTATGATTTTCCTCATAAGCCTCCAAAATCCGCGCACCACGGCCGACCCGCTTTATCTTAGCACCAGTAGCCGCAATGAATTGCTCCACCTCTGCTGCCGGCACCCCCTGAAACAGCGGCAGCTCATGCAAATCAAGATGATAAACCTGCATCGCCTTCACTCCTAAGTACACATTTTTTCTTCATTATAGCAATAATAACGCAATCATCATGTTGCTTTGGCAACTGTATATAGTAATTATTCTATCAGGCGTAATAAACTCCTGCATTGGAGTATCCTACAAGAAATGAATCGCTGTTTTGTAAGGACATTTTCATAACAAAACCGCCCCTTAACGAGGCGGTTTTGTTCATTCGTCAGCATTATGTTTTTTTACAAGCTGCCTTTTACCAAAGCATTGGCATCCTGAATTACCTGATGTGCCAAATCAATTGCTTCACCGCTGATGCGCATGCACTTGTCCGGATTATGGAAGCCGTTGCCATTTTCCGCAGCTACCCAGTCCCAATACCACTGTGCTTCGCGCAGTTTCAGCCGTACAGGTGCCAGTTGTTCATCGGTAGCACCGGCATCCATGGCGGCCTTTACGGCCAGATGCGCCTTGGCTACCGTCTGTCCGGCAACACGCTGCAGTTTGAAGTTATTGTCATGGATGGTCTTCACCCGGGCAATCAGCGTTTCCTTGCTCTCATCATGGCACTTGAGGCAGGATGCTTCGATTGTCTTTAAGGGGCTGGTCATCCAATGTGAGGTGTATTTCTGACCATTTTCCCGCATATAAGGCATATGGCAGTCCACACAGGTCACACCGGCATCGGCATGAACACTGGTGGTCCAGATTTCAAAGTCCGGATGCTGCGCCTTGAGCATCGGCGTCTTGGAGTCGGGATGGAGCCAATCCTGCTTGAAAGCGCCCAACTGTTCGCTCTGGGTCTGATAGAACTTGAACTGTTCTTCCGGTTCCCAGCCGGCAATAAAGGGATGACGCACACGGCCATCTTCGGCCATGAAGTAATATTCATTATGGCACTGGCCGCAGACATAGCCCCGCATTTCATTATGGGAGGCCTTGCTGATGTCAATGCCCTTCAGAGCCATGGATTCAACAAATCCCTGCTGGTAAACGCGCAGCTGCATGGTATCCGGGTCATGACAGGAAGAACAGCCCATGTACAGGTCTGTGCCTTCCACAGTATCCTTATTGGTATAAGGCGGCGTTGCCTCGGCAAAGGGCAGGCTGGCAAAATCCCAGCCGCTTTCCTTATACCACTTGTCATACATCCAGGAACCCTTGCAGACAATGCAGTTGCCCTTCTGCGGCGGGATGCGCTGGGAATTCAGCTGGTCCACACCGGCCCAGGTATGCCCGCGGGCCACATCATACTGCACCGAGAATTTATAGCCTTTGAAATTCTCTTTGATTTCCGGCTGCATTTCGATATAGGATTTCCCCGGGTCGCTGCCGCCGTAACCGGTGGGGCTTTCCCCGCCCTGATTGTTTTTCATATAGGAATTATATTCCAACGGATAAGCCTCTTTATAGGCTTCCTTGCCCACATGGGCATAATTTTCATGGGATATCTTGGCCAATTTTACGCTGTCATCATTGGGTGCTGCACCCAGACGCACCACCACGAAGCCGAAGAACAGCGCACAGACGGCCACAATCCCTGCTAGAATCTTTTGCAGCTTACTCAACTTTTATCCCCCCTTCGAGATGGTTGCTTCCATGAGCTATGCGGCTGTGACATTTCAGACAGTCCGCGCCGGTGTCCTTATCCACACCTACGGCCATGTGCACACCGCTCATGGTCTTTTCATGGCAGCGCAGGCAGTTGCCATTCACGGTCTTTTCGCCACCCGCAGACAAATCAATCCGCGCCGGATAATCTCTAAGCACCGCATGATAGGTATCCACCATGCCCGTACGGCCCTTCTCAATCATGTAGATGGCCATATTGTCATGGGGAAGATGACATTCCACACAATCCTGTTTGCTATGCGTTGACTTGGCAAAGGACGCTGCTTCGCCCTTCATCGCATGGCAGGAACCACAAAAGGCCACCGACCCGGAAAAAGACATCATGCCCGCTCCGATGGCACAAACCACCAAGCCAATCGCGAATCCGCCCGCCAGACAGCCCAGGGTATGTTTGGTAAAAAATGCTTTCCAATCCACTGCCGCTCCCCTCCTCTCAACTTTGGCCCCATTATATCATTATTCAGAATTATTTGAGGTTGCCACAGCAACTCCCCTGAAAAAAATTACAAAAAAAGGCTGAAAAAGCCCACTGCCTGCTTGCAGTTTGACTTTTCCAGCCTGAAACATCCGCTATTTATTTTTACATCTGCTTAACCGGCACCGGTCCACGGGAAAGAGCGATGGCGCCCGTGCGGGCAATTTCGATAATCTCGTACTCCGACAGCACCTCGATAATGCCGTCAATCTTGCTCTGCTGACCCGTGAGTTCGATCACGACATTTTCCTGGCTCACATCCACGATGCTGGCGCGGAAGATATTGACGATGTCGATAAGTTCAGCGCGGTTGCTCTTATCCGCCCGAACTTTAATCATCACGAGCTCGCGCTCAATGGATTCGACCTCGCTGAGGTTAACGATTTTGATAACGTCAATGAGTTTGCCCAGCTGTGTAACCACCTGGTCGAGTTCATTTTTCGACTCCACCGACACCACGATATTGATGCGGGTCACATCCGGCTCCTCGGTGTACCCGGCGGAAATGCTTTCGATATTGAAGGCCCGGCGGCTGATAAGCCCCGATACATGGGTCAGGACACCGGGTTTATTGTCTACGAGAACCGCGAGTAAATATTTCTTCATCATTTGCTACCTCCCAGCACCATCTGGTCAAGCCGCTTGCCGCCCGGAACCATCGGCAGGACATCTTCCTCCTCGGGAATCAGCACATCGATAAGGGCAGGCCCTTCTTCGGCCATAATCTGCGGCAATACCGTATCGAGTTCTTCCTTCTTGGTCAGCCGGTAGCCTTTTAGCCCCATGGCCTCTGCCAGTTTTACAAAGTCCGTCTTGCCCTTGAGTTCGGACTGGGAGTAATGATGGTTATAGAACAGTCGCTGCCACTGGCCTACCATGCCTAAGATACAGTTATGGACAATGACCACCTTCACATCGATATTGTTGTCCGCAATGGTGGCAAACTCCTGACAGTTCATCATAATACTGCCGTCACCGGTAAAGAGTACGACTTTACTCTTGGGTGCACCTATCTTAGCCCCCATAGCCGCAGGCAAACCGTAGCCCATCGTGCCCTGACCGCCAGAGGTCAGGAAATGGCGTGGCTTGAACACATCAAAGAACTGTGCCGCCCACATCTGATGCTGGCCCACATCCGTAACCGCAATGGTATCCTTATCGGACAGCTCGCTGACTTTCCGAATGAGTGCCCCCGGCTTAATGACGTCACCCTGTTCCACAAAGCTGAACGGATGTTCTTTGTGCATTTGCACCACTTCATCCTTCCAGCCCTTAAACTTCTCCGCAAACGACTCACCGACAGCCGCCAGCTGTTCATTGACGCGAGGCAAAGTCCAACGCAAATCCCCCAAGACCTTCAAATCCGCCGTGACATTCTTGTTGATTTCCGCCCTATCCAGTTCAAAGTGAACGATTTTCGCCTTAGGTGCAAAACCATCCACTCTGCCGGTCACACGGTCGCTGAAGCGCATACCGATGCACAGCAGGAGGTCACATTTCTGAATGGCCATATTCGAAGCATAACTGCCATGCATCCCCGCAAAGCCCAAGAAGCCCTCGGTATCAGCAGGCACGGAGCCCAAGCCCAAAAGAGTTGAGGTCACTGGCACACCCAATTTCTGCGCCAGCTTCTGCACCTCTGCCGCCGTATCGGAACTGATGATGCCGCCGCCGGCAAAAATCAGCGGCCGTTCCGCCTTGCGCACAGCTTCCACCGCTGCGGCAATTTCCTCCTCATTGCCGTCATAAACGCCGGAATAGCCCCGCAAGTTTACTTTTTCCGGATACTTATAATCAATCTTGGCATCAAAAACATCCTTGGCCACATCGATGACCACCGGCCCTTTGCGTCCTGTACGGGCAATAAAGAACGCCTCTTTCAAAACGCGGGGCAGTTCCTTGACATCCTTGACCAGATAATTATGCTTGGTAATCGGCGTCGTGATGCCGAAAATATCGGCCTCCTGGAATGAATCCTTGCCAATGTAGGGATTGGCCACCTGTCCCGTGATGCAGACAAGCGGCACCGAATCCGTACAGGCCGTGGCGATACCTGTAATGAGATTCGTTGCCCCCGGCCCGGAAGTGGCAAAGACCACCCCGACTTTCCCGGTAGCCCGCGCATAACCGTCCGCCGCATGAATAGCCCCCTGCTCATGCCGGGTCAAAACATGCGGAAATTTCATCTTGTAAACCGCGTCATACAGTGTCAGCACCGCTCCCCCAGGATAGCCGAACACCACATCCACGCCTTCCTTTTTCAGGCTCTCCAATACCGCCTGAGCTCCATTCATCATCAAATCAAGCCCTCCCCACCGTCTGCGGAGCCATGACAAAACACAACCTCACAGTCTCTAAGTTTACATTTCAAGTTAAAGTCATAGGATTATTATACACTATTTGTATACAACATTACAATACAAGAATACCATAAGTATTTATCCTATAAAAGCAAGATTAAAAATACCGGCTAACTTATTCGTCAGCCGGTATTAAAATTCCTGCTATACTTTAAACTTCGCTACTTGTTTCTTGAGGTTTTCGGCGCCTTCCATGGAGGCATTCATCATTTCGAGAATGTCATTGGCCTTCTGGGCCACGTCGGTGACTTTTTCAGCCACGGTGGTATTGCCCACAGCCCCTTCATGGGTGGCCTTGGCGATTTCTTCCATGGACTGGTTCATGGTTTCCACGGCGCGGATGAGGTCCTGCGACGCCGTGTTGCTCTTCTTGGCGAATTCATTGACGTAGTCGGCATCCTCCTGATAGCGGATAGCCGTTTCGTTGATGAGCTCGTAATCCTTGCCGACCTTTTCGTCCATGAACTTCAAGAGGTCAAAGGCACCATCGGAGAGGTTCTGCACCGAACCGGTCACCTTGCTGGTGAGTCCCTTAATCTTTTCGGCAGTGTCATGGGACTGTTCAGCCAGCTTTCTGACCTCGTCAGCCACTACGGCAAAGCCACGGCCTGCATCGCCGGCTCTGGCTGCTTCGATGGCGGCATTGAGGGCCAGCAGATTGGTCTGTTCGGCGATTTCCGTAATATCCTGCGTGAGGTTATTGATGTTATCGACAACCTTAACAGATTCAATGGCTTCTTCGAGGGATTTCTTCGTGCCCTCATACATCTGTTCTGCTTCTTTGCTGGATTTTTCCATGGTGGCCTTAAGCGACCCTGCCCGCTGGGCAATTTCCACGGTATAGCCCTCACTGTCAGCAGCGTCCTTAGCCGTAGCATGGATTTTTTCCCGCAGATGGTCGGAAAGATTCTGCATGCTCGCGGTGGAGGCAGCGGTTTCTTCCATGCCAGCGGCCATTTCCTCGGTTACAGCCGACATATCCTGCGTGCTTTCATTGAGGTTGCCGACCAAAGCCTGAACATCCGTCACCATGTTGGCACTGTTTTCCGCCTCGTCATGGACATTTTTCAGCACGGTGCGCAGGGATTTCTGCATTTTATCAAGGGCCTGCACCATCATGCCCACTTCATCCTGCCGATGGGCAAGTTCGGCAGGAACTTCCTGCGTGAGGTCACCGTCAGCCACAGCATTGAGTGCGCCAATGGAGGCAGCCAGCGGAGATGCGATATTCTGGGCAATCAGGAACGCGATGGCAATACCCACCAGCAGACCTGCCAGAATAATGCCCACGAAAATCTTAATCGTCAAATCGTAATTGGCGTTGTTTTCCTCAAAGAGCACCTTACCCTGCAATACATTATCCGGGGTCAGCACCGCCATATCCGTAGCGATAACGTCCGTGGCGGAGAGGTTCTCAAAGAGTTTTATCTTGTCCGCCTGGGTGGTGCCCAGCGATTCACAGGCCTTGACCTTGGATTCGGCCGTCACGATATTTTTTTCCAGGCTGGCAATGATTTCCTGCGCCCGGCTGCTTTTGTCGATTTCCTTGACCTTGGCGATATTCTCCTTGATGGCAGACAGACGTCCGCTGATATCCGCCAGCACAACCTTGCGGCTGTCCAAAGAGAAATCCTGCTGCAACAGATAGGCCACATCCACGTCAATGCCCCGCAGATGGTTGTTGGCATCATTGAGGTACTGGGTGGTCATGAGGTTGTAGTTATACATATCGTCCAAGGACTGTTTGGACTTGTGATTGGAATAAATCCCCACTGCCGCCACCACGCAGGTGATAATCAGCATAATCGCCGACAGCAGCAATATCTTGGTTCTCACACTCAGGTTTTCCATGACGGTATCCCCCTCCCCTTATTTGCGGAACTGCGCTACATTTTCCTTGGTAACGGGGGTAAAGTTCACCGTGATGTTCTCCGTGGGAACATTCCCCTTCAGACAGGACTCGGTCAGCTGAAAGGCTCCAGCCGCCAAAGCGTCGGCATCCTGCTTGACCGATTGGCTCATTTCCCCGGCAGCAATAAGCTTCAGGGCATCATCCACGGCGTCAACACCGGATACCAGGCAGCCGTTTAAGCGGCCCGCATCTTTAAGCGCCTGCACCGCACCGATGGCCATGCCATCATTGGCCGCAATAACCCCGTCAATCTGGGGGAACAGCTTCGTCCAAAGCGCTACATTTTTGAGGGCATCCGCGGTACTCCAGTTGGCGGAGATGCTGGCCAGAAGCTGCACATCCGGACGCTTGTCCAAGCAGGCTTCCTTGAAGCCCTCCCAACGTGCCACACTGCCGGCAAAGCCTTTTTCCCCTTCGAGGTAAACCACCTTGGCATTGGGCGGCAGGTTCTTGGCCATGTATTCGCCCTGCATAATCCCCGCCTGCTTCTCATCAGGCATGCAGGAAAGGAATTTGCCGCCGTTCAGGCCGCGGTTGGTGATGATGATGGGAATACCGGCCTCGTTGGCCTTCTCCACCATGGGCACCATCGCCGTGCCATCAACAGCCAGCAGCACAATAGCACTAGGCTTTGCCGCAATGGCCTCCTTCATCTGGTCAATCTGCATGTTCACATCGCCCTTGGCATCCCGGAATTCCACGGGAATACCCGCAGCTTTCGCCTTGTCCTCAAAGGACTTCTTAATCATGTCGGTAAAACCATCCCCATCTTTATGGTTCAGGTAAAACACCGTGCCCGAAGCACTTCCGCCGCCGCAGCCCGTAAAACACAACATGGTTACAGCAACCAACATCAGACCTAGCAGTGTCCGAAATAGTTTCATCACACCCACTCCTCTTTCCCAGACATAAAATTAAACAATTTCCTCATGTTCCTCCGTGAGTTCATGAGCTAATTTTATTAAAACGCGGGTAATCCGCGCTCCGTCCACTTCTTCCACGTAGAAAAAATTTCCCTGGGCTGCTGCCATCTGACCGACCTTCGGCTCACTGCCAATCTGGTCATAGAGCCAGCCCCCTACGCTGTCCACATCTTCATCTTCAATGGTGATTTCCAAAATATCTTCGAGCTCTTCCAAGAGCATCTTGGCATCCACCGAATATACATTGTTGCCTCTGGCTTCCGCCGTGGGCCGTTCCTCGTCGAACTCGTCCTGAATGTCGCCGACGATTTCCTCCATGATGTCCTCAATGGTCACCATGCCTGCCGTCCCGCCGTACTCGTCCACGACAATAGCCATCTGACTATGGCTGCCCTGCATGGTCTTTAAGAGCACATTGACATCCATACTCTCGGGCACCACCAGCGCCTTGCGCGCCAATTTGCGGAAATTCGGCCGCCGCCCGCTGGCCATGGCCTTCATCAAATCCTTCACATGCAGGAAGCCAATGATATGGTCCTTGTCCTCCTTGCAGATGGGATAACGGGTCATCTGCTCGGAGAGAATTACATCCATATTCGCCTGCCAGCTGTCTTCGAGATAAATGACCACCATATCCGTGCGCGGCGTCATGATTTCCCGCACATTGAGCTCCGTAAAATCAAAGACATTGTCCACAAAATCCGCTTCGGTATCGTCAATCAAGCCCTGCCTATGGCTTTCCTCCATAAGCAGGCGGATTTCTTCTTCCGTATGGGCCGACTCACTTTCGCTGGCAGCCTTAAAGCCCATACGAGCCGTCACCCAGTTGGCCACATGATTGAGGAGCCAGACAAAGGGGTACATGATGCGATGAAAAATCAGCATGGGCAGAGCGACCGAAAGCATGATTTTTTCCACGTTCTGAATGGCCATGGTCTTCGGCGTAAGTTCCCCCAGCACAATATGCCCCGCTGTGATGATGGAAAACGCCACCACTAAAGACAGGGTATGTCCCACCATATCATCAAGCCCCGCCATCTGCGTAAAGGGCAGGATAAGCTGGGCTACGACCGGTTCACCGACCCAGCCTAAGCCCAATGAGGCCAGCGTAATGCCCAGCTGGGTTACAGAAAGCGACGCATCCAGATGGTCGGTGAGTCTTTTGGCGTACACCGCCCGGCGGCTGCCCTCCGCAATCAAGGTTTCCAGCCGTGACGAACGGATTTTCACGCAGGCAAACTCTGCCGCCACAAAAAAGCCATTCATAAAGATTAAAAACGCGACCAGTACTAACTGCAATAGTATCGGTACAATGTCCAAAAGTTATTCCCTCCAAATGTTTTTGTTCACCTATGGTTATGTATTTGGTTTACTTCGCCGTCGCCTTCCGTTTTCCCTGCCGATTTGTATGTTTCTTATTTTTAGAGGAAGTTTTTTTCGGCAACGTGTTGTTATTGTTCTTCACAGCCGCTTTTTTCTTGGCTGGTGCAGGCTTATCGCCGCCCTTCAGTGGCTTGAACGCTATACCCAGCTTCTTTTCGAGCTGCTCCAGCTTGTAGGCTTCCTTGTTGTCTGCCAAAGTTATAACCGTGCCCTTGGCTCCGGCACGGGCCGTACGGCCTGCACGATGCTGATAAACTTCACTGCTTTCCGGCAGGTCGAGGTTGAATACATAGTCTACATCCGGAATATCAAGACCGCGAGCCGCTAAATCCGTGGAGAGCAGCAGCTTAATGCGCCCTGCCTTAAAATCGGCAATAGCCTTCTGGCGGGCCTGCTTGTTATTGTGTCCCAAGAGCGTGCCCACCATAAAACCTTCGTAACGCAGCTGCGCCAAAATACGCTCAGCATCAAAGACTTTGTTGATAAAGACCAGCCCGCGCTTGACTGCCAGACGGCGGGCCAAATGACGCACCGTTTCCACCTTGTTGCGGAACGGCGTCATGCGGTAGAGGTCTTCGCGCAGAGCCTGTACTGCAGGGTCTGCTTCCACCTTAATCACTTCCGGATGCTGCAGGAAATCTGCCCGCTCCAAAGCCTTTTTCGGTGCCGTTGCCGAAACCATCACCACCTGACGGTCTTCCGGCAGCAAGCGCACGACATCCACGGTGTTTTCCATATTCTGGTCATCAAAGAGGCGGTCGAACTCGTCGAGCACCAGCATTTTGACCTTATGCAGTTTGAGTTTATTCTTCTGCGCCAGTTCGATAATGCGCCCCGCAGAACCCACAATCAGCTGTGGTTTATCTTTCAGTTTATCCATCTGGCGGGCAATATTGGCCCCGCCGATAAGCCCCTGCACCTTGAGCCCCAGACCTGCGCCCTGCGCGAGGTCACGCGCCACATTTGTAATCTGCATGGCCAGCTCATAGGTCGGCGCCAAAATCACCGCCTGCACATCGCGGGAATCCGTGTCGATTTTCTGCAAAACCGGCAGCAGATAGGCCAGCGTTTTGCCTGTGCCCGTGGGGGCCTGAGCGACCAGATTGCCGCCGCCCAAAACTTTGGGGATAACAGCCTCTTGCACCTGCATAGGGGATTCGATATTCTGCTTCGTTAAAACAGCGGCTAACGCTTCGCTGATGCCGAGGTCTATAAAATTGCTCATTTTTTGATTACCTTTCTCTTGTTCGTGATGGTTGTTAATAAGTGCCGGGAGCGGGGACACGATTGGGGAGCTGCACTAAATGTCTGGCATGATTAGTGCGTGAATCTAGTTACTCGCGCCGGTCACCACGGCGCATTTACATCGCGTTGTCCAGTTTTTTTTGACTTGCCAGCCAGCGGAGCAGTCGTTCCGCTCCCCAATCGTGTCCCCGCTCCTGCCGCTTTTGCGGCCGTTGCGGTTCGCTTACTTTTTCATCGACTGCTATTGTGGGGAACGTGTTTTCTCGCTCTTAAACACTTCAAACAGCTTCCATAGATTATGAAAGCATTATACCATAAAAGACCATCCTGCGCATAAAACCTCGTACTAAAATTAACGGGCAGCGACTTGGGGGAGGGGGCATGTTTCGCGGGTGGAACGACTGCTCCGCTGGCTGGCTCCACGAAAGGCCACCAAGCTAAGATGTCAATGCGCCGTGGTAACCGGCGCGAGCACCTATAAGCCACGACATTCCCCTGCCAGACATTTAGTGGAACCCGCAAAATATGCCCCCTCCCCCAGCGAAAATTGTTCAAAGAGCAGGATTCCTGCCCTTCAACCACGAATAAGAATATGATATTTCTATACGTATCGACAAAGGAGGTCTATCGAATTGAAAAAAATAATCACGTTATTTGCCATCGCCCTCTGCCTGGCCCTGCTGCCCACCAATTTCAGCACCGCAGCAGCCGCATCAACAGTTCAGGGCAAGAAAATAATCTTTATCCCTCTTGACAACCGCCCCATCACGGACAAGGAAACGCGGGAAGTTGCGGAGAAGGCCGGTTATAACATCGTCGTGCCGCCTGAAACCTTGCTCGGCAGCCGTGAACAGCACGGCGACCCGGACGGACTTTGGCAGTGGCTGCGGGAAAATGCTCCCGGAGCAAAGGCCGCAGTCGTTTCCACCGATACCATGCTCTATGGCAGCCTTGTCGCTTCCCGCAACCATGAATTAACGCAGGAGCAAATCAACGACCGCGTGAGCCGTTTCCAAAAACTCCATGAAGATTTTCCCCGCCTGCCCATCTACGGCTTTGGCACCATTTTGCGCACCCTCTTAACTGCGACCCATTCCGGCGCGGGCATGGAACCTGCAATTTATCAGCAGAACGCGGTAAAAATCCGCGACTACAGTGCTCTCCGCGATAAAACCGAAATGGGGCTGGCTTCCCCCAAAGAACAGCGTGCCATGCAGAAGCTGGAAAAGGAAATCGCTCCGGCTGTCATGGAGGACTGGACGCACCGTCATAACCTCAACTACAATGCCAACAAAGCGCTGATGGACCTCACCAGACAGAACAACCTGTCCTTCCTGCTGCTCGGCGGTGATGACGGTGCTTTATATTCCCAGACCCATTACGAAATCCGCCATCTGCAGGAATATGGCCAGAATATCGGCAAGACGAAATTTCAGGTAACCTCCGGCGCCGATGAGCTCGCCATGGTCATGCTCTGCCGGGCCATTCTTGACGACAAGCGCGATATTCCCTTTGTCTACACCGCCTACAATATCGGCAAAGGCCGCGACACCATCCCTGCTTATTGCAACGAAAAAATCGGCATGGATATGGATAACACCATTATCGCCGCCGGCGGCATGCAGGTTCCTGCACCGGAACGCGCTGAACTTATCATGGCTATCAACACTAATCCGGATGGCAAAACCGGCGAGGCCAACTCCCCCGCCAACACGACTAAGCCCCGCAAAGGCACCAAGCCCTTTGTAAATATGGTCAAGGATTTTGTCAGCAAAGGCTATCCCACAGCTGTAGCCGATATCGCCTATGGCAACGGTGCGGATAATGCCCTGATGAACGAGCTGCACAAAGCCGATTTGCAGTTCAAGCTGCTGGCCTACGGTGGCTGGAACACCGCGACCAACACCACCGGCTTCCTGCTCGGCACAGGGATGCTTGCCAAATGGATGGACAGACAGTCACAGGAAGAACTGATGCTGACCCGCTACTTAGAAGATTGGGGCTATCAGGCCAACGTGCGCCAGAGCCTTGCTGCTGCCGTTTGGAGCCAGCCCGGCTACAACCAGCAGACCGGCGACCTGAACGGTGCCCGCAGCTTTGCCGCCGCCAAAGGCACAGAGCTGCTCAAAGCCTTTGCCCAGAATAATATCAAAATCCCCGCAGGACTTTCTCTGGAGAAATTCCATATTACACATCCTTGGAACCGCCTGTTTGAATGTGCGATTTTCTTCTGATTTCATTCGCAGGATATAGCGATGTTGGAATAAAATTGTAATGCAAGCAATAAGCGCGGTGTTCGGTGATGTCTTTCCGCAACGTTCAAACCTGTCTAAGCGAAGGAAAGATATTACCGAACACCGCGCGTCTTAGTTTATCGATGTTCTACGAATCCAATAACGGCATGCCCTTATTATCATCGAAGGTCGCCGTACACCGCGGATAATTCGTGCATCCCCAGAATGCCCCGTTCTTCCCGCGAATCAGCCGCAAATGCCCTTCCCGGCATTTCGGACACAAATATTTATCATCCGCCGCCTTGCTTTCCTTGGCGGCTTTTTCCATGGGACTTGCCGAATACTTGGGCTTATCGCCCCAGTTCTGCCACGGACGTGATGCCGGACGGCTGGCCTCATAGCTTGCCATATCGGCCGCCATCTGTGCTTCGTAATCGGCCGCGGCAAACAGGGAATTCAAATCCGCCATATCCTGCGCACTGGGGCCAGCGCCGGTCTGGGCATAAGCCATTGTGGGAGCCGGTCGCGGCGTGGGCGCAGTACGAGTGCGCACCGCTCCGCCGCTTTGCCGTGCCAGCTGGCTGGCCGATACCGCCGCCGGGGCAGTATTGCGGAAACTGCGTGCCATTCTTGCCTTGGCATCTTCAAAATCCGGCTTGCCGTCCTTATCGTTGCAGGTCATGCGGCATTTAGGATAGTTGGAACAGCCCCAGAACAGGCCGTTCTTGCCCTTGCGCTGGGTCAGTACGCCGCTATGACAGCGCGGGCAGACATTTTCGCCCGTGACTTCCATCTGCGCATTGCCTGCCTTGCCGCAGAGCTTTTTCGTGAATTCAATCTGCCCCTGCAAAAATTCTTCCAAGGTGCCGTCCCCTTCGGACATGGAATGGAGTTTATCCTCCCAAATCGCCGTGGAGTCCGGATAGGTCATTTCATCGGGCAGGGCATCGACCAAAAGATAGGCCGCTGGCGTGGGCACGAGATACTTCTTCTTGCCCTGTTTCTGCATGAATTTGCGCTTGACCAAATCCTCGATAATGGTCGCGCGTGTAGCTTCGGTGCCGATACCGTAAACGTCCTTTAACTGCTTTTTGGCTTCGGGATTCTTCACATACTTGTGGATTTCCTTCATGCCCGCGAGCAGCGTGGATTCCGTAAAGCGCACGGGCGGTTTGGTGGCCCGCTGGGTAATATCGCCCTTTTCATAGGTGACATTATCCTTTTTCTTCATCACGGGCAGGGTGCCGTCACTCTCGTCCGATTCATTGTCGCTGTCGTTATCCTCGTCGGCAGATTTTTTCTTGGCTGCCTGATACATAATTTTCCAGCCCAAATCCCGCTCTGTGCGGCCGCTGGCCGTGAACAGTTCATCCTTATAGGTAACCTCGACCTTGGTCTGGTCGTAGAGGTGCACCGGATAGAACTGCGCCATATAGCCGCGGGCAATCAAAAAGTAAAGATTGCGCTCCTCGGTGGTCATGGTCTGCATATTGGCCTTGACCGTGGTCGGAATGATAGCATGGTGCGCCGAAATCTTCTTGTCATTCCAGGCCCGGCTTTTGCGTTTCGTATCTACGCCATTTGTCCAGCCGGCCAGCCGTTCATCTCCGGCCTGCGCCAGATTGGTGATGATTTTCGTGGCATCGCCAAACTGATTGGTGGGCAAATATTCACAGTCAGAACGCGGATAGGTGGTGAGCTTCTTTTCGTAAAGCTTCTGGGCCGTGTCCAAGACCACCTGCGGGGCATAGCCAAACATCTTGCCCGCCAATACCTGCAAAGAGGACAGGGAAAAGGGCAGAGGCTGCGGCTCCTGCTTTTTCGTCTTTTGATAAGCCGAGATTACACCTTCGCGCGGCTCCTGCTGAAATTCTGCCAGCTTTGCTTCGGCGATAGACTTATCAATCAGGCGGTTTTCGCTGTCCAGCCCCGCCATGGTATCCTTAGGCTTCCACTGCGCGGCAAAGCGGCCATTCTCGTGGGCAAACTCCGCCTTAATCGTATAGTAATCGACAGGCTTAAAGTTCTCTATCTCCCGCTCCCGGCGCACGACGAGCGACAGGGTCGGCGTTTTTACCCGGCCAATGGGCAGCACCAGTTTATCATGACCCGCCCGCCGTGCCGCCAACGTATAAGCTCGCGAAAGGTTCATGCCGATAAGCCAGTCCGCCCGCGCCCGCGCGAGTGCCGACTGCTTGAGATTGAAGAACTCACTGTTTTCCCGCAGGTTGGCATTGGCTTTCTTGATACTCGCCTCATCCAAGGCATTCAGCAAAATACGTTTGACCGGCTTTTTATTGCCCAGATAGTCGAGCACCTCATCCACCAGCAGCTGTCCTTCGCGGTCAGGGTCCCCGCCATGGACGATTTCATCACAGCGCTCAATGAGCCCCTTGACGATGGCAAACTGCTTTTCGCAGGATTTATCGACAAAGAGTTTCCACTGCTGCGGGATAATCGGCAAATCCTCCGCCCGCCATCTTTTATACTTCGGGTCGTATTCATCCGGCTCCGCCTGGCGCAGGATATGGCCAAAGAGCCAGGTCACGACCCCTTCCCCGGTTTCCAAATAGCCGTCACCACGGCGCACAGGCCCCTTTAGGCATTTGGCGATTTCCCGCCCCATGCTGGGTTTTTCCGCAATATATAAACGCAATTTTTCTTACACCTCAAAAAATCAATCGATAAATTCCATAGATAACCAGCCCGAGCCAGCAGATGACGAACAGGGTCGCCGTAAACAAAATGGCCGGCATATAGCGCAGCATTTTCCCCGCCTGCGCTTCTGCCTGATAGCGCACATGCGACGGCAGCAGATTCGTAAGTCCCATGACCGCCGCCGGCACAATCACCGCATCATCAATGACTCCTGCCAAAGGAATGGCATCGGGAATCAAATCAATCGGGCTGACCAAATATAAAATTGCCGCGATTAACAGCCCTTTCACATTCTTCGGGGTATCCCGATGTTTCAGAGCCACCAGCATTACCAGCAAATCATAGCGAAACAGTTTCAAAAATGTCAGGATTCTACGCATAATTTATAACACCTCACAACAGGAGCGCATTTATCTTTTGGTCGAGAATGTCCAGATTATTGGTGGAAATGCTCAGCACTTCCGCCCCCTTGGGCACTTCACTCTTGGCCTTCTGGGTGCAGGCATGAGACACGGCATTGGTATTAATCACGAGGATATCCGTCCCTGCCAGTTTGTCCCGGTCAAAATTCTTATTGCTGCCAATTATCTTAAAGCCGGGATGGCGGGCCACGACCTTGGCCTGCCAAGCTTCAGTGCCGCCGATAACCGCAATCTTCCACGGCAAGCCTGCAAAGCAATCGACATCTTCCTCTGCCTGCGCTTCTTCCGCTTCTGGAACGTCCTCTGCCACAGGCTTTTCCACCAGCGGCTCATGCTTGCGCAAACGCTCTCTTACTTCCGTCAATTTTTCCTGCAGGTGGATATTTTCCACCAATATATCTTCGTATTTTTCCTTATAGCTGTCCCGCTCCGCCTGGAGCACCGCCAGCTGATTTTCCAAATCCGCACAAATCGTTTCCAGCTCCGCCAGCCGCTTCAACGCACTTTTCGGAGGCTTCGTCTGGGCCATCGCATTCACCTCATCTTCATCTGCTATTGTACTATGAATTCTTGGTGAGTCAAGTCTGCACGTAAATTGCAGTTTGTCGATGTTATTGCGAGATTATTTCTAGTTGTTACAGCTCAGTGGGGGCGGAGGTGGTAATACTTTGCGCCGTTCCACTAAATGACCCACTAGCAAACGTATACGCTTTTTAGCTACTTGCGCCGGGCGGGCCGGCGGCGCGTATGTTCAACTCAAATTTTAGGAACTTTTGTTTGTGGGCCAGTCCTCACTGCGTTCGGACAATCGTTCCACGGCGAAAAGCATCACCACCTCCGCCCCAAAGTTATGTCTGCATAAAATGTTTTATTCTCGGTGATAAGCAACAAGTACATCGATGTTCTTGTAACGGTAAAAACGCGTTCGTGCCAATCGTATAGACCGTACCTTGGGGCGAATGGGGGAGTGCTTTTTCTGTAGGAGCGACTGTCTGAGCGCAGCGAAGACCGGCCCGCCGTAGAAAGTTACTAAGTTAATGCGCTGAAAGGAGCGCCGCTGGCCTGCCCGGCGCAGGTAACGAAACAGCTATAACCTTGCAGGGCGGGTCGTTTAGCGGAGACAGAAAAAGTACTCCCCCATTCGCCCCTGACAGCGTATAAACAGGATACCTTTTGCACGAATCCGCTTATAATTTCTTATAACACGACGCATATATTAATTGACAATAGTATACCTCCCTGTTATAATTAGTTACAAATTTACAGTTAATAATCATTCTCTCTACCAACAGGAGGAAAGCGATGAGTAAAAAATATTTCCCTTTGTCCACTGACAAGTTACATGAAGTCATCCAGAAATTCCCCACTCCCTTCCATATATATGAAGAAAAAGCCATCCGCGAAAACATCCGTGCCTTGAAAGATGCGTTCAGCTGGGCACCGGCTTTCCATGAGCAGTTTGCGGTCAAAGCCCTGCCCAATCCCCGCATTGTGCAGATTCTCCACGAAGAAGGCGCTGGCACCGACTGCAGCAGCCTCGCCGAACTCTTAATTTCCGAAGCCGCCGGCCTCAAGGGCGAGGAAATCCTGCTGACCTCCAACGATACACCCGCTGACGAATTCCAAAAGGCCGTGGAACTAGGCGCCATCATCAATCTGGACGACATCACCCATCTGGACTATCTCGAAGAACACGCAGGCCTGCCGCAAGTGCTCTGCTTCCGTTACAATCCCGGGGACGAGGTCGAAGGCAACGACATCATCGGCCAGCCCACGGAAGCAAAATACGGCCTGACTCATGACCAGATGCTCGAAGGCTATCGCCGGGCAAAAGAAAAAGGCGTCAAACGCTTCGGCCTGCACACCATGGTCGCCTCCAACGAGCGCCGCACGGAAGCCTTCCTGCTCACTGCCCGCCTGATGTTCGATTTGGCGGTGGAACTCAAGGAAAAACTGAATATCTCCGTGGAATTCGTAAATCTTGGCGGCGGTTTCGGCATTCCCTACCGCCCCGAGGAAGAACCGCTGAACCTCAAGGAAATCGGCGAGGGCATCCATCAGCTGTACAACAAGATGATGGTTCCCCACGGCCTCGATAAGGTCGCCATTATGACGGAAAGCGGCCGCGCTATGAC
The DNA here is from genome assembly GCA_015058625.1 of Pseudoselenomonas ruminantium. GTDB lineage: Bacteria > Bacillota > Negativicutes > Selenomonadales > Selenomonadaceae > Selenomonas_A > Selenomonas_A ruminantium_N. The sequence goes on along the minus strand of SVCA01000005.1, from coordinate 96,576 downwards.
GGGCCCTGCCGGCTGGCTGGTTTCCACGGTCCTGCATGAAAAGCATACCTACAAGGACTATATCGGTCTGGATTCCTGCATGGCTAACCTCATGCGTCCGGCCCTCTACGGTGCTTACCATCATATCACCGTAGCCGGCAAGGAGGACGCCCCCTGCGACCATGTCTATGATGTGACAGGTTCCCTCTGCGAGAACAACGACAAATTTGCCATTGACCGCAAACTGCCGGAAATCAATGTCGGCGATATCGTGATTATCCACGACACCGGCGCCCATGGCAGCGCCATGGGCTTTAACTACAACGGCAAGCTCTGGTGCGCAGAGCTGCTGCTCCGTGAGGACGGTTCCATTGAACTCATCCGCCGCGCCCAGACCATTGATGATTACTTTGCCACATTAAAATACCCGGGCTCACTGCTGTAAGTCCGGGCAAGAAAATCACATATTGACCACTACACAATTCCGGCCATTATTCTTGGCCTGATACAAGGCACCATCAACGCGCTTGAACAGCGTGGCGGCGGTGTCTTTTTCGTTCTGCCAAAGGGTGATGCCAATGCTACAAGTTATCCTATGGCCTGCAAAAACCATACCTTCCACCTGCTGGCGAATCTTCTCGGCCAAAACCTTTATTTCCGTCAAATCGGCGCTGTTTACCAGCACGAGGAATTCCTCGCCGCCCCAGCGGACGCAGGGGTCGTCTTTGTCCAGCTGCTGCCGCACCACGGTGGCAAAGCCCCGCAAAACTGCGTCTCCGGTATCATGACCATAATTGTCATTGATTTTCTTGAAGAAGTCAATATCAAGCATCAGCATGCCAAAGGGGATGTCTTTTTTCCGGGCCTTGGCGATAGCCGCCGCCAGTAAATCCTTCAGCTTGTTGCGGTTATAGCAGCCCGTAAGCGCATCGGTTTCGGATTTTCGCTGTATGACGGCCACTTCCTGTTCCAGCCCGGCCGTCTGCTGCAACAGGGATTCCTCGTGGCGCACCTGCTCCCGCAGGATGCAGATGACGAAGTACAAAAAGGCATAGGCCCCCAACGGCGTCAGATACATACGCCATGGCAGCAGATGATAGTGACCTGCTATCCCGTCAAAGAACCCGAGCAGGGTAAAGGCCACCGTGGGGAACAGTACCGCCTTGCAGAGGGCATCCCCCTCCCTAGCTGCCTGTATGCACCAATAGATAGCAAAGCCTTCCCCAAAAGGCAGCAGCAGATAAAAGAAGGGCATCAAGCCGTTCATGCTGTGCAGACCTAAAGCCTCACCTGCCATAGCCGTCACAAAGAGCAGCACATTGGCTCCCAGCACGTATTTCATGCGGGCATATTTTTTCCCCTTTAAGAGTTCCAACAGCACGAGATTGGAGGTGATGGGCAGCAGATAGGCAAAAATGCTCAGCATGTACCACCAAAAACGCGGCCAGTCCCCAAAGAGACTTTTCACGTTGGAAGCACTGACACACCAGAACACAAACACCGTCATAAAGAGAGTGATATACGCGTAGAGCCGTTTCCATCCCTGCGGATTGAAGTAATAATAAAGGAACATGATAAAAATGACGGCCAGGCCAACGGGAATCGCGATGACCAGCGGAATATCCGAAAAAAAGAGCTGGCTCATCTGAACCTGTTCTGTATCTACCGAAAACATGCTAAACCAGCCCAAGTCTTTGGCAGCATGGGCATAGAGCTCAATCACCAATAGCTGCTGGCCGGAAAACTCCGGCAGATGAACCATATAGGGCTGTGAGCCTTCATCAAAACGCTGTGGCTGAAAACTGCCTGCCGAAAAGAAATACTCATCCCCCAGCCACATGCGCACCGCCTGTTTGGCTGTCATAAAGAGCAGGATTTTCTTTTGCGGCTCTGTATCGTTCACCTTCACTGCCAAGAGCAGTCGGTCGGTGCCCTGCTTGAAGAGAGGCCGGCGTTCCAAATCAAAGAGGGGCCAGCTTTCCACATTCTGCTGGGCAAAACTCGGAGCCCCCGTGAAAGGGTCTCCCGTAAATTCATAGTAATGCCATGGGCCTTCGAGTTCAGCGGCCTGCGCACTGCCGCCCGCCAGCAGCCCCAGTCCCAAAACCAGGCAGAGCAAAATTCTATATATGCTTTTTCCCATCTCACTCTGCCTCCTTTCCCTTTTCTCCGCTTTTATTCTACCGCCACCTGATTGCGGCCGTTGCACTTAGCGTTATAGAGAGCATCATCCATGCGGCGGAAGATGCCCACCTGACTGTCGGTATCCGCATGCCACTGCGCCACGCCAGCGCTTACCGTAAGCTGCCGATGACGGAAGAAGGGATGCACTTCCACCTGATGGCGGATTGTATCAGCCAGCACACAGGCCTGTTTCACATCATATTTAGGACAGTAGATAACGAACTCCTCCCCGCCCCAACGGAAGAATTCCTGTTTTTCCGTCAGCTGACTGCGCACGAGTTCCGCAAACTGCCTCAGCACCCTGTCTCCGGCTTCATGTCCATAGGTGTCGTTAATGTCTTTGAAGTAATCAATATCCAGCATAATCAGCGAAAACTTTTTGCCCGCCGTAATCTTTTGACGAATGAAATCTTCAAAAGCGCCCCGGTTGCGGCAGCCTGTCAACTCGTCCAATTCAGCGCGGGCCATGGTGGCGGCAATTTCAGCCGTCAGTTCTTCCGCATGAGCCTCCAGTTCCCGTTCCCGCACAATCTGCTCCCGCACCATACAGATGACAAAAGTGGTGCAGGCATAGATGCCCAACGGCAGCAGATAAAAATGCCAATTCCAGAAACGGGTGTAGAGCAGGACGCCATCTAACAATCCCAAAACAGCCATTACGACCATGGGCACCAGTGCAAATTTGGCGTAGGTGTTCCCCCGCCGGATGGACTCCCACATGCTATGAAAGACAAGTGCCTGTAAGCAGAGCAGGGAGCCATAGAGCAGCTGGCGGCAGATGAGCAGGCCGTCATGTCCTGTAAATTCCAGCAGCAGGGCCACACCAGCCAGCCCCGCATAACCGACCACCGTGCGGTTAATGGCCGGGCGCAAATCCGCCTCCAATATCTCGGCAATCAGGGAGTTGGCCACCACCGGCAGCAGATAACAGAGGAAATTCTCCAGAAAACGCCAAACCACCGGCGCATCCCAAAGCAGCTGTTTCACATTGGACAAGCTCACCGTCCAAATGCCGATTATCATCATCAGTAAAATCAACTTGATATTAAGCCAGCGGTGCGCCGCCCGGTTGAAAACATACATCAGGGTAATCATGGCCAGCAGAACTGCCACTGGCAGAGAAATCACATAGGGAAAATCCATCGAGAATATGCGCTTGGCCTGAGCCTCCTGGCTATCCAAGATAAAGTTCTTAAACACCCCCAACTGATGGGAGTGATCCGCATAAAAATGAAAGAGCAGCATGGTCTGATGGGGCACATATGGCAGCTCCATCAGATGCCATTTGCGGCCATGCCCCAGAAAGCGGGCAGAAAAATCACCATCGCTGTAAATTTTGCTGCCCTCCACAAAGACCTCCACTGCCTGCCCATCGGTTGAAAACAGCAGGGTATTCTTCTGCGGTTCCGTAGGCAGCAGGGGAACCTCCAGCCAAACCTCGTGCTTATCACCGGGGATTGGCGACTGGAAACGGCCAAAGTCAAAATACTTCCACTTGCCCTCGCTGTCCTCCGTCAGATACTGCCAGTCTTTGCCGATTACCGCGGCCTCACCTGCGGGCAGAAAAAACAGCATACCAAAAAAGAGACACAAAACAACTACGCTTATCCGCTTCATCGTCTGCGCCTCCTTCTGCCAAAACTGCTTTGCTATATAATTAGATGTCGCCCGGGCAAATCCCTTTATTCAATTCCCTTATCGCTGTAGAGATTTTTGAACCAGTGCAGATTGCTCTTCGGTTCCCGGCATACGCGGTTGCGCCCCGTGCGCTTGGCCATATAGAGCGCATCATCCACCCGTTTTAAGAGCCGGGTTTCCGAATCACTGGCTCCGTGCCAGGAGGCCACGCCCAGACTGCAGGTAATGCGAATCTTGCCGTCATAGAGCGGCGTGCTCTCCACCTTTTGGCGCAGCCGCTCCGCAATCATCATGGCCTCCTCACCAGTGCAATGACGGAACAGGATGATGAATTCCTCACCGCCCCAGCGCACCAGCACATCCTTCTTCTTGATATTATGCCGGATGATTTGTGCAAAACCGGCCAGCACTTCATCTCCGACCTCGTGACCGTAAGTATCGTTAACCGTCTTGAAAAAGTCGATATCCAGCATAATCACAGAGAAGGGCTCCTCCTCATTCTTATGCTGCAGGATTTCCGTGGCCAGCACAATCTCCAGCTTATTGCGGTTGTAGCACTTGGTCAGATTGTCCATGGTGGCCTTTTCTATGGCCTGACTGACCTCCTGCTTAAGACCGGCCTCACGGTTCATCAGCATGCGTTCCCGCTTAATCTGATGGTGCATGATAAAAGCCACGAATACACAAAGCGAAAAGGTGGTATAGGGCAGTAAATAACCATCGACTACATACCAGTGGCAGTAAAGGAAAATGCCATCCAATGTGCCGGCGCCCGCCATAAAGAGCAGGGGCACTGACACCGCCCGGGCATACATATTGCCCTGATGGGCCGAACGGGCAATGGCATATAGTGCTGCCATTTCCAGCAGGGGCAGGCATGTATAGAGGAGCACCCTGCCCCGGCTCATGCCATTGAAGCCCAAAAACTCTGCGCCCACGGTGATAAACAAAAGCACCGCATAGATGAGCACCGTCCAGCGCACCATCTTCTTGTAGCTTCTGTCCACCACCTGAAAGATTACGATATTGGCCAGAAGCGGCAGCAGATACTCCGACATCTGCATACTGAAGCGCCAGAACAGCGGCGCATCGAGCACATACTGCTTGGAATTGGTGGCACAAATCATCCAGATAATGAACACCGTGATAAAGGCAATAAAGGAATTATAAAGCCTCTTAGGCGCAGCAGGACTGGTGGCGTAAATCATCATCATCACCAGCATGAACACCGCCAGCGGAATATTCATCAAATAGGGCACATCCTGACGGAAGATGCGCAATACCTGTTCCACATTGCCGTCCAGCCAAATCTGGCCAAAGTACCCCAATGCAGCATCCGAGGCCGAATAAGCATGAATCCTTAGCTCCCTGCCCCCGCTGCCATCTGGAATACTCACGATATGCCAGCGCTGGCCATAGGACATAAAGGCAGGCCGCATCTCCCCATAGGTATAAATACAGCTATCGCCAAGCCAGATTTCAAAAGCCTGATCGCGGGACTGAATCAGAAGCGACGCATCCCGCGGCATATCCTGCGGCAAATTGGTCTTGAGCCATACCTGCTGCATATCGCTTTTCACCGGCGGATTCTGCGGAAAATCAAAAGGGTGCCAAGGTTCTCCTGCCGCTGCACCTTCCTCTGTCTGCCAGAACCATTGCCCCGTTAGTTCCGCCGCTATCCCCCGCATGGGCAGCAGCAGAATGCAAACAAAAAAGAGGGAACAGGCCAGCCATAGCAACCAGGCCGTGCCTTTCAAAGCCGACTTTAATTGCAAGGTCATCCCTCCCTCTTTTTATTCGTAATGAAATTTATGCCAGCACGCGGGCAAGGCGTACCAGTTCCGGATTCAGCGTCTTGGTGTTGTTTACGGCGTCAAAGAGATTTACGCCGACAACCTTGCCTTCGTTGAAGCCAAAGACCACATTGGTCGCGCCGGAGATAATGGCAAGCGCTGCCTTCTCGCCGAGCATGGAAGCCTTGATACGGTCTTCAATGGTCGGGGAACCACCGCGCTGAATATGACCGAGTACGGATACGCGGGTATCGATGCCCGTCTTATCCTCAACGACCTTGCCGAGGCCTACGGCAGAGCCAGCACCTTCTGCTACCACGATAATGCTGTAACGCTTGCCGGCATCATACATAGCCTTGAGTTCATGGCAGATTTCATCGAGGTCATATTTCACTTCCGGTACGAGCACGTATTCAGCACCGCCAGCGATACCAGCCATCATAGCCAGCCAGCCGGAGTTACGGCCCATAACTTCTACGAGCATGATACGGCGATGAGCTGAAGCCGTGTCGCGCAGCTTGTTGATGGCATCCACGATGGTGTTGGCAGCCGTATCGCAGCCGATGGTGTAATCCATACCCCAAACATCGTTGTCAATCGTGCCCGGCAGGCCAACAATCGGCATGCCCGTTTCCTTGGACAGGAGAGAGCCACCAGTCAGGGAACCGTCACCGCCAATGATGACGAGGCCCTCAATACCGCGCTTCACCAGATTGTCAAAGCCCTTCTTGCGGCCTTCAGGCGTCTTGAACTCCATACTGCGGGCCGTGCCCAGGAAGGTACCACCGCGCTGAATCATATCTGCCACGCTGCGGCTCGTAAGTTCTTCGATATGATCGTCAATCATACCGGCGTAGCCGTCATAGATACCATATACCTTTACCCCTTCATGCAGGGCAGTACGTACTACAGCGCGAGCTGCCGCATTCATCCCCGGGCTGTCGCCACCAGAGGTCATTACGGCAATTGCTTTTTTAATCATGCAAACATCTCTCCTATATAGAAATCCATAACAAACAAAACTAATTCAAAACATACCTGTCTTTATTTTACGCAAGTCACTAGCAAATGTAAAGTATTTCCGCGCAATTTGTCGGGCTTAACACGAAAAACCTTCCCCGCAGGGAAGGTTTTTCTATAAAGTTTCTAAATTACACCTTCATGATGCCCAGAGCATAGCAGATGATGCCCAGTGCGAAGAGACCGAAGATAATCCAGATTGCGTTGACTTTACGCTTCAGGAGTGCCATGCAGGCAAAGGTCATGAGCAGAGGAACGAGGCCCGGCATCAGCTGGTCGAGGATACCCTGAACCGTCGTTACCACATGTTCGCCCTTAGCGTTGGTGATTTCAGATACCACTACCGGAATGTTAACGGACGTCCATTTGTTAACGAGCGCGCCCATTACGAACAGACCGAGGATGGAAGCACCTTCCGTAATCTTCTGCAGCTTGTTGCCAGCCACATCCTGTACAACATCCGTACCTTTGGCATAGCCGTACTTAATACCGTACCAGCGAACGCCCAGACGAATCAGGTTGAAGAGAACGAAGAACAGGATTGGGCCGATGATGCTGCCGGTCATAGCAAAGGAAGCACCGAGAGCAGCCGTAATCGGACGGAGCGTACCCCAGAAAATCGGGTCACCGACACCAGCCAGAGGGCCCATCATACCAACTTTGATACCGTTGATAACACCGTCGGGAATGTCAGCACCGTTGGCTTTCTTTTCCTCGAGAGCGGCCGTGATACCGATAATCGGAGCAGTTACGAACGGCTGCGTGTTGTAGAATTCCAGGTGACGTTTGATAGCCTGCTTCAGTTCATCACCTTCATAGAGACGGCGCAGGATAGGAACCATACCGAAGCAGTAGCCCAGGCCCTGCATACGTTCCATGTTCCAGGAAGCCTGCAGGAAGTTAGAACGGACGAAAGTCCAGAAAAAGTCGCTAGAAGTAATCTTCTTTTCCATTATATTATCCTCCTCAAGTTTCAGCTCAGTGCAAAATTAGTCCAGTTCGTCGTCAAGGTCGCTGGAGCTTGCAGCGGCAGCAGCCGGAGCAGCAGCAACTTCAGCATACTTCGGGTTGAGCTGGACGTAAACCACAGCGCAAACGAGGCCGATAACGCCCAGAGCAACCAGGTTGAAGTTCGTGAAAGCAGCGACAACGAAACCGAGGAAGAAGAACGGCATGAGGTACTGTGCGCCCATCATGTTGATAACCATTGCATAACCAACAACTACGATGAAGCCGCCAGCAACCTGCAAACCACCGGAGATAACGGGAGGAATCGCATTGAGCATGTCCTCAACAGCACCCGTACCAACCGTCATAGCAACGAGCAGAGCGGGGATACCAACGCGGAGACCCTGCAAGAGCAGTGCGCCGTAGTTGCAGAGGTCGATACCGAAGAGGTTGCCTTCTTCAGCATAATCATCCGCTTTGTGCTGGAATACCACGGAAACCGTCTTACAAATGATAGCCAGAACCTGACCAGCAGCAGCCAGCGGCATAGCGATTGCGATACCCGTTGCCACATCCTGATGGCTGGCAATTACGAGAATTGTGGAAATTACAGATGCCAAAGCTGCATCCGGAGCGATTGCCGCGCCGATGTTCATCCAGCCCAGAGCCATCATTTCCAAAGTACCGCCAATGATAATACCGGTAGTCATATCGCCTAAGATAAGTCCAGTAACGGTGCAAGCAATCAGCGGACGATGAGTCTGCATTTCATCGAGGCAGGAACCCATACCCGCAATTGTTGCAAAAATAAAGATTAACAAAATTTGCATAGTGCCCATTATATATTCCCTCCATTATGATAATCCTGCGGTGACGGGCCGGCATACACCCCAGCCCGCCGCCGCAAAAATACGGCCAATTATTTGAGGACATCCATCAGCATGACTTTCTTATCCGTGTCAACTTTGCGGATTTCCAGTTCAATGCCTTTTTCATTCAGCTTCTTGAAGGATTCGATATCCTTGTCGTCTACGGAAACAGCGCCCGTAATCTGATGCTTGCCTTCGTGGAAGCTCATGCCGCCGATGTTAACGCTCTTGATGTCTACGCCATGTTCTACCATGTAGAGCACGCTGGTCGGATTCGTGAAGAGCAGCAGGCATTTTTCGTTTTCGTATTTCGGGTTGTTGTAAACGCGAACAGCTTTTTCGAGGTCTACAACGTGGGATTTGATACCAGCCGGAGCAACCTGCTTCAGGAGCGTTGCGCGGATGGTGTCTTTTGCCACATCATCATCGCAAACGATGATGCGGGTGCAGCCCGTAACCTTGGACCAAACGGTTGCTACCTGACCATGAATCAGACGGTCATCAATTCTTGCAAGTACGATATTCATTATAAATCCTCCTCGTCATCATCAGCAATCTGGCTGGCATGGAACGTCTGCAAACCGCTGCGGCCTGCTTCTACGGCACGTTCCATCAGAGCTTTGATGTCAGAACCATCATCAGCCAGCTGAGCGCTGCACATCTCGATGAGCATCGGCAGGCTTACGCCGGTAACAATGCCATAATTTTCGTTGCTGATTACCAGACGGCAAGCAGCGTTGTACGGGCTGCCACCGAACAGGTCGTTCAGGAACAGCACACCATCCTTGCAATCAAGGCCTTTGATGGCTTCTTCGTACTTAGCCACCACATCATCCGGGCCTTCACCAGGAACCAGCGTTACAGCTGCTACATTCTTCTGCTCGCCGCAAATCATTTCGCAGGAACGAACCAGTTCTTCTGCGAAGATGCCATGCGTACCAACAATAATACCAAACATTCTTTCTACCTCCTAAACAATTTCCCCTAAATTCATATTTATGGTTGAATTTGAACGTTTTTGGCTTTTTTTGCCTTACGCCCCTATATAATGCAAGATGCGTGCCAACTTTGTGTATCAAAAACGAAATTTTATGTTTTCGTTTGTTTTTCCGTGGTTTTCACGTTTTTTTCAGAATAATAATCCTGTTTATGATACTATAATTCTTATTTTGATACACTTCGATACACTATTCAATACTCTTTTCCTAAAAATGACCCTCATCATGATAAAAAAAATACACTATGACAAATGTCATTGTCATAGTGCATTATCTGTATCAGAGCATATTCGCCATAAAATAATACTCATCTTCGTCAAAACGTAATTTCAGTGTTTCATCGAAGATTTTGGCCGCTCTTTTGAGTGCCATGAGTTTCTTTTCATCTACGGCTGACTTATCTTCCTTATATACCAGCGGGCTGCGGGTCACCACGCGCTCCAGGGCACAGCCGCAGTGCACGAGCAGGCGCACCCGCAGGGGATTGGAGAGTTTTATCTGCAGGTCAGCTTCCAGTGACTTGTCAAATTCCAGCAGCACGCTCATGATTTTGGCAGGATTCAAATAAGTAAGGAACCGCTGCAGGGATTCTTCGCAGAGCCGCTGCACCACCATGTTCCCCTTACCCTTGCCCTCGCTGGGGGACAAGCTCGTTTCCAGCACCGACTCGCTGTCAAAGACCAGCTCGGTAAGCAGCCGCTCCCCTTCGCCGTCAATCAGCTGTTCCAAGGGAATGAACGGCACGTTCATGGCAGGCTTCTTCATGCCCACCGCCGCTACAATGCGGTATTCCTTGGCGATTTCCGCCAATCGGTCATCCATATGCAGAACGCCGATGGGAATGACCTCGATAATCCGTCCCGCATGACGCAGTACATCCTCCACGAGCGCCTTGAGTTTCATGGCCGCACCGTGTCCCGAGGAACAGATGGTCACAATGGCTTCCTGTGTATTAATGGGCAGCTCATGTGTATCAACTGCCTCATAACCTTTGAAACTCAACAGGGATTCATAGATACTATCCAAATCCATACCGGCAATATCCACCTTGCGCATAGCTTCGAGTATCAGCGGCGTGGAAACCATATCCAGCGTGCGCACAGGAATCTTAAGCCGCTCGGCCAGCATGGCCCCGATATTGCAGAGGGAGCCCATATCGGCAAGGATGAGTACCCCCTTCTGACATTCCATGCCCTTGAGCATGGCCGCCGTCTGTTCGAATATATCCTGTGGATTAACCTCCAGCGGCATATCAATGGCAATGATGTTGGTATCCGTAGAGCTGAACAGCCGCTTGGCCACATCCACCATAGAACTGGCCGTAGCCTTTCCGTGGGTGGCCACCAGAATGATGATTTTTTCTTCCAAATCATCATCATCCGAGGATTCCAGCAGCAGCGCGATATACTCAATCTCGGCCTGGGGCACCTTCACATGGTAGTGCTTTTCAATCAGCGCGCCCAGTTCCTCCGCCACCCGCATATAGTCCGAATCCTTGGGGATGGCCCCTTCGATTTCCGTGTAGGGAATGGACTCCTGTGCCTTGACCCGCTTGAGGAAGGCCGACAGATGCAGGCTGAACGCATACAGGAATCGGTCGCGATAACTGCGGTTGAGCCGTTTCTGCACATAGAGAGAAATCTGCTCGGAAAAATCCACCAGCGCCTCATCCACAATCTTTAAGAGCCGTTCCCGAGTGGTCATGTTGACGGAATGCTTCTTATTATATAGTTCTTTTACGTAGACATTCACATCCGTGGCCACAATCTGCTTGACGAGTTCATCACTGATGCCTTCCCCTTTGAGCAGGGCCACCTTATCTTCCACGACCTGATAGAGGTTGAAGCCTTCCCGGCTGCCCTCGTCATCCACCTTGAACTTGCCGCCCGGCGGGGAAACCAATAACGGCTCGCTGACATACTGCGTGAGCTCGGAAAGCGCCTGCCGATTGGCCGAAAGCGTCAGCAGACCATCGCGCACGCTGGGCGGCAGCATGCGGAAATCCGCCTCGATAAAGCTGGGATTGTCAATGCCGTTCAAAAACGCCTGCGCGCATAATAGTTTGATGTTGGATTTCAGCTGGCCCACATTGCCGCTGCCGATACTGCCAATCAAAGCCTTGACAGCTTCCACACTGATGCGCACCGGCTTTTTGACCCGCTGTGCTTCTTCCATAAAGAGCAGCTTCAAGATATCCAGCTTTTCTTCCAAGGTACGCTCCGAAAGCGGCTTAATGGTAATGATGTTAGGAATGCGGCGCACAAAAGTCTTGGTCAGCGCCGAATTGGGGTCCTCTGTAGTAGCCCCGATAATCAGCACCTTGGCCTTGCGGCTGCGGGTGGTTTCCCCCAGGCGGTTGAACGTCCCCGTATCCATAAAGTAGAAAATCATTTCCTGACCTTCAGGCGGCAGGCGGTGAATTTCGTCGAGGAACAGCACGCCGCCATCCGCTTCTTCCACCAGACCGGCTTTCGCCGTATCCGCTCCCGTAAACGCACCCTTGATATGGCCGAACACATGGGAGATTAAGAGCTGCGGATTGTTGTAGTAATCCGCGCAGTTAAAGGTGATAAACGGCGCATCATCAGAGAAGCGCTTCATGGCCTTGCCATAGGCAAACATCATATGGGCAAAGAGCGTCTTACCGACACCAGTCTGGCCGACAATCAGCGTATGCAGGCCATCCGGCGGATAGAGAATCGCCGCCTTGCCCTGCTCCACCTGCCGCTTAAGGCTCTTATCCGCACCAATCAGCCGAGCAAAGGGATTGGCTTCTTCCTCCGCATCACTGGCAAACAGCCGCTTGCACTCCTCCACATCACGGAACTGCAAAGGCCCCTGCCCCAATTCTGTCCCCAACAGCTCCGCTAGTGTCTCCCTGTCAAAATACCGCACCGGCCGTCCGGTAAACTTCACAATCTTGTCCTGCCGGTGCAGTTCATTTAATTCCTTGGACACATTATTCCGCAGGATATCCAGCTCCGCCGCAATCTCCTGGGCATCAAAACCGATTTGCCCTGTCAAATCCTTGGCCTTAATCGCTGCGGAACGCTCCTGTATATACGTCAAAATCCGCTCACTGCGTTTCAACTGTATCACACCCCTTCGATACTCTTCCTAAATCATATAACAGAGTATCAAAAAAGGCAAGCAACCGATAAGTTCGTTGCTTGCCTTTTTCTTTAATAACGCTGTCTGTCTTTGAGCGCCCGTTCTACTTCGCGTTTTGCGGCTTTCTCATGCAAATCCTGCCGCTTGTCGTAGTTGTGCTTGCCCGAAGCCAGCGCCAGTTCGAGCTTGGCCTTGCCATTCTTGAAGTAAATCTTGAGTGGCACGAGGGTAAAGCCCTTTTCCCGCTTCTTGGCGAAAAGCTTGATGATTTCGCTCTTGTGCATCAGTAGCTTGCGGGGGCGCAAAGGGTCATGGTTGAAGATATTGCCCTGGTCATAGGGGGAAACGTGCATGTTTTCCACGAAAATTTCCCCGTTCTTAATCATGGCGTAGCTGTCCTTGAGGTTGGCCTTGCCCGCCCGCAGGGATTTCACCTCCGTGCCTTGCAGGGCAAGCCCGGTTTCATATGTTTCATGAATGAAGTAGTCATGCCGTGCCTTGCGGTTTTCGCAGACCACTTTCATGCCGATATTCTTCTTGCCCATTGTATCACCTCAGTTGTTATTTGCTATTGCCCGTGCCGCCTTCAGTCTTGCGGTGCGGACGGGGACGACGCTTGCCCCTGGATTTCTGCGCCTTTTCCTTTTCGGCCTTGGCGGCAGCAGCGGCCATCTCCCGCTCCTTCTTCTCATGGTATCCGGGAGGGTCCGGCCAGACGGCACTGTTGAGCCCCGTCACATAGACCCGATGGTAACCGGCCTCTTTGTCGCTGCGGCGTTCTTCACGGTTGCGGCTGCGGCCTTCTCCGCGGAAAGAGCCTGTACCTACGCGGCTTTCCTTATCCGAGCGTTCATTACGGCCCGGACGGCGCTTGCGGTCAGCCTTAGGCTTACGGCTTTCACCCTCGCGCTTTTCGCCCTGCGGCTGGGGCAGTTTCTCCCCGGAAGCACCGCGCTTCTTGTGGCCGTGGCGCTTCTTGGCAGGCTTCTGCTCCTTCTGCTTGGCTTCTTCCTCCGTCAGCATGGGTTCTGCAATCAGTTCATCTTCCAAGAGCGGCTTGGCTGCCTTCTTGGGACGAGGCCCCTTCTTCTTGTCCCCTTTGCCCTTTTTGCTGTTATTGCCCTTCTGCGCAGGCTTCTCCGGCACATACTGGCCGTTATCTTTCAACACAAAATCCAAATTCCGTTCCTCCACATTGGCCCGCGCCAGGATTACCTCTACCTCGTCGCCCAGACGGTACTGGGTGCGGGTGCGCTCGCCAATCATTGCATATTGTTCTTCCACATATTCGTAATAGTCATTGGTCATGGTGGAAACATGAACCAGACCTTCCACGCCGTTATCGAGCTCTACAAAGATGCCGAAAGCGGTCACACCGCTGATAACGCCCGTGAATTCTTCGCCCACGAACTGTGCCATATACTCGATTTTCTTCATGTCCGTGGTTTCCCGTTCCGCCTCGATAGCCAAACGCTCCCGCTGGGATGTATGGTCGGCGATTTCCGGCAGAACCATCTTGAGCTTTTCCTGACGCTCAATGGGCAGACTGCCCGTAGCAAAAGTCTCCCTGAGCAGGCGGTGAACAATCAAATCCGGATAGCGGCGAATCGGTGAAGTAAAGTGCGTATAATAGCGGGCCGCCAGACCAAAGTGGCCCAGACTCAATTCGCTGTAACGGGCCTGCTGCATGGAGCGCAGGGATACCGTGCTGATAATCCGTTCCTCGGGACGGCCTTCGACCTTTTCCAAGACCTTCTGCACATCCATGGGCTTAATCTGCCCGGCCTCATCCCGCTTCACATAGAGGCCAAAGGTGGCCAGCAAATTGTTGAGCCGCTCGATTTTCTCTTCGCTCGGCTGCTCGTGAACGCGATACATAAAGGGCAGATTCTTCGTATCCATATGGCGGGCCACCGTTTCATTGGCCGCCAGCATACATTCCTCGATAATGGACTCGGCAAGGCTTCCCTCACGCTTGATAAGTGCCACAGGATGACCATTTTCATCCAATTTGACCTTTACTTCCGGCAGGTCAAAATCAATGGAGCCGCGGCGATGACGTTTAGCCTTCAAGGCATGACGCAGCTCGGCCAGCGTTTCCAACATGGGCAGGATGTCGCTATTATCGGAAACAAAAGGTTCTGCCTTGTCCACGAGAACCTTGTTGACGATATTGTAAGTCAAGCGGCGGTAAACGTGTATCACCGTCGGAATAATCTCGTAGCTTGTTACCTCACCCTCTGCAGAAATCTGCATTTCGCAGGCCATGGAGAGGCGGTCAACACCAGCGTTCAGACTGCAGATGCCGTTGGAAAGTTCCTTGGGCAGCATGGGAATAACCCGGTCCACAAGGTACACGCTCGTCCCGCGGGCATAGGCTTCCCGGTCAAGCGGTGCATGTTCTCTGACATAATAGCTCACATCGGCGATATACACGCCGAGGAAGAACGAGCCATCGGGATTCCTGCGGGCATAGACACCATCATCCAAATCCTTGGAATCCTCACCATCCACCGTCACAATCTGCAAATCGCGTCTGTCGCGGCGGCCAGCATATTCCGCAGGATTCGGCTCTGTTTCCGTGGCCGCAGCTTCCGCCTGCACATCTTCGGGGAAGGTTTCCGACAGTTCATACTGGCGCATAACGGAGAGCACATCCACACCGGGGTCGCCCACCTTGCCCAGCACTTCAATGACCTCACCTTCCGCACTACGGCGGCCGCTGGGCCATTTGGTGATTTTCACGACCACCTTGCTGCCGGTCTTGGCGCCCTTGAAATACTTTTTCGCCACAAAGATATCCTGCGTGAGTTTCACGTTATCCGGCGTTACAAAGCCAAAGGTCTTGCTGCGTTCGAAGGTGCCCACAATCTTTTCATTGGCACGTTCCAGAATACGGATGATTTCCCCTTCGCGGGAACGCCCTTCCTCCTGCGCAGGCGTAACACGGGCCACCACGCGGTCCCCGTGCATGGCAGAGCCCACGGCACCCGCGGGCACAAATACATCCGATTCATCTTCCGTTTCCCGCACGTCGGGAATGATGAAGCCAAAGCCCTTGGCCGTCATGGAGATACGCCCCACCACCAAATGCATCCGGCTCGGCACACCGTAAAGGTCACTGCGGTTCTTTATTATGGCGCCCTCTTTTTCCAACTCTTCCAGCGCTGCCGGAAAATCCACTAATTCCTCGTCCGTCAGTCCCATAGCTTCGCCTAATTCCTCTTCGGCCAGCGGTTTATAGGCGCTTTCCTTCATATAAGCGAGGATTCTTTCTTTTAAGTCCATTTGTTCTCCTTACAAATTTCGATTCTCCCACAGTCATTTCTTTAATTCTGCAGGAAGGCCACAGCCTCTTCAAAAACTCTCTCTCTTTCACTGGCCAGCGGCAGAAGATGTCCCGACTCCTCCAGCCAAATGATTCGCGCCTGTCCTTTTACATGGGACAGGATATAATCCGCACTCACCGGTGCGGCAGTATGGTCATCACGACTATGCATGATGAGCAACGGAGCCGTTACTTCCTCAATGGCTCCCTTGGTCTTTTCGATAACGTCCACCAATTCATGAATAGAGATTAAAGGCATTTTCCGATAAGTACGATTAGCGGCAGGCGGTACGTTCTTCAGACGGCGGCGGGCCTTGGGCACATAGCCGCCATAGCAGGCCTCACGAGGTGGCAGCGCCGCAAGTCCCCGCTCCTCGGGGATAAAAATCGGCGCCGCCAGCGTCACCACATGGGAGACGATTTCTTCCGTGGCCAAAAGCAGGGCAAAGAGCCCGCCCATGGAATGGCCGATAACGGAAATATCCTCACAGTAGCCGGACAACAGGGCATAGCCGTCCCGCACAGAGTCCATCCAGTCTTCCCAGGTCATGTGACTCATATCTTCTACCGTGGTGCCATGGCCTGCAAGCCGCACCCCCAGCACGGTAAATCCCTGCTTGTTCAAAAATTCCCCCATCAGCAGAAGCTCCGCCGGCAGTCCCGTAAATCCGTGGATAAGGAGCACCCCTTTTTTCCCGCCGGGCATAAAGAAGGGCTCCGCTCCCGGTAGTATCATCCTTTCACCCCCTAAACTTAAATATCCCTGTTCCGGCTAGAGAACAGGGATATTGCCGTTATTAGCTTGTCATTTTGGCAATCACCATGGTGATAATGGCAAACAAGATGGCAAGTACCACCGTCACCCGCGCCAGCAGGGCATCCATCCCCCGGGCCTTGCCGGAGAAGACGGTATCAGCACCGCCGCCCATGCCGCCCATGCCAGCGGATTTTGCTTCCTGTCCCAGTACTGATGCGATAAGGCCAATGGCCACAATAGCATCAATTATCATCAAAACGGTAAGCATTAGATAAGCCTCCCTTTAATTACAGTCTCCAAATCATAGTAACACAATTACACTGCCTTGCGCAAGTCTTTTCTGCGTTAATTGAAAGGAGTTTGTAGGGTTGTTCGCGGCAAAAGACGCGGGAGGCGGGGAAGGTCTGTCCTGCGCTATGGCCTAGAGCTAAAATTGTTTTTTGCTTTTAACGCATTAGCTGGAAAAGTCAAAACTCGCTCCGCTCAGACAGTAGACTTTTCCAGCTAGAACAGCGGTATGCAAAAAACAATTTCTTTACGCTCTAGGCCATACGCTCCAGCCAGACCTTCCCCGCCTCCCGCTCACTGCCGCACTTTTCGCCCCATTGCTTCTGAAGCACGACCTACGCAAAAGGAAAAGAGCCCCCGTCTGTGACGCTCTTGTGTAGTTTATACGAAATAGATTTTAAGTGCAAAATACTCACAGTATGCTTGATAACGCACTATCTGCCGAGTCTACCCTGTGGTAGCTGGTCTTCTTTGTATTTCCGTTGCTGTATTTTATCTCTATTCCATCAGTCTGCGTAGAATCTAACTGGTAATAGTACCCACTGTATTGATTATTAGGGCTCTTTTCTCTAAAGTCCCAATGTATACCGTAATTGTATAGCAATGCCGTAGTAAGATTTTTATGATATTCAACGGTCATAACGGAGCCATCATTCGCATTAAAGCTAATACTTACATAATCCCCACTTTTTCCGTATTTTTGTAATGCTACATCTTTATCATAAGCTATTTTGTAAGTAATATTTTTAGGCGTTCCATTATATTCCTGTTTGGTAAATGCTAAATTGTTGTTTGCAATAACACTATCTATATCACTCGGTTTAGTAGTTGTGTTGATTTGTGTGAATATAGTTTGCAATGTATCATAATTCTTTTCCACTTTTCCCTCGGCTGGTGAGGAATTGGTTTCGGTATTATTGTCGGCTTTTTCTTTGGGTTCCTGCTCCGCCTTTGCTTTGTTCGCCTTTTCCTGCGCTTCTTGTGCCTGTTTTGCTTCCATAGCAGCTTTTTCTTCAGGAGTCGGCGGCGGCATAAGAACCACACTCAAAACAATAGCTACTATACCAGCTATTCCAAAAATCTTCTTGTCCTTCTTTCGGAACCAACGCCATAGAAACACAAGCAAAGAAACAACTCCTGCTAAAAATAAAAATACCGCCAATCCTTTCATAAACCAAACCTCCCCATAATACCAATTTCTCGTAGGTATTCGATATCACTCCCCTGTTTTCCTGCTATTAAAACATATCAAAAAGTCTTCCTAATTACTACCGCCAAACGCATATATTAACATAAACAATACCTTTTCAAGACAGCCCCCACAAGAATATTGCATTTCACTCTGTTTCTTGGGCACCGGTGCTTGCTTTTGGGCTGTAGCGCACTGCCGTCAGGCTGGCTCCAAAACGAAAGCATCTAAACGCAAAGCTGAAAGCCGCGACGTGGTAACCGGAGCAAGTCTCTAAGTCAACGGAATCTACGAGGGAGTCATTTGAGCAGAAGCCCAAAAGTAAGCACCGCCTCCCCACTTTTTACAACATAGCTTTCCGTCTTTCCTGACTGGACACGTTCTGTTATAATATATATGCCGCCTCGAAAAGGAGGTGAGTATTCCTTGAGTCGGAAAATCGTGGAGTTGATACTAGCTCCGCTGATAGTGGGTATCCTAGTGACATTGTTCAACTATTGGCTGAACCACTAATGGCAAAGTAGTAGAGAACACCCCCAGTACTGGCATACTGGGGGTGTTCGAGTATTCCTTGTTCGGTTTTCGTACCTTCATTATAGCATCACACATCAGAAAAATCAATATTTCCCCGTCATTGACGCGTCTAACGTCGTCACTTACTTTTATCATACAGCTTTCCGTTTTTTTGGTTGGACATATTCTGTTATAATGTATGTGCCGCCTCGAAAAAGGAGGTGAGTCTCGGTTGTTCGTTTTCGTAACTTCATTATAGCCCCTCCGCATCAGGAAAATCAATCGTATGTAGTGGGAAGCAACTGGCGGACGTCTTAGCCGCCCAGCAGAGCTGTGTTATTCGCTAAAAAAGAACAGCTACTGCACACATCACATTTATGTGCAGTAGCTGTTGGGAAGCTGCTAATCAGGTAATATCTTTTACGAGCTCGTAAGTATCTTCAACGATGTTTTTAAGATCGTTCCACCAGCTGCCACCAGACACATTGTCCAGTTCCATAATCTCCAGTTCTTTCTTCTCCACTACGTTAAGTTCTTTCTTGTCCATCATTTTTAACATCCCCTTTCTATTGATATTGTTATTGGATAGGATTTACCGTATCATACACGAGCTTCATGCCCGTCCAGGTCACTTCCACCGCTTCGTTTGTAACATCTTTAACGCCGTCCCAGACATCTTCTACAACATTTTCAACCTCATCCAAAAGGTCACCAAAGAAATTACCACCGGCCACTGTGTCCAATTCCATCAAGTTGAGTTCTTTCTTGTCCATCATTTTTGACAACCCCTTTCTGTTGTGCTTAGTTGACTTTGTTTACCTTTGTCTATACTTACGATTGATAAGGTCAAGCATTACAAAAATTTTTACACTATCGCACACACCTGACTCGATGCTGCTATAGACAAATTCGCTAAAGCCGGCTTAGTGGCTTGGGACGCAATCAATGCACGACGGGGTGGGATTATTGACAAAAAACCTCTATTCTTCTTAGAAGAATAGAGGTTTATCATTTCAATATGGTGACCCAGGAGGGACTCGAACCCCCGACCCTTTGATTCGTAGTCAAATACTCTAATCCAACTGAGCTACTGAGTCATTGGTCAACTGCTCTCGCAATCAACAGAAACTATTATAGCGTTTACGAGAGCAGGTGTCAATACTTTTTTGAAATTATTTTTCCAAAACCGCTTCAGCTTCTGCTTCCACTTCAGCTTCTGCATCATCCTGTTTATTAATCAGGCGATTAAGCAGGGGAACTGTCAGAGCCATAACCAGCGTTACGCCCAGTGTAACCATACCAATCTGCGTGAACACGTCAGAGTAAACGCCCAGCGTCAGCACAGGGTCGGTTACATCTTTCGGCACAGCCGTGAGGCTGGCCACCCAGCCGCCGATGATAGAAGAAATAGCCGTGGTCAGGAACCATGCGCCCATCAGGAAGCCGATGAGTTTCTGCGGCACGAGTTTGGAAATCATGGAAAGGCCCAGACCGCTGATGAGAAGCTCACCAATGGAGCTCAGGAAGTAGGAACCTACCAGCCACCAAGCCGATACAATACCTGCTTCGCTGGCAAAGTTAGCCGAGAAGCCAACCACGAGGAAGGAACCTGCCGTCAGCAGCATGCCCAGCGCAAACTTGGCCGGCATCGAAAGGTCTTTGCCCTGGCTGCCGAAACGGGAATAGAGGAAAGCCAGAACCGGGCTGGCCAGCATAATCCAGAACGGATTGAGGGTCTGGAACACCTGCGCATCAGGAATATTAATGCCCATAATGCTGTGTTCCACGTTCTTAATCGCAAAGAAGTTGAGCGATGTCGGCATCTGATTATACAGCGTGAAGAACACGATAGCTTCCACAATCAGAATCATAGCCGCAATCATATGGCTGCGGGTAGCACCGGAGGACTGGAAAATCATCTTGATGAATACACCGTACACCAGAATACCAATGATAAGGAGCAGCCAGTGTGCTACGGACAGATGGCTGAGCAGCCAGCTGGATATAAAGGTCATAGCCACAACGCCAGCAATCGTTGCCAGAAGTTTCGGCATGGACAGTTTTTCAGCACCTGCCGGAGAGTCAATGCCCCGCACAAGGTGACGGAAACTTACGAAGCCGCCGATAGCCAGCACCAGACCCATAGCGCAAATCATAAAGCCCAGGTCAAGGCCGTACTGCGCACCAATGATAGGCACGAGCAGCATGGAAACGAAAGAACCGATATTTACGGCCATATAGTACATGGTAAAGGCACTGTCCAGTTCTTCCTCTGCCCCCTCATAGAGTTTGGAAAGCAGGGAGGACGGATTGGCCTTGAAGATACCATTACCGCAGGCAATAGCACCGAGTGCCAGGAATACCATATCCTTATTGGTACCAGCCATGCCCATCATGAAGTAACCAATCATGAGCACCGCTGCGCCCAACGTAATCGTGCGCTGGGTACCCAGCACTTTATCGCCTAAAAAGCCGCCAATGGATACATAACCATATACCATGGCGCTGAATGCACCAAATACTACGAAAGACTCTGCATCTTCCATGCCCAGGCTCTTAACAAAGAAACCTGCCAAAACGGCCTGCAGGCCATAAAAACCAAACCGTTCCCAAAACTCCAGGAAGAAAAGCATATTAAACGCCTTTTTACGGTTCACCGGTTGCGTTCCAACCATAAAACATTCTCCTAACTTCTTACAAATTACACATACAACAACGCATTTTTCACAATGTTTGTTACGAGTAGACATTATAGCACAAATTTAAGTATCTGCAAACCGCCCGCAAGTGTAAAAACTGTTACATGGACAACTATACATTTTTTACCTCTGCATTTCAAAGACATATGTCCTTTATTTGTATCATTATCCAATCGTCACCATATCCTATCCTCGCACAAGGAAATATGTGTTATAAAAATAACACAAAAATTTTATCAACTGTGTAAAGATGTATTTTTAGCGCTACAGCACCATGAAATGTCCACAATCTGTATACACTCCCCCTGCCTGCAAATTGACATTTGAAGGATATTTGTTACAATAATAGCGGACATGCAGTCCATTACTTTATTGAAGAAAGAAAGGTTTTATCATGCTCTACATCGTTACCTGTCTTATAACAGAGGAAGCCAGTACGGAGTTTTCCATCATTGGCGCTGCCGCCGACAAAAAAAAGGCCGCCGCTATGGCCGCCGAAATTTACAAGGATTATAACAAGGTTGCATCCTTCCAGAATATCGAAATGATTACGGAATGGCTGGCCACCCGCAGCAGCTATTCCTTCCGCAAAGACAAAAGTCATCGCCTGCAGCTGGCCATCACCGAAGTGGATGCCGAAAAGGAAACCGCCAATAAGCAGGTAGTCTTCTCTGCCGCCGCTGAACAGGATGAGCTCATGCGCAAGGTCAGCCAGGCACTCTTTGAGGGCAAACACACCGCCGAGCGTGGCGGCGAAGCGCCCTCCTGCCCGATAGGGTAACACACGTCTCCTCCGAGCGCTTCGCCGCCCCCTCAAGGGGAAGGCACCGGCCACATGCCTATCTCAATGTCGTGTACGCAAAAAGTCCGGGCATGGGTAATGTTTTCCGTAACGTTTGACAAGCTTGTCTAAGTGAAGGAAAATATTACCCGTGCCCGGACGTCTTTGAATGCATAACTGGTGCGATTGGCGCGATTCGAACGCGCGACCTGCCGCTTAGGAGGCGGACGCTCTATCCAACTGAGCTACAACCGCAACATAGATTAGTATAGCAGAAATCCTGCCAAATGAAAAGCCTTGCCGCAAAATCGGCAAGGCCATTTCTATTTTAGGAATCCCGGCGGCAGATATCTGCGCCCAGACCTACTAATTTATCTACTAAGTTATCATAGCCACGGTCTATATGGTGAATGTAGCCCACCTGGGTTTCCCCTTCGGCTACGAGACCAGCCAGCACCATAGCAGCACCGGCGCGCAGGTCAGTGGCTTTCACCTGACAGCCCGTCAAGGTTTCCACGCCTTCCACCACAGAGGTACGGCCATCAATCTTGATGTTGGCTCCCATGCGCTTGAGTTCATCCACATGCATAAAGCGGTTCTCGAACACCGTTTCCGTCACGAGACCAGTACCCTCCGAGATAGCCAGCATGGCCATAAACTGCGCCTGCATATCCGTCGGAAAGCCCGGATACGGCATGGTCTTGATATCCACGGCCTTGGTCCGCTTGTCGCAGGTCACGCGGATGCCATCCACATCTTCTTCAATGGTAACGCCAGCTTCCTTGAGCTTGGCGATAACCGGTTTCAGATGTTCGCTGATGGCGTTTTCGATATAGACATCCCCCTGCGTCATGGCAGCGGCTACCATATAGGTACCTGCTTCAATGCGGTCAGGGATGATGGTGTAATCACGGCCCGTCAGTTTGGGCACGCCTTCAATCTTGATGACGTTGGTACCCGCACCGCGAATCTTGGCCCCCATCACGTTGAGGTAATTGGCCAAATCCACGATTTCCGGTTCCTGCGCCGGATTTTCCAGCACCGTGACACCCTCTGCCATAGAGGCCGCCATCAGGATGTTCTCCGTAGCGCCTACGCTGGGGAAGTCCAGATAGATTTTCGCACCTTTGAGGCCTTCCGGAGCCGTGGCTTCGATAAAGCCGTGGCCAATCTTAATCTTGGCCCCCAGGGCTTCAAAACCTTTCAAGTGCAGGTCGATGGGACGGGTGCCAATGGCACAGCCGCCGGGCAGGGAGATTTTCGCCTGTCCGCAGCGAGCCAAAAGCGGCCCCATAATCAGGAAAGATGCCCGCATCTTGCGCACCAAATCATACGGCGCTTCGCAGCTGCCGATTACCGTGCTGTCCACGTTCAGCTGATGCTTTTCCTCATCAAACTCTGCCTTGACCCCTAATTTCTTCAAGACCTCGGTAATGGTGTGTACATCTTCCAGAGCCGGGACTTCGTCCAAGAGGCTTGCCCGCTCCTGACCCAAAAGAGTGGCTGCAATGATGGGCAGCACCGCATTTTTGGCCCCGCTGATTTTTACGCGCCCTTTGAGTGGACGTCCCCCATGTATAATCAACTTTTCCATTAAGTTCCTTATCCTCCTAGTAGTCATGCTCTTCAAAAAGCACCAACCAATAGTTTACCATTAACCGTCAGTCTTTACAATAGGTTAGTTTTACTTTTGCCCAGGAACGCTTCCCCTTAGCGTTCCACTGTCAGCGAGGCATGAATCACATTGTCAATGATGTAGCCTGTCGCAAATTTCGTCTCGCCCGGAGTCACCGGTTTCTTGCCCAGCTTGTCGAGGTTGCTGACCCGCTCTTTGCTCTGCTGCATAGCGGCCTGCTGCGCCTCCTGCATGGCACCTTTGCTGACCGGTTTCTGTACCTGTCCCGGAGCAATGACGATTTCATTGTTCTTGCCGGCTCTTTCCAGCTTTTTCAGTTTATCTTCCGTGGTCTGCTTGTTGTCGCCTTCGCTGACCACATCCACGCCGGACTGCTGCAGGAGCATCAGCGTGGTGACAGGCACCAGCCCGCCGCCCCGAATATCCAGATTCAGCGTGCCGCTGGGCTGCGCCACGGGTATCGTGTACGGAATAATCAGCGTTTCCTTGGCTTTGCGATAGGGTTTGATGGTGGTGGTGAATTTCACCGTCTCACCGGGTTTGACCTTTTTCTTGTCCGGTACGGCCGAAATCAGCGAAGCCGTTTTGCGGTCGCCGTCCACGGTAATGTCCACCTGTACATCGATGATGTCCGATTCCTTGTCGGAATTCTGGCAGATGGTGCTCATGGCCTGCATGAGTTCTGCCATGGCAATCTGGCCTACATCCGCCGTGTTATAGAACATATTATCTCTTGCGACCACACCATCCTTCACCGCATCGGTGCGAATCTTGAAGCCAACTTTGGCCGTGCTGCCGCTGAGATTGTCGCTGGTCTTGGAGAGCGCTGCATAGGCAATGCCCCCGGAAAGCTGCGGCAGGAAATCCTCGTCATAGGCAATCCGGGCGCCGTAGTTTTCACTGCGGGAAAGGCCGTTGTCCTTGACATTGACCTTGATAGGAACCACCGACGGGAACTGCCCCAAAGTCCCGGCAATGCCCGTAGCCCGGTCCTGACTGATACGGCCGATGATATTGCCGATATTGGCCACCTTCATGCCGTTGCTCTGACCGCTGATGGTGCCCACCACGGTAGCATCGGTCATAAAATAGTTCACATTCCCCCGATGGAGGAAGGGATGGCCAAAGGCCAGAATCCGCTTGCCGTCCACGGCCGTAACCGTGCCCGTAGCGCCTACGGCAAAGTCACCATAGGTAACCGCCACACCCACTGCCGAGCCCGGTTCGAGCGTTGCATGGTAGTCGGTCTTATTCATATCCGCTGCACTCGGTGCGCCCATGGGCAGGAACTTGTAACTGCCCTGCGGGTCAATCTGGCGCTTCAGAAAATCCAAACCTGCCTGATTGAAGCCGGAAAAATACATGACATCCTTGGGTTCCGCATTGGCATCTGCATTCTTTTCCGCATCGGAAGCAGGCTGTTTTTCCTTGCTCTTTTCCTTATCAGCAGCTACCGCCGCCCGCGCCCTGTCGAGAAGTTCATCCCCGTAGACTTTCTTATCCTGGGATTTAGCCCGTTCTTCCTGCTTTTTCTTCTTCTCGGCCTCAGCCTTTTCCCGCGTTTCCGCCGCTTTCTTGATATTTATCGTGGAAATATGCGTCTTGTTCTTCTTGTCCGGCATGGACCAGAGGGGCAGCATCTCGTCAATCGGCGTAATGAAGAAGGTATACGGCGTCATATCCTTGATACCTGCTGCCACGGCACCGATAAGATAGCCATCCACATAGACCGGACTGCCGCTCATGCCCTGCAGGATGCCGCCGGTCTGCTCAATCACAGGGCCGGAAGCCTTGGCCATAATCATGGGCTGGGAGCCTTTGCCGTTGTCCATATTGCCCACGATATCCACCTGGAAATTCCGCAGCTCGCCGCTGCTGTCAATCACCGTGTAGGCCGTGCCCGACATCCCTTCCGTTACCTGACTGTGGGGCAGTATCGGGTCCATAGCCAGCCCTGCAGTCGGCGGCACAGCCAGCATGGCCGCCATTCCTAAAGCAGCCACTTTCCTTATATATTTACGCAAAACAATTCACCTCATTTGCTCGCTTTTAATCATTATCTTTTTATTATATCGTGATTAAGACGTTTTTGCCATAGGCACAAAGTCCCATTCGAATTATTTATTGGTGAGAACCAGAGCCGACCCCACGGAACGCTCATGGCCATCGCTGGGCGAGTTTTGCAGGACTCCCCCCACTACCAGAGCGCTGGAACCGCCGCCATCCAGATTCATGGCGTCCTTGGCGCCCATCTTCACCAGCAGTTTTGCCCAATCGGTAAGGGTCAGGCCCTTGCTGCTCGCCTGGCGGCCATCCACCACGCCAAAGAGGTAATTGCCGTTTTTAAGGATGGCCACTGCACTGCGGGGAGCACGCCCATAGCGGATATCCGAGGGGAACTGTTCGGCTCCTGCCGTTACGTTCACCTGACCATTCTGCACCAGACGCGGGCCAGCGCCCATGATTTCCAAAGCCTGATTCCAGGGAGCGCCCAGTTCCTGGGAGATAACCGCCCGGTCTCCGACCTTGACTCCGGCAAAGGCCTCGGCAACCTTACCATGCACCGATACCACGCAGCCATTCTTGGGAATTACGGAATTGCCCGTGTTGATGGCGGTTACCTTGCCATTTACCACGGTGTATTCCCGGCCAAAGTTATTGGTTCGCGTGCGGCTGCCGTACCAGTGATTGTAAACGGTCAGATTGTCCGCACCGCGCTCCGCATCCACACCGGATATCGGCTGGGTCACTTTTCCCAGAGTTACGCGGCCCGTGTAGGTGACCTGCCCCATGAAGGGCTTGCCATCCGAGCCAATGCCCAGAGCGGTGCGCCGATAATAAGTAGTGCCTGCCATATCGCCATCAATCTTCACCATGCCGATGGCATCGCCATTGCCGGCAAAATAGGTGGCATTGACGGCCGCCACCGCATCCGTCATATCGGAGATACCGCTGGTGGTCTGCAGCCCCGGCACCCGCCCGCGAGCCAGTACCGGCTTAATCTTATAGAGATTCTTGTCCGCTTCGATAAAGTACGCGGAAATCTGCCCGGCATCATCCCAGTAGACATACTCACGGCTTGCCAGTCCTGGCGCCACCATTTCCGTATACAGGCCATCATAATGGAGATTCATCACATTGCCGCCGGTAATGGTCGTGCTCGGTTTCTTATTGGTACCCGGCTTAACCTGTCCCGCAGGTTTCTGCGCCTGCTTGCGATTGTTTCCCGCTGCCTGCGGCAGTACATCGATAAAGACGCGGGCAGGATTCGCAAGCTTTGCCACCTTATAGGTCAGACCGGGCTTCAGCCGCACCGACACCAGTAGATGCCCGTTCTTCTCCGTGTAAGTCACCTTCTCAATGCGGGAGCTGGAGAAGGATTTTTCATCAATACTGCGCTTGTCCGCATTGTAAAAATCCAAGGTCACCGTCCGCTTGTCGCTGGAAACCGTCACATTGTAACGGGGCATTGCCGACCAGTCAAAAACCACCCGGTCATGTGCCGAGCCGGAATGATAGCGCACGGAATTGAGGTCCGCTGCCTCAGACCAGACAGGAACACCTAATAAAGATACGGCCAATGTCAAAGCCGTCAAATTGCGTTTATTGAAAAACAAAATATGACCTCCCTGAATAGAAAAGAAATCGGGACGGCCCTTTCACCGTCCCGCCTTCCATTCATTTTATCACATTTTGCGCTGCATTGCGACTCTCAACCTGCGGTTTGAGCTGTTTGTACATCATATCCGCAATACCGATGCCGCCGCCCGCCGCCACGTTCTTCATCAGTTCGTCATCCCGCATATCCTGAAAAATTTTCAGGGCATGGGACTCGCCGAAAAGAGTGTTTTCCGGCACCGTGGCCCGCATTTGGCGATACATCATATTGAGAAAGATGGCTTCAAAGCCCTCGCAGGCTTTTCTAAGTTCCTTATCCCGCTTTTCCATGGCTTTGGCTTCCTGAAGGGCCGCCGCCTCCTTGGGATTCAATGCCTTTTCTGCCCGGCCCTGTACTTCCTCCAGAATCTTGGAGAACTTCACCGAGTCGGCCGCAGCTTTAGCCGAATTATAACTGGTGTTGCCACTCCCCTCTAAGCCTGGCGCTGTAAGTGGTCCTATCTGCATTGCCATCACCTGCCTCTTGCAAACAATCTTAAATCAGCTGCAGGTCTGCATGAATAGCCCCGGCGGCCTTCATTGCCTGCAGGATGGAAATAATATCTCTGGGGGTTGCACCTACTGCGTTGAGCGCCCCGACAATATCATTGATATTGGCCGTAGCCGGCAGCACCACGGTGCTGGCCTTATCCTCCGTCACGGTCACATCCGTATTCTTGGTCACGATGGTAGTACCGTAGCTGAAGGGGTCCGGCTGATTGGCATTTTCGTTTTTCTGCACCCGGATGGAAAGACCGCCCTGCGTGATGGCGATTTCGTCCACCGATACATCACCGCCCATGACAATGGTACCCGTGCGCTCACTTACCACAATCTTGGCCACATTATCCGGTATAATCGGCAGTTCCTCAATGGATGCCACAAAGCCCACGACATTCCCACGGAAATAGGAAGGAATGTTAAGGTCAATACGCCCGGGGTTCACGGCCCGCGCCACGTTCCCATACTGGGAGTTGATGGCTTCTGCCATGCGGGTTGCCGTGGTGAAATCCGGATGGGCGAGGGACAGGGAAATGCGCCCGTTGGTGCCCAAATCATCCTCCACCGTCCGTTCCACGATAGCCCCATTGGGCGTCATGCCCACCGTGGGGAAATTCTTGGTTGCCGTGGAATTGTTGCCTCCGCGGCCAGCCTGAAAGCCACCGGTAGAAACAGGGCCCTGGGCAACGGCATAGACATTGCCGTTGCCCGCCTTGAGTGGCGTCTGCAGAAGGGTGCCGCCCTGAATGCTTTTCGCATCCCCCATGGATGATATCGTAGTATCAATCGTATCCCCCTCACGCACGAAGGGCGGCAACGTAGCCGTTACCATAACCGCTGCCACATTGGAAGATTTCAGGGAACTCTGGTTTACCGCCACGCCGTAAGTCTTTAGCATATTTACAATGGACTGCACCGTTTCCGTAGATTTATTGGAATCGCCGCTGCCGTTAAGCCCTACCACCAAACCATAGCCCATGAGCTGGTTGGATCGGACGCCCTGCACCTTGGCAATATCCTTTATCCGTGTCACCGCATTATCTGCCGAAGCCAACGAGGGGAGTCCCCCTAAAACCAAAGCCCCGGCCAATAAACAAGCTAATACTCTTTTCATAAATAGCCTCCGTATCCTGTTAGAACAAGAAGTTGAATATCTGCGTCAAAATGCCCTGCCGCTGTTTTGCGTTCAGGGGACCCTTGCCGTCAAACCGCACCGTGGCTCCCGCAATCTTCGTTGAGGGAATGGTATTGTTAGCGGTCACATCTTCCGGACGGCATATCCCCTTGAAGGTAATCTTGTGTTCATTCTTGTTGTTCCAGATGGACTGGGTACCTTCCAGCACCAGATTGCCGTTGGGCTGCACATCCACCACCGTCACCGTCACATTGGCATTGGTAGTATTTCTTGAAGATGCCGACCCATCGGCCTTAAAGGAATCCGAACCGCCAATGGAAGCCGCTTTGATGAAGTCAAAAATGCCAACGCCAGCATCCAGCGATGACTTCCCGCTCTTGCTGTTGGAATTGGAGCGGGTATCCGAAATGCTGGTGGACTCACTGATGACAATGGTGAGGATATCTCCCACATCCTGGGCCTTGCGGTCAGCAAAGACACTGCGAATCTTGCCTCCATCTGCCGCCCATAAAGATTGCGCATCCACAGTGGCCGGAGCCAGTGCATAGAAAAGGCCTCCTGCCGCCAGAGCCAGAGCAATCTGCCGCTTATATTTATTCTTCATAGTCACTACCTGCCTTTTTCTGTCACTCTATCTCCACGGTCGCAGCATCCACTACCTTGCCCTGCAGAATCCGGGAGGAATTGGCATTGCGTACCTTTATCCTGCCCCCCACACGGCCCTTCTGCATGGCAATGCCATTGGCACTGACCTCTATGCCCTTATATCTGGTCACGAGCTTTACAGGCGTGCCCGCCTGCATCACCACGGGATTTTGCAGCATATTCTGCTCCAAAGGCTGTCCCATATGGATATAACGCACAGGAACCCGCCCGGCAATATCCTCAAACGAGGAAAGATAGCGGCCCTGCCCGCCATGGACTTCCCGCTCCTCCAAGTGCACGGCATTCGGCGCGATGGCTTTTTCCAAAGCCAAATCCGTCCCCGCCACCAGCACCTTGTCAAACACCTGCACCCGGTAATAGCAGACTACCCGACGGTAGAGTTTTTCATCCAGTAACAGGCGAATATGAACCGGCTGAACATTGCCGTAACGAAGTGGCCCGGGAAGTTCTGCCTCATAGCGCAGTTTCCCGGCCGGCAGCCGCATATCACTGGGTGCATTGGTCAGCGTCAGCACATGCCGCCGCTTCTCCCCGGCCTTATAAAGTTCCAGTTCCAGCTGCTGCCGCGCAATCCCTGCCAGCTTCTGGGAACTTATCGTCTGTGGGAATACATCCGCCTGCATATGGCCGCCATAAACAGCTTCTGCCTGCGGCGAAAAAGCAAGGGCTAACAGACAGAAGAAGCCACTCCATAGCATACAGAGTATGCTGCGAATGGCTGGGCGGCTCCTCTTAATATTCATCAGCGTTTAAGCCCGTTGGCAATTTCCAGCATCGAATCGGAAGTGGTGATGGCCTTGGAATTAGACTCATAAGCACGCTGGGAAACAATCATATTGACCATTTCCTCCACAATCTGCACATTGCTCATTTCCAACGTGCCCTGAGTAAGCGTTCCGGCCCCGTCCGTACCGGGGTTGCCTTCAATAGGCTGACCGGAAGCCTCGGACACGATAAAGAGATTCTTGCCGATAGCCGTAAGGCCGGCAGGGTTTACAAAACGCGCCAGCGTAATCTGCCCCACATTCTGCTGCGTACCGCCAGCAGGCGTTTCGGATACAGTACCGTCTCCGGCAATAACGATGGAGTCCACCGGGGAATTTTGCGCAAAGGTGATACCATCTGCCAACAGATAGCCGTCAGAGGTCACAAGGCGCCGCTGGGAATCCAGCTTAAAGGAGCCATCACGGGTATACCCCGTGGTGCCATCCGGCAAAGTCACACGGAAATAACCTTCCCCCTGAATGCCCACATCCGTGGGATTTTCCGTCGTCTGCAGCGGCCCCTGGGTGATTACGCGCTGCGTAGCCGCAACACGAGTACCCAAGCCAATCTGCAGGCCGGTAGGATACTGATTATCCTGCCCGCTCTGTGCCCCGGCATCACGCAAAGTCTGATAAATCAAATCCTGAAACTCCGCCCGAACCTTCTTGCCGCCATATGTATTTACATTGGCAATATTATTGGCAATAACATCCATATTCGTCTGCTGCCCCTTCATCCCCGAAGCTGCCGACCAAAGTGCTCTCATCATAACGAGCTACCTCCTTACACCACAAAACGATAATGCTATATCGTTGCCCAGCGCCCAAGGAAGGGCGCAGGCGGACGTAAATCACGTGATGTGATTTCAGTCCGCGTTTTCAAACCTCTCCAATATATATCGAACAAACCCTCAAAAAACTTAAATAAAAATCAGGTTAAACGACCTACATCATTTACCGATTTATCCAGCATCGCATCCTGGGTCGTAACTGCCTTGGAGCCAGCTTCGTACATGCGGTAATTATTGATAAGCTCCACCATCTCCGACACCACATTGGTATTGGAGCGCTCCAACAGTCCCTGCTGAATCTCCCCTGTCGCAGGCTGTGGCTGCGCGCCTTCCTGCGGATAATAGAGATTATTCCCCTGTTTGAGCACCGCCCGGCGGTTGTTGAACTGCACGAACTGCAGCTGGCCAATCTGCACATTGTCGGCGTAGACTTCGCCCTTACTGCCCACCATAATGCTGACCGTGTTCTGCGGGATGGTGATGCCGCGCCCGTTGCGCCCGAGCACCGTCTGACCATTCACGGTCTGAATCTCGCCTCGGGCCGATTTATAGAAGTTGCCGTCACGGGTATAGCGCACCCCGTTTGGTGTCTGGATGGCAAAATAGCCGTTGCCGGAAATGGCCAAATCCAAAGGATTTCCCGTGGTTTCAAAGGCCCCCTGGCTGTGCTCGGTGGCAATTTCGTCAATATAAGAACCCAGCCCCAAAGTACCCACCACAGGATACTGTTCCCCGACATGGAACTGCTTGAAACTGGTTACGTCATTATGATTAATTCCGTCGTTGATGCGTTTAATCAGCATGGGATGGAACTCCCGGCTGATGGCTTCATCGCGTTTGAAGCCGGTAGTATTGGCATTGGCAAGATTGTTGGCCAGCGTATCTGTACGCTTAGTCTCTGTAATCATCCCCGCGCCTGCTGTGTATAGGCCACGCCACATAATCTGTCACTCCCTTAAAACCTCATCCGTCTCGCATATGCTCGACACCTTCCTCCATAGAGGAAGACATTTCCATACTTCTTCTTGCCTGTATATTTCGCGCAAAAAGGCGAAACTCCTTTCGAGTTTCGCCTTTGTCAAAAAAATATATTTTTTATCGTCCAGTCTTTACATTGCGAGCTTTGCCGTCAAATTTATTAAAGCTGTCCAGAGCCATGCCGCAGCCGATAGCCACGCAGCTCATGGCATCTTCTGCCAGGGCCGTGGGAATATCCGTTTCACGGCGAATCAGCTCATCCAGACCGTAGAGCATTGCGCCGCCGCCCGTAAGCACAATACCGCAGTTCATCACGTCTGCTGACAGTTCCGGCGGTGTGTCCTCCAGCACCTTCTTGACGCAGTTGACGATTTTCGTCACGCTGTCATGGGTGGCTTCTGCTGCCTGTGCCGTGGTAATCTGCACGTTCTTCGGCAGACCGGAGAGCATATCGCGGCCACGCACATCCATGATTTCATTGCGCGCACCAGCAAAAGCCGCGCCTACACGCATCTTGATTTCCTCAGCGGTACGCTCGCCAATCATGATGTTGAATTCCTTCTTCACGAAAGCAGCGATATCCTCGTCGAACTTGTCACCGGCCACGCGGAGGGAGGCGCTCGTCACAATGCCGCCCAGAGAAATCACGGCGATATCCGTAGTGCCGCCGCCGATATCCACAACCATGGAGCCGCGCGGTTCCACGATGTCAAGCCCGGCGCCCAAAGCGGCGGCCAGCGGTTCTTCAATGAGCTGGGTATGACGGGCACCAGCCTGCTCAGCAGCTTCCTGCACCGCACGCTGTTCCACCATGGTGCAGCCCGAAGGAATGCAAATCATGATGCGGGGACGGAATACGAAACGGCGGCCCACCACCTTTTCAATGAAGTGGCGCAGCATGCTCTCCGTGATGTCGTAGTCGGCGATAACACCTTCCCGCAGGGGGCGGATAGCCACGATGTTGCCCGGCGTACGGCCAATCATCTGGCGTGCTTCCTCACCGATAGCCAGCACCCGGTTCGTATCGCGGTCCACAGCCACAACAGAGGGCTCCCGCAGCACAATGCCCTTGCCCTTTACATATACCAGCACGTTAGCCGTGCCCAAGTCAATACCAATATCTAAAGACATCCCAAACATATGTCAAACAATCTCCTTCCGAAGTCAGCCAATCAAAGTAACAATCTATAATATATAATAAATAACCTGCAAATACAACCGCCTCTTATAAAAAATCTACGGCTTTCCCGCAGGTCTGACAAATTTACACATTTTCCCGTCATTTTTGACAGTTACACTAATTTTGCGAAAAATATTGCTTTTGTTTCTTTGCAAATACTTGTTGACACTAGGTCTTAATAGTGCTACCATTAACTCGACTTAGGGATATATTTCACAATTTGATTCAGGGGGTAATAACAAAATGAACAACAGAAGAAAAATCGTCGTCATCGGCGCCAGCAACGTTGGCTCCGCAGTTGCCAACAAAATCGCTGACTTCCAGCTGGCTACGGAAGTAGTCCTCATCGACCTCAACGAAGACAAGGCTTGGGGCGAAGCTAAGGACTCCAGCCATGCAACGAGCTGCATCTACAGCACGAACATCAAGTTCCACCTCGGTGACTATGAAGACTGCAAAGATGCAAACATCATCGTTATCACGGCAGGCCCGTCCATCCGCCCGGGTGAAACTCCGGACCGCCTGAAGCTGGCTGGCACCAACGCTAAGATCATGAGCTCCGTAATGGGCGAAATCGTTAAGCGCACGAAGGAAGCTATGATCATCATGATCACCAACCCGCTTGACGTTGCTACTTATGTTGTTTCCACGCAGTTCGATTATCCGCGCAACCTCATCCTCGGTACCGGTACGATGCTCGAAACCTATCGTTTCCGTCGCATCCTGGCTGACAAGTACCAGGTTGACCCGAAGAACATCAACGGTTATGTTCTCGGTGAACACGGCAACGCTGCTTTCGTTGCCTGGTCCACGACTGGCTGCGCTGGTTTCCCCATTGATGATCTGGATGAATATTTCCATCGTACGGAAAAACTCAGCCACGAAGCTGTTGAACAGGAACTCGTGCAGGTTGCTTACGATGTTATCAACAAGAAGGGCTTCACGAACACCGGTATCGCTATGGCTGCCTGCCGCTTCATCAAGTCCGTTCTCTATGATGAACACACGATTCTCCCCTGCTCCGCAGTTCTCGAAGGCGAATATGGCATCAAGGATGTGGCTCTGTCCATTCCTCGTATGGTTTGCGCTGATGGTATCATGCGCTCCTTCGAAGTTCACCTCACTGACGATGAACTCGAAAAGATGCACAAAGCTGCTCAGAGCGTTCGTTCCGCTCTCGATGGCGCTGGCATCAAATAATTTCATTTGTTGCTTATATGCAGACAATAAAAATCGCTGGACTTTCGTCCAGCGATTTTTTTATTGTCTCTATTTATCAGCAAGTATGGCACTCGTCGTAAATACCTGCTTTTTTCAGCGTATCGACAACCGTTGCGCCGATATGGGCTACAGTGTCGGCCACTTCAATGCCTACGCCGTTGAGGGCCTTAATCTTATCGGCAGCCGTACCTTTGCCGCCGGAGATAATGGCACCGGCATGGCCCATGCGTTTTCCCGGAGGCGCCTGACGGCCGGAGATGAAGGCAGCTACCGGTTTGTCTGGCATGTTTTCCTTGATCCATTTGGCGGCGTCTTCTTCAGCCGTACCGCCGATTTCACCAATCATCAGCACCGCCTTGGTTTCGGGGTCGTTCTTGAAGAGTTCCAGCGCATCGATAAAGTCCGTGCCCTTGACCGGGTCACCGCCGATACCGATAGCAGTCGTCACACCAATTCCGGCGTTCATAAGCTGAAAAGCTGCTTCATAGGTCAGGGTTCCGGAGCGGGAAACAAGACCTACATGGCCTTTTTTCTGGATATTGCCCGGAATAATGCCCAGTTTGCATTCGTCCGTGGTCAGAATGCCCGGGCAGTTCGGCCCAATCAGGCGGGTCTTCTTGCCTTCCATATAGCGGCGAACCTTGACCATATCCTGTACAGGAATATGCTCCGTAATGCAGACTACCAAATCCAGTCCGGCATCCACACCTTCCATGATGGAGTCAGCGGCGAACCTTGCGGGTACATAGACCACGGAGGCCGTAGCCCCTGTTGCGTCCACTGCGTCCTTAACGGTGTTGAATACGGGAACACCTTCTACCTCCTGCCCGGCTTTGCCCGGCGTTACACCAGCGACAATCTTCGTGCCATAGGCCAGCATCTGCTTCGTATGGAAGGTGGCCTGTTTGCCCGTAATGCCCTGTACGATTACCTTTGTATCTTTATTAACTAAAACACCCATTTAGATGGCCTCCCTTACTGTGCTGCTTTGACACGTTTTACGATTTCTTCCGCGCCGCCCTCCATGGTCGGGGCCATGATGACGTTGGCAATCGGAGAATCCTGCAAAATCTTGCGGCCCTGTTCCACATTGGTGCCCTCTAAGCGCACAACTACAGGAACCGGCAGGGACTTGCCATCATCCGAGATAATCTTGGCTGCTTCGACAATACCAGCTGCTACTGCATCACAGCGGTTGATGCCGCCGAAGATATTGACGAAAATGCCCTTGGCCTGACCGCCGTCCAGCATAATCTGGAAGGCTTCGGCAATCTTTTCCGGCGAGGAATCGCCGCCCACATCGAGGAAGTTGGCCGGCTCACCGCCATAGTGTTTGATGATATCGACTGTAGCCATAGCCAGACCTGCGCCGTTAACCATGCAGGCTACATCGCCGCCAAGGTTTACGTAGTTGAGTCCGGCTTCCGCTGCCCGGCGTTCCTTGGGGTCTTCTTCGCTTTCATCGCGGAGTTCTTCAATATCCGGATGACGGAACAGCGCACTGTCGTCAAAGTTCAGCTTGGCATCGAGCGCAATGACATCATCTTCCGCCGTAACCACGAGCGGATTGATTTCCGCCAGCGAGCAGTCCTTGCCAACAAAAGCGTTGTACAGGCAGGTCATGAGCTTCGTAGCCTTGCGGATGGCCGGCTGCGGAATGTTGATATTGTAGGCCATGCGGGTAGCCTGGAACGGTGCCAGACCAACCACCGGGTCAATGTATTCCTTGAAAATCTTCTCCGGCATTTCAGCGGCAACTTTTTCGATTTCCATACCGCCTTCTTCGGAGCCCATCATAACCACGCGGGCCGTCTGACGGTCAATGACGAAGGACAGATAATATTCCTTCTTGATATTGGAACCAGCTTCGATGAGGAGGCGTCCCACCTTCTTGCCTTCCGGCCCCGTCTGATGGGTCACAAGCGTTTTGCCCAGCAACTCGCTTGCATAATTTTTCACTTCATCAAGATTCTTGGCCAGCTTGACACCGCCAGCTTTGCCGCGGCCGCCAGCATGAATCTGGGCCTTCACTACGACTACAGGAGTGCCGATTTTCTTGGCATTTTCCACAGCTTCATCCACCGTGAATGCAGGCAGCCCCTCAGGAACTGCTACCCCATAGGCTTTCAATACGGCCTTGCTCTGGTACTCATGAATATTCATCAAACATGCCTCCCTGAAATTGGTATGACCTTTTCGAGAATGATAAAATGCTTTATGTTCTCGTTCATGTTTATATTGTATGCTTTTTTCGTGTTTTTGTCTACTATTTATTATTCATTGCATGTATTCACTAAAATTATCGTAATTAATGTTTTTATATTTCCCCATCATTTACGACACTAATAAATAAAAATTACATATTGGTATTATAAATTTAGTTAATCTTTGGGGCAAAGCACGAAAATCGTCTGGGATTCCCATTTTTCCCCGGCTTTGATGATGGGCTGCGGGAAGTTCGGATTAGCCAGCGCATTCGGGAAATACTGCGTTTCGAGGCAGAAGCCGGAACGCTTGGTAAATTCTACGCCCTTCTTGCCCGGCAGACCGCCTTCGAGGAAATTTCCCGTATAGAACTGTACGCCCGGCAGGTCGCTGTAACAGGTCAGCGTCAGGCCGCTCTTATCCGATTCGGCATAGGCCACCTTCTTGAGCCCGCCCTTGAGGTAATCAATCGGGCAATGCGGGTCATAGCCGAACATCCCCGGCTTCATTTCCACGCTGACCGGTTCCTCACGGATAACCCAGTTGTGGTCATAGCCCTTGCCCATAACGAGCTCGTCAAAATCGTCATCAATATGAGCGCCAATTTTCGTCGGCTGGCGCAAATCCATCGGCGTGCCCTCTACATCAAGGATACGGCCGTCCGGCAGGGATTCGCTGTCCGCCCAAGTGTACTTGTCGGCAAAAATCTGGATTTTCTGGTCGAGAATGGACGGGGATGCAAAGCCATCCAGATTGAAGTAGCTGTGGTTGGTCAGGTTGCAGATGGTATCCTTGTCGCTGACCGCCTCATACTTAATGGACAGCTCATTGTCATTAGACAGCGAATAGATAACGGCTACATCCATGTTCCCCGGATAACCTGCGTCCCCATCCTTGCTGTGATAGGTCAGCCGTACGCCTTCATAGACTTCCTCTGCATCCCAAAGTTCATTATGGAAGCCCTTGCTGCCGCCGTGGATATGGTTCTGATTCTTGGAGCCGGTATTCAAATCCAGTTGGTATTCCTGCCCATTGATGACGGCCTTGCCGCCGGCAATGCGGTTGGCATGACGGCCCACAACGCCGCCCATGCTGGTATCGTCTTTCTCATAAGTCAGTGCATCCGCATAGCCCAGCACGATATCTACTTTCTGATAATCTTTGGCATAGGTACTCCAGCTCACGAGCCGGGCACCATAGTTGGTGACTTTTACTTCCGTCCCCTTGGTGTTGCGCAGGGTATAGAGAAACACCTCACGACCATCGCTTAATTTGCCAAAGGATTCTTTCTTGATGATTGCCATGAAAATACCTCCCGGTCATTCAACTCTGAATTGACTACAATTTCTTACAATTCTATACAAGTTTCACTTTACTCTTTCTTGTTTTATTTGTCAACCACCTGTGAAGATTCAATTTAATTTATCATTTTTGACAGAATGTGTTATAATGTCATTATTGGTTACATATTTATAAATGGAATAATATTATATGTATTTCAAGGGGGATTATCATTATGGCAACCGAAAAGAAAGTTTATGTCTTCTTCAACTGTGATGAAGAGAAGACACAGAAATCCATGAACATCTTCTACAACAAGACCATCTACAATGACACCAAGAAAGCCCGCAAGGAACTTCTGGCCAAGGTAGAAGAAGAAGT
The DNA here is from genome assembly GCA_015058625.1 of Pseudoselenomonas ruminantium. Classification (GTDB taxonomy): domain Bacteria; phylum Bacillota; class Negativicutes; order Selenomonadales; family Selenomonadaceae; genus Selenomonas_A; species Selenomonas_A ruminantium_N. Next base: position 58,085 of record SVCA01000005.1, on the reverse strand, counting down.
CGCAGCCGGCCGCGTGAATATCGCCGAAGGCAAGGACGCTTCCGTCCACAAAGCCATTCTGGAAGGCGACCCGACCAAAGCAGACAAATATCTGCAGTATGCCACGATTAAGGCATTCAGCTTCATCTAATACCAAGCCAACAGGACTGCGATGAACATACGCAGCTGAAAAGCCCGGATATATGGTTTCTTTCAGAAACCATATATCCGGGCTTTTATTGATTGTTTTCGTCTTGTCCTGCGGGAAGGTTACTTAATGAACGCATCCAGCTGCTTTACATCAATTTCCGTCAGGCTGTCCACCACTCTGTCGGCCAGGGACAAATCCTGCTTGCCAGAGTGAGGATTGCGGTAAGCAGTGCAGAACATACCGGCCCTTTTCGCGGCCAGAATACCGTTTTCCGTATCCTCAATTACCATACAGTCAGCAGGCTCAACGGCTAAACGCTCCGCGCTGATTAAATAGATGGCAGGATTCGGCTTGCTCTCGGGCAGTTCCCCGCCGGAGAGTATCGAAGTAAAATACTTGCGGATATCGAAGCTGTCCAGCACCGTATTCATCACTCGCACATTGGAGGATGTGGCAAGTGCTAGGGGAATCCCTGCCTCATGCAGGGATTTTATCAGCTCCACGCTGCCCTCTACTGGGGCGATTTCCCCGCTTTGCAAGATTTCCAGATAATGGGCATGCTTATAATCTGCCATATCCTGCGGGTTGATATCCGTGCGGCCATGTTTGGCCAAAGTCTCGCGGAAGATAGCACCACTTGTACGCCCCATATAATGAACCAAATCCGCTTCATTAAAGGGAATGCCGAAATGCGCGAAGGTATCCATTTTCACCCGGCTGTGGATGGGTTCGCTGTCAATGATGACCCCGTCCATATCGAAAATTACTGCTTTTACTTGTTGCAAATATCCTGACTCCTCTGCACCAAACCCATAAAGGTTTCCTTATCCATGGGCTTGGCAAAATAATATCCCTGTATCTCCCGACAGCCAATCTTGCTCAAAAAATTCAGCTGCTCCTGCGTTTCCACGCCTTCCACGACCACATCCATATTCAGATGCTTGCCCAGTTCCACAATACTTTCCATAATCGCCCCGGCACGGCTGGACTTGTCCACTTCCTGCACAAAGGCCATATCGATTTTGAGCACATCCACAGGCAAGTCCTTCAGCATGGACAGCGAGGAAAAGCCGCTGCCAAAATCGTCCATAAGTACGGAGAAACCATTGCCCCGGAAAGCCCGCACCATAGCAATCAACTGATGCTGATTTTCCATATAGGCGCTTTCCGTGATTTCCAATTTCAGCATCTTGGGCTGCAAATCGTATTTCTTAATCAGGGACTGCAAGTAATCCAGCAAATCCTGACTGTAGAAATTCAGCCGCGAAATGTTCACCGAAATCGGCACAGGATTAAAGCCTGCGTCAATCTGCGCCCGCAGTACCTTGCAGGCCTCCTCCCAGATAAACCTGTCCAGCCGCACAATAAAGCCGTTGTTTTCAAAAAGGGGAATGAACTTCGAGGGCGGAATGTGCCCGCCGGGGTAATGCCAGCGTACCAGCGCCTCCGCCCCAATGATTTTCTTGGACGGAATCTCATACACCGGCTGCAGATTGATGACGAACTGCCCCTCATGCAGGGCATATTCCATATTGCGGACAATCATCTGCTCCTCAATCATCTGATCCCGCATAGCCTTATCATAGAAGGCATAACGTGTCATATAATGGCCCTTGATCCGGCTGATAGCCATATGCGCGCGATCACACATCTGATCCACCGGCAAAAAGACATTATCCACCGGATAGACCCCTGCATAAAACAGGATATTGTGGCTGATTCCCAAGGACTGAATGGTGCTGTCCAGCCCCGCAATAAGTTTATCCATATCCAGTTTTTCCGTAGGCTGGCACAGGACGAAATGATCCGCCTCAATGCGGGCGCACAAACCGCCGCCCCCCGTCAGCACATCGAAATAAAAGGCCGCCGTCTTCAAAATGAGGTTGCCCGTCTCGATGCGGAACAGGTCGTTGACCACCTTGAAGCAGCTGATGTCCAGATACACGATGCTGTACCCGGTCTGATGATGCTCCTGCATCAGCTCTGCCGCCTTGCGGTAAAAAGCCTCCCGATTGTAAATTCCTGTCAGGCTGTCCTTTTCCACATACTGGTGCATCTCGACCAGCTGGCGGTTCTGCGCCAGCTGTGCTACCTTGCGCCACTCATTTTCCTCACGGGCCATAACGTTACGGATGCGGCAGCGCACAATGGTAGGATTGTAGGGCTTCGTAATGAAATCCGCTGCCCCCATCTCCATGGCCCGGGCCTCGCTGTCCCCATCGTTATTGGCCGTCATGACAACCACAGGAATCCCCGCGAGCTGGTCATTCCGCTTCATCATGGCCAATACCTGAAAACCATCCATCACCGGCATAACCAAATCCACCAGCACGATATTCACCGCCTGGTCTTCGATGATGTTCATGGCCTCCTGACCATTTTCCGCCTCCATGATTTGATATTCTTCCTGGAAAAACTGGGTCAGCACCACCCGGTTGATTTCCACGTCATCTACAATTAACATCACAGGTTTGTCGTCCACAATATCACCCTCTTAATGTGTGATTTTTGAATCACGCCCATAGGTATACTAATTATATTATACTACAGAGGCCACGAAAAATCCTTCTACACCACAAATAAAAGCCGTCCCCTTTGCGCTGACGAATTCGACCATATACGACAAAAGGCGTATTCGATCTTGCAGGAATCAAACACGCCTTTTATCAAAGCTTTATGTAAATTCTTCTTTTTAATTAGAACCTTGCCTGGAAAACAAGATTCAAGAGGAAAAGAAAGCCCAGTACGTAGCTCAGCGCATGAACATTGCGCCAGCCGCCGTTCAGGATTTTGAGCAGCGGATACGCGGTGAACCCGAAGGCCAGCCCCGTCGAAATACTGCCAGATAACGGAATCAGCACCACCACCAAGAAGGCGGGGAACCACTCGGAAAAATCCTTGAACTCCATGTATTGAAGCTGCTGCATCATCATTGCTCCCGTGATGATGATTACCGGAGCAATCGCCGCCGCCGGCACATAGGCCAGCAGGGGAATGAAAAACAGCGACAAAATGAATAATATCGAAGCCGTCAAGGCCATAAGCCCGGTGCGTCCGCCGCTGGCAATACCAGCCGCACTTTCCGCCGCCGCCACCGTCGGACTGGTGCCCAGCATGCTGGAAACCATGGTGGTAAAGGCCGAACCCTTGAAGGTCTTGGGGAACTTCGCCTGATTGGGCAGGATGCCCTCCAAGAGTCCCATCGTCTCAAAGACCATAATCATGGACATGGAAAACACTGCCAGCAAAAAGGGGATGGAAAGCATTCGCGAAAAATCCGCCTGCAGCAAAAGCTGCGGATAAAGACCGATGTCTGCCAGATTGACGCTGACCTGACTATCCTGCCCCACGCCCAGAAAATAACCGAGTATGCTGGTCACCACAATGGCGATGAAGAAACTGCCCATCACATTGCGCAGGTAAAGAGCCAGACTCAGCACCAGACCGAAGATAGCGAGCAGCGCCGCCGGATTGGTCAGCGAACCCAGCTCAATAATCGAACTCGTACCACGGCGGATAAGCTCCGCCTTCTCCAGACCAATCTCCACGAGGAACAGGCCAATGCCTGCCGTAATCGCACATTTCAGCGACGGTGCCACGGCACCGCTAAGACGGGCCGCCCATTTTGAGCAGGCCACAAAGGCAAAAATCAAGCCCGAAACCAGCGAAATCGCCAATGCCTCATGCCAGCTAAGTCCCATCTGCACGCAGATGGTGTAAGTAAAGAAGGCATTAATCCCCATGCCAGGGGTCAGCACAATGGGCGCATTGGCCACAAACGCCATCAAGAGGCAACCAATCACCGACGAAAAAATCGTCGCAAACACGGACAGTTCCACCGGAATCCCCGAGTCCGCCAAAATCAAAGGATTGACTATTATAATGTAGGAAATCGCAAAAAATGCTGTGATACCTGCTACGATCTCCCGCTGCCAAATCTTTGGATGACTCAGTGCATGACCAAACAAATTCCGCATCATTCGCGCTCCCCTTCCATTTTATCTCATTTCACTGTTAGTTTATCCTTTTTTAGGCAATAAAAAAAGGACATTCGTCCAAATTAATGTCCTTTTTTATTTTGTAAAAATCATATATAATGAAAGAAACGTATTTTGACTATAACGGAAAGGAACCGCCTCTATGAAATTGCAATACATCCTTGACCATATGCCTGCCGACATCAAACGGCAGACCACTCATAAAGTCTACCTGCCCGGCGAGTCCATTGTCCGCAAGGGCGAGGAAGCAAAGCACGTCTATCTGCTGACCAAGGGCGAAACCCGCGTCAGCAACGAATTTGCCAGTGGTCAGCGCTATACCTTTGGTTCCCTTGATGTGCCCGATTTGATTGGTGATTTAGAAGTATTGGCTGGCCAGCAGCTTTACGCCGCCTCCAATGAAGCCAGCTCCACCTGCGAAGTCATCGCCATGCGAGCCGAAACCTTCCTGCAGTGGATGCGCATTGACAACGACTTCGCCGTAGCTGTCGCTCAGCTGCTGGCCGCCAAGATGTACCCGACCTCCAACGAAGCAGGCCGCGTGAAATTCCTGCCCAGCCTTGACCGCCTCCATGGCTACCTCTTAAAACGCCTCGGCGATATCGAAACCGACCTCTTCATCCTCCACACCAGCCGCCAGCAAATTGCCGACGACATCGGCACCAGTGTAAAAACCGTCAACCGCGGCGTGGTAAAACTAAAAGAAGCAGGGCTTATCTCCCTGCTTCACGGAAAAATCACGATGAATAAAGAACAGCAACAGCTGTTAAAAGATACACTGGCAGAGGAATAATAGCAAAGTTCTATACCGAAAAGACCTTGATGACTTATTCCTGCGCTAGTACACGCTTCGCGTGTAAATCGCTTAGGAATAAGCCAGCACGGGCTTTCGTTGAAATTGACTTGTCAAAAACATTAAATCTGTTATACTATATCTAGCGCACATCCTGTGTGCTGGCCACCATAACGGTAGGCGGCGTATTTTCCTCGCAGAAAGGGTCGTAATCCCTTAGAGAAAGCGGGGTCATAATGGTGAGTGATATGTCATTTCAGCTTTTAATGCTGTTGCTTATTATCATCGTTCTGAAAAAGAAATAACCGCCTGAGCTCCTACACTTGACGGTTATTCGTAACTTATATGCCGATATTAACCAACGAGCTGGGAAAACACGCCGTCTATCGGTGGTCTTTTTTATCTGTCTTTAGTCTAGCACAAATCAGCATAAACTGCAAGAAAAGACCTCCACCAAAGTGGAGGTCTTTGTTAGTTGCATATAATCTGCTAATCGGTTGATTAGAACAGGAATTCAACGCGGCCGAACAGGGTGTTGTACTTCGTGTTGTCAGCAATCTTGCTGCCAGTACCATACTGAACCTGCGTGATGATGTTCTTGAACGGAACATACTTAACGCCGAGTTCGAGGCCTTTGTAGCCGGACTTAACAACATCATAGGTCGGATGGAGAGCAGCGGCAGCACCGAGGTAACGGTAGCCTACCCAAGCACCCCAGGAACCCTTGTTGGCAGCCTGTGCACCCTTATAGGATACGCCATAAGCGAAAGCAGTCTTTTCGTTGCTAACTTTTTCATCGAGGCTGGAACGAGCGTAAGTAGCATCAATAGCAAAGTTCTTGTCGAACTTGTAACCAGCACCGATGGACCAAATGCCAATTTTATCTTCGTTCTCAGCAACCCAGCCCTTGTTGTCCAGGTTGAAGTTCTGATAGCCAGCACGAGCACTCAGCTTTTTGCCAGCATCATATTTCACACCAACGCCCCAATAAGTGGAAACATCAGGGATACCGATCTTACCTTCATTAAGCGTGTCAGCTTTTACGCGACCATAGTCCACAATACCTTTCAGCTGCTTACCGAAAGCTAATTCAACACCAGAGAACGGGTCATCAAACACGAGGTCATTAGCGATGGTGTTGGCGAACTTACCAGCTTTAACCGTGAAGTTCTTGTAGTCGCCCTGTGCCCAGATACGTTTCAGTTCTACTTTGGTGCCATCATCTACCGCACCAGTAGACTTCACCTTAGCGCCATCATTAGCAGAATCAATCCAAGCATCGAGACGTGCATTTACATGCCAGTTAGCATTTACTTCAGCACTGGGTTCGAGACGGAACAAGAACTTGTTATCGTTTTCATCGCGATCTTCAGCATTGGTTTTGCCTTCGAAATGGTTACGCGTGAAGGTGTATTCAGCCTTGCCGTTCCATTTCACCATGTCAGCATTGCGTTCGAGCTTAGCTACGCGAACACCCAGGTTGTTGAGTTCTTCCGCGAATTCAGCAGCCAGTTTGTCAACCAGAGCTTTATCAGCGCCGGAAGTATTCTTAGCCATAGCTTTTGCTACCATCTGAGCCATTTCGTAACGAGTGATGTTACGGTTACCCTTGAAGGTGCTATCGCCATAGCCTTCGATAACGCCGTCAGCAGCCAGCTGGCTTACAGCGTCGTATGCCCAATGGTCAGCAGGCACATCGGAGAACGGATTTGCAGCAGCGAAAGTCGTGCTAGCTGCACCAACAACCAGAGCGGTCGTCAGAGCGGATACGAGAGTCTTCTTCATGAGAAACTCCTCCTTCTGTAAAATAGAATTAATCTTCGTCTTGAAGGTGGAATAGAAGAATCTGTGAGTGTCCATGTTTCCTCAAAGCATTTCTATCTGTCTTCCAAGACAGTAGTCATCTTATCATAATTCTTAGTTATTTACAAGTAGAAAACCATTAAAATTGAATTAAATTTACATTAAAAAGCAAAAATAAAAGACCTCCACTGAAGTGAAGGTCTTTGTTTATTGCGTATAATCTGCTAATCGCTAGATTAGAACAGGAATTCAACGCGGCCGAACAGCGTGTTGTACTTCGTGTTGGTAGCGATGTTGCTGCCAGTACCGTACTGAACCTGCGTTACGATGTTCTTCCAGGGAACATACTTAACGCCGAGTTCGAGACCTTTGTAGCCGGACTTAACAACATCATAGGTCGGATGGAAAGCAGCGCCAGCACCGAGATAACGATAGCCAATCCATGCGCCCCAAGTGCCCTTGTTGGCTGCCTGAGCGCCTTTATAGCTTACGCCATAAGCAAAAGCCGATTTCTGCTCATCCGTGTTTGCACGAGCATAAGCACCGTTAATAGCAAAGTTCTTGTCAAACTTGTAGCCAGCACCAACTGACCAAACGTTAATTGCATCAACGTTCTCAGTCTTGTAATTAACCCCGTCCTCAGTAAAGGTGATATCCCCAAGGGCAAAACGCTGGAAAGCAGCGCGTGCCGTCAGTTTCTTGCCAGCATCATAGTTCAGACCGATCCCCCAGTAATTAGCAGCCTCTTCAGTTGCGTCATACAGGTTATTGGTTGCTTTTGCCATTTTCTTTGCATATCCGAACGCATCATTTGTACCACTATTCACACGGCCATAAGCCAGCGTAGCCTTCACTTTTTTACCGAAAGTTACATCAACACCGGAGAACGGATCATCGAATACGAGTTGATCTTCAATCTTGTTGCCCATCTTACCAATGCGAACCTGGAAGTTCTTGTAGTCGCCCTGTGCCCAGATACGCTTCAGTTCAACTTTCTGGCTGTTATCAGCATCACCATTATCCGTGGAAGAATCCGTCCAAGCATCGAGACGTGCCTTTACATGCCAGTTAGCATTTACTTCAGCGCTGGGTTCGAGACGGAACAGGAACTTGTTGTTGTTGGAAGTACGATCAGCCGCACGATCCTGACCTTCGAAATGGTTACGGGTGAAGGTGTATTCAGCCTTGCCGTTCCACTTAACCATATCAGCGTTGCGTTCGAGTTTAGCTACGCGAACGCCCAGGTTGTTGAGTTCTTCAGCGAATTCAGCAGCCAGTTTGTCAACCAGAGCTTTGTCAGCGCCGGAAGTGTTCTTAGCCATAGCTTTAGCTACCATCTGAGCCATTTCGTAACGAGTGATGTTACGGTTGCCCTTGAAGGTGCTGTCGCCATAGCCTTCGATAACGCCATCAGCAGCCAACTGGCTTACAGCGTCATAAGCCCAATGATCAGCAGGAACATCGGAGAACGGATTTGCAGCAGCGAAAGTCGTGCTAGCTGCACCAACAACCAGAGCGGTCGTCAGAGCGGATACGAGAGTCTTCTTCATGAGAAACTCCTCCTTCTGTAAAATAGAATTAACATTCGTCTCGAAGGCGGAGCAGAAAAATCTGTGAGTGTCCATGTTTCCTCAAAGCGTTTCTAACCGTCTTCTAAGACCTCTCTCATGATACCATAATCTAAAACTCTTTGCAAGAGAAAATCTATAAAAAATGCGTTGAAATCCCATAAAAAAAATAAAGACCTCCGCCGAAGCAGAGGTCTTTATACCCTGTTAAACAGATATTAGAACAAGAATTCAACGCGGCCAAACAGCGTGTTGTACTTCGTGTTGGTAGCGATGTTGCTGCCAGTACCGTACTGAACCTGCGTTACGATGTTCTTCCAGGGAACATACTTAACGCCGAGTTCGAGACCTTTGTAGCCGGACTTAACAACATCATAGGTCGGATGGAAAGCAGCGCCAGCACCGAGATAACGATAGCCAATCCATGCGCCCCAAGTGCCCTTGTTGGCTGCCTGAGCGCCTTTATAGCTTACGCCATAAGCAAAAGCCGATTTCTGCTCATCCGTGTTTGCACGAGCATAAGCACCGTTAATAGCAAAGTTCTTGTCAAACTTGTAGCCAGCACCAACTGACCAAACGTTAATTGCATCAACGTTCTCAGTCTTGTAATTAACCCCGTCCTCAGTAAAGGTGATATCCCCAAGGGCAAAACGCTGGAAAGCAGCGCGTGCCGTCAGTTTCTTGCCAGCATCATAGTTCAGACCGATCCCCCAGTAAGTAGAAGCCTCTTCAGTTGCGTCATACTGGTTATTGGTTGCCTTTTCCATTTTCTTTGCATATCCGAACGCATCATTTGTACCACTATTCACACGGCCATAAGCCAGCGTAGCCTTCACGTTTTTACCGAAAGTTACGTCAACACCGGAGAACGGATCATCGAATACGAGGTCGTCGGCAATCTTGTTGCCCATCTTACCAATACGAACCTGGAAGTTCTTGTAGTCGCCCTGAGCCCAAATGCGCTTCAGTTCAACTTTACTACTAGTAGCATCATTAATGCCGTTAGAGTCCGTAGAGGAATCCGTCCAAGCATCGAGACGTGCCTTTACATGCCAGTTAGCATTTACTTCAGCGCTGGGTTCGAGACGGAACAGGAACTTGTTGTTGTTGGAATCACGATCAGCCGCACGATCCTGACCTTCGAAATGGTTACGGGTGAAGGTATATTCAGCCTTACCATTCCATTTAACCATGTCAGCATTGCGTTCGAGCTTAGCTACGCGAACACCGAGGTTGTTGAGTTCTTCAGCGAATTCAGCAGCCAGTTTGTCAACCAGAGCTTTGTCAGCGCCGGAGGTGTTCTTAGCCATAGCTTTTGCTACCATCTGAGCCATTTCGTAACGAGTGATGTTACGGTTGCCCTTGAAGGTGCTGTCGCCATAACCTTCGATAACGCCGTCAGCAGCCAGCTGGCTTACAGCGTCATATGCCCAATGGTCAGCAGGAACATCGGAGAACGGATTTGCAGCAGCGAAAGTCGTGCTGGCTGCACCGACAACCAGAGCGGTCGTCAGAGCGGATACGAGAGTCTTCTTCATGAGAAACTCCTCCTTCTGTAAAAATAAAATTAATCTTCGTCTAAAAGATGAAACAGAAGAATCCGCGAGTATCCATGTTTCCTCGATGTCTTCTATCTCAACCTCAAGACCATCCTCATATTAGCACTATCTTTAAATTTTTGCAACATTAATTTGTTAATAGTAAATTTTCAGAAATTAACTAGTTATCTATAGAACTTCATCCATTATACCTCCCGTCCAAAAGGCATTTCCTAAACAAAAAAGTTGCCATGGTAAATGCTTGTTTACCATGGCAACTCTGTCCATTTCTTAATTGGTGCGGTCGATGGGACTTGAACCCATACGTCTTGTGAACACTACCCCCTCAAAGTAGCGCGTCTGCCAATTCCGCCACGACCGCGATTTATTCGATTAAAAGGTTTTACACACAAAAATGGTGCGGACGAGAGGACTTGAACCTCCACGATGTCACCACCACTAGTACCTGAAACTAGCGCGTCTGCCGATTCCGCCACGTCCGCATTAAGGTGTCGCCGGTGAAAGCACCGAACCAACACAAACGATTATACGGGATAAATCTGAATGTGTCAATAGTTTTTTTGAAAAAACCAAAAAGGAAGCCGTTTCCAGCTTCCTCATAATTCAATATGGTGCTCGCCGAGGGATTCGAACCCCCGACCCCCTCCATGTGACGGAGATGCTCTAGCCAACTGAGCTAGGCGAGCTTATGGTGGGGTTAACAGAATTCGAATCTGTGACCTCCTCGATGTCAACGAGACACTCTAACCAACTGAGCTATAACCCCATGTCATAAGGACAAGATTTATTATAGCCAATGTTTATTGTCCTGTCAAGGAATTATTGTGATTACATCATACAAGCGCTATAATATTGTTGTTGCCACAGCCTTCGTCAAAGGTTAATCCGGCGAGGAAGGAGGGCTGTTTATGAATTTCTCTCAATTTTGGTTATCGGTACTTGCAAGTTTTATCGGCGGTATTATCGTTGAGCTTGCACTCTACCTGCTGGGCCGCTGACCAGTGGCAATGTGGTAATCCAGCATAATGTACTCCCTGCAAGCATCAGCAGATGAACAAGAAAAGCCCCCGCACAGGCATCACTCTAGCGGGGGCTTTTCTTTGTTCGGTACTGTAATGAACTTCTCTCAATTCATTTGTATTTTCAGTCTAGCATCGACGTCTTTTTTTGTCAATGATTTTTTACGGCCAGTAAGTGTAATACTAGAACTTTCCTCCCCCGCCGCCATGGCTGCTGTCGCTGGAGGATGATGAGCTGTCACTGCTCTTGGATTTTTGCCGGCGGGTTACGGTGGTATAGAGGTATCTGTCCTGCCGTTGGAAGATATCCACACTGTCCTGTTTCAGGTAAGCGCTGGCTTCTACGGCAGGAGTAACATTGCTCATGCCGCAGATGAGGTAATAGGCAAAGAAAAAGCCGCTTGCAGCTGCCACCGCTGCTGCGATAATCGCTGCCCAAATGTCGAATTCATCCCCAGGGTCATAGGGGACGCCCTCTTTTTCGTAATAGCTCAGATAGCGGTCTATCCCGTCCACGAAGTGATGAAAGCCGTCACTGTAGTCACCATTGGACAAATCATCCAAAAAGAGATTTTTGAGGCCATGAATCCCCGCTTCGTCGGTGATTTTCGCCCGCATTTTATTATCGGTGGAGATATACCAGTCGCGGCTGCCCATGGCCAGCACAAGGACAATACTGCCGTTTTCCCCATTGGCAAAGTTTTTGTCCAGAATGTTGTTGGCATATTTGCCAATACTGATGCCCCCCGGCACAGCCTGCATGGTGCAGATACCGATTTTGATTTTATGGGCAGCCTCTACCTGCTGGATTTTTGCTGTAAGCGCTTCACGCTGGCTGCTATTCAAAAGTTTTGCCTGATCCACCACAGGCGCAGCAGCCAAGGCCGCAGTCTGGCAGATAAGCAGGAATGCGAGGCAGGCGCCCTGCAGGATTCTTAAGAATTTTTTCATCGCCATTCCCTCCTCAATCTGCCAGCAGCCACTTGGCTGCATAGTACACAATGGGCAGAACTACGGCAAAGACCGCCAGCCCATAGGCCACGGCTTTTTTCATGTCGTAAGGAAGGCTGCCGACCACCTTGCCGGACTGGCCATTCATCATAAAGGTATAGGGCTTGTCCTGATAGCGGGTGGTGACAATCCAGACAGGTGCCATACAATAAGCCACAACGCCTGCCTGTTTCTTCACATCGGATTCGGTGCAGTGAACACTGTCATATCCTTCTACGGTATCCGACAGCACATCAATGGCACTCTGCTGAACCCGCTTGTCCGCCCGCGGCACGGAAGCCTCGGCATCCACATCATATTTGTCCGCGAGAAAACCCGTCATATAGGCGTTGGAAAAGGGCACCATTTCGCTGTAGTCAAAGGGTTCAATGCTCTCCATATAGGTGTCGTCCATCTTTTCACTGCCGTCCACCGGGATGCGGGAAAAGGCCATGCTGCCGGAACGCAAACACTCATAATGGCTGGTCTCCGTGACTTCCTCGTCACTGGTCTCGTAGATATGAATTTTCTCCGCCCGAAAATGAGCATAAGCATCCACCTCGGAATCAAAGAGCCAGAACGGCACATAGAGCGCCTGAATGGCCTCAATACGATTCTGCGACTTAAAGAGACTGGGCAGCAGCCACTTGTTTTCATAGAATGCCTTCAGCGCCGCCTTGGCATCGTCCTTGGTCTTTTTGAAGGGAATGATGTAGTCGGGCTTGAGCATGCCCTCAAAACGGCTGGGCAGCATCACCGCATGACCACAGTAACAGCATTCCGTGGCCATGGTGTTGCCATCGGCTACGATTTCTGCCCCGCAGGATTCGCAGGTGTAGGACTTAAACGCCTCTGCTTCTTCGGCCGTCCACTCGCCGCCCGCTACTGCTGTATCCCATTTTTCATCTTCTCGTTCGGCGGCTTCTGCCGCCATGGCCTCTTTGGCCTGAAACAGTGCTTCGATAGCTTCCGCATCAAGCTCCGTACCGCAGTATTCACAGGTTATCTTCTGGGTGCCGGGCTTAAAATCCAGTGGCGCACTGCAGTTAGGACATTTATAAGCTACGGAAGAACTTGCCATACCGCCACCTCCTTATCCATTGTCAAATTCATCACGGACGCGGGCTCCCGCATTCAGCGCAGAACTTGCCGCTGTTTTTGGCCCCGCAGGCACAAACCCAATCACCAGCAGGACGGGGCTTGCCGCATTCCGAGCAGAATTTGCCCGTATTCTTGGCGCCACATGCACAGGTCCAGCCGTCATCCGGTTTGGCAGCGCCACATTCGGAACAAAACTTACCCGTGTTGCCGCTATGGCCGCAGGCACAAGTCCAGCCGCCCGCAGGTGCCGCCTGACGGGCAGCGGCCTGCTGTGACTGGGCAGTTCTTTGCGCCTGTCCCTGCGCCATCATATCACCGACATTGATGCCATTTGCATTGCCAGCCATGTTCGTCCCCATAAAACCGATAGCTGCGCCGCCTTCGTTGTTCGCCGCATCACGCAGAGCGTCCGCCTGCGCAGCACCATAGAAGCCAGCCATTAGCGACGGGTCACGGCCTAGTACAGCAGCTTCCTGCATCTTCTGCAGTTTTTCGAGCACTGCCTGACTCTCATCCGTAAGGCTGACACTGGCCACGGCTACGGACACGACTTCAATACCGCGCAGATTGCCCCATTTCTGGCTAAGACTTTCGTTCAAGGCATCGGCAATTTCCTGCGAATGTGCCTCCAATTCGTCATAGCCCACCCGCATAGCCGAAACTTTGGCCATAGCCGGTTTGAGTGCCATCATGAGTTCGGATTTGAGCTGACTGTCGATTTCCTCACGGCTGAACGTATCACTGACATTGCTGGCAATGTTGGTATAGAACAGAACCGGATTGGTAATCCGGTAGCTGTACTCACCGAAGCAGCGAATCTGGATGGTCTGCTCATAGTTCAGCGTGTCATCCCGCACTTTGAAGGCAATCGGCGACGGCGTGCCGAACTTGTTGCCATAGATTTCCTTGGTGTTGATGTAGTACACCCGCTGGTCACGGCCTGTGTCCCCGCCAAAGGAGAAACGGCGGCCGATTTCTGCAAAGACCTTCGGAATTGTATCGGAAAGGTCGCCTGTGAACAGCGACGGCTCCGTTTCCCGGTCATAGGTGTATTCCCCCGGTTCGGCGCAAATGTCCACCACCTCACCATTTTCCACAATGATGAGACACTGACCATTGTTGACCGCTACTCTTGAGCCCTGGGAGATGATGTTGTCGTCCCCCTTATTAGAAGACCCGCTGCCGGTCTTGCGGTGCCCCTTGGCCATAAGTACGTCTGGCGGCAAACTGTCACAGTAGATGTATTCTTTCCACTGGTCGCCCAGCACACCGCCCACAGCGCCAATTCCTGCTTGTAAAAGTCCCATAATTTTACCTCCTATGTAAATCCAATAAAGACAATTTTATCTGTATTAAGATTCGCCATGCCGCAGACAAATTCCCCCTTGCAATACAATAACAAAAATGATATACTGAAAAAGTCGTTGCGGGCATAGTTCATCGGTAGAATGAAAGCTTCCCAAGCTTTAGAGGTGGGTTCGACTCCCATTGCCCGCTCCATTGATTATTCAGTCACTACTTTGGGTAGTGGCTTTTTTCGTATGCAAAAAAGAACGTACCTCCATTCGCGGAGGTACGTTCTGTCAAATAAGCTCGTTATTCTTAAGCTGTCTGTACAGTGTATAAAAGGCTGCGGGAAAGCCCAAGATAATGCCACCGATTATCCCTGCTTTCCCCAATTGGAGAAAATCTCCGATAAGGCTGCCAATGTAACCGCATATGCCTACAAATACCACTAGGTAGATGCCAACTCCGCCCAATATCGAAAAGGCTTTGACGGCCTGTTTGAGGCCGCTTGGTTCCTGTCCGGCCATCTTATTTGCCTACGAATATATCGGGGCGGTTATCGGCCAGGCCATAATGGTAGAGAATGGCCTGAATGATGCGCTGGGAGGCTTTGCCGTCACCATAGGGGTTTACGGATTCTGCCATGCGGCTATAGGCTGCTTCATCCGTCAGCAAGGTCTTGGCTTCGTTATAAACCACATCCCGGTCGGTGCCGATGAGTTTTACCGTGCCCGCAGCAACTGCTTCGGGACGTTCCGTGGTATCGCGGAGCACGAGAACCGGCTTGCCGAGGGCAGGCGCTTCTTCCTGCACGCCGCCGGAATCGGTGAGAATCAAATGCGCACGGCTCATCAAATTGGCAAACGGTTCATAGTCCAGCGGGTCAATGAGGTGAACCTTCTCCAAACCGCCTAATTCTTCCTGCACGACTTCACGGACTTTCGGGTTCTTATGCACCGGGAAGACCACTTCCACATCGGCAAATTCTTCCGTCAGCTGGCGCAGAGCCTTGTAGACATGGCGCATGGGCTCGCCCAGATTTTCCCGGCGATGGGTGGTCACGAGGATGATGCGCTTGTTCTCAAAGTCGATATTCTGCAGCAGTTCATCTTCAAACTGGAAATCATCCTTTACCGTATGATGCAGGGCATCGATAACTGTGTTGCCCGTGATGAAGATGCTTTCGGGCTTCACATTTTCCGCCAACAGATTGCTCTCGGAGGTTTCCGTGGGGGCAAAGTTCAAGTCTGCAATGCAGCCCGTGAGCTTGCGGTTCATTTCTTCCGGGAAGGGGCTGTACTTGTCATGGGTTCTGAGGCCTGCTTCCACATGACCTACCGTCGTCTGATGGTAATAAGCGGCCAAGGCACCGGCAAAGGTAGTCGTGGTGTCGCCATGTACCAGCACAATATCCGGCTTTTCTTCTGCCAGCACCTTATCCAGCCCCATCATGGCCTTGGAGGTGATGTCAAAGAGGGTCTGGCCCTGTGCCATGATATCAAGGTCGTGGTCCGGCGTGATGTTAAAGAGTCCCAGAACCTGATCCAGCATTTCGCGATGCTGAGCCGTTACCGCCACCACCGGGGTGATTTTGTCCGAGTGCTTCTGCAGTTCCAGCACGATAGGTGCCATCTTTATCGCCTCAGGCCGGGTGCCAAACACCGTCATAACCTTGATTTTCTTTTGTTCCATTAATAGTCCCCTCTCTATATAAGCCTTCCCCTATGGGGAAGGTGGCAGCCGCAGGCTGACGGATGAGGTTCCAGGCAATCTCTGACATGAACCTCATCCACCGCAAGGCGGTCCCCAACCTGGGAGTCCACTGGACTCCCGCGCTTTCGCGCCCCCAGAGGGGAAGGCAATCATTGCGAATATTTCTTTTAATGCTGCTGGGCTGAATCATTCATGCGGAAGATGCCGATGCGTTTTGCACCGTAGAGCACCAAAGCCACGACCATGCAGACGATGGCAATGGCGAACTGCGAGCTGACTTCCGTCAGTGCCACAGCGCTAAGCCCCAGCAGGGCGCTGATGACGTACATCAGCAGTACGGCCTGCCGCTGGCTGAAGCCCAAATCCATCAGACGATGATGGAGATGACCTCTGTCCGGCTTGAAGATGGGCACACCGCCACGGTAGCGGCGCACGATGGCAAAGGTCGTGTCCAGAATGGGCAGTCCCAAAGCCAGAATCGGTACAATCAGCGCAATGGTAGCCGCGCATTTCACCGCACCGATAACGGAGATACCCGCGAGCATATAGCCCAGGAACATGCTCCCCGAATCGCCCATGAAAATCCGGGCAGGATTGAAGTTGTAGTAAAGGAAGCCAATCGCAGAACCAGCCAGTGCTGCCGTCAGAACAGCCACGAGCAGGATGTTCTGCTGCAAAGCCACTAAGAAGATGGTGACGGACGCGATGGTAGCCACACCAGCCGCCAGGCCGTCAAGGCCATCAATGAGGTTTACCGTATTGGTAAGACCTACAATCCAGAAGATGGTCACGGGAATGGCCAGCCACTCCGTGTAGAAGAAATCACCGAAGGGGTCCGTGATGAAGTCAATGCGCACATCAAAGGCAATGACCAGCACAGCTGCCGCTACAATCTGCCCCACCAGTTTGACTTTGGCCGGCAGGTTCTTGTAATCGTCGATAACACCCACGAGCACAATCAAGGAACCGCCCACCAAAAGGCCGGTGACCTCGAAGAGCACGTCCGGCTCCACGTCGATGAACTGCATAATCCCAATAATCGCCACCATAAAGGCTGCGTAAATACCCAGACCGCCGATACGGGGAATAGGTTTTTTATGTACTTTTCTCGCATCAGGAGCGTCCATGGCTCCCGTCTTGGCCGCCAGGAAAATCACACCAGGCGTAATGAGCAGAGCCACACCTGCGGCAATGACAAACGCCAACATATAATCCGGCATACAAGTAGCACCTCTTTTTCTCATAAATAACTAGAAATTCATAACAAGCCTATTTTAGCGCAGCGGGCCTATAGTGTCAATGAAAATAAGCTGAAAGCGCAATTTTTTAAGAGATTTTTAATCATGAATTTCATCGGGACGGCAGGTGATAATCGTACCATCGGTTTCGTAATAAATCACCTGTCCGAGCTTGGCATTGCGCAGCATGCGGCGGCACAGCAGGCAGGGTTTGCCGGAGGCCAATGTGCCGTCTGCATTGATGCCCACGATGTAGATAGTAGCCCCCTCCATAGCGGCAGGGTCAGCGTTGATGATGGCGTTCTGCTCGGCATGGACGGCCACGCAGAGCTCGTAGTTCTGCCCTTTGGGCACATGGAGCCGTTCCCGCTCGCAGATGCCCGTGTCGATGCAGTTAGCTTCCCCACGCGGAGCGCCGTTATAGCCGGTGCTGATGATGATATGATCCTTGACGATAATCGCACCATAGCGGCGGCGCAGACAGGTAGCCCTGCGGCCAACCGCCCGGGCAATGTCGAGGAAATACTCCGTCCAATCGGGACGCGGCTGGGAATTCTTGTTCTGCTCCATTTCGTTACTCTCCTTTGCTCTGCTGTTCTTCCTGTAAAAAGCGGCGGGCTAAGATAACCGCCACAAAATCATCCACAGGCACCGGCGGCACCTGCATGGTGACGGGGATGAGACGCCGCCAGCCCTTGGGCGGATTAGCCTTCCAGTATTCTCCCTTGGCTAGTTCCGTGGTGCGGTATTCATCCCGCACCAGCACCGTAAGCTCCGGCACTTCTTTCAGCCGCCCTTGGGCGATTTTGCTGGTGGTGCCGTTGCCGATAACGAGACGGCTAAAGCCGTAGTCAGCTTTAGCCGCAGTTACTTCTTCTATGAGTTTGTCTGTCTCGATGACCCGCTGGGTCAGGACCTGCCCCTCACCGTCCAGAACGGCGAAACCGCATTTGTCCCGGCCGGGGTCGAGGGCTGCGATAGTCATTGCGTGTTTTTCTCCACATTTATCTTCAGACGCAAGGGCCCGGAAGCATCGGTGTTGCCGTTGGCATAGGCAGAAAGAATCACCGGCCCCCGCTGGCCGCGGAGCTGCGCTACAATCTCGTAGAACTGAGCTCCTTCCATTACCCCCACAGTCCCCCGCAAGGGGTCAGGCAGAATGCCTTTGGATGTAGCGGTAAAGTTTACGTCCTTCAGGAAGGTCATAATGGTCTGTTCCGCTTCTGCATCCGAACCATCCATCATGTCATAAGGACGGGCAATGATGAATTCCTTATCCCGGAAAATCACACTGTTGGGATAAAGCTCCAGATTGGTGCGGACTTCCTCGCCCCGCACCAAATTGCCGGCTGCCACAATGCGTACCACCATATCCCGGGAACTCTTGGCAATGTTTTCTACCGCCGTATCGTATTCGGGCTGGTAAATCCAGATTTCCTTGTCGGAACGGTCACTGCCAAAGCGGGCCGATACATTGCGATTGGCCAGAGCCGCCAGCGTCTGCATATCTGCGGCCACATCCTCCACGGAGCGATTGCCCCGGATTACGCCGCTGGCAATGATTTCTCCGGCGCGGAAGGCGATGTCGCCTTCGCGAATGGTAATCAGACCATCCCGGAGCTGTTGCGTACGCTGCTCCAAGGATTTGTTGTCGTCGGTCAGCTTGTCATTTGCCGCCAGGAGCTTCTCATTGGAGCCGGACAGTTCCTCATTCTTTGCCGTCAGCTGTGCCTTGGCACTTTCCAGCTCGGTAATGCCGGACTGCAGCTTAGCAGCCTCTTCCTCCAAGGTTTTCTGCTGCTTGTTGAGTCTGTCTACATCCGCTTTGGACTGCTGCAAGGCTGCATCCGTCTTTTCCTGCTCGAACTTAGCCATAGCCAAATCCGCCTGTGTATTCTCCAGATTGTTTTTCGTCTCCTGCATGGTACGGTTCAGCTTCTCCATGCCGAAGAGTGCAGTACGCACATTATCCGAAGCCGCTGCCATTACGCCAAACGTCAGAGTGGTAATGACAATACCGGTGAATATCGTAATGATTATGGATGTATGCCGGGGACGCAGGCCGAAAATCGACAGGCGTTTCTTGCCGATTTTCGTGCCGAGCCTGTCCCCGATAAAGGCGATTACCCCGCCGGTAATAACCAGCACGGTAATCAAGGATATTCCTGACATCTGTCAACCACCTTTCCCAAAATTTAGCGGGCCGCCCGCCTGATGAGTAAACCGCCTGAGATAAGACCGATAATGTTGGGCAGCCAAACAGCCAGCAGCGGCGGCAAGGCCTCACTGCGTGCCAGAGCGCTGCCCATGGTCATCAGCGCATAGTAAACAAAGATAATGATGACGCTCATCGCAAAACCTGCCGATGAACTGTTGCGGGTCGGCTGCAGCCCCAAGGGCACACCGACCAGCGCAAATATCAAGCTGGCCAGAGGAACCGTCACACGCTGATAGAGCTCAGCTTCCAATGCACTCGTATTGACATACTGGGTCTTCATGATTTCAATCTGCGCCCGCAGTTCCTTCATGGTCATCTCTTCCAGTTCCTTCTGTTCCCGGACAATCTGCTGAGGATTCGAAGCAATCGGAAGCACCTGAGTCTTAAAGCGAATCATATGTTCGCTCTGGTCTTCATTCTCGGAAATATCGTAGATGACGCCGTTATGCATGACCCATTTCTTGCCATCCCAGTCCGCAAAATCTGCATTTTCTACATGCTTCACCTTGCCGTCCGGGCCAAATTCCTGCAATGTAACGCCCTGCAGCTGCTGGGTCTCGGCATTAAAGAGACGCGCATAAGCCAGACGCTGCATCTTGCCCTCGGAAATTTCCTTAAGAATAATGTGTTCCTGACTCTTCATGGTCGTATTGCCCTGAATCTCGTAATAGAGCACATTGCGGTAAGCAGTATTTGCCCAAGGAACTACGTATTCATTGAAGGCAATCGCCCCGATGCTGACAATGAAGCCAAGGACAAGGGCGGGCATGGCAATACGGGAAAAGCTGATGCCGCAGGACTTCATGGCCGTTATCTCACTGTTGCCGGACAGGCGGCCGAAGGTCAAAAGTGTCGCCAGCAACATGGACATCGGAAAGGTCCACATAACGACACCGGGCAGGCCAAAGATGAAGATTTTGATGACCGCCTGCAAAGAAGCGCCATAATCCGTTATGTACTGAGCAATCCGGAATAATGTCCCCGAACCGATGAACACCGCAGAGAACGCGCAAATGCCAAAGACGAAGGTCATGAAAACCTCGCGGAATATATATTTGTCCAAAATTCGCAATCGCATATCTGTTCTCCTTACAAGGTAAAGTTCTCGCCGAGATAAAATTTCCGCGCGATGGGGCTCTCCGCAATCGTGTGGCTGTCGCCCTCCAGCAGAATTTTACCTTCACTCAGTATATAGGCCCTGTCCACAATCTGCAAGGTCTCGCGCACATTGTGGTCCGTAATCAGGATGCCCATGCCCCGCTGACGCAGGTACTGGATAATCTCCTGAATGTCTGCCACAGCCAGCGGGTCAACACCGGCAAAGGGTTCATCCAACAGGATGAACTGCGGCTCCAGCGCCAGACAGCGGGCAATTTCCACCCGGCGGCGCTCACCGCCGGAAAGTTCTGTGCCCTTGCGTTTACGCACATGGGTGATATGAAACTCCTCCAAAAGCTCCTCGAACTTGTTTCTCTGTTCAGCCTTGGAAAGTTCCGTGGTCTCCAAAATGGCCATGATATTTTCTTCCACTGTGAGTTTGCGGAAAATGGAGGACTCCTGGGTCAAATAGCTGATTCCCAAAGAAGCCCGGCGATACATGGGCATTTTGGTGATATTCACATCGGACAGGAACACCTCACCGGAGGTCGGCTGCTCCAAGCCCACAATCATGTAGAAGGATGTGGTCTTACCGGCACCGTTAGGACCTAAGAGGCCTACGATTTCCCCCTTTTCTACACGCAGGGACACCCGGTCCACCGCGGTGTGTTCCTTAAACTTTTTTACCAGATTTTTTGCCTCAATATGCAAAGCTCTGCCCTCCAAATTTTATCGTTACATCCCCTTACTTGACCTTGGCTCTGCCATTGGGGTCAAGATAAAGGGTTAGTTTATTGCTCTTCATGGTATTGTTTTCCTGAATGGCCCAGGCATTGCCGGTCATGATGACGCGGCCCTGTTCCTTGCCCACGTAATCGGCGTGGTCGCCGCCGGCTTCCATCTTGCGGGACGGACTGTTGACATGAACATTGCCCTTGCCGATGTAATGTTCATCATCCAGCCAGCCTTCCATATAGTCAGCCGTGAAGGTGTCGCCGCCATCCGTAATGGTGCCGCCCGTAGGGATTTTCACATATTTGTTCTGATTGGGATAGTAGTCCACATGTTCACCCGTAAAGGTCTTCTGGCCCTGAACACCATGCACATTCCCCGTGGCACTCATATGGCCCTGACCATCGGAGACAACCTTGTCGCAAGTAACGCGCAAGTCGTCACGCACAGCGATAACATTGCCTTCCACGGTACCCTCCTGCGTCTTGGAATTGTAGGTAGCTTTGGCACCGGTAACCTTAGCATTGCCCTGCTTCATCAGCACATCACCAGTGGCTATAGCCAGGCCGCTTTTCATATCGTATTCCACCGTGTCAGCATCCAGGCTGGCCGGTTCATTTGCGGCCAGCAGAGTGCCCACCGGCAGAGCTGCGGTCAAGCAAAGGGTCAATAAAAGCTTTCTCATCTTATTTTGCATTTGTATTTCCTCCTTTGGCCAGATGGGCTTTGCCAATCACCTTGACTTTGTTGAAGCCGTCACTGCTTTCAATCCGCTCACCCGTAGCCAGCATATCTTCTTTCGTGACCTTGGCACTGCCCACAGCAGCCAGCAGCTGCTTGGCAGCCTCCCAGCGCAGTTCATCACTGGTCAACCTGGCACCATCGCTGTTTTTCACATCCACATTGCCGGCAATGACAATGTTCTTGGTCTTATCCTCATAAGTACCCTTATCAGCGGTTACTTCCACCACCCGGCCATCCTCGGCATAAAAATGACCTTTCAGTTTTTCCAGTTTGGCGTCGCGGGTCTTCACATCCACATCGATATGTTCCGCTGTCAAATCCCAGATTTTGCGGCCGTTCTTTTCCTCGCTGAGTACATTGCCATCATAACTCATAAACTGCCCACTATTGGGGTCAGCATCCGGCGAAGGTGTATCCGGAACGGTAACCACCGCCCAAACAATCGCAGCGATAAAAACTGCCAGTCCTGCGCCAAGCAAAAACTTGCGCTTCTTGTCCATCAGGCTTCCTCCTGTGCTTTAACCGTGTGGTGCTTGCCCACATTCTGCTGTTCCGGGGGCGTATTCCACCGCTTCTGGAACCACAGCCACTGGGTGGGGTTTTCCCGGATAATATCTTCGATTATTTTCGTCATCTTCACGGTGAAGTCGAACAAATCCTTGTCCGTATCGCCGGTATCCTCGTACCGCATGACTTCGCCAATCACCACTTTATGCTTACCATTCTTCTGGCGCAGGATGAAGGCGGGCAGCACCGGCGCCTTAAATTTGCAGGCAAAAACCGCCGGGCCCATGGGGGTTGCGGCCAGCTTGCCAAAGAAGGGCAGGAATGCACCATTGGGGCCGCCGTCCTGATCCGCCAGGAAGCCCAGGATTTTTCCTTTTTTGAGTGCCTTAGCCGCCGCGAGCAGCTCGCTTGTCCCCCGGGAAAAAATCTCCACGTTGATGGTCTTGCGCAAATCATTCAGGGCATTGGTATACTGCATATTTGGTTGGGGCTTGGCAATGGCCGTTACCGGCAGGCCGTTCATGGTAAAAGCCGCCGACAGCCACTCCCAGGTGCCGATATGACCGGTGAGCACCACGACCCCATGGCCTTCCGCCAGGGCGTCCGTCATGCGCTCCAGATGGTCAATTTCAATATACTCGTGAAAGTTCTTGGGGGTCAGCTTGGGCATATAGAGGATTTCGAGCACATTGCGTGCCAGATTCACAAAGGAATCCCGCACGGTTCTGCGCGCCTCCGCTTCATTGAGCCCCAAGGCAGGCATAATCTGTGCCACTGCCAGTTCCCGCTGCTTCTTAATCAGGAGATAGTATAGCTGTCCCAGTACCCAGCCGGCAGCCATTACGAGTTTATAGGGGGTATGACGCACCACCCAGCTCATAAACATCACAAATTTATACTGCATTAATCTTCTTCCCCCAAAATTACATTACTTGCCTTACTGTATCAGGCCGGCATTTTCCTCGGATTTCACCGGAATCAAAAAGCTGGCCATTAAATCCTCCCATTTGCCCTGGGCCTTGAAGATGAATTCCAGCAGTTCCCGGACAGCACCTCTGCCGCCGGGGCAGCAGGAAACCACCAACGAATGCATGCGCACATCGGGAATGGCATCAGACACCGCCATGGGCAGACCGACCTGCAGCATGATGGGCAAATCGATAAGGTCGTCACCGATGTAGGCGATTTCTTCATCGCAAAGACCGGTATGCTTCTTCAGCTCATCATAGGCTTCCCGCTTGTCGGAATTGCCCTGAAATACCTCGCTGATATGCAGTTCCTTGGCACGGAAGGCCACCTGTTTAGACTTACGGCCCGTGATGATGGCGGTCTTGAGCCCCAGCTTATGCGCCAGAGTTATGCCCAGGCCGTCCCGGCAATAGAAGGGCTTGTACAATTCCCCCTGCTCGCCGATATAAATGCCGCCGTCCGTCAAAACGCCATCCACATCGAAAATAATCAGTTTTATCTTCCTGGCAGCTTCGATTGCTTTGCTGTGAATCTCCATTATACCACTCCTTGACGCAAAAGGTCAGTCAAATGAATAATACCCACAGGAATTTTATTGTCATCAATAACCGGCAGCACCGTAACGGGGCGCGGTTTGTGTTTTTCCATAACAGAGAGGGCCGCCGAAGCCATGGCCTCCTGCTTGATGGTCAGCGGCGTTTCGAACATGATATTGCCCACGGCTTCGTCCAGGAATTTATAATCCTTGGCCAGTGCCCGGCGGATGATACCATCGGTGATGATGCCTACCAGCTTGCCGCTGTCATCGATAACCGATGCGGCGCCCAAGCCCTTGTCCGTCATGATAAAGAGAGCGTCCTTCGCCGTCTTATCCTTATGCACCAAGGGATTTTCCTCGCCCGTGTGCATGACATTTTTGACGGTGAGCAAGAGTTTACGGCCCAAAGCTCCGCCCGGATGGAACAGGGCAAAATCCTGACTCGTGAAGTCCCGAACACTCATGAGGGCGATAGCCAGAGCATCGCCCATGGCCAACGTGGCCGTGGTACTGGCAGTCGGAGCCAGTCCCAGGGGGCAGGCTTCTTTTTCCACGCCGATATCGATAAAATGGTCAGCAGCCTTGCCGAGCTGCGAATCACGGCGTCCGCACATGGCAATGATGCGAGCGCCAATGCGGCGGATAATCGGCAGGATGTTGACCACTTCTGCCGACTCACCACTGTTGGAAATGGCAATAACCACATCATTTTCCGTCACCATGCCCAAATCGCCATGGAACGCTTCACCGGGATGCATGAAGAAGGCCGGCGTGCCAGTGCTGGCAAAGGTAGCGGCCATCTTGCGGCCCACATGACCGGATTTGCCCATGCCGGTTACCACGACTCTGGCTTTACAGTCCAGAATACACTGGACTGCCGCCACAAATTCCTCGTCAATGCGTTCCTTGAGTTTTTCTACGGCAGACGCCTCAATGGTGAGGGTTTCCAGTGCCGCTTCTTTTATCTTGTTGATCAATCTTATCCCCTCGATTTACTAAAGCTTAAATCAGTTCTGCTTATGACGGACGATTTCGTGAATGGCAACAGCATCCTTCAAGAGGTCTTCCAGCTTGTCCAGGTAAACCATGTTGGCACCATCGGACAGGGCCTCCTCCGGATTGTCGTGAACTTCCAAAAAGAGTGCATCCACACCGGCAGCCACAGCAGCCCGCACCAGATATTCCACATACTCGCGGTTGCCGGCAGAAGTCGTGCCATTGCCGCCCGGAAGCTGCACACTGTGCGTGCCATCCATTACCACAGGATAACCGAAGGAGCGCATGATAGGCAGGGAACGCATATCCACCACCAGATTGTGATAACCAAAGGAAGCACCGCGCTCGGTGAGCATCATCTGGTCACAGCCGCTTTCGTGGAGCTTGTCCACCACATTGCGCATGTCCTCAGGCGCCAGGAACTGGCCCTTCTTCACGTTGACCACACGCCCGGTCTGAGCAGCGGCATGCAGAAGGTCCGTCTGACGACAGAGGAACGCAGGAATCTGCAGGATATCGGCCACTTCAGCCACAGGCTTAGCCTGCGCGGACTCATGGATATCCGTAACTACAGGAACCTGCAATTCTTCCTTGATTTTTTTGAGCATCTCAATGCCCTTTTTCAGGCCAGGGCCACGGAAGCTATGATAGGAAGAACGGTTCGCCTTATCGAAGGAAGCCTTAAATACATAGTTGATGTCCAAACGCTGGCAGATTTCCTTGATGGTACGGCCAATCAGCAGGCAACGATCCAGACCTTCCAACACACAGGGACCAGCCAGCAAAGTCAGCTTTTCTCCGCCACCAATCACATAATTACCAACTTTAACCTGATTCATATTCAAGCTCCTTTCGATTTGTATATCTCGTTGACCTTCGCCAAGTCTTCGGCAGTATCAACACCAACAAACTTCGCTTTTGTCTCGACCACCTTAATGCGGTAGCCATTTTCCAGTGCACGCAGCTGCTCTAAAGACTCCGACTGCTCCAGCGGAGTAGATTCCATCTTCGCATAGCTAAGCAGGAAATCCCGCTTGTAGGCATAAATGCCAATATGCTTATACACCGGGCAGCCTTCATTGCGCGGATACGGCATTACCGAACGGGAAAAGTAAAGGGCATAACCATTTTTGTCGGTTACAACTTTTACATTATTGGGGTTCTCGATTTCCGCCCGCTCCGTCATCTCTGTCTTGACGGTAGCCATCTTGAGTTCACTGTCCATCTCAAAAACAGCGGCCAGTTCATCAATGAGTCCCGGTTCAATCAGCGGTTCATCCCCCTGCACGTTGATGATCAAATCCACATCCGGGAATGCTGCGGCCACTTCGGCCAGCCGGTCAGTGCCGGTGGGATGGTCAGCCCTGGTCATCATGGCCTTGCCCCCATTGGCTTCCACAGCCGTTACGATACGTTCATCATCGGTCGCCACAATGGTATCCGAAACTTTTTGGGCCTGTATCGCCCGGTCGTAAACCCGGCAAATCATGGGCTTGCCCGCAATGTCCTTCAATGGTTTGCCCGGCAAGCGGGTGGATGCATAACGGGCGGGAATAACACAAAGTACCTTCATAATGGTCCCTCTTACTTTTTATTTTGCAGTCCGCGGCCCCAGTTTGTCTGCCAGACGCTGGGACAACAATGTTTTGAATTCTTCTTTGCCCTGCTGGAAGTTCACTTCCACGCAGATGACGTAAACGGGAATCTTGATGCCGGCATGGATGACTTCCATGGGAATCTTCACCGCATCTTTTTCCGTAATGACAATGGCTTCTGCTCCCATGCGTTCAGCCTGATGGAGGATGTCAGCCATTTCCTGCATACTGTAGTCGTGATGGTCGGGATAGCGCAGGCTTTCCAAAATCACCGTGCCCAAATCCGACAAGGTCTGTTCAAAGGAGGCAGGATTGCCGATGGCGGATACCGCCATAATCTGCTTGCCCCGCATCTGATTCACATCGATGCCATCACCGGCAATGTCCACATACCAGTCAGCCAGGGGGATAAAACGCCGCGGCTGGTGGATGCTTTCCACAATCTGCGCCTCTTCGTTGTAAC
Source organism: Pseudoselenomonas ruminantium (assembly GCA_015058625.1). Taxonomy (GTDB): domain Bacteria; phylum Bacillota; class Negativicutes; order Selenomonadales; family Selenomonadaceae; genus Selenomonas_A; species Selenomonas_A ruminantium_N. The sequence goes on along the minus strand of SVCA01000005.1, from coordinate 31,026 downwards.
GATGTACCGTATCGCGAATAAAGTCCCGCGAGCCCTCGGCCGCCTGGTCCACTTTGGTCAGCAGGCATACATCCGCACGGCTGATATGGGTGATGGGTTCGCGCAGGGTGCCGCGTGGCAGCATATAGCCGTTGCCAAAGACATTGACGGCATCCACCAGCAGAATATCCATATCGCGTTCGAGCTGCCAATGCTGGAAACCATCATCCAGAATGGCTACTTCGGCACCGAAGTTTTCAACGGCGTACTGCCCCGTAACGGAACGGTCTGCGCCGATAAGCACCGGCACTTCCGGCAGGTGCTTGGCCAGCATGAAGGCCTCGTCACCGGCATCAGCAGCCGTCATATGAAGGCGCTCACCATCGGAAACAATACCGACCTTACCATGCCACTTGGCCCGGTAACCGCGGTTCAAAATGACCACCTTGTAGCCCATATCGCGGATATCGCTGGCCAGTCGCTGAGCAGTCGGCGTCTTGCCTGTGCCGCCGACGGTGACATTGCCCAGACTGATGACAAAGCAGTCCAGTTTCTTGCGGCTGAACAGGCCATGGCGGTAGCCCCAAAGTTTGAAATCCACCAGCAGCGCATAAATTTTCGACAGGATGTAGAGCAGCGCCGTCAGGATATGCTCTCCAAAGCCGTTTACTTCCTTCAGATGTACCAGCTCGATAAAGTAGGTCTGGAAGTTGTCAATCTTCTGGGTAAAGCGGGCCCGCTGGCGGTTCTCAGGAATGCTTTCATAGGATTCCAGCATTTCCCGCAGGATAATTGCCGACTTGCGAGATGCGCCCTTATTTTCGCCCACAATGGCCAGGGTTTCCGCTTCGAGCTGATGGCGGTGTGCTGCATCATCAAAGAGCTGCACAGTCTCTGCCGCCAGTTCCTGTTCGTTATTCACCGTGATGCAGGCATTGCGCTTCTTGAACAAGGCATGGGTATCCTTGAAGTTGAACATGTAATGGCCCACGATAATGGCCTTGCCATGGGCTGCAGGCTCCAGAATATTGTGGCCGCCATGTGGAATCAGACTGCCCCCGACATAGACCACATCACCAACACTGTAAACCTTGCCCAGTTCGCCAATGGTATCGAGAATCACGATATCCGCATCCTGCGGCCCCTGTTCCTGCTGTTTGGTGCGGGTGGTTACCGTAAAACCGGCCCGCTTGCAGATATGAATGACCTCCTGCGTGCGAAGCAATTCTCTGGGCGCAATGACCAACTTGGCCTTGCTATGCTTCTCACGCACAGCCTTAAAGGCTTTGAGGACGAAATCTTCTTCGCCGCGATGGGTGGAACCGGCCAGCAAAATACCTTCGGCCTTTTCCAGCCCCATCTCGCGGATAATGGCTGCCTTTTCTTCCGGGCTGACATCGGTGTAGGTCTGGTCAAACTTGGTATTGCCCGTCACCGTCACGAGTTCCGGAGACGCCCCCAACCGCATGATGTAATCCGCATCAATGTCGGACTGCATGGCAAACTTGGTCACCGTGCCAATCATGTCACTGAGCAGGCTCCGCAGATAACGGTACTGCTTCACACTGCGGTCGCTGATACGGCCATTGACCATCATGACCGGAATATGCAGCTTGCGGGCCGTCTTCAAGAAGTTCGGCCAGAGCTCCGTTTCCACAGGCAGGAATACCCGGGGATGAATGCGCCGCAGGACACTGCCTGCCAAAAACGGCAGGTCAAGCGGGAAGTAGATAATGGCATCCGCATCCTTGATGATGCGGTTGGCCATTTCATAACCGCTGGTGGTAACCACAGACACCAGAATTGGCGTCTTGGGAAATTCCTTATGAAATTCCTTAATCAGGGGACTCGTGGCTACGATTTCACCTACGGAAGCCGCGTGCACCCAGATACAGTGTTTTTTGGCCACCTTTTCCAAAGTCTCTACCGGGTAGAATCCCAGACTCTGGCGGATACGCTCCACAAAACCTTTTTCCCTGACCGAGCGTATCATAAACACCGGTATAATCAATATGACGACCAGAATCGCCGCTAAGTTGTAGAGGATTTGCATTACTATTATGCCCCTTCTGCTGCCACGTTACCGCCGCCGAACTGAATGTTGTAAAGGTGGCTGTACAAGCCGCCCTGCTGCAAGAGTTCCTCGTGAGTACCGTGTTCTTTTATCCTGCCGCCATCAATAACATAAATCTGGTCGGCGTTGAATATCGTAGACAGGCGATGAGCGATAACAAAGGAAGTTCTGCCCACCATCAGGCTGTCCAAAGCCGCCTGTACGATTTTTTCGCTTTCCGTATCCAAAGCCGAAGTGGCTTCGTCCAAGATCAGAATCTGCGGATTCTTGAGGATTGCCCGGGCGATGGCCATGCGCTGGCGCTGGCCGCCGGAAAGATTCAGCCCCCGCTCCCCAATAGTTGTATCATACCCCTGGGGCAGTTCCCGAATGAAGCTGTCGGCATTCGCCGCCTTGGCCGCCTCAATGACCTCTTCGTCCGTGGCATCCAGCCGCCCGTAACGGATATTTTCCATAACCGTCGTGGAAAACAGCATGGTTTCCTGCGGTACAATGCCAATCTGCTCCCGCAGGGAATCCAGCTTCACATCCCGGATATCGTAACCGTCAATGGAGATGGAACCGCCGTTAATCTCATAGAAGCGGGGAATCAGGTTGGCGATGGTAGACTTGCCTGCACCACTGGGCCCCACGAAAGCAATCATCTGCCCCGGCTTCACATCCAGAGATACATCTTCCAGCGCGTTAACCCCTTCCTTATAGCCAAAGGTCACATTCTTGACCTCCACATGGCCCTGAATCTTCGGCAGGGATTTCGCATCTTCCTTATCGCTGATGGGTTCCGGCAAGTCGATTACCGCAAATACGCGGTCCACAGCGGCCATTGCCCGCTGCAGGTTGCCGTAAACACGGGCCAGACGCTTTACGGGGTTCGCCAGATTGACCGCATAGGTCAGGAAGGCCACCAAAGCACCGGCCGTCATCTGGCCGTTGACCACTTCATAGCCACCAAAGCCTACAATGAAAGTAACGGAAACCGCCGCCAAAAATTCCACCGTCGGCGTCAAGAGGCTGGTGAGCTGCACATTCTTCATGGCTGCCTGGAAGTTCAGGATGTTCTGATCGATGAACCGCTTGATTTCGTAATCCTCACGGACAAAGGACTTGACCACCCGAATAGAGGAAATACTTTCCTGTAAAAGGGAAGTAATATCCGCGGCCCGTTCCTGAATCACCGTGCCATTCCGCTTGAGCTTGCGGCCAAAAATCTTCATGGCCTGACCTACCAAGGGGATAACCACCAAGGTCAGCAGGGAGAGTTTCCAGTCCAGATAAATCATCATGGCAATGGAACCAATCAAAATGGAACCTTCCGTGACCATTTCAATCAGCTGGTCCACCAATGCCGACTGGATCGCCGCCACATCGTTGGTGATGTAGCTCATGGTCTCGCCAGTCTGATGCTTGTCAAAATAGGCCATGGGCATGCGCTGGAACTTGCGGAACATCACTTCCCGCACGTCGATAACCACTTTTTGTCCGATATAGGACACCAGATAGGACTGGCCGTAGTAGAATATCCCGCGAATCAGGAAAACCACCACAATGCTGACGCAAATGACGTACAGCATGACCATATCCTTTTCAGCCAGCACCTTATCCACCATATCCTTGATAATCCAAGGCAGGTAGAGGTTGCAGGCTGCTGCCACCACGATGCAGACAATGGCCAGTGCCAGGCGTTTCAGATAGGGCCTGATATATTGCAGAAGCCGCTTATAATTCTTCATGTATTTCCCTCACTAATTTATTCAGCGGTAAATTCCCGCGCTGCATTCAAAATCCGTTCCGCTACCCGCTGAGACGCTCCAGGAGCTCCCAGTTTCTGGCAGGCCAGTTTCAGCTTCTCAACCACTTCCTGCCGATGGGCCTCACCGGGATAGAGCTTCATGAGCTCGCCGGCAATATTCTCCGGCGTGACTTCATCCTGCAGCAGTTCCCGCTGGAAGCTTTCATTCAAGAGAATGTTGGGCAGACTGAAATTATCCACATGCACCAATAGCTTTCCAATAGCATAGGACACAGGTGACAAACGGTAGAGCACCACGCAAGGAAGCCCTAAAAGTGCCGCCTCCATCACCACGGTACCAGAAGTAGCCATGGCCGCATCCGCTGCCGCCATAAGGCTGTAACGCTTTTCAGCGGTCAAAGTAACCGCTACGCCAGAAGCAGCAATCATCTCTTCAATCCGCTCACGGCTCACAGTATCGGCCACCGGCAGATAGAATACCGTATCCGGCTTCTCGGTCAAAAGTTTTTTAGTCCCCGCCAACATGGATGGCAGCAGAAGTTCAATCTCCTGCTTGCGGCTGCCGGGCAGCAGAAGAATCACCGTCTTATCCTCCGGCATCTGAAAGAACCGACGGGCCTTCTCCCGGGGCATTTCTGCCCGTACGGCATCCACCAGCGGATTGCCCACGAAGGAAATCTTTGCCCCGGCCGCCTCATACACCGGCAGTTCATGGGGGAAGATGGCGATAAATTCATCGGCAATCTTCGCACAATCCCTGGCCCTGCCCTTCCGCCAGGCCCAGGCCGAAGGCGGAATGTAGGAGAACACGGGTATCCCCAAAGACTTGGCCCGTTTGGCCAGCCGCCAGTTGAAATCGGGATAATCGATAAGCACCAGCATGTCGGGCTTTTCTTCCCGCATAAACTCCGTCAAATCATTCAAGAGTTTCCAGATGCGGCGGATATTCACCAGGACTTCCCATACGCCCATTACGCTGTAATCGGCAAAATTCCGGCACAGGCGCACGCCGGCATCTTCCATGCGGCTGCCGCCGAAGCCAATAAGCTCCGTGGCTGGTGACATCGCCAGAATTGCCCGGGCAATATTTTCGCCATGCACATCCCCGGATGCCTCACCAGCGGAAAGCATAATCTTCATGGGTCGTCCTCCTCATTTCAATATTAAACCAAACTATATTATAGCGCAAACAGACCCGTTTTGCCAACAGCAAAACCGTCACTTATCGGACACACATAAACACGCAAAAATAAAAAACGCTGGGCATACATCTTTGCATCCCCAACGTCTCTGTATCGCTTACATAGCCATAATGGTGATATCGTTGGCTTCGGCCAGAGCGATAACTTCTGCCCGCTCCACCAACAAAGTAGCATCGGCTTCGATAGCCAGTGCCTTAGCGCCGGTTTCCACCATCATCTGCAGGGTCTTGAGCCCCACCGTGGGCACATCAAAGCGGCTGTCCTGCTGAGGTTTGGCCACCTTGGCCACCACAGCATTGCCACCGGCCAGTTTGCCGCCCCGCAGGATGCAAGCATCTGTTCCTTCGATCGCTTCCAGAGCCATCACAGCCATATCCTTGACCACCACAGTCTGTCCCACATCCATCCGGCCGATTTCCTTAGCCATCTGAAAGCCGAACTCCATATCCTTTCGCTCGGCTTCCGTAGGCTGGCGTTTGGTGAGAACCCCCTTGCCTGGCATCAGCTTGCGGATGAGTTCCGTCTGATCAAAGGTTTCCACATCAATCTTCCTGAGCTCATCAATGATGGCCAGCATGATGGTATCGTCCTTCCTATCCGGCACCCGCATAAGAATCTGCATGGCCTTCAAGTCCGGCAATGTTTTCTTGGCAAACAGAACTTCCTTGGTAACCTTGCCAATCATCGTCACCTTATGGATGTCATTCTTCTTGAGATACTTGAGAATCTTGCCCACCTTCAGGACGTTGATTTCCTGATAGTCATCGGCATAGTCGCGCAGGCGCTGGTCGGTATCGGGCAAGAGTGCCACAGCATAGACCTCATAGCCCAGCTCCTTGGCCGCCCTGGCAATCTCCACCGGCAGGGCGCCAATGCCTGCCAAAAGTCCAATCCGCTCCATTACAAACCTCCGCAACTACAAACAATCCTCATTTATCGTCCCGGCGTTCCCGGCAAATGCCCCGATCGGCATTGCGCAGGAAGCGCAGGAGATGATCCACTTCTTCACAGGGAGCAACTTCCTGTTCGATAATCTCCACCGCTTTCTGCAGGCTCAGACCGGAACGGTACAGAATCCGGTATGCCTGTTTCAGGCTGCGGCGGGCAGACAGCTCAATGCCGGCCCGGGAAATGCCCACACTGTTAAGCCCGGCCACCTTGGCAGGCTGTCCGGCCACAATGGTGTAAGGCACTACATCCTGCGTCAGACGGCTCATACCGCCAATCATGGCATTACGGCCAATCTTGACGAACTGATGTACACCGGTCATGCCACCCACAACAGCCCGGTCTTCCACAATGGCGTGCCCCGCCAGGCTGGCCAGATTGGACATGATTACCCGGTTGCCAATCACACAGTTATGAGCAACATGGGTCAAAGCCATCAGCAGGCAGTCGTTGCCAATACGGGTTTCCTCGCCTTCGCCGGTAGCCCGATGTACCGTAGCGCCCTCACGGATAACGGTGCGGTCGCCGATATAAGTAAAGCTTTTTTCGCCCTTGAATTTCAAATCCTGCGGCACTTCACCGATGGAAGCGCCCTGAAAGATATGACATTCCTTACCGATTTTCGTCCAGCCTGTGACCACTACATGAGGACCGATAATGGTGCCCTCACCAATTTCCACATCGCTGCCGATTACGCTATAGGGGCCAATCTGGGCCCCAGCGGCGATTTTGGCTCCTTCTTCCACAATCGCCGTGGGATGTATCTGTGCTTCTGCACTAATATTTTCCGTGCTCATCTCTACAACTCCTTATAACCAATCTGCCGACTCCCCACAATATCAGCAGCCTCTTTGCTCTGTCTTTTTTATATACTCCCAAACTGACCTCTAATTCTCTCATTCTATCTGACAGCAAATTCAGGCGTTATCCGAGCTGAACAAAGATTATCATCAGTTTATCAGTAAAAATCACATGTTTTCTTCTTTTCTCATAGCAAACTTAAAGTCAGCAGAGGCAACCAATTTGTCATCTACATAGCCATCGCAATGGAGCAAACCGAATTCGCCGCGAACCTTTACGATATGTGCCTTAGTTACCAGCTGGTCGCCGGGCACTACCGGACGCTTGAACTTGATGTTTTCCATGCCGCCGAACATGGCAATCTTGCCCCTGTTTTCTTCCGGATAGAGCATGGCCACGCCGCCTACCTGTGCCATCGCTTCCAAAATCAGCACACCGGGCATAATGGGATGTCCCGGAAAATGGCCTACAAAAAACGGCTCGTTCATGGTCACATTCTTAATCCCCGTAGCCGATTTGAACGGATCGATCTCCACAATGCGATCCACCAGCAGCATAGGCGGGCGATGCGGCAAAATCTTCATAATATCCGTAATTTCCAAAACCATTGTAATTCCCTCTTTCTAATAGATTTCTCTATCCAAATATCAACCCAAATTTTCCACAAGTTTTTTCGCTAAATTCGTATTCAGCGCATGTCCCGAGGCCACCGCTATGACATGGCCGCGAATAGGGCCTGCCAGACGCAGGTCGCCGATAACATCCAGGATTTTATGACGAACCAGCTCGTCCTCAAAGTGAAGCGGATTGAGCCAGCCTTTATCATTGTAAACGATAACGCTCTCCAGCGTACCGCCAAGCCCCAGTCCCATATTGCGCAGGGCTTCAATCTCCTGCTCATACGCAATCGTGCGGGCCGGTGCAATTTCCCGTTCGTAAATGTCCGGGCTTATTTCAAAGTTTTCATACTGCACGCCGATAAGCTTATGGGGATTTACAGAAGTAAAGCTCACCCGGAAACCATCATAGGGCAGCACCATGACAAAGCGGTTAGACTCCTCATCATCAATGCGATAAACTTTATCGATGACGATTTCCTTACGCTCTGCCGCCAGTTCCTTAACACCTGCATCCTTCATCTTCTGGAAGAATGCCAACGAAGAACCATCCGCCACCGGCGGTTCTTCGGCATCTATTTCAATATAGCAGTTGTCTATGCGCAGGGCATGAAAGGCACTCATCAAATGCTCGATGGTGAACACCTTGCAGCCATTTTCCTCCACAGTAGTTGCCCGCATGGTGGAAGTGACATTAGATGCCGTTGCATGAATTTGGGGCTGCCCCTCTAAATCCGTGCGCACAAAAACCAACCCTGTATCCGCTGGAGCCGGCTTGAGCACCATGTGTACCTCACGGCCGGAATGCAGTCCGATACCAGTATAGCTGGCCTCTGCCGCTAATGTAGTCTGTTGCAAATCTATTCCTCCTGATAGCTTCATACGCTCTTCGAAAAATCCGTATCGCGATATTCCTCCCGAATGGATTTCCACCGGTCATGAAGCCAGAACCATTCCTCCGGATATTTCCTTATATGTGCCTCAATGGCATTATTGATAAGCTGCGTGGTCCGGTTGATATCTTCACGCTTATCCGCCGTCTTCTCCACATAAAAAGGCCCTTCCACAATTAATGTATGGAAGCCTGCCTTATCCCGATGCATGAAGGATGTAAAGATCGGCACGCCCTGAAAACGCGCCATCGAGGCTGCCCCCGGAGTCGTATTGGTCGGCTTGCCGAAAAAATCCAGGACAATGCCGTCATGACGGTTGGTGTCCTGATCCATAATCAGGCCAATCGCCCAGCCTTTCTTCAGCATGGCAAACATTTCCCGCACGCCGGTCTTGTAAGTGATATGCATGCCAATCAGCGTACGGTATTCATTGATAAATTTATCCGCAGCCGAATCCTTCTGCTTCATGGCCACTCCCACCAGAGGGATGCCCGCCATGGCAAAAGCGCCGCCCATGAGCTCCCAGTTGCCGCTATGGGACGCCGCAATCACAGCGCCCTTACCTGCCGCCATTCCCTGCTGAAGTTTTTCCAAGCCTTCAATGCGCACATAATTTTCCGGCTGCTTCTTGATGAGCGGAAAGCGCAGAACTTCAAAGAGCATGGGGCCAAAACGCACGGTACTTTCCTTGGCAATGCGGCAGGCCTCATCATCGTCGGCACCCAGGCACATCTTTATCTGCCCTATGGCCAGCAGCTTGCGCTTGCGTGGAATCACCAGCCACGCCAAATTTCCCAAGCCACGGCCCATTTTTTCACAGAGACCGCGGGGCAGGGCACAGACCAAAACACTTATGCCCTTTAATATATAGTACAACAACTTCTTAGCCCTCGTACTTTGCTAATTTCTTTTCCAACTGACTGATTTTCTTCCGCATTTCCGGCAGTTTCTTCATCGCCGCCTGCATGCGCAGCCATTCCGTATGGCTCTGCACCGGGAAGCCGGCGCAGAATACACCTTCCGGCATATCGCCAATAATACCGGAGCGGGCCGCATAAACGGAGTTAGCACCGATATTGATATGACCTACCGTGCCCACCTGACCGCCGAACGTAACATTATGACCTACAGTAGTCGAGCCGGAAATGCCCGTCTGGGCTACAATCAGGCAGTTAGCGCCAATCTTACAGTTATGGCCGATATGCACGAGATTGTCAATCTTCGTGCCCTTGCCGATAACCGTAGCGCCCATAGCAGCTCTATCGATGCCGTCATGAGCGCCGATTTCCACATCGTCCTCTAAAACTACGATGCCTACCTGCGGCACCTTGGTATGCACGCCGTCTTTCGTGGTAAAGCCAAAGCCGTCGGAACCAATAACTGCCGAGCTATGCACCACACAACGTTTGCCCACCCGGCAGTGTTCGCGGACAGTGGCATTGGAATAGATGACACTGTCATCACCGATTTCCGCATACTGACCAATATAGGTATGGGGATAAAGCACCACATTGTCGCCGATAACCGCATGGTCATCTACCATGGCAAAGGGCATAATGGTGACATTCTGGCCCAGCTTCACATCCTTGCCCACATGAGCCTTGGCGCTTACTTCCGCGGGACGCTCCAGTTTCGGCGTAAAAATCTCCAACAGTTTGGCAAAAGCCGCTCTGGGGTCTTCCACATAAAGGGCCGTCTTAGGGAAATCCTCTATCCCTTCCGGCAGCATTACAGCCGCTGCCTTGCAGGTCTTAGCCTCCTCGATATGAGGCTCCACTGCAAAGGTCAGGTCACCGGCTCCGGCTCCGGCAATATTGTCCAGACCATCTATTTCAATCGCTTCATCGCCGACGACACGGCCGCCCACAATGGCTGCAATTTCCTGCAAAGTCTTCTTCATGCTGGTACTCCCATCTTACTGCAACTGGGCAATAACATCATCCGTAACATCCACAGCTCCGGTAACAGCTACCGGCTGATCCGTGCTGTTGTTCACAACTGCATCCAGTTTCTTATCCTTGCTGACAGCCGCCAAAGCTACATCCATCTTCTGACGAAGCTGCAGCGAATAGGACTGATTTAAGCCCTGAATCTTGCGCTGACCATCCATCTGAGCCTTCTGCAAATCTTCCTGACTCATGTTAGGATTTTCCTGCATTTTCTTCTGCAGATCCTGACTGGCCTGTGTCTGCGCTTCTTCAATCTTCTGATTGCCTTCTTCGATAAGGCTGTTTATCTGCGGAGCTTCCTTGGAAACCCGCTCACCATCTATATAGCCGATTTTCGTCTGGCCACAGCCGCTGGCTAAAGTGGCACAAAGCAGAGCCATAATCATAGCAGCTGCTGTTTTCTTGCGTAATTTCATCCTATCTTCGCTTCTTTCTTTATAAGTCAATTACAGATTTTTCATCTCTTGCACAATTTCCCCGGTCACATCCTGCGTGCGTATGCCAATGGCTACACCAGCTTTGCGCAGCAAGGGATTAAACTCAGCTGCACCAGGCATAAAACTTGCCAAGGTCTGGGGATGGTGCACCAAAATCAAGGTGAAGTGGTGCATAATGGCAATCTTAGCGGCTTTGCCAGCCACATCATTGAGTACATGGGCCTGCAGAGCAGCAAACTCCGTCTTTTTCTCCGCCAGAAGCTGCCGTTTTTCCAGCCGGGCCTGCACCTTTTGCGCCAGCTCCTGCTGCTTGGACATGGCTTCGGCATTGCGTTTATCGGCCTCACTTTTGGTCTTCAGGGCAGCGGCCATTTCCTGCTCACGCAGATTGGGCAGATTTGCCTGCCACTGGGCTAGTTCAGGCCCCAGTTCCTTTTGGACATAGGCTTCAATCTCTGCCTTATAGGACTGCCAAAGCTCATACTGACGCCTTCCACGCTCTGCCTGCAGCTGGCTGCGCTGTGCCAGCCAATCAGCACGCTCCTGCGCAATGCTCTCCTTGGAATCCAGAGGATTATGCATGGACTCCTGATTGTCCAGCCGGATATTGAGATTCAGGATGGCGTTCAGGAATTCCTCATCGACAGCCTGCCGCCGGGCATTATATTCTGCCTCGGTACGCTGCCTGTACTCTTCACGAAGTTTTTTTGCCTTGCGCTCCAGTTCTGCCCGGCCGCCGATTACATCCGCTGCATTTTTCTGCCAGACAGACTCCTTGAAGGTTTCGGCTAATAGCTGTGGTGGCTGCATGGTCAGCAAATCTCCCACATCACTAACTTCCATCTCCAATAGTTCGCACTGCGCCTGCAAATCCGTCAGTTTCGCATAATCAGGATGCGCCTCCAACACCTGCTGCCAGTCAATCAGTCCCGCATCGGGAATCTCTGCGAGGCTTTCCGGCGCCTGCCGGGGAATGATAAATTCTCTTGCCAGCCATGCCCCCAGCAGGACAAAGAGCAGTGCTGCTAACGCACCTGCAAGAATATGGCGGCCTCGCTGCCTCTTTTTTTCCTGCTCGTCCTTGCTTGCTTCTGCCATGGCCGACACCTCATCTTTTAAGCTTAAAAGTAGTACCGAGCATATCTTTGCTCGGTACTGCCTTTTATTATTCTAATCAGTGTAGCACCTGACTATTATTTGCTAACCTGCTTCAGTACATCCTGCGTGATGTCTACGCCACCGTAAACCACAGCGCCCTTGTCCAGAACTACGGACAGGCCCTTCTGTTCAGCAACCTTCTTCACGGATTCTTCCACGCTCTTGGTGATGGGTTCCATGAGTTCCTGGTTCTTCTGCTGCAGACGCTGCTGGGTCTGCGCATAATAATCACGTTTTTCATTGTCGTTCATGTTGGCAGACTTTGCTTCAAAGTCCTTCTGTGCTTCCTGAACTGCCGTCTGCATTTCCGTGGAAGCAGCCTGAACCTTCGGATGCTGGCTCATAATCTGGCTGTAATCAACCACGCCCACATTGGAACTGGCTGCACTGGCCATGTTCGGGCCGAACTGCGTCAAAGCCATGGCTACAACGGAGCCTACAAAAGCCAACGCAATGAGAATGCTAACGATTTTAACCTGTTTTTTCTGCAATTTAACCATTTCAAAATCTCCTTTTCCTAATTGAGGAATTTTTCGAGTTAATAAATGCCATATACGATTGACATTATAACAAAATAACTTTTTTTATTCAAGATATTCCCTTAAAAATTACCGATAAGCCGCAGCCAATTCTGCTCATTATCCAGTACATATTCAAGGCTCACAAAATCATGCAGACGGTAGCGAAGCGCTGCCTCCCCCATGTTGTCCGCTGTGCGGTACTCATACCGCAGAAGCCAGCGGGGAGCCAACTGCTGGCGAATATCATAGATGAGCTTATGCTTCCGCATATCATAGCGCAGGCCCACCAGCCTGCCGCCGCGCAAATCATGCTGCCAGCCCAGCTGCCAGTTCCATTTCATCTTTTCCGGCAGCAAATCAGCCAGTACAAAGATTTCATCCTTCGAACCCAGCATCTGTCCGGCATGCAGCCGCAGGAGCATGTTTTCGTCATTCTTATGACTCGCCTTCTCTTTGCGGCCGATATCCAGCCAACCTGACAAGCGCAAACGATAGCGGCTGGTATCGGAACGGCTCATAACCTGAGTGCGTTCCGCCGGCTCTATCGCTACCTTTGTCTGCATGCTCAGAGCTCGAAAATCCTGGCGGTTATCCAACCCTTGCGCAAAAGCCTGTTCCAGCTCCTGCCGATGACGGCGGACGAATCCCACAGGAACACCTACGATTTCATCGACCTGCGCCTGCATCACATCCCGCCGTGCCAACAGTGCACTGTTAGGCACCGTATCCGAACGCATGGATAAATCCACCGTCCGCACCACAGGCAGCCGCGGATAAACCATCAGTTTCACCTGTGTATGCGGTTCCGGATTCACATCAAAATCCGCCCGAAACTCCGGCAAATGCTGCTCCAGATAAGCATTCAGATGTTGTTTCAGAACGCCATTTGTCCAATCTGCTGCCGCAGTGGGAAGCCCCATCATCGCATCTTCAAAGACACGTTCCACTCCTGTCAGGTCCTGCCGCACCATATTCTCTATACGGGGCGGCATTCCTTCGACAGAAGTTTCCACCTGCACAGACTGGATGACCTCCGACCAAGGAAGCAGTTCCACCTCCACCTTTGTTTCAGCAGCAGGCTGGATACGCACTTGTTTCACCGTGTACCCTACCAGCACCTTATCAAAGACTTCGTGGATTAGGGCCGCATAGCTGGCATTGCCAGCCTGCACCGCAGCAATTTCCTTGCCTTCCAAAAGCTGGCTGGCAATGGCTGCCACACTATGGTTCATTCGCTCTGCCACCAAAGGAGGCAGACTGTCATGAGCTGTGGTTACCGCCACAACCCGGTCCACCTTCGCCGCTTCGGCGGGAAAAGCCGACAATATGACCAAAAGCGCGATAACCGCCGCTATAGCCGGCTTCATCAGAAGGCGCCGCCAACGCTGAAGTGTACGCGGCCACCATTGCTGCCCCGGCCATAATCAAGACGCAACGGACCAAGCGGTGTATTCAGGGACAGACCGATACCAACACTGCCATGAATCGTACCACTCTGCGGCAAAAAGTTATCGAACCAGGCACCGCCCCAATCTGTAAAGATTGCGCCCTGCACCTTGCTGACAATCGGGAAGCGGTATTCCAATGTAGCCAAAATCATATGGTCACCGCGGTACTGGTCATCGCGATAACCACGCAGGCTGTTCTGGCCACCCACTCTGTACTGATTGAATTCAGAAATGTCGCCATGGCCCCAACCATACTTGCCACGCAAAGCAATTACCTGCGCACGCCCCACTTTGAAGTAGCGCTGATCTTCAATCGCCGCCTTCTGGAAATTGAAATCGCCGCCTAAGCCAGCCACTTCAGCTGACAGGCTGACCCGGCCACCTTCCGTGGGGTTGTAGATATTGTCACGCGTATCGGTAACATGTTCAAAGGTAACACTGCGGGTTGTACCGAAATTATCATCGCGCCACTGCTTCCATGCGGGCGTGCTGCGATCCCCCTGATTACCATTCTTTGTATGACGAACATAACTATCCGAACGATTTTTCAAGGTGATATAGTTCGTGGAAAACTCACTGATCGGACGGCCCAGAATAATTTCTCCGCCGGCGTATTTACGCATATAACTTTCCTTGAGATTACCATTTGTATCATAATCGCTGTATTCATACGTTCTGTTATACACACGCAACGTACCAACGGTTTCCTTCTTGTCAAGATAAGGATGACGCCAGGAGAAAGTAAAACCATGTGCATCTTTTTCATTACCGCTGCGTTCGTAGGTAATGCTCACAGCATCGCCAGTGCCACGGAAGTTGGAATCGCCAATGCTCACCATACCGATAACACCATCTGCGGTGCTATAACCGGCACCGATACCAAAGGTACCCGTACGCTTTTCCTTGACATCCAGTTCCATCACCACAGCGTTGGGTTCCACGCCCGGATTCATCTTGATATTTACATCTTCAAAGAACCCCAGGTTGTAAACACGCTGCATGGAACGACGGGCCTTCTTGGAGTTAAAGGGTTCGCCAACCTTCTGACGCATTTCCCGCAGGATAACGTAGTCCTTTGTCTTGGTGTTGCCCTTTACTTTATAGCCCTCCAATACGCCTTCGTTGATTTTCAGCGTAAGGTTGCCGTCCTTATCAATATTCATGTCCGTAACCTTAGCCAGGATGTAGCCGTCGTTACGATACTTTTCTTTGATAGCCTGTACATTCTCGTGCAGTGTACGGTTATTTAAGATTTCGTTATCTTTAACGGTAATGCAGGAGCGCAAATCCTCCGTCTTATAGACAGTATTACCCGTAATTTCCACGCTCTTGATAATCGGATTTTCCAATACATGGTAGGTCAGTACCACACCTTCCGGCACTTTCTGGAATGTGGGGAACAAGTCATAGAAATAACCTGTATTGTATATTGCCTCCCGGTCCTTATTCATGCCATTAACCGTGAACATATCCCCAGTTTTCATAGACAGCGATGACTTCGCCGTAGCTTCCGTAACGGCAGTGGTCCCCTCAAAAACCGTATCCACGATGGTCTGGCCTTCGTATTCCTTACTGTACTTTTCAATGGCATCTTCCTGCGGACGGTTCTTGGACCAGTCAGCTGTACGCTTATCTTCCTGCGCATTTCCCTGCTGAGCAGCCGTCTCCGCATTTTTTTCCGCCGGTGCAGATGTATTCGCAGCAGGCGCACTTGCCGTGCCCGCGGATTCTGCTGCCACAGCCGTGGCGGCCTGATTGGCCGGTTTAGCAGTCACTTCTGCATGCGACACTCCCGGTACAGCAGCAAAACTGGTAGCCAGCGCTACTGCACAGGCAAGGAATCGTCTGTTTTGTTTGTTCAAAGGTCAAACCTCCCAAAATCTTCTTATTGCCGCAGGATTTTCCCTGCAGACTGCATAAGTTGTTGTTTTTCCTGATTGGGTATCTGCGGCGAAGGGGATACAGGTGCGTCCGCCTCCACGCTTGGCGCCGGAGCATTGTTCTTTTCGGGCAGCGGCGTAACAGGTACCTGAGCCGGTACTTCTGCTTTTGGCTCCGCAGCTATCTGCTCAGCCTGCACGGGTATCTCCCTTAGCGGCAAATTGGGCTCCTGACTGGCAGCTGCTACATTTTCAGCCACTGGTGTTGCCGGGGCCGGCATTTCCGGCGCAGGTGGTGCTGCCGCCGGTTGCCAACAAAAGATTACGGCCAACAGCACTGCCGTTAACAAGGCCAGGCCTCTCCGCCCCCATATTTTCAGCCGGCAGCTGCGGGCACTTGGCCCCACATGAGCAAGTTCTGCCCGGGCCAGCATCAGCTTCAAATCCCCCTGCACATCATTATCCTGTGCTAAAGAATCGTCCGCCCTGCCCAGCCATTCCCGGGCCGCCCGTATGTGATTACGTTGTGTCCGTTTGTCCATACCTGCCCCTCCGACCGTAAAATTCACTAAACTCTCTTTATTTACAATCGGCTGACTGTATTTCCCTTTGACACATCATATCACGTCGATACCGACTCTCACAAGCTATTAGCATGTTATTTCGTCATTTTTCAGCTTAACTTTGCTCATTTGAAAATTATTTCACCAATACTGCATGAATCTGGACAGCATTCCCCGAATGCGCCGGATGCCTGTCTTCTGCAAGCGGTAGACATGGCTGGGACTGATGTCCATAGCCTCTGCTACGGCCTGCACATCCTGACTGGCTAGATAAACATTTTCCAGCACCTCTTTTTCCCGGGCTGGCAGGCGCGCCATGGCTGTTCGGAGTTTTCCCACCAGCTCATGGTTTTCTGCCTGCTCAGCTACGGTAGGCGAGGTGTCCATCAGGTTTTCCTTATAGGTGGAACCGCCCTCATCCTGCGCAGCATCCATACAGGGGCTGTCCGAAGCCCCTTCCTTTTGCAGAAAGTCAAGCATCCGCCCGCGAATGCGGTGAATAGCAAAGAGACTGAAGGCGATTCCCCGCTCCGGGTCGTATCGCTCCACCGCTTCAATGAGGCCCACCGTACCTTCCTGCACCACATCCATGATATTCTGCAGGCTGCGGTAAGGCAGTGCCTGTTTGAATACCAGGGGCTGATAGGCCTCGATGAGCTGGCGGCGGGCATCTTCCTCGCCACCGGCCTTATAGGCCTGCCAGAGCTGCGCTTCTTCCTCTCTTGCCAATGGTTTTATCCGTTGTAATTCTTTTACATATTGTGCAAAACGCAGCCCCATCACCCCCTTTCTGCGCTAAGCATTGTTAAAATGTCATGCGGGCTTCCACACCAACAATGGATTTGTTGGACTCCCGCTCAAAGGTCAAGCCCCAATGGTCATTGATATCATACTGCACACCATAGCGGTTGATGTCTTTACTGCCAAAACCATGCGTATAACGGAGCATAACCTTGTCTGATATATATTTTCCCATAGTTACATTAAAATCATATTTGTTTTCGGGATTTTCTTTGTCTTTTTCTGCATTATAGTTGCTGAACAGGGAACCATTGCCCCGGGAAATGGTTAATTTATCCATATACAGGTAGTTCCGCATAAGGCCCTCTACCTCCGAGAGGAAGGTCATCTGCAGGCCCACCGCCAGCAAATCGCCAGCATTCATACTGCTATTGCCATCCCGGTAAGCATCCCGCAGCGTCAGCAGCTGCACAATCTGCGTCTGGCTCATGGCTGGGCTGGAAGAAAGTTTCATCTGCGCCGCCCCTAACGGCCCTCTTACCGACAGAAACACCCTGGCCCGAGCCAGTTTTGTATCGGCAAAGAAATCAATGCTGGGCATAAATGATGCTACCTGATTGAAGTTCGCGATGCCTTGACGGATGTTGAACTCTGTCTTCAAATAGTTGATGGTGCCCCCGCGTTTCACCTGCAGACTGCCGCTCATCTTGGGATGACTCATGATGCCCCCGGCATGGAAAGCACCAGTCAGATAAAGGTCATAGAGATAGGGACTGTAAAAATGCACCTTATCCCCCACATTGACCTGCACATCCAGAACCATTTCCGGCATTTCGCCATCACTGTCCGGAATCGTCGGCACCGACACCTGACAATGCTTAAAATCCAGCTGACCATAGAGCTTAGGCAGGCGATGTCCATAGAAGTCCGTATCCTTCAGGCTGAACTGTCCATTCAGCGGGCCGGTAAAGAACTTGCTGTTGATCCCAAGCTGGTCGATATTCAGCGAAAGGTCATAATGTTCCGGTTCCAAACCGTTAAAGCTTACACTGCCATGCAAACGATAGGAACCACCGCCCATTTTACCAGAAAAATCTTCAACTGTCACTTTATTGCCGGCAAAATTCACCTTGACGGCCATATCCGTAACCGGGTCATTCAGCGCCTTGAGCTTCACTGCCCCATTGGGAACAACAATACTGCCATCTATCAGCGGATGGGCCAGGGAACCGTAAATTTTCACTGCACCTTCCGTGGCCCCCAACGCCCAGTCCACCTGTTTGGATATGGTGGGCAGCAGGGACAAATCCGCATTTTCCAGACCAATCTGTAGCTGAATCTGCTCATAATCTTCCAGCCATTCATCCTTGCCTGCCGTCAGTGCCCGCAAGGGAACAATCCCTTTAGCCGCAGCCGAGCAGCTGCGCTCGCCCACCTGCTTGGCCACCTTCAGCTCAGTCAAATCAATCAGGCCATTTTTCAAATGTGCAGCTCCGGTAAGGTTATCAAAGGACGAGCCCTGAACGCCGCCATTTACCACCTGCAGATTCAGATCTGCCGCTGGATTATAGGTATAACCGCCAATATTTGCCTCAATATCTGCAGCCCCGGTAACATTCTGCAGCCGCAATCCCGCCAGCCCTGTAAACATGCCAAATTCCAGCTGGCTGGCCGAAAAATGCACATCCATAGGGCCGCCGATGGTCACTGTTCCCGCAGCGGAAAAGAGCCCCTTACTGCCCTGGCTGCCACTGAGCTTATTGATATAGAGGATGTGATTCAGCAGCTGCAAATCCAGCGCCACATTGTGCACATCATAACCGCCAGCTGTTCCCTGCTGAATGTCACCATCCACCTTGATGGCGGGATTATCTGCAGACCCGCCTAAATGCGCGGTCAGATTAGCGCGGCCGGCAATGAGATCCGTCTTGGCATTGGCCAAAGCCGCCACCGCAGCAATATCCGCATTCTGCACCACCATATCACCGGCAATAACATTATTGTCCGTATTGTAGGACATCTCCAAGTCATACGTGCCGCCATCCTGTTCAAAGCCAAAATGGTCTATATCAAAGCTGTGCCCCTGATATTTCACCATCCCGCGCAGATTGGTCAGCGTAACCCCATTCATTTCCACTTCTGCGGCATTCAATATCCCGTGGAATACCGGGCTGTTGATGGTACCATCAATCTTGCCTTTGAAACTGCCATGACCGCTGACTTCATAGGGCAGTTTATGCTCCACCCGCTTCAAATCAATATCACTGGCCGTCACTTCCATATCCAGGGACTGGTCAGCCGTGGTAATGAATCCATTCAGCACCATGTCAATCATCGGCGAGTATGCATGGAAATCCTGCAGCCGCAGTTTGCCGTTTTCCAGAAAGTAGTCGCCATCCATGCCGGACAGCAGCACGCCGCGATAACTGCCCCGATAGAAATGAATATAGCCCACCGCCTTAGGGTTATCCAGCGTGCCCGTGAGCTTGATGATGTTGTCCACATTACCGGTAATGGGCTGGTCCGGTGCAACCAGCGCTGCAATATCTTCCATGCGTGCGCCCATGGTATCCAGCTGGAGATTTATGCGCTTCTCCCCAGTAAAACCCACAGAACCTTTGGCCTGCCAAACCTCTTTGCCATCCTTTTCCATGAGGAAATCGTCAATACCAATTCCATCGAGACTGCCGCTGGCGGCTATTTTCAAACTGTCATAAGGCTGCTTGAAAATCTTCCCCTGAAGGCCGGAGAACTTGATGTCCACCTGTGGATTGCGCTTATCACCATGAACAGTACCTTTGAAATCGGCCAGCCCTGACATGTCAATGCGGCTGTCAATATTTTGCAGCATGGCCAGATCAAAGTGACCGCCATAAAAGGCCAAATCCAGCTGGGCGGAGCCCCGCATATCCCGAATAGAGCCTTCCAGCCCCAGACTGCTGTGATTGGGCATCTTCACGCTTAAATAATCAATCAGCAAATCATCATCAGCCAGATAGAAGGATGTCGTTGCTTTATCGACCCGCAGTCCCTGCCAGCCAGCATTTTTCACGCTGGCACTGCCATAAAGCTGCAAGGTGCTAAAGTCAGTACCGATACCATTGCCGCCCACATCTGCTGACACCTGGCCGGTAATCCCCGCCAGCTGGGGCAAATACGCCGCTCCCTGGGCAGCATCAATATCATCCACTTTAAGATGGGCTGTGTAACCCAAATTTTCCGTGGAGATTACCGCTTCACCATGAGCCTTGCCGCCCCAAACCTGACCGGAAAAGTCCCGCACAAAGAGGTTCTTGTCCTGATAGCGCACATCTGCCGTCACACCACTAAAGGGTACATCCATGATTTTTCCCTGAGGTACTTCCACCTTGCCATCCACGCTGGGATTATTGAGCGCCCCGGTAACTTTCACTGCAAACTTAGCCGCACCTGCATAGGGAAGATTGGTTAAAATCTTCCCGGGGTCAAAGGACTCCGAAGCCGCTTCCAGTTCCATATAGGGTGTTGTCTGCAAATGTTTGATTTTACCATGAACATTAACCTGCTGACCTGCCGCCGAAGCATTAATGTTTAAGAGTCCCTCTTCGTTCGTGAAGGATGCATGACCGGCAATATTTTCGATTTCCGTGTCCTCTACCCGAACAGCACCAGCGGCCAGTTCCGCTTCACCGCTGAAGGAAAGGTCTCCATCCCGGCGGTAGATATGCAGCTCGGCCTCAGGAATATTGCCCCCCTTAATCTCCACATTCTCAGGAAGCAGTCCTGCAGGGATAAATGACAGATAGTTCTTTATCTCCATTCCGGACAGGCTGGCGTTGATTATCTGACGGCTATCGGAGATGGTCGCCGTTCCTTTAATGGCCGTGCCTTGATTTTCAGCGGCAAACTCCGCCTTATACACGGGATTATCTGCCAAATCCACCAAAGCATTTACCTTTTCCAGCGACAGTTCCTGTCCCGCCCGGCGCAAACGTACCCGTGCATCCGTTGCCTTAACCCGGCCCCGGAATTTTTGCGAGCTCTTTTCCTCGGTGATTAAATCCTGCACGTTCCAGCTGCCGTCAGCACGCTCGGCCACCACAGCCTGCAGACCTTTGACCTCAACTTCTGCCACTGCATCTGCAGGGTCCATAACCGCCGCAAGCAGGCGGCAGCTGACCTGCGCCTCGTCGGCACTGGCAATCAGCTCCGCCTGCTTGTCATAAACAGCCAGATTATGGAGTTTGATATCCCGCAGGGAATTTACTTCGATTTCCCCCACCGTCACATCTGAGCCCAGAGCCTGGGTGGCCAAGGAAGATACTTCCTCCCCAGCCCGTTCCATGAAGTTTTGCGTATGTACATAGTACCACAAGCCACCGGCTGCTAAGCAGCCTGCCGCCAATGTTCCTATTATCCATGTCTTTACCTTCATTACGTTCTCCCCAAAGGCCCATCATAGGCATTAGATTACAGTCCTTTAGTGTTACTTGGCCATTTCACTGGCCACTGCTGCCGTGCTGGCAGGCTGTTCCGTTTTCTTAGTCGGTTCGCTGACCACGGCTGTCTTTTTTTCCGTGACAGCTTTCTTTTCCGTTGCTGCCTGCTTATTGGCATCAGCAGCGTTGCGGACTTCCCGTTCAGCCTGACGCATAGCCTTGGTTTCTTCCTTGGAAGCCTTCTTGGCTTCCGGCGTCAGCTCCAATACAGGATTTGCCGTCACTTTGGCATCGTCCCGGACTTTCTTCAGGCGGTTGCCTTCCATCTGAGAGGCTTTGTATTTCGCCACATCAATATCCACAGGAATACCCATAGCCTTATCCAGTGCAGCTTTGGATACATTGTATTTATACAGCGCCGTGTTGTAGTTCGTACGCGCTAAGGTCATTTTCTCCGTAGCATCCATTACATCAAGGTTGGTACCCACACCGGCGGAATAACGAACATGCGCGATTTTCAAATCTTCTTCCGCCTGTGTTACAGCCGTTTCCGTGGTACTGATATTCTTTTCAGCTGCCTGCAGATTCAGCAGCGCCGTGCGCACATCAAGCTGGATGGTTTCGTCCTGCGTTTTCAGTGCTTCCTGCGCTTTTACCAAGGATGCTTCGGCATTGTTCACATTGGCAGTCGTTACGCCATTATCAAAGATATTCCAGGTGGCAGTAGCGCCAAACACCCAGGTATTGCTATGGTCTGCATGGAACGCATCCTTACCTTCAATGGCCTTGTTGGCAGAAGCCGTAACAGTCGGATACCAACCGGCTTTGGCCGTATTGATGCCTGCCTCGGCCTGCTTCACGGCATAATAAGCAGCCGCACCGTCAGCACGGTTGTTCAGCGCATAATTCGTGCAATCATTCAGATTGAGGTTATAAGCAGGATGCTTCAGTTCTTCATCGATTTCAAGTGCCGTATCCGTCGGCAGACCAATGACATTATTGAGCGTAGCAATAGCAATATCGTAATTGTTCTGTGCCGTAGTCAGCGCCTGCTGCGCATTGGCCAGGTTTACCTGGGAAGACAGTACATCCGATTTAGCTACTGTGCCGACCCGGTACTGAGCATTTACATTGTCCAAATGCTCCTGATAGGCCCGTACCGCATCTTCCTGCACCTTGATTAAATTCTTGTAATTCAGGATATTGTAATAATCAGCCGTAGCCTGATAGCGAATGGACTGCTTGGTATTCTCCAGTGTAACATCCGCAGCATTCAGGGCATAGCCAGCGGATTCAATGCCGCTGCGCAAAGAGAAATTGTACAGAGGAATGGAGGCAGAAGCACTGTTGGTAAAATAGGTATTATCCCCGCTATGTGAAACCGCAGCCAGCGTATCGTTCGCATGATTTGCCCCCGTGGACAGCGACAAAGTCACGCCAGTCTGGCGGCGATACTTGGACAGATTCCACTTGGCCACATCCACGTTAGCCAATGCAGTTTTTATACTGCGGTTGTTCTCCAACGCCATCTGCACCGCATCATTAAGATTCAGCTGTACGGTATTAGCGGCCGATACAGAGCCAGCCGATACCGTCAGCAAGCCCCCCAAAATCATGGCCGTCAATCTTTTATAAAAACGCTTTTTATTCATTACAAATCCTCCTTAGAAGTACTGTTTGAGGCCCACATAGGCCGCCCGCTTATCGCTTTTATTGACATTCTGCCACTGGCCCATGAGCCAGGTATTATCCATAACCCTGACCTGTGCGCCTAACCGCACAGACAGGTCATTAAAATCATACGCATCTGCTGAGAACTTGAAGTTCTTGCCTGCATAGGCATCCAGCCCCACACCGGCTGCGCCGTGAATGGCACCGACCCGGCCTGCCAGATTTCCCTGCCGTTTGCCCAGCTGGAAGTTAATCCGGTTGGTTTCGCCGATATCTTCAACCCCCATGTTGAGGAAGGGGCCCTGTTCCATGCCGATGTTAAAACCCATGCTGGTATCCCAGTCACGTTTTTGGCCGCTGTACAGGGTTGTCACCTCTGCATGCGTCTCGATGGAATCCAGCTGCTGCTTAACCTTCTTGGCTTTCTCCGTCAGCTCCCGCGCATTATGAATGGTGGCTTTTACATCTTCCACCGTCTTTTCATCCCCGGCCACCTTGGCAATCCCTTCCGAGATTATACGGATTTTCTCACTGGTCTGTGTGATGTTATCCAAGGTTATGCGCAGGTTTTCCGCCGTCTGCGGATCTGCGCCCACCGTGGCCAGATTGGCCATCATGGCTTCCACGGAATGCATCGTGCGGTTCAGGCTGGCGGTCATGAGATTGATATTGGTCAGGGTCTGATTGACATTTCCCTGATTGGCGTTGACCATGCTTTCCATAGCCCCCAGCATGCCATTGATATGCGCTGTGGTATCCCGCAGGTTCACCACCATCTGCACAATAGATGTCTGGAAGGCTTCATTGCCCACAATACTATTCATGCTGGCCAGAAGATCCTGCGCCTGAACCACGACTTTGTTGATGTTCTGGAACATCTCCTCCATGCCTTCTTCTTCATCTCCCAGCAGGAAATCTCCTTCATCCAGATAACCGTCCGCGCTGTCTCCGGGAGTGATATTGATGAATTTATCCCCCATGACACCGCTGGAGCCAATTCCCACCTTGGACCCTTTGGGTATCTGCACGCCGTCATTTATCTTCATGCCTACGGTAACACCCCGGCCATCATTTTCTATGGAAGTCACCTTCCCCACAGGCACCCCGGACAATCTTACCAGCGATTGAGGTTCCACCCCCACCACCTGCTTAAACCCGGCGTAGAGGGTATACCCCTTGTCACCGCCAAGCTTAAAGCCACTCAGCATAAAAATGACTGCGGCCAACAGGGCGAGTCCCGCCAAGGTAAAGGCTCCCACCTTTGCTTCTACGCTCATGCCTGCTGCTCATCCCTTTCCGCTTTCTCTGTGTGCAAGGTGTTGAAAAAGGCCTGCACACGTTCATCCTCTATTTGTTGAAACCGTGACACCGTATCCACAGCAATTAAATTTCCCTCATAGACCATGGCAATCCTGTCGGCAATGCGGCAGGCGCTGGCCATATCATGGGTGACTACCACGGAAGTAACGCCCAGTTTTTTCTGCATATCCACGATTAGTTCATCGATTTTGGCTGTAGTGATGGGGTCAAGACCAGAACTCGGTTCATCATAGAAGATGATATCCGGCTCAAAGGCAATAGCCCGGGCAAGCCCCACCCGCTTTTTCATCCCGCCGGAAAGTTCTCCGGGAAGTTTTGTCTCCACCCCGGGCAGTCCTACCAACGCGAGTTTTTCCTTGATAATCCGCTGGATTTCTTCTTCCGGCAGATTCCGATGCTCCCGCAGGCCAAAGGCTACGTTTTCCCCCACGGTCATGGAGTCAAAGAGCGCTGAATACTGAAATACCATCCCCATGTGCAGGCGCACCTTATCCATTTCTTTCTCCGAAAGATGGGTGATTTCCTGCCCGCCAATATAGATTTCCCCGCTGTCCGGACGAATAAGCCCTACGAGCAGCTGCAAAAGGGTACTCTTGCCGGAACCGGAGCCACCGATAACCGCCAGAGTTTCCCCTTTATTGATGGTGAGATTGATGTCCCGCAGGGCATATTTGCCATCATAGACCTTATTTACATTCGCCAGTCGAATCATATTATCCTCCTGCCGGCCTTAATACAGAATAAAGGTCAGCGCGGCATTTAAGATAAAAATCACGATAATAGAAGTCACCACCGTACGAGTGGTAGCTTTACCCACACCTTCAGCTCCGGCCGGACAGTGCAGGCCGTAGTAACAGCCGAGCACGGCTATGACATTGCCAAAGAAAATGGCTTTTATCATACCACCAGTCAGGTCAAAGACTACGGCAAAGGTGTGAATGGAATTGATATAGCTAAAGGAACTGATGCCGGAATAATACACCGCCACCAGATAACCACCGAGCACGCCGATAACATCGCCAAAAACGGTTAAAAGCGGCACGACCATCATACAGGCCAGCATGCGGGGCACAATCAGGTAATTGACGGGATTAACCGCCATAACCCGCAAGGCATCTATCTGCTCCGTGACCTTCATGGTGGAAATCTCTGCCGTAATGGCAGCTCCCACCCGCCCGGCGCAGACCACCCCCACCAGCACCGGTCCCAGTTCGCGGCCAATGGCAATGGAAATAATTCCGCCAACGGTGCTCTGGGCTCCAAAACGAATCAATATATCCGCCGTCTGCAAGGCAAACACCGCTCCCGTAAAGAGCAGCGTCAGGCTCACAATCAGCAGGGAATCCACCCCGAGATGAGACATCTGCGCCAGAATATGACGGATGCGTGGCCGGGTGAAGAGTTCCTGCATGGTATCACGATAAAGAAGCACGATGGTGCCAAATTCGGCCAATCGCGCAATAACCCAAGCGCCCAAGACCTCCAAAAATCGCATCCAGCGTGCCTCCTTTCACTCATATCTTAACCACCCTTTGATTGTAACAGGCAAAAGGCAATTAGTAAATATAAGTGTACTATTTTTTTGTTGAAATTTCAAGAGTGGGTTCGCTTAAGCGCATCGTCACAGACAAAATGCATCAGCCCCTATCGGCAGCGTTTGCAATGTGCCGATAGGGGCTGTATTTTTTTATTACACCAGTCGTTACTGAATCCGTATATCCTCTATGCTCATAGTCGGATCCAACTCAACTGTACCTATACCAAAGTAATAACAAATATGCTCACGTGTCATTCCTGTATCGAAATCATCGTAGGCAATATGCCGCAGAATACGCCGTTGCTCCGGAATCGCACTGGGCGGCACCAAGATTCTTTGCTGCCCAGCACGGGACTGCTCGGCAATATAGGCCACACGAATTGCATCTTCCTGCCAAATACTATGCAACACAGTGAGCGTACCAATAATGATAAAAGCCATTATTGCCAATCCACCGCCACGAAAAATTCTGCCAGCGGGCGCAATAAACATTTTATCCCAGACTACAGGCTCGCGCAGTATTACTGCCCCACCCATGATAAAGATAATCGATGAACTAAACAATGCCCGTCCTGGAAAAGACGGTGCCCCCATCACCAAAAAATTATTCAAAATAGCCAAAACAATGAGCCCCAGTCCGTACCGAACCGACGCATATTTATCCCATAGATTGCGCCAGTTTAACTGACTTCTTTCTTTATCCAGGCCAAAACTTCTGACACTGAGCTGGTATACTATCACTACACCTAAAATGTAGATAAAAGCTTCTTCAAAACCAGCCATAGTATTGTCAAAATGAGAAATAGTCACCTCATCCGTCAGTCCCAAAGGTGTCAAAACGAATTTCACTACCAGGTCCCGCAAGGTTTGGGCAAAGAATCCCGTCGTAAAAAATGACACAATAGACAACAACAGAATAGGAACAGCCACATAAAGTGACTTCCCACCAATTGCCTTGTCGGCAACGACTTCCCCCTTTAAGATGCGCCCCGCCAGTATCAAGGATAGAATGACAGGCAACAAATACATTATCATTTCCAGATTACTGGGAATTTGATTTAAGATATGAAAAAGCCAGGAACGATCTTGATCTTCAACTATCCTGACAAAATTTCCTGGCGCCATGATACAAACAATAGAACCGATAATAGAGCCTATCATTCCCGTAATCATCCATAAGGCCATTAGACCACGACGATAAGCCAAAATGGTGATCCCCATAGCGAGCAAGGTCGTTGTCACCGTCAGATTCTCTACCGAACAGGCAGCTATCATTCCAAGTGGGAGCATTAGAACAGCCAGCCAATATGATTTATTCCGAAAATTCTCAGCCATAGCCAAATTATACGGCAAAAGAAAAACAGCAGTCAAAAGCCCTGTCCAAAGATAAACGGCTGAACCGCACAACCAGATGGCCACCTCTCCGAAATGAGAAACGCCCAGCCAGACAAAACATCCCAACAACAGCAGTGTGCCAGGCTCCTTATACCAGCAAAAATCCCGACGACAATGCATCAACATGACAGGAAGCAGTAATGTAAAGACCAGAGCATTAGCTACATTGAAGTACACTTTGCCCCAAAGCATGAAGACAAACTGAATAAAGAAACTTACCAGTCTGCCACCATGCATATAGTAATAACGTTCCAACGAGTAGAACACGTCTCCCATGGACGCTAAATGATCTCCTGTCCGCCAGATGACTGCCGCCAGATAGTCATCCCGATAAAGGGGCATCCAAGTATTCGCTACATACATAATGGCAAACCAGCCAACTAATACGGCCAAACTCAGAGCGGTGTTTTTGCTCACCACAAGCCCCTCCTCTTATTCGAGAGGTCGTAAGTAACGAAACCCAAAAACTTGAATATTTCCATCTATATTTCCCCTTCTCCCTAGAATACCGTTTCGATAGCCTTTGTATTTTAACACATTTTTCCTGTAAATGCATCAGAATTTGGCAGGGAAAAAAAACTATCATGACGAATAGATTATAAATGTGATTACTGCTATTTAAGGAGGCTGTCCTATGAACTATCAACGTTTTCTTAAAACACTACTACTGCCCATTATGCTGTTGGGTATACTACTTATTAATTTTACAGGACCAGCGGAAGCAAAGGAAATCAATCCCCACGATTCTTCCGGCTTTGTGGTTCTCTCTGATGTGGTGCCGGACATCATTCAGGAAATCCGCTACTATTCCACCTACAATTTCGTCGGCGACCGCATTGATGGCTACAACGAGCCCATCGCCCTGATGACCAGGGAAGCAGCCCAAGCGCTGAAGGCTGTGTCCGATGATGTAAAAGCGCAGGGCTATCGGCTGAAAGTCTACGACGCCTATCGCCCCCAGCGCGCAGTCACCCATTTCGTCAAATGGGCAGAAAATCTGAGTGACAAGCGCATGAAAAAATACTTCTATCCAGAAGTGGAAAAAGACCGTCTCTTCGCCGAAGGCTATATTGATGCCAAATCCGGTCACAGCCGTGGCAGCACGGTGGATTTGACCCTTTTTGATATGAACACGGGCAAGGAACTGGATATGGGCGGCACCTTTGACTACTTCGGCCTGCTGTCCCATCCCGATTACCGGGGCAAGCTGACGGAAAAGCAGATAAAAAACCGCATGATTCTGCGGGATGCCATGATGCGTCACGGCTTTAAGCCTTTAGCCGAAGAATGGTGGCACTTCACCTTGAAGGATGAGCCCTATCCCAATACCTACTTTGAATTTCCCGTGCAGCGTCTGCCGGAATCCAATCTGACCACGAAGGCTTCGCCTGCCTGGGTAACGAATCTGCCCGCAGCCAAAACGGCTAAGCAAATGTTTGTAGTAGGCGCAGTCAGTGGCACCACCGCGTGGGTTTCCCTGCATGAAAAAGATGCCAGCGGCAAGTGGCAGCAGATTATGACCACGCCGGGCTTTATCGGCAAAAATGGTTTAGGCAAGGAAAAAGAGGGCGACAGCAAGACACCTGTCGGCACCTTCCGCTTCACCGCAGCTTTTGGCATTGCGCCGAATCCCGGCTCCATTATGCCCTACAAACAGGTGGATGAAAACACCTACTGGTCCGGTGATGACCGTCCCGGTATGAAATACAACGAAATGGTGGATATTCGCCAGCTGCCCGGTCTGAATAAAAAAGCCAGCGAACATATCGTGGACTATAATCCCAATTATGTTTACTGTCTGAACATTGGCTACAATGAAGCCGGTACGCCGGGCAAAGGATCTGCCATCTTCCTGCATTGCTTAGACGCCAAAAAGCCCTACACCGGCGGCTGCGTGGCCATTCCCGAGGACAAGATGCGCTTTGTACTGCAACATGTACACCCCGAATGCAAAGTGGTCATTGACTCCCTGACAAATTTAGGCGGCAGTCTCTGACATTTTTTCTCCACCAGTAGTAGACATGTCCACATAAAAGTGTTACAATGTAAACATCATAAATCGCGCAACGAAGCCGCATGTCATATCCGTCAAGGATATTAGCATGCGGCTTTCTATGTAAGGGCGATTGCAGAAAATTTTGGGAGGGTTCTTTATGTCAGAAAAGAAACACAGCAGCCTCGACAAACTAGGGATTTGGATTATCGGGGCTACCGTCCTGGGTGCCATCACCGGCCTGCTTCTGGGGAAAGATGCACAGATGCTGGCGCCCATGGGCAATCTCTTCATGCAGCTGATTAAGATGGTCGTCGTCCCCTTGGTACTCTTTTCCCTGATTGGCGGTGCCGCTTCATTGGGAAAATCCAGCAGCGCTGGGAAAATCGGTATCCTGACCTTTGCTTACTATGGAATTACTACGGCTGTAGCGGTAGCGCTCGGCCTTGCCGCCAGCGAAATCTTCCAGCCGGGACGGGGCATTGAAATGACGACTCTGTCGGAGGCGGCCATTCATGTAGACCACATGGAGGAAAGCACCCATATCCCCGGCTTTTGGGAAACGGTGACGGGCTTTGTGCCCACCAATCCGTTCCAGGCTCTGGTGGATGGCAACATTTTGCAGATTATCGTCTTTGCTCTGTTCATGGGTTTTGCCGCTACCTATATGGAGGAGTCCAAACGCAATTATGTACTGAACTTCTTTAATTACCTGACGGAATTATTCATCAAGGTCATGACGGGCATTATGTATGTTGCCCCCATCGGCGTCTTCTGTCTGATGGCCGATGCTACCGGCACTTTTGGCTACGCAGTGCTCACCAAGATTCTCTATCTGATTCTCCTCTATGTCGTCGTGCTGGCCATCGTCACCTACGGCATGCTTGGTGGCTCCGTAGCCATGTTCTCCCGCTGCACGACTTATAAACAGTTCTTCAAGAGCATGTGGAAGGTACAGATTTTCGCTTTCTCCACCGCTTCTTCTATTGCCACTCTGCCGCTGAATATGAACACTGCTACCACCGAGCTGGGCGTATCTAAAGAAACCACATCCTTTGCCCTGCCTTTGGGTGCCACCATCAATATGAACGGCAATGCCGCTTATTACGCTATGGCGGCCACCTTTATCGCGCAGATGTACGGGATGGAACTCTCTCTGTCCCAGTACATCGCCATCATCATCACCAGCACCCTGGGTGCGGTAGGACAGGCCGGTGTCCCCGGCCCCACGCTGCTGGTAGTGGCCGTACTGGTTTCCGCCGGCATCCCCATCGACGCCCTGCCTATCCTCTTTGGTGTGGACAGAATCTTTGACATGCTGCGTACCGCCGTCAACATCACCGGCGACGCCGCCTGCGCCACCATCGTGGACAGATTCCGGGAGCCCACTGCTACGAAAGAAAAAGAACACGAACCGGTTATTTCTGCATAAAAAGTTACGTGAAGCATTAATGCTTGGTACAAATATTTATAAAAGAAAAACTCCGTGGCCGTTTATTTTACGGCTGCGGAGTTTTTTCTCAGTAAATTGCAGTTTATCGCTGTTATTGCGAGATTATTTCTAGTTGTTACAGCTCAGTGGGGGCGGATGTGGTAATACTTTTCGCCGTTGCACTGAATGACCCACAAGTAAATGTATGGGCTTTTTAGTTAACTGCGCCGGGCAAGACCGGCGGCGCGTATGTTCAAACCAGTGTTTAGGCTGTGCCGTTTGTGGGCCAGTCCTCACTG
>SVCA01000004.1 GCA_015058625.1 Pseudoselenomonas ruminantium | reverse complement strand
ATATTGAGCTTAGACTTCCGTCAATTGAGAAACAGGAAAAATTTGCCGATTTCGTAGCTCTCACCGACAAATCGAAATTGGCTATCCAGCAGAGTGTAGAAAAATTGCAAATGTTAAAGGCAAAGTTGATGCCGGAGTATTTTTCGTGAAATTTATGATAAAGATTAGCTGTGCAGGGATTTTATGAAAATGTGTTAAGGATTAAGCAACAGTGGGAAAATATACTGTAATGGAGAAAATGATATGAATAAGTCAATTGATGAAAATATATATAATGAGAATGTATACTTAGAAGAAAGACGTATTATCCAAGATGCAGAATCCAGAAACAAGCTTGTCGTGTTTGTTGGCGCAGGAATTTCAATTCCTGCAGGATTGCCGTCATGGGCAGAAGCTATTGAAGAAATCCAAAGTAAACTAGGGGAAGGATTCCAAGAATCTGATTTTCTCAAAGTGCCACAGTATTATTACAATGAACATGGGAAAAATAATTATACTGCATTAATGCGGAAAGTTTTCAAGTTTGGGAAAAAATTATATCCTAGACCAATTCATCGGAAAATTCTTGATTTTCGTACTCAGTATATCATAACGACAAATTACGATACATTGCTGGAAAATGCTGCAATTGAAAGAAATGTTATTATGGATATAATTGCATGTGATAAGGATATATCCTATGGCATAGCTGGGAAAAAACTTATCAAAATGCATGGAGACTTTGAACACGATAATTTTGTTCTAAAGGAAGACGATTATTTACGCTACTCTATGAATTTTCGTCTTATTGAAACATATATAAAGGCTCTAATTGCTGGCAATATAGTTTTGTTTATTGGGTATTCGTTCAATGATCCGGATTTGAAACAAATTTTTGTATGGGTTAAAGAAATATTAGGGAATGATATGCCACAGTCGTATATCATTGAAATTAATGAAGATTTTTCATCTGCTAAAGTAGATTACTTCAGAAATTATGGGATTAAAATATTGTATGCGTCTGAAAAAATTAAAAATTTCCAAAGGGATTATAGAGAGAAAAATACAGAAAAAATGTTAGATTTTCTACAAACTAAAACTGAAATCATATCTCAACTAGATGGCGTATATCAATATTTAAAACCATTTAAGAACATGAATTACATTTGTAATAAATATATTAAATTAGCGTTACAAAATCAAAAATTGAGTGTGTCTTTTAATGATATTAAGCCAATGGATATCGAAAGCTCCAAATTACTAAAAAATATAGTAAAGTCTAACAAAAGCAGGAATACGAGGCAGAATAACTATAAAAAGAATCAGCAAGAGAGAAAGGCAAGTGATATATTATCGATACTAAGAAAAAGTTCGATAAGCGAAATTATAACACAAATACCTCAGGAAAACTCAAAAGAAACTTTAAAGGTTGAGAAATTAACTTCATTACTGTCGAATAATACGAAAAAAATGATAAAAGCAATTTTTCACTATGATATCGATGCATTAAAGAGAATAAGAGATGAAAATGAAAATATTATTTCAGAAGACCGTCCTCAGATTTATTTAGAGCAAGCATTTTTGTCATACTATTTACAAGAGTATAAAGAAGCTCATCAATATTTAAAGATGGGGAGTAGAGTGTCCTATCATAGTGATATGTATGAATGGTATTTTATATCTCTTTTAAATCGCAAGTGTTTAGTTGATATAGTGCGTCACGATAAATTCGGTATATTACCTTCACCTGAAAAAGATTGGCAAGAATCGCTAGATATTGATTTGGAAAAAGTCTTTTTATCATTACCGGATCTTGGTAATGAGCATAATCGTTTTTTAAGAGAATTGTATACGTTTCAATTCTTTTATACGTTATTTCCAGATGTATATCATCAAGCAAGAAAGGTTGAAGAAGAAGCTTCTACTAAATACTTTTTGTATATTGGAACACCGAAGTTTATTCCTTTGGAAGAACAACTTAAAGATATTTGGTGGTATATAAACAGTAATTATCTTTTGCTTGATCGTTATAGAGAATATATTGATATTTTTCATATTTATGGAAAACAAATATTAGAAAGCGCTCTTGCACCAAATATGTCGGATGAAGATGATAATGATGTTTTTGGATTATCAAGAAGTCTTGGAAGTGTACGTCCTAAGGTAATAAGTGTATTTTCGTTATATGTCATCATACAATACATGCCATTAAATGAAATAAAGAAAGTAGTGTTTAATTCGGGAAATAAAACGATTCCTATCGGCGATAACGGAAGAGACTACTTGTTGAAAATAATACCAAATATTGCGAAGATGGAGAAAAACAAAAATGAGGAACTGTTTTGGAAGATATTATATATATCATACCATACGGAATTGACGGAAAGGTTAATTTTATCTATTGTGAAGACACTTAAGAATTTCGTGTGGCCAAACATTCGTCGTTATTCACATGAAATATCAGGTTTTTTTTATTATGCTGAGCAATATTATGAAGTAAAGAATGATATTGCTAATTCTGATGAATTACATGATATTTTGCATCAATTTATAGAAGATATATTGTCTAATTTAAATATCACTAATACTGATAGAAATATTATGAAGAATATTTGTGGTATTCTTTACGCAGGTCTTTCGTTGTATAAAAAATTATATGGCGTTTTTGATAGCCCTGTTCTATCAAATTTGATGACTAATGACTATGCAGAAATTATGGGATACATTTATCCATTGCTTGGAAAGCCTAAACAGAAGAGTGTTAGAAAAATTGTTTCTAGAAAAAAATGGGATATGAATACAGTGAATATTGGTATTGTCAGAACTTTTTTGCGAAACAAAGTTATAACTATAGATGAGTCACTGGAACATAATATACTAAATTATATTAGTAATCTAGACGATGATAGGAGGACTACGAAACCTAGTAAATACGAAATAGGTATACAGGAAGTCGCTTGTCTATATGTAGAAGACTTATTAAAACATAAAGAGAGTTTTTATGGTATTATAAAAGAAAGTGGGGTGGCTTTTGCGGAGTGGCTTATTGATACAGAGAACTTTGATTACGATAAATTTGATCCTGAATGGTTAGATTGTTGTTCGCAAAATTTTTTAATTAATTTAAAGAAAAATAAGCGTGCAGTTCAGTGTATACGAAGACAAGCTAAAGAGAAATACTTGAAAGGTTTTGTGAATGACTCATTTATTCGTATTTATTTTAAATACTTTGCAGTATAGCCTTTTGATTTGTGTGATTACTTTTGGGTTATTATGGCGCCGATAAGGTGCGTTGGTTTTTTTGAAATAATTGAATTATATTCAATTATTATAACAGCGTGGCGGTATTCGGAATGGTAAAATGGAATGAGTCGAAATACATAAATATCCAGCTTATCAATTTGTTACATACATTAAAACACACCAGTACAGAACTTTAGAATTAAGGTGTAAAACTTGATAGATATACATTACATAGGGAAATTAAATAAAGAACTTTATCAGGTAGTAACAGCAGATATTGACAGTGATGAAGTCATAATTACAGATGAGCGAATTGAACATATTGCATTGCATCATCCAGGCGATTATGAAAGATACAAGCAGTATATGCTGGAAGCGATACAATGTCCCGATTACATAGTAGAAGCCAATAGACCGAACACGGCGTTGATTTTGAAGGAAATAAAGATAGAGGAGCGGGTTTTCAAGTTGATTCTGCGATTGAAAACCTCGACTGACCCAGCTAATTTCAAAAATTCTATAATAACTTTTTTAAGAACAGACACAAGAGAATGGAATAGAATTGTACGCAATAAGAAAATTCTTTACAGTCGTAAGGATAAGTAGTACAATGTAAGTAGCGAAGGAATAGTTATCTGAGGTGGTAGATTTCGTCCGGACCACACGCCGATGGCATGACAGAGGTAACTCGAGTAGATGCAGGAGAAGCGGACGCCTGCCAGATAGCTATTCTGTTTGAGAGAACCGTTCTCGTAAGAGGGCGGTTTTTCTGCTATAACAAGGGATGAGGAATAGTGCTCTGTTATATGACAGGGAGGGGAAATTATGGCCTCAAATTTTGACTTTGTAAATCAGGAACCTCAATGGGGTAATATTGCCGAGCGGGCCAGAAAAGCAGAACAGGGAATGGCGATTGCGCCGGAGGTGGCGGCTATCTTTGGGCGTTCGGCTATGGAGCTGGGCATAAAGTGGGTTTACCGTGCAGAGGGAATGGATACGAGTGACCCGTATAAATACGGCAAGGATAGAGAACTTTTTGCCTTGTTGAAGGATAGAGGCTTTTGTGAAGTAGTGGGGGATAATAAGCTGCTTCATATGCTTGACCAGCTGCGTCTGTTCGGCAACAGGGCTGCTCATGGCGGCAGTCCCCTTACACATGGGGATGGTGTACTGGCGCTTAGAATTCTCTTTGAGTTTCTGAGTTGGATGGCCTATTGCTATACGTCGATTCAGGGGGAAATGGTCTTTGATGAAAACCTTTTGCCGTCTTCTGCGGATAAGGCCGCTGTCAGCCAGCAGGAACTCAAAAAGCAGGCGGAGGATATCGCGAAGAAAGATGCCGCCTTGGCACAGAAACAGCATGAGCTGGATGAGAAGAATCAGGAACTTGACGATATACGGGAGAAAAATGAGCAGCTTCAACAGGAACTTATTCGCCTGCGCAAGGAACGTCAGGCGCAGGGAGAATTCCATGTCAATCCGATTACGGAAGCGGAAACCCGCAAGCGCTATATCGATTATGACCTTGAAGCGGCAGGCTGGATAATTGGCGATAACTGCCGTATTGAGGAAGAAGTTTCCGGTATGCCGAATGCCTCCAATACAGGCTTTTCGGATTATGTGCTTTATGGCAGAGACCAGAAGCCTCTGGCTATTGTGGAAGCCAAGCGTACAAGTTATGACCCCGAAAAAGGGGCAAAGCAGGCAGAACTCTATGCCAATAGCTATGAGGAAAAGTATGGGCGCCGTCCCTTTATCTTTATGACCAATGGCCTGCGCACTGTGTTTCTTGATGAACAAGGGGGCTATCCCCGCCGGGATGTGTCGGGTTTCTTTACGCAGGATGATTTGCAGATGCGCATGGACAGGCGCGGTATGCAGCAGACTTTGGCAGAGGTTGAGCCGAATTATGATATTGCGGGCAGACCCTACCAGATTGAGGCGGTCAAAGCGGTGGAAGAAGCGTTTGACCATAAACATAGAAAAGCTCTTATCGTGCAGGCAACGGGAACAGGTAAGACCCGTGTAGCCATCAGTTTGTCGGATGTACTCTTTCGTGGCGGCTGGGTGAAGCGGATTTTGTTTTTGGCTGACCGTACCGCGCTGGTGCGTCAGGCCAAGCGCAGCTTTATGGATTTTTTCAGCAATGAGATTCCTATGGCCAGTCTGATGGATAGCCGGGATGATGCGGCGACGGCGCGGATTATCTTCAGTACCTATCCCACCATGATGAACGCCATTGATACGGCAAAGAATTCGGAGGGGCGCAGATTGTTTTCGCCAGCTGCCTTTGACCTTATCATTATTGACGAGAGCCATCGCAGTATCTATCAGCGGTATCAGGCGATTTTTCAGTATTTCGATGCGATGTTGCTGGGCCTTACGGCAACGCCGAAGAATGAAGTGGACAAGAATACCTATCGTCAGTTCGAGCTGGAGGCAGGGAATCCTACCTTTGCTTATCAATATGATGAGGCTGTGGAGCAAGGCTATCTTGTTCCCTATGAACAGTTTGAGCGTACCACAGACCTGATGAAGAATGGACTCCATTATAAAGACCTCAGCGAAGAGGATAAAGAGCATTATGAGGAAGTGTTCGGGCTGGCTGGTGACAATGCCCCGGATATTTTAAGCTCGGCCTTCAACAAGTATGTATTCAATCGTCAGACGGTGCAGATGGTCATCAAGGATTTGATGGACATGGGGCAGTATATCGATGGCGGGGATAAGCTGGGCAAGACCATCATCTTTGCCAAGAACAGGAAGCATGCCAAATTCATCGTGGATATTTTCCATGAAATGTATCCGGAATTTGGCGATGCGTTCATTCAGCAGGTAGATGGTAGCATTGACTATCACGAGCAAATCATTGATGATTTTCGTACGCCGGACAAGATGCCGCAGATTGCTGTATCGGTTGATATGCTGGATACGGGCATTGATGTGCCGGAAGTGCTGAATCTTGTATTCTTCAAGATGGTGCGTTCTTATAGCAAATTCTGGCAGATGATAGGCCGTGGCACGCGCCTTTGCCCTGACCTTTTTGGCCCGGGACAGAATAAGCAGAACTTTTATATCTTTGACTATGGTGGAAACTTTGAATACTTCAGTCTCCAAGGCAATAAGCTGAAGGAATCCAAGAATCAGCCGTCACTGACAGAACGCATTTACAATTTACAGGCCAATCTGTATCTGCTGCTATACAAGGATAAAGATGAGGAGCGGCAGGAGTTTGCACAAAAACTATTTACACAGTTGCATGGTGCGGTGATGGCACTGGATAACGACAGTTTCCGTGTCATTCAGAATCGTCAGCAGGTCGAGAAGTATCGGGATAGACGCAGTTGGGCCAATCTGACGGCTGAAGATGTGGCGGAGATTGCCAAGCATATAGCTCCGATCATTCCGGCACAGGATGATGATGTAATGGCCCGCTTCTTTGACCAGAAGATGTATGGCATTATGTACGATTACCTGATGGCCAAGGATATTACAACGAAGGCCGTGCAGGTGGAGGAAACTGCCGACACACTTAGTTCCCCGAATCTGCAGACCATTCCGCAGATAAAGGCGAAACAGGCCTTTATCCAACAGGTGCGTTATCCTGAATACTGGGATGATGTGACGCTGGATAAAATCGAAAAAGTCCGTACAGAACTGCGTGAGTTACTGAAATTCTTGGAACCTGAGACTACGAAAATCTATTATACGGATTTTACCGACAATCTCCTTATGGTCAAGGAAACGCATGTGGTTACGCCGGAGCAGACTTCGGAAAGCTACAGGAAAAAGGTGGAACGCTATCTGAAAGAACATCAGGATAATATTGCCGTTCATAAACTGCGGACGAACAAGCGATTGACTGCTGTTGATTTGCGGGAACTGGAGCGCATTCTGTGGGAAGAATTGGGAACCCATGAGGATTATCGTAATCTTTACGGTGAATGTCCTGTCGGGCTGATGGTGCGTAAAACTGTAGGGATGGACAGGGCGGCACTGGAAGAAGCCTTCGCTGAATTCCTGCAGGAGAATCGCCTGAACCTTCAACAGATAAACTTTGTACGGCGCATTATTGACTATCTGGCCAAGAATGGTGAGATGATCCCTAGGGATGTCAAGAAACCGGCCTTTGCTGGTATGAGTAATGTCGCACAGCTGTTTAAGGGAAATGTGGGCGAAGTCAGCAATATTTTTGCTAAGGTGCAGGAAGTTACCAGCAACGGCAGTGAAATTGCATAAGAAAAAGGAACTCGATACAAGAAATGGCCCAGAGGCGGTTGACCTGTCAACTGCTTCTGGGCTTTTTGAAAATAAGAAGGAAAAAATCTCCTCGTGTAGAATATTATGAAAATAAAAATATGTTCTGAATTGATGTAAATAAGGGGGAATATGAGGTGGCAGGATTTTTAGGAAGAAAGACAGCAGCAATCATAAGTACCATTATCCTGGGAACGAGCATCATTTTTTCCGGGTGCGGCCAACAGGAACAGGCCGAGCAGAAGAATACGCCAGTGAAAGCTATGAAGGTAATCCAGCAGGATACACCGGTAGCTTATGCTTATCCCGGTCATTTGCTGGGCAAAGAAGAAGTTCGGGTACATGCCCGTGTATCCGGCAGTATTCTGGAAAAATACTTTGACGGCGGCGATTATGTTTATGCCGGACAGCCGTTATACAAGCTGGATTCCCGACAGTATGAAACGGCCATAATTTCCGCTCAGGCAGAATTAAGTAAAGCCGAGTCAAATCTGCGCAATGCTCAGGAGGAACTGGGCCGCTATGAAACGCTGTGGAAGGATCGGGCTGTTTCGGAACAGACATTGACCAACAAGCGGGCTGATGTAGAAGGCTATATGGCAACGGTGGCCGCCGAACGGGCAGCGGTGCGCAAAGCACAGGAGAATCTGGATGATACGATTGTTTACGCACCGATGAGTGGCCGGGTGTCCGTAGATGATGTGGCGGTGGGAACGTATGCTACCGCCGGTTCGACCAATCTGGTGACGATCGGCACCATGGACCCCATCAATATTCAGTTCAGCGTCAGTGAAACAGAATATCTGAATCTGCTGGCAGAAGCTATGGAAACCGGTGCAGATATTGACAGGGATAACACACCGCTGCCCAAAGTAAAAATTACCTTGAGTAACGGCAGGGAATATCCATTTGAAGGGACCATTATTGCGGCTGACAGAGCTTTGTCCACCAATACAGGCTCGCTGACGATTGAGGCCACTATTGCCAATCCGCAGGGCATTTTATTGCCGGGAATGTTCGTACAGGTTCACATGGTAGGGGTAAAGACGGATAACGCCATACTGGTTCCCCAGCGGGCTGTCCAGCAGCTCCTGGATGAGGCTTTTGTGCTGGTCGTAGGGGAAAATGGAAAATCCATTTCCAAAAACGTCAAAGTTGGGGAAAAAGTAGGCAGCTATTACATTATCGAGAAAGGATTATCGCCCACTGATGTAGTTATTGTGGAAGGTCTGACCACGCTGCGGGCCGGACAGGATATCGATGTCACCATGGTGACACCTGAGGAAATGGGTTTCTCCACTACTGAATCTACGGAAATCACGGATAAATCGTAAGGAGGCGAGGAAAGTGTCACGATTCTTTATTCATCGTCCTATCTTCGCCATTGTCATCTCCATTATTATCGTCATTCTGGGTGTACTTTCCGGGCTGAGTCTGCCTATAGCCCAGTATCCGCAGATTACGCAGCCCACGGTCAACGTGAGCACCATCTATACGGGAGCTAACGCCAGTGTTATCAATCAGGCGGTAGCCCAGGTCATTGAGCAGCAGATCAACGGCACGCAGGGCATGGCCTATATGAGTTCGAGCTCTGATGATACCGGCAGTTACAATCTGGATGTAAAGTTTGACCTCGGCACCAACGGCGATATGGATTCGGTGCTGGTGCAAAATAATGTC
Source organism: Pseudoselenomonas ruminantium (assembly GCA_015058625.1). GTDB lineage: Bacteria > Bacillota > Negativicutes > Selenomonadales > Selenomonadaceae > Selenomonas_A > Selenomonas_A ruminantium_N. The sequence goes on along the minus strand of SVCA01000004.1, from coordinate 184,818 downwards.
TCCATTGCCACATCCAGCCTGCCTTCTGATGTGCAGGCCGTAGGTGTTACGACCAAAAAGGCATCCAGTGATATGTCCTATATGTTTGCGATTTATTCGCCCAATGGGACATTTAAGCGCACCTTTATCATGAATTATGCGAGCATCTACATCATTGATGCCCTCAAACGCATCAAAGGTGTCGGCGATGTCAGCACCTTTGGTTCACAGTATGCTATGCGTGTCTGGCTTAACCCTGACCGCCTGTCGGATTTAGGGTTGACGGTCGGAGATGTTGAGGCTGCCATCAAAGAACAGAATGTGCAGGCTCCGGCAGGTACTATCGGGCAGATGCCTGTGCCGGCCAATCAGGAAAAGCAGTATACAGGCAGCGTACAGGGACGCCTTACCACACCGCAGGAATTTGGCAATGTCATCTTAAAAGCCAAACCGGATGGCTCCTATGTATTCTTGCGGGATGTTGCCCGTATAGAAACAGGTGCCAAGTCCACGAACATGGTGGCTGATGCCAATGGTGCTCCCTGTGCCGGATTTGGTGTCAAGCTGACGGATGATGCCAATGCCGTGGAAACCATCAGTGAAGTCAAAAAGGTATTGGATGAAGCCGCGCAAAACTTCCCCGATGATTTGGTATTTATCCCCGTTATCGACAGTACGGAGTATATCAACGAATCCGTCACGGAAGTAATCAATACCTTTAAGGAAGCATTGATGCTGGTTATCCTCATCGTGTTCCTCTTTTTGCAGAGCTGGCGGGCCACGCTTATTCCGGTGCTGGCTATCCCCGTATCCCTTATCGGCACCTTTGCCAGCTTTGTGGCGCTGGGATTCAGTATCAACACCCTGACGCTTTTTGCCATGGTACTGGCTATCGGTCTGGTAGTTGATGATGCCATCGTCGTTATCGAAAACGTGGAATCCCATATGAAAAAAGACGGCTTAGGGCCGGTGGAGGCAACGGAAGTCGCTATGGATGAAGTGCAGGGGCCGGTAGTGGCCATTGCCTTTGTCTTGTCGGCAGTATTTATTCCCTGCGCCTTCCTGGGCGGCACAACCGGCGTGCTCTATCGCCAGTTTGCCCTGACCATTGCCGTATCCATGGCGCTGTCGGCTTTTATTGCCCTGACGCTGACACCAGCGTTATGTGCATTGTTGATGAAGCCCCATGACCCCAATAAAAAGAAAAACATTCTGGATCGTTTCTTTGATGGCTTCAACAACTGGTTTGAACGTACGCAGAACCGTTATGTAGGAAAGGTGAGCTGGTTCATCGACCATGCCAAGGTCGGTGTGGCCTCCCTGCTGATAATCTGCGTTCTCGCCGGGCTGTGCTTCAAACTTTTGCCCTCAACCTTTGTTCCGGACGAAGACCAGGGATATTTCCTCGCTTCGGTTACCATGCCGGAGGGCACCTCTTTGAATCGCACCTTGGAAACCATGGATGCGCTGAGCGGTGAGTTCAGCGAGATTCCCGGTGTCAAGAACGTCATGAAAATCGCCGGCTATGATGTACTGTCTAACGGTAATAAGGCCAATGCCGGTACATTCTTTATCAGCCTTGATTCCTGGAGTAAGCGGACCACTTCCGACCTTAGCATTTTCTCCATTGTCAACAAGGCCAATGAACTGCAGGCAAAACATCCGGAGGCTCAGCTTATGGCCTTCCAAACGCCGTCCCTGCCCGGTCTTGGCATGGTGGGCGGCTGGAGTATGGAACTTCTGGATATGACCGGTCATACGGACAAGGAACTGGATGCCATCACCAAAGAGCTTTTGGCAGCAGCCAATAAGCGTCCGGAACTTGCCGCTGTGTATACCACGTATTCTGTCGAGTCACCCATCTGTAAGTTTGATGTGAACCGTGAGAAGGTCAAACAGCTCGGCGTAAACCTCTCCGATGTATTTACGGCCCTGCAGGTCAATTACGGCGGCAGTCAGATAAATGACTTCATGCAGTTCGGACGCAACTACAAGGTTATCATGCAGTCGGATGCCCAGTATCGCAGTGAAAAGGAAGCCTTGAAGTTCAATTATGTGCGCAACAGCGAAGGCAATATGGTTCCTCTGGACAGTCTGCTCACGCCAAAACTTTCCACCTCTACATCCATCATCTCCCGTTTCAACGGTACACGCAGTATCAGCATACAGGGAAGCGTCGGTGAAGGTTACAGCTCTGGACAGGCATTAGCTGCCATGGAAGAAGTGGTGCGTCAGACAGCACCGGCAGGCTTTAATATCGAATGGTCGGGCCAAAGCCGCGAGGAAAAGAAATCTGCCAGCTCTACCGGTCAGGTTATGGCCCTCTCGCTGGTGTTTGTCTTCCTGTGCCTGGCGGCTCTCTATGAAAGCTGGAGCGTTCCCTTTGCGGTACTACTCACGATACCCACAGGACTTTTCGGCGCATTCTTTGTGCAGTTCGCGCTGTTGATGCTGGAACTCAGCTTTGGGCATTTCAACCCCGGTTTGCAGAACACGGTCTATATGCAGATTGGTGTCATCATGATTATGGGACTGGCAGCCAAAAACGCCATCCTTATCGTGGAATTTGCCAAAGTCCGTGTGGATCATGGCATGGAGCCGGTAAAAGCGGCGATTGAAGCCGCAGGGCTGCGTTTGCGCCCCATTATTATGACCTCGCTGGCCTTTATCATCGGCTGTCTGCCGCTGGCCATGGCGCATGGCGCCGGTGCAGCGGCCAGAAACAGCATGGGCACGGCTGTGGTCGGCGGTATGCTCTTTGCCACCTGTCTGGGAATTTTCCTGATTCCCGTACTTTACGTTATCGTCGTCTGGGTGGCGATGAAACTTGCCGGCAAGAAATCTGCGGCTGCTCCCATAACGGAGGATACGCCGGAAGCAAAAGCCTGATTTTCTTACAAATACGCCAATCTATAGCTAAAATCACTTGAAAGAGACCTCGATTTTTAGTAACATGAGGAGAAGAAGTATTCTCACTAGTTATTAAGGATTGAGGTTTTTTCGTGACCAAAGCAATATTTTTCGACATCGACGGCACACTAATTAATATTCATCATAAAAAAACAAGCATATCCCTGCCCGTAAAGAAAGCCATCCGCGAACTGCGGGCGGCTGGGCATCATACGTTTATCGCCACGGGGCGCCCCTGGGCGTACCTCAGTGATGAGCTGACCAAAGAAGGGCTTTTCGATGGCTTCGTGCTGATGAATGGTGCCGTGGTGATACTGGAGGGAAAAGTCATCTTCCGTCAGGACATGCCGCCGGCGACGGTTAGGGACATGGCGGCACTGGCCGAGGCGCACGGCCTGGAATATATCCTGGAAAGCCATCCGCATGTTTATCTGCGTCAAGCGTACAAGGGCCTGGAAAATGTCTATCGCAATATTGACATTGATGTTGAGCAGTTTATCCGCGATTTTGACTTGTCAGAGGTGAAGGCCGCCAAGCTGGAATTTCTCTGCGATACGCCGGGCGCGAATGGCGTTTTCGAAAAGCTCCTGTCCTGGCCCGGGGTTACGGGCCTAATTGACCCCACCTTGCGCAAGTATATGGAACTTTACTCGGCAGATATTTCCAAGGCCACAGGCATTCAGCAGGCTTTGAACTACCTGAACATTCCTGTGGAGAACAGCTATGCCTTTGGGGATGGTCTGAACGATTTGGAAATGATGAGTACCGTAGGCCATCCACTCGTCATGGGCAATGCCGGGCCGGAGCTCAAAGCTCTGGGCGAACACATCCTGCCCACGGTGGATGAGGACGGTGCAGCGGAGGGCATTTACCGCTACATTTTGAAACGCATTTGAGGTGATACAGTTGAAGAAAAGATTAAGCATAGTCCTGATGGCTTTGCTCACCATGAGTCTGTTTTTTACGGGCTGCGGCAGCAAGGCGGCGCAAACTGACAGCGAGGCATCCCGTGCAGCGGCACAGACGGAAGCGGCCAGGGAAATGACCGTTAAGATGCTCAATGTAGGGCAGGGGGATGCCATCCTCATTGAAACGCCGGAACAGACGGTGCTCATTGATACGAGTGATTTGGACGAGCAGGAAAAACTGCGGACCGAGCTCAAGAAGGCGGGCATCAAGCGCATTGATAAACTGATTCTGACCCATCCCCATGCGGACCATATCGGCGGCGTGGAAGGTGTGGCGCTGAAGGACTACGAGGTCGGTGAGGTCTACGATAACGGCATGCCCTCCAAGTCCAAGATTTACACCCGCTATATGAAGCTCTTGAAGCAGAAGAACATCAAGCGTCACGGTCTCACGGCCGGGGATGAACTGGATTTTGGCGGCGGCGTGAAGTTCAAGGTGTTCGCCCCTGAAAAGTCTGTGGTGGAAAAGGGCAGCAAGACCACGGAGGGGCATGACCCCAATAATGAATCCGTAGTCGGCCAGCTGATTTTTGGTGACTTTACCATGATGTTTACCGGCGATGCGGAAAAGGCGGAAGAAGAGCCGATGGTTCATGCTTATGGCAATAACTTGAAAAGCAAGATACTCAAGGCCGGCCATCATGGCAGCAAGACGTCCTCTTCGGCAGCGTTCCTGAAGGCCGTGAGCCCGGAAGCTGTACTGATTTCCTGTGGGGCTGGCAATGACTATGGCCATCCCCATGCGCAGACCATGAAGCGCTATCAGATGATGAAGCTGAAAATTTTTGAGACGGACAAGAATGGCACCATCACGGTGAAAACGGATGGCAAGGACTACAGTATTGTGCCGGAAACGGGGGATGCGCAATGATTTCTGCATATATTGACCGCTACGAAGGCGAGCTGGCAGTACTCTTGTTAGGGGAGAGCATGAAAAAGGTGAACTTTCCCCGGGAGTTTCTGCCGGATGATGTAGATGAGGGAGATTATATCACTTTGGATATCGCCTTGGATGAAGAAGCCAATAAAAAGGCTGAGGAAGAGGCATTGGAGCTCCTTCGGGATTGATGGTAGGAGGCTGTTTTAATGAATAACGTATTCCGCTGGGCAAGTTTGGTGGGCGTACTCATGGCGTTTATTTGTGGCCTGTGGCTGCCGCAGATGGCAGAAGCCCGTTCCAGCCAGAGCCACGAATTAAATTATTTTCAGACCAGTAAGGTAAAAATAGCAGGTGCAAGCGCCCTGCGTATCGAAATAGGTATGACAGGAGAGGAACCCAAGTATACCGTTAAGGATTCCCTCCTGCGCAAGCAGGTAGTGATTACCCTGCCGGAAACGCGCCGGGGCAAGGTCAAGGAACAGGTGAAGCTGAATAACGACTTGGCTAAGCATGTGAAAATCATGGAGGTTGAAGGCAGCACGCAGGTGATTATTGACTGCGTGAATACGCCGGTTGACGGCAATTATCGGGTGACCACGGCGCCTGCTGAACGGCGGCTCAATAAGCCTGCCCGCATCATTGTAGAACTCTTTGAGAACGGCGCGGCTATGGATGCTGTTCCTGGCATCAAGGGAAAGACCATCGTGATTGACCCCGGTCATGGGGGCAGCGACAGTGGTGCCGTAGGGCCAACGGGGGTTAAGGAAAAAGATGTTGCGCTGGCGGTGAGCAAGAAGGTGGAAAGCCTGCTTGCTAGTTCCGGCGCCCGGGTGATTATGACCCGCAGCCGTGATGTGGATGTGTATGCACCCAATGCCACGGACAAACAGGAACTGCAGGCCCGCTGCAATGTGGGCAACCGCGCCCCGCGTGCCGCTTTATTTGTTTCCATTCATTGCAATGCTTTTTCCAATCCTGCTGCTAATGGCATGGAGACTTACTACTGTGCAGGTTCTCAAAAGGGCTATGAGGCGGCCAATTTCATCAATGAGGAATTGGCAAAAGCTGGCGGTCTCTTTAACCGCGGTGTCAAAACCGCCAACTACTATGTGCTGCGCCACACCAGTATGCCGGCTACTTTGCTGGAATTGGGCTTTGTGACCAATTACAGAGAGGAAAAGCTGCTGCGCAGCGATGCTTATCAGACGAAACTGGCCAATGCCATTGTGCGGGGCATTGCCCGTTATTTTAAGGGCTAAGGCCTGATAATAGATGAGGTGAGATCATGAAGAAATTGCGTTATCTGCTGCTGATGGTGCTGGCTTTGACTTTGCTGGCAGCTGCAGGCTGCAGCGATAATAAGAATAATGTTGGTGGGGATGACAACAAGACCACCATCACCGCCGATAAGGGAAGTGCTCCCAAGGCTTTGCCGGACAAGGAAAAGGAGAAGGCAGCCAAGGGCAAGTTGACCATCAAGGTCTACTATCCCGATGAACAGGGGTTGAAACTGCAGGCCGTGAAAAAGACGGTTAAGGTCGGCAGTGATGACAAGTACACCGCAGCGCTCAAAGCCCTGCTCGATGGCACCAAGGAAAAAGGTCTGGCCACCATCGTGCCCAAGCAGGCCAAAATCAAGAGCGTCAAGGTGCAGGGCGATACCGCTTTTGTCGATTTTGACGATAACTTAATTAAAAAGTTCATCGGCGGTTCCACCGGGGAAGAAATGCTGGTAGGTTCCATCGTCAACACACTGACGGAGTTTAGCGAAATCAAGAAAGTTCAGCTTCTGGTGGAGGGCAAGAAGATTGAATCCATCTCCGGCCATCTGGATTTGACCAAGCCCGTGGAACGCATGGATAACCTAATCAAATAAGCGCATTGCTTTTTTGACTTTTTTATAAGAAATACTCTACGGAACGTGGATAAAACCTTGTGTTTGTTCGCGTTCTGTGATAATATAGCAAGAGTATGGCATATTTGCGGTAGAGTACGCAAAAAACGGCCATACCTTGATTCAGATAATTACAGGAGGTCGTTTCAGACAATGAAAGTTACGGTTGAAAATGGTGAAAACCAGCAGGTTACTCTGACGGTTGAGGTTGAAGCTGCGGAAGTTTCCAAGGCAGTAGAAAAGGCTGTAAAGCGTCTCAGCAACCGTGTAAATATTCCGGGTTTCCGCAAGGGCAAGGCTCCGCGCAAGATCATCGAGCGCAACGTGGGTATGGATGCTATCATGCAGGAAGCTTTTGATATCGTAGGTCCCAAGGCTTTCGCTGATGCTCTTGAAGAACAGAAGATTGAGCCGGTCAGCCGTCCGCAGATTGACATCGAAACCCTTGAAGATGGCAAGGATCTCGTATTCAAGGCTACGGTTACGCCGCGTCCGGAAGTTAAACTCGGCGAATACAAGGGCCTGAAGGTTGAAAAGAACGTAGAAGCTGTAACGGATGAAGACGTTGAAAAGCAGCTCAAGACGTTCCAGGATCGTCAGGGCAAGATGGTTGACGCTCCGGAAGGTTCCGAAGTTAAAGATGGCGACTTCACGACGCTTGATTTCGAAGGTTTCGTAGATGGCGAAGCATTCGAAGGCGGCAAGGGCCAGGATTACCCGCTGCAGATTGGTTCCGGCAGCTTCATCCCGGGCTTCGAAGATCAGCTGATCGGCGCTAAGATTGGCGAAGAAAAAGAAGTCAACGTAACGTTCCCGGAAGAATACCATGCTAAGGAACTGGCTGGCAAGGCTGCTACGTTCAAGTGCACCATCCGCAGCATCAAGCAGAAAGAACTGCCGGCTATGGACGATGAACTGGCTAAGAAAGTAAGCAAGTTCGAAACTCTTGAAGAACTCAAGGCTGATGTACGCAAGAACCTCGAAGAAAATGCTGCTCGCAAAGCTGAAAACGACCAGAAGAGCGCTGCTATCGAGATGGCTACGAACAACATCACCGTTGACATTCCGGCTGTTATGATTGACAACCGTGTAGAAGGCATGATTCGTGAAATGGCTATGCGTCTCGAACAGCAGGGCATGAGCTTTGATGCTTACCTGCAGTACGCTGGCACGGACATCAACAAGATTCGTGAAGACTACCGCGAAACGGCTGAAAAGAACGTTCGCACGGATCTCATGCTGGAAGAAGTTGCCAAGGCTGAAGATATCAAGGTTGAAGCAAAAGACCTCGATGCTGAAGTTGCCGGCATGGCTGCTGCTTACGGTGCTACGCCGCAGCAGGTTCAGAAGATTATTAAGGAACAGGGACGCATTAACGATTTGGCTGCTACGGTACTTCGCAAGAAGACGGCACAGTTCATCATCGACAACATTGCCTAATTTTTCCCTGTATATGGGGGTATACCAATGAGTTATGTACCAATGGTTGTAGAGCAGTCTAACCGTGGCGAGCGGGCATATGATATTTATTCCCGCCTGCTCAAGGACAGAATTATCTTTCTGGGCGGTCAGATTGACGATAATGTAGCCAATGTTGTAGTGGCTCAGATGCTCTTTTTGGAGTCGGAAGACCCGGACAAGGACATCTACCTCTACATCAACAGCCCCGGTGGTGTAGTAACTGCCGGTCTGGCTATCTATGATACCATGCAGTATATTAAACCGGACGTTTCCACGATTTGCATTGGTCAGGCGGCCAGCATGGGAGCGGTGCTCCTGACGGCTGGCGCCAAGGGCAAGCGCTTTGCGCTGCCCAACGCCCGGGTTATGATTCACCAGCCGTTAGGCGGTGCTCAGGGGCAGTCTACGGATATTCAGATTCAGGCCCGTGAGATTCAGCGCATCCGTGAGACCATTAACGATATTTTCGTTGCAACCACGGGCAAATCCGCTGAGGAAATCAATAACGACACGGAACGCGATAATTTCATGACCGCAGCCGAAGCCAAGGCTTACGGCATTGTGGATGAAGTGATTACCCGTCCCAAAAAGACCAAGAAAACCGACGCTAAAGATTGAGGGGTGGTGTCATGTTGAAGTTTGGGGATGAAAAAGGTCAGCTCAAGTGCTCTTTTTGTGGTAAGACGCAGGAGCAGGTAAGAAAGCTGGTTGCAGGTCCCGGCGTCTATATCTGCGATGAATGCATTGAACTGTGCAATGAAATCATTGAGGAGGAGTTCAGTGAAGAAGCAGAAGTAGAACTCAAGGACGTCCCAAAACCGAAGGACATCCGCGCAATCCTCGACCAGTATGTAATCGGTCAGGATGAGGCTAAAAAGAGCCTCGCCGTGGCTGTTTACAATCACTATAAGCGCATTAATATGGGTGCAGCTAAGACAGATGATGTGGAACTGCAGAAGTCCAATATTCTGATGCTTGGCCCCACAGGCAGCGGCAAGACGCTCTTAGCGCAGACGCTGGCACGGATTCTCAATGTTCCTTTTGCCATCGCAGATGCTACGGCGCTTACGGAAGCCGGTTATGTGGGCGAGGATGTGGAAAACATCCTCTTGAAGCTCATTCAGGCAGCGGATTATGATGTGGAGAAAGCGGAACGCGGCATTGTCTATATCGACGAAATCGACAAGATTGCCCGCAAGTCGGAAAATCCTTCCATCACCCGTGATGTATCTGGTGAAGGCGTGCAGCAGGCTTTGCTGAAGATTCTGGAAGGTACGGTTGCTTCTGTGCCGCCGCAGGGCGGACGCAAGCATCCGCATCAGGAGCTTATCCAGATTGATACGACGAATATTCTCTTTATCTGTGGCGGTGCCTTTGATGGCATTGAGAAGGTTATCGAGAGTCGTATTGGTCAGAAGCAGATGGGCTTTGGTGCTAATATCAAATCCAAAAAGCAGCAGCGTAATGTAGGGGAAACCCTCAAGAAACTTCTGCCGGAGGATTTGCTCAAACATGGCCTGATTCCGGAATTTATCGGCCGTGTGCCGGTAGTGGTAACGCTGGAATCTTTGGATGAGGATGCGCTGGTCAGCATTCTGACCAAGCCGAAGAACGCGCTGGTTAAGCAGTATGCCAAACTTTTGGAACTGGACGGCGTGAAGCTGTCCTTTGATGATGAGGCTCTGCGTCTTATCGCCAAGGAAGCCCTGAAGCGCAAGACTGGCGCCCGTGGCCTGCGGTCCATTATTGAAGGCATTATGTGCAATGTCATGTACGACATTCCCTCCATTGAGGGTGTCACGGCCTGCCATGTGACCAAAGACACGGTAAACAACAAAAAAGACCCTGTTCTCACCATCGACAAGAAGGTACAGAACAGTGAAGCATCTGCCTGATTACGGCAGGCGTAAGGCAAGGCGTTGCTAAGGCAGCGCCTTGTTTAATATTTAGGAAAAAGGAGGGAGTAAAATGGCTGAACTTCGTACTTTGCCATTGTTGCCTTTAAGAGGCATGGTCGTATTCCCTTATATGATGATACATCTCGATGTCGCCCGTGCACGTTCCATGGCCGCCATCGAGGAAGCCATGGTGGAAAATCGGGAGATTATCCTGACGGCGCAGACCGATGCGGAGCAGGAAGAGTTTGCCTTCAAGGATTTGTATCCGGTGGGAGCCGTGGCGGAAATCCGTCAGGTTATTAAACTGCCTGGCGATACGGTACGGGTATTGGTGGAAGGTAAACACCGGGCTGTTATCCACGAATTCCACGCGGAGGAAAATTACGATACCGCTACGGTAGAGGAATTTTCCGATAAAATCGATACATCCATGAATATGGAAGCCCTGAACCGGGCTGTAGTACATCAGTTTGAAGAATGGGTGCGCCTGTCCAAGAAGATTCCGCCCGAGACGTTAGTTTCTGTGGCCATCATTGATGATGCCGGCAGACTCGCTGACCTGATTGCCAGCCATCTGAACCTCAAGGTGGAAACTCGTCAGGAACTTTTGGCAGCTATTGACGTCAAGGAACGTCTGGAAAAACTCTATGCTGTGCTGACGCGGGAAATGGAAATCCTGCAGATGGAGCATAAGATTGGCAAACAGGTGCGCAAGCAGATGGATAAAATCCAGAAGGACTACTATCTGCGTGAGCAGATTAAAGCCATCCGTCAGGAGCTCGGCGACAGCAATAAGGGCGAGATTGACGAAGCCCGCAAGAAGCTCAATGAGGGCAATTATCCCGATGAGGTCAAAAAAGCGGTGGAAAAAGAATTAAACCGCTTGGAGTCCCTGAGCAACATGCATGCGGAAACCGGCGTTATCCGCAATTATGTGGATTGCCTGCTGGAACTGCCTTGGAATGAGGAATCCGAAGACACGGTGGATATCGCCGCTGCCAAAAAGATTCTCGATGAAGACCACTATGGTTTGACCAAGGTCAAGGACAGAATCTTGGACTATCTGGCTGTACATAAGCTGGCCAAGGATAAGAGTGCACCGATTCTTTGTTTGGTAGGGCCTCCGGGCGTGGGCAAGACTTCGCTTGCGACTTCCGTCGCCAGAGCTACGGGGCGTGAGTTCGTGCGCGCATCTCTGGGCGGTGTCCGCGACGAAGCCGAAATCCGTGGCCATCGCCGTACTTATGTGGGTGCTATGCCCGGCCGTATTATTGAAGGCATCCGCAAGGTCGGCAAGAAGAATCCTGTGTTCCTGCTCGATGAAGTGGATAAGCTTTCGGGCGATTACCATGGGGACCCGTCAGCGGCACTCCTAGAGGTGCTTGACCCAGCGCAGAATTCCACATTTAGCGACCACTTTGTGGATTTGCCCTTTGACCTTTCCAAAGTATTCTGGATTGTGACGGCCAATAACCTTGGCAATATTCCCCGTCCGCTGCGGGACAGAATGGAAATCATTCAGCTTTCGAGTTATACGGAAGTGGAGAAATTAGAGATTGCCAAACGCTATCTGGTAGCCCGTCAGCGCACCCAGAACGGCCTCAAAGCCAAGGATATCAGCTTTGGTGCAGGTGTATTGCAGAAAATCATCAGCGATTACACCCGTGAATCCGGTGTTCGCGAACTCGAACGTGAAATTGGCAGTGTCTGCCGCAAGGCCGCCCGCAAGATTGTCGAGGGCGAAGAAGCACCGATTAAAGTGACCAAGAAGAATCTTACGGACTTCTTGGGCAAGGTCAAATTCCAGGACACCAAGGCCAATAAGAAACCGCAGGTCGGCGTAGTTACCGGCATGGCCTGGACGGAAGTTGGCGGCACGATTCTGCCTACGGAAGTCACCGTGCTCAAAGGCAAGGGCAAGCTGATTCTGACCGGTCAGATTGGCGATGTCATGCAGGAATCGGCACAGGCAGGGCTTACTTATGTACGCAGCCGTTCCGATAAGCTGAAACTGGCAGATGACTTCTATGAGAAGGAAGATATTCATATCCATCTGCCCGAAGGAGCAATCCCGAAAGACGGCCCCTCAGCAGGCATTACCATGGCTACGGGCATGATTTCAGCCCTAACCGGCCGCAAGGTCAGAAGTGATGTAGCCATGACCGGCGAAATCACCCTGCGGGGCAATGTGCTCCCCATCGGCGGCCTCAAGGAAAAAGTGCTCGCCGCTTACCGCGAAGGCATGAAGACCATCGTTCTGCCCAAGGACAACGAAAAGGATATCGAAGATATCCCCGAAACCGTGCGGGAGAAACTGGAATTCAGACCTGTGGAATCCATGGATGAAGTGCTGAAAATAGCATTGTTAAAATAGTGCTTCCCTTAAAAAGTCCGCTGACGAAAAGTCAACGGGCTTTTGAGTACGTTGCAGTTTGCCAGTACGTGCTGAAATTTTTGTTACAGCTCAGTTTGGGCGGAGGTGGTAATACTTTTCGCCGTTGCACTAAATGACCCACAAGTAAATTTATGGGCTTATAGTTACCTGCGCCGGGCAAGACCGGCGGCGCGTATGTTCAGCTCAATTTTTAGGAACTACTGTTTGTGGGCCAGTCCTCACTGCGTTCGGACAGTCGTTCCACGGCGAAAAGCATCACCACCTCAGCCCTAAGCGATGTCCGTATAAGACGGCATTTTCGTAGTGACAAGCAGCAAGAACATCGATGTTCTTGTAACGGGAGCAACGAGTTCGTGGCAATAGTATAGGCCGTAGCTTGGGTCGGACGGGGGAGTGATTTTTCTGTAGGGAGCGACTGCCTGAACGCAGTGAAGGCCGGCCCCTGTAGGAAGCAACTAAGCAAATACGCTGAAAGCAGCGCCGTTGGCCTGCCCGGCGCGAGTAGCTAGACAGCTCTACTTTGCGAAGGGGTCGTTTAGCGGAAAACAGAAAAATTACTCCCCCGTCTGGCCCTAAACTAAGTATGAACAAGATACCTTTACTACGAACTGAACTCCCCGGCAAACTGCAATTTATATGTAAAGGAGATGAATGTATGAAGGATAGAGTAATTATCACGCAAGGACAGTATGTGGCTTCTGCGGTCAAACAAGACCAATACCCCGAAGCCGACCTGCCGGAAATCGTCTTTATCGGGCGTTCCAACGTAGGCAAGTCCTCGCTGATTAATTCCCTGACCCGTGTCAATAATCTGGCCCGTGTATCCTCTCAACCCGGTAAGACGCAGACCATCAACTTTTTTGAAGTCGGTGTCAAGATTGCCGAGGTTGAGGAACGCAAGGCCTTTTACCTCGTGGACTTGCCCGGTTATGGTTACGCCAAGACCGGCAAGGAAAAGCGCAAAATCTGGTCGAAATTTATCGAGGAGTATCTGCTGAACTCCCCGCGCCTGACCTTTGTCTGCCAGCTTATCGACAGCCGTCACGAACCGATGGCTTCCGATGTGGAGATGTTCAACTGGCTGGTGGATAATGGCATTCCTGTGCTCATAATCGCTACCAAGGTGGATAAGATTGGCAAGAACGAGCGGGCCAAGAACATTGCCGCCATCAAGCGCAAGCTGGGCATTAAAGAAATTTCCGTACTGCCGTATTCCTCACTAAAAAATGAAGGTCGTTCAGATTTACTTGACGTTATCGGTGATTCTTTGTTAGAATAATAATAGAGAAATGTGAATCGGATTCATATTACGCAAAAACAATGTGTATTACGCGGAAATCATGATAGCGATTTAGGGGAGAGGGATAACCATGATGGAATTAACGGCATTTGACAAGGATTTGCTGAATTTGCTGCAGGGGAATCTGCCTGTATGCAGTCACCCCTTTGCCAAGCTGGCAGAGGAGCTGGGCACCGATGAGCAGACGGTGCTCAGCCGGGTGCAGGAGTTGAAAGCAGAGGGATACCTGCGCCGCATTGGCACGTTTTTTGACTCCAATAACCTGGGCTATAAGGGCACATTGGTGGCCCTGAAGGTAGACCCTGCCAAAATGCAGACTGTAGCCGAGGCCGTTAACCGTTATCCCGGAGCGACCCATAACTATGAGCGTGAGGGACGCTACAATCTCTGGTTTACTCTGCTGTCTCCGAATCTCGAAACCGAAGCCAAGATTTTGGATGAGGTGCAGTCCTTAAACGGCGTGGAGGATATGCTGAACCTCAAGGCCAATAAGAAATACAAAATCAACGTGCAGTTCAAATTGCATTAAGGGGGACAGTTTTATGGCAGCAGAAGTTATCGATGAATTAAGCGAATTAGACAAACGCATTGTCCGTGCCCTGCAGGGCGAGTTCCCTTTGGTGGCAGAGCCCTATAAGACTTTGGCCGAACAGGTAGGCGTCAGCGAAGAGATTTTCATGGAACGGGTCAAGTCCATGCAGCAGACGAAAAAAATCCGCAAGATGGGCGCCGTGCTTTGCCATCGTGAGGTTGGCTTTAAGGCCAATGTCTTAGTGGCTTGGGAAGTGCCTGCGCAGCGTCTGGACGAAATTGCCTGCCACATGGCCGCCAGTCCCTTCGTAACCCATTGCTACGATAGAAATACCGCCGAGAATTGGCCCTATAACCTCTATACCATGGTACATGGCCGCACCCGTGAAGAATGTGAGCAGGTAGTACGGGATTTAGGTCAGGAATGCAACGTCAGCAAGCATGTGATGCTCTACTCCAAACACGAGTGGAAAAAGACGGCGATGAAGTATTTTTGTGAATAAAGTAAAAGAGACAAGCGCCAAACTTGTCTCTTTTACTTTATTTTATTATAAAAATATGATAATATGTAAACAGTGTTTCGCCAATAAATACAATTTTCACTTATAAGCGAGGTAATCCATATGGTCAATAACAAAATGTATGAACTGGGTACGAAAAAATCCACCATCCGCACCATCTTCGAGTTCGGCAGAAAACGGGCTGCCGAAGTAGGGGAGGAAAATGTCTATGATTTCAGTCTGGGCAATCCCAACGTGCCCACGCCGGACTTTATCAAGGAAGCGGCCGTGGACATCCTGACCAATATGGAACCATCCGCCATTCATGGTTACACCGTGGCTCCGGGCAATCCGCAGGTGCGCAAGGCGCTGGCTGACAGCATCAACAGCCGTTTTGGCATGCATATCACGGAGAAAAATCTGTTTATGACGGCAGGCGCTGCGGCCTCTATTACTATTTGCTTTAAGGCACTCTCCCAGCCGGAGGATGAGTACATCACCTTTGCACCCTTCTTTCCGGAATACCGGGCCTTCGTGGAATCTGTTGGCGGCAAGCTCGTGGTTGTGCCAGCCCAGCCAGAGGACTGGCAGATTGACTTTGCGGCCTTTGAACGCTTGGTGAATAACCATACCAAAGCCGTTATCGTCAACAGCCCCAACAATCCCAGCGGTGCCGTATACTCCGAGGAAACCATCAAGAAGCTCGCGCAGATTCTGCAGGCCAAGGAAAAGGAATACCATCATCCCATCTTTATCATCGCGGATGAACCCTATCGGGAAATTGCCTTTGAAGGATATACTGTGCCGTATATTCCGAAATACTACGATAACACATTGGTCTGCTATTCCTACAGCAAATCCTTCTCCCTGCCCGGTGAGCGTATCGGCTATATTGTCGTGCCGGACACCGTTGCAAGCTTCGAGAAGGTCTACGGTGCCATTGCCGGTGCTGCCAGAGTGCTGACCCATGTCAATGCGCCTTCCCTGTGGCAGCTCGTGGTGGGCCGCTGTGCCAACATGCCTTCGGATATCAGTACCTATGTGAGAAACGGCCAGCTCCTTTATCAGGGGCTCGTTGACGCAGGCTTTGAATGTGTGAAACCCCAGGGGGCGTTCTATCTCTTCCCCAAGTGCCTTGAAGAGGACGACTATGCCTTCTGCAAACGAGCACAGAAATATGACCTGCTGCTCGTGCCCGGCACCGACTTCGGCTGCCCCGGCTACTTCCGTGCCGCCTATTGCATCAAGACGGAAACCATCGAAAAATCCCTGCCCCTGTTCAAAAAACTGGCTGCAGAATATAAATAAGATAAGCAAATAAATGTAAAAATGCCATCGGAGTATTCCGGTGGCGTTTTTATTTGGCGGACAAAATTATAATTTCAGTGTAATGATATGCAATAAAAGATGAAATAATGCGCGCCTTTTTATAAAATGTGTAAATTTACAAGTTGACACATATTTTACAAAGTGGTAGTATACACATTGTACAATTATCCAACTGCAATAATACATTATATTTGCTTGGAGAAAGAAGGTCTTATGTATGAATGGTTTAATGTTGGTGGGGTTCGCCATGGTGGCGTTTGTGGCGGCCTATTTTCTCTATGGACGCTGGCTGGTAAAGACCTGGGGGATTGACCCTGCGGCCAAGACGCCGGCGGTTGCTCTCGAAGATGGCGGGGATTTTGCTCCGGCTTCGCGGTTTACAGTGTTTGCGCATCAGTTTTCCTCCATTACTGGTGCAGGCCCTGTGACTGGGCCGATTATCGCTGCGATGTTCGGCTGGGCTCCGGCGATGCTCTGGCTGCTCGTTGGCGGTATCTTCTTCGGTGCGGTGCAGGATTTCACGGCGCTTTACGCTTCGGTCAAGAATCAGGGCAAGAGCATGGGCATGTTGATTGAACAGTATGTAGGCCGCACGGGCCGCCGGTTGTTCCTGCTGTTCTGCTGGCTGTTCACGTTGCTCGTACTGGCAGCCTTTGCCGATATTCTGGCCAATACCTTTAACGGCTTTACCAAAAGCGGTGCCCTCAATGTACCGGGCGCGCAGGCCGCCACGATTTCCATGCTCTACATTGTGGTAGCGATGGGCTTTGGTGTATTTATCCGCAAGGTACAGCCCAGCGGCCTCGTAAAGTTCCTGGTGGCAGTTGTTCTGGTGGTAGCGATGTTTGCTGTAGGGATGCAGTTTCCGCTATATCTTGATGCCACGGGCTGGCGTTATGTGACCTTTGGTTACTGCTTTATCGCTTCGGTTCTGCCTATGTGGCTTTTGATGGAACCGCGCGACTACTTGAGTTCCTTCCTGCTGTTGGGCATGGTGTTCGGTGGTGTGGTTGGCGTTCTTGTGGCCAATCCTGTTATCAACATGCCGGCCTTTGTGGGCTTTACGGTTAAGGGGCAGTCCTTGTTCCCGATTCTCTTTATCACGATTGCCTGCGGTGCTGTTTCCGGCTTCCATAGTCTGGTATCTTCGGGAACTTCTTCCAAGGCCATTGCCAATGAAAAGGATATGCTGCCTGTTGGCTATGGTGCTATGCTCGTTGAGTCTTTGCTTGGTGTGGTGGCTCTCGTTATCGCCTGCGCTGCTGCATCGAACGGCACACTGCCGCAGGGCACACCCTTCCAGATTTTTGCCGGGGCTATCGCCGGTTTCTTCCAGATGTTCGGCCTGCCTGCTGCGGTTTCGGCCTGCATCATTACCATGTGTGTTTCGGCGCTGGCCATGACGACCATTGACTCCGTGGCCCGCATCGGTCGTATGTCCCTGCAGGAACTGGTAGCTCCCGGTGAAGGGGAAGAAGCTGGCAGCCTGGCTAAACTGCTTATGGATAAGTACGTTTCGACGATTCTGACGCTGGTTCTGGCTTATGCCCTGTGCCTGGCCGGTTATATGAATATCTGGCCGCTCTTTGGTGCGGGCAATCAGCTGCTGTCGGCGATGGTTCTCATCTCCTTGGCCCTGTTCCTGAAATCCACAGGCCGCAAGGGTTGGATGCTCTATGTTCCCATGACCTTCATGTTCCTGGTGACCATGAGTGCATTGGTTATCAGCGTGGTGGGCATTGTCGGCAAGATTGGCACGGGCGATTTCACACTGATGGTGGATGGCCTGCAGCTGGTGCTGGCGATTGCTTTGATGACCTTGGCAGTCCTGGTAGCCCGTCACTGCGGCAGCGGACTCTTGAAGAAGGAAGAGGTTCCTGCTATGGCAGCGAAATAATAATAGACCTTTGTAAGTGTGGCTGGTCCAATTTTGACTGGTCACACTTTTTCTTTATGTGTCAAATGTTATGGCCAAATTTTATTGTGAAGGGTATAATAAGAGCATTACGAGATAAAGGAGAGCGTGTTCCTATGGAGATAAAGAAATCAGCGTGCCCTTATGACTGCCCCGACTGTTGCGGGCTCTTGGTGACGATAGATAAGGGAAAAGCCCTGAAAGTGGAAGGTGATAGGGAACATCCTTTTACCCGCGGGACGCTTTGTCCGAAGATGGCGCATTACGAGCGCACGGTACATTCGGCAAAGCGCCTGACGACACCCTTAAAGCGGGTCGGGAAAAAGGGCGAGGGAAAATTCCAGCCCATCAGCTGGGACGAGGCTATTGCGGAAATCGCCGCCCACTGGCAGAAGATTATCGCCCGTGACGGGGCAGAGGCCATCTTGCCCTATTCCTATGCAGGCACCATGGGAACCATTCAGTACAGTGCAGGTCATGCTCTGTTCTATGCGCTGGGGGCAAGCAGCCTAGACCGGACCATCTGTGCGCCCGCCAAAGGTTACGGCTATCGGGCGTTGATGGGGGCCACTCTGCCCACGGCACCGCAGGAAGCCCAGTACAGTGACTTGATTATTCTTTGGAGCATCAGCATGCTGGCTACGGATATTCATTTCAAGCATGATGTGGATATAGCTCGGAAAAATGGCGCTAAAGTCATCTGCATTGACACCTACGAAACGAAAACGGCTCAATATGCGGATGAATTTATCCGGGTAAAGCCGGGGACAGATGGCGCCCTTGCTTTGGGACTGCTTCATATTATCGCCCGGGACAAGCTGGCGGACGAAGACTTTATCGAGCAGTTCGTACAGGGCTGGCAGGAGCTGCAGGCAGAAGTTTTGCCCCGTTATACGCCGGAAACTGTGGCAGAAATTACCGGTGTGGGTGTAAATATAATAGAAGCATTTGCTCATGAACTGGCAAATGCCAGGGCGCCCTTTATCCGTTTGGGCAGCGGTCAGTCGCGTTATGGCAACGGCGCTATGACTTCAAGGCTGATTACCTGTCTGCCGGCGGTGCTCGGAACGTATGCCAGAAAGGGAGGCGGCATGCTGACGTCTTCTTCCGGCAGCCATGCCTTTGATAAGGACATCATTCGCCGTCCTGATATGGAGAAGGCTGGGGTTCGCCATATCAATATGATTAAGCTCGGCGAGGTGTTGACGGATAAGAATCTGCAGCCCCAGGTCAAGGCGCTCTATGTCTATTCCTCCAATCCGGCCTGCACGGCTCCTGACCAGAACAAGGTTATGGCTGGCCTCATGCGGGAGGATTTATTTACCGTTGTCCATGAACGCTTTATGACGGACACGGCACGCTTTGCCGATATTGTTCTGCCGGCCACTACCTCCTTGGAGCATGAGGATATCTATTATTCCTATGGCCAGTATGTAATTCAGCGCGGGCGGCAGATTATCCCGCCGGTAGGCGAGAGCAAATCCAACTGGCAGGTAACTCAGGCCTTGGCCAAGGCCATGGGACTTACGGATGATTTCTTCTGTCAGGAGGAAATAGACTTAGTCAACCACATTATGGCGAGTACAAAGACCTGCTGGCCCCTGCCGGTTGACTTGTCAAAATTAGAAGCCGGGGAGCCGGTGGAACTTCCCCTGCCGCAAAACTACAAGCTGGACTTTAAGACTCCCTCGGGGAAAATCGAGATTCTCAATCCCAAAATCACCCCTGCCTTGCCGGATTATTTCCCTCCCCACTATGCAAGCGATGGGGGAGAGTTTATTCTGATAAATTCCCCTGACCCGCGGATTTTGGACAGCTCCTTTAACGAACGCGAAGAACTAACCCGCAGCGGCATCATGGTACTGCAGGTAAATCCTGCCGACGCGGCGCGGTTAAATTTCCGCGATGGCGATAAGGTCATGGCGGAAAACACCTATGGTTCAGCCGAGTTTTCCCTGAAGCTTAGCGATAGAGTTGCCCCGGGAACGGTCGTCAGCGAAGGCGTCTGGTGGCAGGAATACACGGCCTGCGGTAACACCAACCGCCTGCTTCCGGCCCGTACCACAGACAAGGCCGCAGGCAGTACCTTTTACGATGCACGCATAAATCTCCATTCGCTAAGCTAAAAGGCTGGATAATAACCCAAAAGCATAGTATAATGTAAGTTAGAGCATGAGCCTGCAAAGAAAATAGAGCGCAGGCCAATTCATAGAACTGATTATATATATGTATGGGGGCGCCTAATATGGAATTTCGCCAGTTGGAGTATTTTTGCACCATTAGTCACTTGAAGAACTTTACGCGCACCGCCGAGACCCTGCATGTGTCCCAGCCTTCCGTAACCAAGGCTATCAAGGCTTTGGAAGCCGAGCTGGGGCTGGTGCTTATCGACCGCAGCCAGAAGAAGGTCAATCTGACACCAGAGGGACAGGCCTTTCTCCTGCACGCCCAGAAAATCATGAGCGCGGCCAGTGCTGCCAAGAAGGATATGGCGCGTTATCGCGGGGACAGCCGGGGAAAAATCCAGTTCGGACTGCCGCCTATGGTGGAAGCTTATCTCTTTCCGGACCTCTTTACCAAGTTTCAAAATTCCTTCCCGGACATCAGTCTCGATGTGCAGGAATACAGCGATTCTGACGAGGTTCGCAACCGTTTGGCTCTGGGGGATTTGGATTTTGGCATTGTTCTGGGCGAGGTGCGGACTCCGGCGGAAAATGAAATGCTTTTGATGCAGGATAGCATGAGCGTTTGCCTGCCGCCATCCCATCCTTTGGCGAATCAGGAAAAAATCGGCTTTGGCGATATCGCTGCAGAAAAATTCATCATGCAGCAGCCCCATACCTATCAATATAAGGAAGTCTACCGTCGCTGCAATGAGGTGGGCTTTGTGCCGAATATCACCCTGTGTACGTCCCAGCTAAAGACCATCAAACAGCTCGTGGCTAACGGCATGGGCATTTCCATCCTGCCCAACTTCGTCACGGGCACGGAGAATATCTTTGTCCGCCGTCCGCTATTGCCGAACCTTTCCGTGCAGATAACCTTGAACTGGAGCATCGGCAAGCAGCTCACGGATGTGGATGAGCAGTTCAGCGGCTTTATCAAAGATTACGCAGAAAAACATTTATAAACAGGAAAAACGCAAAACCTCGCGAATAATGTAATGTAGTATAGATTCGCGAGGTTTTTTCTATGAATAATTTAGAATTGATAACCGTAGAAACGGGAGAAAAAATGGCGGAGTTGTTCGCCAAAGTCGAACTCTATGAGATTTATATGGAATGTTTTGCCCAGCCGCCTTATGAGGAAGTCTTTACGGCGGATGAGGTGCAGCAGCTTTTTGCCCAGTATGCGGACAAGGGACGCATCATCCTCTGTTTGGATAGTGAGCTTGACCGCTGTGCCGGTTTTTTGGCGGCGGTGCCTTTAGCAGAGGATGAGGAAGTAGCCCAGATTGCGGCAAACCATGGGCTGAATGTGGATGATTACTGGTTTTTAGAGGAGGGCGGCGTAGGCAAGGCCTACCGTCACCGGCAGATTTTTTCTTCCATGGAACAGGAAATGCGCACGAAAATCCCCGTCAAAGGCTTACTGAGCCGCACCAAGACCAGCAATCTGGCATCCTTGAAAGCGCATAAAAAACTCGGCTACCGGGTCGTACAGGGCATGACCCAATTGGTGAAATATCAGCATTTGTCCGGGGAAATGCGGCAGGATGAGCGGGTTTTTATGAAGTTTTGGCCAAAGTAAGGGCCTGCAATAAATTTTCTTTACATCTCGGGCGGCCTATGCTATACTAACGAAGGTGTTTGACACCAATCCACAGCCCGGACGGCGAAGTACTCCGACGCCATCTTAGCTGTAGGACATTAAGATTTATTTTTATAGGAGGAGTTTTCACATGTTGACTCAGGAAGCAAAACAGGAAATCATGCAGAAGTATGCCGTTCACGAAGGTGACACGGGTTCTCCGGAAGTACAGATTGCTGTACTGACCGCTCGCATTCAGTACCTCACGGATCATCTGAAGGAGCATAAGAAGGACCATCATTCCCGTCGTGGCCTGCTGAAGATGGTTGGTCATCGCCGCCGTCTCCTCAGCTACCTCTACAAGAAGGACATCGAGCGTTATCGTTCCATCATCGCTAAGCTCGGCATCCGCGCTACGATCGGCTAATAGCAAGATTTGCTTAGAAAAGCGGGAGATTTCCCGCTTTTTTCTTTATCTATTATCCGCAAGGTGACAGGATTCATACAATACATGTCGAACTATAATAAAGTATGAGTTTGACGTAGGAGGAAAATTATGCAAAGTTTTGAAATGGAACTGGGCGGCCGCAAGCTGACGATTGAAACCGGCAAGCTGGCAAAACAGGCCAATGGTGCTGCCTTTGTTCGTTATGGTGATACGGTAGTGCTGGTTACGGCTACTGCATCCGCAGAACCCCGTGAAGGTGTGGATTTCTTCCCGCTGACCGTGGACTATGAAGAAAAGATGTACGCTGCAGGCAAGATTCCCGGCGGTTTCATTAAGCGCGAGGGCCGTCCGTCTAGTGACGCCATCCTTTGCGCTCGTCTGATTGACCGTCCGATTCGTCCGCTGTTCCCGAAAGGCTACCGCAACGACGTGCAGATTGTCGCTACGGTTATGTCCGTAGAACAGGACAATGCACCGGAACTGGCAGCCATGATTGGTGCCTCTGCAGCACTCTGCATTTCCGATATTCCCTTTATGGGCCCGATTGCCGGTGTGCGCGTAGGCCGTGTAAATGATGAATTCGTCATCAATCCCACGGAAGAACAGCGCAAAGTCAGCACCCTGAACCTCACCGTTGCCGGCTCGAAAGATGCCGTGATGATGGTGGAGGCTGGTGCCAACGAACTGCCGGAAGATGTTATCCTCGATGCCATCCTCTATGGTCATCAGGAAATCCAGCGCATTGTAGCGTTTCAGGAAGAAATTCAGCAGGCCTGCGGTAAGGAAAAACGTGAATCCAAGCTGTTCAAGGTGCCGGAAGAACTGGAAGCCGGCATCCGCGAATATGCCAAAGACCGTCTGGATGAAGCTACCCGCAACCCGGATAAGCTCGACCGCGACGCGCATATCGCCGAAATCAATGCCGATACCATGGAACACTTCCTCGTAGATTATCCGGAAATGGACAAGGAAATCGCTATGGCGCTGCATGATTTGGAAAAAGAAATCGTGCGCCATATGATTACTCATGAAAAGATTCGTCCGGACGGCCGTGGCCTCGAAGAAGTACGTCCGGTAAGCTGCGAAGTAGGACTGTTGCCGCGTGCACATGGTTCCGGACTCTTTACCCGTGGCCAGACGCAGGTTATGACGGTTACAACCCTGGGACCCCTGAGCGACGAGCAGATTATCGATGGCCTTGGCCCCGAAACCACGAAACATTATATCCATCATTATAACTTCCCCGGCTATTCCGTCGGCGAAGCAAAACCCATCCGCAGCCCGGGACGCCGCGAAATCGGTCATGGCGCTCTGGCAGAACGCGCTCTGGTGCCGGTAATTCCGTCCACGGATGAATTCCCGTATACGATTCGTCTCGTATCGGAAATCCTTGAATCCAACGGCTCCAGCTCCATGGGTTCTGTCTGCGGCAGCACGCTGTCCCTGATGCAGGCTGGTGTTCCCATCAAGCGTCCGGTTTCCGGCGTAGCTATGGGTCTGGTAAAAGAAGGGGATGCTTATACCATCCTGACCGATATTCAGGGCATGGAAGATGCCTTGGGTGACATGGACTTCAAGGTAGCTGGTACGGAAAAAGGCGTAACGGCTATTCAGATGGATATTAAGGTAGACGGCATTGACCGTAACATCCTGTCCTCGGCATTGCAGCAGGCAAAACGTGGCCGTGCGTTCATCCTGGACAAGATGCTGGCTTGCATTGCTAAGCCGAATGATGACCTGTCTCCGTATGCACCGCGTGTGGAAACCATCACCATCAAGGTCGATAAGATTCGCGACGTTATCGGTACGGGCGGCAAAGTGGTCAAGGGCATCATCGATGCAACGGGCGTACAGATTGACATTCATGAAGACGGCAACATTTTCATTTTCTCCGCAGATGCAGAGGGCATGAAGAAAGCCCGCCAGATGATTGAAGACATCGTGCGTGAAGTTGAAGTCGGCGAAGTTTATACCGGTAAGGTTACGCGCTTGATGAAGTTCGGCGCTTTCGTAGAACTGCTGCCTGGCAAAGAAGGTCTGTGCCATATCTCCCAGCTGGCGAAACGCCGCGTTGAAAATGTGGAAGATGTTGTGCAGGTTGGCGACCAGCTTGAAGTCAAAGTCGTTGAGATTGACGACAAGGGGCGCATAAATGTCAGCCACAAAGTTTTGCTGTAAAATAAAAATTTGACAAGTCAAATCTGACGTGTCAAAATAAGGAGAAGGTAGGGGAAAATCCCTCTGCCTTTTCTAAAATCTATCTAACTGTGGTTAATGGAAATTACACACAGTTAGATGTGGATAACTGGAGAGGAGTATTTATGGCTGATAATAAACTGACAATCCCCGAAGATTTTAAGGAAACAAATTTGACCGTTAAAAATAATTTGGACATGACCGCCATCACGCCGGATTTTTTTGTGGCTTACTACTGGCAGTTCCTGCCACGTTATATTGCCAGCGGCCGACCGACCCAGGATACCATGAGGGATTACTGCATCCATATCAATGCCTTTATCAAATGGTGCTTTGCCAATCAGCGGCATCCCTTGGATATCCAGGACTACCAGATGCGCGTCTATATGGAATACCTCTTTAGCCAGAACTATTCCGAAAATACCATTGCCATCAAACTGGCTGCTGTCCGGGCCTTTTTCCATACTGCTTGCAAAATGGACCTCATCAAGGCCAATCCCTGCGACGATATCAAATCCGAAAAAAAAATCAGCTGGGACGAACAATTCCGTTTTTACTCCTCTGATCAGATTCAAAAAATGTGTGACTATGTCAAACACATTAATGAGGACAACGAGTTTATTCGTTACCGTGATACGCTGATGATTTACCTTATGGGCGTGGAAGGTTTCCGCAACGTCGAAGTCCATCGCCTCTGCGATGAAGATATCAACTGGGAATACCGCTCCATCAACGTCCGTGGTAAAGGCCATGGGGGAATGGTTTACCCCTGCGATGCCACATTCACCGTTCTGGAACGCTATTTGGCAGCCCGTCCCCGCCCCACCAAAGATGGCACTCTCACCCCCACCATTATTTCCGACCATCGTCACAACTACGGCCGCATCAGCCGTAACGGCATCCGCGACATCATGAACCGCATCCTCCGCGGCTGCGACCTCAAACATCCCGGCTACTCCTGCCATATCCTCCGCCATAGCTGCGGCACCAACCTCTACAGCGAAACAAAAGACATCCGTCTGGTTCAGGAACAGCTTCGCCATTCCGACCCCAAGATGACCGCCAGATACGCCCATGTACATGAGCGTATGACCAACCGGCATACGGAGAAATTGGCGCCGAAGATTGATTAATGCTTGATAAATGTAAGCCAATGACGTATAATAAAATCATGGATACGAAACAAATACCACAGACAATCGTTGAGACTGCATCGTATGTAAAGGCTGTCAATGCCATGTGGGATGAGACAACGCAAATTGAATTTAAGAACTATATCGCCTTAAATCCTCAGCAGGGAGATATTATCCCCGGGACTGGTGGCATTAGAAAAATACGCTGGCAAAGCAGCGGTCACGGAAAAAGAGGCGGTTCCCGCATCATATATTATGTCTATAATGATAAGCACCCTATTTATTTACTCTTTGCTTATCCCAAAAATGTTCAGGCTAATATTTCCGAAAAGGAAAAGAAAATATTATCAGATTTGGTTTCTATTTTGAAAAATACTTTTAAGGAATAAGAGGTGAATATTATGAGCGAAAAATTTTCTCCTATTACGGCAGGTATAATTGACGGACTGAATGAAGCTATACTCGATGCTAAAGGCGTACATGTTGAAGGATTGCGAAAGACAGTTATTTATCCAGTTAAGCCGAAAGAAATACGTGAAAAACTTAATATGTCTCAGCAGGAATTTTCTAAAGCCTACGGTATTCCTCTTGCCACTTTACGGAACTGGGAACAAGGCCGCCGAAAACTTGATACCACTGCCATTGCTTATTTGAAAACGATTATGCGTTTTCCGAAAGAAGTTATGGTAGCTCAGATGACATGAAAAAATCTCCGCATCTTTATTCTATGATGCGGAGGTTTTTTACTTTGTTATCCAACTACCGTTTCTGACCATTGCCATAACTACAGTCGCAACAGCATCCGCGACATCATGAACCGCATCCTTCGTGGCTGCGACCTCAAACATCCTGGCTACTCCTGCCATATCCTCCGCCATAGCTGCGGCACCAACCTCTACAGCGAAACCAAAGACATCCGCCTGGTTCAGGAACAGCTTCGCCATTCCGACCCCAAGATGACCGCCAGATATGCCCATGTACATGAGCGTATGACCAATCGGCATACGGAGAAACTAGCGCCGAAAATTGATTAAATGGCCAAATTCGCTTTGAATCGCCTAGAAGCTTCTGTGAGCGATTTTTTGACAACAGGCAATATCTTATATGCGTAAAGGCTTTGCGTAGCCTTATAAACGATTCTAAGAGACTGTTTTCTAGAACACAAAAATGTGAGTATTCATATATTATTCATGACTTTTCAAAAAGAAGTTATGGCGCCCTAGATGACATAAAAAATCATCCGCATCAAATAATAATGATGCGGATGATTTTTTTACGAGTAGCTAAAACTCATGAAATCATAATGACTAATCGTTCAAGTGATTCCTTTCTTAGAATAAATAGTTCATTTTTATGTTTATCCTCATCACATTCTTGATAAGGAATATAAGTAGTATGTGTCTTTTTATTATTCAAATTCAAAATTCACATCTTTACCATAGCGGTCGGGATAATATTCTTTAATATAAGCACTCATTATTATACAATACTCTTTTAAATCATTATAAAGGTCAGCATCTAAATCATTTATATTATGTTTTTTTATCAAATTGTATGCACGTTTGAAACTACCATATGCAGGCGGTTCAAAACCTGCCATAAGTTCATATTCTCCTTCAAATATGGTAAGCATAACAATATTTTTATCAACATTCGGATGTATTTCTTTATAATAATGTTCTGCAATATTAGGTAAAGCACCAGTATCAGATGAATAAATATTTTTATTCATTCTTATAATAAAAGAATTTAAACTGTTTCTCCAAAGTATATTAGGATTACCAATGTACTTTTTCCTTCTTTCGTCTCGATACATAAGCCATATTTTGTTTTTTAATTTCTCTTTTTGAGAAGATATATTTTTCAAATCATAGTTCTGTTCCTTTAATAATTTATTTTCTTTTTTCAAATTAACTATATCTTCATTAAGGTTATCCGTATTTATAATTGCTTCAATATAAGCTTTTACTTCTATCTCAGAATCAGAGAGTAAATTAACACTATAATTTTTTTTATTAACTTTTATAATTTTTGAAGCAACAGTAGTAACTTCATCATCAGTTAAAACCATATTTTGTGTCTTCGAGTACGATGACACAAGCACACCAGCTTGTTCTGTAGCTAATCTCATGGCATCTTCCAATGCATGTTGTTTTGCACTGTTAAGAGATTCAGATGCTCCAGCAATATACATACCCGTAACGTTTATTGTTTTTTCTGCAGCAAATGCTGATGCTGTAAAAGAAAAAACACAAATAAGTACATATACTAACAATTTATTCATGATTTTCCACCTTCTATAAATCTAAAATTAAACTATCTATATATTATTGTTCGATAAAAGTAAATTATATATTATAAGCAACAAAAATTGGAAGTTGTCATCATGCACCAAAAACGTACACAGCTGAATTCAAGACCAAGATTGTTCTGTTGATTATTCAAATGGAAGCAAGAATTATTCAAGAGGTTTCTCCATCATATTTGATACTTATGTTTTCGTAGATCAAAAGCCTTTTCTCCTCCCTCGAGAATGTCGCAAATATGCTGTTGAATTCCACGAGCATTAAGGGTGCAGCTATCATCTATTGCTCTATCTTCCTCTATTGCCCCAGATCTATATTCAAATTTTGATGATTTATTAGGAGTGTTTATTCCATTTTGATTAGCAACAATTATTTCCTCTGCATCTCCACCCAATACAACATTTGCATTATGAGTAACAATAATTATTTGCCTTTGAAGTTTTTTTGTCTTAATAAACGGTATCAGTTCTTCGAATACCGATCGGTTGTCAAGATCATCTTCTGGTTGATCAATAAGAATAGGACATCGACTCTCAGCTAAATTTATAAGAAGCTTAAGAAGAACTAAAGCCTTTTTCCCAGGAGACATATCATCTATGGAATCTCCATCCATACTCACTCTGTATGTTGTATTGTTCCAATCAGCAAGAATATCTCGTAAAGCGCTTTCCTTAGACTTCTTTTTGGTGAATTTTAATCTGCTATCTAAACATGCCTCCACAAATATCTTCATGTTTTCTTTTGTAATCCACTCTGCCGTAACATTATTGACATCAATCAATTCACGATTGGATTTTAAAGAGCGGTTATCAATTATATTTTCTATTGTTTGGATAAAAGAATCCATTCTAAAAGGAGTTTCTACGGAAAAAGTGAGACCATCTTTATTTAGACTGAGCTTTTTATTTATCGTATCTTCATACTGTTCATGGATACTATGATATGTAAAAAATTCGCTTAATAGGTTTTCAATACTGAAAGAGCAATTATTCTGCAACTTCTCAATTTCTTTTTCATAAGCATTAACTTTGGCCAATTTTTCATTTTCAGCTTGGATAGCTTCGGATATTTTTTTTATAGATTCGTTTTCATCTATCCTAGGCTTTAATAATGCGATAGTTTTATTAAATAGTTCCTTTTCCTGTTTAAGAGTAGAAATACGTTTTTCTGTTTTATCTATAAACTTTGCTTGCTTCTCTATCCAAGAATTCTTAGCATCAATGAGTACATCTTTAACTAAATTATCAAATAAGCGCAAATTTTCGTCTTCTAACCGGTGAGAAATCGATGCCCTAACAACGACATTGTCTAATGACTTTATGTACTCTATGTCGCTAGTGAGCACTGATATCAACGTTTCTCGTTTTTTAAACTCGGAAACAGCACTGTTATAATTTACTATTTCTTCATCACTTATAGTTCCATCCTTTGATTGCTTCTTTTTTTGCGTATTCAATTTTTTCAGTTCTTTCTCTATTCCAGATTTTGATCCAATTTCCGCTTCCGCTTCCTTTTTTTTCTTAATGGTCTCGTATGCATTTACCACTTCATATATTAGTTTTTCTACTTTGGACTTCTGATTTTTTAACGACTCTTGCATTTTTATATCCGCATGCTTCGCTTCAGGGGCTATTAAGACTACATCTTTTATTATCGCATCTATTTCGGTAAGTTCTTCATTTTCATCGCTAAGTCGATTTAGATATGTTTGAGGAATATAGACTATTTTCCTTTCGTTTGCCCCTTCATCCCTTGTGTTTGTTCCATCATTCCATGTAACGACAACATCTTCTAGTTGCCTTCCATCATTTTTCTGCATTGTAATATTTGCCTTCTCGCTTACTTGAGCAGGATCTATTGCAAAAGCCAGATTATGAAGAAGCAGTGATTTTCCAGTAGACTTTCCACCAATAATACATGTCAATTTATCATTGAATAATATTTCTTCATCTTGTACTTTCTTATCGCCAATTCTAATGGATTTAATTACTTGATACGCGGGTTTTTCTTCGGGTTTTACAGCACTTATACACACCCTCGTTTCTGGCTCATAAATAATTTGCTTTAATCCATTAAAAGTTGGATCTGCTTTTATCCAACAATATCTTTTCTCCCTTGGTTCAAATATGTCTGCATTTTTATGAGCGTCACACCCATGTATACAACCTTTTAGAGAGCCACATTTTTTTATTACCGTCTCTACATCATCTGTTGCCAGACCAAGAAAATACTTTCTATCAGACTCATTAGCTGAAAAAATTAAATCTGAAATATGATATATCTCTCTTCTAGTTGCTTCAGTTTGTAATATCCCATTGTGCGTAAAAAAATCAGCGTGCTTCGTAACACCGCTTACTCCATCATTGGTACTATTTGAAACCACAATTATTGTGTTCTCTCTAAGATGCTTATCTTTGTTGAACAAATTTTTTAATGTAGGGATATCGACAATAAACTGCGACAGGCCAAACCTATATGCATCAGAGTCGCTAATGTTATTGTTGTCAGATATAACCCTGCCTAATCTTATAAGCTCAGAATGAGTTGCTGAATATTTCCGCTCTGCATAATTGAATTCTAAATTCCCGAAAAAACGATCTTCCAACTCGTCAACAATATCTGGGTTAAAAATACAATGAATATTTATAGGTGCATTCTTTGCTAGTGGTATCATTCTCAATTCCACATTTGGTAATACAAGTTTTATGTTGCGGTTTAGTCTATTATCATTTCTTACCTTTAAATAATTATCTATCGACAGATAGTCAGTTATGCCAATGGCGACAATATCTTTATCTGCATCAGGTGTAAATCCTATATACTCGTCTATGGTAGTATAAAATTTGTCCCATTTTTCATTTTGGCTTTTTCCTTCAAAGCAATCATTCTTCTGCGTTCCTGGCGTATGCATATGCAAATCCCATCTTCGCCATTCGGAACCACGTGGATACATTTCCATTATATCTCCTCCCAATAATTTGTTAGTCTATCTCTAATGCCGTTACCTGCGACGTCCCATAGGTTCTAAAACAATATCCGAATCCGTGAACATTCATATCGAGTAATTAATAAGAAGATTCTTTTATGTGTTCTTTTCTGCATTTACGCTGTGATTTCCTGCTAAAGATACTAAAAAGAGAAATTGATTGGTCAATTTTTGATTTGTCAACTTCTCAACTTCTCTAAGATAGATAATATTTACTTGTTTATGATTTTGAGGCATTTAAAATAAATCGTGTGGTGTTCTATTTTATAAAATAATAGCTAATCTGGTCAGGGTATGGCACTCATAACACCTATTAAATATTGGAATACTGTACAGCAAAAATCATATTTCTAAGTCCCTATATAGTTCATTTTTAGGGGTGTATCCCTTGCTAAACCCTTTGCCAGCTTCAACTTCATGAATTGTTTTCAAAAATTCACTTTCCTCTTTACCCGTGATTGTAAAAGGGATTTTATTTTGGTTATGATTCTAGCCAACGCTATGGACAGTGGATTACGCGTTGGTTAGATAGCCTTTATTGGATGATAAGCCTGTAATGCTTTTTCTATTAGTTTATTAAGACTAATTCCCTGATTTTGAGCACAAATAGCCAGTTTTTCATGAAGTTGCGGTGTGATGCGGACATTGAAACTGCCTTTATACGCTGTTTCAGGTGCTACGCCATCTTCCTTGCACATTGCTAAATAATCATCAACTGCTCCGTGAAAATCAGCAATTAGTTCAGTTGCATTTGCACCTTCGTAAGAGATTAAGGAGCGTATGCCCAATACCTTGCCATAAAAAACAGCATCATTTTCTGAGAACTCAACAGAACCCACATACCCCTTATAGCGCATAGTATTATTCACAGTAAGCCCTCCTCTTTTAATGTAGAAATCAATTCTTTTACCTGATATTCTAACAACTCTTTGCGTGGATGCGGTTTGTGCAGCATGATTGTTCGATGTTGTGGATTTTTGAATGCAATACGTGAACCGCTAGTTTTTCCCTTGTCATTTCGTACATAACCTAAGTATTCCAGCAAAGCTTCTGTTTCTGCAAATGTGAAGTCTTTTGGCTTGGATTTTAAGCGTGCTAATAGTTTATCTTTCTTTCCCATGAAATATTATCTCCTTACATGAAGTATATCATTTCTGATGATTTTTAGCAACCAAATATAGTTGCAAAATAAAAATACCTAACAAATCAATTGACTTGTCAGGTATTTTTATTTTGTACAACGTGTTAAAACTTTCCAAGCAAGGGATAGTGGTATTCCTTTTCGTTAATCACCTTGAAGCAGGCGATTATGGAGCAGCAGAACCATACGATGCCGAGCAGGAATACTATCGGCCAGAGGAGCACTCCGACCAGCAGCATGGTAAGCACTGCGACAATGGCACTAATCACGCCGAAAATTGCCTGGGCCAGCAATGCCTGCTTGGCGTGTCCAGCGATAAAATCGTCATGCTTATCGTAAATCAAATACAATCCCAGCGGCACCAGTACATAACCGACACCGAAGAACAGGTAGCCGATGTGGGCCGCCAGTGCTAATGCTTTTTGCTTTCCATCTATCATGAGAAACCACTCCCTATCGTTTATTATTCCTCTGCCATGCGGGAGGTTTTGATATGGCTCAGTTCCACCGAATAGGCGGCGCCAAAGCGGCGGTTCATTTCCTCATCGCTGGGAACTTCTTTGGGCGGCGGAGCCGGTTCAGAGGGGTTTACTGTAGAAATGGGTTTCAAATCCTCCAGCTTGTCCTCGACGCTGGCCAGGTCATTTTGCACGCTGCTCAGCTTTGTCTGGTTGTCTTCGTTGTTATCGCCCTGCAAATCGGTAATCTGGTCCTCGAATTTGCTTTTCTGAGCCTTCAGGGCTTCAATCTCGTCCTCTTTGTAGGACGGCTGCTTAATGGGCCCGTGGTAGGCCTGCATGGCATGGTGAACATTGTTAAGTGATATCAAGCGCTCACTCTTCCTCTCCATCTTTTCATTGATTAAAACTTATCCCGCTCTTAATATACAGGATATTCCCTTGGGTGTAAATAGGAAAATGCGCGGTGAAGGACGAATACTTATAGGAAATGATGGATATCGGCAAGGAGAAAGTTATGGATAAATTGGTGCAGAGCCTGTTGAAGCGGCTTACGCCTCTTTGGGAGACGCTTTACTTCTTCTATCAGCGCTTTACGGATTACCATCGTATTGCCAGCTGGTTTGATATGGCTTCGGGAACAACGTATTATTTCCTGTTGGGCTTTCTGCCCTTTCTGGTGTTTACGGTCAATCTGATGCTGTTTGTCATGGCTGCGCAGGTGGATGCCATTTACGGTGTGGCCGCGCATTATCTGCCGGAGCGGATGGCGGGGCCGTTGATGAGCGACATCACCCGCATTATGGCCAGCCGCAGTTCCCTGTGGATGTGGGTGACGGGGCTTTTCTCTCTGTACAGTTTTGTGCAGGGGCTGGTGATTCTGACCCGGGCTACGGACAGTCTGGATTATGCGCAGACGGAAAACATAGCGCGGGATAACCGCCATAATGTTCTGGTGTATGCCAAGGGCATTATCTTTACCTTTGGCCTCATGGTGGTGATTTTCCTTTCTTTGGGGCTGCCGGTCTTTGGCAATTCGCTGGTGTATTATCTGAATGAAAGCAGCCACTTCCCCGCCTTTTTCCTCTGGCTGTGGAATTTCCTGCGAGTTTTCCTGCCGTTTGTGGTGCTCGTGGTGTGGCTGACCTTCTTCTATATCTTTGCCCCCCACTCCTACACGCCGCCTTTCCGGCAGGCCTTAATCACGGCTCTGCTGGTCACTTGCTTGTGGCTGGCGGTTACGGGGATTTACGGCTGGTTCATGACCCTCATTCCGAGCATGGGCATTGCCTATGGTTCCCTCTTTGGGCTCTTTGCCTTGTTCGTGTGGTTTAAGTTTATTGTCAGCTTTATCATCTATGGCATTGAGTTTCTCATGGCCCTAAATGAAATCGAACTGCGGCGTAAGATTGCCGCCCTGCAGGCCAAGCAGGCGAAATAAAAATGACATCTGACCGGTCATTTTGACAAGTCAGATGTCATTTTTTCTTTATTTGAGGCGCCCGGCGTACCAGGGCATCTTGCGTTCATGCTCCACGGTGGTTTCTTCCGAGTGAGCGCTCAGCAGGATGGTTTCCGGCGGCAGGGTCAGCAGGCGGTCCGTGATATGGCGCAGCAGGGTTTCTTCATCCCCGCCGGGCAAATCGGTGCGGCCGTAGCTTTCGCGGAAGACACAATCCCCTACAAAGGCGATGCCGTCCTTTTCGCTATAGAAGGCACAGCCGTCGGAGGTATGGCCGGGACAATGGATGAGCTGCAGCTTGTGGTCAGGATTGTCCTTTAAGGTGATTACCGCGTTGTGAGGCAGGTACGTGACATCATGGAGTATGATTTCCTTCCGCAGCTGGCTCGAAAGATTCCAGTCGGGATTTTCTGCGTAGTTCTTGCCGTTCTCCTGCATAATGACCTCGGCGCCCCAGGCTGCCTGCAATTCGTTTACTGCAGCGATATGGTCGAAGTGGCCGTGGGTCAGCAGGATTTTTTCAATGACAAAGCCCCTATCTTCCGCAACTTTTTTGAGCTTATCGGCTTCGGCACCCGGGTCGATAATGAAGCCATGCTTGCTTTCCTCGTCAATGTAGAAGTAAACATTGGTGGGAAGATATTCCGTGACGGTAACCTGCAAAATCATGTGTCTCACCTCATATTCGTTAATCCTGATATTCAGCTTTCATGGCGGCGATTTTATCCATAATGCTCTGGGAAAATGCTTCCAGCGCTTCTTTGTCCTTATGGTCGCCTTCAAATTTCATGGGTTCGCCGTAGATAACCTTGAGTTTCGGGAAATGTTCCCCACCTGCAAAAATCTTATCGGTGCCGATGATGGCAGCCGGTACAATCGGGGCTTTGCTCATGGCGGCGATAAGGCCGACACCGGCTTCGGCTTTGCCGAGTTTCCCGGTACGGCTGCGGGTGCCTTCTGGGAACAGGCCCAGACAGCGGCCCTCTTTGAGTACCTGCATGGCGGCTTTGATGGCGCCACGGTCAGCAGCTCCCCGCTTTACGGGGAAGGCATGGCAGGCGGTAATGGCCCGGCCAAAGATGGGATTCTTGAAGAGTTCAATCTTGGCCATATAGCTCACCGGACGGTGCAGGAAGGTGGCCACAAGCGGCGGATCCCAGTTGCTCATGTGGTTGGCAGCCAGAATCACGGCGCCGTCTTTGGGCATATTCTCCCGGCCGTAGATTTCGGCGCGGAAAAAGAGTTTGAAGAAAATGCTGAAAATCAGCTGTAACAGACTATATAACATGATGCACCTCTTATTTGCACATGGAGAGGATGCGCTCTACCACTTCGTCAATGGACAGGCCCGTGGTGTCGAGCAGCGTGGCATCTTCTGCCTGTACCAGCGGGCTGATTTCCCGTTCGCTGTCGGCTTTGTCGCGAGCGGCGATATCGGCTTTCATCTGTTCCATGTCGATGGTATAGCCTTTTTCCGTGAGCTCTTTGTGGCGGCGGCGGGCGCGTTCTTCAATGGAGGCAGTCAGGAAAATCTTGACATCTGCATTGGGCAGGACGTTGGTGGCGATATCACGGCCATCCATGAGCACGCTGCCCCGCTCACCCATCTTGCGCTGCAGGTCTACCATCTTTTCGCGGACAGGGCCGAGGGCAGCGACCTGGGACACGATGGCGCTGACTTCCGGCGTGCGGATTTCGCCCGTTACATCCGTACCGTCAACGGCAACGGTGGTTTTGCCGTCCTTGTACTGCAGGTCTACATCAATATCCTTGACCACTTCGAGAATCAGCTCGTCGGTGACGTCCTTCTTCTGCTGCAGGGTTTTCCAGGCTACAGCGCGGTACATGGCACCGGTGTCGATATAGGTATAGCCAAGTTTCTTGGCAGCTAACTGTGCCACGGTGCTTTTGCCTGCTCCGGCAGGGCCGTCGATTGCTACTACTAAGTTTTTCATTACTGTATTTCCTCCAAAGTCTGATAAAATTCGGGATACGAGATATTGACGCACTGGGGATTTTCAATTTCCACGCCAGCGCCCACGGTGCCGAGGATGGCCAGCGACATGGCAATGCGGTGGTCGTCATAGGAAAAGGCCGTGGCCTGCTGCAATTTGGCACCGCCATGAATCACAAGGCCGTCCTCGCGTTCTTCTACAGCGCCGGGCGCCAGCTTGTTGAATTCCTTGGCAATGGCCATCAGGCGGTCGGTTTCCTTGACGCGCAGCTCGCCTGCTCCGGTAATCACGGTATCGCCTTGGGCACAAAGGGCTGCCACGGCGATAATGGGGATTTCGTCAATCAAGCGCGGCATGATTTCAGCGCCGAAAGTCACGCCCTTGAGGGCGCTGTATTCCACCAGCATATCCGCTGCGGCTTCCCCACCGCTTGTGCGTTCATTCTGCAGGGTAATCTTGGCGCCCATGTCCTTGAGTACATCGAGAATGCCTGTGCGGGTGGGATTGATGCCCACGTTCTTTAAGAGCAGTTTGCTGCCGGGCACGATGCTGCCAGCTACGAGCCAATAGGCGGCAGAACTGATATCGCCAGGCACTTCGATTTCCTGCGGGGCCGTGAACTTTTCTACGGGCTGGATGGTTACAGCTGTGCCTTCGCGCTTGAGCTGTACGCCGAAGGCCGCGAGCATCTGTTCCGTATGGTCACGGGATACAAAGGGTTCCTTGACCGTCGTTTCGCCCTTGGCAAACATGCCAGCCAGCAAAATAGCCGATTTTACCTGCGCACTGGCAACGGGGCTGTCGTAGTGCATGCCGTGCAGTTTTTCCTGGGCAGGTACTACGGTGATGGGCAGTTTCGCATTGTTTTCGCGGCCGTAAATCTGCGCGCCCATTTTTGAAAGCGGCTTGATTACCCGGCCCATGGGGCGCTTGTGCAGGGAAGCATCCCCCGTAAAGGTGGAAAGAAAGGGCTGGGCGGCCAAAATACCCATCAAGAGGCGCAGGGTTGTGCCGGAGTTGCCCGCATCCAGAATGGTTGCCGGTTCCTTGAGGCCATGCAGGCCGTTACCCGTGACGATAAGCTCCGTGTCGCTGATGAATTCGACTTTTGCGCCGAGCGCTTCCATGCAGGCTGCCGTGGACATGCAGTCCTGTGCGTGCAGGAAGTTCTTGATGCGCACCGGCGTATCCCCAAGGGCAGAGAACATGACACTGCGATGGGAAATGGACTTGTCACCGGGTATTACGATTTCGCCTTGCAGGCCCTGACGGGCTTTTTCAATCTGGATTTTTTCCATTCAGACAACCCCTTTGTTTTATAGGTATATATGATTAATCGTTCCACACACTCCAGTTGCCAGCGGCTGCGCCCATGGAAAAGGCCGCCTGCAGGTTGTAGCCGCCGGT
Source organism: Pseudoselenomonas ruminantium (assembly GCA_015058625.1). GTDB lineage: Bacteria > Bacillota > Negativicutes > Selenomonadales > Selenomonadaceae > Selenomonas_A > Selenomonas_A ruminantium_N. The sequence goes on along the minus strand of SVCA01000004.1, from coordinate 147,616 downwards.
ATAGGCGTCCACATCCACCACTTCGCCGGCAAAGTACAAGCCTTTGACGAGTTTTGATTCCATGGTCTTGGGATTGATTTCCTTGACGGAAATCCCGCCTGCCGTCACAATGGCTTCGGCAATCGGTCTTGCTTTCGTTATGGTTAAGGGCAGGTGTTGCAAGGTATGCCCTAAACGGTGGCGTTCTTCCACTGTTATCTGATGCACAGGCTTATCCATTTCGAGGAAAGCAGCATCGAGTACCGGCTCAATGAGCTTATGCGGCAGTAAATCCACCATGGCATTACCCAGCTGCTTGCGCTGATACTTGGTAAAATCCCGCTGCAGGCGGGCATCTAACACATCTTCAGTTAATGCAGGCTTCAGGTTGAGCTCCAGTTCCACAAAGGAATCATTGACTAGTGCCTCGGTAGCCGCCCGGCTTAGGGACAGGATGATGGGGCCGGTCACGCCGAAATGGGTAAACATCATTTCCCCGAACATATCCGTCTTTTTCTCACCGTCTACTAAGAGTGTGGCCTTTACATTGCGCAGGGAAAGGCCCTGTACGGATTTTACCCAGTCCTCCTCTGTTTCCAGCGGTACCAAGGACGGGCGGATATCCACCAGCGTATGGCCAAGCTTCTGCGCCATCTTATAGCCGTCCCCTGTGGAGCCGGTGCCGGGGTAAGATGCCCCACCGGTGCAGAGGATTACGGCATCGGCTTTGAAGCTGGCACCACTCTGCAATTTCACGGCCTTTATTTCCCCATCCTGAGCGAGAATCTCGCTGACCGGGCTGTCGGTTTCGATTTTTACGTCTAGTTCATGGAGCTTATGCACCATGGCATCCACGACATCCTGGGCCTTGTCGCTGACGGGAAAAACCCGCTGGCCGCGTTCTACCTTGGTCGGTACGCCCTGTGATTCGAAGAAGTAGATAACATCCTCATTGTCATAGGCTCGCATGGAGCTGTTGAGGAATTTGCCATTGCCGTGAATATTCTTGATGATTTCGGGCACGGTGGCGGCATTGGTGATATTGCAGCGGCCCTTGCCGGTAATCAGCATCTTCTTGCCGGGGCGCTTCATTTTTTCGAGTATGGTAACATCAGCGCCGTTCTCCGCCGCCTTGATGGCTGCCATCATGCCTGCGGGGCCGGCACCGATTACAATGATTTTTTTCATGATTGTTCTAAACCTGCTATACGATAGAGTTCTGCTACTTCGGCATCGGTCAAAGGCCGATAGTGGCCGCGCTTGACTCCTGCTAAGGTAAGAGAGGCGAATTTGACCCGCTTCAAAGCTCGCACATCAGAGCCGATTGCGGCAAACATTCGGCGTACCTGTCGGTTGCGGCCCTCATGGATGGTGATTTCCACCTTGGCTTCATCTTCGGCGGTGTCCAATCGCTTTACTACAGCCGGAGCCGTGAGCCCGTCTTCGAGCTTAATGCCCTGGCGTAATTTGTCCAAAGCACTTTCTGTGGGAATGGGCGCGACTCTGGCAATGTATGTCTTATTGACCTTGTAGCGGGGATGCAGCAGGCCGTTCATCAGATTGCCGTCATTGGAAATCAGGAGCAGCCCTTCGGTGTTGTTGTCCAGACGCCCTAAGGGATAAACCCGCTCTTTGACCTCGGGCAATAAGTCCAGCACCGTGCGCCGCCCGCGCTCGTCCTTGGCCGTGGAAAGATAGCCTTTGGGCTTATTGAGCAGGAAGTAGACTTTTTCCTCAGCAAAGGTCAAAGGCTTGCCGTCCACACAGATGCGCTGGCGGCTGCTGTCGTACTTACCGCCTAACTCAGTGATGGTCTTGCCGTCAACGGTGACCCGTCCTGCAAGGATTAGCCCCTCTGCCGCCCGCCGGGAAGCAATTCCCGCTTTGGCGATAATTTTTTGCAAGCGTTCTTCCATCAGAACAGTCCTTTCCAGAAATCACGCAGCGTTTTTAAGAGATTGTCCCAGAAGGAATAATATTCCACATCCTGAGCGGCCAAAAGATAGATGGAACCCTGGGCTTTGCCATCATAATAGCAAACTACCTTGCCGATGACATCGCCCTTTTTAATCGGAGCGGCAACTTCACGCGGTACTTCCACCTTGCGCTCCACCTTGGCCGTTTCGCCGGTCTTTTCCACGGCGACCAAGGATTCAGCGGCGACAAGTTCCAATTCATCATGGTTGCCATCGGCCACATCTACTTTGGCCACCACTTCGCCCTTCTTGACCAAAGTCTTGGGATGGGCATTCTGGAAGCCGTAGTCGAGCAAGGCAATGGAATCGTTCCACATATAGTAGCTGTCCAGCACCACCGCTACGAGCTGCATACCGTCCCGGCGGGCGGCAGATACAAGACAGCGGCCTGCCGCATCCGTGTAGCCCGTCTTGACGCCATTGGCCCCGCGATAGAGCCAGAGCATCTGATTTTCGTTGCGCAGTTTCTTGGCCGGGTCTTTTACCCAGTCATAGAGCGCTTCCTGCTTGCCCACGATTTCCTCGAAATGAGGCAGGCTGTAGCCATAAGCAGCGATTTTTGCCAAATCATAAGCCGTGGTGTAATGCTTTTCATCCGGCAGGCCGTTGGGGTTCATGAAATGGGTGCTGTTAGCCCCAAGTTCCTCGGCCTTGTCATTCATCATGCGCACAAAGGCGGGCACAGAGCCTGCGATATGTTCGGCTACCGCCACGGTGGCATCATTGCCGGAATGCATCATCATGCCGGTCAAAAGCTCGCCCAGAGGAATCTTATCCCCCTGCACCAGCCAGAGCGTGGAACCTTCCACCCCTTCGGCATTCTTGCTGACGGTAACGATATCGTCCAGCTTGCCATGCTCCAAGGCCACAATCAGCGTCATCATCTTTGTGGTGCTGGCAGGATAACGGCGGGCATCAATATCCCGCTCGTAGAGAATCTGTCCCGTCACCGTGTCCATCACAATGGCAGAACGGGCCGTCAGCTTTTGCAATGGGTCGGCAGGACTTACCACAAGTCCCGGAATATTCGGCCGCTCTGGCTGAACGTAGACCTTATCCTGCACCTCGGCAAAAGCAGACGGACTCTGCGGCAAATTTATCATAAAACCAGCAGCTCCCAGCATGAATGCTGTGACTGCTTTACAGGCGATTCTTCGTCTCAAAAACATACACTCCATTAATCTTGTTAATCACATAACAATCATTTTACCATAAAATAAGAAGTTAAGACAAGAAAATTGGCACGGGACTTTGCCCGTGCCATCTGCTACCCTATTCTTCCTCCGTCAAGCTGTTGATATACTTTGGTGTCAGCCGCTCCCCAATCTCAGTCACCGTATTTTCCACATTGCTCCAAGCAGTATTCTGCACCAGTATAGCCATAACCATGATGGCGTAAGGGGTACCGGGCCACCAATCCGGCTGGCCATAGGCGGTTATGAGTCTGTCATAAATTTGTTTTGAGGTCAGCATTTCTGTAATGCTCCATCATACACCAGCTTTGTCCGCTCATCGAACAATACCCACAGGATTTCGTCAAATGCCTTAGGGCACTCCTTTACGACTTCTCTGACCGCCCCAATGGCAATCTCCGCTGCCTGTTGCACGGGATAGGCGTACACCCCCGTCGATATTGATGGAAAAGCCACGCTGCGGATGCCTCTCTCTATGGCCAGCTCCAGTGAGTGACGATAGCAGCCAGCCAGTAGTTCTGCTTCACCGTGTTTTCCGCCATGCCATACCGGCCCCACAGTATGGATGATATGATTGCAGGGGAGTCTGTATGCTTTTGTGATTTTAGCCTGCCCCGTCTTGCAGCCACCAAGCGTCTGGCACTCTGCTAAAAGTTCCGGCCCTGCGGCTCGATGTATTGCTCCATCTACGCCACCGCCGCCAAGCAGGCTCTCATTGGCGGCATTGACAATGGCATCGGCATAATGCTTTGCTGTAATGTCTCCTAACTCAGTTCTGATTATGGTCATACCGCACCTCCGTTTTTCCTAACCGCTGCACTCAGCACCTTGCCTATTGGTTCCCGAATGACCAGATTAGCACTCATATCTGCCTTGGTAGCAGTTTTATTGATAATCACCAGATTATCGCCCCGAAAATAATCCAATAGCCCTGCCGCTGGATACACAGCCAATGAAGTACCGCCTACAATCATGGTACAGTCATTTTTTCTCAAACCGATATTTCTGCCCTGCTTGCGGGTATTTCTCGTGGTCAACCTCGCTCATGAACATATCCAGTGGCCGACAGTATATACCATAGCTGCCATAAAGTGCCTGATACACGCAGTAAATCTCCTGCGACTCTGTGTGCATGACAGGACACGCCAAGACTTTATACTCTTTTCCTTTGAAGTGATGCCACACTTCTTCACTTTGCGGTATTGCCCTGCGATACTTGGCACCGAGCAATCGCCGCTGCTCCTGAATTTCTTTTGTTTCTTCCATCAACGCTTCCTCCCTAGTCGCACATAGTGGGATGACATTTATGACGGGGGCTTCATAGGGATGGACAGTTCTTATAGCCCGTAAGGTGCTGTTCAGCTTGTCTCTGCTGACATTGACCTCTACCTTGAGTTCCTCTGCCTCACTTATTGTGCCTTCAGTTCCATTATACGGGCTGGCTCCCTGAAGCGGTCTCCATGTACCCTTGACACGAGAGTAAGACAAGCAACTGTCGTAATTGCCAATATGCCCGGCCTCCACTGACTGCAGTGCCCTTTGCAGCATTGAGAAATGAGATTCCGGTATGTATATTTCCAGTTTAAACCAATCCATCATTATTCCTCGACATCTCCAACAGACGAGCCAGCTCATCTGCAAACTTCTCATTATCTGCCCTGGTGCGCTTATCTGGGCCTTTCAGATGCACTTTCTTCTTTGATTGTCTGGCTTTTTTCGCCATATGACGCTCCATCAGCAGGCGGTCGATGTTTTCAGCAGTATACTGCCAGCCATTCTGATGTATGGCGTAGGCGCCCTTTCCCAGAGCCATCGCCGCCACGCCGTAGTATTTCCCTCCAGATGACCCAGTCCTCACTTCATCTTCAAGTCCAGCAACACCTTATCCGTCTCCCACGGGGATATGACCGTATAGCTAATACCAGCCCCATCCAAAACGGGTGCCATTCATTACCTATGCGCCATTGCTATTATAAGATTATAAGCCACACCATCGCAACCGCGGTCCGTCATCCTAATCCACCACCTCTAGCAGAAAACTTACCGGACGGAAGCCATCATTGCAGGAAATCATAGCTGACCGAGGATTTTTCATCCAACCATCGTAGAAGTTCTCTGCACCATGTGCCAGCCCCATTACGAATGGCGACATGGTCTCCCAGGCACTTTCGCACAATCCCTCCGGTCTTTGCCAGCCATTGGCGATGAAAACAGTGCCTTCCTCTATGTCACAGGCATGCTCGATGGGATTTTCATACTTTTCCATTAAATCCGGGTAGCAAGCCTTCCGCATAACCGTTATCCGCACCTTCTTCATGCCAGCACCTCCTGCCATATAAACCCACTATATTATTTCAAACTTTCACCGCAGTAATTCTTGCGGTATCTGTACAGCAGGCCTGCTGCCAAAAAGACGGATAGAAATTCCGCTGTCGCCTGGGATATCCATAAGCCCTCTGCTCCCATAAACAGTGGGAGGCCGAATATTGCCAGTGTCTGAATAACAAAGGAGCGCATGAGCGCAATAATCCCGGAGATTTTGCCATTATTGAGGCCCGTGAAGTAAGCCGAGGCATAGACGTTAAAACCCTGAAAGATGAAGGCGAAGGCAAAGACAGACAAGGCATGTTCTGCCAGCGTACAGACTGCCGTATCATAGCCTACATAAAGTTCTGCAATATAGGACGCTGTCCAGCGGGCTGTAAAGAACATGAGCAAGCCAAAAGTCAGATTGAGCACGATTCCTTTTTTTAAGAGACTTTTTAGTTCTGTAAAGTTCTTTGCTCCAAAATGATAGCCTACTACTGAATTTGCCTCCAAGGCCAATCCGGTGAAGACGGCAGCGAAAATACCTTCAATGAATATCACTACGCCAAAGGCAGCTACACCATCCTCGCCGAGAAACCGCAATAACTGGATATTGTAAAATACGAAAATCAACGAATAGGACATATCATCGACCATTTCCGACATGCCATTGCTGCATGCCGCCCATAGCGGCTGCAGTTCCAGTTTATATGGCTGGAACTGCAGATTGCTGGAATTGGGGCGTGAAAAGTAAACCCAGGGAATTATCCCATTCAGGCAGGCTCCAATTCCCGTGGCTACAGCTGCGCCCACCATCCCCCAGTCAAAGGCCACAATAAAGAGATAGTCAAAGATGAGATTGCTGAACATATTGGCCAGCGACAAATATAAGCCCAATTGTGGTTTTTCTGCCGTAATTAATATGCTTTGAAATGCATAGCCGACAATCATGACGGGCAGGAAAAGGAACAATGTCCGTCCATAAGGCAGGCCATAGACCATAATATCAGGTGTAGCGCCAATTAGGACGGCAATGTCAGGCAGGAAGATAAAGCCGACTACAGCCAAAGCGATACCTAAATAGAGGGCAGTCTTGATTATCATGGTAAAGAGCTGGTTTGCCCGTTCCGGTTCATGGTTGCCTAATTTTGAGGCAATCAGCGCACTGCCGCCCGTGCCGAACATATAGCCCACAATGGAAAGCAATAGTTGAAACGGATAGATGAGATTAACCGCGGCAAATGCTGTCTTGCCGATATAGTTGGAGACAAAATAGCCGTCAATCACATCATAGGTGATGGCAATCATCACGGTACCTATGGTCGGAGCAGCAAAGAGAAGCAGTTTTTGATAGGTAAAATGGTCCGATAACTTGATGTTCATAAACCTGTCCCCAAACCTCTAACCAAAGACAATGCTAATGAATTTTTCGATATAGAGATTCTGGAAGGCGCGTATCTTTTTCCGGGAGAATAAATTCCCCGCCCATTCAAATTCCGATTCAAAGCAGCCGGAATTGTTGTCATTCTCCAGAAATTCCAGTTCCAATCTGGCCCCAGGAGCAGAATAAGGATTGGGCAAGGGCAGATAGAAAGGCCGAAGTTCACCCAGTTCATCTGCGTTAATGTTCAACTGGTAGTTAACCTCCATCGGGTCATCCAGAAAGGGCTTGTCGTTGGCCACGAAATAATCATAGCTGGAATGGGCAATCCCATCGGTCACCTGCCGTTTTACCTCGGCCAAAAGAGCGCTGGTGCTGTCTATCTTGTCCATATGTATGCCTACGGGGAGATTTTTAATCAGCATGCCCACGGAATTGGCTGCATAGCTGCCCAAACGGTTATTGAAAATCCAGTTGGTCATAATATCGTTTTTCCCGGAAAACTCATGGAGGGCCTGAATCGCCGCGGCGATGGCAATAACGCTTCGGGATGTGTGCAGCCGCTTCTCGGTTTCGGCCAAATCCACTTCGTCAAAGGGAAGCTGGACTTTGCGCTGTTCTGCCTCCAGATGGTAGGTATCGTCCTTGTCTGGTTCCGGAATCTTGCACCAATCATAACCGCCATAGGTCGTTTGAAAATACGCCTTATCTTCTTCATATTGGGGGGACTCGCGTATTTTTTCTTCATTGGCCAGGTAAGCACAATAATAATCCCGCGGTAACGCTTCTCCATTATATGCCCGCATAATATCTGCCAGAACGATACTGAGGGACGAACCATCCATGGCCAGATGATGCACGTCGAAGAACAAATAGGTGTAGCGGTCTGACTTAAACATGCGCACGTTCAGCAGCGGCGCATTAAATACCTTAAAGGGTTTTATCAGCTCGTGGGATAATTTGATGATTTCCAAATCCGACATATATTCGATTTTGACTTCCGGCAGACTTTCCGGCGAATAGACCTGCACCATGTCATTGTCATCATCAAAAATAATCTTCATGGCCAGAGCCGGATGATTATGGATGGCCGCAATAACCGCCTGCTGCAGTTTCTGGGAATCGATGTTCCGGGAGAAGCGGAAGAAATAGGACATATTGTTGAACATGGTAGTCCGCGGCATCATCATCTGATTGTCCACCATTTCCAACTGCATGGGAGAAAGTTTGTGCGGCTGCTGGCGCTCGTAATCATCTATGGCATCCAGTGATTCGGCATTGCTGCGTTCATCGAGCAGAGCCGCCAAGCGCTCCACCGTTCTTAGCGAGAATACATCTGCACTGGAAATGCCCTTGTCCATCAAATGCGAAACCAGCACCATGCTGGAAAGCGAGTCTCCGCCCAATTGGAAGAAATCATCCTCCACGCTGACGGTTCCTTCATCCAGATGCAATACCTCAGCAAAAGTCTTGCAAATATACGCTTCACTCTCATTTCGGGGAGCCACATAATTTTCCGTACTCTGAACAGGTGCAATATAGGGCAGCTGCTTGCGGTCGATTTTGCCATTTACCGTCTGCGGCATACTGTCTACCTGCAGCATGACGGCCGGAATCATGTACTCGGGGAGACGGTTCTTCATGAAATCGGTAATATCCTGTATCTGCGGATTGGTATCGGGAGCTGCTGTGAAGTAGCCGGCCAGATAATCCGATTTCTCGGAACGGTTCAAAACCTTTACGGCGCAGGAATCCACCTGGGGAAATTCCGCCATGACTTTTTCAATTTCATCGAGCTCAATGCGGAAGCCGCGCAGCTTAATCTGATTGTCAATACGTCCATGAATGCGGATGGTTCCCTGCTCTGTCCACGAGGCCAAATCCCCGCTGTGATAGGCCCGCAGGCCGTTGCAGGTAAAGAAGGCCTTGGCCGTCCTGTCCGGCAGATTGATATAGCCGCGGCCGACGCAATCGCCGCAGATAATCAACTCGCCCTTTTCGCCCACAGGCAGGAATTCTCCCTGCTGATCGACGATATAAAACTTGGTATTCACCATCGGCCCGCCGACTACGATTTCGCCTTCCTCTTCCATCAGGGCCGCGGAGCAGCCCATGGTGCATTCCGTCGGCCCATAGACATTCATGATTACACTGTCCTGACGCAGGCTTCTGAGCTTGGTAAAGAGCCCTGCGGGAAATGCCTCGGCACCAACATCATAAAAATCGACATTTTTCAATGCTTCGGCACATTCCGGGATGTTCAAAATGCTAAGCAGAAAAGTCGGCGTACAGGTTATGCCGTTTACTCCCGACTCCTGCATTAGCTTGGCCAGCAGGAAGGGATCATGAATTTCTTCCTCCGTGGCAATACATACCGTACAGCCATTGGTCAGGGGGACAAACTCCTCTACGATTGACACGTCAAAGGAAAAGGCTGCCAGAGCCAGGGAAACGCGTCCCTCGCGCACATAGTGCATGATTTCCAGGGACTTCTCATCGCGCTGTACATAATTGGCCAGACTGTGCTGTTCAATCATAACGCCCTTGGGCTTTCCCGTAGAACCTGATGTATAAATGACATAGGCCAAATCATCCGGGGCAATGTTTACGGCTTCGGGATAAGAGACATCCGTACTCGCCAAAAGTTCTTCGATGGTGATAACCTCATAATCGCCGTTGAAGTTCCTTGTCTGCCGCAAAGCCTCTGAAGTAATCAGCAGCGGCGCATTGGCATCTGCCAGGCAAAAGTTAATGCGTTCATCCGGGTAGGACGTCACAAAAGGAAGAAAGGCCGCACCGGCCTTTAAGATTCCCTGCTCTGCCACATAGGCATATTCAGAGCGTTCTAGTGCCACGCCGATGATAATATCCTTGCTATTTTCCAGATGATTGATTTTTTGCAGCAAAAAATTGGCTACGCGGCTCGATTGCATATCGAGCTCGCCATAGGACATTTTGCGGCCTGCGGAAATCACGGCTATTTTATCCGGCGTTTTCAACGCTTGCTGATGAATTTGGACGAAAACCGGAACAAAAGGAAAAATGCTCTCTGTATGGTTAAATTTATCTTGTTCTGCTAAAAACGTATTGAACATCAAAAGCCCCCCTCGCAAATATTTGCTTACTATTTCGCCAAAAATGGCCGTATTTCCTGCCATTATAAAGGGAGCGCGGCATAATAAAAGACCGGTTGACAAGTCAATACCTTTGTCTGCTTGTCAACCGGTCATCTTTATGCGTTTATATGGTCAGCGTTTTTTTACGCCTTTAGGCCCTAAAAGAGCTTCCAGCTCGGTCAGGGTTTCCGGCGCATTGTCCAGCCAATAGCCTTCACCGAGTTTTTGCCAGCTGCCGCGATAGAGATAGACAACATGGTCGCCGTGGTGTTTGGCCATGAGCTCCTTCAAGTCCTTGAGAAGCTGCTCACCGCCCTCAGCCGCGGGCATCAGATAATACTCCGGCTGGTATTCTTTGGCGGGCCAGATTTTGTCGGCCAGCAACTTGACTTCATCATCCCGCAAATCCACCTTGCCCTGCATGACAACCGGCGTGTCCGGTATCAGTAGATTCATATACTGCAAAAAAGTGCGGGGGAAGATGGTGACTTCGAGCTGTTCTGTGTAATCTTCCACGGTGGTAAAGCACATGGTGTCGCCCTTCTTCGTGGTGATGCGCTTGCTTTCCGTAATCAGCCCGGCAATGCGGACCACCTGCTTATCCTTGACGCTTCCCTGCAGGGTTTCAATGCCCGGCAGATGGCCGATTCGGTCCTTGTATTCGTCCAAGGGATGGCCTGTGATGTAAAAACCGGTGTTTTCCTTTTCCCAGCCCAGCATGGTGAGTTTGGGAACTTCCTCAACGTCCGGCAGCTGCATATCCGCTGCGTCATCCTGCATAAAGTCACCGAAGAGTCCAAGCTGGCCATGGGCAAAGTCCTTCTGCCGCCTCTGGGCCTCCCCTGTTACCTTGTCCAGCACGGAGAGAAGCTGACTGCGCTTATTGCCCAACGAGTCAAAGGCTCCACATTTAATCAGGCTTTCAATGACCCGCTTGTTGACTGTGCCCATATCGAGGCGGGTACAGAAATCCAGCAGGGACTTAAAGTCGCCATCCTTTTGCCGGGCGGACATGATGGCCTTAATGGCAGCATCGCCTACGTTGCGCACGGCCGCCAAACCAAAGCGGATATCCCCTTTGTCTACACTGAACATGATGTTGCTGGCGTTGATGTCCGGTGGCAGTATCTTGATGCCCATGCGATGTGCCTGCTCGATATAGACTGGCACCTTGGCTGCATTGTCCATGACGCTCGTGAGCATGGCTGCCATAAACTCCGCGGGATAATGTGCTTTGAGATAAGCCGTCTGCCAGGCTACGAGTGCATAGGCGGCACTATGGGACTTATTGAAGCCGTAATCGGCAAAGTGCGTCAGAAGGTCGAAGATGGTGTTGGCAAGGTCAGCGTCGATATTGTTGGACGCGCAGCCCTTGAGGAAATTCTCCTTCTGGGCCATCAGGATTTCGTGCTTCTTCTTACCCATGGCGCGACGTAGGAGGTCGGCCTGACCCAACGAGAAGCCCGCCAATACCTGCACAATCTGCATAACCTGCTCCTGATAGAGCACCACGCCGAAGGTTTCCTTGAGGATGGGTTCTAAGAGCGGATGCATATAGGTGACTTCCTTGCGCCCATGACGCCCGCTGATAAAGTCATCCACCATGCCGCTGCCCAAAGGACCCGGACGGTACAGGGCTACGGTAGGAATTAAATCGGCAAAGTTCTTCGGCGCCAAATCCTTTACGAGATTGGTCATGCCCGAGGATTCCATCTGGAACACAGCCCCCGTGCGCCCTTCGCAGAGCATCTTGGAGGTCAGCTCATCTTCCAAAGGGATGGCGTTGATGTCCACAGTTTCCCCACGGGTGGCTTTGATGTTGTTTAAGGTGTCGCTGATAACCGTCAGCGTGCGCAGACCCAGGAAGTCCATTTTGAGGAGGCCCAGCTCCTCCACGTGGTCTTTATCAAATTCCGTCACCAAAGTGCCTTCGGATACGGAAACTGGCAGATAATCCGTCAGCGGGTGCTTGGCAATAACCACGCCGGCCGCATGCGTGGAAGAATGACGGGGCAGCCCCTCCACCTTCCGGGCAAAGTCGATAAGCCGATGCGCATCCTCCGAGGACTCGTAGAGATTGCGGAACTCCGTGGAGGCCTTCAGGGCTTTGTCTAAGGTCATTTTGAGTTCGTTCGGAATCAGCTTGGCAATGGTATCCACCTGCGCATAGCTCATGCCCAAAGCACGGCCTACATCGCGGACAGCTCCTTTGGCCGCCATGGTACCGAAGGTGACAATCTGGGCCACATGGTCATAACCATAGCGCTCCTTTACGTAGTCGATAACCTCTTCACGGCGGATATAGCAAAAGTCGATATCAATATCCGGCATGGTCACGCGCTCCGGGTTCAGGAAGCGTTCAAAGAGCAAATCGTATTTGAGCGGGTCAAGGTTCGTGATACCAAGCAGATAAGCGACGATACTGCCTGCCGCCGAACCACGGCCCGGGCCGACAGAAATCCCCTGCTCACGGGAATGATTGATAAAATCCCAAACGATGAGGAAGTAGCTGTCATAACCCATGCGGTGGATGATGGAAAGCTCGTAATCCAAGCGCTCCTGCACTTCCTTGGTGACTTCCGGATAGCGGGATGGCAGCGCCTTTTCACAGAGGGCACGCAAGTAGGCTTCATCATCTTTATAGGCTTCGGGAATGGGATAATACGGCAGCTGGATATGGCCAAACTCAAAGTCCACCTGACAACGCTCGGCAATCTTTACTGTATTGCTCAGGGCTTCGGGATGGTCCGGGAACAGAGTGGCCATTTCTTTTGGGGATTTCAGATAGTAATCATCGCTGTTGAAGCGCATGCGGTCCGGGTCATCCACCGTCTTGCTCATCTGAATGCAGAGCAGAATATCATGGAATTCGCTGTCCTCCCGGCGGACATAATGGCTGTCGTTGGTGGCCACAAGGCCCAGGCCGTACTTTTCCGCCAGTTCGATAAGGCCTGCATTGGAGGTGCGTTCCTCCGGCAGACCGTGATTTTGGATTTCCAGAAAGTAATTGTCCTTGCCGAAGATATCGATATATTCCTGTATCAGCCGTTCGGCTTTATCCTTGTTGTTCTGGATAAGGGCCTGGGGCACATTGCCGGCGATACAGGCGGACAGGCAGATAATGCCCTCGTGATACTGGCGCAGCAGTTCCATATCCACCCGGGGCTTGTAGTACATGCCCTCGATATTGGCCAGCGACACGAGCTTGACGAGGTTCTTATAGCCCGTTTGATTTTCTGCCAGCAAAATCAAATGGTAGTAACGGACACCGTTGACATCCTGCCGTTCCTGACGGGGTCCGGGCGCTAAGTAGACCTCACAGCCAATAATGGGCTTGATGCCCTGCTTCTTGCATTCCTTGTAAAAGTCAATGGTGCCGTACATCACGCCATGGTCGGTGATGGCCAGATGTTTCATGCCCAGCTCTTTGGCCCGCGCTACCAAATCTTTGATGCGGGCGGCACCGTCCAGCAGACTGAATTCCGTATGGACGTGCAAATGGGCAAAGTCTATATTGTTAACTGCTTCCATAAGTAGTTCCTTCCTAAACGAAAAACGATTACCCTTTAGTATAGCATAAAACCTTGCCCCCTTGCAGGCTCTTTGCTAAAATATTAGTAACAATAGATTTCGGGAGGTGCCCGCCATGACCATACACGGAGCCGTCATTATCGAACAGGGAGTGACCTTTGCCATTATCGCAGTGAAACAAACCGTTACCATGTATACTGCCCGTATGGTGCAGACCCGTCACGAACTGGCCCAGTTCTTCCCCAATATGCCCATCATCCTCATGAGTCAGGACAGCAGTGGCACACCCCATTACTACGGGCGGAAGGACATTGTGGAATTCCTAAAATCCATCCGGCTTGACCAAATACCGTGGAAAGAGTATCACATCTATTGAATTGTGACTACCCATGCACATAATAAGAACCTGCCTTGGCGAAAACCATGGCAGGTTCTTGTTTTAATATGTGATGTTCTGCACAACACTCAGTACGAATTGCTGGCAGGCTTTTGCCGATTCCGGCTGGAATTCCTCATTCTGTAATTCGGTATTGGATATGATGCGGATACCCAGGAAGGGAATTTTGTATTGCTGGCAGATTTGTGCGGCAGAATGGACTTCCATTTCCTCACAGGAGGAACCGAACTGTTCATGCAGATAGCGGATGCGTTCTTTTTGACGGTTCCAGGTGTTACTGCTGGCAAAACAGCCATCTACTACTTTTCCATGGGTATAATCAGAAGCTGCTTTATGCGCGGCTTCTAATAGTTTCTGGTCACCGGCATAGTAAACAGATTGCGGCAGAAAAGTTTTTTCCTGCGGGTCATAGGCATAAGCGCCCATCAGCTCCATGTGCTGCCAGTCTGCTTGCTCCTCCTTGGCTGTACGATAGGAACTAGCGTCAAAGGACTGTTTGCCTAACACGATATCAAAGGCTTTTAAGGCAGGGTCATGACCGCCTGCAGTCCCTTGATTGATTACAGCGGCAGGATGAAAATGCTCGATGCCTAAGGCGGTAGCTGCTGCAGCATTGGCAGAGCCAATGGAAGTGGCCGCGATTACCAGAGGCTTTTCTTTATAGATTCCTTCCACAAAGCGCCACTTCCCTAGTAAATATTCCTGGGGCTGCTCCAAGGAAGCGATAAGCAGTTCGGTTTCTAAATCCATGGCGCCTTGCAGCATGATTATTTTATTATTCATCAACATTGACTCCCTCTGTCTTTATCTGTTGTTAATGATAGCATTCTTATTTCGGATAAGCAACCGGCGAAACCTTGACATTCCCCATTCGGTCGCTTACCATAAAATTATCTTCTTTTGCATAAAATAAAAACTCAAAGGAGCCTTGTCCATTATGGAAATTTTACGCTATATCGTGAATATCGTTTGCTTTATTGCGCTGTTTATCACGCTGGAAGTTGTCTGGGCCAATGTAAAAAGTCACTGGCAGTCCAAAAATCTTTTGGGCTGTGCAGAATATTTAATCGGCGGCATAACGGTGCTGTTGGTGCTTATCGCTCTTAGTAATGCGGTAAACAATATGCTCCTTTGATATATCCTGTTATTCTGTGCTGCTGGCCATAATCCTTTTTGAGATGCAGGAGGTTCTATATGCAGGCTATCATTGATAAACTGGAACGAACACATACTCTGTCGGACGATGAATTTGCTGCACTGCTCGCCCCTCTCTCCCCTGACGATGAAAAATATCTTAGCCAACGTGCCTGCCATGTGCGTGAAAAATATTATGGCAAGGATGTTTATATTCGCGGGCTGATTGAATTCACCAATTACTGCCGCAATAACTGCTATTATTGTGGTATCCGTCGGGATAATGCCCATGCCCAGCGTTACCGCTTAACCGCTGAGCAGATTTTATCCTGCTGTCATACAGGCTATCAGCTGGGGTTTCGTACCTTTGTCCTGCAAGGTGGCGAGGATGCCTATTTTACGGATGAACGTCTCTGTCAGCTGATACAGGAAATAAAGAGGCGCCATGCAGACTGTGCGGTAACTCTGTCCATTGGGGAACGGAGTAAAGAAAGTTACCAACGCTTATTCGCAGCTGGCGCTGACCGCTATTTACTGCGCCATGAAACGGCTGATAAAGCGCACTATGAACAGCTTCATCCTGCGGAACTGTCGCACAGTCATCGTCTGCAATGCCTGCGTGACTTAAAGAAAATCGGTTATCAGGTAGGCTGTGGCATGATGGTCGGTTCACCCGGGCAAACGCTCAATTGCCTGATAAAGGATCTGCACCTATTGCAGGAACTTCAGCCAGAGATGGTCGGCATCGGCCCCTTTATTCCCCAACACGATACTCCCTTTGCACAGGAGGCGGGCGGTACAGCCGCTATGACCGTGCGCCTGCTCTCCATTATCCGTTTGCTTCTGCCGCATGTATTACTGCCGGCCACTACTGCTTTGGGGACAATTGACCCCAAGGGGCGTGAAAAGGGGCTGCTTGCCGGCGCCAATGTGCTGATGCCCAATCTTTCGCCGACGGAAGTCCGCAAGAAATACGCACTCTATGACCATAAAATCTGCACCGGCGAGGAGGCTGCTGAATGTGTCCGCTGTCTCGCCGCCCGTGTGGAATCCACCGGATATAAAATTGTCGTCAGCCGTGGCGACCATATAACGAAGGAGGGGCTATATCATGCAAACCAATCTCACCCGAATCCGCGAACAGACCATAAAGCTATTTGACACAACGCCCCTCATTCCCAGCAAAGCCATCGAAAACATGGGCGCAGCCTGCCATCCCTTTGCGAAGTCCATCTTCTTTTATCACCGGGACAGACAAAAATGGCTGGATATTTCTACACCGAACAGCTACGCGTTTTATCGCCACCTTATTCTCGACAGGATAAATAGTCTTAGTCTGCCATTTATCTATGACATGATTCTGGATGACTATAAGCTCACCTGGTTTCAACTCTGCAAAGATTATATGAGCCGTGAAGACTTTGCCTATTATCTCAAGCACAGCTGGCTCGATGAAGAAGACCCCAATCAGGACCCGACGGTTGACCGCGAGGAAGTTCTCCGCTATTTTCGGCAGGCAGATAAACGCTGCTTGATGAATCCCAGCGACCTTGCTTATTACCAAAATCTTCCCCATACCTTAACCATCTATCGCGGCGTCAGTCCGCACCGGGCAAAGTATGGACTGTCCTGGACAGCAGACCAGGACATGGCCATGTGGTTCAAAAAACGCTATGAAAGCGACAGCCAAGGACAGCTCTTAACCGCTGTTATCAGCAAAAAGCATGTTTTGGCTTACATTGATGAACGCAATGAGCATGAATTGATTGTCGATGTCTTTAAGATTCAATCACAGATTTATCCGATTAGCGGTATCATAGCAGCGTATTGATGGTCATCGCACTTTGTTCCGACAAGGTGGGCGCACGGTCAGGCAATCTGCCCATTTGCTGTTTGGCTTGTTCGATAAGTTTTTTGGCTTTTTCGACCTCGGCGGCATCACAGGCATTTTGCTTGTATCCGTCTTCGAGTTCCTGCAAATCTTGCGCTAAAATAGCAAGCACTGCCTGCATATCGCCCTGCGTCGCTGCGGCGGCAATCTGCCGACGGCGTTTATCTTCGTTGATGGATACCGTGCGCATGGTGGATTCCATGGTTACTTCGCCGTCCTCGTCAATAATCACCTGCATCCCCTGAAAGCCCACTTCATCCTTGCGGCTGGCATAGGCTTCGTCCGCCGCCCGCAGGGTATCGAATAATTTACTGCGGCTGTCTTCATCGGTGAGGCATTTTTGCAGGTATTTCCCGGAAATCTTCGTCATGCCGGCATTGACCACATTGAACTTTTCCCGCAAATGTACATACAAATCGTTGGTGTTGCGAAAGGCGTTTTTGTCTTTTGTAGACTTCTTGGTTTGCTTTTTAGGTAGCAATTCCTGCCACCAGTTTTTCTTGTCCGAGCGTTTTACATGGGATTGCTGTCTAGGGTTGCCGCCATTAAATTCTGAAATTCCCCAGCTGCGCAAACCGCCATCATCCTCAATGATAAAGCCATGGGATTTCAGCTTATGCTCTGGTGCTCGGCCGCTTTGTACATCCGTATGGGCAATATCGTAGATAAGTGCCTCATACTCCATACGCTTCTCCGGGTCTTTCTCCATTTGTTTAAGGATTTTGGGCGAAATGGACACATTGTTCATCCCCGTTCCGGAAAAAGGCTTTGTTCCCACGCTGAACTTGGGATGGGGAAACTTTTCCGCCAGACTTTTCAGCACGCCGCTGTCTTTTTCCTTCTCCTTATCCGTAACCTGCGCCTGGGCAAAGCTATAAGCTGCCTCCGATACATAACTGCCTCCAACCTTCACCGGCATCTTAATCAACCTCCTTGTAAATAAGCTCCCTACATATTCTTACCTATATATCGTCCAATCTTGGTAATGCCTAATACAAATGGCGCGAACAGCCACGAAATCAGTGTGAACATATCGAGGTGATCATCATGCGCACGAACCTGCGTTACATCCTGCTCCCCCTCGCCCTGCTCCTCTCCATTTTGACCATAAATGTCTTTTCTGCCCGTGATACCAACAAGCAAAACCTCCTTCGCTTTCCCGCATTTCAAACGGTTGACCTCAACGGCAACACCGTAACCAATAAGATATTTACCGGCAGGTTTACCGTCGTGGTGCTCTGGGTCACCAAGGACGAAAACAGCCGTCAGCTTTGGCGCTTTTTATCCGACTGGCAGCAAGCTGAAACTAGCCCAATACAAATCATCGGCCTCGTAGGTGATGTAAAGAGCACAGATGATGCTGCAAAAATCAACTATGCCCAGCAAATGACCGCTGACTTTTCCCAGACGCAGCTGCTCGTCAATGATGATATGGCAGAATTTCTTACCAATATGCGGGCTGCTCCTGCCATTTGCTTTGTGGATGCCACTGGCAGGCTCGTGGGCCAGCCGGTAATCGGCTATGAACCGGAACTCATCAAAAAAGAAGCCCGCCGCCTGCTGGCAACGGACTCCCAAGCCGATAGGAATAAATCCTTGTTTATGAAAAAAGCCTCTCAATGATAGAGCATGACCGTCAGACAAAAGCGCTGGCGGTTTTCTTTTGGGACGATTTCTACTGCGATACTTCCCTGATACTTCTCCGCACAGCGGGCGATATTGGCAAGGCCGATTCCGTGATTTTTTTTATCTGTTTTGCTGGTCAGGGGAAGCGCCGCATCCTCATCCCAGTTCAGTTCTCCGGCAAAATCGTTTTCCATCTCGATAAAAAAGAGATGGCCCTTGGCATAAGAGCGCAGTTCCATGCTGGCGGGCGGCGGCAGCTTTTGACAGGCCTCCAAGGCATTTTTGAGGCCGTTGTTGAGGATGATGCTGATATCGTAAATATCATAGGGAGATTCTTCCGGATAATGGAAGTTGGCGGCAAAATCTATCTGATGTCTACGAGCCTGCTGACGAATTTGGTGCAGGATGATATCCGTGATGGGATGGCCGGTTTTATCGGCAAAATCCAGCCGTTCCGTGGTCTTTTTCATTTGGGTTAAGTAATGTTCCAGTTCGTTTTGTTCTCCTTGCAGATGATTGTGCACATAGGCGGTCAGGCTTTCGATATGTCCGCGCAAGTCATGCCGCAGGCCACGCATATCGCCGTAGATATCCTGCATCTCAGCGACCTGCCGGTGAATGTCCGTGATGCCGTTTTCCAGCAACAACCGTTTGGCTTCAGCTTCTTTGAACTGCACCACGCCGCGAAACAGCCGGACTGCTGTAACCATCATCCCCAGCAGTAGCAGGCTGACCAATGGCAAAAGCAGCAAGGTTTCGGGCACCCGGTAGTAAATCAGCATCAAGGCGCTGTTATCCACGGAGTATGCCATCACCCGCAAAGTTACATCGATTGCCAGCACCGTTATGCAGGGAGAAATCAGGAACAGGCTTTCCGTCCATGACAATTCATAATCCTGCCTGCAGAAATACTTTTGGATAAGCCAAAGATATAATGCAAAAATCCCCAGCTGTACCAGACGGCAAAAGACCAGCACTCCCATTAGGGCTGCTTCGTTGATAAGTCCCATAGCCGCCAGTAGTTGCTCGGCTGTAATCCAACCATGTGTCAGGCTGTAGTCTACCAGCCATGTCCAAAAGGGATTCCAATAATCAAAGAGCACATAGGATAGCGGGCTTACGGCAAAGCGCAGCACCGCCCAGCCGGCAATAAAACTAGCCAAGGCAAATACCTGCCTCGGCCAGTTGGTATGGAAATATTTATTTTGCAGGATAAGCAATAGCAATGCGTTGGGCATGAGACGCAGAAAGCTGGCGTAAACACTGCTTTCGCTTATATGGGCATAATCCAGTGCCCCACTCCAGATAAGATTGCCTGCCGTATAAAGGATAAGCCAGCCCGCCAAAGCCACACTGCGCTTAGAAAATTGACATGTCAAAATCTCTTCCGTATAGCGAAAGGCGAGATACGCCAAAGCCCCGTATACCAGCGCTTCCAACAGATACTGCTCAGACATTTACAATGCCGCCTCCCTTGGCATAATGCAAATAGGCTTTGACAAAGGCCGCATATTTCTTGTTCGCCAGCATGACCATTTCGCCGTTGGTCACCTGAATCCCTTCCGGGCTGTAAGCCGAAATCTTGGCCAGATTCACCAGATAGCACCGATGACAGCGGTAAAAGCCTGTGCCTAAGGATTTTTCGAATTCGTCCATCTTCCCCTGCACTTCATAAGTGCCTTCGGTGGTATGAACAATGACATTCTTGTTGTTGCTCTCGATGAAGTAAATATCCTGCAGGGACACTTTACGGCGGCTGCGCATATCTCCGGCCGAGCCGTTGAGTTTCAGCAGTACATAATCTTCCTTCTGCGCCTGCAGGTAGCTGGCTTCCAGACAGGCATTTTCGAGCACCTTGGCGAATTTCAGCTTGTCGATGGGCTTGAGCAGATAATGAAAGGCCTGCACATCAAAGGCGGCAGGCATATACTCCCGATAGCCCGTCACAAAGATGATGATACTGTGCAGGCCCTGTTCTCGGGAACGCAGGATGCGGGCGGTCTCCATGCCGTTGACATCCTTGATGTCCAGAAAGTAAATGTCAAAGTCATCCCTATCCTGCAACAGTGTTTCCGCCGTGTAAAAGGTCTTGACCAATACCTCAGGCTTTTGCCGGGCAATGATTTGGGCAATATAGCGGCATACTTCTTTATCACCATCGCAAACAGCGATTTTTATTCTCACATTCAAGTCTCCCTTGTCGATTAGTCACCATGATACATTATAGCGACTAATCGACGGAAGTTTCAACGGCCAAGGAGTGAACGGCATGGTTTGCGGTGTGAATGACGGCAATGTGCATCAGCCAGCGTCAAAATCCACATTGGCGCCCCGATATTTGCTGACATCAGCGGATTTCAAATCCTTTTGATAGGGATTATCCTCGTTGTAGTAGCGAATCTGGGTGGAGGTTTCACCGCCGGAGATATAGGTTCGGCCGCATTCCGGGCAAACATCTGTCTTTAGGCGCACACTGGCCCGTACCACTTCGCCATTGCCCAGTTCTGCCTTTTGGTAGGCGTTGGAAACATGCTCCTGCTCGTGGCTCATAACCACCGAAGCGGCGCTGTTGGGGTCAATATGTCCTGCTGCCTTGAACGAAACCATCTCATTGGAGCCATCCTGATATTTGCGGTTCTTACAGGTTTCACATTCCCCAGGGCTGGACTTGCGGCCATTTACGGTCTTTTCCTCCTGCTCATCATCCTGCAGAGGGGAAACGCCGCCTGCCTCATAGCCGTTTTCCTCTCCCCCATAACCTCCGTAGTTACTGTACTGGTCATATCGGTCGTAAGAGGGGCTGAAGCCCCCACCAATTCTCATATCTGCCATGATTTACACATCCTTCCCTGCGCTTACATCGATTACCTGCCCCATTTCGCCATCCAAAGAAACCGTCATCTGGGTTTCATCTGTAGGCATAGGCATTTCCTCGACACTGTAATCCTTCGGCTCGGCCTCCCGTGCCCGGGCTGCCTCATTGTCAGCGGAAATCTTTTCATCTTCCTTATCGTCGCGCTTGCGGCGGTGCTGTTCCAAAGCTGCGGCACTTTTGGCCATGGCATAAAGGTCTTTGTTAAACTCCATCAGTTCCTTTTCATCGGCGGGAGAAACCTTGCGCCCGTGCATGATGCGGGAAGCGGTCTGCATGGCGCGGCTCATCTTGTCGTTGGCTTCCTTCATGGCATCACTGCTCTGCCGGGCATTGGCCGCTTCATGGAGCAGGAAGTTGTGCAGGGATACCCCCTTCTTTTTGTCCTGAATCTGCTTGCTGGTGGCCAGTAGCTGCTTCTTTACTTCATCGGAAAGGTCAATCCGCTGACCTTCCACTTCGATATAACCCTGCTTCACCGCCCGGCTGACCATAGCCGCATTGCCAAAACTGATGACGAATTTATTGCTGTCCCCCTGGCGGAATACGGAAAAATCAATCCGAGATTTCTCCGTTTTTTCATGGGATGCCTTTTCCTTATTGGCCTGCTGCAGTTCATAACCAGTTGCGGAAATATCCACCTCGTCCTCAGTCGTTGAATACTTAGCCGGCGTTTCTGCATTCTGAGCCGGAACGGTTATCCCATCCCGCTTAATGCGCTCATTGAGCTTTTTCGCCGTGGGCTGGCTGGTGTAATAGTCCAGCTCCTGCTTGGTTAAATTCCTTAAAATACGCATAGCCTTATCCTCCCTGATGAAAGTACTCAATCCTTCTCATTGGGTATATCGAACAAATGCTATTGTAACTTAATGGTTTTTCTGCTTATTTTTAAGCACTGCACCTTTTCATGCGTTTATGCTCTTAGAGGTATAGTAAAAGACTGCCAGATGTTTATCTAACAGTCTTGATATGCTATAATGTTAGCGTTGCTCCAACCTCCAACTTGGAACTCATGCGACAGGAAGGAGGGGTGAGTCATGACTTCCTTTCGTCAAATAGTGATTGCCATCATGGGTAATGTAGTTGCCTACTACATCATCAAGTGGCTGGATGGGTTAATCACGTTAATCAAGGGGTAGCCAGCCCCAGTCCGGCATAGCTGTGAATATGCAAGAAAAGCACGTTAGAGGCTCCAACCCCATCTAACGTGCTTTTCTATTTGAGTCATGACTAAATACCTTTCGTCATTGCCTATGCCTAAAGTATAGCATAGCCCCATAAGTCATGCAAGAAAATGTTTACGTTTTTAGCCCCAGTGTTTGCTTTGATATCAACCTAGCTCCATATTCCTGTTATACTGCCACTTGGGAATATTATCAAAATAATATTGAATTTTCTCCTCGTAGTAGTTGGCTTTTTCCCTATTGGTCACCATCTGCTCTAAAATATTTGGCGCCACAACCACATCATTGCCGTTCATGCTGCGTCCCAGCACATCTAAGCTTTCCTGGTCATTCTTAAAATATTTAGCTGTCACGCGAACACCAAATTTCTTTTCCAGATAATTTTTATAAGTTTCCGTGTCTATTTCTTGTGGGCGTTCTATTTCCTGTTGAACTTCGGACAAAGCCTGCTGAAAGGATAAACCTTGCGCCCCATGTGCATAGTTTGGTATTCCTTGCGATAATGGTTCTAGTGAATTCATACCCCAAAGACAATCTGCATACATAGATTGGATGTTCTGAATTCCCATGATACACCTGCTCTTTCATGTCAATAAACATCCATGTTTATCAGTCGGCCCTATTTCCATATAGGTAACTCCTAACTTATATATCGATAATTAGCCTGAAATCTTAACCCTAAAAACGATACGCAAGGTTAACACCTTCCATGATGTCAATTTGTTAATCAATCTTGATTTTTGAAAGCAGTTATGATATCTTTCAATAAAACATCGTATTTCTACAGAAAGGACGCTGACAAGAAATGAGAAACTGGAATAATTATAAAGACCATGTAAAAGCCACTGACCATGCAGCGAAAAAAGACATCGAACGCATTGAAAAACTGACTGCCATTGTATCTTCACTAATTGCAGATAGAAATGAGCTTGTCGTAAGTCAGTGTAACTTAGTTGACGAATAGACCTTCATAGAAATGTGGCTGACGTTATAAATACGTCAGCCACATTTCTATTAGGAATACTACTTCTCCAGCGCCAAAAAGTCGTGTCCTTCTTCACCGAACAGCCCTTTTCTGAACATGGGGATAATGGTCAGCCAGCCTAGCAACAGGAATACACCGATTACCGGCATTAACATGAGTATGCGGATAGTTTCCCGAAAGGGTCTGCCCTGTTCGCATTCGTGCCGAAGCAAGCGCCATAATACATAAAACAGCAACAGTTGTTTTATCTGATAGAGTGTTGCATTATTTATTCCTGGCACTCCTATCTCCCCGGCCATATTCATCAGGAAACCTATTCCAAAACAGGCGGCAAGATACTTTAGAAAATCTTTGTACCTTAAAAATATTTTCAGATGTTTCCGATTGGCAAAGATGGTAATAACGGCGCCTAACAGCATGGGCAGAAACTCGAAAAATGGTATCAGCGCAGCCAATATGGCAGCACTGCTGGCAGCACAAAGCCAAAGGCGAAGCATAAAATGAAGGGCTCTGCTTTTCCAGGCTGTTTGCAGGAGTACGATATAAATTACTGTCCATAAAACAAATTTGACTACCCGCATGAGGTTCATAGCATCTGCATCTGCTAAGATGATGGCGATATAGGCGCAAATATTTGCGATTATGGTCAGTTTTATCAGCCAGATATATTTTTCATAGCGTTCTTCCTCTGTGGGAAAAATTTTCTCAAAACTTAGGGTCATGATGCTCCCTGCCTTTCGTTAAATTCCACAGAAAAGTATAGCACCTCAGCATTAGATTTTCCTTAGAATTTGACCGGTCAATTGACCAGTCAAAAGTCAAATGTCAAAAAAAGACCATCGCACGGTAAAAATGCGATGGTCTTTCTATTATGCAATCTTAGAGCTGCGGGCCAGCGGCAACGAGAGCCTTACCAGCTTCATTGTTCTTCGTGTATTTGTCGAAGTTCTTGATGAAGCGCTGAGCGAGGTCTTTAGCCTTTTCTTCCCATTCAGCCGGATTCTTATAAGTATCCTTCGGGTCGAGGATGTTGGTGTCAACGCCCTCAAGTTCCGTCGGTACTTCGAGGTTGAAGAACGGAATCTTCTTGGTCGGAGCTTTCTTGATAGCGCCGCTATGGATAGCATCGATGATACCGCGGGTATCTTTGATGGAGATACGCTTGCCGGAACCATTCCAGCCCGTGTTCACGAGATATGCTTTCGTGCCGTTAGCCTCCATCTTCTTAACGAGTTCTTCTGCGTACTTGGTCGGATGCAGTTCGAGGAATGCCTGACCGAAGCAAGCGGAGAAGGTCGGCGTCGGTTCGGTGATGCCGCGTTCCGTACCAGCCAGTTTAGCCGTGAAGCCGGAGAGGAAGTAATACTTCGTCTGTTCCGGAGTCAGGATGGAAACCGGCGGCAGTACGCCGAAAGCATCAGCGGACAGGAAGATAACGCTCTTAGCTGCCGGAGCTGCGCTCTTGTCGTTGACAAAGCCCTTAACGGTGCCTTTGATGTGGTCAATCGGATAGGATACACGGGTGTTTTCCGTGATGGTCTTATCGGCAAAGTCGATGTTGCCCTTGTCGTCGAGGGTTACGTTTTCGAGCAGAGCGTTACGTTTGATGGCGCCATAGATGTCCGGTTCAGATTCCATGTCGAGGTTGATAACCTTAGCATAGCAGCCGCCTTCAAAGTTGAATACGCCTTCATCATCCCAGCCGTGTTCGTCATCACCAATCAGGAGACGTTTCGGGTCCGTGGACAGGGTGGTTTTACCCGTGCCGGAGAGGCCGAAGAAGATAGCCGTGTTCTGGCCCTGCTTGTCCGTGTTAGCGGAGCAGTGCATAGCAGCAATGCCCTTGAGCGGCAGGAAGTAGTTCATCATAGAGAACATACCCTTCTTCATTTCACCGCCGTACCAGGTGTTGATGATAACCTGTTCGCGGCTCGTGAGGTTAAATACTACTGCCGTTTCGGAATGGAGACCAAGTTCCTTGTAGTTTTCAACTTTAGCCTTGGAAGCGTTGTAAACAACGAAGTCCGGCTTGAAGTTCTTCAGTTCTTCTTCCGTCGGCTGAATGAACATATTCGTTACGAAATGTGCCTGCCATGCAACTTCTACGATGAAGCGGACAGCCATGCGGGTGTCTTTGTTGGCACCGCAGAAAGCATCTACAACGTAGAGTTTCTTGTTGGAC
This sequence comes from Pseudoselenomonas ruminantium, assembly GCA_015058625.1. GTDB lineage: Bacteria > Bacillota > Negativicutes > Selenomonadales > Selenomonadaceae > Selenomonas_A > Selenomonas_A ruminantium_N. Next base: position 121,862 of record SVCA01000004.1, on the reverse strand, counting down.
AGTTCCTTTTTAGCGATTTCTTTCAGAGCGTTCCAGGTTTCCGGCGTAGCTCTGTGGTTGTCGTTGTGATAATCTTCGGAATCCCACCATACAGTGTCATGGGAAGTTTCATCATCAACGATGAATTTATCTTTAGGAGAACGGCCGGTAAAAATACCAGTCTTTACGTTAACAGCGCCCAGTTCGGAAACCTGACCCTGTTCGTAGCCTGTTAAACCTTCTTTAGTCTCTTCTTCAAAAAGCGTCTTGTAAGACGGATTGTGGAGAATTTCGGTAGTACCAGTGATGCCATATTGGCTAAGATCGATGTTTGCCATTTTACAGTCAACCTCTTTCGTAAAAAGATACTTTGCAGTTTGAGAAGCTTTTCACTTTTGTTTCTCACCACGCATATTATATTAGCTTATTTTTCCATAAATGTCAACTATTTTCTTATCTAATTCAAAAACTAACATTTATCAAAATTGTCAGATATAAATTATATAAGGAAAACAAAACACGAATCAACATGTTCTTAATGATTCGTGTTCTGACATCAAATGGTTAAGTTTCGATGAAGTTCAGCACGGACTCTGCCATGGCCTCTTTGCCGCAAACGCCTTTGTGACGCACTTCCTTCGTCTTGAGGGCGGCAAGTCCTGCCGGAATGGGCTGGTCATTCATTTCACGGAGCTTGCCCAAAAGGCCGAATTCATCCAGTCCGTCCGTCTCCACCTGCAGGGCTTCGAGCACGCTGCCGTTGAATTTATAGGGGCTGGCGGTAGATACGACCACCATCACATGGTTGTCCTTGGTTTCATGGCGGTAGTTTTCGGCTACCTGATAAGCCACCGCGGAATGGGTGTCCAACACATACTTATGCTGCCCGTAGACCTGACGGATGCACTTCTTGGTGGCTTCGTCGTCTACGAAATCTGCCCAGAAGGTTTCCTTGATGATGCCGCGGGTTTTCACATCCACTTCATAGCTGCCTTTCTGTGCAAGCTGAGCCATCCAGTCAGCCACCTGCGCCTTGTCTCCCGTCACATGATAAAGGAGGCGCTCCAGATTGCTGGAAATCAGAATATCCATGGATGGGGTGATGGTCTTGTAGAACTCCCGGTTCCGGTCATAACGGCCCGTCTGCAGGAAATCCGTCAGCACGTTGTTGGCATTGGAGGCGCAGATGAGCTTATGCACCGGCAGGCCCATTTGTTTGGCATAGAAGCCAGCCAGAATATTGCCGAAGTTGCCGGTCGGCACGGTGAAGTTAATCGCCTCCCCTGCCTTGATGCGGCCAGCCTTGCACAAATCGGCATAGGCGCTGAAATAATAGACAATCTGCGGCACAAGGCGGCCCCAGTTGATGGAGTTGGCCGAGGACAGCTTTACGCCCTTACTTTCCAATTGGCTGTTAAAATCCTGGTCGGCAAAAATCACCTTGACGCCACTCTGGGCATCGTCAAAGTTACCCTTGACGGCCGTGACATTGACATTAGTTCCTTCCTGGGTCAGCATCTGCAGCTGCTGAATCTTGCTGACACCGCCTTCGGGATAGAAAACCATGATGGAAATCTGGTCTACATCCTTAAAGCCTTCGAGAGCGGCTTTGCCCGTATCGCCGGAAGTGGCCACGAGAATCAGCACCTTGTCCTGCTCCCCTGTTTTCTTGAGCGCCGTGCTCATGAGCTGGGGCAGCAGCTGTAAAGCCATATCCTTGAAGGCGCTGGTCGGCCCATGCCAAAGTTCAAGCACCTGCATCGTGCCCAAATCGGTTACGGGAGCCCGGCCTTCGCAGTCGAACTTGCCATGACCATAGGCATTTTCCACGCAGGTTTTTATTTCCTCGGCACTGTAATCTGTTAGGAACAGGCCGAGCACTTTCTGTGCCCGTTCTTCATAGGAAAGGGGCACTAAGCTTTCAATAAATGACATGTCAATCTGGGGAAGCTCATCGGGCACGAAAAGACCACTGTCAAGTGCGAGTCCTTTGATGATGGCTTCTGCCGAAGTTACCTGTGCGCTGTTTCCCCGGGTACTGCTATACTTCAATCAAACCGCCTCTTTCCTATCAATATCAATACAACTTTATCTGCTGACTGTGACCACCGTGGCCTTGGCTGCCTGCACCAAATCCGCAGGTTTCAAGATAATCTGCTCGCCGCGCTTGCCGGCGCTGATGGCAATGACCTCCTGCGCTTCGGCGCTGGCATCAAGATACACAGGGTAGTCCTTCTTGGCTCCCAATGGCGAACATCCCCCGCGGATATAACCCGTCAGGCCAAAGACTTCCTTCAAGTGAACCATTTCCACCCGCTTGTTGCCGGAGGCTGCGGCCAGCGCCTTTAAGTCGAGCTCTCCCCCACCGGGGATTACAGCCATCAGAACGCCATTCTTGTCGCCCCGGCACACCAAAGTCTTATAGACCATCTCAATGGGCATGCCCACCGATTCTGCCACATGGACTGCGGACAGGTCATTTTCGTCCACCTCGTAGGTCTTGAGTTCATAGCTGATGCCTAACGTGTCCAAAATTCTTGCCGCGTTGGTCTTTGCTTCTTTTTTCTTTTTTGCCATTTCTTGTTACACCTAATTTCTTTCTTGAACGTCCGCTATCTATTATACAGCGGTTTTACAAAATATGCTACTAAATTTTGGAATCCATTAAAAAATGTAAATCGATGTTTGCCTCAACAATAAAAAAGGCAGACCATTAAGCGGCCTGCCTCGTAAATATCTGTCTGAAATTTATTTGCGGAAGTTCTGGGTGGTCTTTTTGACGTTATCGCCATAGATGGTCTTCCAGTCATCATGCATGGAGATGGGAACCCAACCGAATTTCACGCAGAGGTCATGGAACTTCTTGGATTTCTTCGGGCCGCCCCAATCGCGTTCGCCATCATCGCAGTTAACGCCCATAGCCATGCTCTTATACTTGTCGTTGAATACGGCATAATTCAGCATGGAAGCATCGGAGCTGCTGTTCCCCAGTGCCAGTACCGGACGAATGCCGATTTCGCGGCAGATATTCGATACCTTCTGCATCTTGTTGTTGGTGGCCTGATAAGCACCGCGCATCATTTCATCTTTTTTCCCGAATTGGAAATACTGGGAACCGGCAAAGCCCTGACGCTTAGCGATGCTGATGCTGTCCGTGCCGATTACATGGTCCGGCCGGATGGAGGGAATGGCTTTGAGTGCCGTGCGCACCATCTGACGGTCCGTACCCGTTACCACATAGAAGTTGAAGCCGTTGGCCTGCAGATAGGTGATGACTTCAATCATCGGCAGGTAGTATGCTTCCGCCATGGTCAGGTTGGAAAGGCCGTCGCAGGGAGTTTCTTTGAGCCATTTGGCTACATACGCATCGAATTCCTGCAGGCTCATGCCTTCAAAGGCGCGTGCCTGGGCCATATCTTCACCGGCATCCATATCTGCCGAAATCTTGTTGGCCTTGGCTGCCTTCAGGCATTCTTCCGCATAAGCTTTTTCTGTAGCCGTGGGATGATAGGATTTGTCGTTGAAGATGCGATGAAAATACATATACCATTCGGAGTAGGTCGGTGCCAGTTCACCGTAGAAGGTGCCATCCATATCGGACACACAGACACGGTCTTTTACTGGAATGAAGTTCGGGCTCTTGGGATTGGTAACATCTTCCACATAAGCCTTCAAAGCCTTAAAGGAAGCCGAATTCTGATTCCAATACTTGAAATTGGAACCGTCTGCTTTTACGGAAATCTTGGAAATGGTATCCACCGATGCCGCTTCAGCAGCTGGCAGGCTGACCGTAGCGCCGCCGAAAGCCAGACCTAATGCTACCAGTGCGGAGAGAACCTTTTTCTTACATTTCATGTTTCTAACCCCTTTTCTTTGCATAAAATATGTTTCCAAACATTTTGTATAGTTCTCTATGGTTGTCTTTCTTCCTGCCTATTCCTAAAAAAATTATTAATTTTTGACTTGTCAAAGGATATAGCGTATCATTGAAGGGAAACTGACATAATTGGAGTGAATGCTTTGTTGAAAATAGCTATGGCCCAGATGGAAGTCATCCCTGGGCATCCCGATAAAAACGCCGCCACCATGCTGCGCATGATGGATGAAGCCCGGACGGAACATGTGGATGTCATCATCTTCCCCGAAATGGCCATTCCCGGCTATCTGCTCGGTGACACCTGGGAGCAGACCAGCTTCCTCGCCGACTGCGAACATTACGGTCAGGAGATTATCGAAGCCTCTAAGGGTATTACCGTGATGTTCGGCAATATCGCCATGGACTGGGAAAAGATGAACAACGATGGCCGGGTGCGCAAGTACAATGCCTTCTTTACGGCGCAGGATGGCAAGCTCATCGCGCCTGCCGGACAGGACTATCCTTTTGTCATCAAGACGTTGATGCCCAACTACCGGGAGTTTGATGACACCCGTCATTTCTACAGCCTTCAACAGCTGGCGCTGGAACAGGGCAAAAATCCTGCGGACCTCATTGCGCCGGTCATGCTTACCCTGCAGGGCAAGAGCTACAATGCAGGCTGCCTTCTTTGTGAGGACGGTTGGAGCGATAACTATGCGCTGGAACCGCTGCAGATTCTGCAGGATAAGGGGCAGATTGATTTCTTCGTCAATATCTCCGCTTCGCCCTATACGCTTGGCAAGAACAACAAGCGCAACCGTGTCTTTGGCCAGCAGGCCAAGGAAGCGGGCAAGCCGCTGTTCTATGTCAACGCCATCGGTTTGCAGAATAACGGCAAGACCGTTTACACTTTTGACGGGGCCAGCACGGCCTATAACGAAAAGGGTCAGGTCTGCGCTATGAGTGAGGAGTATCAGGAAGAACTGACCATTGTGGATATGGATGAGCTCTCCTCCATGCCTGCCCTGCCCGACGACAAGGAACCGGATATTGCGCATATCTACCGTGCACTGAGCTATGGCGTGCGCCGCTTCCTCGAAAACATCCGCATGAAGAAGGTCGTCATCGGTATCTCTGGCGGTATCGACTCGGCTGTGGCCGCCGCCCTCTATGCCAAAATCGTCGGCCCGGAAAATCTCCTGCTCGTGAATATGCCCAGCGTCTTTAACTCTGCTACCACCAAGGGACTCAGCAAGGAGCTGGCCGATAATCTGGGCTGCCAGTACACGGTGATTCCCATTCAGCATTCTGTGGACCATACGGTGGAACAGCTTTCTAACACTCCCATCACCTATCTGACGGATGGCTTCGAGCAGAATCTTACCGTGTCTTCCTTCGTCACGGAAAACATTCAGGCCCGTGACCGCAGTGCCCGGATTCTGGCAGGTGCGGCGGCAGCCTTTGGCGGCGGCTTTACCTGCAATGCCAACAAAGCGGAGACAACGGTTGGCTACTCCACTCTCTACGGTGACCAGTCCGGCTTCCTGGCGGCACTGGCTGACCTCTGGAAATATCAGGTCTATGCGCTGGCCCATTACATGAATGATGAAGTCTATGGCCGCGAAGTAGTGCCACAGGGCATTATCGATATCGTGCCGAGTGCGGAACTTTCCTCGGCGCAGAATGTGGACGAGGGCAAGGGCGACCCCATCAAATATCCGTACCATGATTTCCTCTTCCGTTCCTTTATCGAGCGCTGGCAGAAGGCCGCGCCGGAGGATATTCTGGAATGGTATGCTGATGGTACGCTCGAAGAAAACTTAGGCTGTGAGCCGGGTCTCGTGGCCAAATATTTCCCCACGGCGCAGGAATTCATCGCGGATTTGGAACGCTGGTGGAATCTCTTTACGGGCATGGCTGTGGCCAAGCGCATTCAGGCACCGCCCATCCTTGCTGTCAGCCGCCGCGCCTACGGCTTTGACCATCGCGAAGCGCAGAACGGTCCCTATTACACCTTAAAATATCAGCAGCTTAAGGAAAAACTGCTGTCCTAACGAAAAATTGACTTGTCAAGGCGAATTTGACAAGTCAATTTTTTTGTTTACATGGTTAGGGCATCCATGGTGTTCAACAGTGGCATAATCACCGCCATGACCATAAAGAAAACCAAACCGCCTACGGCGAAGATGGCGGCCGGTTCAGCCAAAGCCTGCAGGCGGGCAGATTCGTTTTCCGCCAGTACCTGACAGAAGGCCGCGGCTTTGTTGAGCATGGTTTCGAGCTGCCCCGACTGCTCACCTGCTTCCAGCATTTCCTGAAGCATGGGAGGAAAGAAGGGACAGGGAGAAAGGGCTTTCATCAGGGAACTGCCCTGTTCCACCTTCACCTGCACCTGCAGGATTTCCTGTTCCAGATAGGGATTGCCTGCTGTTTTGGCTGCCATTTTCAAGGCCTCGTGTAACACAATCCCCTGCTCAATCAGCAGGGCCAGCGTGCTTAGAACGAGTGACCAGGCCGTATGCTGGGCTAATCTTCCCATAAAGGGCATGGAAAGCAGCAGCCGTGCGCAGATAAATCGAACCTGAGGCAGCTGGCTGATGATGTACAAAATCCCGAGGCATGGCAGGCTCAATCCGCATAAGAGCTGTCCTCTCTCCTGCAGGAAAGCGGAAACTTGCAATAATAATTTCGTCGCCAGCGGCAGTTCACTTTGCAAATTAGCCAAGAGACTAGCAAAGGTGGGCAGGATAAAGAGTGTCATAAAAATCAGCACAACCAGAGCCGTAAGGCCAATGATGGCCGGATAGAGCAGAATGGATTTCATTTTTTCTTTGGCTTTTACACTCTGCTCAAGAAAGTCTGCCAGACGGTTAAAGATTGCTTCCAGTGAACCGCCCTGTTCCCCTGCTTCCACCAAGCGGATAACCTGTGGGGAAAAGCTGCCGCTTTCTTCTTCCATGGCTGCGGACAGGGCCCTTCCCTTTAAGACTTTTTGGTACAGCCTTGCGAGCAGTTGGCCATAGCTTCCCTGTCCTCCGCCCGCCAGCAATGATTTTAACGCTTCGTGAACGGGCATGCCAGCTGTCAGCAGCACGGCCATTTGACGGCAAAAGCAAGCGGTCTGCGCAGGACTGATTTCCCTGCCGGTAAATAAGCGGCGTAGATGAGAAACGGGGCTTGCGTGAGGGCTTTTTGCCATCACTTCCTGCAAAGAGGTAATCCATAATCCCTGACGGCGTATCTTATGGGCGGCTTCCTGACGGCTGCCCGCTTCAATCTGCCCTTGGAAATGCTCGCCCTGCCGGTTGCAGGCTTCATACGCATAATTCATATCATGCCTCCTGCATGTTCCGCTGCTGTCAGGCGGGTATATGTTTCGGAATGGATGCGCCCTGCCTGCAGCAAATGTTTGGCCGCTGTGCCCATGGTCTGCATGCCCCTATCCTGATGGCTCATCATTTGCGAATACAGCTGACCGTATTTGCCCTGACGGATAAGACTGCGCACCGCAGGCACGGCCAGCAGGACTTCAGACACCGCGAGCCGCCCGCCTGTTCGGTCAGGCACAAGCTGCTGGGCAAAGATTCCCGTCAATACTTCAGACAGCAGAGCGCGGATAGAATCCCGCTGCTCCGTGGGAAACATGCCTTCTATGCGCAGTACAGTATCCACGGCACTGCCACTATGGAGAGTCGCCAATACCAGCATTCCTGTCGAAGCTGCGGTCAAAGCGGTCTGCAAGGTGACGGCATCGCGAATCTCACCAACTAGCAATATATCAGGCATCTCCCGCAATGCGCTGCGCAGCGCCGCAGGAAAACTTATAAAGTCCTTTCCGAGCTCCCGCTGGCTGATAAAACACTTATCCGGCTCAAAGATGTATTCGATGGGCGCTTCCAAGGTCACAATATGGCAGGCCTTTTCCCGATTGAGCTCCTGGATAAAAGAAGCAAGTGTCGTGCTCTTGCCGGAGCCTGTGCGCCCCGTCACGAAAATCAGTCCCTTGTCGAGTTCCTTCATCTTCTGCCAGGCCGCGGGCAGTTCCAGTTCGATAAGAGCGGGAATCCGTTCCGGCAGCAGGCGCAGCGCCATAGCCGGAAATCCTTGCTGATAGTAAGCATGAACACGGAACCTGCGTCCCGCAAATGTCCAGGACGCATCCAGCTCCCGGTCCGCGGCCAGTTTTTCCTGCTGGCTGTCATTGAAAAGCCGGGCAATAAATCCGGCGATAAAAGATTCCGTCAGCGCTGTGCTGCGCATTGCCTGCAGCTTCCCCAAACAGCGCATATAGGGGCGTTGGCCGACGGTCAAATGGATATCGGACGCGTCCTTTTCGATAGCTGTGCGGATAAGTTCCAGCCCATCGACATCCTCAAGCATAGGTTATCACCTCGAAATGTCTATCCTTTTATGCGGGCACTTAATCCTTCGGATAGGCAACAATCCACGGCTGATATTGTTCGCTCTTGGGCAGGATAAAGTGATCAAACCACATGGAAAAGAAACTCTGCGCATTCTGGGTTGTATAGCCGTCCTGATTGTGGTCGCAAGTATCGTAAGGGTCAGCCAAAATCAGCATATCATCCAGCGTAGAGTCGGTTCCCATGGTATCATAGCCGATAATCACGCGCCAGTGGCCGCCCCATTCCACATTTTCCACAAGAATCGGTCTGCCCTTTTCCAGATGATACCAGACAAAATCCTGGAAATCCTCATAACGGCTTATCTTATCCGCCTGGAGGCTGCTTTCCACCTGCCAGCCAATTTTCTCAAAGAATTTAACCATATCCTTGACGTTTGTGCCATAGGGATACGGCCGGGTTTTCATTTCCTTGGCCAGCGTCAGTTCATCATAGTTTTGCCTGCCGTACCAATAAAGCATGGTCAAAGCTGCCGCAGGACCGCAGGTATACTCCGTTGTTTGCTGGTAGCTGGGATAATGCGGCATAACCACCCGGCGCCCGTTGATGCTCTCGAGTTCATAGACATTTACATGCTTAAAGTACGGTGAATTCGCGTGATTGATTTCTGCGGGGGCAGACCACGCGCCTTCCTGATTGGGATGCTGTCCCTGCGGGTATGGGATAACCCCGTCCTTTGCCGCAGGTGCAGCAAAAGCCGAACCTGCACAAACGATTGTGGCCAGCATAGTGGCTGCGAGTGTCTTTTTCATCTGTATTCGTCCCTTCTGTTTAACCTCTATTATCTTGACGGACAACGGCTTAATCCAAGTCCATGGCTCTCCCCTTGTACTCTGGTTTCCGTTTTTCGAGGAAGGAATTGATGCCCTCCTTATAATCGTCTCCGCAGTACACGATGTTGCGATACGCATTGATGCGCTCGAAGCTCTCGGCACTGATTACCGTCGAGGCACGGGAAAGAATGCGGAACTGCCGCTTGATGGCGCTGATGGAAAGAATGCTGTTGTGGCGCAAAGGAGTCAGGAACTGCTCCTCCAACATCTCTTTCAAGGCTTTCGAGTCTTCTGCCACACGGTTGATAAGGCCTACGTTCAGTGCATCTTCGGCCGTGATGGGCGTAGCCAGGAAGAACATCTCACGGGCCTTGTTGATGCCCAGCTGGTTGATAAAGTGCATGATGCCCGAAGCGTTGTAGGGAATGCCGATTTTTGCCGGTGTGATGGCAAAGGTGGCATCCTTGGAGCTGACAATCATATCGCAGGACAGGCAGAGGTCACAGGCGCCGCCCCATACAGTTCCGTCCACGCAGGCAATCACGGGAATCGGTGTGTCCTGCACTTCCCGCAGCAGCTTTTCCATGGGCACATAAAAGGCCAGCGGGTCACTGCCATCCTGCGGCAGTTCGTGAATATCATGGCCGGCACTCCAGACATGGCGATTCACCTCAGCTTCGAGCACGATGCCCACACATTCCTTGGCATAGGCATCCTGAATGGCCTCAATGAGCTCATGGCACATGTCCTCGCTTAAACAGTTGAAATGCTTGCCGTTGCACATCTCGACATAGGCAATCCGGTCTTTCATTACAGTGTTCACTAACATATCCCATTCTCCTCTCCCATTTTCATCCATTTTTTACTGCCGTTGCAGAAAATGGCACAAAGCACCGGTAAAACCGGCAGATGTTCCAAGCTCTGCAAAGGCAAGGCGTGTGTTTTTCAGCAGGGCTTCCGGCAGAAGTTTTTCCAGATGGCGTTTAAGGCGCGGCTCAAAAAATTCCCGCTGGGCCATCACCGCACCACCCATAATCAAGACCTCAGGATTGACGATACAGCAGATTTCGGCAAGGCCATAGGCAATCTTTTGCGTCATGTCGTCAAGTGCTGCCAGGGCTTTCGCATCACCGGCTGCGAGCCGCTGAAAAACTTCCTCACCTGTGGCGGCGCCGGTATTTTGCAGCAGGGCCGTCATACTGGCCAGCTGTTCAAGTGAATCGCCTGCGAAAGGCAGAAAGCCAATTTCACCTGCCGCCGCGGATGCCCCATGGACGAGATGACCGTCCAGCACCAAAGCGCCCCCTATGCCTGTGCCCACGAAGATACAAAAGGCACTCCGAGCCCCCTTGCCTGCTCCGAGCCAGCTTTCGCCAAGGCCGGCTGCATTCACATCATTTTCCACGGTGCAGGGCAGATGCGTAAGCGCCTCGATTTCTGCTCGTAGCTTCATGCCCGTATAGCCGGGAAAGTTGGGGCCGGCGAAAATGACTTCGCCTTTTTCGGCATCAATAAGTCCCGGCGAACAGACCGCTACGCCCTCTGCCTTACCACATTCCTTTTGCAGAGTTTGCACAATGGCTGCGATTTTTCGTGGAATGTCCTGGCTGCCATCTTTTTCTACATTGGTCAAAACCTGACCTTTGGTCAAAATGTTTCCATCTTCTGTCATCATGGCGTATTTGATGGCCGTGCCACCAATATCTACGCACGCATATTGCATGTTTATATCCCCCTGTTCCATGCTGAAAAGTATATTGTATAGATTCGCCCTTTATCGCGCAAAACCTCCTAAGCTGTGTTTATCAGATTCAGCTGCCATAGAGTACGCGCCCCACTTCGGCAAGTGTTGTAAGTCCGGCAGCCGCTTTGGCCTCGCCGTCCGTCCATAGGGATTCCATGCCCTGCTTTATGGCGATTTCTTCAAGTTTTTCCCGGCTTTGACCGGTCAAAATGGCCTCACGGATTGACGGGTTAACTACGAGCAGTTCCTGCAAGGCCAGCCTGCCACGATAAATTTCCTGCTCCGCATCCAGACAGCGGCGCACCAGGCGCTGGGCCAGTACGCCGGACAGGGTGGCAGCCAGAAGATACGGCGGTACACCCATTTCCAGCATACGGAATACTGCCGCTACGGCATTTTCCGTATGGAGTGTTGTCAGTAGCAAATGACCGGTCAGCGCCATGCGCACGGCCATCATGGCGGTTTCCTCGTCACGGATTTCGCCGAGTAAAATCCCTTGAGCATCCTGCCGTAAAATCGCCCGCAAGCCGCTGGCATAGGTCAGTCCTGCCTTGGGATTTATCTGCACCTGATTGATTCCTTGAATATGGCGTTCGATGGGGTCTTCAAGCGTAATCCATTTTCTGGCCGCGGTATTGAGTTCCCGCAGGGCGGCGTATAGGGTCGTGCTCTTCCCAGAATTCATAGGACCGCAGACGATAATCAGGCCTGCGGGACGGTTGAGAAGCTTACGGAACTGCGTTTCTTTGTCTGGTGTAAAGCCCAGCTCTCCGAGCCGCAGCAAATCTTCCTGCAAATCCAGCAGGCGCAGCGTCAGCATTTCACCATCCGCTACAGGCATAACGGCCGCCCGTACATCCACTTTATGTCCCTGCTCGGCAAAGATAAAGGAGCCATCCTGGGGTTGCTGGTGTTTGGCAATATCCATATTCCCCTGCACCTTGAAGCGGGAAATCAGCATGGGTGCGAGGCTCTTGGGCAGGCGAAAGGGCAGTTCCGTCAGTAAGCCATCCACCCGCAAACGGAACCGCAATTCCTCGCCATAGGGTTCCATGTGCAAGTCGCTGGCCCGCTGTTTGATTGCCTGCAATAGCAGAAAATTAGCGAGCCTCACAATGGCTGAGTTTTCGGTGCCGCCTGCTTCCTTTTGTCTGGCCTCCTGACGGCACTGGCTGATTAAGATACGCCAAAAGTTTTCTTCGTTATCCATAGCCATCCCTATCCTTTGATTTAAGATATATGTCTACTTCGATAGCATACTGTCTTTATCCTGCTGAATGTCAAGCGATTATTGTCTAAAAAAATAAGCGGCCTTTCGACCGCTTGTTCGTTATTTTTCCATATGTTGTTGTAATTCATCCATAAATGCCCGGGCTGTTTTTTCCGAAATCAGGACCTGAGGTTCGTGTGCCTTTACTTCTTTTACGGCCTGCCAGAATGCTGCCTGCTTGCTCTGGTCGCCAGCCAGCACTTCCAGACCAAGTTTATCGGCCTGCAAGATGCGGTGGAACTGTTCGAGCTGGGGCTGACATTCCTTTAACACCTTGGGAGGTAGTTCCTTTTGTAAGGTCAAAATTGACTTGTCAATTTTTGACAGGTCAGCGAGCAGTTTTTCCCGGTTGCTGTCATGGGGATTCTGCCAATATGCATCCATAAGCTTCCGCAGGGCGGCGCCGTCCTCTGGGCCGATTACCGCCCAGCTTACCACCATGTGCTGGCTGTGGTCAGCAAAAATCTCCATGTCGGCAGTCAGCTTGCCAAACTGTTCTTTGAGGGCCTTATGCCAGGATTTATTGGCATCATATTTTGCCGGATTGGCTGCATAGTCTGCACCGGTAGCCAGAGAAATCTTGGAGAGCTCCGCATGTTTCATGGGATTGAAGAAGATGGCCGGCATATTTGCCTTTACGGGCAGTTTTTCCACAGGCCCCAAGGCCAGCTTAGCTTCCAGGTAATCGCTGACAGGATAGTTCCACCATACGCCCAGCTGACGGCCATAGAGTTTATTGGCACGCGCATAGTCCAAATCACGCAATCCGTCCGGCACAACCTTTTCCCCTGTATAGAGCACGAGGATATTCTTATCCAGTGTCGTGGAAAAATCTTTCGTATATTCCTTTATCTGTCCTTCGCTTTCCATATCCTGCCGGAAGTATTCCGTCGGTACAGCGATTAAGGGATTGATATCCTTATGCTGGGAAATAAAATTCGCATTTACCCAGTTCAAAAATTCAGCCTGTCCCTTGCCGTCTTTATTTTTAATATCATCAAAGAAAATCGCAAAGTCCCTTACGCCCATATTGTACATAGCGGTAAGCTTACCCAGCATCGCCTGCTTATCCTGTTCGGCTTCCTGCCCGCTAAAGTGAATATCGAGCCCCGGGGAAACTGCAAAGATAAACTTGACCTGCTGTTTTTTTGACTCGTCAATCAAGGCCTGCAAATCAGCCATCTTATCGGCCGGATACATTTCCCGCCATTTTGCCCGATGATAGGCATCATCTTTTGGTGCATAGATATAGGCATTTAGCTTATGGTCATGGCAGAATTGCAGCATGGAGAGCCTGTCGGCCTGCGACCAGGGGGTACCATAAAAACCTTCTACCACGCCCCGCAAAGGTATTGCCGGAGCACTGAACGCCGGCATACTGCCATATACAGCCACGGCCAGCATGGCTGCTAACCCCAAGACCCATTTCCATTTGACCGTCAAGAATTTCATCATCATAACCTCCTTACAGCTTGAAGATAATTTGCCGTTTATAGAGAAAATTGGCTATCGGCAGCCAGAGTATTACCCAAAGCATGGCATAAACCATTATACTGAGCGGTGCGCCCAATAGCCCTAGCAATGTATTTTGCCAAAGCCAGACATAAACCGGCACGCCATGAACCGGCAGATACCAAAGGAATAATAAAATTCTGTCCGGAACGACAAACATAAACAGCGGATTATGCCCCAATAAGCGGAACGGCGTAAACAGCCACTCCGTAAAGCCAGGAAACAGACTGCACGACACCTGCAAGAGTCCCAACAGCCACATAAAACCGCCACTGGTCAAGAGCACATAAGGCGCCGTCCACAGCTGTTTGCTGATGATATCCAAATAGCTCCAGGCACCGCCCATAATCAGCAAAACCGTACCACTGACCAAGAGCAACAGCACGCGTTCAAACACAGGGGCACTGTTCAGCGTCAACTGTTTTCCAGCTAACATGCCCCACAAAAAGGATGCCGTAGCTGCGATGGTTCCATAAAGTCCCTCGGGGTCAAATGCTTTCCCCTGATAACAGTGTGCAGCACCGGGGAACAATCCATCAATCAGCATGCTGATGTTGTTGTCCGGGCTGAAGGGATTGGTCGTGTCATAAAGATGGAAACAGGTGGAAGACAGCACCAACAGCAGCAACGCCATAATGGCAATGAGCTTTTCACTGCGCAGCCACCAGGTGATAATCATACCAAAGAAATACACCAGCCCCAGCCGCTGAAGAACCCCCATCAACCGGCCATGTTCGGCAATATCCGTCCATAAGGAAACACCCGCAGCTGGATAAAAAATATGCTGCAATAGTATTGGCAGCTGATTCAACACGATGCCCAACAAAATCAACAGCGCAGAGCGTCGGAAAATAATATTGAACTTATCCCACGAATTATCCCATTCATGCTTGGGAAACCACAAAGCCCCCGCTGTGCCCATGATAAAGACAAAACCGGGAAAAGCCAAATCCGCCAGCGTCAGCCCCGCCCAGGGAGCATGCAGCAAAAGCGGATAAGCCTGTTCAAAATTCGGCAGGGAATTGACTAGCAGCATAACGGCAATAGCCAAGCCCCGGAAGATGTCTATGGCGGGCAGCCGCCGCTTATTTTTTAATTCGATTAACATAACTGCCTCTATTCTAAAAAGTATTATCTACATCTATTTCATAGCAAGCTTAGTGGACACTTTCAGTGTCCACACGCCCTTACACGAACACTAAGCTCCCACTGCGCCTTTGGCTTGTGCTCGCTAAGTGTTCATAGCAAAGCAGGATGGCTTGTGCCATCCTTGCTTCTATATCATACCCTAAAATTATACTTTTTGTAAAGGGTAGCAATATGTAGTTTTACTTGTCCAAATCCTCAATGGCCTGCGCTGCGCCCATAATACCGATAACGGCATGTTCAAAGGTCAGACCGCCCTGCAAATAGACGTTGTACGGTGCGCGCATCGGGCCGTCGGCGCTGAATTCAATGGAAGCGCCCTGCACGAAGGTACCAGCCGCCATGATAATCTGGTCGGCATAGCCCGGCATATCCCAGGGCTCTGGTGCCGCATAGGAATCCACCGGGGAATACTTCTGAATACCGCCGCAAAAGGCAACCATCTTTTCGGCCGTGCCGAGCTCGATGGCCTGAATGATATCGCCGCGCACATCCGTGGGCAGCGGCAGCGTCTTGTAGCCTAAGCGGGCAAACATACCAGCGGCAAAGATGGCGCCCTTGATGGACTGCGCCACCACATGGGGAGCTAAGAACAGCCCCTGGAACAGCAGGCGGTTGTTGGCCAGGCTTGCGCCCAATTCATCGCCCATGCCTGGCGCCGTCAGACGATAGGAAGCCAGTTCCACCAGCTTATCCTTGCCGACGATATAGCCGCCCGTCGGCGCAATGCCGCCGCCGGGGTTTTTAATCAAGGAACCCGCCATAATATCTGCGCCCACCTGTGTCGGCTCCAACGTATCCACAAACTCGCCATAGCAGTTATCCACAAAGCAGACGCAGTCCGGCTTAAGACGGTGCACTTCGGCGCAGATGGCCTTAATGTCCTCGATGGACAGGGGATTTCTCATGCTGTAGCCGCGGGAGCGCTGAATCTCCACCATCTTGGTCTTGTCGCTGATAACATTTTTAATGCCGTCCATATCGACTTTGCCATCAATCATGGGCAGTTCGTTATAGAGCACGCCGAATTCCTTGAGGGAACCGGGGCTGGGATTGTCATAGCCGATAACCGTCTGCATGGTATCATAGGGTTTGCCCGTCAGCGATACGAGCTCGTCGCCGGGACGCAGGATACCAAACAGCACCGTGGCGAGTGCATGGGTGCCGGACACAAACTGCGTGCGCACCAAAGCGCGTTCTGCACCAAAGATTTTCGCATAGAGTTCTTCAAGCTTGCTGCGGCCGATATCGTCATAGGCATAGCCGGAAGTCGTGTTGAAATGCGCGTCCGAAACCTTGCATTCGCGCATGGCATCGAGCACCTTCAGCGTATTTTCCTCGGCAATCGCATCCACATGCGCAAAAAGCTCCTGCGACTCTGCCAATACTTCCTTCTTTAAGTCAACGATTTTCTGTGAAAAAGCCAATGTATATTACTCCTTTAATTCATACTTCGTGAAATTATCTTTTTCCGATAAGGGCAGGCGCACTTCTACCTTCGTGCCTGTTTCCTCGTACGCCGTTTCCACCACGGCATTTAATTTATGCAGTTTCGTAACTGCCGCCCCTTCATCATAGGGAATTAAGAGCGTCATGCGCACCTGGCTTTCCTGGAAAAAGCCTTCAATACGCCGCTGCAGGCCATCGAGGTTTTCTCCGGTTATAGCCGAGATAAAGACACCATCGCGCTCATGTAAGAGCTGTTCTCTTATATGCGGATTAGCGAGCTGGTCCGCTTTGTTAAAGACATAGAGCACAGGCTTGCCGTCTGCCTCTAATTCTTTGAGCACCGCCACCACCGCTTCAATCTGGGCTTCGAGATTTTCATTGCTGCAATCGACCACATGCAGGAGCAAATCGGCTTCCTGCACTTCCTCCAAGGTTGCCCGGAAAGCCTTGACCAGGGTATGGGGCAGTTTTTGGATAAAGCCTACGGTATCGGTCAGGAGTATCTCCTGTTTTTCCGGCAGCTGCAAATGGCGGGTTGTCGGGTCAAGGGTTGCAAAGAGTTTATCCTCGGCAAAGACCTCGGAACCCGTAAGCTTATTGAGCAGTGTAGATTTTCCCGCATTGGTATAGCCCACCAGAGCCACAAGCGGAATCTGTGATTCCTTGCGGCGCTTGCGGTGCAGGCTGCGGCTTTTCTTCATGCCGTCAATCTGCTCTTCGATATCGTGAATCTTGCTGTAAATGCGCCGTCTGTCCACTTCAAGTTTGGTTTCACCGGGGCCGCGGGTACCGATGCCGCCGCCAAGACGGGATAGTGCCAGGCCCTGTCCGCTAAGGCGAGGCAGATTGTAGCGGAGCTGCGCAAGCTCCACCTGCAATTTGCCTTCCCGCGAACGCGCCCGCTGGGCAAAGATATCGAGAATCAGCGCCGTGCGGTCAATGACCTTGACGCCTAGCATGCGTTCCAGATTATGCTGCTGGGAAGGCGTCAGTTCATCATCGAGAATCAGGAGCGTCGCTTCTAAGTTCTGAATCTCCATCGCCAGCTCATTGACCTTTCCGCGGCCTAAGAAAAACGCCGCATCCGGCTTTTCCTTGCGCTGGGTAAAGGTCGCTACTACTTTGGCGCCAGCCGTATCGGCCAGGCGTTCAAGTTCCGCCATGGATTCCTCGATGGGCCAGCTGCTGCCGGGACGCTCTACCCCTGCAAGGATGGCGCGTTCTACTTCATCATCGGTGCTCTTGGTGCACTGGGCCGCCAATTTTTTATTGACGACAGTCACCAAAAGATTCAAATTGATTTGCGCGAGTATCTTATCCTCTGCCGGGCCATACTGCGTCAGCAGCTGCGTGCCGTCCTCACTCATTTCGCCCGCAAAGAACGCCAGACAGCCGATAATCTTTTTATCCTTGCGGCCAATAGCTGCCATGCAGTCAAAGCGCAGACGGCGCAGGGAGGATAAATCCGGCGCACTCAGGCGCACATCCCCGCTCGGATGGGTATGAATACAGCGAATCCCCGACAGGCGTAAATCCGAGCGGGTCTTTTGCTTGAACTCCGGCAAATCCACCGTCGCCGTATCACCCAAGGATACTTGCATCACCTTGCCCTGACGGTTCAGGTATACTGCCACTTCCCTGTCCGTATCCTCGGTGATGGCAAGCATTTCCTCGTTGAGTTCCCGCGTGGAAATCTGCCCGATGGGCACCCGCATATCATAGAGTGCCTTAAGCTTTTCTAATATGTAGGTTTTAATATTGGCTAAATCGCCATTTACTTGCATAGCCATCTCCTATCAGGCACGGTTTACGATATTGCCGATATGCTTGAGCATAATCGAGAGCGTCCCATCCTCATTGTTATGGAACTCCATGAACTCCGTGTTGTCAAAATACTCCGAGGGAATCGTCAGCTCAATGCCCGTATCGGTCTTGAGCTTATGCTTGCACATCTTCTTGATGGTCGCTTCCTGGTCCATCTTCACGGGCTCGGTAAAACCCGCCTCCTTGATGGCATTGTCAAAATCCGCCTGCATGGAAGGATTTTCCTTGAAAATTTCCTTGCCGGCCTCCACCAAATCCAGCTCATCGGTATTCTGCATGTTTTCCGTTACATAGCTCTTGACCGCTGCTTCCGTGGCCACCTTGTCCTGCCCATAAGCCTCGGCTACTTTCGCCGCCGTCTTGCTGAGGTTCTTGATGGCCTCCTTCGGCGAAGGGGTCAGGCTGCATTCCAGGAGGATTTCGGGAAAGACCAGAATGCTGTTGCCGTCAATGGTGTATTTTTTTGCCGTCACCGAGATTTCCTTGCTCTCCGTGTCAATAAAGGCAAATTCCTCCATCTTCTGCGAGAGGTTCGGCATAATCGAATAATGATTGATGATTTCGTTCTTGATGCCCGCTTCCGTCTGATTGACCTGATGGGTATAGCCGATATGGCTGTTGGACTTGAAAATCACAATCTGCCGCCGGTCATCAATGCGCACATCGGCCACAATCACATCACTGGATGCCATTTCCTCGGCATGGACGAAAGCATCTTCAAGTTTCTTGGTGAGCTCTTTCGAGAACGGCACAAAGCTCATTTCGCCGCTCAGATATTCCTTGATGAGCTGGGCGCAATGGCTGTCGTCATAAAAAGCACCCGGCTTGGCATCCTGGCTGCCCCAGGATTTTTCGATATGTTTGAGCAGGAAGGTTTCAATACTGTCCTGCACCGTGAGTTCTTCATCCGAATAAACCGTCATGCCGGAGTTGAAATCGAGTATATGTAAAATCGCTTTATCAATTATTACCATAATGCACCTGATCTTTCTGTTCTACTGCCCATTTTCGCACTTGCTGCAAGCGGGCGGGCATGCGGCTGTTCAGTTTTTCTTCCAGCTCCCGCAGGTCACTGGAGTCAAAATCGTAATTTACATCGGGGATATTCCAAATCCGCGCCTCGGAGAAGAATTCATCCCGGTAGATATTGTAGTAAACCGTAAAACTGCTGGCTAGTGTAAAATCCACATAATCAATGACGATATAGGAACCATTGTTGATTTTGACAGGTTCGGCCGGGCGGATAAAGAGTTCAAAGCCTTCATTCTCTGTCGGCAGGTCAAGACCATACTGCCATTCCGGCAGGTTGAGTCCCTTGACAATACTGCTGAGGGTGGCCGGATTAAACTGCGCCATATCCTGGAGCACCTGTTCAAACTGCGCGGTCAAAAGCTCCTCAAATACAGAAAGTTTCGCCGTGATAAACTCAATGCGGGCAAATTCAATCAGGCCGATTTTCAGCCGCACCTTGTACTCATGAGTTTCCTCATGGAAGTAGACGATGGCACTCTTATGCCATTCCTCATTGACATAGACATACAAATCATATTTGTCCTTGCCGATGACCGGCTCCCGCCGCAACTTGAAGCCATGCCATTCCTCCGGCAGATTGGCCATATATTCCCAGCCGTCGGTTTCCTCTTTTATCTTAGCAATGGTATCTTCTTTCATCTTCGTCCCTCATTGCCTATAATACAAGAAAAGCTCCCAGGCAGCGCCTAAGAGCTTGTAAAATCAAATGGTGACCCACCACGGAATCGAACCGTGAACCTACTGATTAAGAGTCAGTTGCTCTGCCAGTTGAGCTAGTGAGTCATGCGCCCTGTTCTCAAGGACATGTACTATAATAACACCAACATTCCCTTGCGTCAAGGACTTTTTAAATTTTTTTCTAAAATTTAACTTAGATAAAACTCTGCACCGCATTCTCCATCAAACAGCAGTGAAAGATTTCCGTGCGGTTGGACACGTTCATCTTTTTGGCGATGGACGAGATATGCTTCTTTACCGTGGTTTCCGCGCAGAACAGTTTGTCGGCTATCTGCTGATTGGTCATGCCCCGGCAGATAAGGCCGGTAATCTGACGTTCCCGGTCGGTGAGGCCGAAGCGTTCCGTCAGCACCTTCTTGGCATAACGTCCCTTATCGTTCTGGGGATGGAATTCATACATCTTCCGGGTAACCAGCGGTTCCAACAAGCGCAGGCGGAAGAGTTCCTTCTCCTGGAAATTACCGCTTTCTTCCTGACGCAGTAGCCAGAACTTGCCTAAGAGCAGGTCGTCATGCACCAAGAAAATCTTGCAGGCATAACTCATGCCCCATTCGTCATGAATCATGCGACCGATTTCAGTATTGGATAAAAATTCTTCGCTAAACATATCGGAGTCGCGAAAAATAAAGGATTTATTCTGCCACTCCATGGATGTATAAGCGCTGGATTTGTGAGCCAGTTCTGCCGCTCGGAAAATTTCGGTAACCGTAGGGACAAACTTAGCCTGGGGATGGGCTAAGGGTTCGAGACAGTCCTTGTGGTTGGGGTTATTCTTCACTACGTAGGAAACACCACAGTCAAACGGAGCAATCTCACTTAAAACTTCGAACACAATATGCCGGAAATCTTCAACGGAAGCAGTCATAATACGGGTCAGTCCCGTTGACATCTGCCAGCATTCCTGCTCATTCAGTTGCAGCATACATTCCTGCCTTTCTTGGGGATTCGATATTAACACACAAATACCATAACACACATCTGCCTCATTATACACCAAAAAAGCAGGCCATACAAGACCTGCTTTTTCTAAATATAATTCCTTTACCTGCAAAGCTTCCCCACTCTTGAAGGTATTTGTGTGTCATCACTTCCCCAAGTGACAAAAATTATTATACGCGGGGCGAGTGGTGACTACAATGCTCCAAAGGTAGAAACTTTGCAAGCAGCTACTACCAAAGTAGTAGTCTTAGCGAACTTTATCGGCAGCTGCTGCCAGTTCCTGCAGCTCCTCACCGGTAAATTCATACTTCTCATTGCAAAAATGACAGGAAACTTCCGCCTTGCCATCGGCAACTAGGCTGTCCAAATCCTCCTTGCCCAGGCTGATGAGCACGTTAAAGAGCATTTCCTTGGAGCAATGGCACTTGAAGGCCAAATCTGTTTCCGACATATAGTTGATGTCAAAGCCCTGCAGCATTTCCGCAATGATGTCCTTGGCAGAATACCCCTTCTCCACCATATGCGAAACGGAATTCACCTTCTGCAGATTGGCTTCGAGCTTCGAGATACATTCTTCCGTGGCATCCGGCAATGGCTGGATAAAGAAACCGCCCGCCCCGATGCACTTAAATTCCGGGTTCACCAGAACACCCAGACCGATACTCGACGGCGTCTGCTCGGAAACATAGAGATATTTCGTCAGGTCATCGGCAATTTCGCCATCGGTGATTTCACAGCTGCCTGTAATCGGATTTCTAAGCCCCGTAAAGCGGGTCACGGACACGGTACCATTCGTGCCGACACCGCCACCCACATCAATCTTGCCCTTGTCATTGAGCGGCAGATTCACATGGGGATTGCCCACATAACCGCGCACATAACCTTCTGGCGTAGCATCGGCAGTCACAATGCCCAAGGGGCCGCCGCCGTTAAACTTCACCGTCAGCGCTTCCTTGTTCTTGAGGTTGGCCGCGAGCAAAAGCGCCCCCGTCATCGTGCGCCCCAAAGCTGCTGCCGCCACCGGATAACAGTCATGGCGGCGAATCGCCTCATTTACTAAATCCGTAGTCACTGCCGCATAAATGCGTACACCATCGGCCGTGGCTTTTACTAAATGGTCTTTCATTACATCTTTCCTCTCAAAGATAAAGGCCCTCCCCTGCGGGAAGGCCTGCTTGTCAATCAAACGTATAAGTTGCCAGAACTTCGTCCGTATCAATATCATAAATCGAAATCGTCTTTTTGTCCAGCACCGCAAAGGTATTGCGCTTGTCTTCCCGCTTGGAAAGAGCCGCTGACCCCGGATTCAAAAAGACGGTATTGCCCCGCTTTTCGAGCACCGTGGTATGGATATGGCCGCTGATAAAGAGGTCGGCCTTCAAGTGTGCCGCCAGTTTATCCTTCTCGTCATCCGTCATCACGGCATCACCATGGGTCACGATAATGCGCAGTCCCTCGGCTACCACATAGGCATAGGGTGCTTCAATGGGCAGTTCCAGACAACTGGCATCCACGGAAGAATCGCAGTTGCCCTTGGCAATGATGACCGGCACCGGGCAGTTATTGATTTTTTCCACAAGGCCAGCTGGATTATAATCCGCCTTCATGGGATTGCGCGGCCCATGATAGAGCACATCCCCGGCATGAAGAATCATATCCGCATCATGGAACTGCTTATCAAAAGCGGTCTGCCATGCACCTTCATGGCCGTGCGTATCGCTGATAATGCCAATTTTCATTTGCTTTCAGCCTCCTAAATACACTTAGCCGATTTTCTTCAGCAGGTTTGCCATTTCCATAGCAGCCATAGCAGCATCCGTACCCTTGTTGCCGGCCTTCGTGCCTGCGCGTTCCACAGCCTGCTCGATGTTTTCCGTGGTCACCACGCCGAAGATGGTCGGTACACCCGTCTGCATGCCAACCTGGGCAACACCCTTGGAAACCTCGTTGCAAACATAGTCATAATGGGTCGTCGAACCACGGATAACGGCACCCAGAGCGATAACGGCATCATACTTGCCGGATTCAGCCATCTTCTTGGCCACCACGGGAATCTCAAATGCGCCCGGAACCCAGGCCACATCAATATCTTCGTCCTTAGCCTCATGGCGATGCAGGGCATCCAGCGCGCCGCCTAAGAGCTTGCTCGTGATGAATTCGTTAAAGCGGGCTACTACGATACCCACCTTCATATCTTTTGCGGTAATAAAACCTTCAATAACATTAGCCATTGTCATTTCCTCCCAAAACCATAAATTATTTTAAGGTGTCATCATTTAAGAGATGGCCCATCTTCGTCTTTTTGATAGTCAGATATTTCTTGTCAAACTTGTTGGCATGAATCATCAGCGGCACGCGCTCCGTGATGGTCAAGCCATAACCTTCAAGTCCTGCACGCTTAGCCGGATTGTTGGTCATCAGGCGAATGCTCGTAAGGCCCAAATCTGCAAGAATCTGTGCGCCGATACCATAATCGCGCAGGTCGGGGGCAAAGCCCAGTTCCACATTGGCTTCTACCGTATCGCGGCCATTGTCCTGCAGGGCATAGGCGCGCATTTTGTTGGCCAGGCCAATGCCGCGGCCTTCCTGGCGCATATAGAGCACTACACCTTCACCGGCCGCTTCGATTTTCTTAAGCGCCGCCTGCAGCTGGTCGCCGCAGTCACAGCGCAGAGAGCCAAGGGCATCCCCCGTCAGACATTCGGAATGCACACGCACGAGCACATCCTTTTTGCCTTCCACATCGCCCTTGACGATAGCCAAATGACACTTGCCATCGAGCTTACTTTCATAGGACTTAATGCGGAAATGACCGAACTTGCTCGGGAAGTCCACATCTGCTACCTTCTGCACGAAGGATTCCGTACGCTTGCGGTATTCAATCAGGGATTTTACCGTAATCATATGGAGATTGTGTTCCTTGGCGAACTCAATGAGCTTCGGCGTGCGCATCATGTGACCATCATCATCCATGATTTCGCAGCAAAGACCTGCGGGATAGAAACCGGCCAGACGCGCCAAATCCGTGGTCGTTTCCGTATGACCGGCACGGCGCAGTACGCCACCCTCTACCGAACGCAGCGGGAATACATGGCCCGGACGGCGGAAACTCGATGCTTTAGCCTTGGGGTCCAAAAGTTTTTTGATGGTCTGGCAGCGCTCATAAGCGGAAATACCCGTTTCCGTATCAAAAGCGTCAATGGACACCGTAAAAGCCGTTTCATGGTTATCCGTATTGTTGACCACCATCTGCCCAATATTGAGCTCGTCAAGGCGCTTGCCGTCAATCGGCGTGCAGATAAGCCCCTTGGCATAAGTAGCCATGAAATTGACATCTTCCGGCGTAACCGTAGCCGCAGCGACAATCAAATCGCCTTCGTTTTCGCGGTCTTCATCATCAACCACGACGACCATCTTGCCGTTCTTTATATCTTCGATTGCTTGTTCAACCGCTGCAAAATCTGACATATTAAAATCTCCTTAATTAAAAACCATTTTCCCTGAGAAAATCCAGGGTTAACGTGCTCTGGGACTGATGCGGTTCACGCTGGCCTTGCAGCATCTTTTCCACATACTTGCCCAGCACATCCGTTTCAATATTGATGGGGCTGCCCGTCTTTTTACTGCCGAGATTCGTGACCTCCCGCGTATGGGGAATCAGGCTGACGGTAAAATCGCTGTCCGTCACCTTGGCCACCGTCAAGCTGATGCCATCCAATGCCACCGAGCCCTTCTCGACGATATAACGCAAAAGTTCCGGCCCCGCGCTGATGGTCATAAGTATCGCATTGCCTTCATCAGCAAATTTGATAATCTCACCGGTACCGTCAATATGGCCGCTGACAATATGACCGCCCAAACGGCTGGCCAGTGTCAACGCCCGTTCCAGATTCACGGGGCTGCCCTTTTTAAGTTCCGCCAGTGATGTGCGGCGCACTGTTTCCGGCATTACATCGGCTGTGAAACCTGACTTGTCAAAATGTGTGACCGTCAGACATACACCGTTGACCGCAATGCTGTCGCCCCAATGCACATCCTCGATTACCTTGGCGCAGTTAATGACGAGATTGCCACCGCCGATACGGGCGACCTGCCCCACTTCTTCAATTATGCCTGTAAACAATCCCTCACCGCCCTTTTACATAACCGGTCAATAAAATATCCTGGCCGATAGTTTCTACCGTAGTGCGCTCAAGTTCTACCGCATCCGTAAGTTCGGCAAAGCCTTCGCCTTCCACCGGCGTCAGCGCCTCACGTCCGCCAATCAGCTTGGGGGCGATAAACGCATATACCTTATCCACCAGCCCGGCTTTCAGCAGGGAGAAGTTCACGGTGCCGCCGCCTTCCACATAGACAGAGGATATTTCCATGGCGCCGAGCTTTTCCATGAGAATTGACAAGTCAACTTTTGACAAGTCAGATTTTGACTTGTCAAATGCTTCGATAACCTCAGCACCGGCTTCCCGCAGGGCAACAATCCGGTGCACGGGCGCCTGACCGGATACAGCGATAATCGTCCGCGCCTGGCCATCGGTAATGACCTTGGCTGTCAGCGGTGTTCTGGCCTGACTGTCCACTACAATCCGCACCGGATTTTTTCCGGCGCCATCCGGCAGGCGGGTAGTAAGACTTGGGTCATCTGCCAGTACCGTGCCGATTCCCACCAGAATACTGTCGTAGATATCCCGGAATTCATGGCCGCGCCTGCGGGCGGCTTCGCCTGTAATCCACTGGGACTTCCCTGTGGCTGTGGCAATCTTGCCATCCAGACTCATGGCGGTTTTCAGCACCACAAAGGGCCGTTTCGAGGTAATCCATTTCAGGAATACCTCGTTGAGCTCGCGGGCTTCTTCTTCCAGCACGCCGCAACGCACTTCGATGCCCGCCTGCTCCAAAATGGCAATGCCCTTGCCTGCCACCTTGGGGTTCGGGTCCTCCATGGCGATAACACAGCGCTTGATGCCTGCCTTCACCACCGCCTCGGCACAAGGGCCGGTGCGTCCATGATGTGAACAGGGTTCCAATGTCACATAAAGTGTCGCGCCACTAGCTAAATCCCCCGCCATATTCAGGGCGTGGATTTCCGCGTGGGGTGTTCCCGCCTTGCGGTGCCAGCCGGCACCGACGATGCGCCCTTCCCGCACAATCACGGCCCCGACTAATGGGTTGGGTGAAGTGCGGCCCGTGGCATTGCGGGCGAGATTTAGCGCCACCCGCATAAAATCTTCATCTTGCAAATTCCTCACCTCAATTACTAAAAACTAAGGTTTGTGAATGAGACTTAGATGATAAGAAAACCAAAAACCACCGCGAAGATTTCCTTCGCGGTGGCTGTCAATGCATGCAAATAACATGCCTTTTCTCATCCCGACTATACGGTCGGCTTCGGAATTTCACCGAATCGTGCCCTAGAAGAAATAAGGGCTTGCGGGCTATACCGCCGGTGGGGAACTACCCCCCGCCTCAAAGACAAATCTCTGTCCATTATGATAGCATAAATAGGACAAAAAAGCAAATCAAGCTGCCTTCTGTACGGCTTTATCCTGAGGCAATTTGTCATACGCAGCAATAGCCTGCTGGAAACGCTGCTGAACATCCTTCAATAAGTACAGGCCATCGCCATTGGCTTTGAGCCCTTTCAGCTGCAAGGGGAAAACTTCCGGCGGGTTATCCAGCGTCAGTTCCGTTCTGTCACGCAGCTGCTTCGTATTCTGGTATACGAGGCTCATGGCTGCATATTCCTTGCCGTCTTTACCGGCAAATTTTTCGATAACGAGCTTGGAACCAATGGGGGTCTTTTTCTCAATGCTGTTGGGCAGGCTGTACTCTTCCACATCCAGTGCTGCCAGTACGCTGGCGATATTGGAATCATGGCCGCAGAGGAAGGTGAACTTGCGGCCCGGCTGTGCCAGTTCCTTGTTCATTTCCTGGAGCAACGGATGTGCCACATTTACTGCTACACTCGGAGCTGTAAACAGTACATCCCCATAAACATCCTTTACGCTGGCAACCTGTTCCCACTCCTTCTGGCTGAGTTTATGGCCAAAGCCAGCCTTGGTGGTGTCGGCCTCTTCATAATACTGCAGGATAAAGGCATCGCTGGCAGAGTTAGCCAGTTTCAAAGAGCCCTTCATGGCCGGTTCCTTATTGACTTCGAGCATAATCTGCAAATCATCATTGCGGAATTTGGTGAAACCATTTTTCTTGGCCATGGGCGAATCTTTCAAGTCCAAAGTCTTTTCCAACGTGCGGTACTGGCTGCTGAGCTTATCGTTAATGCCCTGCAGTCCCTTAGCCCCGCCCATAGCGCTGATTTCTTTCATGGCCTGGCTGCGGAACGCATCGCTGACGAAGGTCAGCTGGGGATTGAACACCGGGTCCATCTTGCTGGGCGCGAACTTATGTTCAATCGTTACGTTGGCTACCGGCAGCATGCCGCTGGAAAAATACTGTGCCGTCGCAATGGTGCGCTGCATGGAGTTGGCATAGAAACGCATTTCTCCATCTTTGGGCAGATAGTTTTCCGTCATGAGGCCATCCTTTACGAGGCGCTGGCGGAAATACTGCCCCATCATGGTTTCAAGCTGACCGCCCCGCAGGGATAACTCGCTGGGGCCGGAGGTCCATTTGAACCACGCATGGGGCGTCAGATTCCCCAGCGCCGAACCGTTGCCGGACAGTGGCGAGCGGATATTATGGCGGCTGAGTACCACCATTTCTTCTAATTGATAGTTGTCCTGAAAATTAGCGGGCCGTTCTGCCTGTACGACACTGGACAAAGTCAGCATGGATAAGCAAATCGCAGCTGCCATCTTCTTTAATTTCATCTTGAATCCCCCTACAAAAAGTTTTACTTGTTTCATTCGACATCTCTGATTATAGGCTTAACAGTAAGAGGAAACAATCCTTATTTTGGGCAAATCATCCATGATTTTGAAGTGGCAGGTATTTATTTCTGCAATGTCTTATTCCACACAATATCGCATTCAAACATCCGCAGCCAGGGATTTTTTATGGTAAATCCCGGGGCAAGATAATTCTGCGGCAGATTCTTGGCGGCAAAGTCCTGCATGAGTTCCGTGTTCCGCTGCTCGGCGTAGCCTAATTTATCCTGCAGGCTCAAGTAGTACATGGCATTGCCGAATTTTTGAACCAGCTCGCTGCCCACAATGGTACGGACATTGGCCTGATAGGCCCAGTCATCCAGATAGCGGGTGGTGAGCAGCTGCGCCTTCCCCTGCTCCGTCATTTTAGGTGCCAGCATCCCTGTGCCCAGGGCAAAGCCCGTGGAATTGGTGGCGGTATTCCAGCCGGAATAAGCCTGCAGCTTATAGAGCAGGTTCTTTTTTCGCAGCTGTTCCATCAGGGCATTATCGGCCCCGTTGGCATATCGGATATCCGCTACACCTACAGGATAGCCCTTGGCCACGTAATCGCTGACGAGTTTGACAAAGTCCTTGGTACTCTCGTCAGGCTTCAGTTGGGGCTGAAATTTACCACCATCCGGGTAGCGGTTATGGGTATCCATGGTTCTGCCCTTTTGGTCGGTATTTACCAGCAGCACAAAATCTGCCCGGGCCGGATTGGGGACTTTCAGTCCGCCGGCAATGGCAATGGCTGCATCCACGGAGGCGGAAATCTTTTCGTCGGAGAAGGACGGCACCGTATCGCCCCCCTTGCCCTGATTGTAGTCCACATAAACAAAGGGCATTTCAAAACGCATATCGTTGACTGCCCGAGACAGGAGCAGCACATTAAATTCATCAATGCCCGGCATGGACAGGAACTTTGTCTTAGGCAGATTGTTTGCCTTGGCGTAGGCCAGGATTTCCCGATTCTCCCGATGGGTTTGGCTCAGGGGGGCATTGTCATCCCGCCCCAGAATCAGATAGTCGATAGCACCGGTTTTGGTGTAATCCATCAGCCTTTTGGTGGCGGCCAGATTTTTGGCCCGCCGCTGTTTCCAGTCCTGCATGTATTCCGCGGGAATGGCATCGCGGAAAGCAGCCAGCTGTTTTTCCTCTGCCTTGGAGAGCCCTTGCGTCTCCTGCTTGTCCGTCAGGCGGGAAAAATGGAAGAAATCCCAGCCGTACGTTCCATAATAAGCCGGTTCTTCAATATTGCCTTCGTTGCCCATTATCGGCGTCCGCATCAGGGAATCGAACACATAGATATGCAGCCGGGGATTGTTTTGGCGCAGCTCGGCAAATTTTTCGACGCGCTGCATGAGGTTTTCCTCCGGCACCTCATGCTTGCGGGAGGGAATCAGCCCCCCGTAGAGCATGGAGTCCGAGGCAATGACGGCAGAATCGGCGGCCGCGGCGTTTTGCTGCAGCCACTGCCAGAGCTCATCAGGATGCCCCATATTGGTGGCATTGCTCAAGAGTTCCTTGGGCGGCAGCAGCATTTCATAACCTGCCTGCCGCAGTACATCCACCGTCTGATGATAAGAAATCGGCCGGTCATCATGGGGAATGAACAAAATCTTCCCTGCGGCAAAACTAACACGATTGGACAAGGCAAATAGCACAGCAAACATCACGAGAACCATGCTTGGCATTTTTAACTTCAACTTTTTTCCTCCTAGTCTTTTTTCTTGCTTACGTAGCTGCGTTTTTCCGCCGGGATATCCTCCCAGCGCACTTCGTTTACATTGGTCTTATGCTTCACGCCCCAGGCAGCAGCAATGCCTGCGGCTTCGCCGATACTCATACAGGTGGGCTGGATGCGCATGGAGGCCTGCAGGATGAAGCTGGCACTGATGCAGCGGCCCGCCACCAGAAGATTGGGAATCTCATTGGTCACCAGTGAGCGGTAGGGAATCTCATAGAATCCCCCCTTGGGCAGTTTTTCCGAAACCTTCTCCCCGTGGGCATCGATAAACCAGGCTGTGCGGCATACTGCATCGGGGAAGCGGCTCTGGTTGTGGTAGTCATCCTCGACCAGATAATGCTTGCCCCGGATGCGCCAGGATTCTCTGGCTCCGAGCATGGCAGCCTCGCGGCTGATAAAGGCATTTTCAAAGCCCGGCAGGTGGCGAATCAGATAGCTGGCAATATTGTGCATCATCCGGCGGCCAAAGGTAACGGCCTTGCTATAGGATATGGGGTCGGTTGCGGAAAAGCGCACGGGAATTTCCGGGCAGTTCATGCTCATGACGCCGTTCTTGCCGATAATGGTATAGGCCTGCATGTATTCCGCTTCTTCCTGGGTGAGCTCACCGCTTTCAACACCCTTGGCCATCAGCTCTTCCAGCTTATAGCGCTGTTTGCGGTGCATGGCTTCGGCAATTTCAAAGTACGGGGGCTTGGATTTGCACCAGTCCTCCTTGAGCTCGACGGCCACATGCTGATAGAGGCGCTTTACATCAATGCCGCCCATCTCAAAGCGGAAGGACAAGGGCTGGTTGTTCCCTGTCTTTTCATAGCCGCGCTCGTAGGGCACACCTGCCGAGCGCGCCAGATAGGCATCGCCTGTAGCATCCACAAAGACCTTGGCCTTGATGGCTGCCAGGCCGGCTATGGTCTGGACAATAAGGGCCGTTATCTTCGCCCCCTCTTTCACCGTATCCACCAGCACCGTCTGATAGAGAATATTCACCCCGGCTTCTGAGCACATCTCATCATAGATAAGGGCCAATGTTTCAGGATTATGCCAGGTCTGCTGGGTGACACCGTCGAAGGGTTCAATGCCATGCTGGCGCAGGCGTTTTTTGATTTCGGCGACATAGGGGGTATCGCTGTCCGGCGCATGGGTATCCATGAAGGGATAGACACAGCCCAGTACGGCAAGCCCCCCTAAGGCCGTCCCCCGCTCGATGAGCACGGTCTTGGCACCATTGCGGCCCGCGTTAATGGCCGCAGCGGTACCGGCAGGGCCGCCGCCTGCCACACAGACATCTGCCTCATAGAGCACCGGCAGTTTTTCCTGGCCAAAATTCATCGTTGCTGTTCCGTTTGCTTCAGCGGGAATGCTGCTGCCCATAACAAGGCCTGCTGCCGCCATCCCTGTCATCTTCATAAAATCCCGGCGGGAAATGGGAATTGCAAAAGATTTTTCCTGCCTATCCATAATCTCATCCTTTCACCATAATAGTCAAGCCCCCTGCAAATTCAGGCAAAGAATCTGCAGGAGGCCGCTAAACTTATTCAGCCTTCTTGCTGCGTGCTTCGACAATCTTTACGGCTTCCCTCTCCGGTACCGGCTCATAGCGGGTAAATTCTAAGGAGTAGGAACCCCGGCCCTGGGTCAGGCTGCGCAAATCCGTGGCAAAGCGGTAAAGCTCTGCTTCGGGAATAAGGGCGGATATCTCGCTCATATCCTTGCCCTTGCTGTCAACGCCCAAGATATGAGCCCGCTTGCTGTTGAGCTTGCCCATGACATCACCCATGTAATATTCCGGCGTAATCACGCGGATGGTATCAATGGGTTCGAGCAGAATCGGCGAAGCATCCATTACACCCTTGCGGATGGCAATGCCTGCCGCGGTCTTGAATGCCGCTTCCGAGGAGTCTACGGAGTGATAGGAACCATCGTAGAGGTTGACCTTTACATCCACCACCGGGTAGCCTGCCATTACACCAGCAGCCAGAGCTTCTTCTGTGCCCTTTTCTACGGCAGGGATATACTGACGGGGCACGCTGCCGCCGAAGATAGTTTCGGTGAAGACATTGCCCTCACCAGCTGGCTGCGGGCTGATTTCGAGCCAGACATCACCGAACTGGCCATGGCCGCCGCTCTGTTTCTTATGACGGCCCTGCACCTGTACACTCTTGCGGATGGTTTCACGGTAAGCCACCTTGGGCTCGGAGAGCACCATTTCCGCACCGAACTTGCGCTGCAGCTGTTCAGCCAGAATTTCCAAATGGACTTCGCCAATGCCTTTGACCACCGTTTCGCGTGTCTCCGGTTTCTTCTGTACTACGAGGGTCGGGTCTTCATCCTGCTGTTTGGCCAGCGCGCCAAAGACTTTGTCCTCCTCGCCCTTCTTCTTGGAGGTAACGGCCATTTCCAGCATGGGTTCGGGATAGGAGATGCCTTCATACTGGATGGGATTGCTCTTGTCACAGAGAGTATCGCCGGTGCGCACCTGCTGGAGTTTTGTGGTTATCACGATATCGCCGGCCGCGACCTGATTCAGATTCGCCTGCTGCTTGCCCTGCATGGTGAACAGTGTGCCAATGCGTTCTTCGCCGTTCTTGTTCACATGGAAGTAATTGGCATCGCCTTTCATCTCGCCGGACAGCACCCGGATAAAGCTCTGGCGGCCTACAAAGGGGTCCACTGTAGTCTTGAATACCTGTGCCGAGAAGGCATCTTCCGTGCGGCGCTCCTTGATTTCGCCCGTGGCGGGGTCGGTGCCAATGGAAACCTTGAAATATGGTGTGGGCATGTATTCCACCATATCGTTCATGAGCTGGCGGATGCCGATATTCTGTTTGGCCGAGGCACAGAATACGGGATAAATCTTGCCGGCCTGAATGCCTTCAATCATGGCGGCGGCTACTTCCACTTCCGTGATTTCTTCGCCTTCGATGTATTTTTCGAGCAGTTCATTGTTGAATTCTGCTACTGCTTCAATGAGTTTCTGGCGGGCGGCTTCTACTTCCCCTTGGATGTATTCGGGAACTTCATCCTTCACCACTTCATTGTCGTGGGTCACAATCTTCATGTGCAGGGACAGAAGGTCAACCACGCCCTGGAAGGCGGCTTCCTTACCGATGGGAATCTGTACGGGCACTACGCCGTCGCCAAAGCGCACCCGCAGTTCCTCCACCACGCCGTCAAAGTCTGCATGTTCCCGGTCCATCTTGTTGATCAGGAAGGCGCGGGGCAGTTCGTATTCTTCTGCATAGATAAAGGCATTTTCCGTGCCGGACTTGATGCCCGAAGAAGCGGAAATCACAATCAGCGCACTGTCTGCAGCCGCCATGGCTCCCTTCACATCACCCACGAAGTCGGGATATCCCGGCGTGTCGATGAAGTTCAGTTTGAAATCACGCCACTCGCAAGCCACGAGTTTTGCACCAATGGTCATCTTGCGTTTGCTTTCCTCCGGGTCGTAATCCAGTGCGCTGGTGCCGTCTTCCACACTGCCCAGACGCTTCACTACACCCGTGTTGAACAAACATGCATCCAAAAGACTGGTCTTGCCCGTTTTGCCATGTCCAGTTACAGCAATATTGCGGATATTGGTACTCTTGTAGTTCTTCATCGACAGTCCCTCCATTTCATTTGCTATTTTCTATATTCTCTGAAAGTAATATAAATCCTGCAAAAGAAAATAAAAAGAGAGGACAACTCCCTAAAAGAGCTGTCCTCTCTAACCGTCAAATTAGTATTTAACGCTGGATTTGAAAGCGAGGCTGTCGCTAGCCTTGATTTCAATCGTTTCGCCCGTCTGCGGGTTGCGGCCGGAACGTGCATTGCGATGAGCCTTCTTGAAGGTACCGAAGCCAATCAGGCGGATTTCCGCATCAGCCTTAACGCTGTCCTTCACCGTTTCCAGCAGTGCGTCGATAACAGCTTTCGTATCTTTCTTGGATACGCCAGCAGCCTCTGCAACTTTGTCAACCAGGATGGTCTTGCTAATAACTTCTTTTGCCATAGTAGTAATCCCCTTTCGATGTGCTAAGCAAAATGAAAAATCTCCCGATTTTTCATCAGCCCTTACACGAACTCTAAGCGACTCTGCGCCCATGGGCTTGCCTCGCAAAGAATTCGCAGTAACAAGTCGTATTATAGCCGATAAATAAAGGCTCGTCAACTAAATAACAGAAATTTCTCTTGTTTTGTCGTAAATATATTGCATTTGTCACAAAAAAAGCAGCCTTTTCAGGCTGCTTTTGGGTTCGCTATTATACTTCCTGAATGATTGGCAGAATCATCGGACGGCGGCGGGTCTTCTCAAAGAGATAACGGCCCAGAGCGTCGCGGACGTTCGCCTTGATGGCTGCCCATTCCTTAACGCCTTCTTCTTCGCAGCGTTCCAATGCCTGCTCAACGCGGGCTCTGGCTTCGTCCATCAGGGCTTCTGATTCCCGTACATAGACGAAACCGCGGGATACGATATCCGGGCCCCCTACTACGGTGTTGGAGGCTCTGTCCATGGCCACGACAATAATCAGGATGCCGTCCTGAGACAGCTGGCGGCGGTCACGGAGCACGATATTGCCCACGTCGCCTACGCCAAGGCCGTCTACCATAACCATACCGGCGGTAACCTTGCCGGCTACCTGACCTTTGTCCTTGGTAAATTCAAAGACATAGCCGTTCTCGCCGAGGAAGATATGGTCTTTGGCCATACCGAGTTCCTGCGCCAGTTTGGCATGCTGTACCAGATGATGATATTCGCCATGAACCGGGATGAAGAACTTCGGACGCACGAGGTTGTGCATGAGCTTCAGTTCTTCGCGGCTGGCGTGACCGGATACATGAACTTCCTTATCCCGGCCATAGATCACGTTAGCGCCTAAGCGCATGAGATTGTCAATGGTCTTGGAAACGAGTTTTTCATTGCCCGGTATCGGCGTTGCCGAAATGATAACGGTGTCATCGGGAACGATGGTGACCTTGCGATGGTCAGACATCGCCATGCGGGTCAGAGCCGACATGGGCTCACCCTGGCTGCCCGTGGTGACGATAACGATTTGTTCGGGACGATAGTTATTGATTTCATCAATATCGATTATAGTTCCTTCCGGAGCGGTGATATAGCCAAGCTCCAGAGAGATGGTCACAACATTCACCATGCTGCGTCCCAGGATAGCTACCCGGCGCTTATAGCGCACAGCGGTATCAATGACCTGCTGGATGCGGTGAACATTGGAAGAAAAGGTTGCCACGATAATGCGGCTGCGGGCGCCGTGGAAGGCCTTGTCAAAAGATGCCCCTACGGTGCTTTCGCTGGGGGTATGGCCAGCCCGTTCTGCATTGGTGGAGTCCGCCATCATCAGGAGAACCCCCTTGTTCCCCAGTTCCGAGAACCGGCGGAAATCCGTCATCTTCCCATCGATGGGCGTGTAGTCCAGCTTGAAGTCACCGGTGTGGACAATCATGCCCACCGGCGTCTTGATGGAAAGGCCCACCGCATCGGGAATGGAATGATTTACACGGATAAAGCCAACGCTAAAGCAGCCCACATTGATAATGTCCCCTTGCATTACCGAATGCAGATTGCTGGAATCCACCCCGTTTTCCTTGAGACGACCCTCTAAGATGCCCAGCGTCAGACGGGTGCCATAGACCGGCACGTTGAGCTGCTTGAGCACATAGGGCAGAGCACCAATATGGTCCTCGTGGCCATGGGTCAGGACAATCGCCTTAATCATATCGCGATTCTCCAAAAGATAGCTGATATCGGGAATAACCAAATCAACCCCCAGCATATCTTCTTCGGGGAACATGAGGCCGGAATCGATTACCAGAATCTCGTCCTCTACACGAACCACCGTCATGTTCTTGCCGATTTCCCCCAGTCCGCCCAAGGGAATAATCTGTAGTTTTTGTGCTTTTGCCAAAAATTACACCTCCATAATTCAGTTGTCTTCTTGCATTAAAACATTAATTCTTATATTTCATTGCGTCTGCGCAATCAAAGTCCGAACAATTCATTCCTTACTATTTTATCATTCAAAAGGCTATAATGCAACGAAAAAAGGACATTTCCCTGTCCTAAAGCAGAAAAATGTCCTTAATAAAGGCAAAATTGAGTTTATAAATCCGGTCTTACGCCGGTTTTGCCGGTAAATTTATGATAATTGCCTCCCTTGCGGCGGCTCATGAGCTCGTCAAGCAGCTGGTCCGGCGTCAGTTTGTGATAGGCCAGCAGCACCAAGCAGTGATACCAGAGGTCGCCCATTTCGTAGAGCACTTCCTCGCTCTTGTTGTTCTTGGAGGCAATAACCGTTTCCACGGCTTCCTCGCCCACCTTTTTGAGAATCTTGTCCTGGCCCTTCTCAAAGAGGTAGTTGGTATAGGAACCTTCCACAGGGTTCAGCTGACGTTCCTGAATGACATTGTAAAGGTCATTCAAAACTGTAGCCAGTGAGGTCTCCGGTTCCGGTTCAACAAGTGCCAGACTCTTTTCCTTCTCCTCCACCAGTTTGCGGCCGCTGAAGCAGGTATAGGTTCCCGTATGGCAGGCTACGCCGGTTTGATGGACCTTAATCAGCAAGGTGTCTCCGTCGCAGTCATAGGAGATTTCCCGCACCTTCTGCTTGTTGCCGGATTCTTCGCCCTTATTCCAAAGACGTTTGCGGCTGCGGCTGTAGAACCAGGTATAGCCCGTCTCAATGGTCTTCTGCAGGGACTCTGCATTCATATAGGCCAGCATCAGCACCTGGCCGTTTTCTTCCTGCACCACTGCCGGTACAAGACCATTGTCGTCAAATTTAATCATGGAAATGTCAACTTCATTCATCAGAATCTTACCTCCACGCCCCGTGATTTTAGATATTCTTTGACCTGCCGCACGGTGAATTCACCGTAATGGAATACAGAAGCGGCTAGTACCGCATCGGCCTTCCCCTCCGTCAGCACGTCATAAAAGTGCTCGAGTTTCCCTGCACCGCCGGAAGCGATAACCGGGACATTTACCGCTTCGGACACAGCACGGGTCAGGGCTATATCGTAGCCGTCTTTTGTGCCGTCAGCATCCATACTGGTGAGCAGAATCTCACCGGCCCCGAGGTCAACAGCTTTCGCTATCCATTCCAGACAGTCAAGGCCTGTCGGCGTGCGGCCGCCATTGACATAGACTTCCCATTTGTCCTCGCCGCTGCGGCGGGCATCCACGGCCAGTACAATGCACTGGCGGCCGAATTTCTCCGCACCCTCCCGAATAAGCTCCGGATTCTTGATGGCGGCTGTGTTTACGGAAACCTTGTCGGCTCCGGCCTTGAGCATCCGGCGCATGTCCTCAATGGTGCGAATGCCGCCGCCGACTGTAAAGGGGATAAAAACCTGACTGGCACAGTCCTGGGCAACGTGTACGATGGTATCCCGCTTGTCACTAGATGCGGTGATGTCCAAAAACACCAGCTCGTCGGCCCGCTCCTTATCGTAACGGGCTGCCAGTTCTACCGGGTCGCCGGCATCGCGCAGGCCAACGAAGTTGGTCCCCTTGACCACACGGCCGTCCTTAACATCCAGACAGGGGATAATCCTCTTGGTATAAGTAGTTGTACTCATATAGCTCATATCCTCATCAAAAATTTACAAATTACTCCCCTATTTTACAATATCCGGCCTTAGTTTACAAGTTTACAGTGCATAAAAGCTGACAAGTCAAATTTGACATTTGACCGGTCAGCTTATTTTTACAGCTTGCTTAATATGAATTCTGCCTGACCAGTCACCTGATAACTGCCCGTGCCTGCCGGTACGAATACCGTATTGCCCTTGGCCAGTGTCAGGATTTCCTTCCCGCAGGATAATTTTAATGCGCCTTCGAGCACCGTTAAGCTCTGGAAGGAATCATCCCCGGCATGCAGGAAACTTTCGCCATGCAGATTGGCGTGATAGACCTTGAAGTATTCACAGTCTGCCAGCAGTTTCACTTCCATATGGGGGAAGATGTCGATATCTGCCAGGGGCTTGGTTCCCCGCGTCGGAGGCTCCAATTTGGTTACGGCCAAGGCCTTTTCCACATGAAGCTCCCGGGGCTTGCCGTCAGCGCCTACCCGGCCATAATCATAAATGCGGTAGGTAGTGTTGGAGTTTTGCTGAATCTCGCAGATTAAAATGCCTGCGCCGATGGCATGCAGGGTGCCGGAATCGATAAAGAACACATCCCCCTTATGCACCGGCACTTTGTTGCAGACTTCAAGCAGCGTGTTATCTTCAATGCGCCGCTGAAATTCTTCCTGACTGATTTTCTCCTTGAAGCCATAAAGCAGGCTGGCACCGGGCTCGCAGTCCACGATGTACCACATTTCCGTCTTGCCGTACTCCCCTTCCACCCGCAAAGCGTATTCGTTGTCCGGGTGAACCTGTACCGACAAATCCCCTTTGGCATCGATGAGTTTTATCAATAAGGGAAAGTAATCAAAGGCTGCCGCGCGTTTGCCCAGCACGGCATCTCCCTGTTCCTCCAGCCATTCTTTAAGCGTCTTGCCTTTGTCCGGGCCACTGGCAATGACACTGAGGCCTGCTTCGTGGCAGGAAAGTTCCCAGCTTTCCGCGACTTTATCTAAGTCCGTATTCTTGCCATATTCTTCTTTCAGGCGGGTGCCGCCCCAGAGATAGTCCTTCAAAGGTGCTTCGAGTAACAAGGGATATTTCATGCAAAAACCTCCAACCATTTGTTTTAATTATCTCAAGATAATTATAGCATTATTGTCAATAAAGACTTAGCCCCATTCCAAAGCCCCCATCCAGTCATCTTCGATGATTTCCGGCAGGTCTTCATCATGTAAAGGCAGGTTCAGCGGACGCAAATCCAGCTCCCTGGGCCGCCATCTGCGCACGTTTTCCTCTTCTTCCCCGGTCAGGAACTGGGGGGCAGAAATGCAGGACAACTGGCATAAGCCCAGGTCGCGAATCCACTCGTCGAGCCCGTTCTTAACCACCAGAGTCTGGCTTTCTGACATTGCAGGATTTTCCTTGCGTATTCTGGTATTCCCCAATGGGTCGAGCAAGATTTCCCCACGAACGGACTCCGGGGACAAACCAAAGCCAAACAGCTCATCTTCTCCCACACGTCCCAAGCGCTCAATCCAAACCAGCATAGCAATCAGCTCCTCTCATAATTTGAGCAAATTTTTATCTCATTGTATTATGATTAGACATTTTTTCTACTTATCCTTCCTTTAAGGACGAAAAAAATAAGCCCTTCCCGCAGGAAAGGCTTATGGAGCAAGCTATAAAATTACAGACCGGCTTCTTTTTTGAGCACGTCTGCCTTGTCCGTGTGTTCCCAAGGCAGGTCCACATCGGTGCGGCCGAAATGGCCGTAAGCAGCCGTCTGCTTGTAGATGGGGCGGCGCAGGTCGAGCATCTTGATGATGCCGGCCGGACGCAGGTCGAAGTGCTTAGAAACGAGCTCTTCAATCTTTTCTTCGTCTACCTTGTTGGTGCCGAAGGTATCCACCATGACGGATACCGGATAAGCTACGCCGATAGCGTAAGCCAGCTGGATTTCGCAGCGGTCAGCAAGCCCTGCAGCTACGATATTCTTGGCCACATAGCGGGCAGCGTAAGCGGCACTGCGGTCTACCTTCGTGGGGTCTTTCCCGGAGAAGGCGCCGCCGCCATGACGTGCCCAGCCGCCGTAGGTGTCTACGATAATCTTGCGGCCCGTAAGACCGGAATCACCCTGCGGGCCGCCGATAACGAACTTGCCCGTCGGGTTCACGAAGATACGGGTTTCTTCCTTCAGCAGGTCAGCAGGTACGACCGGCTTGATTACATGCTCAATGAGGTCCTTGCGAATCTGTTCGAGCGTCACATCTTCGTCATGCTGCGTGGAAATAACGATGGTGTCTACAGCCACCGGTTTGCCGTCTTCGTAGACGATGGTCACCTGCGTCTTGCCGTCCGGGCGCAGATAGCCAAGGGTGCCGTTCTTGCGCACTTCCGTCAGGCGGCGGGCCAGACGCTGAGCCAGCGCGATGGGCAGCGGCATGAATTCCGGCGTCTCGTTGGTGGCGTAACCAAACATCATGCCCTGGTCACCAGCACCTACAGCTTCCGCATCATCCATCTGTCCGTCACGGGCTTCGAGAGCCTTGTCTACGCCCTGGGCAATATCCGGGGACTGTTCATCCAGGGATACGAGAATGCCGCAGGTCTTGCAGTCAAAACCGTAAGCGGCATCGGTATAACCGATTTCCTCAACGGTACTGCGGATGATTTTCGGGATATCCACATAGCAGTTGGTGGAGATTTCACCGACCACATGAACCTGACCTGTGGTTACGAGCGTTTCGCAGGCAACGCGGCTCTGCGGGTCCTGGGCGATAATTGCATCGAGAATGCTGTCAGAAATCTGGTCAGCCATCTTATCCGGATGACCTTCGGTTACCGATTCCGACGTGAACAGCATACGTTTTTTACTCATGTTTTTGCCTCCTTGTTGCTTAACAACTAACATACTGAATTGTCTCGTTTTCCATTGGGCAAAAAGAAAAGACTCTCAAAAATGAGAGCCTTTCATCTTCACTCTCATCTTATAGGCTTTGCCTAAAGGAATTGGCACCGTTTCGCTTTTGCGATGGTTGCCGCAGTTTCATTGGGCCTATCCCTCCACTGCTCTGGATGAGTTCATATTCAGCTTTATTGATGAAATAATCATACCCCATTCATTTGGGTATGTCAATAGAAAATATGAACATTATTCATTTTTCGCTTACTGTCCATCGCGATTCAGCAGGAAATTCTTGCGGATAATCATTTCGATGCTGTTGCCTTTTACGGAAACTTTTATATCATCTGCAATATTGGCCACGATGGATTTTTCCAATTCGTCGAGCAGGTCATCAATGGCTTCGTCGTCGCCTTTTTCTTTTTGTTCCTGTACGTCCTGACGGTACTGTTCCAATGACCATGACCACATATGGATATCGTTCATGACCATGCCCGCCATGCCCATGGCCTGCGATTCGCCGATTGCCACCGAAGCACCATCCTGCATATTGTAGAGACTGTCTTCGATGAAATCCTTAATCTTCCCCATGATGCCCACAGAGGCTTCATTGCGCTGC
This sequence comes from Pseudoselenomonas ruminantium, assembly GCA_015058625.1. Lineage (GTDB taxonomy): Bacteria > Bacillota > Negativicutes > Selenomonadales > Selenomonadaceae > Selenomonas_A > Selenomonas_A ruminantium_N. Next base: position 81,476 of record SVCA01000004.1, on the reverse strand, counting down.
TGGGTCGAAGCGGAGATGAGCTCCTGCTTCTTGTCGTAATCCATGGGGGCTTCCGCCTGAAGATGCAGTTCACAGTTGCATTCCGGCGTACTTTCCATCCAAAAACTTGCGGAAAACTCATCCACGATGGCCCGCACCATGCTCATGGTTTCTTCAGCAAGCAGCCGGGCACGCCGGGCGCTGCGCTCGTCAAAGCCCATGAGGCGGCTGAAATCTTCCACTTCATCCAGCGCGTATTCCATGCCATAGCCGCGGCTGTTCACCTTTATTTTGCTGGTTTTCATAGAACCACCCCTTAGTCTTCAATCGTAAGGAAATCGATGAAGCCGGTCATTTCCAATACATCCTTGACGTCTTTATTGACATGGGTGAGCTTCATGAAGCCCTGTTTCTTCATGCGCTTCTGGGCCAGCAGAAGCACCCTTAAGCCAGCAGAAGCCACATATACCAAATCGGTGAAGTCAAGCGTCAATTCCGTAATGCCAGTCAGTTCATTTTGAACCACCTTGTCCAAATCCGGAGCCGTAACGGCATCCAGACGGCCGGACAGGGAAATTTTCAGCACCGGGCCATTTTGTTCTTTTTTGATTTCCATAGAGAAGTCTCCCTTCGCTTACTTATAGCAGTTACTATTTTTAATATTTCGCGTTATGTATGCTTATTTCCTGCTAGGATATATTTTTTCGTATTGTTAGAACGTTTTTTCCGTTCTCATAGGCATATGTTACTTCATCCACATTCTTTTTCACCAGGAAAATGCCCCAGCCGCCAATCTTTCTGTCCTCCAGCAGCATCTCCGGGTCCGGGTCATCCCGGTCCAGCGGATTATAGGGAATGCCTTCATCCTGAAAGATTAGTTCAATGCTCTTGGGAGAATTTGTCACTTTGGCCTGAATAACAGCCTGGCCGTGCTTGCCTTCATAGGCATAGCTGGCGATGTTGACAAAGATTTCCTCCACAGCCAGTTCCAGCTGCAACTGTTCTTTCGGCGATGGTTCCAGCGAAGAGAGCTGTTCTTCGACAAATTCATTGATCTGTGTAAGATTCTCCACCTGGGCTCCCACTATAATTTCCCGGGCTGTATCTGCTTCCATTATTTCGCCCCTTTCCGGTTGACCGCTATAGGAGAGCGCCAGCATGGTGATATCGTCTGACTGTTCAGCCTCTCCTACGTGTTTCTGTAAATCTTGCTGCACATGTTGTTGAATCTCTTTTAAGGGCATATCATCTGCCTGCATTTCGTTCAGGCACTTCAGCAGGCGTTCTTCCCCGTAGAGTTCCTCGTCTTCACTCAGGGCTTCCGTTACCCCGTCCGTGTAGAGGAACAGTTTATCTCCTGGCTCTAAGGTCAGTTCCTGACCGACATAATCCAATTCGTCCATTCCTCCCATCACGAAGTTCCGCTTTACATCCATATAGGCAAATTTCTTCTCCTTATGGCGGTAGACAAGGGGCGGATTGTGTCCGGCATTCACATAGACAAATTTGCCTGTGACAACATCGAGCATGCCGACAAAGGCCGTCACAAACATCATGGCGTCGTTGTTCTGGCAAAGCTGGTCATTGGTACAGGATACCACTGCGGCCAAATCGCTTTCCCCCGTCATGGTCAGGGCAAAGTTCTTGAGAATGGTCTTGGAAATCACCATAAAGAGAGCGGCCGGTACACCTTTGCCGGAAACATCGGCAATGGTGATGACCACATGGTTTTCATCGAGCATGTAGAAATCGTAGAAATCGCCGCCGACTTCTTTGGCAGCATGCATGGTGGCGTAAATGTCAAAATCAAGCCGCTCCGGGAATGGCGGGAAGATATTCGGGAGCATGCTTTCCTGAATATTGGTGGCTACGTTGAGCTCCGTGGCAATGCGCTCCTTCTCCGCCGTGACCTTGGTCAGATTCTTCATATAGCTCTGCAGTTCATCGGTCATGGCGTTGAAGCAGATGGATAGATGCTCGATTTCGTCACCGGTTTTAATATCCAGTTTCTTGTCGAGGTTGCCGCTGGCAATCTCGCGCACACCGTCTGACAAGTCAAGAATGGGATGAACAAAGCGGTCACCCATGCGCCGCCCCTGCCAGGTCACAGCCGCGATAATCAGCAGAATCACCGCTGCCATAGCTAAGATGACCTTGGTCATATAAGCGTCCATGCTGTCCACGTTTTTCTGGGCAATGGCCAGTACATCCTGCCTGGCCGCTTCTTCGGTTTTGAGGACTTCGGCACTGTCCAAAGCCGCGGCAAAGCTCCAGCCGGTCTGCGGCACCGGTGCAAAGGCCAGATAATAGGTTTTATCGCCGATGTTTACAGCGCGGACGCCCTTGTCCCCCTGCGTCATGACGCTTATCGCTGCTGCCAGTTCCTTGTCGGCCGATTGGCGCAGGTCTGTTTCTGGATTTATCTGCCGGAGCATCCCCGTATCGTCTTTGTAAAAAATCATGTGCCCGTCATCATCAATGACAAAGCAGGTCTGTGCCTGGGCATTTAAGACGAGATTGCTGATATTGTTCAGATAGGTGGACATGGCCACAACACCAGCAAAATTGCCCTGCACCTTATAGGGCATCGTGCAGGCAATACGCAGCTTGCCATTGAAGCTGTCGGCGTAAACATCGGTGAAGGTGGTCTTGCCCTGCTCTTTGGCCAGCTTGTACCAGGGACGGCTCGTGCCGTCAAAGGGCAGCGGCGCAGCAGCTTCCGGAGAGGCAAAACGCTCCGCTGAATCCGCATCTACGGAAATGGAATAGCCATGCTCCGAGGCTGCGGTGATGGCGGTTCCTTCCCCATTCATCTGGGCCACCTGCATCATAATGTCCTGCAGATTGGCGGCCAGTCCGACTTCTCCCTGCAAGGCTGCCCTGTCGGCCCAGGAAGCATATTCGAGCTGGGCCGCAAATTTTCCGGCATTATCCCGCCGGGGTTCATCCACATGACGCGGATGAAACTCGCCTGGATGTTCATGAATCCAGCTGAGCTCATTTCCCATGAGCTCGGTGCGGTCAGCAATGCGCCGCAGTTCCAGATTGATATAGCGGGATTTTTCATCCGCCAGCATCAGCAGACGGCTTTCCGCCTCATGCCTTAGGGTATTGCTGACGGTCTGGGCAGCTTCTTCACCCATTTCCCGGCCATCCTGCAGGGAGGTGTTCCGTGCACCCAGCATGCCCAAAAGGGCAATGCCTCCCAAGAGTAACAGGGAAACCACACTGCATAAAAACAACAGCCGCTGTACCTGCTGGCGAATACTTCTCCTCTTCATCGCCCTACCCCTTTCCTATATTTAGCGAATACCGTCTGTCATCCGTGCTGACTTGACCGGATATCCTGCCCTCTGTCACCATTTCTCCCTTACGCCAAATCTGGGCGCGGATAATCTGTCCCGACGGCTGGCCGATGGGAATATCCACATTTTTTCCCGTGAGAAATGAGACGGCAAGTCCTGCGGCTACAGTGCCGCTGCCACAGGCACTTTCGCAAATCATAGTATCCACTGCCGCCACCCGGACACAGGGAACTATGCGGCGGCGTCCCTTGTCCTTTGTCACAAAGATTACGCCTGCCGCCGGTTCCTGCATCAAATCCAGCACCTGCAGAATCCTTACGGCCTGCTCTTTTATATTCGACGGCGACAGGCCTTGTACCTGCTTTTTATGGCAGGGCATAATTACCTGCACGATTCCCGGCAGGCGTACCAAAAAGAAATCCTCGCGAGCCTCCACCAGTTCATGAATCCTGTGGGGGCCGAGCATCTGGGCATAGACTTCGCCGCTCAGCGTCCGGCCAGCCTTTAAGGCATGGCCGCCTGTGCCGGATACTTCCATTTTCAATTCGCCAGCCCTGTCCGCTAGATAAAAACTTGCCGCTGCCCGCAGGGCATTGCCGCAGAACTCGCCTCCCGCCATTAAAAGCTGCGGTTTTTTGCTGCTTAAAAAGCCAACCTGCTCGACCTGTGGGTGCAGCTTCATAATCTGGCGCGCCACAAGCCGCCGCTTTTGTGCATCCTGCTCCAAGGGCAGCACCAGTGCTGTGTCATTGCCGCTTGGACTGTATATCTGGTAGCTGTACTTCATTTTGGGCCACGCTTTCCTATCGTTACTATGGTGGTATTAAAGCCCAGAATACGGGCATATTCAATCTTCGTGGTCAGTTTGCGCACCATGAGCAGGCCGGAAAACTCTTCGCCCTGCTCATCGAGAAAATGCACGGGATTAAAGGGCTTGCCTGCATCCCGCACCTTTACCACAATCTCGCTCACGGGCTGTTCCTGCAGACGCAGGAACACATCGATATGACCATCCGTACCCAATCCGCCATGTTCGGCAATATTGACGCAAAGTTCCTCTACGGTCACCTGTGCCGCATAGGATTGGCGGGAATCCAAATCCGCAAAGCGGGCGCAAAATTCGTCCACGGCCTCGGCGGCCTCTGTGGCGGCTTCCACTGTAGCGGGAATGCTCGTTTCCCATACCGCAGAATTCTTTTCCTGCTGCATCAGGAGGAAACTATCCCGCCCCATCTTTCTGGCCTGCCGCCGCATATACCAGACGAGCCAGCCGATAGCTGCAACGGCGGAAATGGCTGGTGCTGCCCACATAAGCACAAGGCTGAACTTGGATAGCAGGAAGAACAGACCAATCACCAGCACCACACCTTCGAGCAACGAGAAGATGGTAGCTGCTTTCTCCTGACGGGTGGCCTGATAAAAGGCTCGCAGAATAAACACATGGGCCAGCAGCAGCATGTAAATAATACTCGTGCGCAGGTAGAGAATAAGTTCCGGCGTGATGTTTTCCACGCCATAGAAGCGGATAAACTCTGCAGGATAGATGAATATCAGCAGGAAAATCACCAGACACAGGCCAAAGGTCATGCGCAGGGACCGCTTTAATACTTCCAGAACCCCCTTCTGGTCCATTTCCCCGTAAAGAGCACCGCAGACACTGGCAAGCGCTGTGCTGGAGCCATCGGCAAACATCAAAGCGTAGAGCAGCGCTGCATTGCAGAGGGAAACGGTCAGAGCGCCCATATCTCCCAGAGTTTCCACGGCAATACCATTGACTGCGAGATTGCGCAGCACGAGCCCCAAGGGAATCATGGCCATGGGCAGCCCCACCGCCATCACCCGGCGAAAAATCCGCTGGTTATCGGCAGGAATGGCAGTCAAATGCCAGCTTCTGTCGGGACGGCGCAAATAGGGCACGAGAAGGAGCAAAGAACAGACGTAACCTGCTCCCGTAGCCCAGCCTGCGCCGGCAATTCCCCAGCCAAAGACCGCAATAAAGAGATAGTCAAAGGCCAGATTGCAGATATTGGCCACGACGGGAATCGCAATGGCCAGCTTGTGCAGCCCCTCGAGCCGCAGAAAAGAGGAAACGCCATTGGTTAAGATGAGCAGCGGTCCTGTGAGCCACAAAGGCAGCAGATAATCTGCCACTGCTTCCTGCAATGAACTGTTCCCGGCCAGCAGGCTCGCCGTAGGCGATAAGAGCAAACAGCCGATGATGCCTAAAAGCGTCATTGCTGCTGCGCCCCAGGCAATGGAAATGGTAAAGACCCGGGCACAGGAAACTTTATCGCGGGCGCCAATAAATTGCGCCGCTAAGACAGCGCCGCCATCCACAAAGAGAAAGAAGAGTATATTGCGGGCATAGTAAACAGGTAAGGTCAGATTGATAGCGGCAAATGCCGCCGGACTGATGAGCTGGCTCACCAATATCCCGTCCACAATGGAGGCCAGATACAGGGAAACAATAAAGCCCATAGTAGAGCCAAGATATTCCATATACTTTTGCTGAACCAAAACACCATTGCGCTCCATCGTCAGCCTCCCGTCCTGCGCCGCAAAATTAAGTCATACCCTATGATTAAATTTCTACAATGTTTCTAACAAATCCTGCTACCTTATACATACGTATGAAGGGACAGGATATTACAGATAAATAAAAAATGACCCGTCAAAAATTGACAGGTCAAAATTTCAGTAACGCCAATAAGTCTTGGCTTTTTCCTTATCTTTTTTTATCTGCTTCACGAGCTGTTCCACGCCGCTGAACTTTACTTCGTCGCGGAGCTTCTCCAAAAATTCCACGGCAATGAGTTTGTCGTAGAGATTTCCGTTGAAACTGTCAATGTTGACTTCGATGCGGCGGTTGCAGCCTGCGAAGGTGGGATTGTTGCCGATATTGGCAACACCATTGTAATATTTGCCCTGGAACTTGACGCCCACCGCATAGACGCCATTGGGCAGCATGACGCGCTGCTCGCTGATGGCCAGATTGGCGGTTGGAAAGCCAATGACCCGGCCGCGCTCGTCGCCGTGAATCACACGTTCTATGAGCGTGAAGGGATAGCCCAGAAAATCGCTGGCGGTATGCAAATCGCCCTCTGCCAGCAGACTGCGCACGCGGGTGGAACTTACCGGCCGGCCATCCCGCAGGATGGCCGGGCAGATTTCTGCCGTAAAGCCGTAAGTGTTCCCTTCCCGCAAAAGCATGCGTTGGGTGCCCTTGCCCTTGTAGCCAAAGGTGTAATTTGGGCCCGTCACCACATAATATGGTGCCAGATTCATACGCAGAATTTCCAAAAATTCCTCGGGACGGCGGCTGGCAAATTCCTTGGTAAAGGGCATGGCAATCAGAATGTCCACGCCGAGTTCCTCCAGCCGCTTTTCCCGCAGGATGTTGTTGCCAATCTGCGGCGGCATGGCCTGCGGAGCCAGCACCGACAGCGGATGATTGCTGAAGGTAAAGACTACGGACTTGCCGTCAATCTTTTTGGCCAGCTCCACTGCCCGGCTGATGATGCTCTGATGACCGATATGGACGCCATCAAACATGCCCAGCGCCACCGTCAGGCGGGGATATTTTTTTGTTAAATCCGTTAGTTTGTTGTATACTTCCACGATTTTCTCGTCACCGCCCTAAAACCTTCACCGGCAAAAGTTCTTCTCTTTCTTTATCGTAACGGCCTACACCGATGAAATGACCGTCCGCATAAACCCGCAGGCTTTCCGTCTGCGCCGTAAAATTCTTCACGGTACTCGAAAGGCCATTGCAGAAAGCCTTTTCCCGCTTGGGATTCAAGTCAAAACGCTGCATGGAGCTCAGGTATTTATCTGCAGGCAGCAGCGCTTGTTCTCCGGCTTCGGCAAGTTCTTCCAAAGTCAGAGCAGCTTCGGCCGTAAAGTCACCGACCCTGCGCCGCAGCAAAAATGCCATGGTGGCAGGAACGCCCAAGGCTTCGCCGATATCCTGACAGAGACTGCGGATATACGTTCCCTTGCTGCAATCGCAATCAATCAGCAGCATATCGTGGCTGTGCGCCAAGAGTTCCAACCGGTAGATGGTGACTTCCCGGGACGGAACTTCCACGTCTTTACCTGCCCGCAATAAATCGCAGGCCTTTTGGCCGTTGATTTTAATAGCAGAATGGGCTGGCGGTGTCTGCCGAATTTTGCCGGTGAACTTTTGCAGCACCTGTTCCAGCGTTGACATGTCAAAATCTGACCAGTCAAGTTGACATGTCAAAATCTTGCCTGTATCGTCACCACTGTCGGTGGCAATGCCCAGCTTGATTTCCGCCCGGTAGGTCTTATCCGTAATTTCGAGGTACTCGATAAGACGGGTGGCCGTACCCACGGCCACAGGCAAAACGCCTGCCGCAGCCGGGTCTAAGGTACCGGCATGGCCTACCTTTTTGGTATGGAGCACCCTGCGGACATAGCCCACCACATCATGGGAGCTCATGCCGGGAGGCTTTAGAATGTTGAGAAAGCCGCTTACGGGCTTTACCTCCGTCACGATTCAGCCTCCACTACCTGCAAAATGGCCTTGATAAGGTCAGCCCGCGCCTCGGCGCAGCTCTTTTCAATGCTGCAGCCTGCTGCCCGTACATGACCGCCGCCGCCAAACTGCAGGGCAATTTTCGTCACATCAATGCCCTTGGAGCGCAGACTCACCCGGCAAAGATGCGGCTCTTTTTCTTTCAGCGTGAAGGCGATATCCACGCCTTCAATGACCCGCACCATGCCAATAAGGCCTTCGGGGGCTTCATGCTCCTGCAGGTCGTCATGGCTGAGGCAGATACCAGCTACCTTGCCATCCGCCAGAAGTTCAATCTTCTGCAGGGCAAAGGCCAGACTCTGCACTTCCGAAAGGGGACGCTGTTCGAGCGCTTCGGAAATAACATGAGGCTGTGCACCACAGGAAAGCAGGGCTGCTGCTACCTGCATGGTCCTCGGCTGGGTATTGGAGAAGCGGAACCAGCCAGTATCGAGAGCAAGACCCGTATACAGGCACATGGCCATATCCTGCGTGCAGGGTACGCCCAATTCTTCAATTAATTGGTAAATGATTTCGGCAGTGGCGGCCGCCGTTCCATCGAGATAGAGCTTATCGGCCTGACCGTCATTGGTGATATGATGGTCGATATTAAGTGTCGGAGCCTTGACGGCTTCCGCTACTTTGCCAATGCGGTCGAGGCTTACATCCACCGCCACCAACAGGTCAACGGGGATGTTCTGCCCTTCCGCAGGTTTCCCTATAAGCTCATATCCCGGCAGCACAGAAAATGCTGCCGGGATATCATCATCGATGAAAACCTGCACCTCTTTGCCCAAAGCCTTAAGTGCATGCATGAGGCCAAGGGAACTGCCGATGGCATCGCCATCAGGGTTCACATGGGCCGTAATCACAATGCGCTGTACAGCTTTTAAGGCAGCTGCCGTTTCCGTCAATGAAATATGCATCTGTTTTTACTCCTCAGGAGCAGATTCGGTGTTTTTCTCGCTTTCCTCTGCCTTGATTTTTAAGAGCAGTTCCTGGATATGCGCACTGTAATCCAGCGACTTATCCAGCGCAAAACTGATTTCCGGGGTCACGCGCAGGCGAATCCGCTTGCCGATTTCCCGGCGGATAAAGCCGAGGCTGCTGTTAAGCCCCATCCAGCAGGATTTGACCTGGGATTCATTTCCCATCAGGCTCACATAGACCTTGGCCTCCCGCAAATCTCCCGTGCATTCCACGGAAGTTACGGTGACAAAGCCAATGCGGGGGTCTTTTAACTCCCGCAGGATAATCTGGCTGATTTCCTGCTTCATCAATTCCTGTACTTTTTCCACACGCAGCTGTCCCACAGTTACGCACCTCCTTCTATTTTAATTTTCGTCATTATTCCTCGTTTTCTTTGGCAGCCCGTGCTTCAGCTTCTGCCTGACGCTTTCTGGCGGCCTCTTTGTTGGCTTCGTTGATATCCGTAGCGATTTCTTCCATGGTGTAGGCTTCGATGATGTCGCCTTCCTTGAAGTCGCGGTAGTCAATGATGGAAATGCCGCATTCGTAACCCGCAGCTACTTCCTTCACCTCATCCTTGAAGCGGCGCAGGGAGTCAATCTCACCGTCGAACACTTCGATATTGTCGCGGATAATGCGAATCTTGGAGTTGTTGAAGATTTTGCCTTCGAGGACGTAGGAACCGGCAACGAGTGCCTTGGAGAACTTCATGACCTGACGGATTTCTACGCGGCCCTGTACAACTTCCTTGTACTTGGGCTTGAGCATACCGCTCATAGCGTCCTTGACGTCATTGAGGGCATCGTAGATGACGCGGTAAGTGCGGATATCCACATCTTCCGTATCAGCAACGCGGCGGGCATTGGCATCCGGGCGCACGTTGAAGGCGATGATGATGGCATTCGATGCCGAAGCCAGCATAACATCGGATTCGTTTACGGCACCTACGCCGGAATGAACCACGCTGACACGAACTTCATCGTTCTTGTTGAGCTTGAGGAGCGAGCCGCAGAGTGCTTCAACAGAACCCTGTACGTCGGCCTTGACCACGATATTGAGGTCTTTGATTTCGCCTTCCTGAATCTGATGGAACAGGTCATCGAGGGATACCTTCTTGCTCTTGATGAGGTTGGTGCGCTGGCGTTCTACGCGGGCTTCCGCAATGGAGCGGGCCTGTTTTTCTTCGAGCACGGCCAGAATATCACCGGCTGCCGGTACATCGTTAAGACCGAGAATCTCAACTGGTACAGACGGGCCAGCTTTCTTGACGTTGTTGCCACGGTCATCCACCATAGCGCGAACCTTACCATAGGTCGTACCGCAGACGACGGAATCACCGATGCGCAGGGTACCATTCTGTACGAGTACCGTTGCCACCGTACCACGGCCCTTGTCGAGCTTGGCTTCGATAATAACGCCGCGGGCATCACGGTTCGGGTTAGCTTTGAGTTCTTCGACTTCGGCAACGAGCAGTACGTTTTCCAAGAGGTCATCAATACCAATCTGCTGTTTTGCCGATACGGGAACCATGATGGTATCTCCGCCGTATTCTTCCGGAACGAGGCCATGTTCCATGAGTTCCTGCTTCACGCGGTCCGGATTTGCGCCCGGCTTATCAATCTTGTTGACAGCCACGATGATGGGCACGTTTGCGGACTTGGCGTGGTTGATAGCTTCGATGGTTTGGGGCATTACGCCGTCATCGGCAGCTACCACGAGGATGGCGATATCCGTAATCTGGGCACCGCGGGCACGCATAGCCGTGAAGGCCTCATGACCCGGCGTATCGAGGAAGACAATCTTCTTGCCCTTGCAGTTTACCTGATAAGCACCGATGTGCTGGGTAATACCGCCGGCTTCGTGAGCGGATACATGGGTGTTGCGGATGCTGTCCAAAAGGGAAGTCTTACCATGGTCAACGTGACCCATAACGGTAACAACAGGCGGACGGAGCTTGAGGCTCTTCGGGTCATCCTCGATTTCGGGGATTTCCGTCGGGTCTGCATCAGGCGGCAGTTCTTCACAGGTCACGCCGAATTCGGAAGCTACGAGAGCTGCCGTCTCGAAGTCGATTTCCTGGTTGATGGTTGCCATTACGCCCATCATAAAGAGCTTCTTCACGACTTCTGCTGCCGTGTAGCTCATCTTGGACGCGAGGTCCTTAACTGCAATCATTTCCGGCAGTTTGATGTGCTTCGGACGAGCGATTTCCATCTTTGGTGCCGGCTGCTGGTTGCCGCGCTTGTTGTTACGGCCCTTGCCGCCACGGCGGTCATTACGGCCACCGTTACGGTCGTTGCGTTCATTCCGGTCATTGCGGCCGTTCTTGCCACCGCGACGGTCGTTCCGGTCATTGCGCTCGTTCTTGTTCCGGTCATTGCGGCTGCCGCGTTCGCTGCGGTTGTCGTTGCGCTCGTTACGGTCATTGTTGCTGTTGTTGTTATTGCGTTCATTGTGACCGTTGTTACGGCTGCCACCTTCATGGCTGCGGTTCTGACCATTGCCGTTGTTATTGTTGTTATGGTTTACAGCCTTGCGCTGGCCGTTATCATGCTTCTCATGATGGTGGCTGGCACTTTTTTCTGCCGGCTTAGCCTTAGGAGCTTCTTTGACTTCCTTGGGCTTGTTTTCCTTAGCCGGTGCAGCCTTGGCAGCAGGAGCTGCGCTCTTGTTGTAGTGCTTCTTCAGGGCTTCACGCTCGGCATCCCCGACACTGCTGAAATTATTTTTAACGGCAAAATTTGCCTTCTGTAAGACTTCCAAAACCTCTTTGGTTTCCTTGCCGAATTCTTTAGCCAATTCATAAACTCTAATGTTGGACATTAATCCACCCCCGAATTATTTCATAGCGTTTCCTCCATAAGCTGGCGAAGTTTTTTCGCAAAGCCGTCATCTGTCAATGCGGCAACGGCGCGAAATTCTTTGCCTAAGCATGCGCCTAAAGTCTCACGGTCGAGACAGTAAACATAAGGAATCGCGAATTTATCTGTTAATGCAATGAAATTTTTCTTGCTTTCTTCTGCGGCATCACCGGCCAGCAGGACGAGAACCGCCTGCTTTTTCTTCACGGCCTGTTCCACGGCAAAGGCTCCGGAAACAATGCGGCCGGCCTTCTGAGCCATGCTCAGAAGATTTACGATGCGCTGCTCTTTTGTAATTGCCATATTCAGCCCTCAGCTTCCGGCAGCTCTTTTAATTGCTGCTCCAAAAGCTCATATACTGACTTGTCAATCGGACTCTTGAAGGAACGCTCCAGCCCCTTGCTCTTGCGGGCCGCATTAAAGCATTCCATTTTTGGACATATATAGGCGCCCCGGCCGGGCTTTTTCCCCGTGGTATCCACGGAAAACTCCCCTTCGGGACTGCGCACGATGCGGATAAGCTCCCGTTTCGCTTTGCTCTCCTGGCAGCCTAAGCACATGCGCTGGGGTATCTTCTTGGTTTTCACCTTATTCACCCTCTGCGGTGAAAGCTTCGTCGCTCTCCACTTCCACTTCGTTCATGTTTTCGTCCAGTTCTTCATCAGCAGCCTGGCTTTCGCTCTTGATGTCGATTTTCCAACCCGTGAGTTTAGCAGCGAGGCGGGCGTTCTGGCCTTCCTTGCCGATGGCCAGGGACAGCTGATAATCCGGAACGACTACGCGGGAAACCTTTTCGGCTTCGTTAACGGCCACGGATACAACCTTGGACGGGCTCAGCGCGTTAGCGATGAACTTCGCCGGGTCCTCGCTCCATTTTACGATATCGATTTTCTCGCTGCCGAGTTCGTCAACGATGGCCTGCACGCGCATACCGCGGTAGCCTACGCAGGAACCAACGGGGTCCACGGATTCGTCCTTGGACCAAACGGCAATCTTGGAACGGTTGCCCGGTTCGCGCGCCACGGACTTGATTTCTACGATGCCTTCCTGAATTTCGGGAACTTCCAGTTCAAAGAGGCGCTTTAAGAGGCCCGGATGGGTACGGGATACCACAACCTGCGGGCCCTTGTTGGTCTTCTTGACTTCCACGATGAACGCCTTGATGCGGTCGCCATGGCTGTAGGTTTCCGTCGGAATCTGTTCGGCCGGCGTCAGCACAGCTTCCGTCTTGCCCAGGTCGATGAATACGTTGCGGTTTTCCACACGCTGCACGAGGCCCGTCAAAATATCACTTTCACGGCTCTGGAATTCTTCGTAAATCATGCCGCGTTCTGCTTCGCGGATGCGCTGTACAACCACCTGTTTAGCCGTCTGGGCAGCCACGCGGCCAAAGTTAGCCGGCGTAACTTCGATTTCGATAACATCGCCCACTTCGTATTCCGGACGAATGGTGCGGGCCTGTGCCAGCGAGATTTCCGTAATTTCGTCAGCAACATCCTCCACCACGGTCTTAACGGCATACACATGGTACGTGCCCGTATCCCGGGACAGGGTAACGCGAACATTCTGGGCAGAGCCGAAGTTGCGCTTGTAAGCCGTAATCAGAGCAGCTTCAATGGCTTCAAATAAGAATTCCTCATCAATGCCACGCTCCCGGCTCAATTCCCGCAGAGTCTCCAGAAACTCCTGCCCGTTATCCTTCGCTTTCGTAGTTCTTCTTGCCAAAATTCTAATCCTCCCAAATATATCAGGCCAAGTGACTCAGCCTTAAAAATCAATATGCAGGCGAATCTGTGCCGCCTTACTCAGTTCAATGGTGATTTCATCATCGAGGGTGAACTTTTCACCGTCAAAGCCGGTGAGTACCCCCGTGAGGTTTTTCTTGCCGTCCATAGGTGCATAGAGTGTCACATCCACGGCCTTGCCCTGCTCCCGTTCCAAATCCCGGGGCTTTCTGAGCACGCGGTCAATACCAGGCGACGATACCTCCAAAATATAGGCATCGGGAATGATATCCTTTTCATCCAGCATTACCTCCAGCTTTTCGCTGAGTTCCTGGCAATCCTCAATGTCAATGCCGCCTTCTTTATCGATGTAGACACGCAGATAGTAATCCGTGTACTCCTTGACATACTCCACATCTACCAGTTCAATGACGTCCTGGCCGGTTAGAAGTTCCTGCACCATAAGTTCTACGGATTCTTCAATATTCTTTGCTGCCATACATCCACCTCCCTATACATCTTATTTGCTTTCAAAACATAAGAGTAAAGAGTGGGCTTTCACCCACTCTTTAGCATAAAATACTTTAAGATTTAACTATTAGAGTATACCACGCATGCGCCCAGCTGTAAAGGCTTTGCAGAATTTTTTTACGTCAGCCAGTCATAATCGCGATGTTCCTGCAAGAATACCAGCAGTTCTTCCGGCGGCAAAGGACGGGAAAAATAGTAGCCCTGCTCGTAATCACAGCCCATCTTGGCAAGCTGTTGGGCCATATGCTTATCCTCCACCCCTTCGATGATGATGGTCATTTTATCCTCCTGGAACATGCGCACAATATGCAGGAGCATGTTGCTCGAGCTGCGGAAGTAAGACCAGACCAGCTGCATATCAATCTTTACCATGGCAAAGGGCAGATTCATCACGCGCACCAGATTGGAACTGCCTGCCCCAAAATCATCGAGCAGGAAGCCCACGCCGCAATTTTTCAGCCGGCGCATCTGTTCCAGCAGTGAATCCATTTCCCCAATGGCGGACTCGGTGACCTCCAGCCGGATTTTGTCCATGGAGATGCGGTGCTGGACGGCAATGCGCTCCAGCTCATCCCCCAGACTGTAATTCAAGCACTGTGCCGGGGACAGATTGACCGTCAAAAATTCAATGCCTAAGGCTTCCAAATCCGTCTCGCTGATAAACTGACAGGTCTTGGCAAAAATCTGCCGTCCGAGCTCCATGATTTCCCCTTCCGTTTCCGCCAGAGGAATAAACTCAGCCGGCGGAATAAAGCCGAGCTGCTCATCTCGCAGACGGGCTAGTACCTCGAGTGCGGAAATCTTTCCGGTATGAACATTGTACAGCGGCTGCAAGTGAATTTCCAGCGACTTATCCCGCAGGGCCTTTCGCAATTGCAAACGGACGCGTTCCTGCCGTTTCAGTTTTGCCAATAGGACTTCATCAGCCACATAGACCGTTGCGTTATCCCGCCGTTCAGCTTCGGCAAAGGCCTGTTCCAGCCCCAGCTCCACACTGCGGACGGAATTTTTGGGCACGCTCTTGGAAATATACACCAAATTCGTGAGCAATGGTACCTGCGCACCGCCGTTTTCCGACCACGGATAACGGAACCGTTCCTGAATTTTGATCGCTAATTCCTGAATGTCGTTGTATTCCGCTTCATGGTCGAGCATGACCATCTGACCATTGCCCAGATAAAACACATAGAAACTTTTGAATTCACGGGTAAGCCAAAGACCGATATTCCGCAAACTCTTATACATCGTTTCCGAACCGTATACGGTTTTATAGGCAGGATAATTCTTGACGCAGACACCAAAGCAGGAAAACTGCCGCTTATGCAGCACTAAATCCATCACCATTTCTGCAAAGGCCGCCCTGTTGAGCACATCCACCATCCGGTCTCGGAATGAGTCCGGATTCTGCGCAGTCAGATAAATGATCAGAATGGCCAGAAGACTGAAATAGCTGGTAACCAGTACCTGGATAAAAGCATGCCTGTAGATAATCCCCACAGCCAGAATCACATTGCAGATATAGATACCTGCCTGCATCTTGAACAGTACCTCATTCCGGCACACAAACATCAAAATGACCGAAGCGGCGATATAAAACCAGGTGCTGAAATAGATGACATTATACCAGCCAAGATTATGATAGCCCGTCACCGGGTCCATGGTAAAAATCGTGCCTGTCCAGGGCGTCGAAAGGATAAGTCCACAGACAAACAGCGCTGGCAGGGCCGTAATCCACGTAAACCTGCGTCCCCAGCGGCTGACGGCATCCACCACAGATGCCGTATAATCAAAGAGCCCCCAGCCTCTGATGATAAAAGATAGAAAATAAGCAATATTCAGTGCATAGCTGAGCGAAATCGGATATTCCTGCCATACTTCGTTCAGTTCACAGGAGATAATATCCATAACCGTCATGATGATATTCATGACCATGACGAGCATAAAGCTGCGGCTTTGCCGGGTAGGCAGCTGCTGTCGTATGAGATAGACCACCATCAGGATAATCTGGATGGGAATGGTCGCTAATGCGAAATCATAATTATAGTCACTCAGCCAAGTCCACATAAAAATTCCCCTTGTCTTTAATCATATTCTTATTGGTTATGATTTCGCCAAGGGGAATTTAATTTCCTGCTATCAAATATTTAATTAATTACGCCGAAAGCCTGCAGGGCCAGAATCACCATGATAACCGGCGCCACATAGCGGATAACCACCCGATAGAGACCTTTGCGCGGCATTGTGCTGCCATCGGCTTCCATCTCGCCGATAATCCAATCCGGCTTCACGAGCCAGCCAATCAGGATGGCCGACAGGAAAGCAATAATGGGCATCATGCAGGCGGTGCTGATGTAGTCCATGATATCCAAAAGCTGTCCGGTGGAACCGTTAGGCAGACCAACTTCCACATAGAAGAGGCTGTAGCCCAGTGCGATAATTACCGTAACCACCGTGTAGAAGGTGCTGACAATCAGCGTCACCTTCTTGCGCTCTGCGTGGAAGATTTCCATGCAGTTAGCCACGATAGCTTCGAGTACGGAGATGCAGCTGGTCAGTGCGGCAAAGATTGCCATGAGGAAGAAAGCGGCCCCGATGATAATCCCCACAATGCCAAGGGAGTTAAAGACCTTGGGCAGGGATACGAACATGAGTTTCGGGCCTGCTGCCATGCCCTCCATGCCGGAGAAAGCAAAGATGGCGGGAATAATCATCATACCGGCCAGTACAGCCACTGCCGTATCCACAATGGCAATCTGCGATACAGACTGATTGAGATTTACATCCTTCTTGACATAGGAACCATAGGTAATCATGATACCCATGGCAACCGACAGCGAGTAGAACATCTGACTCATGGCATCCAGCACAATCTGGATGTACTTGCTAAGCGTCATGCCTTCGAAGTTGGGCAGAAAGTAAATTGCCAGCCCCTGCAAGCCCGTCCTGACCGTGCCATCTGCATCATGGACTTCCAACGTCAAAACGTACAGGGAAATCAAAATAACCGTGACGAGCAGAATGGGCATGATGATGCGCGAAGATGCTTCAATGCCCCGCTCTACACCACGATAGACAACAAAGGCCGTAGCCAGCATGAAAATCGCGGCATAGATACCGGACTCCACAGGATTCGTGATAAAGCCCACGAAGTAATTGTCCTGTGCAGCCATAGCGCCGCCCCCTGTCAGGAACGTCACTGCATACTTGGTAATCCAGCCCCCGATAACCGCATAATACGTCATAATAATTGCCGGTACGAAGAAGGTCAGAATTCCCAGGAATTTCCAGCCCGGTTTCATCGCGCCATAGGCCTTGATGGAACTGAGCTGCGTCTTGCGGCCGATAGCCAAGTCCGAAGACAAAAGTGCGTAACCAAAGGTCACGAGCAGAATTAAATACGTCAGCAGGAAAATTCCGCCGCCATCCTTCGCGGCAAAATACGGGAAGCGCCAAAGATTGCCCACGCCTACGGCGGAGGCGGCTGCCGCTAGCACGAAGCCAAGCTGGCCGGAAAAGCTGCTGTCCTTGCTGTTTTTCTCGTTCATATACATCACCTCTAATTCTTGATAAGAATATTATACACCTTTACAGTGATTTGTAAAGTATTTTATTATAAAGATATACTTTTGTGTTTCTAAAAACGACATTGCGTTAAGCATGCAAAAGAAAATCAGCCGCAATCCATGCCAGTTGGACAGGGATTACGGCTGATTTGGCCTCTTTTATATTACACACAGAGAATACAACTGTCTATTCTCAATCTTCATCAGGATTTTCCAAAATAGACTCAATCTTGGTCTTCATCACATCAAAAGCCACATCATTGAGGCCGCTGTTGAGGACGATATCCGCCACATTGCGGGTGGGTTCCACGTAGAGATAGTGCATGGGCTTAACCGTTGCCAGATAATGCTCAATGATATCCTGCAGTTCACGGCCGCGCTCATCCATATCGCGCACCACACGGCGCAGGATGCGTTCATCAGCATCTGCTTCAACGAAAATCTTGATGTCAAAGGCATCGCGCAGGCGTTCATCCTGAAAAATCAGAATGCCTTCCACGACGATAACCCGGCTGGGATGAATGGTAATGGTTTTATTCGAGCGATTGTGCTGTGTAAAATCATATACCGGACACTTGATGCTCTTGCCGGCTTTGAGCTTCTCCAAATGCTTCACCAGCAAATCCGTTTCCAGGGCCTGGGGATGGTCGTAGTTAATCTTTCGTCTTTCTTCCATCGATAACTTATCATTAGCCCGATAGTAATTGTCATGGTATATGACCGTTATGTTTTCACCAAAAAAGTTCTTCAAGCGATTGGTAAAGGTGGACTTGCCCGAGCCGGAGCCGCCCGCAATACCAATAATCGTTGTCTTCATTTGGTGCAACACCTCCTTTGAATACAGCATTAGTAACGATTATAGCACAAAATTTATTCCGCCGCCAGTATTTCATAAAGTTCCATCATTTCGCGAATGCGTTTTACCTCTGTGGCACTCAAATCGTGATGCCGGGATTTGCCGCCACTGCGGTAATACACAATGGAACCGCCCCCCGTAGCCAGAATGCGCTTAAAGGCCGCCATTACATTGGGGGCAGCCGTCAGGGAATAGCTCTCTATCAGCCACTCCGCATCCGAAGCCATGTGCTTATTGATGCGTGTATAGTCCAGAGGTACTGTGGTCGTTTCACCGCCCGCCATAATGTCCAAGAAATCGCCATTAATCCAAGCCGTCTGCAAAGGGTCATTGATGTGATAAAAGTAATAGATTTCGTAGGCCATGGCCGCCTTGACGCCTCCCGCCATCACGAAGGGACGCAGATACACGCCAGGCTCCGGCTTCTTGGGCCAATTATACTTATAGTAGGTGATGCCGTTGATGGTTTCTTCCTTCATGGCCTCTTTGAGTTCCCGTTCTTTCTTGCGCCGCTGTTCCCGCTTCTGTCGTTCCTGTTCTTCGGCCTGTCTGCGCAGTTCTTCCTCCTTGGCCTTCTCCGCCTCCCGCTGCAGCTCCTCTGGAGTCTTTTCCTTCTGCAGCTGTTCAGCCGCCTGCATTGCTTCCTGATGGATTTTCTGCTGCTGGTCAAAATAGAAATACGCCGCTGCTCCTGCGGCCATAATCACAATATAAATAAATACAGCGCCGATGATGATGATGGATTTTTTCAAGAGCCTCACCCCAATACAATCTATTTTCTATATATGTTCCCTCCACACAGCAAAAATCCTGCCAATAATACAGCCCTGCAAGTTTTTTCTCTTGCAGGGCTGCCCTCACTTAGTTAATCGAAGCATACATACACCGCATCCAAATCCTCAAGTCCCAATCCCATTTCACTGAAAGCTGCGTGAAGCGCTTTGCTTACAATATCCACATTGTGCACTGCGTCGCCAGCTTTCAACATCATTTCCGCCTGCTTGCCTGCGGGATGCAGGGCAAATACGGAGCCATCATAGCTGAGTTTGAACTCTGCCCCACCGCGTTCCGTCATTATCGTGCGGGTATATTCGCGGTACTGGTCATGGCGTCCATTCTCAGGTACGGGAATACTCGTATCCGCTGCTTCCAGTGTCACTCTTTCCGGGTCTACCGACAGCTTGTAAGTACCGTAGCTTATAAGGCTGCCGCCTACTTCCTTTACAAAGGGAAGCTTGGCTGCGGTCAAACCTAAAACCTGCTGTACGGAGCTGGTCTTCACATCCGTAACCATCTGATAACTGCCTTCTCCGGTGCGAGGCGAAAGGCTTAAAGTATCAAACTGTGGACGTTCTGCTGTCGTGGCGGAGGCAACCGGCTCCAGCGTATACACCCCCGTATACTTGAAGCGGTAATTATCCACCGTCGTCCCATCAGCCACCTTGTTTCCATTAACCAGCAGGTCGATACCATAGGTATTGCCTGTCAGCTGGTCACCAATATCATAGGCCACTGCAGGAACGCTGCCCAATGTATCTCCGTTAACCAATTGTGATGCGTAGCTTGCGCCTTGAATACGGATGTTCTCCTTGTCCAGAGACGTTCCGCTGCCAGTTAAATCGAGCAGCACTTCTTTCGGCGCAATCGTCAGCTTTGCATTGTTGTAGGTAACGTTGTAGTTAGCTGCATCATTGGTATCTTCAAAGAGCAACGATGTAGCCAGCACAGCGTTAGCATACTCACCCACTGGCGCCGTCACAGCACTGGCACCGATAAGGGCTGCATAGCTGTCATCCAAGGTATAGCTTACTTGACTGATGCTGTCACCATTAACCAAATTATCCGCCAGAATCATCTGCGTGTAATCGGTGCCGCCGTATGTAGTGCTAAGCTCTAAGGCTACGGTTAAGTCGCGCCGGTTCACGTTGATTTTTCCGGAGGTATGGGATGGCACCGGATTATAGCCATTGGCCACTGCTTGGGTTTGCAGGAAGGCCGGGCTGTCGGAATCCATATGGATCTCATAGACGGCCATATGGCTGTCAGAAGCACTATATTGACCATCGGTTCTCGTTGCCGTTGCGGCAAAGCCATCACTTGTGGCACTCCCTGCTGCACTGGTTCCATTAACTACAGACGATTCATCAAAGGCTGCGCCGTAGTTCATGGAATCGGAGGTAACCGTCCAGGTGGCCTCCGTGTGTGCTTCATCCCCGTAAATCTTTTCCTGGTCATTGGCGGTAAAGGTTACCACGGGCTGATAGCGGAAAATATAACGGCCTGTTGCATTAGGATCATCTGCCTGCACTGCGGTGTAACCGTAAGATTCTGCCCCGCGGTTCCAAAGTGCATAGGTACCACTGTTGAGGTTGGTACCAAAGGTGTCTGCCGCCGGTGCATTGGAATAAATCTTCCAGCTGCCTCCAGCTCCCGTTTCGATGCCCTTGGCCTCCACAGAATTATTGATGAACGTGCCATCCTTCGCATCAATAATCACTGCATCAACAGCCGTTGCACTTGTTTGGATATTACCGTTCATCGTAACGGTCTTACCATTTTCCGTGGTAAGCAGCGCTACTTTGTCACTGGCCGTAATGCCATTGGTTGTGATATCACCCTGTGACGTAAGAGTTACGCCGCTAGCAGCAGAAGTGATACGGTCACCAACGGTTATGCCGCCAGCACCACCGGTAATGTCCACGCCATTGTCTGTGAATACCTGGCCTGTAAAGTTACCACCACTTGCCAGGTTCGTTCCACCTCCTATCTCTACTTTGCCTGCTGTATTGATGGTCAAATCCTGCAAGGTTGCCGATTTGCCAATGTTCCCGCCAATGGTCACATTGCCAGTGCCGCCCTGCAGATTTAACCCGGAATGCTCAGAATTGGTTTCTTGAATGAAACCTTTGACATTATCCTTTTGGTTGTCTACGTCTGCCCAGCAGGTATCCGAACGCCAGCCAACGGCCACATAAGGCTGTTCAAACGGTCCATCATTATTGGGTTCATTAAATGGATACTTATTGTAAGTAAGATCATGGGACCATCCCTGATACATATTTTCGGCTACATATCCTGTCCCTTCTCCTGTAGCGGTAAAGAATACCGTACCCGCACCATTGTTAGCCAGTCCTTCTGGACCGGTCTCCCAACGGAAAACACGCCCCGTCGTCACTTTATACCCTACATAGTCGGTACGCCCGCCGATAAGCAATTCATAATCTCTGCCTGCCATAAGGGAGCTGACCACCCAGTCTTCCACCGCGTTGGTTATCGTGGCCAGATACTTGTCACCAATGGCAGCCCCGCCAGCTGTTCCTTCTTTGGCCGATTCTTTGGCATTTTCCCAGCGATTCAAAATCGACTCACGGTTATCGTCAGTATACTTACATGTCGTGAGTATGTGCTTAGCCAAATATTTATATTCCTCTGACGTCAAATCGTCAAAAGCTTTCCCTGTGTCTGCGGTTCCGAGCTTCACATTCTTATTGAAATAGGCTTCCAGAACTGCCTTGCGTCCTTCATCATCAGTAGGCAAGTCCGATTTCTGACTGAAGCAGCGATCAGCAAGATCATTGTATAATTTAGCGTAATACTCATCCGTAGCGGCTTTTTCCACGAAGGTATCAAAGTCAAGGAATGCGATATCTTTGAGGTATTGTTCATAGTAAATTTTGGCGATTTTTTTCATATTTGCGTCATTTCTGACATTCATTCCACTGTTGGTATCATTGACAAACAGCTTATAGGTATTGGCAGAATCCACATTGCCAGTAATCCTAATCGTAC
The DNA here is from genome assembly GCA_015058625.1 of Pseudoselenomonas ruminantium. Taxonomy (GTDB): domain Bacteria; phylum Bacillota; class Negativicutes; order Selenomonadales; family Selenomonadaceae; genus Selenomonas_A; species Selenomonas_A ruminantium_N. Next base: position 59,362 of record SVCA01000004.1, on the reverse strand, counting down.
CGCCTGTACCAGTGGTATTACGCGTGTCAATTCGCAAATCTCCCTGATTGAGCCCCAAGGCTACGTCTCCATACAGATTGGCATTGCCGCCATTGGTGATAATCTGACGGTCAATATTTTCATCTTCGCCGTCCGCATGACCAACGTAAGTACCTACCGTGCCCTTTTCAATCGTTTGGCCCGTACCAGCAGTGAAGTCACCGCCATTGGTATGAATATCTGCATTGAGAACCACCATGCCCTTGATATCGCCATCTGTATCAGCATGAAGATTCACATTGAGCTTGCCATCTGTCGAACTGATGGGTTTATTAACGGATACATTGCGCTGCGCCTGCAAAGTCAGAGTGGCTTCATTGCCGTTTACACCAGTCTTTTCCCCGCCAAGAGTCATATTGGCAAGAGATTTTGTAATAGGCGCATTTACCGTAATATTCGAGGTTCCCAAATCATAAAGCGTTCCACTGGACGTATGTTTGTCAACAGCCTGAATGGTAACATTTATTCCGTTGCTTAGACGCCAGCTGATATAGTCCGCATTGATATAACTGTGCTTCTCTTCCGTAGTCATGCTTTCACTTACAAAGGTACCAGTTGTGTCATTCAATGGCGTATAGCCAGTCGGTACCTCATTGCTGATAATGATATCAATGGGATCAAGCATCCATTCACCGGCTTTGCCAGTGCGTCCCTTCGCCTCAATATTCGCCGCAGTTGACACGTCAAGTACATCACCGGAAGTTTCCACGAGACCGCCGTTCTTATCGCCGCTGGCGATAAGTTTTGCATTAGCTTTAACGCTGGTGTTCTCCCCGACGATGCGCACGGTGCCGCCGCTCTGGCCTTCTGCCAGCCCCGAAGCATCCAAAGTACCGCCGACATTGACCGTACCATGTTCGCCGCCATCAAGCAGGATTTCCCCTTTGTCGTTGATGCTGGCAGTTTTTGCCTCGATAATGCCTTCATTATTAACGACTTCACTGAGCATATCGCCAGCGCTTTTCGCCGTCATCAGTACATGGCCGCCATTCGCCTGAATACTGCCGGTGTTCAGCACATGGGCGGTGGCCAATTCCCCTGTGGTTTCGAAATTCAATTTTTTCGCCGAATCTATGGAAAGATTCAGATTTTTTGCCGCAGAAAGGGCAATCTTGCCGCCCTCACTAGCAATGCTGCCTGTGTTCTCCACCACAGATGCATGCAAAGCTACTAAGCCCCCTTGGGCCCGAATATCTCCGGCATTGATGATTTTGCCGTCCGATGCTTCACCGAGTTTCAGCGAGATTGCCTCCACGCTACCTCCCAAACCAGTCATGAAGCTATCGTCAACCTGTGCCGTTGAGGCTACCAGGTTTCCAACGTCTACTTGAGCCCCCTGTCCGAAAAGAACACCATGAGGGTTAAGCAGAAGCACCGTTCCATCTGCCTGCAAGTTACCGTAAATCTCGGATGCCTTGTTGCCGATGATCCGGTTAAGAGCGATATCGCTCGCTAGCTGATTGAATCTGACCGTTTCTCCCTTGGCAATATCGAAGGTGTTCCAATCCAGCGCCACGGTCTGCGTATGCTGATCAATTACGAGAGTTTGATCCTGCTTGTTGATATCTGCGTCGCCAGAACGAACTGTGCCTCCCTCTGGAAGAGCCTCCACACTGTTCCAGGAAAAAGCCGTCATCATCATGCTCAAGGCCACTACCTGTTGCAGGGCCTTCTGCCGCGAAGATTTCATAAGATCATCCCCTTCTCGTATATCAAAAACCAGAGCAACATGAAGCCCTTGCCCTGGCATTTATTTCCTCTATATACTCTATATCGTCAAACCACCGCTTTTCCTTAAGTATTTTTTTCAGAAAACGCAACTTTTTAATTTTGTTTTAATTATATCACAAGTTAAGCTCTGTGAATAGAGCTTTTTAGAAAAAGGAACAGCCCTGCAAGATTTACTCCTGCAGGGCTGCCCTTACGCAGTTATGCAAAACATACATATACTGCATCTAAGTCATCAAGTGTCAATCCCATATCATGGAAAGCTGTGTAGAGCGCCTGACTTACAACATCCACATTGTGAGCCGCGTCACCAGCTTCTAACATCTTTTCGGCCTCCTGCCCTATGGGGTGAAGGGCAAAGACGGAGCCGTCGTAGCTGAGTTTGAAATCTGCCGCATCTCGCTTCGTCGTCAGATTCTTGGTGTACTCACGATACTGGTCGTGAATAACATTGGCCGGTATCGGAACACTCGTATCAACAAGTTCCATCGTCACCTTGTCCGGGGCAACCGCCAGCTGATAAGTGCCGTAGCTGGAAAGTTTGCCATTGACTTCCTTCACCAGCGGCAGCTTGGCGGTAGTCAAACCTAAGACCTGCTCAACCGAGCTGATCTTTTCGTCCTGTACCTCACGATAACCAGCCTCACCGGTAATCGGTGTAAAGCTCAAGGGAGCAAACTGCGGGCGTTCCACGGAATTGTTATAACGATAACTTTCCTCAACGCCTAATTTGACAATATCTGCCTTTATATCATTACGATTGCGATAAACAGAATAGTCATGAAGGTCTGGGTCTGAATCTGCAATATTATTTTTCGCCGCAGGATTGGGGCCGCCACCAATCTTGATATTACCACTGGTATTAATATCGAGTTCATGTAAGCGTGCCGACTTGCCAATGTTTCCTCCAATAATCACATCGGCAGTACCGCTATCTACCTTAAGGGTTGAAGGTTTTGAATTTGTTTCTTGAATAAACCCCTTTATATTGGTTTGTAGATTTACAACATCACTCCACGAGGTATCGTTACGCCAACCAATTGCAACATAAGGTTGTTCATAAATACTTTGATTATTAGGCTCATTAATTTTTCCGCCCTCATGTGACCACCCTTGATACATATCTTTAGCGACATATCCTACCCCTGCGCCTGTTGCTGTATAAAAGAGTGTTCCCTTCTCAGGACCTGTTTCCCACTTGAAGTATCTTCCACGTGTAATCTCAGGATTGTTATACTTATTTTCAGGTGTAGTAACAAAATTTGCCTTTCCTCCTATAAGCAACTGACAATCATCCACACCAGCCAATCGGGAACTAACAATCCAATCCTCTAGTGGAGAAGTAATTGTAGCTAGGTACTTAGCGCCAGTTTTGTTCACATCCATCATATCTTCTCTGGCCGCATCTTCAGCATTTTCCCAACGCTTCAAAATAGATTCTCGACTTTTTCCATTGTAATCCGTAATATCAAATAAATGTTGTATCAATTTGTTGTATTGAGATTGATATTCAGGCTTCAGTAAATCATCAAATTCCACGATATTATTTGAAGTCCCTAAGCTTACATATGCATTAAAATACAATTTTAATGCATCTTTCCAAGCCTGGGTTCCCTCTTTTGGAACAGCTGTTTTCTTGTCCCCACCATATTGACTAAAACAACGCTCCACCATTTCGTTATAAAGTTTTTCGTAATTTCCTACTTTATTGTTAGCTTTTTCGACAAATTTATCATACGTAAGAAAAGCAATATCCTTTAAGTGTCTGTCGTAATACCCTCTGATAATTTCCTCCTTTTCTTCTGGAGTATTAGCTGTCAATTTCTTAGGAACATTAGCAAACACTTTATAGGTATTCATTGAATCTATATTCCCTTTGATATAAACAGCTCCATTAGCCCCTGATGTACTTTTTGTATTTATTTCCAACTCACCTTCATTAAGACCTAATGCTACATCACCATACAGATTGACATCTCCTCCTCCAGTCATTAAGTGCACGCTATGACTTTTACCATCATCATTAGTTGGAACTTTTTTGTCTACGTCATATGGGCCCAAATAGGTTCCAACAGTGCCTTCCATTGCATTCTTATTTCCTATCACAACTGTTTTGCCACTGCCAGAATTAAAGATTCCCCCATTGGTGTTTATATTCTTGGAAATAGCTACAGCACCTTTAGAATCACCATCTTTATCCGCTTGTAACCATACATTCAATTTATTACTAGTTGATATAATTTCAGCATTAACATAAATGTTACGTTCTGCTTCTAAAGATAAAGTTGCATCTTTGCCAGATTCTTTTTTTATGGCTGAGTTTACAATGATATTGGAATCTTTCTTTTTCTCTCTGTTATCAATTGCCTGAATGGTAACCGAAGTGCCTGAATTAAGTAAAGCATTTACAGACTCTACATTTATATAACTATATACCTTATTGTTCGCTCCGTTGAATTTATTTTCTTTATTACCTTGAATAGTTTTATAATTTACTCCATTAGGCTTCGAGTCAGTAATAATAACATCAATCGGGTCCAGCAGCCACTCCCCAGCCTTTCCCGTGCGCCCTTTAGCCTCAATATCTGCCTTGGTTGACACGTCAAGTACATCACCGGAGGTTTCAACAAGACCGCCGTCATTATCACCGCTGGCGGTGAGTTTGGCTCCATCTTGGACATTAGTATTCTTGCCAAGAATGCGCACGGTGCCACCGCTTTGACCTTCCGCTAAGCCAGAAGCATCCAGTTTACCGCTGACATTGACCGTACCATGGTCGCCACCATCTAACAGGATTTCGCCCTTGTCGTTGATACTGGCAGTTTTGGCTTCAATAATGCCTGTGTTATTGACCACTTCGCTGAGCATATCGCCGGCGCTTTTGGCCGTCATGACCACGTAGCCGCCATCGGCCTGAATCGTGCCTGCATTCAGCGTATGGGCATTGGCGGTTTCGCCGTTGGTTTCAAAATTAATTTTGCCTGCCGTATCGATGGCGAGTTCCAGATTTTTAACGGCGGCAAGAGACACTTTGCCCCCGTCATTTTTGATGCTGCCGGTGTTTTCGACATTAGCCGCATGCAAAGCCACGAGGCCGCCCTGGGCTTTGATATCACCGGCATTGATTACCTTACCTTTAGAAGCTTCACCAAGGTTCAGTGAGACATCCCCGTCAGCACTAAAACCTTTCATGAAGCTATCGTCCACCTGCGCCGTTGAGGCAATCAGGTTTCCTACATCCACCTGTGCTCCTTGTCCGAAGAGAATTCCCTGTGGATTTAAGAGGAACACCGTACCTCCCGCCTGCAAATTGCCATAGATTTCCGAAGCCTTATTGCCTAAGATGCGATTGATGGCAATATCACTGGGATTCTGATGAAAGCGAACCGTTTCGCCTTTGGCGATATCAAAGCCTGTCCAATCGAGAGCCACTCGCGAAGTCTTTTGGTCGATGTCCATGGTTTGACCACTGGTCTTTATCTCCGCGTCACCGGAGCGGACCTCGCCGCCTGTGGGCATTGCTTCTACACTGCCCCAGGAAAAAGCGGTCATCGTCAGTCCCATGGCCACCATCCAGCGCAATACTTTTTTCTGTGTATATTTCATATTGACGATATCCCCTCTCTGTTAGAAGTACAACCCGCCGCGCAGCCAGAAGCGTCCACGCGGACTGCTGGTATCACTCTGGGGCTTTGCTGCACCCAATATCCAGGCGTAATCCGCCCGGAGGAAGAATTCATCCCTGCGGGAGAAAATAACGCCCAAGCCTGCCCCTTGCAGGAAGCGTTCATTGTCGCTCAGGCCGTCATCATGCTTATTGATTTGCACGCCGCCATGGTCAAGGAAGGCGGCCAGCTGCCATTGATTTTTTCCCTGCGGTGGCAGAGCGTAACGCAATTCACCACGCAACAGATAGCCGATATCTCCCGAAGCCTCGCTGGCAGGATATGCCCGCACACCGCTGGCTCCGCCCAAGGAGAAATGCTCCGAGGAATCGAGATTGGAGCTGGCCAGCTGACCTCTGGCAGTCAAAATCAGATTCAGGCGGTTGGTCAAGCGCTGCTGTTGCATCAGATTGAAGCGGAGCTTATGGAAGGTGCCGGATGTCTGACTTATCTGTCCTTGCCTCCGTCCTGCATCATTTTCGAAGGCAAGATTGCCCCATTTATAATCCACGCGCCAGCTGAATGCACCACGACCCGACAAGTCATCCCCATAGAGGGAGAGCACCATGCCATTGCTATGTTTAGGAATCGTAGAATCCGCTACGGTACGGATTTCATCCTTCAAGCTGTTGTACTCATAGCGCAGGCCTGCATAGAGATTGTGCATCTGGCTGCGTTTAATGGCATATTCGAACCCCGCCGATGTTGAGAGGGATGTACCGCAGGCATCAAGCCGTTCATATACGTCCCCCAACTTATAAGATAACTTGTTATAACCAAAGGTCAGCCGCAAACCATCTCGGCCTGCTGGCAGGATATAATTCAAGCCGTAATTGTAGAGCTGTGAGCCTGTGGTATTTCCGGCCAAAGCCAACTGGTCACCTTCACGGGCAGGATTCAATATATCGTAGGACAGGCCATAGGAATAATAGCCTGTATAGCGGTTGCCATAATTATCGGCACTTAACAGGCCGCATTTGCCCTGATGGCCCGATAATTCAATCTTGACCGTTACCGTGCCGGTCTGCTGGCCCGTTGCAAGCGTTGCCTTGGCCTCTGCACCAGCCAAATCGGACAGCAACCATACAGCCCGCTCCAATTTTTGACGGGTCAGATAGTCTCCCGGCTTCAGAAAGCCAATTTCCCGTTTGAGCGCCGACTCATGAATTTTCGTCTTATTGTCAATTTCCACTTTGTCCAGACGTCCGACCAGGATGGCATACTCCACTATGCCACCGCTGATTTTCTGGGCGGGAATATAACAGCGGGCCATAAGGTAACCATGATTGCGGAAATAGGCGGTGATTTTATCGGCACCAGCCTGCAAATCCTTGAAGGTCACCATTTTCCCATTATATTCGGCCACCAGAGCCTGCAGGACATCATCGCTGTATATGTCCTGACCGCTGATTTTGAAGCCCTTTACCTGAATTTTCACCTCGTCCGGCATGGTAAGGTTCGGCCGTTCCTTCTCTGGAGCGGCAATCGATGCGCGGTTGACTTCATCCTCAGGACGGGTCAAATCTCTATCCTGCTGCTCTCTAGTCAAACTGCCTGCATCAGGTGCATCGGGGCCCCCAGGGACCAACACTGCAGCTTCCGCATGATTTCCCCAGACCACTGCCGCGGTCATCAATACTCCAAGATAACGTAATTTCCAATTCAAACAAATCCACACTCTTTTCTACGCATAAAAAAAGAATACTTGCGTCCTCTGACGCAAGTATTCCATACTCTATAAACATTTCTTCAGCAACTACATCTCAATCGCAAGCCATTTCCTGTGCCCAATAGTAACGGCCATCGGCCCCTTTAGCGCAGGTAACGCCCATTTTCGTATAGTGACGGTTGAGGATGTTGGCACGATGGGTCGGAGAATTCATCCAAGCCTGAACGATTTCCTCTGCATCTTCTGCCGTGCTGACGGCCAGGTTCTCACCGAACCAGCTGTAAGATTCGTCTGCTACCACGGACTGAACTTCACGGCCATCCGGACGCTGATGTGCGAAATGAACGCCTGCTTCCTCTGCACGAATGTCAGAAGCTGCTACAAGAGTTTCGTCCATGGTCAGGGGCTGTACGCCAGCTGCCATACGTTCTACATTTACGAAATGGAGAACGCTGTTTTCCAAATTGGCGGCCATAGCCGGAGTTGCTGCCATAACAACCACCGCGAAAACCAGCAGGGAAACCATCCGCTGCCAGGTCTTCATTTTGCTCGCCTCTTTCGTTTGTAAACTTCACTTATCGCTTATGAGCACTTAGTCTCCTCACCTTATGCCCTCCTGCTGTGCAGGGAAGTTCAAAGCTCCGTTTTACAAACCAGCGAACCTTCATTCGCATCTTTCGATAGAATAAAGGTGTTCTCCTGCTGGTGCAGCCATCACATGTCTGCCACGGTGTTGTTTGGTTATGTAGTTTTCAGACTTCTTACTACCTTAATTATAACGGATAATCGCTATCATAGCAATACTTTTGTCAGAAAAATTAGCATTTTCTTTTATGTTTTTTTCATTACACATTATATTTTATTCGCGAAACAAGCGAAAACTCCTGCAAGGAATTGACAAGTCAAGGGATAAAAAAACTGACATGTCAAAAATTGACATGTCAGCCATAAGTTTACTTCGTGAGTTTATAGTATTTTTTCTTGCCTTTCTTCACGATGGCTTCGCCATCTTTGAAGTCAGCCTCCGTCAGCACATAGTCCACATCGCTGACTTTTTCGTCGTTGAGGGACAGGCCGTTCTGCTGAATCAGGCGGCGGCCTTCGCCCTTGGAAGCGAATACTTTGCCTGCGACGAGCACATCGAGAAGTTTCTGCCCGGCTTCGCCCTTGACTTCGGGAATGTCCGCACCGGCACCACTGCCTCCAAACATGGCTTCAGCAGAAGCCTGTGCTTTGTTCGCTTCTTCGTCGCCATGTACAATTTTCGTCACTTCATAAGCCAAAACTTTCTTGGCTTCGTTGATGGCCGCATCTTTCAGCGCACCTAAGCGGCGTACTTCATCCATGGGCAGGAAGGTCAGCAGAGCCAGGCAGTTTTCCACATCCGCATCATCCACATTGCGCCAGTACTGGTAGAATTCGTAGGGGCTGGTCTTTTCCGCATCGAGCCACAGAGCACCGCCAGCGGTCTTGCCCATCTTCTTGCCGTCGCTCTTGGTCAAGAGCTTGTTCGTGAGACCGTAAACAGCCGTATTGTTCTTGCGGCGGTTGAGTTCTACACCCGCAATGATGTTCGACCACTGGTCGTCGCCGCCCATTTCCAGTTTGCAGCCGTAACGGCGGTTGAGTTCCAGGAAATCATACCCCTGCATAATCATGTAGTTGAATTCGAGGAAGGTCAGGCCCTTTTCCCAGCGCTGCTTATAGCAGTCAGCAGCCAGCATGCGGTTGACGGTGAAGCAGGCACCAACTTCGCGCAACAGGTCGATGTAGTTGAGCTTGCGGAGCCAGTCGCCGTTGTTGACCATGATGGCCTTGCCATCGCTGAAGTCGATGAAGCGGGAAATCTGCTTCTTGAAGCATTCGCAGTTGTGCTCGATGTCTTCATCGGTGAGCATCTTGCGCATGTCCGTACGGCCCGACGGGTCGCCAACGGTACCCGTGCCGCCACCTACGAGGCAGATGGGACGGTGACCGGCACGCTGCATATGGGCCATTGCCATAAGGGCAATAAAATGTCCTGCATGGAGGCTGTCAGCGGTCGGGTCAAAACCAATATAGAACGTCACGCGCTCCTTATCGAAAAGTTCCCGCAGTTCTGCTTCATTGGTGCACTGGGCGATAAAGCCGCGTTCCTGTAATGTGTCAAATACGTTTGCCAACAAACTCTCTCCTTTGTATGTTTTCTATTAGTTCCGGCCCTTGCCTACGCCGCCCGGTTCCGGGGCAGCTACAGGCGGTGCAGCCGGATTGTTGTTTTGCTTGTTATTCGAATCTGACTTCTTATCGGCGCCCTTCTTGGCATCCTTCTTGTCAGCATCCTTTTTATCGTCTTTTTTCTTCGTGTCGGTCTTCTTGAGTTCCTGCTTCTTGTCGTCTTCGAGTTCACCCACACCGCCATAATTGCTGGAGCGTGAACCATCAAAGTTCTTGGCAGGAGTCTGCGCGGTGGCTTTCTTCATGAAGGCCTGCCATATTTCGGCGGGCAGCATGCCGCCCATGATGCCACGGGTTGGCGTATTGTCATCGTTACCCACCCAGACACCGGCAACAAGATCCGGGGTATAGCCGACAAACCAGGCGTCGTTGTAGTTGCTGGTGGTACCAGTCTTACCGGCTGCCGGACGGCCGATGTTGGCACGGGTACCCGTGCCCTTCTTGATGACATCTTCCAGCATATCCGTGAGTTCAGCCGCACTGTTTTCACTGACTACACTGCGCTGTTTCGGCTCGTTCTGCTCCAGCACCTTGCCGTTGCGGTCGAGCACCTTGACAATTACCACCGGGTCCACATGGACGCCCTTGTTGGCAAATGTGCCGTAAGCGCTGGTGATTTCCAGCGGCGTTACGCCTTTCGTCATACCGCCCAAAGAGGTAGCCAGCTGACGGTCATTAGCCGGGCCTTCCAAAACAAACGTGGAAATGCCCATTTCCTGCGCATAGTATATCGGCTTATCAATGCCGAGTTTCTGCGCAATCTTGACCGTCGGCACGTTCATGGAATGACGCGCTACTTCCCGCAATGTGACCTTGCCGCTGAAATTACCGCTGGCATTCTGCGGACGCCAGCCGTTGATGTCAATGGGGCTGTCGTTAATCACCGTGTTCGGGGTGAATTTGTTTTCCAAAGCTGCGATAAAGACAAAGGGCTTAAAGGCCGAACCTGGCTGGCGTACAGCCATGGTGGCGCGGTTGAACTGGTCGTTGCCGCGGCCGCCGACCATGGCTTTTACATAGCCGTTATGGGGGTCAATGGCCACCAGTGCCATCTGCGGCTGGGCCAGGCCATTGCCATCCGTCTTATAGGTCGGCAGCTTGCTGACGGTTTCTTCGGCGGCCTTCTGCATATCCATATCCAGGGTGGTATAGATTTTGAGGCCTTCCTTATAAACTGCATCAGCGCCGTATTTATCGATGAGCTTCTGGGTTACATAATCAATGAAATAGGAAGCCACGCCGGAATCGCTCTTCTTGGCCGGCTTCACCAGTTTCATCTCGGCCTTCTTGGTCTTTTCGGCCGTAGAATGGGTGATATAACCGTACTTTTCCATCTGGTCAAGGACGATGGCCTTGCGTTCCTGAGCGGCCTGCAGATTATTCAGCGGGGAATAATAGTTCGGGCTCTTGGGAATACCGGCCAGCATGGCGCATTCATTCAAATCCAAATCTTCCACATTCTTGCCGAAGTAGGTCTGCGCAGCGGCCTGTACGCCATAGGCGCCCTGACCGAAGTAAATCTGGTTCAGATACATTTCCAGAATTTCTTTTTTCGTATACTGGCGCTCGAGCTGCAGGGCCAGGAATACTTCCTGTACCTTACGGGTCAGCGTGCGCTCCTGGGTCAGGTAAGCGTTCTTCGCCAGCTGCTGGGTGATGGTGGAACCACCTTCGGCCAAACCATGACCGCGGATGTTGGTATAAAGAGCACGCGCAATGCCCCGGGGGTCAACGCCGGAATGGTCGTAGAACCGGTTATCCTCCACCGCTACGAACGCATCCTGCAGCTGCTTGGGAACCTGGGCAATTTTTACCGGACGGCGGTTTTCCGCCGCATGTACATTGGCAATTTCATTGCCGTTAATATCATAAATCTGTGAAGATGCCGGTGGCAAAATGTCATTGGCTAAATCCGGCTTGGTATTCATGCTCGCGGTTAAAAAACCACAGCCGATACCGGTAATCATCACCATGAGCACCAGACCAAAGCCTAAAATGACACGCTTTGCTGTTCCGCCAGATTTAGCAGAACGCTTTTGACGGCTCGCATTAGAATGTTTATCCATGAGCTGCCTCCTTAAATTTATACTTCCCCATTGTAACACAAATTCCCACTATCGTCCATGTATTAACAGGGCCGTATTATTTTAATTCCACCACCGTTGCACCGGTACCGCCTTCGTTGATATCCGCGAACTGGAAGCTCAGCACGTTGCGGTGACTCTTGAGGTAGGCATGGACGCCTTTGCGCAGAGCACCCGTGCCCTTGCCATGGATAATCAGCACCTGACTTAAGCCGGCGATTACCGCATCATCGATGAATTTTCCGAGCACCATTTCCGCTTCGTCCACCATCATGCCGCGTATGTCAATGTCACGGCCGATGTTTGCCGTCTTCTGCAGGAAGCTGGCAGACTGGGAATTCTTGCGGCTGCCCGTGGTGGCACTTGGCTTTTCTGCTACTTTATGGGAGATAAAGGTGCAGGCGTTGGCCTTGAGTTTCGTGCGCAGTGCGCCCACCTGTACCGTCAGGTCCTTGCCCTGAATTTCAAGCACAGTGCCCTTCTGGTCCAGCTTCTTCACGTAAACCGTATCGCCTATGCGGATGGTCTTGAGGTCAATGCGCTGGCCGACACCCTTCTGGGCCATAATGCCCGGGTTGGCTTTCGCGGAAGCCTCGTTAATCTTGGCTCGCGCATTTTGGATGGCCTGCTGGCGCGCCTTGATGCCCAGGTCGTCAAACTGCTCCTTGAGCTGGCTGATAACCTCTTCCGACTCGCGGCGGGTCTGGCGGATAAGGGCCGCACTCTTATCCTTGGCCTTGCGGATGATATCGCCTTTCTTCTGGCTGAGTTCTTCCTTGGCCTTCAAGAGTTTTTCTTCGAGCTTCTTGACCCGCGCCTGACGCTCGGCAATATCGGCGTTGCGCTGCTCGTACATCATCTTTTCGTTTTCCAGTTCGTTGATGACGTGCTCGAACTGGGCATGGTCGGCCTTGACGAGCTGCTGGGCGCGGATGATGAGTGAATCGGCCAGCCCTAAACGGCGGCTGATGGCAAAGGCGTTGCTGGCACCAGGAATGCCAATGAGCAGACGGTACGTGGGCCGCAGGGTTTCAATGTCAAATTCCACGCAGGCATTTTCAATGCCCTCGCGGGTATAGGCAAAGGTCTTGAGCTCAGAATAATGCGTGGTGGCCACAGTGGTTGCCCTGACCTCCAGCAATTTTTCCAGAATGGACATCGCAAGAGCAGCGCCTTCTTCCGGGTCGGTACCGGCGCCCAATTCATCGAGAAGCAGCAAGTCGTCGCTTTCCACCTTGTCGAGAATGCTGACGATATGGGTCATATGCGCCGAGAAGGTGGAAAGGCTCTGCTCAATGCTCTGCTCGTCACCGATATCGGCGTAGATATTGGCGTAAATGGAGATTTCCGAACCCTGCTCGACCGGCAGATAAAGACCAGCCTGAGCCATGAGTACCATAAGGCCGAGCGTCTTCATAGTGACAGTTTTACCACCAGTGTTCGGGCCGGTAATCAGAAGCATGCGGTAATCCTGCCCGAGTGTAATGCTGGTGGGCACTACCTTATCGGCAGCAATCAAGGGATGGCGGGCGTTACTGAGCACCGTGCGGCCCTCATCATTAATCAGCGGGCGCACAGCCTTCATAGCCCCTGCCAGTCTGGCCTTAGCGAAGGTGAAGTCAATATCCCCTAAAATCTCGCAGTTGGCATAAAGCGTATCCTTCTCGCGCTGAATTTCTCCCGAGAGCTGCCGCAGAATGCGCTGAATCTCCTGCTGTTCGGCAAGCGTCAGCTGCTTCACGTCATTGTTGAGTTCCACCACGGCCATCGGCTCGATAAAGAGCGTGGAACCGCTGGCAGACTGGTCATGGATAAGTCCCGGGAAATGGGCGCGGTATTCAGCCTTTACGGGAATAACATAACGCTCGTCACGGACGGTGACGATGGCATCCTGAAACATCTTCTGATAAGCCCCGTCATGGAGAATGCTGTTGATTTTATCCTTGATGCGGGTCTGGGAGGATTTGAGTTCGCGGCGGATGCGCCTAAGTTCCACGCTGGCATCTTCGCGCATATTGCCATGCTCGTCAATGACGTTATTGAGATTCCGTTCCAGCTGGCCCAAAATTTCCAGCGAGCGCGCCCATTCCTGCAGAATCGGGGCTTCGAGTTCCAAATCCCGGAAGAAATACTTGATAGTGCGCATGGCATACATGGTGCTCATGATGTTCTGCAGTTCTTCGAGTTCTAAGATGGCACCTTTGGCAGCCTTTTTGAGCAATAGGCGGATGTCGCGAATGCCGCCCAAGGGGGGCGCCGACATGGAGAGCACCTTCACGGCTTCCGTGGTCTGCTCCTGCCACTCCTGCACCTCTGCAAAATCCGAACTGGGCAATAAATCATGGGCCTTTTCCTTGCCCAGTGCAGAACCGGCATATTCTGCCAGCTTATCCGTTATCTTCTTGTATTCTAAAACCTTAAACGATTCCTGTTCCATTTATTTATTGAACTCCTCTAAAGTAGTGTCCGCGGGTAATATCCATGCCCTCCTGAAGCTTCAGCGCATCTTCCTGGGCTTCGTCGAGCTGGGTGGGCAGCTTCATAGCCTGCAGATAGGCACGGGTAATCGCTGTGATTTCCGCCGGCTTCATGGCCTTAGCTTCAATCTGCAGGGTCTTGATGCCAGCGCCCTTAAACTTCATGGCATGGGGCAGCATGGAGAGCGTCTTGCTGTTGAGCACGTGCATATGGCAGAACTGGTCCATACGCAAGGGGAAAAGTGCCTCCTTGCGGTCTTTGAGCGCATAGCGCCCCTTGGTGCAGGGATGGCTGCAGGCACCTTCACCGACATTTCCGAGGAAGGAACCCGTCACACAGTATTCGGAAACCATGAGTTCCAAACGGCCATGCACAATGGCGCTAAGCGGCAGTTCGCTTTCTTTGGCGAGCGCTTCCATCTGCTGCCATTTGAGTTCCGGTGACAGGGTGGCCGAAGCCACACCGTAATCTTTTAGGAAAGCCAGCGTGCTCTTATTATAGGAAATCAAGCTGTAATCGGCATGAATGGCAAAATCCGTCAGCCGTTTCACGAGCGCAATCTGTGCGATATTATGGACATGCACAGCCGCTGGCGGGAAGTTCCTGGCCGCTGTGAGAATCTTTTCGAAGAAGGGCTGGAAATCGTCGCGCATGATGCGTGGCAGATTAAAGTCCAGACGCACATTGGCCTTCTTGGCCAGATGCCAAGCCTTTTCGTAATCCATCACCGTCAGTGCTTCATGCTCGTAGGATTCACCGCCAAAGAGGATACCGTCAGCACCGCCCTCGATGGCAGCGCGCATCTTTTCTAAACTATCCACTGCCACCATAAGTTTGGGCTGGGAGAGTTTCCCGGAAAATGCTTCGGCCTTGAACGGCACAGGCTCTGCTACGCGCAGCGGATAATGCGCCAAACGCTGCGCATCGAGTTCTTCGACAGCCTGACGGCGGGCCTCGTTGATTTCACTCATGGGTACCATGACTTCGCCGCTGATTTCCGTCTGCAGCTCCGTAAGTTCATAGACGGAAGTGCCGAGCCTGTCCACCTGCTTGCGGATGACTTCATCCGACAGGGGTCGCTTCTTGGCGGCTTCACCGATAAACTCCGTTTTTCCATGGCCGACATGTCCGGCATTATCCCGCAAAACAACCGTCAAGGGCTCGCCAATGGCGGCCTTGACTTCGGCGGTGATGGGAATGCGGCGCACAGGAGCACCGCTGGCGTATTTTTCCTTGGCCTGTTCCATCAGCTGGGCATCATAGACCTTAAAGACGCGGTCATGGTCGCGTACAGCGGCGGGTATGGCAAAGCGCACCGTATCGCCACTTTTCGCTTCCGTCAGTTTTTGACCTTTGACATTTGACATGTCATTTATCGTAGCCGTCACCCGGCCTCCGACCTTGACCCAAAAGTCAACCTGATCGCCCAGAGCCAGACGGCCGGAAAGTTTCACCGTCACGAGCCGCTTATCCCAGTCATAAGCCACCACCCGACCAATGAGCAGGCCGCGATTATTGGGCCGTCTGTCGCTCATCATGGCCTTGCCGGGACGATTCAAGAGATATGCCGTGGTAAAGTCACGGTTAAAAATCTGCGCCAGATTATCCCGGGCTGACATGTCAACTTCGTATATTTGACTTGTCAAATATTGGTCAATGGCCTGACGGTAGGTTCCTACTACCGTAGCCACATATTCGGGACGCTTCATGCGGCCTTCGATTTTGAGGGATGCTACACCTGCCTTAATCAGGTCGGGAATCACATCAATGGTATTGAGGTCACGCGGGGACAGCAGGTAACTGCCGGCCTTATCCCCGAGCACATCATTGCCCGCTTCATCTACCAGCGTATAGGGCAAACGGCAGGGCTGGGCACAACGGCCGCGATTGCCGCTGCGGCCGCCAATCATGCTGCTCATGAGGCACTGGCCCGAATAGCAGACACAGAGTGCGCCGTGCATAAAGACTTCAATCTCCACGTTGCAGTTGGCGCAGATATGGGCGATTTCCTTTAAGGACAATTCGCGGGATAATACCACGCGGGTAAAGCCTAATTCCTGCAGGGCCAAAACACCTTCGAGGCTGTGCACCGTCATCTGCGTGCTGGCATGCAGCGGCATATCGGGCACGATTTCCCGGGCAATTTTCGCCACACCCAAATCCTGTACCAGAATGGCATCCGCCCCTGCCTCCCGCAGGAACAGCAGATATTCCTTCAGGGCTGGGATTTCCTCATCATCCACGATGGTATTGACGGTGATGTTAATCAACACGTCCCGCAAATGCGCAAAACGGATGGCTTCTTTCAAGCCATCCTCATCAAAATTATTGGCATAGGCTCGGGCCCCGAACTGGGTACCGGCCATATAAACAGCATTCGCGCCGCTTTCCACGGCAGCAATCAGCGCCTCACGGCTGCCTGCCGGGGCTAATAATTCAACCATTTATTCCGTCTCCTCGTTTGTTTCCATTTCCTTTGCTTCCTGCAGATGTTGAACCTCCTGGAAAAGTTCCAGCTGTTCGTTGTCGAGTCCTGCCACCGCCTCTTCTGTGGTGGGCAGTTCCGGCAAATCCTCCAAGGTATTGATGCCGAAACACCGCAGGAAGGTATCCGTGGTGCCGTAGAGAATGGGCCGCCCTAAGACAGGTTTGCGCCCCACTTCCGCCACCAGTTCCAATTCCAATAATTTTTGCAGGGCGCGTTCAATGCGCACCCCGCGGATATTTTCAATCTCCGCCTTGGTGATGGGCTGCTTAAAGGCAATGATGGAAAGCGTCTCCATGGTCGGCGCCGAAATCTTCCGATCCACCACCTGACTCAGCCGCTCAACGGTTACAAAGGCTTCGGGCCGGGTGGCCAGCTGATAGCCGCCTGCCACCTGCCGCAAGGTCAGGCCGCTCTTGCGCTCGTCCAGTTCCGCCTGCAGCCGCGTAATGATATTTTGGGTACCCAATACATCCAGCTCGATGATATGAGCGATTTCCTTGACGGTCATGGGATTGCCCGCCGCAAAGAGCACTGCTTCCACCAGCCCTGTATCGGCTATTTCTGCCCGTACTTTCTCAGGCATGAACTTCCTCCTCCCGGACACAGATATAGATTTCCGCAAAGGAACGCTGCTGCTTGACCGTGACCGTCCGCAGCTTCATGAGTTCCAGCAGGGCCAGAAAGGTCACGATGAGTTCCCCTCTGGTGCCGGAACGGAACGCTTCGGAAAAGAGCAGCTTCCCCCGGCTGCGTCCCAACAGCAGAATAATATCTTCCATCTTGTCCTTGATACTGTATTCCTCCGGTTCCACCAAGGCTTTGGGGATGGAAAGCTCCTCCTTGACGGAGAGCACCGTATGAAAAGCCTCCACCAGCTGGCGCAAAGAGAGATTTCCCGGTGGCAGGTGATGGACCGGCAGCTCCATGGGCTCACGGGCCACAAAGCGCTCCTGCACGCCTGCCATATCTCCGAGCACCTGACTAACCTGCTTGAACTTGCGGTATTCCAAAATCCGCTGTACGAGTTCAAAGCGGGGGTCCTCCTCGGGCTCCCCTTCTGCCTGCGGTGCCTTGGGCAGCATCATGCGGGATTTAATCTGCAAAAGCGTTGCCGCCATCACCAGAAAGGAGCTGGCAATCTCCATATTGAACTCCCGGAATTTGTCGAGATAGTCCAGATACTGGCGGGTCAGCTCCGCAATGGGAATATCGTATATATCAATCTTGTTCTTTTCAATGAGATGCATCAAAAGGTCCATCGGGCCTTCGAAGGCATCTATCTTAATCTTGTAATCTTCCATTTAGAAAAAAGGACTCAAAAGCAAGGTGAAAATCTGCCAAATCAGCGCGCGGCAGGGAATCAGAATCATGCTAAGTACCGGCGTCATCAAGAGCACAATTAAAATCAGGAAGCTGTAACGCTCCAGGCCAGCCAATTTGTATGCCATATCACGTGGCAGCAGCTGCATGAGTACATGTGAACCATCGAGCGGTGGCAAGGGAATCAGATTAAAGATACCAAAACCGATATTGTACTCAATAATCATCTGGAACACCAGATACACACCAGCCGTCATATCGCCGCCCATACGGTTGTAGATAAGAAGTGCCAAGAGCGCCAAAAAAGCGGTAATAAAATTTGCCGCCGGGCCGGCCAAAGAAACCAGAATATCATCCCGCTTGGGATTTTTGAAATTCCGCGGGTTAATCATAACAGGCTTTGCCCAGCCAAAATGCACCAAAAACAGCATCAGCATACCAATGGGGTCTACATGCGCCTTGGGATTAAGCGTGAGGCGGCCCATCAGACGGGGCGTAAAATCCCCCAACCATACGGCCACCTGCGCATGGGCGTATTCATGAATGACCATGGCAATCAAAAGTCCGGGCAGGCCGGCAATAATATGCATTATATTAAAATCAAACATTTATTTCTCCTTCTGGCTGCGTTCCAACATCAAAATCGCTGTCACCGACTTGGCATCAAAGATTTCGCCGTTCAGCACCAACTCCACAGCCTTTGCCAGCGGCATCTTCACCACATTGATAAACTCATCCTCATCGGTATGCTGCTTGCCCGCCGTAAGGCCCGTAGCCGCATAGATATGAATATATTCATTGGAAAATCCCACCGTGGTGGCAATGGTCGTCAGCTTCGTAACTTTCTCGGCCTTGTACCCGGTTTCCTCTGACAGCTCCCGCTCTGCGCACAGCAGCGGGTCTTCATCGGGAGCATCGAGCTTACCGGCCGGAATCTCCAGCGTAATGCGGCCGATGGGATAGCGGTACTGCTTCACGAGAATCACCTGACCATCATCCGTCAGCGGAATCACGGCGGAAGCACCAGGATGCTTAATCCACTCGCGCGTAGCTTCGCCGCCATTGGGCAGCTTTACCGTATCTTTATAGACATGCAGCAGGTTTCCGTCAAAAATCTTTTCACTGCCAGTTTTTTCTTCGATTAAATCTTTATCACTTGTTTCCATTGATTACAGCCTCCCCGCAAATCACATACTCTATATTCTACAATATTTATGCCGTAACTTCAATACAGAAAAGCCTCCTCCCGTCAAACAGGAGAAGGCTTGCTTTCATCTTTGGAGGCGACACTCAGAATCGAACTGAGGATAGAGGATTTGCAGTCCTCGGCCTTACCACTTGGCTATGTCGCCATAATATGGAGCGGAAAACGAGACTCGAACTCGCGACCCCCACCTTGGCAAGGTGATGCTCTACCAACTGAGCTATTTCCGCATTATGAAATTGGAGGCGACACTCAGAATCGAACTGAGGATAGAGGATTTGCAGTCCTCGGCCTTACCACTTGGCTATGTCGCCATAATATGGAGCGGAAAACGAGACTCGAACTCGCGACCCCCACCTTGGCAAGGTGATGCTCTACCAACTGAGCTATTTCCGCAAGTGGCGACCCGAAGGGGACTTGAACCCCTGACCTCCGCCGTGACAGGGCGGCATTCTAACCAACTAAACTACCGGGCCGTCTTTAATCTTTACCGCTGTGTTTCAGCGACATGTATTATTATACGGATAAGGGCAGGCCTTGTCAACACCTAAAATACAATTTTTCAAAAAAACTTTAACAATTTATCAAAAGGTGCCGGAAATATCCACGACTTTGTTGAACAGAGACTTATCCATCTCGTCGATGGGACGCCATTTGCCATTGCCGTTGCTGGTGAGAATCTGCTTGCCTTCCTGCTTGAAGAACACCTGCTGGATGGCCTGGGCCTCCCCCTTCTTGTTGATGCTCTTTATCTTAGCCTGCCACTCATGCTTCTCTTTGTCCGCCGTCACCGAACCGGACACGATAAAAACCTTCTCGCCTTCAAAGCTATAGGCAAAGACATCCTTGATGGGCTGTTTTACCGGAGGCTTTTCCTTAGGCTGCTCCGTCCCAGTCTGCGGAATCTTATTGATGGGGGATACATCTTCGTTTCTGGTGGCCACGGTGGTTTCCGTTATCTGCTGGCTGGCGGGAGCTTCCCGGGACGGCCACCAAAGAGCCGCCCCGCCTACTATAAGAGCCAGGCAAAGGATGCCACCAATGACAATTCTTCGCTTTTGCATGCTGCACCTCCGCAAAAAAGATTTACGGAATAATTATACAGGATTAGGATTGAATCCACAACCGCTGATATTTTTCCATCTGCCGGATGACGTACTGAATAATACTCCTGGCCATCAGCGGCGTCTTTTCCATAATGGTCTGTGCTTTGTTCAGCGGTATGGTGAGAATCACAGCCCGCTCCGTAAGCACTTCCAAGGCCAACTCACTCTTTCTGTCCGGCAGCATCGCCGTTTCATTGAGCCAGCTGCCTTCCTTCTGGATATCCAGCGTATAGTACCAGCCATCGCCCAATTCGATGCTGCGGGCCACCCGGCCGACGCCCAGAAAAACCAGTTGTCCATCGAGTTCCGGCCCCGCCAGCCGGTCGCCTTCAAAATAGACCTCCAGCCGGGCCTGTTCCATAAAGCGCTGAATCAATCCCCGATCCATTTCCTTGAACAAGCTCATACGGGACAAATAATCCTGCAATACCGCACGGCTATCCAGTTTTTCTGCGGCCGTGTCCGCCACCACTCTTTGCAGGCGGCTGCCCAGCCGCTCACGGAAAGCGCTCATGGGCAGATTCCAGTCCGTCAGCATCTGCTGGAGGACCTGCAGATAGTCCTTGACCAGAATTTCGATTTTCTCCTGGTTAAAAAAGCCTTCGTCATATTGCAGGCTTATGGACAGCTGGTTTTCCTCCTGACGGAAGGCCATGCTTAATTTGCTGTCCCGCCCATCCCAGAAATTTTGCAGAATAAGTTCCCCATCCACAGCCCCCAGCGCTTTTCCAAAGGATTGGGACTCGTGCAGAAAATCACAAAAATCCAGGAAATGGTCAAAAATTCCCTTCTGTCTGCCCACGATGCTTTCGATATCCGACCGCCCCAAAGCAGCGTAGGGCTGGGAAATCAAAAACTGCTGGAACAGCTTATTCACCAGTTCCTGCACGGTGAGCTCGTCGTTCTCCAACTGCAGGCGCATAGGCACCAGACTCGGTATGCGGCTCTGTCCATCTGCACCTTTTTCGCGGCGCGGCACACGCAGGCAGAAGCCCACATCCTGACATTTATTTTCGTGAAGCAGCAAAATGCCCCAAGCCGTATGCAGGATGGACATCATCATGCGCTTATTGTCCCTGGCCTGTCTCCGTAAATCCGACAAAATCGGCGCGGGAAGATGGGCAAGATAGGCCCGATGTCTGGGCACAGAAACGCCGGTTTTGCCATACTGGGGAATGCGGCAGTTCTGCGGGAAATTTCCCAGCATCTTTTGCCAATACTCCCGCACCGGTGCCGCAAGCGAATCCATCTGCACCATCGCAGGGGCGGCCTTCTGCCCGCTTCCTTCCCATTTCAGCCCCATGGCTCTGGCAAAGAGTTCACGCACATCGAACTCCGTCAGCACCGCCTGTACAGCCGTTACCAGCACCGCGTATTCATCATTCTGCGTGTGGAAGATAGAAAAACGCATCAGACAGCCATAACGCACATCAATCCCCTGACGCAAATCTGCATCCATAATCCGGCGCAGCGTGGCATCGAGTTCATCCTCATCCATTCCCTCCAGACTGCGATAGACCACCGAGGCAATGGAACGCCGCTCCTGAAAGACTACGGCCAGAATGCGCTTCCCCACCGAGCAGTAGTTCATACGCATGGCATCGCATTCTTCCACCATCTTATGCAGCGCCCGATTGAAATGCGGCGGCAGTAATTTCCCCCGGATTTTGTACAGATTCTGCACCATAACACCTACAGGCTGGAAGGCGGTGCAGTTCATAAACAAACCCTTTTCCGCAGGGGTAAGCTCCCGCACATAGAGAATATGATTCGGAGAATACCCCTGATTCTCCGCCATCTGCCCGCCGTAGAGCTGTTCGAGCACATTTTGCTCATTTAAGGGCAAATCCGTTACGCTGTATTTTTCCATTTTATATTCCATTATCTATACCTCGCAAATCGCCTTACCAAATCCATTATGTTAGCTATTCGCTATCCACTGCAAAATCTCCTGTTGAATCCTTGGTGGCATTGCGCCTTATTTTTTGCTATGATAGTTAGGTAATTATTTTTATCGAGGTGTTTTTCTCTATGCAAACAGCAACTTTGTCCCGCAAGCCAAGACTTGCCGCCATCGAATACATCCGCGGCATTTCCATGATGGGGGTTATCGGCATCCATATCGGTTCGCAGTACATCATGAATCCGGCTGCCAACATTCATCTGGTGGCACTCCTGGAAACCTTTACCCGGTTCAGCGTGCCCATCTTCTTCTTTATCTCCGCCTTTGGCCTGTTCTACAATCTGAACATCAACGCCCCCTTTGACTTCCGAAGCTTTGCCAAGCGCCGCCTCAAGACCGTGCTGATTCCGTATCTGGCCTGGTCTCTGCTCTATCTCCTGCACGACGGTCTGCTCTACGGCGTAGGCTTTCCGGACCCGCTGCACCTGTTATCCATCCTGTTCTTCGGCAATGCCAAGTATCAGCTCTACTTCATGGTCATTCTCTTGTGGTTCTATCTCTTGATGCCCCTTTGGATTGCCATAGTACGCCGCCTGACCCTTTACCGTCTGGGCATCTTGCTGATTTTGCAGATTGCCTTTGACTACTGGTCGAGCTTCGACACAGCCTTCAACCTCTACGTTTACGGCCTGCCCGATAACAGCATTCTGAAACCTTTTTTGATGTACCGCCTCAATTATTGGGTGCTCCATTACTTCTTCATCTTCCTGTTGGGGGGCTGGCTTTCCGTTCACAGCGATAAGTTCATGGACTTTATGAAAAAACATCTCCATGGACTCTGCTGCTTTTTCTTCTTCACCTTGGGCGGCCTTATGACCTATTACTACGAGAAGATTTACTTTGACGGCTACACGGCACTGGAGGCCATCAACACGGCGCATCAGCTCTGCCCCTGGGGGATTCTCTACACCATGGCCGCCAGCCTGTTCTTCTTTGCCATCTTCACCTATCAGAGCTATCCCAAAGCCCTAAACAATCTGCTCCATATCTTAGGCAAACATTCCTACTTCGCCTATCTGGTCCACCCCCTGTTCATCACCTACATCGGCCTGTGGCTGCAGAACCACGGCAAAATTATGACAGCACCTGTGATTATTGCCTTCTACTGGGCAACGCTGATACTCTCCATTCTGGCCGCTGTTATCTGCCGGAAAATCGGCGAAGCCATTCCCATCCTCAATAAACTCACCATCGGTGTTTATCCGAAAAAATAAAATTTCCTTTGGGAGAACCTGTAATACATTTATCTGCCAATCGTATATAGATATAGAAGGAACAACATTACAAGCAAAATGTCGAAGTAGGGAGGAAATACTTATGATACTCCAGGCAGATGAATTATTATTGTTGCAGGATGCAGATCTCTTTGAATTGGAAGATGCGGAAATCGACCAGATGGCGGGAGCACGTAAACGCAATATCGTTATCTCACCGGAAAAGTTTCAGGCGCTCCAAAAGCGATTCCTCATGCGAATCGAAAGTTATAAAGCCAAACGCCGTCTGGCAAAAGAATGCTGAACTGCAAAAAACTCCCCCAGCCAAAGCTGAAGGAGTTCTATAGAA
Organism: Pseudoselenomonas ruminantium; assembly: GCA_015058625.1. Taxonomy (GTDB): domain Bacteria; phylum Bacillota; class Negativicutes; order Selenomonadales; family Selenomonadaceae; genus Selenomonas_A; species Selenomonas_A ruminantium_N. The sequence continues at coordinate 35,838 of SVCA01000004.1, read as the reverse complement.
GAATATCACTTTAAGAAGCCGTTGACAATTTGTTCTTCGGCTTCTTTTTCCGTCAGGCCCAAAGTCATCAGCTTGATGAGCTGGTCCCCCGCAATCTTGCCGATAGCTGCTTCATGCACCAGCATGGCATCCACATTATTGGCTTCCAGAGACGGCACAGCCAGAATTCTGCCCTCGTCCATGATGATGGAGTCACACTCCGTATGGCCATGGCAGGCTGCGTTGCCCACGATGCGCAAATCCAGCTTCTGATAGGATTTGTCCTTGGCTACGCCGCGGGACACCACATCAGCGCTGGCATTTTCGCCATCCAGCGTCACTTCATATTCGCTGTAGGCATACTGCGTACCGTGCGTCATCAGGCGTTCGCGCACTATCAGGCTGGCATCGGCCTTGAGCTTGGCCTTGGTGGTACGGCTGGTGGAATCCACGCCCTTAATCTGTACCATTTCCATCTCCATGGAACTGCCTGCTTCCATGGTCACTTCCGTTACGGGATTCAGAATGCGCTGGCCTTTGCCATCGCCAGAACCGTAATGTTTTTCCACATATTTGACCTTGGCATTTTCGCCCACAAAGAAGCGGTGAACGCCGTCGTGTTCCGAATCCTGGGTGCCGCAGTTATCAATGCCACAGCCTGCCACAATTACCACATCAGCTCCTTCGCCGATGTAGAAATCGTTGTACACCGTTTCCTTCATGCCGCTTTCGCTCATGACGACAGGAATGTGTACACTCTCATTCTTGGTGCCGGGCTTGATGCGGATATCAATGCCGGAACCGTCTTCCTTGGAGGTGATTTCGATATTGGCACTGCTGCCACGGCCCACGGACTTGCCGTTAGCGCGCAGATTGTAAGCCCCCATGGGGACATCGTGCAGGTCAGCCACCTCCAGCAGCAGTCTTTTCTGTATCTCGTCCATCTTCAACATAGCGCTACCCCCTTACTGAAATTTTCTGCACATGGGCATGCTGACTTCCGTGTCCATGATTTTGGGCAGGATGTCTTTGCCGGCGCCATGCTCCTGTACCCGGCCGTCGGCCAGCACAATGATTTCATCAGCAATCTGCAGGATGCGCTCCTGATGGGAAATGATGATGATGGAACTTTCTTCAATTTCTGCCCGCATTTTTTCAAAGATGCGGATAAGGTTCTGGAAACTCCAAAGGTCAATTCCCGCCTCCGGCTCATCAAAGATGGAAAGATTTGTCTTTCTGGCCAGAATCGTAGCAATCTCAATACGCTTGAGTTCGCCACCAGACAAGGAACTATTCACTTCACGGTTGAGATAATCATTCGCGCAAAGCCCTACCTCGGAGAGATAATCGCAGGCCTTGATATGGGAAATCTTTTTCCCGGCTGCCAGCCGCAACAGGTCAATAACCTGCAGGCCGCGGAAACGCACAGGCTGCTGAAAGGCAAAGCTGATGCCCATCTTTGCCCGCTCCGTAATGCTCTTATTGGTAATATCCTGGCCGTCCAAAAGAATCTGGCCGGAAGTGGGCTGCTCAATGCCCGCTATAATTTTCGCCAGGGTGGACTTGCCACTGCCGTTTGGCCCCGTAATGACCACAAATTTCCTGTTGTCAACGGTTAGGCTCAGGTCCTGAATAATATCCACCTGGCTGTTGCCCTCGGTGACATGGAAGGAAATGTTCTTCAATTCCAACATGTTATATCGTGCTCTCCCTTTCGATTTACATAATTTATGTTTTAGCTTTCTTTTATATTATAACGCTAATGTTTACCTCTTGTCGACAGACAAATTCAGCAAAAAATCTCCCAGAGGCACAAACAACCTTGGGAGATTTTCCATACAATCTTCTATATTTGCTTATTCTTTCATAACATGTTTGCCTGCCAAATAGCCAAATGTGTAGGCACGGCCATGGCTGTTGCCCATAATGGTCATGCAATAATCATTGGCATAGAAACTGCCGGAATTATTCCCCGCAGCATAAAGGCCAGGGATAACATGTTTCTCCTTATCGAGCACCTGCATGTTCTCATTAATCTTCAAGCCGCCTAATGTTACCAGCAGGGCTATGGATATATGGGCCGCATAGAAGGGCGGCTTTTCAATGGTGGTCAGGCACTCCTTGCGCTTGTAAAAATCATCATCAAAGCCCTTGCGCGCCATTTCATTGTAACGCTCCACCTCTGCCTTGACCTTTTCATAGGGCAGGTTCATCTGACGGGCCAGTTCTCTTAGCGAGTCAGCTGATTTGACCACGCCATCATCAATCAGTTTCTGCAGACGCTTTGGATCATGGTAGACACTCTTGAGGGACTTGCAGGCCGTTTGATGCATAGCCGGTGCCTCTGTCGGCCACTTGGAATCCCAGATGTTCCACTTGCTGTAGTCCGGCTCCTGCCGCACGCCGTTGGCAATAAAGGGATAGGGCACATCCTCATTGGCAAAACGCTCGCCGTAGTTATTCAGCGACAGCCAAGGCTGACGCATAACCGAATCTGCAAGGCCCGGGGCATTGACCATGCCAAAGTCAAAATACATGGGAGCATGCGGCCCTTCATCAATGGCAGCACCTACCCACAGCCCCATCTTATGGCCGTCACCAGTATTGGCCTTGCTGGGATAGAGATTGATTTTTACCGTATCGGCACTGGGAATGTAATAATGGAGCATATCCTTGTCATGGCCGTAATCACCAGCACAGAGAATAATCCCTTTCTCGCCAATAAATTTATGGTATTTGCCCTCTTTGTCCTTTGCAATAACCGCAGTCACCCGGCCCTTGTTGTCATCCTCACGGACTAATTGCACAGCCGGCAGTTTGAACCGCAGGTCTACCCCCTTATCCTGTGCCGTGGACAGCAATGTATAAGCCATGGCGATAACGGGCTTGCCGCCAATCATGCCTTTAGGGGCTTTTTCGATGGCTTCCTGCGTTGGCTCCAATACAAAAGTCATGGACGGGCGGGTAGGCAGTGTAGCACCTTCGGCCACCATTTCGTCGTAAGTCCAGATATGCTGTACCTTGCAGCCCTTATTCAGTGCCATATCGAGCAGCCAGTCATTGACATGACCGCTGTGCTTCACCCACTGCATCACCACTTTCTGGTTGGGCTTATAGGCGCCAAAGCGCATGATTTCTCGGGTGACATCCACAGGGTCCAGATGATTGCCGACCTGCTGCTGCACGCGGGAATTGACGGCAGCATAGTCATAACCGCGGAAATTGACGGTATTGGTCTTTTCGAGCACGATAACCTTGCCGCCTTCTTCAGCTGCCGATATGGCCGCACAGAGGCCGCTCATACCAGCGCCCACGATAATGACATCAGCCTTTTCCGTGCTTGCAATCTGACTATCTGCAATAGGTGCTGGCGCCTTCATGAAATCCGGCTGCGGGTCTTCCCGCTTAAAATTGCCCTCTTCATCGAGTTCATGTTTGCGGCCATTGCCGCAGCCTGCCAAAAATGGTGCCGCTACTGCTCCTGCCAGAGCCATGGCTCCGCCTTTCAGGAAATTACGGCGGCTCAAATCACTTGCTTTCATAATGTTCCCTCCCCTGTATGTGGATCCTGTACCTTTTCCCATTGTGGCGGCAGGTTATGCAGGAACTCAAAATCATGACAGTTCTGGCAGGCCGCCTTGGACTGCGTGTGCATCTTATGGCAGTCCGAGCAGGTCAGATCCCCTAGATGGGAATTATGCGGATTGACACCATTGCCCTTATCAGTCTTAGCTATCAGCGCATCCATATCGCTATGGCATTTCGTACACATCTTATTGTCAAAATGACGTTTAGCGGGCGGATCATCGAAATCATCCGTCACATACCAAAGGGTTTCCTTCACCTTGTCCTCAATACCATTTTCATGACAGTCGATGCAGTTGACATTCGCCTTTGCATGGGCATGGGATAACAGCACACTGTCATCATAAGCATCTACATAAGGTGCCATCACATGGCAGGGTGAACAGGCCAAATGAGGAAATTTTTCCGCCGTCACCATGGCAAAGTTACCACCTGCCAACAATACGACCAGGAGGCCCGCCAGATACAGAGGCTTCTTCTTAAAGAATTCCCACAAATTCTTTAGCTTTTCCATAAAAACTCCCCCTCAAACATTTATATCTTTGTTTATCATACAATAAACAAAATAAAATTTCCCTGTTGTACTCTCTATAATTTCCTGTCAACTACTGTAAGATGCTACAAAGCTTTTTAACCGTTAATCGTTACAATAGGTATAGATATAACCGGCTTTTTCCTTTAGAAAAGCGTCTGCGTCCCGCCAGTTTTGTGCTTGCCTATATTGCCCACATAGCCGGGCTGCAGCAGGTTCAACGCCTTCAGCACATCCCCCACCCGTAGGGCGGCATAGAGATTGAAGCGGGTATCCGGCTCATTAAGGTCAATATTTAACAGCTGGGCAATTTTATCACAGCGGTAACGCACAGTATTCACATGTACAAAGAGTTTTTCCGCCGTCAGCTTGTAGTTGAAATTGGTATTCATAAGAGTGCGCAGGGTTATCTGCAGACCTGCATCACAGTCGTGGTCATAAGCCAGCAGTTTATCCAGTGTCTGATGGCAAAAGCGAATAATCCGTTCCTGTTCACAGCCAAACAGGTCACGGAAGATACCCAGTTCGGCAAATTCCTGTACAAATCCCTGCTCGCCTCGTATCTTCCGGAACATCAGCGCAATGCGGGCTTCGTGATAGCTGCGATGCAATTCGACCAGCGGATAACTCATCCCAACACCAATCGACACATCCACCTTATAGGCTTCGGAAAAAAGCTGCTGCCAGCGGTTAAACACTTCCTCATGCTTACCTGCGGACAAGAAATTAAACTCCTGCTGGCTATAAATCCCCGGAAGAATCACCAAATACAGGCCATTCCACTCCAAGGGATAGATAAGCTCCGTCTGATGACGCTGACGGAACTGCAAAAGCTTAGCCCGAAAATCTGCCGGTGGAATAAGGGGCTTATCCTCCCCCATATCCATCAACATCACCGCATATTCCCTATCGCTGTGAATATTAATTCCCTGCTCTTTCAGCAAGGATTCTACGCCGATATTATGCTTGATAAAAACACCTTCAAAAAAAGCCGCTCGCTGCTCATGAAGCCGTTGGGCAAATCGCCTGTGTCCCCGCAGATACCATCTTAAGGCCAGCTGTGCCTGATCTATGTTTTTACAGATAAGATCAATGTCTTCATTATCTACCTGCTCCCAAAACAGCAGCAAAACACCGTCGGGCTCATCCTCCAGGATTACTTTGCATACCAGCCTCTGTTGATTTTTCGCATAATAATATTGGTTTTCGGCAAATTTCGGCATATGCTCCAGCAAATCCAGTATTTCATCCGGTGCCATGATGCCTGATTCGGGATAATGAGCGATTCCCTGCTGACCTGTAATGATTAGCTTCTTGCCACACTTGCTCTGCAGCTTTTGCCCCAAAGCCTTTATCCCTTTACTGGCCATCAGCTCCAACCAGATTATTGACTCGTTTTGCTCTTCCATAATTTACCATCCTTCCCTTGAATACTACACGGCAATAAAGGAGAAACCGCCTGACAAAATCACCTGTCAGACGGCTTCTCTTAAAGTGTATTTGTATGGAAATGTTTGGGAATCAATATTTAACGCCAAGCTTTTGGCAAAGCCAGCGCATCATGGCTTTATTGGTATCTTCACCCACATAACCATGCTGTGCTTCAGAATTGCACATGAAAAGGTTTTCGACACCGGCATCTGTCAGTGCTTTTTGCAGGCTGAGGCTCTGCTGAATGGGGACCAGTGAATCATGTCCGCCATGTGCGATAAAGAACGGCGGCGCATCCTTCGTCACCTGATATACCGGGCTGCCCAGTTTGGCCTTCTCCACCATACTCCAATAGGGAGAGGTTTTATCACCAGCCTCATATATCTTACGCAGGGTGCCTACGCCTTGTCCTTCCCCCGTAAAGCCCAATAAAATAGATTCATTGGCGCGTACCGAATCATGGGTTTCTGCAGCTTCAGCAGGTGACTGCAGCTGGGGACTCATTTCCGGAGCCATGGTCAACAAATTGGTGGGGCCATAGAAGTCAACACAAGCTACGACCTTGCTGCTATAGCCAAGATTTCCGCCTACAGTACCTTCTAAGTTCTTGTTGCCACTGGTTACAGCCAGTTCTGCTGCCAAATGAGCACCAGCCGAAGTACCGGCTATGGCAATCCTGTCGGCATCAATGCCATATTCTGCCGCATGTGCACGGACAAAACGCACTGCTGCTTTCACGTCATAAATCTGAGCAGGAAAAGCCGCTTCGCTGTTCAAACGATAATCCACGGAAACAAAGGCAATGCCATGATTCAGGACATCTTTGAAAATCTTATAGGACGAAGTATTGTCCTTATCCATCAAAGCACCATTGCCGCCCTGCTGACTCTGCTTCACTTGCTGCTTTACATCATCGCCTTCATAGGTGCCTCTGGCCCAACCGCCGCCATGTACAAACACCAACACAGGGACCTTTTCTTTCTTGGCCTGGGGCGGGATGAACACATTCATGCGCAGCTGGCGAGGGGCGCCATTGTCATTTTTCACATTGGCGACTACTACATCCCGATAAGTCGGCTGCATGGAAATAAGATTCTCCTGCTTGTCAGATGCATGACCAACACCATTTACAGGAACCATAAGAGCCAGTGACAGCAAAGCTGTTACCGATATTTTTCTCAATTTACCTGCGTTCATATGACGAACCTCCAGCTATTATTTCTTTACACGCTTGTAGTCGGCATCAAAATACTTGCCGGCACGAATGTCATCCGTCATGCCTTTGTAAGGCGCTTCGGCGATAACTTCTTCGTTGTCCTGACCAGCCTTGCCCATGTAGGTAATCTTGGCAAATTCCGGTACCAGATATTTCGGATAGGTTTCGTACTTCTCACGGGATTCTTCCATCAGGTCAATGTGCTCATTCTGGAAGCATACCGTAATGGACGGATGATCCTGTACCCATTTCGGGAAGAAAATCGTACCGTGCATAATGTTTTCATTCGGCATAAAGTCCAAAGCCACATCCGTGCCTGTCGGTTCCGTCCAGGTTACCTTGAACACGCCATCCGTAAGTTTGACGATATTGGCTTCCTGATCCTTCACCCAACGGCCGGCGACCATACCGCCGTGAATGCGGTAATCCACCGTATGATCATTCTTGGCATACCATTCATATTCCCAGCCATTATCGTAGGTATAAATAAAATGCGTACCCAAAAAGTCATCCAGTTCTTTAAATTCCATTGTTAAATTCCTCCTAAATCATTATGTATTTATTTACATGATGTTGATATATGTATCATAAACCAGATTATTTGACTTGTCAATATCATGTAATAAAATACATGATATTTTTTTTTATCTATGCTATACTGATTCCAGATATATACGAAGGGACGAATGACTATGGCACAAAAGAACATATTAAAATATATCATTCTAGGGCTGCTGAACCGTGAGGATCTAGCAGGCTACGACATCAAAAAGCTGTTTGAAGAAGAGCTCGGCGACTTCTGGTACTCCAACCACAGTCAGATTTACCCGGAGCTGCGGCGCATGGAAGACGACGGCTTGATTTCCTCACGCACGGAACTGGTGGGCAAAAAACTTGAAAAGAAATTCTACCAAATCACAAAAGACGGACAGAAACTTCTGTCCGCCTGGATGGATGAATCCTTAAATCCGCTGGTACCTACCCGGGATGAATTCACGATGAAATTGTATCTGCTCGATTCGGCCGACCATCCACTGGTCACCCGGCTCTTTCAGGAAGAAATTGCCCGGCATGAGGAAAAATACCAGTACCTGCAGACCCGCTGGCAGCTGCTGTTCGCGGATGAAAGCGAACAGCAGAAACATTTCGGCCATCGCTGCATTCTGGAGCAGGCCATCCTGCGAGAAAAACAGCGTCTGGATTGGCTGCATAGAGAACTAAAAAAGATAAAGAACGCCAACTGAATACATCCATTCCCAAAGCTGCCAATTATTTATGGCAGCTTATTGTATTCATTCGCCGCCCACCGGGAACATACTGTTTTCCTGAATGTTTTTCAAATCCATCTTATCGCTCCTTTGTGCTAATCAGTTGCCATCCGGCACCCAGGTGCCTTTGACGCCCTTTACCGCTTCGGCAGCCGTGATGACTTTGTCGCCATTATCCACATCAATCAGCTGATAGCGGTCATTGCCCATGCCCATTTCCTTCATATAGGTCAGCTGACGCATACTGTGGCGTGACTCCATGCGCTCCACTAAATCATGTTTGCTATCTTCGGGCAGCGCATAAACGCAGTCAACACATGCCTGGTCAGCGGCCAGGATATCCAAGGAGGCCACAATGCCAATATCCGGCGTGACCACAGGCTTAGCTGAGGTTCCGGCGCAGTCACAGTCCACGCTCATATTGCGCATCACATTGATAAAGGCGATTCTATTTTTGAAATAGTTGACGGTTGCCTGCGTGGATTCAGTCATGCGCTCCATGAATTCCTCGTTATTTACGCCCCATTGAGAGCCGGAGTCCCCTGCATGAATCATCTTCTTGCCGATTTTGCCATCGGCGCAGCCAATGCCCAGATTCTTGTTGGAACCGCCAAAGCCGCCCATCGTATGGCCTTTGAAATGCGTAAGCGTCAATAGCGAATCATACTGCAGCATATTCTTGCCCACGGACATCTCCGTAAACCACTTGCCATTGGGTACCGGCAGCATCGTTGTCCCTTCGGCATCTGTAATATCCACCGTGGCAAAATCCGTCCAGCCGTTGACTTTCAGAGTTTGACGATGTTTTTCTGTCGTATCGCGGCCACCGCCATAATAGGTATTGGTTTCAATGATGGTGCCCTCCGGCAGACGCTTCTGCAGCAGTTCCTTGACCCAGGGACGAGGAATGATATTCGGACCATGCGGTTCGCCGGTATGCAGCTTGATGGCCACCTTGCCGCCCAAATCTTTTTTGACACGGTCATAAATTTTCAGCAGGCCTGCCGCTGACAGGTCACGCGTAAAGTAAACCACGGACTCGGCCCCTTGCCGTTCACGATACGGAACGTAATGTTCACCGCCAGTACCGGCAACTTTTTTCTTTGCCTCCAGCTTTTTTTCTTGGGTATCAGCCGCAAAAATCGCACAGCCCGGTAAAGCCGTCATAGCTACCGCCATGCCTGCCAGTTTCACGAAATTCCTGCGCGTTATGTTCTTCTTCATCACGTCAACCTCCCTGCTAAAATCTGCTTTTACTTTACCACTTGAAGTTTACTTCAAGTCAAATTTTTATTGCATACGCTCCCACCAGGCATCAAAATTCCCTGCCTTACCGCCAGCAATATACGCTGCTTCGCCGATTTCCGGCGTCATCAGTTTATATCCCTTTCCCTGGCTGGCCTGCGAAAGTCTTTGATAAGGTTCCTGCCAAGGATGACGGGACAGGGCAAACTTGCCGCTATGAGCAGGCAGAAGCATTTTCGCCCCCACATCCACTGCCGCCTGCGCCGTTTCCTCCGGCAGCATATGAATGGCATGCCAGGCCATATTGTACTGGCCGTTTTCGCCCAGCATCAAGTCAAAGCCGCCGAACTTCTGCCCAATGGCCTTGAAATGCGCGCCATATCCGCCATCTCCCGTATAGTATACCTTGCGCTGCGGAGTTACAAACGCAAAGCCACACCAAAGCGTGGGATTAGAAGTCAGAAACCGCCCCGAGAAATGCTGGGACGGCAGGATATGAATAGATAAATCATCCGCTAATTTGATTTCCGCATCCCAATCTTCCTCATGCAAAAGCTCTTTTTCAAAGCCCCAGCCTTCAAAGTATTCTCCCACGCCTAACGGGCAGACAATACGTTTCACCTTCGGCTTCAGTGCCATAATCGTTGGATAGTCCAAATGGTCCCAATGGTCATGGGAAATCGCCAATACATCCATCTCCGGCATATCCTCGGCGGTATAGACGTTGCTGCCAGGAAATGCCTTGTTGATGAAAAAGATGGGCGACGCATAGGAACTGAACACGGGGTCAATTAAAATGCGATAGCCTCCGAGCTTCATAAAGAAACTGGAGTGCCCCAGCCAGACCACCACATCATCATGCGGATTCAGGCTGTGCAAATCCGTTTTCTTTGACAGCATTACCTGCTTCGGCGATAAATGGGACTTATCCCCAAAGAGGAATTTTGCCATCGCCACAAAACGATTTTCGCCATTCTCCTCATTCATGACCTGTACGGGAACAAGATTTTGGAACTTGCCATTTCTATAATGCGGTGAGGCTTCCATCCGTGCCAGACGTTCCCCCTGCGGCAGCCTGCCAAATTCCGGCCGCTGGGTAAAGAGCGCACCGCCGCCAGCTAATACTCCCAAGGTTCCCAAACCTCCCACGATAAAAGTTTTTCTATTCATTATGATCTCCTGCCAATGATTTCTCTATTGCTTCAATTTTAACACTTGGAGCACACTTCAAGTCAAGAATAAATCTTGTAACGATTGTCTTAATGCCATAAATATGATATAGTATGCCCAATAGCATAAACGGCTGTGTAGGAGCCGTGCCGTTTCGGCGGCAGAAAATCGACGTGGAGAGCCTCTGTGGCTTTCTGCCCTTTTTAGGGAACGTCGATTTTTTTATTGCTCAAAATGAGTATGGAGGTACGATTATGCGCAGATATCAAAAATTATTGGCTTTGACTTTGGTGGGGACAGGAGCATTTATGCTGCCGGGCACACTCCCCGTAAAGGCAGCCACCGTACAGGCTGGTGACGTGCAGGCAGTGGCTGCCGCTCATGGCCTGCAAAAAGTCACGGCTGTAACTCGCGTCTACGGCAGCGGCGAACAGGTTGCCGTAGCGATTTTGGAATACCCGAAAGCACTTTTCCCCTCAGCTGTAAAGCCAACGGACTTTGCTGTATCCGACAAAGAGATTACAGCGGTAAGGGTAACCGCTAAACCGGAACTTACAGACAAAGCACAGACAGGGCGTTATGTCATCCTGCAGTTTGCCCAGAAAAACAATGTCTATGATGGTGATTTAAGCAAAAAGCCAGGGCGTCAGGCAAAACCTGCCGATGATAAAAACGGCCAGGGCACAGATGCGCCCCGCCAATCCAACCGCAAACTGCCGGATTTATCCCTGCAGGTACAACAGGTGCGCCCTCTTACTGCTATTGACAGCACCACCTTTGCCCCGCTGACTGTATCCGCGACAGCTGTAAATGAGCCAGACTTAGAACGGTTCCAGCAATACGAATACACCGATAAGGAAGTGGGCGCTACGATTCCCTATAATCTATATCTGCCCCAAAACTATGACCCAAAGAAAAAATATCCCCTGCTGTTTTTTGTGGCCGATGCCAGTGCCAACATCAATGCAATAAAAACGCCGCTGTTCCAAGGCAACGGCGCCACCATTTGGACCAGCGACAGCGAACAGGCCAAGCATGAATGCATCGTACTTGCCCCGCAGTATACCGCCGACTTAGTTGACAAAATCGGCATGATGACCACCGATGAAAATGTCTGGACACCGGGACTTACCCTTGTGACCAATTTACTCCATGATGTGATTGAGCGTTACAGCGTAGACAAGAACCGCATCTACGGCACCGGCCAGTCGCAGGGCGGTATGGCCAACATTGCCATCAGTGATAAATATCCGGATTTATTTGCCGCGCAATGGCTCGTAGCCTGCCAGTGGAATGTGGAAGAAATGGCCGCCATGAAGGACAAAAAACTCTGGATCACCGTCTGTGAGGGCGATACAAAAGCCTTCCCCGGCATGAATGCCGCAACAGCCCTTTGGGAATCCCTGGGCAGCAAAGTCGCGCGAAATAAGACCTTTTGGGACAGTCATGCAAGTATGACGGAAATCAATAAAAATGTCAAAGACCTGGCATCTGCCAATGCGCCTATAAATTACTCCGTCTTTGCCGGCGGCAACCACATGTATACCTGGTCATTCGCCTATGATATCGAGGCTATCCGCGACTGGCTGTTTCAGCAGCGCAAAGAGGACAAGCAAGGACAACACAGCCTGCTTGCCAAAGCATTACAGGATGCCGGTCTTGCCGCCTACAACGCCGGCGATTATAAAAAAGCACTCGCAAAATTTACGGCTGCCAATAGCAAAGGACATATGAAAGCCCCCCGTTACATAGGCCTTTGCTATGAACACGGCTATGGTGTAACAGCAAATACCAAAGAAGCCGCCAAATGGTACGCCATTGCCGCCGAGCGGGGCGATATTACAGGCACGTATTATTTAGGACGGCTTTTCGAAACTGGTAACGGCGTTCCTCAGGATTACAACAAGGCGTTTTCCTTATACCAAAAAGCTGCCCAGCGCGGTGACATTATCGCAGCACCAGCCATGGCAGCTTTGGGGCATATGTATGAAAACGGGCTGGGCGTAGAAAAAAATCTGCAGAAGGCCCAGGAATGGTACACAAAAGCAGCAATCAGCGAATAAAGTTAGTGGCTTGCCAAGATTCTTTCTCTGGCAGGCCAAATTTTTCCTTGCCCAACTGGATGCTCTTCATCAAGAAGGTCATATTTCGCGCCAACGTCCGCATGGTTTGCATGCCCTCAATATCCTGCGCCGCCTCTCCCGGCGCCCCGCCATGAACGCTGTTCCAATATTGACTGGCAGCAATGGGCATGCCCGAGATGGTGAAGAACTTATTGAGTTCATCAAAGGTTGCCGACAAACCGCCACGACGGGCCACAACTACACTTGCTCCCACCTTCATCGTCTTGTCAAAACCGGTACTGAAAAACAGGCGCGTCAAGTAAGCGACCAAGGTCGCATTGGCTGAAGCGTAATAAACCGGACTGCCCACGACCAGGCCATCACATTCAGCAAACAACGGTGCTGTTTCATTGACGATATCGTCAAACACACATTTTCCCTTCTGCGCGCAGGCCCGACAGCCTATGCAGCCGCGAATTGCCTTATTGCCCACATGAACCATTTCGATTTCTACACCGTTTTCCGCAAAGACTTTCTGCATTTCCTGCAAAGCCATTGCCGTATTGCCCTGCGGATGCGGTGAACCATTGACCATCATGACTTTCATCGTAAACACTCCCCCCATATAACTTTTCCTAAAAGCTATCTAACCAAAGAAACATTACCGCGAACTCATTTGTGCATACTCTTTGCGACTTCTTTGTAGTTTTTCCTCGGCAGTTGTATTGCCTCCCCTCATAGCCAGTACTACGCCGACGGCAATAAGTGCAAAACCGGGCAAAAAACAGCTGGTCATGGCTTCACCGAGTAATAGCCAGCCTAAGATTGTGCCAACTATCGGCTGAAAGAACATAAACAGGCCGCCAATGGACGCATCCATATAGGTCAGCCCTTTGCTCCAAAGAACGAATCCTGCCGTGGTGGAAACCATCCCTACATAAAGTACCGAGCCCCATATCTGCGGTATGGCCAAAGCCTCATAATTTGCTTCGTTAATCAGCCACCATATCCCATAGGGACTCAGCACCAAAAACGCGATGAGTACGCTATAAAAAGTCAGCGTAAACACTGAATAGCGGCTGAGCAGTTTCAAGAGTATGGACATCAACGCCCAGGTGATAGCTGCTACAAACAAATAGACACCGCCCAAAAGACTGCCAGTTTGCAGGTTCTCCGGGTCAACGACGATTAACAGCACACCAACCGTTGCCAAAACTACAGATAACAGGCGACTGAAATTAAACCGCTCATGCAGAAGCAAACAGCCAAATATCACCATGAATGCCGGTGTAGCCGCCGTTATCACCGAGCCCATCTGCGCTGAGGTCAGCATCGTTCCCGATTCCTGCGTGACAATGGAGAGCGTTTGACCGGTCAACGCAGAAATAAGCAGGAGCTTCCAGTCCTTGCGCTCAATTTTCCAGGAAGTTTTTTGATACAGCATGATAAGTACCAACGGGACAAGCGCCACACCGTACCGCAGCCAAACCAAAGCCACAGGCGTAATCACGCCTACGGTCAAGCGGACAGCAATAAACATGGCTCCCCAAATACTGCCAGCCAGCGACAATAACAACGAACCGATTAGTAAATTACGCAAAAATAATATCTCCTTAAATTCTTTTAGACTTGCAGGGCCATTATAGCGTTAATAATCGCAAACTGTCAACTTATTGACTTCAGACTCATAGGCATCTCTTCTTGTATGAACTCCACGAACTTAGTAAGTGCCGGATTGGTGTTTTTTTCCTGCCATCTTCCATGGGCCATTTTGAAAATGCACCGCCTGTGCCCCCTCGGTCACACTCTCTGCCGCCCGTGCCGTCATCATGCCGCCTGTACCCAGCAAAGAACACGCTACCAAACTGCAAACCATCATTTTTTCCCAAGATTTCATAAGAATTCTCTCCCTTCAATTTGATGGTTTCAGTATACGCTTGACAGTTGACTGTCAGTCAAGAGGGCTGAGATAATTTTTTTAGAAATTTTCTCAAGACATAATTTCCCGGAAGCCATCATCATGCAGTTGCTTAATGAGAAAGTTATAACTCTTGAAGACTTGACTGATTTCAGCGATGACCTTAAGGCGCCTTTTGAATTCTAGCTCAGACGTTAATACGCGGCATGAAGTAAAAAACTGCTGTATAAGTGAGTCCATCACTTATGCAGCAGTTTTTTGAGTTTTATACTAAATCTTGCCCGGCAGCTTCCAGTATATGCATCTGTTCCATGGTCTGTTCTTCCGTGACCAGCTGCGGTGCGCCCTGCATGATGGTGACATAAAGCGCATCGTAATAACGCCCATAATCTCCGCGTTCGCTGGGCACTTTTTCTTCGTGGTAAACACCAGCTTCATCATAATAGATCAGCGTTCCGTAGTTCTCCGGCATATCCAGACCAAAATCATCATGTCCTTCCGGCAGATAGAATTTTTTGAGGTCAGCTTCCTGTCTGTCCTGCTCCTGCTTAATGAACACGCCACGCCGTCCATAAAGCTCAAAACTTGGACGTGCCTTTGCACGGAAGTAGCTGGATTTGACCGATACTTTAAGCCCGGGATACAGCAAATCCAAGTCAAAATAATCATTCATACGTCCCTTGCCCAAAAGCTGGCGCACATCATAGTGACAATCCTGAGGCTTGCCCAGCCAGGAAAGCACCTGATCTACCGTATGACAGGCATGCGTATAGAGGAACGCATTTTCCCGGCAAAAAGTTTTTTCCTGCTCCGGCACAAAGGCGCGGTAATAATCATAGTGCATATTGATTTCATAGACCTCGCCTAAAATGCCCGAAGCCATCACTTTCTGCGCCGTCAAAAAATCACTGTCAAAACGGCGATTTTGATAGCACTGCACCATCACACCCTTTTCCCGCGCCAGCTTAAAGAGCTGCGCCGCTTCCTCCACGCTGGCAGCAAAGGGTTTCTCTACCACGCAGTTTTTCCCGGCTAACAGCACCTTGCAGGCCATTTCATAATGAGCAGCAGACGGCGTAGTAATAACCACCACATCAATCTCGGTGTCACCGAGCAGCTTGTCCAAATCATCCGTATAGGTAACATCAGGAAGTCTTGCCCAGCCATTATCCCTAAGGGTGCGCTGATAAATCGTTTTCACTTTGATTTTGTCCTGCCGCGTAAGGATAAAGGGCAGATGATAGCGATTTGTACTCTTGCCATTGCCAATAAAGCCTAAAACTAATTTTCCCTGCTCTGCCATAATACGACCTCCCTAATATCCTTATTCTATGCCCTGTACTGCTGTATAAAGATGAATCCCCTTCTGCAGCAGCCTGTCTCTTATGTCCTTGGCGATTTTATCGTCCGTATAGATAGCGTCAATATCCTGATACGGCAGCAAAGCCACTACCCCTAGCTGGGAAAATTTTTCTGACTCGGTAAGTATAATAACCTGTTTTGCACTTTTGGCCATACTGCGCACCGCTTCTGCCCGCATAAGATTGCTGGACATGGCACCAGCATCACTAAAACCGTCTGTACCGACAAAAAGTTTATCTACGAAAAATTCCTCTGCGCATTTGCGAACCAAAGGGCCGACCATAACCTGCGAATCCACCTGATAGTCTCCCCCCAGCAGGATAACACGGGCATTCGGTTTATCGCGTACAAAAGTGGCAATGAACACCGAATTGGTGATAATGGTAATATCCTTGCGCTGGGTTAATAGCGCCTCTGCCAATAATGCGCAGGTAGAACCGGATTCAATCATAACCGTTTCGCCGTCACTTACTGCGCTGACAGCTTCCTGCGCAATCCGTCTTTTAATATCGTAATTGATTGACAAGCGATTGCCTACATCGTCACTTTCGATAAGCAAAGCATAGCCGTGTTCACGTTTTAAGAATCCTTTTGCCTCTAGCCGGGAGAGATCTTTACGCATCGTCACTTCCGAAACCGCAAGCGTTTCGGCTAGTTCCGTCACCGTGGCCTTCTTCTTCTGCGTCATAATCTCTAATATCTTTGCATGTCTGGCGTGCATCCTGCCTCATCCTTTGCTTTTTCTTTTCATTATAACGCCGTTGTTCCAGTTTTGCCATAGGCAAAAGGAAACATTTTCGTTTGAAACCTTTATGCTTCACTCACGCTGCGTTCAGCAATCTTTCATCGTTTTTCCAGCGCCGACAAGTTTTTCAAAATCGGCAATGAAATCATCTACTGCCGAAGTGATGGCCTGATTTTTTACCAAACCAAAGATGACATCCGGCGAAACAGTAGCTGCGCCTACACCATACTCGCAGAGTTCCAAAAGCTGCTGAGAGTTCTTGAAGCTGGCGGCCAGCACTTCTGTTTTTAAGGCATTGTTACGGAATATATCATGAATATGGCGCGCCACCTGAATGCCGTTGTAGCCCATATTGTCTATACGGTTGATGTAGGGTGCCGCGTAAGCTGCGCCGGATTTTGCGGCCAGGAATGCCTGCATGGGCGTATAGATAGCTGTAGCCGTAATGTTCACACCATCATTGTGCAGGAGCTTCATCGCCTTGAAACCTTCCTGCACCGAGGGGATTTTCACATAAGTATTTTCCCCCAGTTCCTTTCGTATGCGGTGCGCATCCTCCATCATGCCCTCTGCCGTCCGGGCAATGACCTGCACATGCAGTTCGGCTTCTGCCCCGATGAATTCACGAATTTCCTTCAGCACATCATAAGGCTGGCGGCCGCTCTTAGCCAGTATGGTGGGATTGGTCGTCACGCCATCTACCGGGTAAAATTCGTAGATTTTCTTAATCTGGTCAATGTGAGCATCGTCAATAATGAGTTTCATAATATGTTCCTCCCTATACTTATACAAATGCTTAACAATAATCATATTTGGCCTGCTCATCAGATGGCCTGCTCTGTCCTGCCGATGATATCATCCTGTGTGGCTTTCGACAGCACGTTAAAGAAAGCACTATAACCGGCCACGCGAACGATAAGGTCTTTATGCTTTTCGGGATGTGCCTGCGCATCCAATAATGTCTCACGGGAAACGATGTTGTATTGCACATGATAACCATGCAGACGATTGAAGAAGGCCGCGATAAGCATTTCCAGTTTTTGCTTATTCTCTTCCTTAGCCAGCACTTGAGGCGTCATCTTTTGATTAAGCAGGACACCGCCTGTAATCTTCTCCGTAGGCAGCTTAGCCACCGATTTGAATACAGCGGTTGGCCCGTTCTTGTCTGCGTTGTGGGCAGGTGAGCAGCCTTCTGCCAATGGTTCATGCGCATGACGTCCATCCGGCGTTGCCATTGTCCCCATACCCTGACCGACATTGGCTGAAATCGAGGATGTACCGCCATAACGAATGCCGCCGATAGGGCCGCGCTGATAACGCGTGTTCGGGTATTTCTTAATTTCGTCCAAATATGAATCATAGGCTTCTACGACCAGTTGGTCTACATAATCATCATCATTGCCATATTTCGGCGCATCATTAACCAGCATATCTTGAATGCGCCGGCTTTCCGGCGAACGGAAATCATCCAGAATAGCCGCCCAAAGCTGCGCCGCCGTTATCTTCTTTTCCTCAAAGACCAGCTTTTTGATTGCCGCCAGAGAATCCGCCATATTGGCAATACCTACCTGCAAACCGGAAATGAAATCATACACCGCGCCGCCTTCCTTGATGGTCTTGCCACGGCCAATGCAGTCATCGGTAAGAGCTGAACAGAGAATATCCGGCACATCACGCTCGGAAGCCTTGTCAATGGCATTTTCCACGATGACGCTGTAACGGGTCATTTCCCGGACGGTTTTGTCCCAAGCCGACAGCAGCTCGTCATAAGATTTCATGTCCTTAAAATAGCCATAGCCTTTGGTGAACCGCTTGCCACTGGTCATATCTACGCCATTATTCATAGCGCAGAGCAGCACCCTTGGGAAGTTGATATAGCTCATCCCTGTGCAGCGGTATCCCCACTTGCCCGGCACTGCTGTTTCGACACAGCCAATAGCGCTGTAATTGTAGGCATCCTCTTCCTTTACACCCCATTTGATAAAAGAAGGAATAATGATTTCATCATTATTAAGCGCTGGCATTCCAAAACCCAGTTTCATAACTTCGACACATTCATCAAAAAACCTCTTGTTGAGATTTTTATGATAGCGCACCGTAAGGTTTGGCTGCGTCAGCCGTGTCTGCGCTACGGATTTCAAAACCAAAAAGGAAAGGTCATTAACGGCATCCTGTTTGTCCGTTGTCTGGCCGCCTATCGTGACGTTCTGATACATGGGGCTGCCAGCAGAACTCAAAGTATGTGCCTGCGAGCGAACCTTATTAACAGTCAGCGTCTTAATCCACAGACACGTCAATAGTTCCAAGGCCTCCGCTTCCGTAATTGTGCCTTTATCCATATCCTGTTTGTAATAAGGGAACATATATTGGTCAAATCGCCCATAGGACAGGGAATGCCCGTTGGATTCAATCTGAAGAATCAGTTGAATGAACCAGACTGCCTGCACCGCCTCACGGAAACTTTCCGCCGGTTCATAAGGAACCTTAGCGCAGATTCTGGCCATTTCCTCCAGCTCTGCCTTGCGCTTTCCATCCTGTTCCTTGGCAGCAAGCTCTTTCGCCAACTTCGCATAACGCTTGGCAAACTTACGAACGGCATCAATTACAATGAGCACGGCTTTGTAAAAGACGTATTGATCAACACTGGCCGGGTCGGTAAGGTCAAGCGCTGCCTTTAATTTCCAGGTACGCTGTTCATAGCCGGACAACCCTTCAGCGAGCATCTTGCCATAATTTACTGCTAAATGCGCATCCCCTGCATTCAGCTTACCTTCCATGCCGAAAACACCTGTTTCCATGAAAACGCTGACCTCATCCGGCAGGAGTGCTTCACCTTTTGCCCGAAGATTGTTGTTCTCCCAGAACGGTGCAATGGCGCGAAGCTGTTCCTTCGTTTCCTCCGTGATATAAAAAACATCGCCATCACGTTTCTCAAACTTGTCCAGCTCGTCCATAACAAATTTCATCGTGTATTCCGGGAAAATCGGCGCATTACAATTCTTCGTGGCCTGATTGCCGGCCAGCAATGTCTTGTCTTCTATATAAATGGTCATTTTTTCCAAAACATTAGCCAGCATAAGGGCACGCTTCATTACATTCGGCTGATTTTGATGTCTTTTGTAAGTTTCGGTAACCAGCATTGCCCGTTCAGCATCAATATAAGGCTTTTCATCCAGCACCTCTTCACGGAATGCCTGCATCCGTTCCGTCAATGCACCAAAATTTTTCGTGTTTTCCATAGCAATCCTTCCTTTCGTTGATTATGTTTGTATTTTCGTTTGTAACCATATTCTATTTCATTGTTGTTTGATTGTCAATAATAATTTTCGTTCGATTATTATTTATTTGCGTTACGAAATAATCTCATTTACAAATTTTCATCTTCATGCTACAATGCTTCTAAAGAAACAAGTATGTAGGAATAAACGGAGGTGTCTCTATAATGGAGAAAAACACAGCCACAGGCATGATTTTCAACATGCAAAAATTCAGCATAAATGACGGGCCGGGAATTCGTACAGTAGTTTTCTTCAAAGGCTGCCCCCTCAAATGTTCTTGGTGCGCTAATCCCGAAAGCCAGCAGCCACAAAGAGAAATCATCTGGGACAGTCAAAAATGCAGCAGCTGTCATACCTGCCTGAAAAATTGCCCTCACTCAGCAATAACCACGACGGAAAACGGTATTGCCATTGCCCCACACCGCTGCTCTGATAGCAATTCTTGTGCCTCCTGCCAAATCTGCATAGAAAAATGTCCCTCTCGCGCTTTGAAAGCCGAGGGGGACATAAAAACCGTTGATGAAGTTATGCGCATCGTTCTGCAGGACGAACCATTTTATGAGGAAAGCGGCGGTGGCGTGACACTTTCCGGTGGAGAAGCCGCCATGCAGCCAGATTTTGCGCTGGCCTTGCTAAAAGCCCTGCGGAAAAAGCGTATCCATACAGCTATCGAAACCACCGGCTTTACCTCACCGGCTGTATTTGCCAACCTTCTCCCCTATCTTGACCTGCTATTATTTGACATCAAACATTGGGACAACCAAAAACATATAGAGGGAACCGGCGTATCCAATGCAGTGATACTAAAAAATATGAAAACCGCCATAGAGCAGGGCAAAAATGTCCTGCCACGCCTTCCCGTCATCCCCGGCTATAACAACAGCCTTGCAGATGCCGAGGGATTCGTCCAACATCTCCATGAAGCCGGTGCCCGGCGTGTACAGCTTTTGCCCTTCCATCAATTTGGCGAGAATAAGTACCACCTGCTCGGAAAGAAATATGCCTTCGCTCATACCCCGGCCCTTCATCCCGAAGATTTAGCTGCCTTTCAACAGGTATTTCTACAGCATGGAATGGAAGCGTTTTTTTAACTGCAATTCCTGTCGCGTTTTAATTCCTGCAAAACTAAACCGCTGTCACCATCAATGCAGATTGACCTTGCCTGAATCTCTGCCGGGCAGACAGCTTCTTCAAAGTTCAAACAGGCATAAACAGCCTGAGGATTTTCCGCAGTCATTGCCCAGAAAGGATACTTGATAATCACGGGCGTGTTGGCACCTACACCAATTTCCCAAAAGAGAATTTTCCGGCCTTCATGTGCACTGAGATAAGCTGCATAGCGGTCTGCCGCCGCCTGCCAGCCAGCATCCTCTACAAAAGTATCATCTGCTCGCAGATTCATGGCAACAGGGCCGCCATCATCCGGACAAACCGGTATAAGTTCCTGCGGAATACGCAAGGAAAGCCGTCCATCCTGCGGCACCTGAAACCTGCCCTGCCCATCTTTAATAAAGCCCTGCGCAGCCATGGCCTCCATGACCCACGTTTCATTATCATAAGTCTTTTTGATTTCGCCCTTGGCACTTTGGAAAAGGCCGTAATCTCCCTGCGTATAAAAAAGCCGCTCCTTAGCAAAGCCTGCGCGCTGGAACTGATGGTCTACATTTGTCGTTATGACAAAATAATCCCTATTCTTTACTAATGCCAGCAAATCCTGATACACTGGCTTGGGTGCATCAACATAACGATTGAAATAAATGTGCCTTGCCCACCATGCCCAGCGTGTCTCCGCATCAGGGAAAGGATAGAAACCGCCAGAATACATATCCCTTATGCCAAAATGCTCTTGAAAATCAAAGAAATACTTGGAAAACCGTTCACCGCTGTAAGTAAAGCCGGCAGCAGTCGAAAGCCCTGCCCCGGCACCAATGACTATTGTATCGGTAGCTTTAAGCGCACTTCTAAGTCTGCTGATGTTTTCTTCCCGGCCGCCGGTATCATCGGTAAAACCGCCAGTAAGGTTGCGCACAAAGGCGGCTCCCTTTTGTAGCGTCCAGGTATAATCATCGGCTTGACTGCCGAAAAATCTTTTCATAGATATCCCTATCCTCATCGGTAAATACATTAAAAATCACTCGGTCTATCACGCCGCCATGCGCAGCCAGCCACTGCTTTACATGTGAAAAAGCAATTTGCGCCGCCTGTTCCTGCGGAAAATGAAATACACCTGTGGAAATACAGCAAAACGCTACGGAGCGCAGACCATTTTCCATGCACATGACCAGTGAATTGGTGTAGCAATCTGCCAGAGCGTTCTCCAGTTCAGGTGTCAACCTGCCGGAAACAATCGGCCCCACGATATGAATAACCTTCTTGGCCGGCAGATTATAGCCATCGGTCAGCATAGGCACTGCGGTAGGCTGTTCATAATCTTCTCCATTGCGCTGCCGCAGGTTCTGCATCTGGCGATGACATTCATTGCGCAGCTGAATACCGGCAAAAGTATGAATACAGTTGTCAATGCAGGCATGCAAAGGAACAAAACAGCCCAGCATTTGCGAATTGGCTGCATTCACGATGGCATCAACAGCCAGCCGCGTAATATCCCCTTGCCAAAGCGACAGCCCCTCCTCCCTGAGCGGAATATCTTTAAGCGTCACAATGCCTTTCTCCTCGGCACGGGCTTTTAAGTATTCATCCTGCAGCTGCAAAACTTCCACTGGCATATCGCCCGGCTGCCTTATATTCATAAGAGAACGCAGCAGCCGTTTCCTGCCCTCGCAATCTTCCGGCGTTTTTGCCTTTGCATATTGGCCGGAATCCACCTTGAATGCCTCGACCAGTCTGGCCAGGCGCTGTGCTTGTGTTATTCTTGCATTCATAAAGGTCATCCTTTTAATATCTGACAAAATTTCAGCCGCCAGCTGCTGCCACAAGGCAGAAACGGGCGGCTGATTACTTATCATCCTGCCTGCTTGATTTTTTCGCGGATATCCACAGCTACATCAGCGATGGTCGTCTCTTTCATCTTTTGCTCCATCACCGCTTGTATATCCTGTAGCTTACCTTCCATTGCCATTTGGATATTTCTTCCTACAGGACAGTTCGGATTGGGATTCTCGTGCATGTGGAACAATCCTGTTTCATTGACGCAATCCGTGACCTTGTAGACATCATAAAAGGTTATTTCTGTCAACGGACGTGCCAAGGTCATGCCGCTTTTTCCCTGACTTATGGCAATAATACCTGCTTCTTTCAATTTTGACATAATCCCCCGGATTATCACGGGATTCACACCGACACTTCCGGCCAAAAAACTGCTGGTGACAGGCAGCGTGTCCTTGAAATAATCTATGCAGGTGATGATATGCACTGCTATAGTGAACCTGGTCGATATCTGCATTTCGAAGCCTCCTTGCTTGTAATTTAGCATATTACAGGCAGGTTAGCAAGCTAAAATCTCACATTCGCGTATTATTCTCTGACAACACTGATTCTCTTCTTGATATGGTTGCCCTTTTCAATTTCATCTACCATGGCAATGGCATAATCGGCATAACTGATGATGCTCTCTCCTTTGGAATTGAGAGTAAGTTCCTCTCCGGCGAGAATGTACTTGCCGGTGCGTTCTCCGTCTGCCTGAAAATCTCCGGCAGGGCTGATGAATGTCCATTTTACATCATCACGTTTCCTAAGTTCCTCCAGCTCCTGTCCCTGCGCATTAGCCAACGGCAGGAACATTGCGGGGAAGTTCGGGTCGTCCTTGACCTGTGCGGTATGTTCGGCATTCACGTAGAGACTGCCAGCACCGCCTACAATCAAAAGTCTGGTATCTGAACCGGAAAGTACATCGCAAAGATGCTGAGAAGTCTTGATGTGCATAGGCTGGTCTTCGTCTTTCCAAGCACCAAAGCCGTCAACCACGGCATCAAAACCTAACAGGTCTTCCTTGCTCAAATCCATGATGTCCTTCTTCACAAATTTTGCTGCGCCGGACTTATTCTCCCCTCCACGGGCAAAAGCCGTAACCTCAAAGCCCCTTTCCTGCGCTTCCTTGACCACCTTCTGGGCAACACGACCATTAGCTGCTACAACTGCGATTTTCATAACAAACTCCTCCACATGAAATATATCTACAATATGTAAATTTATCATTTATATGTGTTGTGCGTTCTCATAAAAAGTATTACTTGGCAGGAAACACCGCACATGTAAACTTTTAACTTACATGTGCAGTATAACATCCACTTCATGAGTTGTCAACACTTTTGTTACAAGTATTTCAAAAATCAATATCCGTAATGCTTTTCAGTCCTGTATAATGAATACCTATATGGCGGCTTTAGCAACAAGGGCGGTATCTGTATACTCTGCTTTGAGTTTCTTCAATGCCTGTGTTGCGGCATTTATATTCTTGACAGCATCAGCGTTTACAGGCGCAATCGTAGAAAATTTACCTGCTTCATTTACAGAATCCTGTAACTCCTTGATTTTCTTTTGCGCTTCTTTTAGCCTTTGACTCGGTATAAGCTCAACATTCCCTATGCCACTCAACGCTTTACTAATCGCATCCAGTTTGGCAGTAAAGTTATTCAATTCCAACTCTACGCCAATTGTCATTTGTTGGACTTCATTTGCCATATTTACCATCCTTTCCGCACGAAAAAAGCACCGCCGTTTCCAGCCGTGCTTTTTCTACAAACTATTATTTTTTCTCCCGTCAATCTTCAAACGCTGTAACTATTCCATCATCGGTATAGATGTAAAAGCCATCATAAACGTATTGCTTATGTTCGCGCTCACCAGTTACCGTGCGATTGATTTTTTTTGGTTCGCCGTAAATCTCTTTAATTCTAAACTCTGCATCCCCTATATGCAACTGCTTGGCAGATTCAGCTTTAATGTCATCAATAATCCCCTGTGCACTGTTGTAATCCTTTTTTATACGCTCTTTATCCTTCTTTATTGCGTCTGCTAACACGCCATTATATCCATCTGGAATCTGATTTATTTTATCTAAAGCCATTTTATACAATTCTGCATTAGTTCTAGTAAGTGGTCTATATGAATCTGTTTCTCGTATCTCTAAGGCTTTGGCGTAGATAAGCAATACAGGCAGGTCACTGTGGTTATTTATAACTTGTTTTCTAACCTTATCTTTTATCTCATTATCTTTCGTCCATACATCGTCAAATGTAAGTGCTATATGTTTAGCATCTTCAATGGAGTTTAGGGTGTAATTCGATAAACTTCCAACTAAATTGTTGTATGCTTGCTCATACTCACGCTCATACCCATCAGCCAGTGCTTTGTTATCAGCTTCATCATTACCACAAGAAGTCGTTACAAGCATAATGCCCAACATCAATAGCACGAAAACGACATAAGTTTTAGCTCTGTTTGTATTCATTTTCCCTACCCTTTCTTTTACGCACTACTCTCCTTCGGCGTTGTCTTAGTTCGTCAGCTCCTTTAGGTTTTCCTGCCAGCAAGGAAAATATTTTTACAAGCCGCCCTATATTAGACAGCCTCTCACCTATATAAGTATTTCTTCTCCAGCTTGGCCAGAGTTCCGTCCATTTTCAGTTCTGCCAGAACAAAGTTGATATAGTTCAAAAACTCCTGGTCGCCTTTTTGCATAAGTATGCCGCAGGAATGGCGGGTGAAGGGCGCTTTCATCAGCGGAGCTGCGAGTTTGTCATTCAGTTCGATATAGCGGGCGGCCTCCACGGTTTCCGTTATCATGATGTCAGCGTTGCCCTCTGCTACCTGCCGGGGAATGTCGGCATTTTCCTGATGGACAATCAGCTTGGCCTGTTTGAGGTTCGCATGAGCAAATTTTTCATTGGTGCCGCCGGGATTAATCATGACACGCACTTCCGGCTTATCAATGTCGGCAAGGCTTTGATATTTCTTGGCATCGCTTTTCCGGCACAAAATCGTTTTGCCGAAAGCCCCTTCGCCGTAGGCATCCGACATGGCCATGGTCTTGGCTCGTGCATAGTTTCGGGAGATACCGCACAGGGCTATGTCGAATTTTCCAGCCAATGTATCTGCGGTAAGCGTAGGCCAACTCGTAGGCACATATTCGATTTTCACGCCCAGAGAATCGGCAATCAGCTGCGAGAGTTCCGCATCAATCCCTTCGTATACACCCGTCTTAGGATTCAGGTATGACATGGGAATGTAATCGCCAGTTGTACCGATACGGATAGTACCTCTGGCGGCAATATCCTCCAAATGCCCCGCAAAAACCGTTCCCACGGTCAGCAGCATCAGTGCTGCCCAACACAGTAAAACACGCATTTTTCTGTTCATAATCATTAGTCCTTTCTCATGGATAATCTCTCATTATAATGATATTCTCTATATCACCGTCTTTTCCCTGTGAAATTTGCTAAAAAGTTCCGCAAAGCCGCAAAAGCCACACGGGGCAAGGCTTTAAGCTAACGAGAAGAAAGGGCATTGTAATAGCCTCTGTCGGTTCAAAGACTACATAATCTCCATCCTGCAACTCTCGCAGCGGCATCCGCAGGTAAAGGCCACGAGGAAGACTGTCCGTATGGTTGTAATAAAACACTCGGTATTCTGCCGGAAGCCTTGGCACATAGGATAAGCACTGCCAAAGGCCAATTACCACCGTAAAAATCGCTATAACCACCATAAAGCGGTGGGATTTCTTCGTTGTATCTATCCACTTCAATTTCTTTCCCTCCCGACTACGCTTTATAGTCTAAGGGAAAATTTGCTCTGCAAACTCTTCGATATTTTACTCAACCCCTAAAAATGGTCAAAAAAAAAGAGCCATGATAACACAGCTCAAAATGACATATATTCAGAATTATTTTCATAAAAAATAAGGCACCAATATCTGAGGAATAATCAGCCTGAACCTTTCCACCATTTCTTCATCTTCCACCTGCATACCAGCAAGTATCCAGTCTCGCATGGCATAAGTTCCTCCTACATCCTTGGCCTCAATAGCAAAGATAATGCGCGGATTTTTCAAGTCCGCACCTTTTCTGCTAAGAATTGCCTTGTCAAAGCGTATGGTTGACGCTATCTCAAAATCCACCGTACAACCTGTTTCTCGGGAACTATAGAGATGGCGTACAAAGTCCATATGCTCACGAAAGGCGGTAAACTGCTTTAAGTACAGATTTCGCCAATCATCCTCATTTTGAATTTTCTCCGGCTCAATGATGCCCTGCTGAGTAAGCTGGGCATATATTTCATTTGCCAGCTCGTACTTATCCTTATAATACCGATAAAAGGTCTGCTTGCTGACCTCAGCTATAGCCAGAATCTCTTTCAGTGTAACATCCTCTACGGGCTTTTTTACGATGACCTCATAAGCGGCTTTTTTTATAAATTTTTGAGCATTCAAGGCATCACATCCATTTCCATTATGTTAGTGGAAGATTTTTAACTGATTAAGCGCCTTCCGCAGACGGATGGCATCCCATGGCAGATATTCTGCCACAGTAAATCCTACAATATCCGCCATTTCCTGCAAGACCAGCAGCTTTTCAACTACAGCAATGAATTTCTCTCTACCACAGGATGCACCATCAAACATGGGAACTTCAGGCTCATTAAAATACAAAGAATGATAGTCCGTGGGGGCAAGAACATCCAAATCCCAGTGAACAGCCAATTTCTTAAAGTTGTTATTCGCAATCCATTCCTTGATTTCCTTGTTGCCCAGCATGCCATTTTCCTGAATGGTATAGGACAGACCATGCTTTTCCATCTGTTTTTCTTCTTCCGCAGTAAGCGGTTGCAGCCCTACATAAAGAATATCTTTTGAAGCAAAGGGATGAGCCACTAGTTTGTTGTGAACCGGGTCACCTTTCTGCATAAGATTAGCCAACACCATGGCATGCTCGTGGTTGAACATTTCCGGCGTGGAGATATCCGGGTGAGCATCAAACCAAATTATCCCCAGTTCATCACCATATTTGCCATGAAGGTAATCAAAGGGAGCCTCGGAAACAAGGCAGTTACCCCCCAGTGTAATAATACGCTCTGGCTGTACCTTTCGTATAATTGCCTGAGCATTCTCTACATTACTCACTGTAGCTTTCTGCTCGGTCACGCCATTTTCATCCTTGAGCGGTTCCCCTTTTGGAGGTGCCACGGGCACCTTATACTCTGTCTGTTCATCCCCTTTTGGAGCCAATGCTGCCAGCATCTGTGCCCCAAAATAATAATCTTCCTTAGCACCAGCCTGCCAATCCGGTGCAATCAAACGCAATGTCTTTGCCATGGAATAACCTCCTCCAAATGGTATATATTTTTTATATCTACAATATACCGCAGAAAATTCCCTTTAGCAGCTTACACATCGCCTGACTGGTTTCAAAAGTGACTATTTCCCCAAAAAGTCAACCCAAACAATTGCGATTAACTATTTGCTCTCTGTATTCTTTCCATAATCCAACGCTTCAATAAGAACGTTAGTGCATACGGGAAAGTTATGAACTTGTCATTACAGCCAATATTCGTATCGCCCAGTTTTATCCCACGCCGAATATCTGGATAAGCAGTATTATCAATCAAGGCATTCAGAGATTTGGCTGCCCCATTTTTTGCCTTGACCTCCACAGGAATCAAAGATTCCGCATCGCGGATAAAAAAGTCCATTTCCAGCGTAGCTGTTCGGTTGCGGAAAAAGTATAGCCCATAACCTTGTGCGACTAGCATCTGCGCCACAATGTTTTCAAATAAAGCTCCCTTGTAGACCCCAAAGTTCTTGTTTTGGCGTAAATCAGCCTGAGCTTCATCATCCAGCGCAGCAATAAGCAGCCCCGTGTCTCCATAGTACATTCGATAATTGTCCGGGTCATAGTTTCCCTTCAACGGTAATTCAGGGTGCTCCAAGCAATAACAGATATTGACAATGCCTGCATTCTTCAGCCAGTCAGATACGCCAACATATTCACGGCTTCTAGCTCCATGAGCGACCTTGGAAATCTGAAATTTCTTGTTATCCTTGCCCAGAAATACAGGAATCTTACGATATACGTTCAGTATCTTCGTCTGCTCTAACCCTTGGGCATACTTTGTAATATCTTCCTCGTAGTCTAAAAGCAGCTGCTTTTGAAGTGCCAGTGTTCCGCTGTAATTACCTTTCTGGATGAACGACCACACTACCGCTGGCATGCCGCCAAGAATCAGATACTCACGGAAGGCTTCACGCAATACAGACATAGCTGTACTGGGAAGCGGTTTTAATTTCCTCATGTGCTGATATAGTATTTCCACCTGTTCATCCGAATATCCTTTGCCCCACAAATATTCTTCAAAATCCAGCGGATACATCGTGATATCCTCCTTATAACCTACGCTATTGGATTCAATCTCCTGATAGCTGATGCCCATAAGGGAGCCGGAACAAATGACATCATATCTGCCATCCAGCTTGAAAGCCTTCAGGCTGGTAGCACAATCCGGACAGGCCTGAAGTTCATCAAAGAAAATCAGCGTATTGCCCGGCTCCATTTTCAGAGCAGGATTCAAGAAAGAAATGTTCCGCAGAATAGCATCCACTTCATAACCATCATCGAATATACTACGGTATTCCTTTTGCAGAACAAAGTTTATGGCAATGACATTCTGGTAGTGCTTATCAGCAAAGTGACTTATTGCCTCTGTCTTGCCTATTTGCCGTGCTCCCTTGATGATAAGCGGCATACGTTCCTTATTTGCTGACCATTCCACGAGAATAGCATCTATTTTTCGTCTTAGTCGGTTCATCACAAAATTCTCCATGTTTTTAAGCGCAAAATCACAAAATTCATAAGTATATACTGTATTATATCACATTTTTCATCACTAAGACCATTTCAGATACAAAAAGACGCTGTGACGAATCACAGCGCATGGTCATCTTCATCCCTGACCAATAGCAATACGCCTATTTTATTATACGTTTAATGACGCATTAACCCTGTCTGCATGAGTATACCGAAAATATCCGGGCAGCCAATATCCGACACAAACTGCCCCTCCCTGATGCCGTAAAAGTTCATGCAGCGTACCTTGAATTTTCTGCCGGTTGCCGGATGCCCCATGAACTCACCATCATGCGTTCCCGTACATGTCCAGCATACGGCAATTTTGCCGGGTTCCGTCACACAATCCTCCAAATGCCATTTTACATCCGAAAACGCTGACCGCATCATGTGCACAATCGCCAGATAGCCTTTCGGCCCCGTCAGCGGCTCAGGCTGGGTCGGCGCATAAAAAATGGCATCTGCGGCAATCAGCTTTGCTGCCAAACTTTCATCAGCAGTGTTAATCATACGTTCAAACTCGGCAAGTAATTGTTTAATGTCCTTGTGTTCCACTATAACGACCTCTTTTCTAAATCAGCGTCTGTTATACGCGACCTTCCTGCTGCCCGTCAATTTTGACCGGTCAGCCTGCAAAAAACCTTCCATAGCTGTCCAAACCACGGGGAAGTTGTCGATAAATGCGGAATGCCAGGCTTTGGGAACAATGCAGAGGCTGGCGTTTGGGATATATTGTTCAGCTTCCACCATCGTGACCATGGGCGCATGGTCATCCTCATCCCCGGCAATAAGCAGTACCGGACACCTTATGGTTTTCAGGAAATCTTCTCCCACTTCCATTTTGTTCCAAAAAGCCATATAGTTATTGCAAAATTCCTGATAGCGTTCCGGCTCTGGCATGATTTTTTTCTGCTGTTCAATAAATTTAGCATCTATTTGGGCTAAATCTTCGACCTTCATTTCCCCATTGAAAAAACCTTTTTTCAATGTACCGGCACCGATGGCAATAACCCTGTCCACGCGCTCAGGGTACATGGAGGCGACTTTATAAGCCGTGTAAGCACCATCGCTAAAACCAAGAAGTATCGCAGGCTCTTTTGTGACGGCTTTCATCACCGCCAGCATATCATTGGCCTTTTGCTCATAGGTCAGCGGCAAGTGACCGATTTCCGAACGTCCATGACCACGGGTAGACACCGCAATCACTTGATAGTTCTGGCGCAGCTTGTCGATAAGCTGCCCCATTTCATAGGGCGTACCTACACCACCACCATGAAAGACAAAAACGGGCTTGCCCTCACCATAAACTTCATAGTAAATCTTTGCATCACCGGCCTGTACATAATGACCGGCTTTTTCATTGTTGCCGTAGGGCGTGGTACTTGCATAATTTCCCGGCTGCTGCATAAAGTAACGCATAGCCGGGGCTGACTCTGCGGTTCCGTGTGCAGTACCAAAAAGCAACGCAGCCCCCAGCAGCAATGCCGCAAAAACTGATGCAGCGTTTTTCCTCCTCATGCCTTTCCCTCCAATTTCCAAACATCTATACCGGTAACAGCGTCAAACTGCTGACCGATAAAACCATCTTCCACCACATCCAGAACAATTTCGCCCGTGTAACTTATCCGTGCACTTTGCAAATGACCGCCTAAATAAGCAATCTCACCGCTATTCGGCAACAGATAAGAAAACATTCCATGCGCATGTTCCTTCAACCGCCCGTTGACATCGGTCACTACATTGCCCTGCAGGGAAATCATCTCTAGCATACCATTCCGCTCGTGCCGCAAAAAATCCTGCTTTTCGGGGATAAAAGTTGCTACAACCACTTTATCGCAGGCACCAATCCCCTGAAAGGTTGCCGACTTTATATCCATATCGCAGCATACTCTGCGAATACAGCTGAGAATTTCATCCCCTTTGTCCATACGAATGTAAACACGGGAACCCATCTTTTTGTAGTCCATGACCTATCACCTCCTTCAAGTCTTAATCATCCAGCTTCACTTTATTATAAATATATTGCCCATTTCTTAGGGCTCCATCGTAGTCAATAGCCCCTGCCGGACAACGATGGAAACAGCCCAGACATAGTGTACATTTTTCTTTAACCCAGACCGGTCTGCCCTGCTGCATCTCGATAGCGTCCAACGGACATTGACGGGCACAGAGTCCACAGCCCATGCATTTATCAACAGCCAGCTTAAACCGCTTGGTCTTGCGGATACGGTTGTAATTGGCCTTGGCTGCTGCCGCCCCCAATGCGGACATCTGATTGGGCAGTGTATGGCCTTTTTCCTTGCGCAATACCTGCTGAACAATAAGCCGCGTTTCCGCTTCGCCGTTTTCTTCTGCGCGGCGGTTCCGGCTGGCATCCTTCAGATAAAACATCGGGCTCCAGTTATCCACGAATCTTGCCGCATATAAACTGTCAAAGTGAACACCAACTTTAGCAAATTCCTTCTGCGCCGTGGAGAGAATGTTGCCATAATCACAGCCATAAGTCGCCACGAAATAGCAATAATGATTGCTGCCTGCAAATTCAAACCGGACTTTTTCCAAATAATCGAGCAGGATAGAGGGCAGACCTTCCCAATAGGTCGGTATGACTATCCCCAGATTTTCTCCTTCTGCTATTTTAATATCATACCTGTTGTTGCGCACCAAATCTTTAAGGGGAAGCATTGCTTCCCCCGTAGCTTTGGCCAGTTCCTGCGCAACATATTTATTCGTACCCGTTGCGCTGAAATAAATAACCATTTCATCACCTGTTATAAACTGTTTACCCGGCTGCGGTATCTCTGCAATATTTCTTCACCGTTATCATCAAGCAAACGCTGCAACTGGGCAATCAAGGCTTCTTTGTCCTCTGGCAGACGGCCATTCAGACGAATCGGCATGGTCACATGTTCTGCCCGAAAAATCGTAGGGATATCGAGGCAACGGATAAATTCCTGCATCTCGGCAATGCGTTCCGTTTCCGTAGCTTCCTCATAATTGCCAGCAGCCACATCACGAGACAGAGGCGTATCCGGGAACAGCGTCAGCTCGGAGGCATACACCATGGCCGGCTTCAACTGATTGTACATTTTAGCTGTTTCCCGTGCATGGGAAAACCCCCAGTTATGTCCGCCCAGACCGCCTAAAAAGTTGGCAATCCACGGCATCCCGGCCTCGTCCATCTTTTTGCACTGTTCAATTACCAAATCAGCGTGATAGCCCTTATTCATGCGGTCAAGCAGTTTATCATCGCCGCTTTCCACGCCGAAGTAGAAATAGCTGTAACCTTTTTGTGCCAGCTGTCTTACCTGTTCCACCGTCTTGTTTCTCAGATTATCCACACGGGCGTAGCCGCCAATGGATTTTACCTGCGGCAGATAACGGTAAATCATATCGGCTATTTGCAGCAAATCCTCCGTCTTACGGATAAAAGGGTCTGCCCCCTGCAGATAAATGCGGTCAAAGTTCCAGCCGGACTGCGCCAGTTCTTTAATATCTTCTTCGATTTCCTCCATCGGTGACAACATAAAAGGACTGTCCTTATAAAACGTGCAGAATTCACAGGTTGCATGACTGCAGCCGGAAGTTATCTGCAAAAAGCCGTCTGCGGCTTCATAGGGAGGACGATTGATACCACTCGAAAAATGCATACTTACTTAACACTCCTAAAATCAATGCACCAATTATCGTTCATGATAAAACTCAATAATCTCGCCGGCCTTTCCCTGTACGAAGGCAATCCGCAAAGGATAGGGAATTTCACAGGGAACCACAATGTCTATCGGCATCATCGTAACCGGCAGCCCTTCTTCCGCACAGGCAGCCACACACTCATCGACCTTGTCTGTGTAAAGGGCAATATGGTCAACCTGCCCAGGTCTGCGCCCCGGCTCGGCATTGGCAAACAATTCAATTACGCCATTACCCGTGTCCAGCATAGCTCCGGCCTCAACGCCTTCGCCCCAGCTGCGCAAACGCTTCATGCCCAGCACATTGCAATAAAATTCAATCACACGATCCATCTCAGCCTTGCCGCAGCAACGCAGTGCGGCATGATGCAAACCTTTAATCAGGCTCATGACAAACACTCCTACTTAATACACATCAAAATTACTCAATAACGACATTCCGGCACTTCTTTCGCGGCTTCCCCTGCGGATAAGGGCCATCACAATATCCCAATGTCACAAAAGCCTTGGCTTCCATATTTTCCGGCACGCCCCACTCCTGCATGAAAGCTTTTCCTTCCGGCAAAGCAAAGGTTTCCTCTGCGCGGGAGATAATACAGGAATCAACGCCCAGTTCATAAGCCGCCAGTATCATATTTTCTGCCATGCAAAAGGCATCCGCCACATTGTAGAGAAAGTCCTTCTGACCAAAAAGCACACAAACTGTCGGGGCATCATAAAAACCATTTTTGATTTTTGGGTCGTCTATTACCGATGGCTGTTCATCCGATACATGTCCTCCCAGCAGTTGACTGCGGTCAAACGTGGCAAAGTTTAAGCGCCCCAGCTTTGCGGCCAGCTGCGCATTATGCAGCGTTACAATCATACTGCGCTGTCCGCCACCGGCGTTCGGTGCATAAAGCCCGGCCTCCACAATCTTGTCCACAATATCACGCGGCACTTGTTCAGCCTGATATTTGCGGATGGAACGGCGCTTTTTCATCAATTCTAAAATATCCATGCCTATCTCCTTACACGGCCAGCAATCCGTCTATTTGTTCTGCCCAGCACTGCGGGTCAGCGGCATAAAAATTGCCACCACTCGTGCTGCTGGCTACGGCAGGACAGCCACGGCACCAGGCCAGCAGCTTACACTTGCTGCACTTTTGGAACTTATCGTATTCACGATAATCTTCCATCCTGCCTGTCCAAAGCTTTGCCAATCTATCGGTAAACACATTTCCCACCCGGCTGTTTTGCACCCGGCGGCAGGCAAAAACCTCCCCCGTAGGCAAAATGGTCAAATGCCCGTTACCGCAGTTGCAGCCGCCGTAAATCATCTCCGGCTCAGCATCCGCCGGAATCTGGAACCGTCCCTTTTCATAATCCAGAAGTGTCCAAAGGTGATCCTTGCGGTTGAAGTAAGTTTCACAGCCAGCCGCTTCATACTTGCGGAAGATGTTATCACAATCTTCCAATAACTTGTGATAACGCTCCGGGGAAATACTGTTTTCTCTCGACGGACAGGGATGTCCTAGTGCAGGCGCAGGCGCAGGATGCGCCATTTTTGCGCCCGCCTCATCACTGGTAGGGCAATAACGGGCAAAAGCATATACCTTTGTCCCGGCGGCCACTACCGCATCAATAATATGGGGAACTTCATCTATATTCTTCCCGGAAACCGTAGTCATGATAATGGAGCGTATTCCTGCCGCATTAAGCATGCCTACTTTTTCCAGTGTTGTGTGAAATGAACCGGGTTTTCTGAACCAGTCATGCGTTTTCTCCATGCCGTCAATGGACATCTGATAGCGTACACAGCCACATTCTTTCATACGCCTGCATACATCCTCGGTCAAATGAAACGGATTGCCCATAATAGTGAAGGGAATTTCTTTTTCCTTGAACATCGCTAGCAGCGTCCAAAAATCCGGATGCAGGATGGGGTCGCCACCGGTCAGATAGAAATAAGGCTGACGGCCATAGTTTTCGCAAAAATCCAGGCAATTATCCAGCACCGCTGTCATTTGTTCCCGGCTCATGTGGTCGGGACATTTCTGCGTGTTTTCCGCAAAAATATAACAATGTTTGCAACGCTGGTCGCACTCGTCAGTAATATGCCATTGAAATGAAAAATACGGTTTCATCTGGCCGTCCTCCTTACTTGCCTTTCTTACTTATCCCCGGAACCGCAGGCAGAACCACAAGCTGCCGGCAAAACTTTGTCACCGGAGCCGCAAGCTGAACCGCAGGCTGCGGAAAGTTTGTCCCCGGAACCACAGGCCGAACCGCAGGCAGAGTTTTCTACCATGCCAGTTGCCTTCTTGTTCCAAGCTGCTAAATTCGTAAGTGCCATGATACATCAACCTCCTAAAAATCATTGGCTATTTGCGCTTACAGGTACATCATAACAGCCAGCATGCGCTTTGTGAAATGCAATTATCTCATTATTTATGCACAAAGCGTATTAATTATGGTATCATGAAGTAAATGAGGTGATGAAAATGAACACACAGCAGCTGGAATGTTTTACCACGCTGGCCAAAACCCTGAATTACGCCAAGACCGCTGAACAGCTTTC
>SVCA01000015.1 GCA_015058625.1 Pseudoselenomonas ruminantium | reverse complement strand
TTTCACTTCTCAAACATCTGGCTTTAATCATGTTGCATGATTATTTGCATTGTTTAGTTTTCAAAGAACAATCTTGTCTGACGCTTCTTCCGAAGTGCCTGTCGCTTCAAGCGACTCATTTATCTTATCGCATTCATCTTAGCTTGTCAAGAACTTTTTTGAAGTTTTTTTCGAAGCTTTTCGGCTTTTCACAGCGGCCTGCCAATCAAGGCTTGCTGAGCTGTTTCGTTGCCGCGTCTGTCAGCGACTTGTATTATATTACACGAGTCAGGAGCTCCTGTCAACACCTTTTTTGAAAAAAATTAAAAACTGCTGGCAAATTGCAGTTTTTGGGGAGTTCGTTAGTTCGCAGTAAAGGTATCCCGTTCATGCGGTGTCAGGGGGAACGGGGAGTAATTTTTCTGTTTTCCGCTAAACGACCCCCTCGTGAAATTGAGCTATCCAGTTACTCGCGCCGGGCAGGCCAGCGGCGCTGCTTTCAGCGTGTTTTCTTAGCATTTTCTTATTGGGGCCGGCCTTCACTGCGTTCAGGCAGTCGCTCCCTACAGAAAAATCACTCCCCGTTCGCCCCAAGTTGCGGCTTAGGCTATTGCCACGAATTCGTTGCTCCCGTTACAAGAACATCGATGTACTTGCTCCTTGTCATCACGAACATGACAGTTGGTACGGACAACACTTAGGGCGGAGGTGGTGATGCTTTTCGCCGTGGAACGACTGTCCGAACGCAGTGAGGACTGGCCCACAAACGGCACAGACTAAACACTGGGCTGAACATACGCGCCGCCGGTCTTGCCCGGCGCAGGTTACTAAAAGTCCAATAAATTTCCTTGTGGGTCATTCAGTGCAACGGCGAAAAGTATTACCACCTCCGCCCAAACTGAGCTGTAACAAATTAGTTCAATCTCGTAATAACATCAATAAACTGCAATTTAATCTATGTAATAAGCCCGCGGGCGTCTTTATACTTAAATATAAACCAATTTATGCGTCCTTTTTCGCCTGCTCTGCAATCTGCTGACGCACGGATTCCTGCGTCGGCGCTTCATAAGCAGGTTTTGGTGCAGGTGCTGACTCCGGCGTTATATCCGGGGTCGCAGCCGCCTGCGAAGCGGTATTTTCTGCAGGCTGGGCAGCAGCCTGCTGTTGTACCGGCTGCTGTGTTTGTTGCTGTTGTTGCGTGGCCTGTTGCTGTACCGGAGTCTCCAACGGTGCATTGATAGCCTGTGAAAATGCACTGGTCGCTTTCTTAAACTCGCGCATTCCTTTTCCCAATGAGCGGGCGATTTCCGGCAGCTTTCCCGGGCCGAAGACCACAAGGCCCACAATCAATATCAGGATAAGTTCTGGTACACCGATTCCAAACATGGTGAATCTCCTCTCATCATTTCCGCTTAAAAATCACGGTCGCCGATAAAATCTGCCACCTGTACAAAAGCATCTTTAATTTCCGCAGGCAAATCCGCCGGAATGACCTGACGGGCCCGTTCTAAATATTCGTCAGCCTTTGCCTTGGCCACTTCCACGCCATCCGTCATCCGGACAATCTCCAAGGCACGCTCCACCATTTCCCCGGTCATTTCGGGATTGGTGACAATCTCCGCCAATTCTTCTGCATCAGCACTTACATTGAGGGCATGGATAACCGGCAGCGTCACAATGCCCTGACGGATATCATTACCCGCAGGCTTGCCAATCTGCTCAGATGTCTGCATAATATCCAGCACATCATCCGTAATCTGGAACGCCATGCCTATGCAATGACCGTATTCCGCCAGTTTTTTCGTATCTTCTTCCGGCAGGCCGCCCACCAAGCCGCCCAATTCACAGCAGATTTCCAGAAAATCCGCCGTCTTTTTCTGAATGCGCTCGTAGTAATTATCCAAGTCCTTGACAGCCTGATACACCGTATGGTCCTGAATGATTTCCCCCACGCTGAGATTGCACACCAGCTCTGCGAGACGCTTGGCGACATAATCCCCATAACCGCCTTCGGCAATCAGGGAAAATGCCCGGGCAAAGATATAGTCCCCGCCCAGAATCGCAATCTGATTGTCCCATTTGGCATTAGCCGTGGGTTCACCCCGGCGGGTATCCGCCTCATCAATCACATCATCATGCACCAAAGAAGCCGTATGGATAAGTTCCAAGGCTTCCGCCAAGGGCAGAATTCTTTCCAAGGAAAACTCTTTGCTGCCTCTGGCCGCCAACAGGCAAAGAGCGGGGCGAATCCTCTTACCCCCGGCGGTAACGAGATGGGTGCCCACTTCGTTAACCAGCGCCACTGGAGAGGAAACTGCCCCGATCAGCCCCTCATTCAGCACATCCAAATCACTCTGTATTACATCAAACATGGGGTTTGACACATTTATCACCTACAAAACATAGTCTTTATGGCGTTTCACGCATTTTATAATTGTACTACATTTCTGCGCGTTTGTCATTGTTTATCTTTGTCCCTCAGAGCATATTCTGCAGGAATGCCTTGGTGCGTTCTTCCTTGGGCTCGGCAAAGAAAGCCGCAGGTTCTCCCTCTTCGACAATATTGCCATCCGCCATAAAGATAACATGGCTGGCCGCTTCCCGGGCAAAGGCCATTTCATGGGTCACTACAACCATGGTCATATGCTCGGCCGCAAGCTCCCGCATGGTTTTCAACACTTCTCCTGTAAGTTCCGGGTCAAGGGCCGATGTCGGCTCGTCAAAGAGCATAATGTCCGGCTTCATGCACAAAGCTCTGGCAATCGCCACACGCTGCTGCTGACCGCCAGAAAGCTGTGACGGATAGTAATCGGCTCTGTCAGACAGTCCCACCTTTTCCAACAGTTCCCGCGCATAGGGTTCCACTTCACTGCGCTTCAAGCCCTTTACCTGCATGGGCGCTTCCAGTAAGTTTTCCAATACCGTCATATGCGGGAAAAGATTGAACTGCTGAAACACCATACCCGTGGAGGCCAGGATTTCCCGTTCTTCCCTGCCGCTGGCATAAACGGCGTCACCATCTTTTGTCTGTACGAGGAATTTATCCTTGATGGCAATGCTGCCTTTGTCGATGGTTTCGAGCTTGTTGATGCAGCGCAGGAGGGTGCTCTTGCCGGAACCGGACGGGCCGATAATCGCCAGCACTTCGCCACGGCGCACTTCAATATCAATGCCCTTTAAGACTTCCACTTCCTCATAAGCCTTGTATATATCCGTCATCTTCAGCATGACTTCGCCTGTATTAGTATTTGCCATAATATGCCTCCAATTTCTTAAAGCCCCAAGTCAGGACAAAAGTCATCGCTAAATAGAAGATAGCCGCAAACAGGAACGGCGTCATGTCAAATTCCCGCTGCACGATGGTACGAGCCACCCGCAGCAAATCATTCATGGCCAGAATGTACACGAGCGAGGTATCCTTGACCAGATTGATGGTTTCATTGCTGACCGGCGGCAGCACAATGCGGATAACCTGCGGCAAAATGATGCGGCGCATGGTCTGCGGATAGCTCATGCCGAGCGTCTTGGCCGCTTCATACTGCCCCTTGGGCACAGCCTGAATGCCGGCACGGAAAATCTCTGCAAAATAAGCGGCATAGTTAAGCGTAAAAGCGAGCAAAGCCGCCGCGATATCCGGCAGGCGTATGCCAATCATCGGCAGGGCAAAGTAAACAAACAGCAGCTGCAACATAAGCGGCGTGCCGCGCATAATCCAGATATAAAACTCCACCACGCGGCTGATGAGCTTGAAGCTCGACAAGCGTCCCAAGGCCGCCAGCATACCAATAGGCAAGGATAATATCAGGGTGACAAAGAATATTTCCAGTGTAATTTCCGTACCTTCCAGCATCAGCAGGAAGGTGTGAACGAGCTGTTCCATATATCTTACTCCTTTAGTGTCGTAAAGTGTTAATACATTAGATTATACACAATAACTGTCACCCTGTAAAGAAAACTCCGTGCAAAACAATGTTTTGCACTACGCCCTTACACGAAATCTAAGCGATTCTGCGCCTATCGGCTTGACTCGCAAAAATTTCATAGTACAATGACCTGTCAAATTGACAAGTCATTTTCTGCGTTATTCCTGTTCCAATGCAATTTCTTCGAGATATTCCCAGCGCTCCATCAGCTGTTCCACTTCCGCGGTGAGACGTGCTTCTTCCTTGGCCAGTTCATTCAAGCGGCCAAAGTCTGTGGCGTTTTCCGCCATTTGCAGCTGCACGACCTTCAGTTCCCCTTCCTTACTGGCGATAATACCTTCGATTTCCGCGTACTCCTTCTGCTCCTTGAACGTGAACTTGCGCTTGGCAGGCGGCGCCGTCTTTTCCTCGGCTGCCTGCTTGTCTTTCGGCTTCTTCACGGCAGGTTCTGCAATGGCTTCAGCCTGCGCAGTTTCCTCAGCCAGCCTTTCCTTGTAATAGGAATAGCCGCCCGCATACATGCGCAGATTGCCATCAGCTTCATAGGCAAAGACTTTATTCGCCAGCCTGTCCACAAAGAAACGGTCATGGGATACAAAGATGATAGCGCCATTGAAGTCATCGATAAAACTCTCGAGCACCGCCATGGTCTCAATATCCAAATCGTTGGTCGGCTCGTCGAGCAACAAGACATTTGGTTCTTCCATCAATACCCGCAGCAGGTAAAGCCTCCGCTTCTCGCCACCGGACAGCCGCCCAATCGGCGTCCACTGCAAATCACCGGGGAATAAAAAACGCTCCATGAGCTGTGATGCCGAAATCCTCGTGCCATCTGCCAGCGTGATAAAATGCGCGGCTTCCTTTACATACTCAATGGCCCGCAGACGCTCGTCCATATCCACCGCCCGCTGGGCAAAATAGCCGATTTTGACCGTCTGACCAATGGTTACTGTGCCGGAAGTCGGCGCCAGCTGTCCGGCAATGATATTCAGTAAGGTTGTCTTACCTGTTCCATTTGAGCCTAGAATACCAACACGGTCATTGCGCAGCACGGTATAGGTAAAATCTTTGACAATCGTGCGCCCGTCCACTTCATAATGCACATGGTCAAGTTCAATAACCGTGCGCCCCAGACGGCTGCCGGCCAAACCGATTTCCACCGTGCTGTTGTCGATATTTACGCTTTGCGCTTTGACTTCCTCATAGCGCTGAATGCGCGCCTTCTGTTTTGTTGAGCGTGCCTGTGCTCCACGGCGCAGCCATTTTAACTCATTGCGCAGGAAATTCTGCCGCTTGGCTTCCGTCGATTGCTCCCGTTCCAGACGCGCAGCCTTCTGTTCCAGATACTCCGAATAGTTCCCCGTATAAGTGTAGGCATTGCCCTTGTCGAGTTCCAAAATCTTCGTGGACGTATTATCGAGGAAATAGCGGTCATGCGTCACCATGAGGATGGCCCCCTTAAAGGCGCGCAGATATTCTTCGAGCCAGCCAATGGTTTCACTGTCCAAGTGATTGGTCGGCTCGTCCAAAATCAATAAATCGCAGGGCTGAATGAGTGCCGTTGCCAAAGCCAGCCGCTTCTGTTCACCGCCGGAGAGCGTGCCTGCCTTGGCGGTATAATCGCGGATGCCTAACTTCGTCAGTACCGTCTTGGCCGCACCTTCGAGCTGCCAGCCGTCATGCTCATCAATCACCGCCGTATGGCGCATGATTTCCTGCTGCGCTTCCTTGTCCTGCGGATTTTTCTCCACCACCGCCATCGCCAGTTCATAGCCCCGCAAAGCCTGCATCAAAGGCGACATCCCGCGGAACACTTCCATGAGCACCGTATTTTCCGGTTCAAAGACCTTGTCCTGCGCCAAATACTCAATCCGCAGCCCCCGCATGGTGGTGATTTCCCCCGCATCCACAGGAATCAGTCCCGCCACCGCCTTCAAAAACGTACTCTTGCCCGTGCCGTTCACACCGACAATCCCGACCTTATCCCCGGCATCCATACTGAAATTCACGCCGGAAAACAAATTCTTCTCGCCATAACTTTTCGTAAAATTTTCTATGTTTATTATCATATATACGACTTCCTCACAGTTTTATTCCCTGTAAGTATACCGCAAAGACAGCCTAGCAGGCAAAATTTTTTCATTTCTGCTCTCGCACACTATCTTCTGACACGCCTATCCACAAGTTTTGTACTACACAGAAAATAAATCTTGCCAACCTTAATGGCTAGTGTTACAATTATCGTAGCAAACGAAGATGCATTTGTTTACCAAATAGAAAAAGCCCCGTTGGCCTGACGAAACCAACATTGGGGCTTTTTCTTATGTTCTTCTGCTGACGATTGCAGGGAGTACCAATGGCTATCTGCCACGATTGGCTGCTGACTACCAGCCTAGCCAGTGTTTGACAAGCTCAATAGTAATACTACCGATAACACTTGCCAACACAGATGTCAGAAATTCCCGAAGATGCATTGACCGTTACCTCCTTCCCCGCCGGATTAACCTTTGACGAAGGCCGTGGCAACGATTGTATTATAACACGGCACTTATGTATTGAAAATATTGTATAGAAAATTTAATCAACATCCTCACAATAAGCAATAAATAGCGAACGTAAGCGGCAGCCAGTCCCCGCCTGCCGCGTCTTACACCTCGAACCCAATCGTGGTAATCATAATCGACTGAACTTACTTTGCACCTGCCGCAGTCTTACTTCCAGACATACCGCACCAATAACAATCCCCGCAATCAGCCCAATCCAGTACCCATACGGCCCCATAGCGGTATATTTTGCCACTCCCCAGCCCAGGGGCAGGCCGATAATCCAAAACGAGAGCACCGCGAGCATAAAGGTCACATGAACATCTTTAAATCCGCGCAATGCCCCCTGCAGCGGCGCATTGATGCTGTCGGCAAACTGCATAAAGACCGCGTAAATCAAAAACACAGCAAGTATCGGCTGCACTTCGGTACTGCTGGTATAAAGCGCAGCGATTTCATCGCGGAACTGCGTTAAGAACAAAGCCAATGTGCCCACGCTGAAAAAGGTCAGATAACGGCTAAGCTTGATGTACTGCCGCGCATCATCCAGACGTTTTGCCCCGACCTCATACCCGACCAGAATGGTCAATGTCATGCTCACCGCGAGCGGCACCATATAGACAATCGTGGTAAAGTTCATCGCCGCCTGATGCGCCGCCACAATCGCCGTGCCATAAGCCGTCATAAACAGCCCCACCGCACCGAAGATACTCTGCTCACAGAACATCGTCGCACCGATGGGAATCCCTACGCCAAGCTGCTTTTTCCACTCGGCCAGATGAATCCCCGGCCAGTGGCGGAACACATGATAATCCTTGAAGGGATGCATGCGGCTGACCACGATGATGTTCAAAATCAGATTCAGCGTCAACGTCACCGCCGAGCCAATGCCTGCACCGATACCGCCAAACGCCGGCAGACCAAAAAGGCCATACATGAAGATATAATTCAACGTAATATTGGTCGGCACCGTACACATGGTCACGCACATCGTCAGCCGCGTGTACCCATGGGCATCAATAAAGTTGCGCAGCACCGAGGAGATAAAGATGGGAATAATCCCGAGCGAAATGAACATCAGATAATGACTCGTGATGTATTCCACCCGCGGCTCCAAATTCAGGAGCGGCAGAATATAGGGAACCGCCAGCCAGCCCAAAGACACAAAGCCCACGCCTAAAGCCAGAGCCCAATAAAAGCCCTGCTTGACGATAAAGCCGATTTTTTCCTGCTTTCCCGCGCCATAAAGCTGCGAAATGGTCGGCGTCAGCCCCGAGATTATCCCTAAGAAACTGCCGAAAAAGGGCATAAAGAGATTAACCCCCACGGCCACGCCCGCCAAATCCTGCTGGCTGATATGTCCGGCCATTACCGTATTAAAAAACCCTGTTGCCATTAACGACAACTGGGTTATAAAGATGGGCAAAAGCACCACAAAGAATTGCCGTGCTTTTGCCTTGTAACCAAAGGTCTGTTTCATCAGTTTTCATCCTTAGACAGGCAACAGTTCTTATACTTCTTGCCGCTGCCACAGGGACAAGGGTCATTGCGGCCCGCCTTTTGACGGCGTACTTCCGCAAAGGGAATCACCTGACCCACACCGCTCTTGGCAAAAAGTTCGCTGGGGGTATGACCCTTAAGCGGCCAGAGATGGGTTTCGTTATTGTAGGCAATGAGCAGAGGCACCACAGCCTTCATCTTAGCCTCGTCCTCCATCATGCCCAGCTGTTCCAGATATTCAGCAGCTTCCTGCATGGAACCGCCATTCTGCAGCAGGATAAAGATTTCGCCAACGATATCCGCAGCCTTGAGCACATCACAGCCATGCTCCTTCATAAAGAACTGCGCCAAATCCTTGTACTCATTAGTCGCATCAATATGGTTATTGGCACCTGCTTCAAAAAGCTGTTTGTAGCCAAATTCTGCATAGTCCAGATTGCTGTGCTTGCGCTGTTCATCTTCCAGA
Source organism: Pseudoselenomonas ruminantium (assembly GCA_015058625.1). Lineage (GTDB taxonomy): Bacteria > Bacillota > Negativicutes > Selenomonadales > Selenomonadaceae > Selenomonas_A > Selenomonas_A ruminantium_N. The sequence goes on along the minus strand of SVCA01000015.1, from coordinate 33,344 downwards.
GCATTCTCATCAATCAGCGTATAATACTTCACACCTTGCGGCAGTGCCACAATGGTATTCGTCCAGCAGGAAGCGTTAAGCATTACGCCCACAAAGTCCTTGAAGGACAGATTTTCCCGCTGGTCTGCTTCCAGCTGCCCGGCCACTTTGGTATAGAGGGTTTCATAATCCATATAACCATAGTAGAACAGATACCCGGCCGTCAGGCGGGTAATCTCCGTGTTCATGGTCGCAAGCGCCTCAAAGTTCGGAGAATCCAGCTTCTTGAATTCAGCCCGGATTTCCTTCGGCATATACCAGATAAGTTTATCCCCATCCTTACCGCAGGACAAGAGGCCCAGCCCGCGAAGATAGTCCAGACGCACATCATCATCCCGTAGCTTGGCACTCTTGCCCTTTTCGAGAATGAAATGCTGGAAGCATTCGTATTCTTCCAAAAGAATAGAGGGCAGCCAGATGCGGGCAAACTTCAAAATTTCCGGAGCCAGCTTCTCTGCCAATTCTGCCTTCTTGAGGGAGCTGGCGCCGCTGATATTGAGGTTGTAGCGGATATCGTCGAGCTCCGCCTTGGTCATGGCGTTCAGCATGTCCTTCAGCGTGTTCTTTTCCGGCATCTTGTGACGATAGAGGGCCTTCTTGCGCTCCTCCATATCCGCTTCCATCATCTGGGCAAGAGTTTCTGCCTGGGTCAATTCTTTTTTCTGGTCTTCCATTGGTCTTTCTAAAATCCTTTCTATCCTTACGTCTTACAGGGTAATTTTTTCTCAGCCAAAGTAATCGGCAATGCCATCAGCAATGCCCTGGGCAGCTTTGCGAATGCCCTCTTCGCTGTCGAGCATTTTCTCTTCGCTCTCGTTGGAGATAAAGGCAACTTCCACCAGTGTAGCCGGCATATCGGTATGCTTCACCACATAGAAGTTGCTGCTCTGAGTGCCTCGGCTCTGGGTGCCCAACTGGTCAACGATGCCAGCCCGAATCTTATCCGCCAGCTTGCGGGAACGCTTGTCCCCCAGGGAATAATAATAGCCTGTGGTACCTTTCGCCGCATTGTTGGTAAAGGAATCCATATGAATGGAAACAAAAATATCGGCTTTCTTGGCATTAGCCACATCACAGCGGGCCTGCAGTTCTTCAATGTCCGTAGCCTTGGCCCGCTTCTTGGACACTTCGATATCGGCATTGCGGGTCATATAAACCGTAGCGCCTTCTTTTACCAACAGGCGCTTGAGTTCGTTGGACACCCGCAGGGTCACGCTCTTTTCCATAACCCCCGTGGGGCCGATAGCACCGGAGTCGCTGCCGCCATGACCGGGGTCAATGACGATTATACGGCCTTTCAGGCCGGTGATGCCTGCCAGCTCACCATCCATGTCTTCCCCACCAGCAGGTTCCTGTTTTTCTACAGGTTCGGGCGAGGTACTTGGTTTCGCCGGTTCTGTTTTCGGCGTGGACGGATGCGAGCCTGTTTTTGACATGTCAATTTGTGCGTCATCCGAATCGGTCAGATTGCCAAAGTCCATGACAACGCGGCCGGGTGTTTTGCCGCTGCTCAGTGCAAAGACATTGTAATTGTTTTTGCCCACCTTAGTCTCTACCACCACGCGAACAGTTTTGGGGTCAAATTGGGCGATTTTTACGCCCCCTACAAAGCGGTTGTCAATATGGATGTGTTTGTCCACCTTCGGCGACAACCAGGCATTTTCTATATCCACCACCACACGGTCAGGGCCGGACAGCACCATTTTTTTGTATTTTACGGGCTTGGTAGCATCGATGACAATACGGGTCTTATCCCCGTTAAAGCTGTCACGAATGCCAGTGATTTCGGCCATGCCGCTGATACGCTCGCTGAAGTCATCCTCAGCAGCCGAAGCCGCGGAGATGGGCAGGAGCAGACATAAAGTTGTCAACAGCAGTAAATGTATATAGAAGAAAATACGTTTCATAGAATCCCTCCATTACAGGACACATATACTCTATTATCAACTTTATTGCGTGAAAATGCAAGGGCTGGGGAGGATTTTAATGGAGATTTAAGATAGAACATCTTCACGCACTGCTTTGAGACAAAGAGAATGGGGAAATTTCCCTTAACGTAAAAAGTCCGCTGACAAAAAGTGTCAACGGACTTTTAGTAAATTGCAGTTTGTCGATGTTATTGCGAGATTACTTTTTAGTTGTTACAGCTCAGTTTGGGCGAAGGTGGTAATACTTTTCGCCGTTGCACTAAATGACCCACAAGTAAATTTATGGGCTTTTAGCTGCCTGCGCCGGGCAAGACCGGCGGCGCGTATGTTCAACTCAATGTCCAGGAACTACCGTTTGTGGGCCAGTCCTCACTGCGTTCGGACAGTCGTTCTACGGCGAAAAGCATCACCACCTCCGCCCTAAGCGATGTCCGTATAAGCTGGCATCTTCACGGTGACAAGGAACAAGTACATCGATGTTCTTGTTGCGGGAGTAACGAGTTCTCGCTGCTTGCCTAATCCGTAGCTTGGGGCGAACGGGGAGTGATTTTTCTGTAGGGAGCGACTGCCTGAACGCAGTGAAGGCCGGCCCCGATAAGAAAAGGCTAAGAAAACACGCTGAAAGCAGCGCCGTTGGCCTGCCCGGCGCAGGTAACTGGACAGCTTGCCTTTACGAGGGGGTCGTTTAGCGGAAAACAGAAAAATTACTCCCCGTTCACCCCCCTGACCACGTATAAACGGGATACCTTTAGCACGAACTGACCGGCAAACTAGCGTTTTGCTTTTGGCTTGCCGAGAATTTCTGACCAGATAACTGCCTGCTGCAAATTACTTAACGTCACCGTATTCTGCGGAGCTTGTGCTTGTGCGGTCCGCTTTTTTTCTGCACGTTTCTCTGCCTGTTCCCGCTGCTTTTTCTTGCGGCGCAGCATTTCCTGATAGCGTTCCTGCTGAGCCCGAATCGCATCCTGTGTTTCCACTTCTGCCGTTGTCTGGATGTCAGGCAGGGGCGGGGCACCGCGCAGTTCCGGGATTTCAATTTTTATGCGCTCCTGTTTAGGCTGCGGAATATCCGGCAAGGGGCGCTGAGGGAAATCCGGTATCCGGCGTTTGGGCACCGGCTTTTTCTTGTCCTTGCGGTCAGAAAAGATGGCAAAGAGAATAAAGAGGACTATGACCCAAAAGGAGTCCATAAGTACCCCTCCTTATTTTACCGGTGCCGACGGCGCCTGCAATTTGCTGCCCGCACTGCTCGTGCTGATGGCGTTGCGCATATCCGTATCGGCCTGCACATTGTTGAGGTTGTAGTAGTCCATAACCCCGAGCTTGCCTTCCCGCAAAGCCTGTGCCATAGCATGCGGCACTTCGGCCTGTGCTTCGACGACCTTTGCTTCCATTTCCTGCGTGTAGGCCTTCATTTCCTGCTCTTTGGCCACAGCCATCGCACGGCGTTCTTCGGCTTTGGCCTGTGCGATGCGCTTGTCGGCTTCAGCCTGATCGGTCTGCAGTTCTGCACCGATGTTGCGGCCTACATCCACGTCAGCAATATCGATGGAGAGGATTTCAAACGCCGTACCGGCATCAAGGCCCTTGCCCAGTACGGTCTTGGAAATATCGTCCGGGTTAGCCAGCACATCATTATGGCTTTCGGAGGAACCTACAGTTGTGACGATACCTTCGCCAACGCGGGCGATAATCGTCGGTTCACCAGCACCACCGACCAGACGGTCAATATTAGCGCGCACGGTAACACGCGCCTTGATTTTGAGTTCGATACCGTTTTTCGCTACAGCAGAAACCACCGGCGTTTCGATAACCTTCGGATTAACGCTCATCTGCACGGCTTCGAGCACATCACGGCCGGCCAAATCGATAGCCGCGGAGCGTTCAAAAGGCAGAGGAATCTGCGCACGGTGCGCCGCGATAAGGGCATCCACAACCTTATCCACGTTACCGCCCGCCAGGTAATGAGCTTCGAGCTGATTAACGGCCACATCAAGACCAGCTTTATTAGCCTTAATCAGCGGCAGGATAATCTTGTTAGGCGGTACGCGGCGCATGCGCATACCAACCAAAGTCATAATGCCCACCCGCACATTGGCTGCCAAAGCAGAAATCCAAAGTCCAATGGGGACAAAGTGCAGGAACACCATGATAAATGCAATAATCAGGACTAACAAAAAACCTGTTCCAATCAAACCACTCATAAATGCAAAACCTCCTTAAATCTGTCGCACAACTACCCGGTTTCCTTCGACGGCCACGACTTGAACCTGTACACCTTTCGGCACAAAAGCCCCTTCGGAAACCACATCTACAGGTTTGCCATTCAGCCGCACACTGCCGGAAGGACGCAGCTCCGTGAGCACTTCGCCAACTGCTCCCAGCAGTGACTCCCGCGGTGCCGCACTGACAAAGCCGCGTTCCGAACGCGATTCATCCTTCAGCACCACCTTATTCCAAAGTTTACTCGAAGGCAGACGTTTAACGATAAGTGCAAAAATCACAATCGCCGCCACAAAGGAAATCAGCATGGCATAGAGCGCATGAATATCTCCGCCCAGTGCCAGCACCACACTGTAGAGCATAGCGGCAACACCCAGGCCAGCCAAAAGCCCCACCGTAGGCAGCAGCATTTCCACGATAATACAGAGAATACCGCCCATAAAGATGGCAATCTGATACAGAGACACCAGCCCTTTCACATACTGACTGCCCCAAAAGACACCAGCGGCTACCAGCCCCAGCAATATCCCTGCGCCCAAGCCACCAGTCTTAATCTCCACCATAATGGCCAGAAACATAATCGCCAGCAAGAGCATCTGCACCACCGGCATACCTACCACCATATCCATATACTCACCCCCTTGCAAAATATTTCCACATAGCCTGTAAAAAGTCCTGCCTAGGCGAAGCTACTGCATCGTACTAAGCTCATGGAGACTGATGATGTTTTTCCGCAGCTTTTGACAAGCCTGTCTATGGCGAAGGAAAAGCATTGCCAGCCTCCATGAGCGCCTTAGCACCTCTATGTAACATACAACCTAAGCCCGTGGGGGCTGGCGGTGTTTTTCCGTAGCGTTTGACAAGCCTGTCTCAGCGGAGGAAAAATACTGCCAGCCCCCACGGGCGCCTTAACACCTCTTTGTTATGCACGACCTAAGCCAGCGGGACTGATGATGTTTTTCCGTAGCTTTTGACAAGCTTGTCTATGGCGAAGGAAAAATATTATCAGTCCCGCTGGCGCCTTAGCACTATGATGTTATCCCTGCAAGAAGCTCTTCACAATGGTATTAACCATCTTCCCATCAGCGCGCCCCTTAACCTTCGGCATCAGCACGCCCATAACCTTGCCCATATCCTTCGGCGTAGCAGCTCCGGTCTGTTCCACCGCAGCCTTCACGAGTTCACGCACTTCGTCTTCGGAAAGCTGAGCCGGCAAATACGGCAGGAGCACATCGATTTCCGCTTGCGTCTTTTCCACCAAATCCTCACGACCGCCCTTCTGGAATTCTTCGATGGAATCACGGCGCATCTTTACTTCCTTGCTGATAACCGCGATTACATCTTCCTCGCCGAGTTCCTTCTGTCCGTCAATTTCCTGCTGGCGGATAGCACCGCGCACCATACGGATAACGGCCAGACGTTCCTTTTCCTTATTCTTCATGGCTTCTTTCATGTCAGCAGTAAGCTGTTCCTTTAACGACATTTTTCTAATCCTCCTGTAATATAAATCCATATAACAAAAAGACACCTGAAAATCTTACGACTTGCAGGTGTCCCGCGCAAATTATCTGAACTTGCGTTTACGAGCTGCTTCAGATTTCTTCTTGCGGCGAACGCTCGGTTTCTCGTAATGTTCACGTTTTCTCACTTCAGCCAGAGTACCAGCTTTCTGGGACATACGCTTGAAGCGGCGGAGAGCACTATCGATTGATTCGTTTTTACCAACTTTAATTTCGTTTGCCATCTATTTTTCCCCCCCTCCACTTAACATGGGAGTTTGTGTTTCTAAAACTACACCACGATATTATACAATAAAGGTAGCGAGCCTGTCAACACAAATCCACACAAATCGTCAGCCTGGGGGCCATTGCAGGGAGCGACCGCCTAAGAGATGGAAATGCAGATGTTTTACGGTCTGACCGCCTTCATCGCCCGTATTGGCAACTACACGGAAACCGGATTCCGCTACCCCTAACTCGCGTGCAATCTGCGGAATCACATCGACCAGAATATGTGCTGCCAGTTCTTTATCTTCAGCCTTTAATGCTGCCACGCTTTCCACGTGTTTTTTCGGAATCACGAGCACATGCACAGGGGCCTGCGGTTCCAAATCCTTGAATGCCAGCACGGTCTCGTCTTCATAGACTACCGTAGACGGAATCTCCTTGCCCGCAATCTTGCAAAAAATACAATCTGCCATCATTAACACCTCCTTCACAATCGCATATTATACATTATTCGTCATAAATTGGAAAACACCTGCAAGGATGCAAAAAATATTTTCTCACGGTTTATTTTGTCACCGTCATTCCCCCGTTTTGAATTACAAAATGAATCGTCTCCGAAACAACGGACTCATTCCGCGCAGTCGTGAAACGGAATGCAAACGCGTAGGTCCCATTTGCGAGCGGCTCGTCTCGCAAAACAGGCTCACCTGCCAACTGGAACGTCGTGCCTTTCACTTCCTCTCCCTCATCATTGAAGAACAGCGGTATGATTTGGTCACCAGCTTTCAAGTTCAGATTTTGCCTGTCCATCCAACCATTTTTCAAAACGCGGTGAATGCTGAGTATCTCATATTCGTCCTTCGTGAAATCATAGCCAGCGGTTAGATAGCACTTCTGCCCGTTAAGCAGAATGTAGGAATAGTAAAGATTATAATCCTGCTGCTGTTCGCTGAGATAGAACGATAACACATGACCATTCAAGGCTGGCCACTTCCCATCAAAATTCTCCTGAAATACGCCACGCTCCCAATCGGCCTTCATTTTATCATCACTGCCCAGATAAATCTCTCTTCCCTGCGCATCATAGGAACAGAGCAGAAAATCGGCCTGACTGATGGCATTGGCATCTTCCGGCGAAAGGGCGATAGTGGCCATATTGTTCTCATTAAGAACAATATGCGCATGTTTTATCTTCTCGACATCAAAATAAAACCAGGGTGTACCATCGCCACTGCCGGAAAGCATATCGTGATAGAGCTTGGAGAATGCCTTGCTGACTCCTGTCAGGGACGAGTAAATCTGCCACGAATCCAAACCGCCATAGAGGCTGTAATAGCCGGACAAGCCCATACCATATTTACGATAGGGGCCCGCCGTCTTGCATACCACAGCTTTATCCAGCGCCTCCACGAAAGCTGGTGCTGTGCTGAGTTCGGCCATGCCGTCTGCCAAAGAGCCCAAATCCACCATATTGGTATAGTCTTCGCTGTCATTCGGCCCATAATTTTCCACGCCGCCAGCCACCCGGTCATACGTGGTGAAAAAATGACGCGGATTTCCCTGGGACAGTTTCAATGCTTCCTGCCCCATTTTTTCGTAAGCGTCATTCAAGGCAGGCATTTGCCCCAAATCAATCAGGGATAAGGTTGCCATATCATCCGCTTCATGGCGCTCGCAATGCGGCAGATAAGTTTCACAGATAACCGTCCCCAGTTTTTTCCCGTCCATGCCCGGGTCTTTCGCTAAAGCTCCTGCCCAGCCGACATAGTCCGTGCCTGTTCCCGGCATGAGTTCTTCCGAAGCCGCCATGTAACGCGCAAAACCGTACAGAGTGTTCGCTGTCTCGATGCTCGCCATCAGGCAGGTGTCAAACAGCACGAGCTCAAAAGCCGGCTTCTTCGGATTATTTTCTTCTACACTCTGCAGCGCCTGCCGTAAATCATTCAGGCTGAGTGTCGTTTCATATTTTTCATCAAAGCAGCAGCCGCCTAAACTGCCACCGCCATGGTCCCAAAAGACGAGCATCCGATGGTCCGCAGGGTAACGCTCCTTGCTAAAGCGCAGAAAGGCCTCCAGTGTTTCTTCATCCCCCATGCTGGCATCCTGCAGTCGTTCTACCTCATGAAAACCACTGCTGTCATAAACATAACGGGCCAATTCATTTTCCGGTATGCCTGGGGTCTGCCATTTTTTTGCACCACCGGTCTGAATGACGAACTTCACATTTTCCGGAAGTGGTATGCTTTGCAAGGCCTTCAGGTCAGCTGAGGCAAAACCACTCTCTGACTCCAAATCCGAGCCACACATATAGATGGAAACGACCCAGTTTCCCTGTGTGAGCTTTATCCCGGAACAGCCTGCAACCAACCCGCCCACCAGTACAATAAAAAGCAGCAGGCGGCACAAGGTCTTCTTGCTCATCCTCTCATCCCCTTCTTCATTTTTCCTGTTCTGACACACGCTATCCCCAGCCAGCATCATCAAGCGGTTCAAGCTTTTACCGTAATGACTTCTTCGCCAGCCATCGGCAATTTCCTCCTGTGCCATCCCTCTGCCGCTCATTTTTCTATCTGCAGTTACAGAGCAGCTTTATACAAACAAAGACCCCGAAGCCCTTTGCAGAGGGTTTCGAGGTCTTTTCATATTTAAGATACCAACGGTATTTGTAAGTAGATGGTCGTTCCCTTGCCCAGCTCACTTTCAAGCCGGATTTCAATGTCATGCTGCTGGGCAATCCAGCTGGCAATGGATAGCCCCAGCCCGGTTCCGCTGACGCCCTGCGCCTTGGTACGGGAAGTATCCACCCGATAGAACCGTTCAAAGACCTTCTGCTGGTCTTTCTTGTCAATGCCAATGCCGTTATCGGCCAGCGCCACCTGCATAAACAGCCCGTCCTCATTTTCCACCCGTTCGGACTTCACCGTGATACGGCCGCCCTGGGGCGTATACTTCGTGCTGTTATCCAGGAAGATGCGGAACATCTGCCGCACGGTCACCAAATCGCCATACATCATGCCATCATCATTTTGCAACAGCTCCACACTGTGGTTCTTGGTCACGAGCTGCATCTTCCGCATGATGTCTTCCAATAGCTCACTGAGTTCGATATTTTCCTTATGCAGTACCTGACGGTTCTGGTCAGCCCGGGCCAGGAACAGGAGCTTTTCAATCAGCTGCTGCATGTTCTCGGCTTCGGAGCGGATGGACGAAATGCCCTCATCCAGTACCGCTTCATCCGCACGCCCCCAGCGGGACAGCAAATCCGAATAGCCCAGGATAACCGTCACCGGCGTGCGCAGTTCATGGGAGGCATCCGACACGAAGCGCTTCTGCTGCTCAAAGCCCCCCTCCAACCTATCCAGCATATGGTTGAAGGTCTGCGCCAATTCGGAAAGCTCATCCCGGGCAGGCGGCACCACAATGCGCTTGTCCATATTTTCCACTTCGATTTTCCGCGCCGTAGCCGTCATCTCGCGAATGGGCTGCAAAATGCGTCGGCTCACAAAGAACCCTGCCAATAGCGCCAGAAAAAAACCCAAAATCGTCATCAGGAACAGGATTTTCTGCAAGGTTTCCAAAAAATGCTTCTCCGCGGTGATGGTGCGGAAGAAGTGCATATTATATACCTGTCCGCGGTATTCCACATCCATGCGCGCATGGTAAAGTGTGGCATTGCGAAGCTGCACCACCTGCATATTCTTGTTGGCCCAGAAGGGCGGATTTTTTTCCGTATGTTCCTCAATGCGCCGCAGCGGCGGGTAATGACTGTCGTTTTCGTAGACGATTTTTCCCTGGCTGTCGGTTATGCGCAATACCACGCCGGGCAGGACCAAATCATCGCGGCCAAAATCCATATCCAGCGAACGGCCCTGCTCCATGACATCCAGCACATGGTTCATGCTGATTTCCAATTCCACTTCTGCCTGATGGTAGAAGGAGAAGAATACGCCCAACCCCGTCAGTGTACTGGTGAGAATCAGCACCAACAGCAGTACCGCCGCATAAAAGCAGGTAATCTTGGTGGAGATTTGGGCATAGCGCAGGCGCGCAAACATCAGTTTCGGATGCCGCAGCCAGGCCTTAATCCCTGACAGCATAGCCTATGCCCCGCACCGTATAGATGTATTTTTCCTGATAGCGTTCATCGATTTTCGAGCGGAGGTAACGGATATAAACATCCACCACATTGGTGTCCCCATTGTAATCATAGCCCCATACCGCCTGCAGAATCTGTTCACGGGACAGAACATTGCGCTTGTTGCGCAGCAAAAATTCCAACAGGGCATATTCCTTTTTGGTGAGCTGCACAAACTCACCCTTGACCCGCACTTCATAGCGGCTCGGAATCATGATGAGGTCCTTGATGGCCAGGCGCTCGTTCTCATCCCCTTCGCTGGGATTTTCCTTGTAATGGCTGCGCAGGGCACGGCGGATGCGGGCCAGAAGTTCCTGCATGTCGAAGGGTTTGGTGATGTAATCATCCGCGCCCAAATCCAGCCCCGATACCATATCGGACACATCATCGCGAGCCGTCAGCATGATGATGGGCACGTCCGAAGTCTCCCGCACCTTGCGGCAAACTTCCATCCCATCCATCTCCGGCAGCATCACATCCAAGAGTACCAGGTCAAAGCCACCCTTTAAGATTCTATCCAGGGCATGACGGCCGTTATCCTCAAGAGCCGTGTCATAGCCTTCATGTTCGAGTTCAATCTGCAAAAAACGGGCAATACGGTGTTCATCTTCTACGATAAAAATTTTCGGATTCGCCATACAAAGTCCCCTCCTGTAAGTTAAACATACATATATAATATAACGAAGGGCAAGGTTTGAAAAGCCTTGCCTTGTAATTATAATGGAAATTTAATGTTGTACTTTCGCTGCGGCCTTGGCCAAAAACTTCTCCTTGGCTACCGCAAAACGCTCATGGCTGCCTACGCCAATTTCGCCCTGGTCATCATAGGCCCGCACGGTGAAGATAATCTTGCGGCCTTCCACAGCCGTAACCTCGGCTTCCGCCCGCACGGTAAGTCCCACAGGCGTCGCTGCGGTATGCGCCACATGAAGGCTGATGCCCACGGTGGTCCAGCCCTCCGGCACCAGAGCTTCCACCGCTTCCGTGGCCGCCTTTTCCATCAGGCAGGTCATGGCTGGCGTCGCATAAACCGGCAGGCTGCCGCTGCCCATGGCCCGGGCGGTTTTCTCCTCCGTAACTTCCTCAGAAACCGTATTTTTAAGTCCCACTTGCACAGCCGTTAATTCCATCTTTATACTCCTTTCTCTCCGAGAAACATTTCCCGGAACAGACGAATCAGATGTTCACTGGAGGATGAGAGCGTGCGGTTTTTCAGCCAGGCAATTACCGTATGGGTACTCATCTCCGGCTCAATCAGCTTTTTATATATGAGATTGCCGTCAGTCAAAAGGGTCTTGGAGGACACCGGCAAAAGCGCCATGCCCATCCCCATCTTGGCCAGCAGCAAGTCCTGTACGATACTGTCGCTGACGCAGACAATGTTGGGCTCAAAGCCCAGCTTGCGGCAGTTGGCAATGAATACCGACTGCCAGCGCAGCGGAATGATGATGGGCTGGTCTTTGAGCTCGTTAAGTTCCACCTTATCGCTGGCGGCGCCGATTTCCTGCTCCTTGTTCATAATGAGCACTAACGGCTCATTGGGCAGCACAATGGACTCGTAAACCTTGGAATCCACCTGCGTGCGGGTAATGCCGATTTCAATTACGCGGTTATCCAGCAGTTCCAGAATGCGCGCCCCTTCCGCTTCCCAAATCTGATAGGTTACATTGGGATAGCGGGAATGAAATTCAGAAATAAGTTCCGGCAAAAGTAAAGCCCCGGACGTAGTGATGGTGCCCAGGCGGACAGAACCGGCAATCCCGGAGCCGATCTCCGTAATCTCCCGGACGGTACCATCCACCATGCCCAAAATATGCTCCACGCGGGAGTACATAACCCGGCCCGCATCGGTCAGGCGGATACGGCGGCTGCCCCGTTCAAAGAGCTGTACTCCCAGAGAAGTTTCCAGCCGTTTCATCTGCCGCGATAAAGCGGGCTGGGCAATATCCAGCCGCTGGGCCGCATGACTGATATTTCCTTCCTCCACAATGGCGTAAAACGCCCGCATATCCTTGATATCCATTTCCTGCCTCTTTCTCAAATCTATATGCAAAACTTCATAGCTAGTATAACCATTTAGGTTTATTATAACTTTTTTGACAAATAAGAGCAATGTTTTTCCCAAAAAGTAATAAAAACAAAAGAGGCTTGTTCAGCCTCTTAACTGTTTTGCAATATGACATAATTTTCCGGATGCATGCCCGGGGTGGCCGTGACCTTGATATCCATGGCAAATTCTGCCGCCAGATTCATGAGCAGCTGATTGTGACGCAGTTCCTCCGCCACAGATTCATGGACTTCGATTTCATAGCCGTCCTCTGCATGGGATTTATGCTCCATGCGGCGGATATCTCCGGCAATGCGGATGCTGACCGTCTCCGGCGATTCCACCCGCCCCCGTCCGTGACAGATAGGACATTCGCTGTAGATGATGCTGTCTAAGTTTTGCCGGGATTTCTTGCGGGTGATTTCCACCAGCCCCAAACTCGTGATATCCACGATATTGGTCTTGGTGGGGTCAAACTTGGCCAGTTCCCGCAAATGAGCGAGCAGCTGTTCCTTATGCTCGTCCTTTTCCATATCGATAAAATCCACGATGATGATGCCGCCGATATCCCGGAGGCGCAGCTGGCGCATGATTTCTTCCGCCGCCTCCTGATTGGCATGATAGACCGTTTCCCCTAGATTGGTACTGCCCGTGTACTTGCCGGTGTTCACATCAATCACTGTCAGCGCTTCGGTCTTGTCGATGACCAGGAAGCCCCCAGACTTCAGCTCCACGGTACGTCCGCCCAGATTATCCAGTTCTTCTTCGATACCGTAATGCTTAAAGAGCGGTTCCCGGCTGTCATAATAATGGATTTTCTCCGTAAGTTCCGGGGACAGCAGCTGCACAAAATCACGCACCCGCTGATAGACGGCCCGATTGTCAATCCACATGGCCTCCACTTCCGGCGTCAGATTATCCCGCACAACGCGGATAATCAAATCTGCATCCCGGTAAAGAAGATTGGCACCCTTGCTCTTCATCTTGAAGCGGGCCATCATGGAATGCCAGAGCTTTTCCAGATATTCCACATCTTCCCGCAAGGACTCTTCCGTAGCCCCTGCCGCCACCGTGCGGATGATAAGCCCCATCCCTTCCGGACAGATGCGGGAGGCAATATCATGCAGCCGGTTGCGCTCCGCTTCCTCCTCAATCCTCCGGGACATGCCAATATAAGCCGCCGTCGGCAAAAGCACGACATTGCGCCCGGGCAGGGTAATATGCGTAGTCGCCCGCGGCCCCTTCGAGCCGATAGCGTCCTTAATAATCTGCACCGGCAGCTGCTGGCCGATATGAATCTTCTGCGAATGAGGAAGGGTCTGCTTCACATCCGCAGGCATCCCATCCCCGATATACATAAACGCATTCTTGCCCGTACCAATATCCACAAACGCCGCCTGCATCCCCGGCAGGACATTCTGCACCTGCCCTTTATAAATATTGCCGACAAGATGCGAATGCGTGGCTCGCTCCACCTCGATGGAAGATAGCTTACCGTCTTCAAGAATGGCCAGTTTTGTTTCTTCAGGTACTACGGTTACTAAAATAGATTTCATCAATTCACCTCCCCTGCTCAAAGTATATCCACCTCATCCGCCCCTAACGGGGCACCTTCCCCTCAAGGGGAAGGCTTTACTTCCTGCCACGAACTCAATATGTCTATCGTTGCCCAGCGCCCAAGGAAGGGCGCAGGCGGACGTAAATCACGTGATGTGATTTCAGTCCGCGTTTTCTTTTGGGTACTTTTCTTTGCGCCAAAGAAAAGTACCTCGCACTAACTATACAAGTTCCACGAGCCTTTTCCCATTAGCCAGCATGGCTGTCCGACAGATTTTCGCCTCTGCAGGATTGGCTGGTAAGCTGAACTGTTCAGCAAGAACATGAATTACCTCACTCGGCTTCACGCTGCCGCTGTCCGTAATCGCAATATCAATAGCCAGAACCAACATATTCCCCTCAAGCGAAACTTTCACTGGCTGTTTCATATATTTCTTCAGTTCAATATCGCGCTTCTTCTTCGGCGTAACGCGCTGGAACTGAACTTCCTTCGCTTCATTGTACCGCTTCACCGCCGCCTGGGCAAGGACAAAGTCTCCCCGCAGCGGCATATAAGCTGCGTATCTTGCCTCATCGGCCTGGGCCATCATGGCCTTCTGCTTGGTCTTGACCTCCCGCAGTTCCTTGAGTTCAATCCCCGGCGGCAGCTGGGCTTTAAGTTTGTCAAAGACCTCCGGCTGGCAGACGGGTTTCAAGAGTTCAAATTCCATATACTCCGCCTCACTGGTCACGCCTAAAGACAAGGCCGAAGCAAAGGCGACCTTCATATGATGGTTGAAGCCTTCCGAATACGCCATGGGCAGGCCGGAACGCTTGAACGCGCGGATGAAGATATTGGCATAATCCAGATGGGACACATAGCGCAAATCTTCACCCTTGGTGATTTCTGCACGGTATTTATAGAGCGTGCGGGGACGGCCGGAATCCTTAGGGTCACGATGAACTTTGGCAGGCAGTTCCGGCGACTGATAGCCGCGTTCTGCTTCTTCCTTGGCATAATCCATCACATGTACGCCAAGATTCGGGCAGATGCCGCAGGCCGAGCACTTGCCACGGCGGCAGTCTTCAGTGAGTGCCTCCTGCATGGCCTTATGCCACTCACGCAGCAGGAACTCCGTATTGACGCCCGGCGAAGTAATCGCCCAGGGCAGTGCCTCGTTAAAGTTGCGGGTGCGCTGGCTGTAATACTTACCATCAATGCCGCATTTTTCCATTGCCTTAAGCCATGTTTCATGCTGGTACAAATCCGTCCAGCCGTCGAACTTGGCCCCATCCTGCCATGCCTGATAGAGCACTTTCGCTAAGCGGCGGTCACCGCGGGCAAACACACCCTCGATAACAGACAGGCGGGCATCATGGTAGTTAAAGGTAATCGCGCGGTCGGTGATGTGCTCCTTCAAGAGCTCCTGACGGCGCTGGAATTCTTCAATGGGCAGCTGACCGAACCACTGGAACGGCGTATAGGGTTTCGGCACGAAGCAGGAAACAGACACCGTAACCTTGACGCCCCGCTTGCCCTTGATTTCCGTATAGAGGTCAACGACTTTCTTCGCGAGCTTGGCAATGCCGATAACATCTTCGTCGGTTTCCGTCGGCAGGCCCATCATAAAGTAGAGCTTGACCTGCTTCCAGCCCTGCTTGAAGGCCGAAGCGCAGGCGTTCATCAGGTTTTCCTCAGTTACACCTTTATTGATGACATCGCGCAGTCTCTGCGTGCCTGCTTCGGGTGCAAAGGTCAGGCCGGACTTTCTGACCTGCTGCATCTTATGCGCCAAATCAATGGAGAAGCTGTCAATGCGCAGGGACGGCAGGGAGAAACTCACTTCCTCGTCCTTAAAGCCGAGCATCAAATCATCCACCAGACGGCCCAGACAGGAATAATCTGCCGAGGACAGCGAAGTCAGACTCATTTCATTGTAGCCCGTGCTGTCCACCAAGTTTCGGGCCATCTTCTTGAGATTTTCTTCGGTGCGTTCACGCGCCGGGCGGTAGCAGATACCCGCCTGACAGAAACGGCAGCCACGGGAGCAGCCGCGGAAGAGTTCGAGCATGGCGCGGTTATGGACAATATCCATGGATGGCACCAAGGGGTGCTCCACGCTCATTGTCTCATCCATATTCTTGCAGACACGCTTATAGATAAGGCTTTTAGCATTTTCATGCAGTGGTTCAAGCTTTTCATAGTCGCCATCTGCCGTATATTTCGGCTCGTAGAAGGACGGCACATAGATACCGTCAATCACCAGCAGGCGTTCGAGGAAACCGCGGCGTCCGCCCATACGTCCTGCCTTTTTCCACTCGATAAAAGTCTTGGAAACCTCCACAATGGCTTCTTCTGCTTCACCGACGATAAAGAAGTCAAAGAAGTCGGCAATGGGCTCTACGTTGTAAACGCAGGGGCCGCCGCCCACGATAAAGGGCATATCCTCGCCGCGGTCTTTGCTCCAAAGGGGAATCCCTGAGAGGTCCAGCATATTGAGCACGTTGGAGTAAATCATCTCATACTGCAGGGAAAAGCCGAAGAAGTCAAACTTAGAAAGCTCATGCTTCGTTTCCAGCGAGAACAGCGGGATATTGCGGCTGCGCATCTCCGCTTCCATATCCGTCCAGGGCGCATAGACTCGCTCGGCGGCAATGTTTGCTTCCTTGTTCAGAATTTCATAGAGAATCGCCAGTCCCAAGTTACTCATGCCCACTTCATAGACATCCGGCAGCGCCAATGCAAAGGTGCAGTCAACCTTATCCCAATCCTTCACCTGTGCATTCCATTCGCCACCCGTATAGCGGGACGGCTTCAGCACCGACTGGAGCACCTCATGATTGAGTTGTACCATTTCGTTAAATTCCTCCATACATCTTTTACACATTCAGTTCTTTTTCCTGTAGAATTTTAGAGAAGGCTCCCAAAGGAGCCTTCCCTAAAATTCTAATTTCTTTTTTCTAAGCTGTATATTCAGTAATATCGCTATCGCCATGATATTGGTAGTCAGTGAACTTACCCCGTAGCTCATGAGCGGCAAAGGGATACCCGTAACCGGCATGATGCCCAGGGTCATGCCCACGTTGACCAGCACATGGAAGGCCAGCATGGACGTGATGCCCACCGCGAGCAGGCGGCCGAACATATCGCTGGCGTCCTTGGCAATCTGTGCACCGCGCCAGAGCACCACGAGGTACAAGAGCAGCAGACATACAACGCCAATAAAGCCCAGTTCCTCACCTACCACGGCAAAGATAAAGTCCGTGTGGTTCTCCGGCAAAAAGTCCAGCTGACTCTGCGTGCCTTCGAAAAGACCTTTACCAAAGAGCATACCGGAACCGATGGCAATCTTAGACTGGATGATATGATAGCCCGACCCCAGCGGGTCCACATTCGGGTCCATAAAGACCATAATGCGCATCTTCTGATAGTCCTTCAAAAAGTGCCAGAGCAGCGGCAGCATGGCAACGCCTGCCGCAAACAGCCCGCCTAAGAGCCGCAGGTTAATGCCGCTGACAAAGACCATGCCTAAGAAAATCGCCATAAACACCAACGAGGTCCCAAGGTCCGGCTGTTTCAAGACCAGCAGGAAGGGCAGGCCCACATAGGCCGCCACGGGCAGCAGCTCATGGAGATTGTTGAGTTTCCCCACCCGATCCTCCAGCATCGTAGCCAGAGATACGATCATGATGATTTTGGAAAACTCCGAAGGCTGGATGCTGATTGGCCCGATGGATATCCACCGCTGCGCACCCAAGGCCGACTGCCCCACCAGCATAACCGCCACCAGCATGATGAGATTGAAGATGTAGAGCTTGTTGCCATAACCCTGCAACATCTTGTAGTCAAAGTTCATCAGAAAAGCCGCCACAGCGATATTCACCGCCGCAAAGAGGCCCTGCCGGGCCACGAACCAATACCGCTCATCACCGGGGGTATTGATGTGCGTGGCACTGCCGATAATCACCAGACTCATGATGATGATACCGGCCGTTGCCGCCAGCAGGGTTAAGTCCGTGCGGCGCAAGATCGTTTTGGTCATGATTGTCTATCTTCTCTCAATGTTCGCCCTTGTCATGCTTCATGCGGCTGACGGGGATATTGGCTACCAAAGCTACAGAATCATCATCATTAGCCAGATTGATTTCCATATCCTGCTGATTGATTTCCATATAATTGGAGATAACTTTAATGATGTCATTCTTCAGATTGTCCATAACCTCCGGGGAAATATTGGCACGGTCATGGATCAGTACCACCTTCAGGCGATCCCGGGCAATCTTACCGGTTTCTTCTTTTTTGCCAAAAATTTTCATCAATGCGTCCAACATATAACCCCTCCTCTCAGCGTTTGAACATGCGTTTTAAGCGTTTCCACCAGCCGCCGTCTTTGTGGAATTCCATGAAGGGAATGTCCTCGCCGAGCATACGGCCTACAATGTTGCGGTATGCCTGACCGGCTTCGCTGTCGTTCATGGTTACGCAGGGTTCCCCCTTGTTGGTGCTGGTAACGACCTTGAGGTCATCCGGCACCTGACCAATGCAGTCGAGCGAGAGGATGTCGTTGATGGCTTCCATGTCGAGCATATCGCCGTCTTCGACCATCTGCGGACGAATACGGTTGACAATGAGTTTGATGTTTTCCTTGTCCGCACGGCCGAGTTCGCCGATAATCTTATCGGCATCACGTACCGCCGAAATCTCCGGCATGGTGACAACCAGTGCCGTATCCGCAGCGGCAATAGCCGTCTTGAATCCCTGTTCAATACCTGCCGGGCAGTCGATGATGATGTAGTCAAATTCCTTGCGCAAATCGTCGCAGAGCTTTACGAGCTGTTCCGGATTTACGGCCATCTTGTCCTTAACCTGCGACGTCGGCAGCAGGAACAGATTGTCGTACTTCTTATGGCGCACCAGGGCTTTCTTATAAGCCACGCGGCCTTCCGTTACGTCAATCAGGTCATACATGATGCGGTTTTCCAGACCTAAGAGCAGGTCGAGATTCCGAAGGCCCGTATCGGTATCCACCAATACTACCTTTTTGCCCCGCATGGCAAGTCCCATGCCCAAGTTAGCCGTTGTCGTAGTCTTACCAACACCGCCTTTGCCAGATGTTACTACATAGATTTCACTCATACTGTCTTATCCTGCCTTTCTATTGGTTCGATTACGATTTGACCGTCTTTTATCGAAGCGCGTTCGGCGCGGTCAGTCTTTTCCATCTCGTCCGGGGAGCGGGCGATGAGGTTTGAGATTCTAATCTGTGTGGGCATCAGATGGTCGGCGATAATAAATGCCGTACTGTCCCCATAGGCTCCGGCATGCACCATTCCCCGGCAGGTGCCGCGGATATCAATGCTGCCACCGGCGATAATCTGGGCGCCGGGATTCACGTTGCCGCAGACCAGCACCGAAGATTTGGTACGGATTTCCTGGCCGCCCCGCAGCGTCCTGTTGATGACCACCATCTCCTGCGGCTTTAATTCCTCAGGCTGGCTGCTGGTCTGTACCGGCGCGGGTGCAGGCTGGGCCGGAGCTTCTTTTGCTTCCGGCGTTTCCTCCGGTTCGGGCTTTTGCGTACGGCAGATAAGGCCGTACTCATGGAAGAGCCTCTGCAGCTCATCCCGCTCGCTGCCCATGAACACATCCCGGGGAATCAGCACCAATGTGCCCCGCAAAAAGAAGGTGGTACCGGATTCCAGTTTCTTTTTCAGGTTCTCCCGCACATCTTCAAAGGATGCCTCTGGGGCAAAGCTCAGCTGTAATCCAAGGGAAGTTCCCTTGATTTTTACAATATCTTCACTCATGGCTGCCCTCGTTTCTCTATAATATAGTCTTGCTTACTTGATTATTGTTTTTTCTGCCCATCTGCTGGCTGTGCCGGCTGAGGCTTGTTGAGGCCGAACCAGGCCTCCAAGATTTTGCGGCCGATTGGCACTGCGGACTGGGAGCCGAAGCCGCCCTGTTCCACGATAACCGCTACCACGATATCGGGATTTGCAAAGGGGCCATAGGCCACAAACCAGCCGTGGTCGCGGCCATGCGGGTTTTCCGCCGTACCGGTCTTACCGGCAATCTCAATGGGAAAGCCCCTGAAAATGCTGGCCGCCGTACCGTATTTGGTAACTTCGTGGAGGCCGGTCTGCACCAGCTGGATGTCCTCTGCCGGCACGTCCAGCGTCCCCAGAAGTTCCGGCTTGAATTCCCGCACCGTCTTGCCATCCGGCCCTACAATGCGATTGACCAGATGGGGCTTATAACGCTTGCCGTCAGCGGCAATTTCCCCCATGACCATAGCGGCCTGCAACGGCGTTACCAGATTGAAGCCCTGACCGATGGCGGCGTCGAAGGTTTCCGACAGATACCAGTCGCCATCCTCAAAGTTTTTCTCCTTGTAGCGGCGGTTGGCCACGAGGCCATCCGACTCATAGGGCAGGTCAATGCCGGTAATCTTGCCCAATCCAAACATGCGGGCGTATTTTTCCAATCGGTCAATGCCCAGACGATTGCCCATTTCATAGAAATAGACGTTATCGGAGTGCGCCATGGCCTGCTGGAAGTTGATAAGGCCCAGAGCTTCGCCTTCGGCGTTGCCCTTGGGGATAATCCAGTGATGACCGCTGTCCATGATGAGCTCACTTGGCGTAACCACACCTTCGGTCAGGGCCGCCGTACCTGTGATAATCTTGAACGTAGACCCCGGCGGATATTCACCAGTGATGGCCTTGTTGTCCATGGGATGGTAGGGATTGTTGTTGAGCTTGTTCCAATCCTTTGAGGAAATCCCATGGGCAAAGAGGTTGGGGTCAAAGGCAGGACGGCTCACCATGGCCAGAATCTCACCGGTCTGTGGATTCATACACACCACAGCCGCCGCATTGGCATGAATGAGCTTTAACTGCTCATCCACAGCCTTTTCGGCTGCCGTCTGGAGATTCTTGTCAATGGTGAGATAGAGGTCATCCCCCGGCGTCGGTGGCTTGTTGCCGATAATCTGCACTGGCTTGCCCGTAACATCTACTTCCACCTGCTGACCACCGTTTTCACCGCGCAGTTCCTTGTCGTAGATTTTTTCCAGACCGAACTTGCCGATGATATCGCCGCTCTTGTAGCCCTCATCCTTTTTCTTTTCGAGCTCCATGTCATTGATTTCGCTGACATAGCCATAGGTATGAGCCGCTTCTTCCTTATTCATGTAGTCGCGGATAGGCTGTACCTCGATGATGACACCGGGGTAATTATTCTTTTGTTCCTCGATAATGGTCACAATATCGGGGGTGACATCCGCCTTAATCCGAATGGGGTCAAAGCCCGTATGGGCCTCGATTTTCTTGTTGATTTCCTCCACCGGCACCTTCAACAGTTCCGACAGACGGCTGATCACCACCGGGTCAATCTTGGTCATCACCGGCATCAGCGAAACCGCAAAGCCCGGACGGTTCTGTACCAAAAGCTCACCGTTGCGGTCAAAAAAGGTTCCGCGGGGAGCCATGGTAGGAATAATGCGGATGCGGTTGCCCTCAGCCAAGCGGGCGTAATAATCACCCTCGTAAATCTGCAGGTAGCCGGCCCGGCCGATAAGCACAGCCACTACGAGTACCGACAGCCAGCCTAGGACATTGAGTCGGCCGCCAAATTCGTCATTTTCGACCAAAAAGTATCTCTCCCATAAAAAAGGCACCCGCAGGTGCCTTAATCAGTTTGTTTCTTTTGTGCTGAGTTTCTTATCCAATTGATAGGTCAAAAAGTGAACCGGATAGGCAAACGCCAGCTGGTAAATCAGCATGGGCAGAAGCATGACCTGCACATTGCTGATTGGATTAAAGCGATACCCTAATAATACCATAAGTAACGCCAAAATAAAATAGTTTAACGCAGTTATGCCCAAAGATGCGAACACCGGCAGGAAAAACTGTTCCTTGTAAACACGATTGGCAAAACGGCCGCACAGATTCCCCAGCAGCATGTAGGTAAACGCATGCACGCCGAAAAATGTTCCTGTGGCAAGATCCGTCAGCAAGCCTGTGGCAAAGCCCATCAGGGTGCCTTTCTCCATGCCCTGCAAAAACGCAAAGGATGTCGTCAGCAGAAGCATGAAGTTGGGGCTGATGCCATGGTAGGCAATCAGGGGGAAAAATGAAGTCTGCAGAACATACAGGGCCACTACCAAAGCAGCCAGTTTGCCGAAATTGCTCATTTCTGCCCCTCCGCCTTCTGATCAGCGATGCGCTCGCCCGTTACGGGGTCAGTTTCCGTTCCTGGCGTCTGCACAGGCGGTTTGATGGGTTCCGGTGGTGCTTCACGCGAAGCCGTAATCACCATCACATCTTCCAGTTTCTGGAAGTCCACGGCCGATTCTAAGACGCCGATTTTGAGGAGGCCGCCATCATCATTTTTGAGGCTGCTGACCAGCCCCACGATGATGCCTTTGGGATAGATACCCCCAAAGCCTGAGGTAACGATGACATCCCCTTCCACCACATCGGCATTCTTGGGAATGTTCACCATCTGCGGCATGGTGGGATTGTCCATATCGCCCTGCACGATGCCAGTGACTCTCGACTCCGCCCGCTGGACGATGGTGCCCACAGAAGAACGCGGGTCCAAAATCAGCTGCACCTTGGAGGAATTGGGACCGGCTTCTACCACGCGGCCTACCAGCCCCTGCGGCGTCACCACCGGCATATCATTCTGAATGCCGTTTAGCGTCCCTCTGTCAATGACAATCATGCTGGACCATGTCTCGGACTCACGGCCGATGACTCTGGCTGCCACCAAATCAAACTGACGGGCAGAATGCTGATAACCAATCATCGTCCGCAGTCGTTCATTTTCTGCCAGCGCTTCATTGGCCTGCAGGTTGATGCCCCGCAGCTGCTCCACTTCATTGCGGAGCATCTTGTTCTGCTCATAGAGCGTAGAAACTTCCCAGACAACGCTCGTAACATAGCGAATTTCATTCGCCACCCAATCCGTTGCCTGCTGGAAAGGAGACAGGACCAGCGAAACAGCCTGACTGCTCACCGGCGCCTGAAAACGGCCCCGGGCGGCAAAAAAGATGATGCAAAAGAGGCTGACCACGACAAACACCATAGCCCAGCCCTTGCGTCCGTCTTCCTTATCTCTTCTTACACGATTACTCATTTTTTATCAGCTTCTCAGCTTTTTGCCAGTCATAACCACGCGCTTCAAGAGCTCGATGTTTTCCAGGGAACGGCCCGTGCCTTCGCCTACGCAGGAGAGAGCATCCTCAGATACCAGCACCGGCATGCCCGTCTCATGGGACAGGAGCTTGTCGAGGTTGGTTAAGAGGGCGCCGCCACCGGTCATCATGATGCCGTGGTCCATAACGTCAGCTGCCAGTTCAGGCGGAGTCTTTTCCAGCGTGCCCTTAACCGCATCGATAATCTTGTAGATGGGGTCATTGAGTGCTTCACGGATTTCCTTAGCCTGAATCGTGAGCGTCTTGGGCAGACCAGATACGAGGTCGCGGCCACGGATATCCATGGTCTTATCGGCTTCCGGCGTAACGATAGCCGTACCAACGGTCATCTTGATTTCTTCAGCCGTGCGCTCACCAATCATCAGATTGTACATGCGCTTGATGTACTGCACAATGGCGCTGTCCATTTCGTCACCGCCGACGCGGATGGAGCAGCTCGTAACGATACCGCCCAAAGAGATAACAGCGATTTCCGTCGTGCCGCCGCCGATATCTACGACCATGCTGCCGGTAGCTTCTTCTACAGGCAGACCGGCACCGATAGCTGCTGCCATCGGTTCTTCAATCAGATATGCTTCACGGGCACCAGCCTGCTGCGCAGCATCGATTACGGCACGCTTTTCCACTTCCGTAACACCGGAGGGAACGCCAACTACCACGCGGGGACGTACAAAGGACTTCGTGTTCATGGCCTTGCGGATGAAATACTTGAGCATAGCCTGCGTTACATCAAAGTCTGCGATAACGCCGTCCTTCATGGGGCGGATTGCCACAATATTGCCCGGAGTACGGCCAATCATCTGCTTTGCTTCCTCGCCTACAGCCAGAACCTCCCCCGTATCACTCTTGATTGCTACTACAGAAGGCTCCCGCAGCACAATGCCTCTGCCCTTTACATGCACCAGCGTGTTAGCCGTGCCCAGGTCAATACCCATATCGTGCGAAAAACCGCCAAACAGACTCCACATTTTGTCAAAAAACTCCCTTCGAAAAAACCATCTATCTACGCCGCAAGCTAAGCAGCGCATATATTCTTCAAAAACAAAATAGCTATCTTATTGTAACACAAGATAGCTATTTTGATAACAGGCAAACGATTATTTTTTCAATAAAATTTCGATTAGAAACTTATCCTTGGAGCAGACCCTTCTCCTTAAGACTGATGAAGCGATCCCTGCCCAGTACCACATGGTCGAGCACGGGAATGTCCATAATCTTCCCCGCCTTCACGAGCCGTTCCGTCACCGCAATGTCCTCACGGCTGGGTGTCGGGTCGCCGCTGGGATGATTGTGCAACAGAATCATGGCTGCCGCCGCATGGTCGATAGCCGCCCGGAACACCTCCCGGGGATGAACCACGGAAGCCGAAAGACTGCCCACCGAAACCTCCGGCATACTGATGACATGATTCTTGGTGTTTAGGAGCAGCACCGCAAAGTGCTCCTTCTGCTCGAAGCGGTAATGGGGCATGGCATAACGCGCCACATCCTCCGGTCCCGTAATCATCTGAATCTTGGCCGACTGTTGGACAGCCAGCCGCCGGGCAAGCTCAATGGCCGCCTGCAGCGTGGCAGCCTTGACCTTGCCCACACCGTCAATCTTTGCCAGTTCGGCTACCGAGATATGCACCATCCCCACTAAGCCCTGCTCCTTGATACGGGCCAGAATTTCCTCGGCAATGCGCAGAACGGATTTTTTCCGTGTGCCGCTGCGCAGCAGGATGGCCAGCAGTTCTGCATTGCTCAGCCCGCTCGGCCCGTAGGCCAGCAGTTTCTCCCTTGGGCGTTCCTCAGGGGGTAAATCCCTCACCATAATCGCCATACAAATTTACGCCTGCCTTTCGCGCAAGCCGTACAGTCGCATTGAGGGGCAGTCCCACCACATTGCTATAGGAGCCATGAATGCCTGCGATGAATTCCGCCGCCGCCCCCTGAATGGCATAAGCGCCGGCTTTGTCCATGGGCTCACCGCTCTTCACATAGCGCTCGATTTCCGTATCTGCCAGCTGGGCAAACTCCACATCCGTCTTTACGACATCCGTGAAGAGATGTCCATTATACACCCAGGCAATGCCGGTGAGCACCTGATGCGTTCTGCCGGAAAATTCCTTCAGCATGCGGATGGCATCCTCGCGGCTGTCCGGTTTCCCGTAAGTATGCCCGTCCAATGCTACCACCGTATCTGCTCCCAATACAGCATGGTTGGGATAAAGCCGGGCCACAGCCTGCGCTTTGGCCGCAGCATTTTTTTCCACCATTTCAGCAGGACTAATCGAATCTCCGCTGAGTTCCTCCGCGGCGCTGATACGAATTTCAAAACGGGCATTTATCTGCTGGAGAAGTTCTTTTCGCCGTGGCGAACCCGAAGCCAGGATAAACATAATTCAAGTCTCCTTTCTCTTAATAACGACGGAACAGAATCAGGGCGATGACAATGCCCAGAATGCTCATGAGGTTGGGTGCAAAGGCCAGCCCAAGTGTCAGCTGAATCACATAAAGATTAATCGTAAAGGCTGACGTGTCAAATACCGGGAAGGTATTCACCAGATAAGGCATCACGCCGCTTAAGGCTTCCACGCCGCTCAGCAGCTGCCCCAAAATACCACCTAAAATCGCACCGATTACCACAAAGAGTATGGCCATGCCATAGCCATGTCCGCCAAATTTTGCCACCAAAAACTCCTCCTTCAAAGTACAACCATTCGTGTCTGCTGCAAAAAATCCTGCTAGTAAAGACATTTTTTATAAAATAAGGCCCATAAATTCCACCGGAATTTACAGGCCCAACCAAGTCCGGTCAAATCAGATACCGGATATAAACATACACCGTTGACAATACAATCGTCAAGAGCATAATCGGAAAACCAATCTTGAAATAATTGATAAAGGTGATTTTGACGCCCCGCTCAGCAGCCAGACCGGCTACGATGAGGTTAGCCGAAGCACCGACCAGCGTACCGTTGCCGCCGAGGCAGGCACCCAGTGCCAGGCTCCACCAGATGGGTTCCAGATTGCTGACGCCCATAGCGCCCATATTCTGAATCAGCGGAATCATGGTGGCGACAAAGGGGATATTATCCAGTACCGAGGAAACGATGGCGCTAAGCCAGAGCACGAGCAGCGAAGTAGCCGTCACATCGCCGCCAGTGAGTTCTACTGCCTGGCTGGCCATGCTGCCGATAATGCCCGTTTCGATAAGACCACCTACTGCGATAAAGAGACCGATAAAGAAGAATATCGTTGCCCACTCCACAGCCTTCATGGAGCTTTCCACCAGATGGTGGCTGCCGCCCGCCAGCAGCAGGAGCAGGAAGCCGCCCGTCAGCGCAATCATGGAAGATTCCACATGCGTGATGGAATGCGTGAAGAAACCTAAGATTACCAGCGTCAGCACAAACAGGGACTTCTTGAGCAGACGGCGGTCTTTCAGCGCCTTATGCTCATCCATCTGCATCAAATCCGCCTGCAGTTCCGGCTTGGTATGCAAGCCCTTCTTGTAGAGGATTTCCACGAGGAAGATGACGATAATCAGATTGAGAATGGCAATCGGCGCCAGATTTTCGATAAAGGCCATAAAGGTCAGTTCCTTTACCGCGCTGCCAATCATGATATTCGGCGGGTCACCGATAAGCGTTGCCGTACCGCCGATATTGGAAGCAATAATCTGCGTGAGCAGGAAGGGATTCGCCTTCAGATGCAGCTTCTGGGTAATGCTGAAAGTTACCGGCACCATCAGCAGCACCGTGGTCACATTATCCAGAAACGCGGAGAATACCGCCGTAATCAGCGCCAGATAGATGAGGATGCGCTTCGGTTCAGCCTTGGCCACCTTGGCGGCCTTGATGGCCACATAGTCAAAGAGGCCCGTATGGCTGGTAACGCCCACCAGCACCATCATGCCTACCAGGAGCCCCAACGTATTGAAATCAATATGATGAAGCGCTGTCTCCTGGGATAAAATCCCCAGCAGAATCATCGATGTAGCACCCAGCATGGCTGCCACTGTGCGGTGAATCTTCTCCGACACAATTACCATGTACATGAAAACAAAAATAACGCCCGCTAAAACTTCCATTCTGTTCCTCCCTTAAATTTACACAGTCCTAGTGGACAACAACATTATTTTTACCGCGAATCAACTTGGCCTCATAGAGAGCACTATCGGCCCGCTTGAACAAGCTGTCCGGCGTATCATCCGTAGCAGCTGTCACCACACCGATACTGGTAGTGACCATTGCACCATCCGGCAAAAGCGCCTGCTCATTGATGAGCGTTCCTATGCGCTGGGCAATATCGCTTGCCCGGTCATTTGTAGTTCCCGGCAAAATGACGAAAAACTCATCCCCGCCCCAGCGGCCGGGAAAATCCGTTCCCCGCCGGGTATTCTTATGCAAAATCCGGGCAATGGCCTTTAAGGTATCATCCCCCACAGCATGACCATAACTGTCATTGATAATCTTAAAATCGTCCACATCCATCATCAGAACCGACAGGGATTCCTGAAATTCCTTGGCATGCTGCAACAGCTTTTTCAGATTGGCTTCCGTTTCCCCGCGATTGAAGAGTCCGGTCAGCCTGTCTATCTGTGCCAGATGCGTGAGCTGACGATTGGATTCCTCCAGTTCCTTGGTGGTGGTTTCGATGAAATGCACCAGCCGGGCCATCAGGGAGCGATGTCCCTTCAGTTTGGGCCGTGGCGGCACCGTATTGGACTGCCGCCCCATGCTGAGGCCCTCGCGCATGGCAATGGTCACCAGTGTCATATTGGACACCATGATTTCACCGCCACTGTTGCGCATGAACTCCCCATAGGCATAGAACCCTGTCGATGGCGCCAAATGCTTACAAATCGCCAGTTCCTTCTCCGTATCACTGCCCAGCAGCATCCAGCGCGCCACACAGCTCACGACAAAGATTGCCTCCGGCTTGAAGCTCGCCATCTTCTCCTGCAGGGCCATGGCATTATCAATGATATCCCCAGGGTCGCCGTAGGCCAACCGCACCTGTTCGCCCACATGCAAATCCGCGCCGAACACCATACTGCCGTCATCACGGCAACGGCGGGGATGACGCGCCAAAATCGTACCATGACGCTCGAAATAAAAGGGAAAGGTCAGCGCCTCCACCAAAAAGTCTTCCGTATTCCGAATGGCCAGATAGCGCTCGAAAACCTCCAGCGGCGAACGGCCATCCAGTTCCTGCAGACAGAAGTCCCCCTCCATCTTCGTCACCGTCATGGTGCGTCCCAAAGGCTTCCAGCCAAAACTGGAACTGCCCTGCACATGGAGCGTTTTCCCGCTGAACACAGCCACGACCACGCCATGGTGGAGCTGCGCCGAGTGGGTAAACACCAGACCATTCTTCCCCAGGCTGCCATCATCTGCCAGTCCGCCGAAGAAAAAAATCTTCCGCCGGGCTGCGGACAGCTGCTTGAAAAAGGGATTGATATCCAAATGGAAACCTGCGGAAATAACCTCTACCGCCGCGGCCTCCTTATCCGCCTGCAGAATGGACAAGAGTTCCCGCCCTGCGGTACTGCTCTTCTTGGCCAGAAAATCAAAGGCAAAGACCCGCACCTCAGATTCTTCAAACAGGGTAAAATTCACGGCCACACCCTGATCCAAAAGCTGGCCATTGACAATTTCCCCGCTGGATACAGCACCAATCACCTGTGCCTCGGGGAACACAGCCCGAATGGACTTTTGAATGTCCTCCAGCATGGCCTTCTTCGTCTGGTCCATAAAAACCGATACCAGCACGCCGGAAAGCTGCTTCAGCTGACGGCTTGTCTCCCGCACTTCCTCCACACAAGTCTGCAATTCTTTAATTGTATGTATGGCATAGGGTATTTGCTTCATCTGTTCATATACCTTCTTATCGGTTCAGCCGGCAGACTGTCCGCCGGCGGTTCATTCCTGTTCGCTCTTCTTATCCCGCAGAAACAGCTTCAAGAGTTCTTCCTGTGGAGATTTTCCTTCATTGATGATGGCATCGACCGTAGCACAAATGGGTAATTCCAAATGGTACTCCCGGGCAATATCCATCAATGCCGTCACCGTATACACCCCTTCGGCCAATTTGCCAAAGTTCTTCCCCTTGACAAATTCCTCGCCAAAGCGGCGGTTATTGCTGAACGGGGAAAAGAGAGTGGCTTCATAATCCCCTAAATGGGAGAGGCCATACACCGTCATGCGGTCGCCCCCCATCTTTTCAATAAGACGGGATAATTCCTTAGTGCCCCGGGCCATCAACGCACCCTTGAGGCTGCTGTAGCCCAGACCGTCCAGCATACCGGCGGCCAGACCCATAACATTTTTCGCTGCCGCACCGATTTCCGTTCCCAGCAAATCCTCGCCGTAATAGAAGCGGATTAACGGGCTGGCAAAAGCATTGACGATTTCCCGGGTCAGCTGCATTTCCTTGGCGGCAATGACCATACAGTTGGGAATCTCCCGTATGAAATCCTGCACATGGCCGGGGCCTACCCATACCGCCACCTGCTTGTCCGTGCCCAGTTCTTCCGCCACCACCGTGGTAAGGCGCTTGCCGGTGCTGATCTCCAGCCCCTTCATGCAAAGGACAAACTTCTTCGCATCCAGCTTGGGCAAAGCCTTTAACTGGCGGCAAAACTCCCGCAGTTTCTGGGCGCTGATGGAAATAATCAAAATATCGGCAAAGGCCACCACCGCGGCCAAATCATCCGTAAGCTCCACCGTCTCCGGCAAGGTCAGATATTCATTCTGCCGCGTTTCCTGCAGCGCCTGCAAATGCTTCGAGCCCTTGCGGCCCCAAAGCATGACCTGATGGCCAATACGCTGGGCATACCAGGCGTGAAAAGACCCCCAGCGGCCGCAGCCTAACACTGCAATTTTCATTTATCTGCCTCCCGCTGACTCCCGAAATTTCCTGTCAAATCCTTGACGACCTCGCTGGCGATAATAAGACCTGCCACCGAGGGCACGAAGGACATGCTGCCCGGCGCGGTCCGCCCGGCACTGCCCTTCTTCTCCGCTTCGCCATCTTCCGGCAGCATGATTTGGCGAGGCTCCTCGGTGGAATAAACCACCTTGAGCTTCTTTACGCCCGCCTGCTTTAATTTGCGGCGCATCACGCGGGCCAGCGGGTCAACACTGGTCTTGTAGATATCGGACACCACAAAGCGCGTGGGGTCAAACTTATTCCCTGCTCCCATGCTGGAAATCAGCGGCAGCCGGCGCTTCTGACATTCCACCGCCAGACTCACCTTGCCCGCCACCGTATCAATGGCATCTACCACATAATCATAGTCACCAATAAAAAAACTGTCGGCATTATCCGGCAGATAAAAGTCATTGATTTCATTTACCTTAGCTGCAGGATTAATATCCATAATACGTTCCCGCATGACTGCAGTCTTTGATCTGCCTACTGTAGAGGTCATAGAATGGAGCTGCCGGTTGATATTGGTCAGACTGATTTTATCATTATCCACCAGCACGAGATGCCCCACACCAGCCCGGGCCAGCCCTTCGGCTACGAAGGAGCCTACGCCACCTACGCCAAAGACAGCGACAGTGGCAGACGCCAGCCTTGCCAGCCCTTCCCGTCCCAAGAGCAGCTCGGAACGGGAAAATCTGTGTATATTGCTCAATGTTATAATCTTTCCTCTCTTATTTCCTGTCCTTATCCGGCAAATCCGTCAGCTTAAAGGCCGGAATCGCAAAAGGCTGTGACGGCTTCTCTTCCTTTTTATCTTTGTTCATGAAGGCCGGCACCTCCATCTGGAAAGTTTCCTTCTGCAAGGTTTCCTTCTTAATGGCACTTTCCGGCACCTTTACAGTCGGAGCCTTCATTACGACACTATCCGCAAAGTCCGTGGCAATGATGGTGGCCTGTACGGCCCCCTTCATGGTATTATCTTCCACTGTACCCAAAATGATATTTACTTCTGGGTCCGTATGCTTCACGATATAGCGGGTAGCCTCATCTACATCATAAAGACTCAGCGTGCTGTCTCCGGTGAGATTGAGGATAATGCCGCGCGCACCAGTCAGCCCCTTGTCAATGAGCGGACTTTCTGCGGCAATCTTCACCGCATCCACAGCACTGCGCTCGCTGACACCAATCCCCAGCAGTGCATCACTGCTCTCACTCTGACGGAAGATGGTCGTAACATCCGCAAAGTCCACATTGATTACCCCCGTTGTCAGAATGAGTTCTGCCACACAGTTAATGGCCTGCTTCAAAATATTATCTGCACATTCAAAAGCCTTCACCAAAGACATCTTGCGATTCTCCGGCAGCTTGGACAGATTGTCATTTTCCACAGCAATCAGCGCATCCATCTGGGACTGCATCTTGGTAATGCCTTCCTGGGCCACCTTCTTCTTGCGGTTGCCCTCAAAGGCGAAGGGAACCGTCACCACGCCAACGGAGAGAATTCCCATCTCCTTCGCCAGCCGGGCTACAATCGGTGCAGCCCCGGTGCCGGTGCCGCCCCCCATGCCTGCCGTGACGAAAACCAAATCCGCCCCGTTCATGGCAGCCTGCAATTTTGCCGCATCATTCTTGGCAGCCTGTTCACCAATCTGAATATTGCCGCCAGTTCCCCGTCCACGGGTCAGGTTCTCACCAATCTGAATGCAGTTCACACCGCCAACCTGCGCCGTAATCTGCAGCTGCTTGGCATCCGTATTCACCGCATAAAGCTCAATATCCAATTCATTGTGCTGGCCCATGCGCATAAGAACACTGTTGCCGCCACCGCCAACGCCAAATACCTTTATCTTAACTTTTGGTTTCACCAATGTTTCATCTGTGGTCATTGAGTATTCCCCTCTCTAAGGCTCATATCTCACTTGTAATTCGTCATAGCCAAGGCAGATTCCTGCCCCCCACTAGTGAAAATTTTACCATAACCCGGCCTTATCTGCAAATAATAAAAGAGCAGGGCCGTAGATGCCCTGCTCCTCTCCTCAACTTTTCTATCCCCAGATCAGCTAAAGAGAAATACTGCCAAACACGCCAATACTAGTTTCACGCTGTCTAGCTTCACTGTTCCACACTCCTTACCGCGCTTCCAGCAAAAATTTTCTGCGTCTAGCACTCGTGCAAACCGTTACCTTGATTATACACTCGCAGCATGGAAATAGCAATATATTTTACGCCACCAGACTTCTGTTTCCCGACAGAGTTTTCCCCGTCTGCTGACTGCTGTTTTTCTTCTCATACCAGCGAATTTCCAGCTGCATTTTCTCGGTCTTTGATTTATAATCCTTAAGCCGCTGGCCCTGAATCGTGATATAGGTAGACAGGCAGACTACCAGCATAATCAAAGCCACATTGACCACAACTGCAAAATGAATAACCTGATTTAACATTTTTCTGCCTCCATTACAAGTAAATTCTCATACATGTATCCGTTTCAAAAACTGGCTGTCTACACCATCACTGGGGCGGATATCGTACCCCAACTTGGCCATCTCCTGCAGCTTCACCAAGGCCAGATTGATGTTGCAGTTCATCTTCCGGGCCAGCGTAACCTCATCACAGCCCTCTTTAAGCTCTGCATAAACGCTGTCCGTATCCATCAGAAGATGGGCGGCAAAGGCATTGGCCTCATACTCCGTGCGGCTGTTCAAACGAAACAACTCAAACTCCTGCAGCTGTCCCTGCCCGGCCAAATCCCGATGCAGCTGGTCATGGCCAATCTCATGGGCCATGACCATATTCTGCCAGATATCATCCAAATTGGAATTGAGGATGATGAACCGATGATGCCACTTGCAAAAGTACATGCCCAGCAGGTTGACAAAATTATCATTATAAAGCACCTTGATATTCAGTTCTTTGGCGATGCGCCTCATATCCCGGCTGCCGACCTGCCTGACAATTTCCCGTGCCCGATTATGGCACCACTCTGCGTCCATCTGCTCACCCCTTCGAGTTTCTGCTGCCGTACTTCCTGTTTTCCTTTTTTGCCAGCCAATATGCTTCCTGCAGGGACTGCATTACGGCATCCCGATCTTCCTCCGTAAGCTCCCCACCGGCAAAGAGTCCGGATAATTCACTGACAAGGGCGGTGGCCTGCTTTATCCCCCTGTCACCATATTTCCGGCCGGCTCTGCTGACAAAATCTTCATTCTCCGTATACAGGTAATTCACATCTACCCCAAAAACCTCTGCCAACTTGGTGTATCGTTCCCTGTCTTTCGGATAGCGGCCATCTAATTCATAGGAAATGTAAGTACGACGGGTTACGCCAATAGCTTTGGCTACCGCCTCCTGACTCATTCCCTTCTGATTTCGTAGCTGCCTTAATTTTTCTGCGAACTTCATAACGGCTTCCTCTCAAATTCAGTGAAATCAATTTACACAAAAAGTGTAACACAGAAATTCAATTTACACAAGACCTTTTTGTCATTTTTATACGAAAAAAGCACCCCGCAGGGTGCTCTTGGCTTAACTGGCAACGCCCTATCCTCCCAGTCCGTCTCCAGACAAG
>SVCA01000014.1 GCA_015058625.1 Pseudoselenomonas ruminantium | reverse complement strand
AATTCTGCACTATATTTTGCCATAAAAAGACCCCCATAAGTTAGATTCCTTGGTCTAACTTATGGGGGTCTCTACATAGTAGGCTACCTTTTTTAAAAGATTAAAAGGTATAATTAGAAAGTAAAAGGGAAGAGTATGGAGCAGTTCAGCTTAAACAGTAAAATGAGAAAATGTGCCTTTTGCCGCCATTGGTATGACCCGACTAATTCCTGTATTCGTCCCAAGGCTCCGAATATTGGCATTTGGGAGTATGATACTAGAGCAAAGCGGTTGTGCCTTAAGCGTAACACTGAAACGGAAGGTTTCTTTGGTTGTACGAAGTATGAATGTAAGATTGATAATCTTTAGATGTATATTATATAACTGAAAAGCACAGGATGATTGAGCCTGTGCTTTTCCTGTTAAGCAAGAGCGTAGGAGTTAGTTGTAAACACGATTGTTTTTCTGGGCAATGCACGGGGCTATATTCTCAGATGGATCATGTTCATTAAGCAAATAGGCTTGTGTCTGGCGTAAATCAAATAAATTTTCAAGGTTGCTTGTTAAGATACCAGCTTAGGTGAAAATCGCGGTATAATCTTAGCAATCAAAGGATATTAGTTGTTAAAGAGGAGTGAAGGGTATGACAACTACTAAGCAGCCGTCTTTCCAGTCTGATAAAGATACAGCTTTTGACGAAGAAAGATTCGTCAGCGAATGTATGCAGGGCTTTGTAGATATTCGCAAAAAATATAATCTTGATGAGGAGCTGGAAAAGGCACAGCAGAATCCGCAAATGGGGCAGCTTGCTGAGGAAGTGGCAGAGGGCTGCACGCAGCAGGGGATATTGGCGATGGCAAGCAGGGAGCCGGAATGGACAGTCCGTAAAGTGCCCTATCGGTGGTGGCGGAAAGGTTTTTCGCTAAAGTCAGAGGCTGTTGTATCATCAAAGACGGATGACTGGATTAAAAGGATGAAGCGGGTTTATGACAAAAAATGTAAAGAACTGTATGGAAAGGTAGGGCTTTTTAAGGAGTTTCCCCAGATAATCAAAGGAAAAGAGAAACAGGCAGCTGCTGGTGATGTGAAGGCGATGGTCTTTCTGGGAAAGGTCTATGAAAAAGGCACGCTTTGTTCGGCAAAAGACGAAGAAAAAGCACGCTCCTATATGAAGAAGGCCAGGGAGGCATATGCAGATGACTTAAACAAGAGGTATACGCTCTGGCTGGACAGGATTGTGCAGAGAAGTAGGATGGAATTGATTGGACGCATTGGCAGGGAATACATGGCGGGTACTTTAGCAGAAGAGGGCAAGAAAAACAGAGATCTTAAGTTGAGAAAGGAAATGAGATGGCTGAGAAGTGCGACCAAGGCCGGTGATGGATGGGCAGCTTTTACTTTGGGACATATATACTACTATGGTTACGGTCAGTGTAGAGCGCGTATGAGGGAGGCATATGATAATTATTCCTTGGCTGAGTCCTCTAAAGATGCTATCTATGCGTTGGAGATGGGAAATTTGTGCTTTGATGAGCCTGGGGGGATAGACAGAGAACTGGAGGATATCTGTCGATGGAAGCATAGAAATTGGTTAGGGAGAGAACTGGAAGATAGTTTAGACTTCTTCAATATAGAGGATGATTATTCAAGGACCTGGTTTGAAGAAAACATGAAAAGGGATTTTCTGGCTGAGGCAGAGGTAGCATGTAATGAAGGTGATTATGAAACCGCATGGAGATTGGCACAAAGGGCGATGTTTTCTGGGAACGGTTTGAACACTTCACTTGATGGAGAACGTATGCTGGTCAAAATGGTCAAAGAAGGCAAATGGAATCTTGATATAGAAAATATGGAAGAAGAACCAGAGGTCATTGTGGAAGGAGAAACAGCTAAATCTACAGTTTGTGTGAAAAACTACACAGGAATATGTGAAAGGTCAGCTGCCATATTAGCAGGGATGGCAAATAGATTTGATTCTAATATAGAGATTCATAGGGGAAATCATAAAGTGAATGCAAAGCATGTCTTGATGATTGAATCTTTAGGTATGAGTAAAGGGACGGAAATCGAGATATGGGCAAGCGGAGAAGATGCTGAAGAAGCTGTCAGAAGTTTGGCTAAGTTGATTATAAATCGTTTTGGTGAACAATAATAAAATTATATTAGAATTGTGGGGGAGATAGTCATGTTATATGGTAATCAGGAAGTAGCAAATGCCTTTTCGAATGTTGAGACTGTTTGTGATAAGGCGAAAGATTTGCTTGATAAGAAAGAATATAGTGAAGCTGTAGCGTTGCTGAAAGAAGAAATTAAAAAGGTCAAGAAATTTAAAGTATATGGATTTGAAGAATACTATGCTTTTGATGAAATGTTTCAGTTTGAAATATTTATAAACTTTCTGTCGGGGATTAACACAAAGAGTAAAAAGAATAAAAAACGTGTCAAGACAGCGCCAAATGTAAT
This sequence comes from Pseudoselenomonas ruminantium, assembly GCA_015058625.1. Classification (GTDB taxonomy): domain Bacteria; phylum Bacillota; class Negativicutes; order Selenomonadales; family Selenomonadaceae; genus Selenomonas_A; species Selenomonas_A ruminantium_N. Next base: position 41,421 of record SVCA01000014.1, on the reverse strand, counting down.
TTGGCGTACTGAACCAATACCAGATCTCTATTATTATTGTGGCTATGCATTGGTAGAGCTGGGGGAATTTGAGCAGGCTTTAAACACTTTGCGAATGGGGCTGGAATGGAATCCATGTTCAATGGATTTGCGATTTGAACGGATTAATATTTTCAGAAATCAGGGAGATATAGAAAGCTTGCATCGTGAAGCTAAGGAAGCCTATAAATATGTGTTTCGGCCACAGCATTTGGCAAGATTTTATCGTGACAGGGGTTATGGGTTCATAGAAGAAGAAAAATGGGATGCTGCGATAGCGAGCTATTTTCTAAGCTTAGCTTTTGCAGTTGATGATGATGACATTGAAAGAGCTAATGGTGAATTGGGATACATTGAGGAAACGACAGGGAAGGAAATTGGAGAACCCAGTGAAGAAGAAATAGTACAAATCGCCCGTGAGTACAAAATCCCTATTGGCATTGATGAGCGGTTATTAAATTTTGCGCAGAGAAGATGGGAACAAAGCATGCAGAATAATGATGAAGATGGTATAAAGTATTATCAGGATATTTATAATGCTTTTATAGAGGAAGAGTAAATCACTGGGAGTATCTATTATTTTTACAAGGTTGCCTGCCAGGATACCAACACATGCGAAAATCCCGGTATAATATAAGCAGTCAAAGGATATTGATTGTTTAATGAGGAGGAGATTTGTATGTTTTGGAATTTTGTCGTTGGTGGCGCTGTCGGTTGGTTATTAGCAAATTTGATGGAAGAGGATAAGCCGGTGGAAAAAGCTGAGGTTACCCCGGAGCAGGCTTTGGAAGTGTTGGTGAAGGATATCCGTGATGAAGCGCAGTGGGCGCTGGACGAATGCACCACTGACGAAGAGCGCGAAATGGTCTATGCACAGGTAAAGGAGTCGGTGCAAAAGATTCAGTTGACTTTGCAGGAAAAGGGCGAAGAAATCATTGCAGACTTGCGAGCGCAGGTGGCAGATGCACCCAGTAAGGAAGAAGTGGCAGATACAGTGGAAAGCAGGGTGCAGGATTTCAAAGAGAAGATGGATAACTTGTCAGATTCGTTAAATCAGGCATTATCTGATTTGAAGCCTAAAACGGCGGAAGCGTAATAGTTACTCATAGCAGTTCAGTAGTTCAGCACAGGCGAATATATTCGCCTGTGCTGTTGCCAATATTGCCTATTTTGATTGGGGAATAAAGATATTTATGGGAATCTTAGTGAATGAATAATGGAGAAGGCTAATTAGGTGCATGAACGATAAGGGGGATGGGAACCTTGGAAAAAAAGTGTTTGTATAAAGTCAATAGAGCCTACCGGTTGAAAAAATATGATGTAGTGGTGGATGAACGCAGGCCGGAAGTTATCTGTGAGGATAATTGTGCTTGGACAACAGCCTATGTATATCGTGGTCTTAGAAATCGTAAAAATCCTAAATCGATAACAGAATTGGAATGGGAACAAGGAACAAAACTGAAGATATGTGCGGAAGGAACAGGGGCAAAAAGAATAGTAAGGAGTATAGTGGAATGGCTCTATAACAAAAAAAGTATAGAGTTTGATGAAGCAAGGTTCCTAAGTCAATGCATGCAAAAATTTGCGGATATTCGTAAGGAATACAATTTGGATGAAGAGATGTTAGGACGAGCTAAAAAAATCCACTTAGTAGAACGTGAGGCGGCTTTGGTGTTGGCAGGTTGTACGGAGCAGGGAATCAAAGAAATTGATAAGAAACTGCCAGAATGGGAAGAGAAACAAAGACAGAATAATTATCCGTGGAACAGCGATGAAATCTTTGATTATTTTTTACAGGAATCAGGACCTATAGATATCACGGCAAAAAGAATAGAACGAATGTGTGATTATTATCGGGAGCAGTGTAAATTGTTAAATAAGAAAATAGAGCAGGTTCGACATTTTGCGGAAATTATCAATGGAAAAGAGCAGTTAGCATCTGCTGGTGATGTGGAGGCAATGTTCTTTTTGGCAGAAGCATATGAAACAGGACGTCTTTGCGACCGTGACAGAGAAAAGGTACGCGTGTATTTGCAGATGGCCAAGGAAACATTGGCTGGTGACTTGACAAAAAGATACAAGGTTTGGCTGGATAAGGCGGTACAGGATAGCGGTTTGGAAATGCTGGGGCAGTTGGGGCGTGAATATATAGACGGTACTTTTGCAGTGTCGGCCAAAAAGAATAAGGACGTTAAGCTTAAGAATGTGATTAGATGGCTTAATCAGGCTATAGAATCCGGTGACGGCTGGGCTGCTTTTACCAAAGGTAATATTTGTTATTACGGTTATGGGCGCTGGGGCGAAAGACGGCAGGAAGCCTATAATAACTATAAGAAAGCTGCAAAGTCGAAGGAGTCAATATATGCATTAGAATATGGAGAGATGTGTTTAAGAAACGGAGATTTGAGAAAAGAAGTCGTGGATACGTTAGTAGAAGTGCTTAATGAGTGATAGCAGGAGGTGGCCACAGTTGAAAGTGATATTCTTGGACGTGGATGGTGTGTTGAATTCTGCGCAGGATGGCTATTCGATAAGATTGAAGACAGATTCGCATTTGAAACTTTTGCAGTATATCGTAAAGGAAACAGGTGCTAAAATAGTTCTGTCATCCTCATGGCGTATAGGTTTTACTCCTGCAAGTAAAAATCTACTGGCGCGGTTTAAGGAATATGGGCTGGAGCTTATGGATTGCACGCCGGAACTGTCCAGAGCGTGTCGTGGCGATGAAATTCGTAAATGGCTGAATGATACGGAGTATATTGTGGAAAGATTTGTTATTCTGGATGATGAGGCCAATATGGCAGAGTTTGCAGAGAAAAATTTGGTACAGACGGATACAAATGTTGGCTTGCAAGAGAAGGAGACAATTAAGTGTATTAAGATGTTGAACGCGTAGTATTACAGGTAGGAAGAGGAGGGCTGGTCATGGCTATAAGGAAAAAACATACTAAGTATAGCAAGTATAAAAAGAAATCTGGTAATGCGGTTAGTGAAGCGAAAGTCAGTAATACCAATTTGACTGAAGAGCAAAAGAGGTTAGCAGGATTGGGGATAATCGTAAATATGAGCCCACCTCCGTTTCTACGAATCGATGAGAGTACAAAATAAAGCCGGCTCCTATATATTCATACAGGAACCGGCCTATATTTCCAAAACTTATCAATCGAGAGGAACCAAATCGTAAATGGTTATGCGGTAAGTATCATCGTTTTTGTGAATTTTAAAAGTTACGCCTAAGCCGACTTCGCTGGAGCAGGACCAGAGAAAGCAAGGCTCTCCCTTCTCCAGCTCAGCCATCACCTCCGGGTCTTCGATAAGGCTCGGCAGCACTTCCGAGGGACTGATAAGCGACCTGCACTTATCAATCAGGTTGTTCTTCAAGATGAATTTCAAAACTGCTTCATCAAATACTATTTCAATGTTCATAAAAAAATCCCCTTTCAAAAACAGACAAATATATCGTCCTGCAAATAGACAGACTGGCAGTAGCCTGCTATTTACTGAACAAATGCCTATTTTCAAAAGGGGGGGTCTTCAAGTGATGGGTATATTATAACATATAGCGTGGGGGAGAGGTAGCCTGGCAGGATACTTTTTGAAAAAATGTTAAGGGAGAGAATGTACATAAGATGGAAGAAATATGGGGGAGATGTTGTAGTATGGATAAATATGATCGGTTGTTGGTTATTGGCGATATTCATGGGAAATGGGAAAGATTCAAGTCTGTATATGATAAGGTCGGTTTTAATCCTGAGAAAGATTTAATTGTGTTTTTGGGAGATTATCTTGACCGCGGAGATGCCCCTGTTCCTGTTATGGAATGGGTGATGGAGCATTATGGGCAGAAAAACATGGTATTTTTGCGCGGCAATCATGAACAGATGTTTTATGATGCATTTTTAGAGGTCCAACGCAGTGACGGTCATAATGCCTTTTCGCTTAATTCGTCCCTGGCAAGGTGGCTGGTAAATGGCGGTCAGATTACTTATGAAGAAATCCGGAAAACAGGTAGAAAAGATGAGTTAATATCTAACTGGCTAAGGCTAATCGCGAAATTGCCGCTTTGCACAGAGGTGGTGGTGAATGACCAGACGTACTGGTTTATGCATGCGAATTGTAATCCTGACTTGCCGCTCGCCGAGCAGGATGATGTTGATTTGTTGTGGAGAAGAACTTTAGCAGAAAGGCCGGAGCTCCATTGTGGGGAGCAGATTATTGTGTTGGGACATACACCTGTGCAGGCATTAGGATATGAAGCTAAGCCCCAGTGGCTGCAAAATGGCAGGCTTGTACTTATGGATACGGGCAGTTATTTGGATTCTACCAGTCCTTTGGGGCTGGGGAGAATTTCCTGTGCCGATTTACTGAGTGGTGAAATTTATCAGTCGGCTGTTTGAATAATGGGTAAGGATTATCTGGACAAGCGAATCTAAAGGCGGTATAATTCTTATCAAGATAAAACCTCTTTTCACATGGATAAGGACACTAGGATTGGTATATAGGCAGGGGGGAAGTCTGCCTGTATGCCAGCCTGAGTGTTTTTTGTGGAAAGGGGTATTTTTTATGAACATCCAAATGAATTTTGACGCTGATTGCCTGGAGTTTATCCTTAAAAACAACCTGTTGGAGAAAATCCGTCCTTACTTGAGCTTGAGTGAAGTTCTTGAATGGATGGCGAATTATCCGGAAGTTTTAGAATGTAAAAAAGATGCGACACTGTATACTGGGAATGAGGGCGTAAGTATTGTCCTCAGACTGCACCGTGAAGAAGATACATTTACGGTGACGGTGTATGATGTGTCCATTTACTAAGCGTGGACACATCGTTTGCGACAAGGAAAAACATATCGAAAGCTGTTAAGGAGTAAAGCAAATAGCTTGACTTCTGCTGAGTAACGGAGTTATAACTTCAGTAGAAAAGAACATTAGTAGTACATCAAAAAGACCTCCCGAACGTAGATGGCAGTCTCGTTCAAATGGGAGGTCTTTTTGTCTAAAGTTCTGAGGTTGTCACTAACGCAGCCTCAACCCTAAAATCGTGCAGTAACGGCTGGGCCATAGTCACTATGGACACTTATAGCCATGTACAAAAAAGGTTCCAGTAAAACGCTGGAACCCATGAATTTCCTGGTGCGTCAGGAGAGATTCGAACCCCCGACCCATGGCTTAGAAGGCTTATACGTTAATTTTATTACATTCATTAAATTTGTCCAGCCCTTAAAATCAAGGCTTCACGGATAGCTGATTTCCATGTTTTCCATGAAAATCAGCTATTTTTTTTGCTAATGCCCCACCTGATGCCCCACTAAATTGATTCTGATATAGGGATTTTGTCCAGATTCATGGAATGCGATTGGATGGATTTTTATGCAGTTTGTATTAGGCAGGTGACTGCTAGCGGGAATGGAAGGGTATAGACATTTTTGTTTTATCTGCGTTATAATGGGCGTAGAAAGATGTATCAGGTAGAAAATGAGGTGTGAAGACTTGAGCGACAGGGATTCCATAACAAAAGAATATATGAAACAGCCTGACCGCTTTGCAGACCTTTTCAATGGATTCTGCTTTGGTGGTGAGGGGAAGCTTCGCCCGGAGAACCTTCGGGATATGGATACCACCAGCATTGTCCTGCCTTATGGCTCAGATGGTGCATCACTTCCTGAACAAAAAGTAAGAGATATACTGAAGCTGGCGTTAAAAACGGATGGCAAAGCGGCTTACTGTATATTGGGCGTAGAAAACCAGACAGAAGTCCATACGGCTATGCCTATTAGAAATATGCTTTACGATGCGATGACGTTGACTGAACAGGTTGCCGCTACGGCTAAATCTCATAAGGCAGCGCATAATCATGGAAATGATAATGCAGAGTTCTTGTCAGGTTTTCATCGTGACGATAAGGTGTTGCCTGTAATCACCTTAGTGGTGTACTGGGGCGCTGATGAATGGGATGCGCCTGTAACGCTTAGGGAAATGTATCCTGAAGGTTTGGACGAAAGCATTTTGAAGTATGCAACCGACTATAAGATGAATTTGATTTCGCCAGCGCAGATGACAGATCAGCAGTTGGATGTATTCAGATCAGATATTAAGGCCGTGTTGAAGTTCATCAAGCATTCCAAAGACAAGACAGAGTTGGCCAATCTGGTGAACAATAATCAGGAATATAAATCATTAGACCGTTTAGCAGCACAGACGATAAGTGTATGTTCTGGACAAGATTTCAACTTTCCTGTAGGAGAGGAGCGGATTGACGTGTGCAAAGCAATAGATGATATGGTAACAGATGCTCGTAATGAAGGTATAGATGTTGGTCGGAGTCAGGGACGTGATGAGGCAACGCATGAAGGTATGCGAAATGTTATAGCTACTGTGAAAGACCTTAACCTTGGCAAAGAAGTAGCTATGCAGCAGTTAGCCAAGAGATACTCGTTGTCTCAGGAGACAGCGTTAGAATTCGTAGACCATAATTGGTAATTCATAGCAAATCATAGCTTATATTGGATGTATCTAAGGGAAGAGCCTAAAAATCGGCTCTTCCCTTTTTGGAATGTGGGACAAGTGATTGTCAGAATGGTAAGTTGTATGGATAATTACTCTTAATTAATGTAGCTTTGTTCCTTGATATACTGCTTTACGCTTTCTTTGGGGATTTTCCAAATCCTGCCGATGCGAAAGCCTTTTATCTTATTTGTGGCTAGCAAGCTGTATGCAGCATTACGACCTATCATCAGCTCCTCGCAGAGCTCTTCTACGGTTACTAGGGATTCGCTGGTGTTTTCCACGATTTTCTGCCTCCTGATTTTTGTACGATAAGACCATGATTATCGAAGTAGCGACAATCAATAAAATGACTGGGGAAAACAGTATCACTTCAAAGAAGTAGCGTTGCTCATACGTGAGGCAACATAATCTTTGATGCAGGATTCCGGTATCCACCAAGGACGGCCTTCTGCGTCCTTAAAGGCTCCAAGGGCGTTGCTGTGAGTTCCTGCAAGCTTTACTTTGATTAAGAATGCCCCTTACTGGGATGAAAACCTTATAGACACTAGAACTTTGTCTGCTGTATAATGAAGATAAAGAAAGGGCGAGTATTATGGCGTATAAAATCAAACCATGGGAAGAACTGACCATACAGGACGATTACATGTTCAAGCTGGTCATGAGCCGTAAGCGCATCTGCAAAAAGATGCTGGAGAAGATTCTCAAAATTAAAATTCACGATATAAAATATCTGGAGGAAGAAAAGACCATAACGGCTACCTACCAGAGCAAGGGAGTTCGTCTGGATGTCTATGTGGAAGATGAGAAGCACACAGTCTATAACGTAGAAATGCAGGTGCGCAAGCTGACGGATGCGGCGTTGTTCAAGCGTCCCCGTTACTACCAGTCGATGATTGATGTTGACCTGCTGGCCACGGGAGCTGAATATGATGAGCTGAATGATACTTACATCATATTCATCTGTCCTTTTGCAATTCTGGATGAACAGAGACACATCTATACATTCCGTAACTATTGTACAGAGGATAAGAATATCCTGATGCCGGATGGTTCCACCAAAGTGTTCCTCAGCACCAAGGGAAATATGGATGATGTTACGCCAGACGTTAAAGCATTCTTGGACTATGTGGATGGAATAATCAGCAATGATGAATTCGTTCAGGAGTTAGACCAGGAAATTAAGGACGTAAAGACTATCGAACGGGAGAGGAGGAGCTATATGACTTACGAGATGAAAATGCGCGAAATGCGTAATATAGGACTGGAAGAAGGCCGCGAAGAAGGACGTAAGGAAGGACGTAAGGAAGGACGTAAGGAAGGACGTAAGGAAGGACGTAAAGAAGGTCGTAAAGAAGGACTGGCAGAAGGTCGTATACAAGGCCGCGCAGAAGGTCATGCAGAAGGCCGTGCTGAAGCTACACAGGAAGGAATGCAGAATGTTATTGCTACGGTGAGAGACCTTAATCTTGATAAGGATGTAGCTGTTCAGCAACTGATAAAGAGATATTCTTTGCCACAGAACGATGCAGTGGAATTTGTGAATCATAACTGGTAAACTGAGAAGGTCATACAGAGAAAACTGTGCGGCCTTTTTTCAGGCCACGTGAATATGCCGAAAATTAATTGCATACTATAAATATGAAGTAGATTTATGACATCACTGATGCCCATCGCCGAGTAAGCGATGGGCTTATTTTTATGAAAAATTTTTATGCTAAATCGTAAAACGACACGTGGTGTCGTAGCGATGTTGTATTATGTTGGTAAGTTTATGAGAAAGGAGGTGTGAGCGAATGAAACCAACGCTGCGCATTGTGCACTTGTTTTGTAGGCTGCTGCAACGGGAACGATTGAATCGGGAAAATGTTATCGAGGAGTATAAAATCAATAGTTGTACTTTTGACCGCGATATTAGCGATATTCGCAATGTGCTGTCGGAGCTGCACGCTCGGGACGAACTTATTTATGACCGCAACGACAAATGTTATTACCTGTCGAGAGGTGGCCTGCAGGATTTTACCGGTATGGATGTCATGGCAATTTTGAAAGTGCTGCTGGGGAGCCGTGCCCTGTGCCATGATGAAATGATGGGCATGGTGGATGCCATTCGCTCACTCCTGCCTTACGAAGATAGGAAAGCCCTTTACTATGCCATAGAGGATGAACTGAAAAATTATATCGAGCCCATGCATGGGAACGCTATATTGGAATTGCAGTGGAGAATCAATAAATCCATAATAAATAAAAAAAATACAGATTATTTGATATGTTTCAATGGCAGGACTTGGTTTTTACCAGTACATTCGGCTGTCCGATAAATGCAACAAACTTTAATCGTAGATACTTCACCCCATTATTGAAGCGATGCAAGATCCCGAATGGTTTTACGTTTCATGGACTGCGTCATACGCACGCAACATTGCTATTGCAATAGGGAGTTAATCCGAAAATCGTGCAGAAACGGCTTGGCCATAGCAGTATCAAAGTCACTATGGATACTTACAGCCATGTTTTGCCGGATATGCAGCAAGCAGTGGTATCGGCGTTGGAGAAACTTTTCCAATGATAGGTATTAGTGGGGCGATTCCAGTTGTTCCAATGTGTTCATAGAATTCATATAGTGTTGCTCTAGTTTTAGCTCTAGTAGCACAAAAAAGGCTCCAGCTAAACGCTGGAACCCTTGAATTTCCTGGTGCGTCAGGAGGGATTCGAACCCCCGACCCACGGCTTAGAAGGCCGTTGCTCTATCCAACTGAGCTACTGACGCGAAGTTTAAGTGAATGGTCGGGATGACAGGATTCGAACCTGCGACATCCTGCTCCCAAAGCAGGCGCGCTACCAAACTGCGCTACATCCCGCAAATCACTTGTCTATTATAGCGAAAAAGACTATACCTGTCAAATCTTTTTTGGCTGGTATAGTCTTTTTTATGGATAAGGTTTTTTATTTTTCTCCGCGCAGTATTTTGAGGATATTCAAGCCGCTTTCTTTCTTTTTGAGGTACTTCCTCTTGATACGTTCCTGTTCCTCCTTGGCACGGCGTTCGTTTTCCAGTTGTTTGGCTTTGATTGTAGCCTGATGAACCATGGACATACAGGAACCGCAGTAGAGGCCGGAGGTGATGGCCTTGCCACAACGGCTGCAGGGGTAACTGATTTTGCCGCCAGCTACGAACTGACCTTTGTTAATCATATTGGTAGCAAATCGCAGGGGTATCTTGGTTTGTTTGACGATATCCTTGACGGTACAGTGAGGATGTGTCTTAACAAAGTCATTTATCTGATTCTCGTAATCCCTCATTTTGTCATAGCATTTCTGGCAGACGCCTATACCGGTATCACTGAATAATTTTTCACAGATAGGGCAGTTGCGAAGCACGCCTTTGCGATTGGATGTCAGCATATTCATCATCCCTTCCTCTTCATCAGGGGTATCTTGCTTCCCTGCAAACAGATTACTGCTTATATTATACCATAGATGAAAGAAATAATATATAATTCAGAAAAATATTTTATTAAAGAGAAGCTGGAGGCCGTTAATGAAAGGTCATCAGGCGTGTTAGCAGAAAGGCGCAGATGAAGAAGGACGAATACTTGAAGGATTATTTCTGTAGGTATTCGTCCTTAGAGGTAGATGATTTAATTTTAGCGCATGGGTTGCAATTTGCCACCGCCGGGGAGATGGATGGTTTTGCCGTTAAGACCGGGATTACTGTTTTTGTCGTAGTAGATATTGTGCTTGTTGCTGTTGATGTTGCTGAAATCACTGGCTTCATCGGTGATGGAGGTGACATAGGCATCGGCGGTGAGCTGCCAGCTGGCGCCTTTGCTTAAGCTGACCTTGGCACTTTCTGCCTGATTGTCGCTATTGATGGTTCCCTGAAAGCTGCTGTTTTCGCCAAGATTCAAGGCAACTTTGCTGATATTGTTGGCCAGGATTTGTCCTTTGAGCTGCTGATTCTGGGCGTTAAGGGTAAAGTCACCGCCATTTTTCCCCTCGGCTCCCCAGCGGTCGCTGGTTACCTTGACGAGAATATCACCGGCTTGCTTGAGCTGGGTGTTTTCGAGCGTGGCTTCGGCGGTGGTGTTGGTGATGTAGAACATGGGACCGTCCGAGTTGTTGTTCAGGGAGGAATCCTTGGCTGTGAACTTGGCTATGCCCACATTGGCGTCACCGGAAAAACTCTGATAGAGCATAACGCCGTGTTTTACATGACCGGTCAATGTGGAATGGTTCAGGGTAATGGAGTTCTTGCCTTCCACGACGGCGATTTCACTGCCGGTTGCAGTGCCTTCGCCATTGGTGAGCTGGATGTTGCCGGTGGAGTAAATGCAGGGGCTGCCTTCGCCGGACGTGTGGATTTTTGCACCGTTTACCAGCACATTGCCCTCGCCTCTGTCTGTAGCCAATGCGCCACAGTGAGCGCCTTCGGTGGTGATGTCCACATCCTCGGCTTTGATGGTGCCGCCGTAAGTTGCGTCAAGGCCGCGGGAGGAGTTGTTCTTGGTATGGATTTTGATATGCTTGGCCGAAATCTGGGCTTTTTCGCCAGTGGCGAAGATGGCGTTGGCTCCGTCTGCGTCAGAGGTCAGCTCCAGATTTTCCAGTGTGGCGGTGCTGTTGTTGGCCAGCAGAATGGCGTTCTGTCCGCTGAAATTGCTGGCATCGGCGCTGGAGCTGTCACCGGTTTTTGTAAGGGATGAGCCGGTGAGGGTGAGGTTGCCACCGTTGCGCACGAGCAGGACATTTTCGTCGGTCTTGTCATTGGTAAGGTTCTGACCGGTCAGTTGGCTCGTGTGTTCGATAATTTGACTGGCTTTGAGGCTGCTGGCATCACTGCGTTCTTGCTGCATGCCGCCAAATTTTCCATCAGGAGGAGGGCCAGGGGGATTTTGTCCGTCAGGTGGTGCGGGCAGCATGCTGATATCTGCCATAGGAAGGGGCTGGGAGGTACTAGCGGCATAGGTCTGGGCACCGAAGCTGCCGAGGCAGGCCAGGGATAGTCCGGCAATCAACAGATGTTTTTTCTGCAGGTTGTTTATCTTTAACATAGCAATCGCTCCTTATAGTTGATATCCATAACTATAAGGAGCGAAGATTAAAATCCCTTGTGAGGAGGATTAATTTCCTATTAAAATTTTACCAGGGCTGGGGCGTCATGGGGGTGATTACGCCGAAGCTGTAGCCTTTTTCACGCAGGACGCGGATGATTTCCGGCAGGGCCTTGACGGTTTCTTCATGGCCTGCCGAGCTATGCATCAGGATGATGGCGCTGTTCATCACAGCCTGGCCGGAGATGTTGTCGATGAAATCCTGCGCGACCGGATGGTTGGGGGCAGCGTCGGCAGAGCTTACGTTCCAGTCATGTTCCACATAACCGTTAGCATCCATAATGGCTTCGTAAGCGGCGGTGAAGTTGCCCATGCGGCCGCTGGGGGCACGCGTAATCAGAGGGCGCACGCCCAGCAGTTCATAGATAGCATCATCGGCCTGTTCCATTTCTGCCAGATAGCTGTCGGCAGAGGCATAGAGGCGCTTGTAGTCATGGTCATAGCTGTGGTTGCCCAGGGCATGGCCCTCGTTGAAGATACGTTTGGTTATATCCGGATAGGCTTTGACATTTTTGCCCAGCACATAGAAGGTGGCTTTTACGCCTTCCTGCTTTAAGATGTCCAGCACCGCAGCGGTGTTCTTTTCATCCGGCCCATCATCAAAGGTGAGGTAGGCCACCTTCTTATCCTTGTAAGGCGTAATCTTGGGCAGGACTGTGGTCAAGCCTTTGGCCCGGCGCTGGGCCAGCGTATAGTGGTCATAAACAGGCGTTTCGGCATTGTCCAGCGTAAGGTTGCTGAAATCATCCGCGGCGGTGATATAAGCCGGAGCTTTTTCTTCCACAGGTGCGGGCTCCTCGGCAGGGGCGGCAGGCTGGCTGGCCTTTTCGGATTGGCCGCAGCCGCTAAGCAGCAAACAGGCAAGGCAGAGGAATGCCCCGCAGGACTTTATGGATGGAACAAACATCAGTGAATCAATCTCCCTTCGAGGGTATTGTACATTCTTCTATCAGACGGCAAAAAAATCGGCAGCAGAGAAATGGTTTCGCTGCTGCCGATTGCCTTTATGAAACTTATGCTTCAGCACCTACAACTTCGTTGAGGTTGCTGATGAGTGCATCGATATCGATGCCGTGAGCCATTGCGCCCTGTTCGATGTTTTCGAAGTGAGCAGCAGCGCAGCCCAGGCAGCCCATGCCAGCGTTCACGAATACGTCAACGGTGTCTGGGTACTTCTGTACAACTTCGATGATGCTCATGTCCTTAGTGATAGCCATTATAAAATCCTCCTATGCGAAAACGCGATAAAACTAATTTAACCAACAACCGAATTATAACATAGTTAGCCCATAGGGTACAAGAAACAAATGGTACAGAAAAATAAATTTGTGTGGTTTTTTTGCGGGTTTTGCTGTACAATGACAAAGTATGATTAGAGATGGAGGCGGAGCATGAAGCGGCAAATTTTTAGCTGGCGTTATATTATAATGATAGTTTGCATATTGGCAGCGGCGGGCGCCGTGATTTTTTCTCAGCAGCCCAAGCCATTGCAGGCTACGATGGTGGCGGACAGCGAGAGCGGCACGAAGGTACTGGTGCTGAATTACCATAAGATTGACCATACCTTTATCTCCTTGGCGGTGCGCCCGGAAGATTTTGACAGTCAGATGAAGTACCTGCGGAATAATGGTTACCATACCATCACGCCGGATGAATTATACGATGCCTTGGCTGGCAGCAGTACGCTGCCGGAAAATCCTGTGTTGATTACCTTTGATGATGGGTATGAGGATAATTACACCAACGCTTATCCCATCCTCAAAAAGTATGGCTTCAAGGCCACCATCTTCGTGGTGACGGGATTCCTCGATAAGCATAAGAAGGGATATCTCAGCTGGGATCAGGCCCGCGAGATGGATAAGAACGGAATCAATATTGAATCTCATACGGTGAATCACAGGTCCATGACCGATTTGACGGATGATGAACTGCGTGCCGAGCTGGTGGATTCCAAGAAGAAAGCCGAGGCCGAGCTGGGGCATGCGGTTAATTATATAGCTTATCCCACTGGTACTTATAATCTCCATATCGCCCAGATGGTGAAGGAGGCAGGATATAAGGCTGCTTTTACCATCAAGTACGGCAATGTGGATAAGGCCAGCAATATCTATGCTTTGGAGCGTGTGCCTATCTTCCATACGGAGGACACCAATAAGGACTTTATTGAACGCATACGGTTCCAGCCGATTTTTGAGAGCTTCGGTTGGATGAAGAATTAAGGTTCGGTTAGGTTAACATTTATATACTAAGACGCCCGGTGGCTGATAATACTTTTCCGTAGCTTTGACAGGCTTGCCTAACGCGACGGAAAAGCATCATCAGCCACCGGGCTTATTGCGTACATTACATAGAGGTACTAAGCCGCCGTGATAACAGATAATATTTTTCCTGCGCTTATACAGGCTTGTATAACGCTTCGGAAAAACATTATCTGTCATCACGGCTTTTGTGCGTCTTACATCATTGTTTACATCGCAGTGTTAAGGGAAATGTGCGACATTAAGGAGGAGAGGGGCGGCAATGACTTTCGGTCGCGTTAGGCAAGCCTGCATAAGCAGACGAAAGTTATTGCCATCCCTCTCCTCCGGCTTTTGAGGCAAGATGTTAGGATTTTTTTACTTATCCACAGGGAACTATGGATAACCTCTTGCTATTGGTCGTGTTTTGCTATAAAATAAAAAGTACCGAAAGTGGGGAATTGTGGTAGAAAGTGGTAGAAAATGTGGTAAAGGTGGTGAGGCAGGATGTTTATGGGGGAATACACCCATTCGATTGACGCCAAAGGGCGTATCATTCTGCCTGCAGATTTCCGTCAGGAATTAGGCGTCACCTTTATCATTACCAAGGGCTTTGACAAGTGCCTTTTCCTTTACGGCCAGCAGGCTTGGGAGGAATTGGCGGCCAAGCTGCGGTCTCTGCCCATTTCCAAGCCCGAAGCGCGGGCGGTAAACCGCTTTTTCTTCTCCGGGGCCCGTACCCTGGAATGCGACAAGCAGGGACGTTTTCTCATCCCTGCCAATCTGCGCAATCATGCGGAGATTGCCTTGAAGCAGGATGTCATCCTCACCGGTGTGGACAACCGCATTGAGGTGTGGAGCAAAGATAATTGGAATGTTTATAACGGCGAAGTGGAGCCGGATGTTACGACCATTGCCGCGTCACTGGCGGAATTGGGAATTTAAGTTGGGAAGGATTCAGGAAACATGGAGTTTCATCATATCAGCGTAATGCTGGAGGAGACGGTTAAAGGTCTCGTGACAACTAAAGAGGGAACCTATGTGGACTGTACCCTGGGGGGCGGCGGCCATTCCAGCCTGATTGCCTCCATGCTCACGGAAAAGGGCCGGCTTATCGGCATAGACCAGGATGCGGCGGCTATTAGCGCAGCATCGGAGCGGCTTAGAGGTGCCAAGTGCCGGGTGGATATCGTTCACAACAACTTCCGCAATCTGGAGCAGATTCTTGCGGATGAGAATGCTCCGCTTGTGGATGGTGTGGTCTTTGATTTGGGGGTTTCCTCCCATCAGATTGACACGGCAGAGCGTGGCTTTTCCTACATACAGGATGCGCCGCTCGATATGCGCATGAACCCGGAAGCGGATTTTAGCGCCTATGATGTGGTGAACAGCTACGAGGAAAAAGAGCTCAATCGCATTTTCAAGGAATATGGCGAGGAGCGCTGGAGCAAGCGCATTGCCCAGTTTATCGTACAGGAACGGGCTAAGAAGCCCATTGAAACCACTGGCGAACTGGTGGATATCATCTGCAAGGCCGTACCCAAAGCTGTACGGCAGGCGGCGGGAGGTCATCCTGCCAAGCGGATTTTTCAGGCTGTCCGCATTGAGGTAAATGACGAGCTGGGGATTTTGGAAACGGCTTTCCGCACGGCGGTAGCACATTTGAAGCCCGGCGGCCGCATTGCCATCATCACCTTCCATTCGTTGGAAGACCGCATTGCCAAGAATGTACTCAAGGAACTTTCCCGTGGGTGCATCTGCCCGCCGGAACTGCCGGTGTGCATGTGCAATCACCAGCCGGAAATCAAGATACTCGGCAAGCCCATTCAGGCTACCGCCGATGAACTGGAACATAATTCCCGCTCCAAGAGCGCAAAATTGAGAATAGCCGAGAAGTTACCGATAGCTGAGAAGGGGGGCAGATGACCATGCTGGCCAGACAGGAAGAATATTATGAAGAGGAAGAGCGCGTTCTGACTCCTGCGGAGGAGGAAAAGGAACTGCGCAAGTCTCCGAAGGAGCCACTTTTTAAGACGGTTCTGGACACCCGCCTGCGTTCTCATGGACAGCTGCTGTTCCTGACGATGACGGTGCTGGCCCTTCTGGTTACGGTGGGCAGCGGCATCAGTGCCAGCCGCGGCTATGAACTGGTGGCCATCCAGCAGCAGGCTGACCAGATGGAGCAGGAGAACGAGCGGCTCAAGATTGAAATTGCCAAGCTCAAGTCTCCGGACCGCATCAAATCCATCGCACAGGATCAGCTGGGAATGAGCGTACCTAAGCAGACTTATTTTAGCAGTGAGAAATAATGACCAGATAGCCAAAATTACAGGATTTTCTGCAGAAAAATCCTGTAATTTTTTTGCAATCCGTTATATGACGAGTCAAGCTCGTCGAAACGCTAAGCGGTTTATTTTGCCTATGGCAAAATTTGAACAATGGCGTTATAATAAGAAACGGTTCGCATTATGAGGCGAGGGAGGATATTATATGAAGACATTAGCGCAACTGGCAGAACTGGTAAATGGTTCTGTAGTTACCGGCGATAAGAATATAGAGATAAAGGGAATTGAGCATGACTCCCGCAAGGCAGCAGAGGGTACACTCTTTGTGTGCATAGAAGGCTTCCATGTGGATGGTCATAAGTTTATTCCGCAGGCTGTGGAGAAGGGGGCAAAGGCTATCCTGACCACCCGCTCTGCTGAGGCGGTGGATGTGCCGGAAGGTGTTGCTGTCCTGCAGGTGCCGGAGCTGAAAGCGGCTTTGGACGTTATCGTGCCGTTCTTCCATGACTACCCTGCGCAGAAGATGCGGGTAATCGGCATTACGGGCACCAACGGCAAGACCACGACCAGCTACCTTATCCGCGCGATTTTGCGCGAAGCTGGTTACAAGGTGGGGCTTATCGGTACCATTCAGATTATGATGGAGGAAGAAGTATTCCCCATTCACAATACGACGCCGGATGTGGTGGAACTGCAGCATACGCTGGCCATCATGCGGGACAAGGGGATGGACTATGTGGTCATGGAGGTTTCCTCCCATGCGCTCGACCAAAACCGCGTAGCGGGCATTGAGTTCGATACGGCGGTGTTCTCCAACCTCACGCAGGACCATCTGGACTACCATAAGACGCTGGAAAATTACAAGCTGGCCAAGGCTAAACTCTTTGACCTGCTCGGTAAAGAGGGCGTTAAGGACAACAAGACGGCTGTGGTCAATGCAGACGACGAAGCCGGCAAGACCATGCTGGAGCATGCCAAGTGCCGTCAGCTGACCTATGGTATCGAAAACAAGGCCTCCCTGCAGGCAACCAATGTGGAGGTTTTGGCCAGTGGAGCCAATTTCACCCTGACCGAAGAATTCCTGGGCAAGCTGGATTTACAGCTGCATATCACGGGTATCTTCAATGTCTACAATGTCATGGCCGCTGTGGGGGCTGCTATTGCGGAGAAGATTGCCCCCGCAGTGATTGAGAAAGCCCTGCTGAATTTCACCAGTGTGCCGGGCCGCTTTGAACTCGTGAAGGCCGGACAGGATTTTTCCATTATCGTGGACTATGCGCATACGCCGGACGGAGTGGAAAACGTGCTCAATACGGCCCGCCGCATTGCGAAGAAGAAGATTATCGCGGTATTTGGCTGCGGCGGCGACCGCGACCGCACGAAGCGTCCGATTATGGGCAGACTTGCAGCGGATTTGGCTGATGTGGTTATCGCCACTTCTGATAATCCGCGCAGCGAAGACCCGGCCTTTATCCTGAGTGAAGTGGAAGCTGGTGTGAAGGAAAACATCGGCGATAAGCACCATGAATGCATTATCGACAGACGCGAGGCCATTTTCCGCGCCGTGGAACTTGCCGAAACGGATGATATTGTGATTATCCTGGGCAAGGGCCATGAGGATTATCAGATTCTGAAGGATAAGACGATTCACTTCGACGATAAGGAAGTTGCCCGCGAGGCTGTGGCAGCGAAAAAAGGAGCCTGACGGATGTTTACGCTTAATGAGATTGTAAAGGCCACCAGCGCCAAGATATATAAGGAAGAGAAAAAAGAATTCAGTGCCATCGTTACCGATACCCGCAAAATCAGCGAAGGTGTGCTCTTTGTGGCGCTCAAGGGTGAGCGCTTCAATGGTGAGGATTTTGCGGCTGAGGCTTTGGAAAAGGGCGCAGCCGGTGTAGTCGTAAGCGAAGCCTGCGACAAAAAGCAGCTGGAAAAGTGTGCAGGTACTGTTCTGCAGGTTGAGGATACTTTGGCAGCCTATCAGCTGATTGCCAAGGCCTGGCGGGATAAGTTCCCGCAAATCCCTGTGGTGGCCATCACGGGCTCCAACGGCAAGACCACGACCAAAGACCTGACGGCGGCTGTGCTGTCGGCCAAAGGTGCCGTGCTCAAGACGCAGGCCAACTTCAACAATGAAATCGGCCTGCCATTGACCCTGTTGGGGCTTAAGAAAGAACATACGGCCGCCGTGGTGGAAATCGGTATGCGCGGCTTCCACCAGATTGAGGCGCTGGCGCCGATTGCTTCCCCGCAGATTGGCATTGTGACCAATGTGGGCGAAACCCATATGGAACTTTTGGGGTCTTTGGAGAATATCGCCAAGGCTAAACAGGAACTGGTGGAAGCTATTCCTGCCGGTGGTACGGTTATCCTGAATGCCGATAACAAATATGTGGCCGGTATGCGTTCTGCTGCCAAAGAGGGTGTAAAGGTCATGACTTTCGGCATTGAACATGAGGCTGATGTCCGGGGCGAGGCCATTCATACGGAAGGCAATGTGACGAAGTTCATGGTGACTTATGCCAATGAGCGCCATGAATATGAAGTCAATATGGTAGGCCGTCATAACGTATACAATACGTTGGCCGCCATTGCCGCAGGTTTTGCCATGGGCCTGACGCCAGTTGAAGTGCGCGAAGGTCTTTCGCATCTCGAAGCCACGAAGATGCGCTTTGAACTGCAGCAGGTCAAGGAATGGAACGTGGTTAATGACGCTTATAACGCCAGCCCCATGTCCATGACGGCGGCCATCAATACCCTGTCGGAACTTACAAAGGGCCGCAAGATTGCGGTGCTCGGCGATATGCTCGAATTGGGCAGCGTATCCGAAGAAGCGCATCTGCATGTGGGCGAGGAAGTGGCCGAACATGGTTTCACGGCACTTGTCACCCGCGGCGAAATGGGCGAATTTATCGCTAAAGGTGCGGAAAACAAAGGCATGACGGCGGTTTACCGCTGTGCAAGCCACGAAGAAGCGGCAGAAAAACTCCATGAACTGCTGCAGCCCGGTGATACTCTCCTCTTTAAGGGGTCCCGTGGCATGGCTATGGAAAAGATTATTGATTTACTCTGATTGAAATATAGATAGTGAGGCATAACATTGGATAGCTTTATATTGGCGGCCGTCATCGCCGCAGGTTTCGTTTTGCTGACCGGGCCGTTTTTCATCCCGGAACTGCATAAGTTGAAGTTTGGCCAGAGCATTCGCGAGGAAGGGCCGGCAAGTCATCAGGCTAAGAGCGGTACCCCAACCATGGGCGGCATTATGATTATCCTTGGGATTACCATTGCCACGCTCGTTGCGGCACCGTTTTCCACGGAAATTCTGCTGGCACTCTTTATCATGCTGGGGCACTTTGTGCTGGGCTTCCTCGATGACTATATCAAGGTGGTCAAGAAACGGAACCTGGGTCTTAAAGCGAAGCAGAAGATGCTGGGGCAGATTATCATTGCGGTGGTTACCATGGTTATCGGCACGCGGATGCTGGGCATTGATACGACCATTTGGCTGCCGGTGCTCGACAGCCACATCAATATCGGCGTTGGCTATTATGCTCTGGTGTTGTTCGTGATGGTGGGCACCAGCAATGCGGTAAACCTCACGGACGGCTTAGATGGTCTGGCTTCTGGTACGGTGGCCATTGCCGCCAGCTCCTATGCTGTGGTCTGCACACTTTTGGGGCACAGCGATTTGGCTATTTTTGCTACGGCTATGGCTGCTGCCTGCGTGGGCTTCCTGCGCT
Organism: Pseudoselenomonas ruminantium; assembly: GCA_015058625.1. GTDB lineage: Bacteria > Bacillota > Negativicutes > Selenomonadales > Selenomonadaceae > Selenomonas_A > Selenomonas_A ruminantium_N. The sequence continues at coordinate 21,520 of SVCA01000014.1, read as the reverse complement.
TCAATGCGCATCCGGCCAAGGTGTTTATGGGCGATACAGGCTCTTTGGCACTGGGCGGTGCCATGGCGGCTTTGGGTATCCTCACCCATACAGAAGTGCTGCTGGCGCTTATCGGCCTCGTGTTTGTCTGTGAGGCACTGTCGGTCATCATCCAGGTGGCTTCCTTCAAGTCTACGGGCAAGCGGGTGTTCCGCATGAGCCCCATTCATCATCATTTTGAACTGGGCGGCTGGTCGGAATGGAAAGTGGTCTTCGTATTCTGGACGGTGGGCCTCTTGGCCAGTATTACGGCACTGAAACTGTTATAATTTAGGGGGATTTACCATGGACTTAACGGGCAAAAAGGTACTGATTATCGGCGCTGGCATCAGCGGTTTTGCAGCGGCAAAAATCACCCGCCGTTTAGGCGCACAGGTTACACTGAGTGATGCCAAGAACGAAGCGGATTTAACCGATGATTTTGATGAGCTGCGGGATATGGGCATAAACTGCGTGTTCGGCCCGCAGGCGGAAGAACTCTTGGACGGGGTGAGCCTCGTGATTGTTTCCCCCGCGGTACCGGCCCGTATTCCCTTGATTCAGGAGGCCTACAAACGGAAAATCCGGGTGGCCAGCGAAGTGGAACTGGCGTATCGGCTCAAGAAAGCGCCTATCTGCGCTGTAACCGGTACCAATGGCAAGACTACCACGGTTACATTGCTCGGCCTGCTGCTCGAAAGCCACTATGATAAAGTCGGCGTGGGCGGCAATATCGGCGTGCCTTTGTCGGAGGTGACTTTGGAAATTCCTGCGGACGGTTATATTGCCGCCGAGATTTCCAGTTACCAGATGGAAGTCACCGAGGAATTCCATCCCCATGTGGCCACGGTTCTCAATGTGACCCCCGACCATATTGTGCGCCATGGGTCCATCGAGGAATACCAGCGCATGAAGGAGCGTATGTTTGCCCAGCAGAAGGGCAAGGATTTCCTCGTGCTCAACTATGATGACGAGCGCGTAAAGGATATGGCAAACCGCGCCAGCGCCCATGTGGTATTCTTCAGCCGTCAGGTGCATCTCCATGAAGGTGCGTACCTCGAAGGCGATATGCTGACCATTGCCTGGGATGGGGAAGATTATCCACTCTGCACCATCAGCGAATTGGGCATCAAGGGCGCCCATAATGTGGAAAATGCGTTGGCTGCAGCCATGACGGCCTTTTTGGCTGGCTGCACGGCAGAAGAAATGGTGCCGGTCTTAAAATCCTTCCGCGGCGTAGAGCATCGCATTGAATACGTTCGCACGTTGGATGGTGTCGAGTATTACAACGACTCCAAGGCCACCAATACGGATTCGGCCATCAAGGCTTTGGAAACCTTTGACAACGGCATTGTGCTGCTGGCGGGCGGCGATGACAAGATGACGGATTTGACGGACTTCCTGAGCCGTGTCAAAGAGCGTGTTACGGATATGGTACTCATTGGCGCTGCCGCTGACCGTTTTGAGCAGGAGGCCTTAAAGAGCGGCTATCCTGCTGAGCATATTCATCGCGCAGGCTTTTCCATGGAAGAAGCGGTCAAAATCGCCCATTCCTTAGCCAAAGCACCGCAGGTGGTACTGCTGTCGCCTGCCTGTGCCAGCTTTGATATGTATAACGGCATGGCAGAACGCGGCCGTAACTTCAAGGATTTAGTAAATAAGTTGTAAGAGGGATGAAAATGAAGATAATTATTTCCGGTGGCGGTACCGGCGGGCATATTTATCCCGCGCTGACCATTATGCGCACCATTGAGGAAAAATATCCGGACACCAGCTTCCTGTACGTCGGTACGCATAAAGGACTGGAAGCCGATATTATCCCGAAGGAAAATATTCCTTTTGCTACAGTGGATATTCAGGGATTTAAGCGCAGCCTGTCGCCGGCCAATTTTGTGCGGGCAGGGCTGGCGGCTGTGGGTGTGGCCAAGGCCATGAACGTAGTGCGGAAGTTCAAGCCTGATGCGGTTATCGGTACAGGTGGCTATGTCTGCGGCCCAGTGCTTATGGCGGCCAGCATGCTCGGGATTCCGACATTGATTCAGGAACAGAATGTGGTGCCGGGGATTACCAATAAAATCCTCGCCAAGTTCGTCACGCGCATTGCGGCGGGCACGCCGGAAGCGGAGAAACATTTTCCGGCAGGCAAAGTTGTCTGCACCGGCAATCCCATCCGCAAGGCGGTGCTTACGGCAACGCGGGAGGAAGGGGCTAAGGCCTTTGGCTTTGACCCGGCGAAAAAGACCGTGCTGATTTCCGGCGGCAGCCGTGGGGCCCGCAGTATCAATAATGCCATGGTGGATGTTCTGGTCGAAGCAGCCAAACAGCGTGAGGTGCAGTATTTGCATGTGACGGGCAAGCTGGACTATGAAGATATTATCGGGCACTTGGCTGAAAAAGGTGTAAACTTAGCCGAAACACCGAACATCAAGGTGGAGCCTTACCTTTACAATATGCCGCAGGCCATGGCTATGGCAGACTTGGTGGTTTACCGGGCAGGCGCGACAGGCCTGGCAGAACTCACCGCACGGGGGATTCCGGCGATTTTGATTCCTTATCCCTATGCGGCTGAGAATCATCAGGAACACAATGCCCGGGCCTTGGAAGCGGCCGGGGCGGCAAAAGTAATCCTGAACCGCGAGCTTAAGAGCGACATCTTGCAAAGTACCCTGCAGGAACTGTTGGCTGATGATGCGAAACTTGCCTCCATGGCAGCGGCCAGCAAATCCTTGGGCAAGCCGCAGGCGGCAGAAGATATTGCGCAAATGGTTATCGATATGACACAGGGGAGAAAGACTAAATGAAACGGCTGAAAGAGCTAAAGGATATTGAAAAAATTCATTTTGTAGGCATTGGCGGCGCCGGTATGAGCCCGCTGGCCAAAATCATGGTGGAGCTGGGCTATGAAGTCACCGGTTCCGACCGGGCAGATTCCGAAGTGATTCAGAACCTCCAGAAGTTGGGGGCAAAAATCACGTTGGACGGCCAGAAGGGCGAAAATGTCAAAGGTGCCGATGCCATTGTGGTATCCACGGCCATTCCCTTTGACAATCCGGAAGTGCTGGCGGCCCGTGACCTCGGCATCCGCAAGTTACACCGCTCCGATATCAATGCGGCGCTCGTCAATGAGTACAAGGGTATTGCCGTAGCTGGTGCCCATGGCAAGACCACGACTACTTCCATGCTCGGCGTGGCGCTGACCAAGGCCGGTGTATCGCCGACGGTTGTTGTGGGCGGCGAAATGCCGGACCTCGGCACCAATGCCATTCTGGGCGAGAGCGAGTACCTGACCTCCGAAGCCGATGAAAGCGATGGCTCCTTCCTGAAGCTCCATCCGCATATCGCTGTGGTCACCAATGTGGAAGACGACCATATGGACCACTATGGCACGATGGAGAACATCATCAAGGCCTTCACGCAGTTCATTCAGAATGTGGACAAGGAAACGGGCTGGGCTGTACTGTGCTTCGACAACGAGAACCTGCGCAATATCGCCAAGACTGTTGACCGCAAGTTCTATACCTATGCCATTGACCATGAGGCTGATTACATGGCGAAAAACATCAAGACCAATGGCAAGGGCATTGCCTTTGACGTGGTGCATGGTGAGGAACTGCTGGGCCATGTTTCCCTGAACATCCCGGGCCGTCATAACGTGCTCAACGCTTTGGCCTGCATTGTGACGGGACTTACCATAGGCGTGGAGTTTGAGAAGCTGGTGGCAGGTCTTTCTGCCTTCCATGGTGCCAAGCGCCGTTTCCAGACCAAGGGCAGAGCGAAAGGCGTCTGGGTAGTTGACGATTATGCGCATCATCCAACGGAAATTGCCGCGACGCTCAAGGCAGCCAAGGAGCTGAATCCGCAGCGTTTGGTATGCGTATTCCAGCCGCACCGTTATTCCCGCACGCAGCTCTTGCATGAGGAATTTGGCAAGGCGTTTGTCTCTGCAGACCGGTTGATTCTCACGGATATATACAGTGCTGGTGAAGCACCGATTGAGGGCATTAACGGCGAGACGATTCTCAATGAAGTGCGCAGGCAGTCCGGTCAGGATGTCATTTACATTCCGCAGCGCGAAAAACTGGCCGGGTATTTGGAAAGCGAGTCCCAGGACGGCGACTTAATCATCACCATGGGCGCCGGGGACATCTACAAGACTGGCGAAGAATTAGTGGAACTCTTGAATAAGTAAGATTGGAAAGCAGGATTAAGATACAATGAAGCAGGATAAAATCGTAGTAGTTATGGGTGGTACTTCCACCGAAGCCGAAGTTTCCCGCCGCACCGGCAAGGCTATTCTGGATGCTTTGCTGGAAAAAGGCTACAATGCCGAGGGCATGGAACTCAACCCCAAGACCTTTGCCATGGATATTCAAAAGGCCGGTGCCAAGATGGTCTTCAATGCTCTGCATGGCAAGTTCGGCGAAGACGGCCTACTGCAGGGAACGCTCGATATGCTCGGCATACCCTACACGGGCTCGGGCGTGCTGGCAGCGGCAATCACCATGGACAAGGCTGCTTCCAAGCGCGTATTCATCAGCGAGGGGATTTCTACGCCCCGCTGCCACACCTATAACAGCTTTGAACAGAAGCGTGATTTGGCCGGGGAAATTCTGGCCGAATTTGGCCTGCCCGTAGTGGTCAAGGCTGCTTCGCAGGGCTCCAGCATCGGTGTGTACATCGTGGAAAAAGAGGAAGAACTGGCACCGGCCATCAAGGAAGCCTTCTCCTTCAATGACGAAATTCTGGTGGAAGAATTTATCAAGGGCCGGGAAATGACCGTAGCGGTCTGGGGCGACGAAGATAAGAAGGAAGCTTTCCCGATTATCGAAATCACGACGACTTCCGGCCGTTACGACTACAACAGCAAGTACACGAAAGGTGCTTCGGCGCATATCATTCCGGCTCCGGTCAGCGAAGAAAAGACTCGTGAAATGCAGGAACTGGCCATCAAAACCTACACGGCCTGCGGCTGCAAGGGCGTAGCCCGTGTGGATATGATGTACAGCGAGGATGAAACGCCTTATGTCATCGAAGTGAATTCCGTACCGGGCATGACGGAAACCTCCCTGGTTCCCGATGCCGGCCGGGCGATGGGCATTGAATTCCCGGACTTGTGCGAAAGAATTTTGGAACTGGCAGGTTTCTAAGCCTTCCCCTTGAGGGGAAGGTGCCCCGTAAGGGGCGGATGAGGTGTAATAGAAAGGAGGCAAAACAATGGACGAAAAAGAAATAGCCGAAGCAGGAGAGCAGGAATTGGGCAACCAGTTTCCGCCGCCGAAAAAGCTTCGCCGCAGTCTCCGGCGCCTGCTAAAGGGGTTGGCCTTTCTCATCATCTGCGGCGGCATTATGTCCATTATCGTCTATTCGCCTCTTTTCACTCTGCAGCGGGTGGTGCTTACCGGGAATACTTATCTGAATGAGGAGGATATCCTGACTAGCGGGCGGCTGCATAAGGGTGAACCGCTGTTTCAGCTGCAGACAAGTGAAGTTACCCAAAATCTCATGAAGGATTTGCGCATTGAAAGCGCTGTAGTGCGGCGGCGCGTGCCAGATACCTTAGAGATTGAGGTCAAGGAGCGGATGCCTGTGGCAACTGTGGCCTGCGAGTATGGCTATCTGGATTTGGACAGGCAGGGAAAGGTCATCGGCAGTTATAAGAAACTGCGGAAGATGCCCATCCCGCTGATTACCGGTACCAAGATGCATGATATGTACATTGGGGACGATAACAAGGACAAGCGGGTGGCCAAGGTGTTGGAATTTCTGTCCCAGTTGGATGAGGAAGCCCTGAATCATCTGTCCGAAGTCAATGTGACCAATCCTGACGCCATTATGGCTTATACCAATCAAGCCGTGCAGATACGATTGGGGAATTTCGAACGCTGGGATGAGAAGGCAAAACTCACCCAGGATTTCCTGCTGAATTTGCCCCATGCCCGCCATCAGATTGAGTATGTGGATTTCAGTTATACCGCGCCTTTTATCCGGCTGAAAGATAAGCTAGTTGACCCGGAGGTGAAGGTCAATGAAAAAGCGCAGTGAGTTCGCCATCATAGGGATATAAAATGGAGCCGTTTGGCTCCTTTTTTTCGTGCATAAACGGGGATTTATGATTTTTGTTAATTTTTTTCGGGAAAGTTATAGCATTATAAGGCAATAAATGGTAGAATTAAGGAGTATATTTGTGTGGACTAGAAATCCCGGTGGACAGTTTGCTGTTTGCACGGGATATAGAATACGAACGTCATGGGGGTTAACGCTGTGTTTGAATTGGATGATAATGGCCTCGACCAGTTGGCCAAGATTAAAGTAATTGGTGTAGGCGGCGGCGGCAGCAATGCTGTTAACCGCATGATAAACTTCGGACTGCAGGGGGTCGAGTTTATCGCAGTAAATACCGACGCTCAGGCGCTCTTGAAGTCTTTGGCTCCGAAGCGCATGCAGATTGGCGAGAAGCTCACCCGGGGATTAGGTGCAGGTGCTCGTCCGGAAATCGGGCAGAAAGCGGCCGAGGAAAGCCGCGACGATATTTTGGAAGCTCTGCGCGGGGCTGATATGGTTTTCGTTACCGCTGGTATGGGCGGCGGTACTGGTACTGGTGCTGCACCGGTAGTCGCAGAATGCGCACGGGAAATCGGCGCACTGACGGTTGGCGTTGTGACCAAGCCCTTCGGCTTCGAAGGCAAGAAGCGTGAACGCAATGCAGAATCTGGTATTGCGAACCTCAAGCAGCATGTGGATACCATCATCACGATTCCGAACGACCGCCTGATGCAGGTCGTGGATAAAAAGACGCCGATTACGCAGGCTTTCCAGATTGCGGATGATGTTCTGCGTCAGGGTGTTAAAGGTATCTCCGATTTGATTGCCCTGCCGGGTCTGGTAAACCTGGACTTTGCTGACGTGCAGAGCGTTATGAGCAACGCCGGTTCTGCCCTCATGGGTATCGGCGAGGCTTCCGGTGAAGGTGCTGCCATTGAGGCTGCTAAGGCAGCTATTGCTTCTCCGTTGCTCGAAACCAGCATCGATGGTGCGCGTGGTATCCTCCTCAACGTCACCGGTGCCGAAGAAAACCTCAGCATGTACGAAATTCAGGAGGCTTCCGAAGCCATCCATGATGCTGCTGACAGTCAGGCTAACATCATCTGGGGTGCGTCCATTGACAATACCATGGGCGACAAAGTTCGCGTGACCGTTATCGCTACGGGCTTTGATGCACCGGAAACCATCGGCGTACAGCCGCAGGCAGCTCCTTCCGCTGCTCAGCCGGTAATGCCGAACCTTAATCTGAGTCAGGGTGCACCTGCCGCTGATGGCGATGCACAGCAGACGGTATCTCCGGCTGCAGACTTCATTGATATTCCGGTTTGGATGCAGAAAAAATAATATAAAATAGTTATTGACAAGCGTTAAGAATATGGATATAATATATCTTGTTCTTAACGCTTGTTGCGTTAATGGGTAGGTGGCCGAGTGGTTAAAGGCAACAGACTGTAAATCTGTCATCTTCGGATTACGATGGTTCGAATCCATCCCTGCCCACCACTTTTGGCGGCATAGCTCAGTTGGCTAGAGCATGCGGTTCATACCCGCAGTGTCAGGAGTTCAAATCTCTTTGCCGCCACCAATATGAAGTCTTGAGCACATCAGCGCTGATGTGCTTTTTCTTTGCGCGAGTGGCAGGGACTAAATTCCCTAATGTATTCTTAATATTTATCATAATTTTTTCAGAAACAGATATTATAATATAACCCGTCGTTTGGTAAGATTGGAATGGTTGGCATGAAACGCAGAGACTTCTTGAAAAACTTGATACTGCTGAGTACTGGTGCAGTACTGCTGCCGCAACTGTGGAAAGCGCAGGTAGCAGAAGCAGCCTGGAATGCTGACGGGGGTGCAGTGAATGCTGAGGGACGTGATTCGCTGCTGGGAATTCCCATTCAGGAAACGAATTTTGAATTCTCTTCTTTGCAGAACCGCGAAACCACGGATGCTATTGTCATTCATCATGTGGGCAATACCAATCGGGATGTATCAGCAGCGGAGATTGACCGCTGGCACAAGAATAACGGCTGGGCCGGCATTGGCTATCACTTCGTCATCCGCAAGGATGGCACCATCGAGCGGGGACGTCCTATGGACATGCTCGGGGCTCACTGCTATGGAGAAAACTGGCATACGATTGGCGTAAACATTGTGGGCGAATTCGACAATAACGAACCGGAGCCAGCACAGATGCAGTCGGCGGCAAAACTTTTGGCAGCCCTCTGTCGTTATTATGGCATTGCTCCAGACCGCCAGCATATCGTGGGGCATCGGGATTATAATTCCACTGCCTGCCCTGGACAGCTGCTTTATGACAGACTGCCCCGGCTGGTGACCATGACCCGCAAATACTATTAAGGAGCGAGGAAGATGCGTTACCGCTGGTTTGTTGATGAGGAAAAACAGACAGATGAATATGGCGTGCCAGTGAGCCGGGCGGAGTATGATGAAGCATTGCATCCGCAAAAGACTCCCGTATACCAGCCGAAGGAAATGCTGGCCATAGCTGTGGTGGCGTTTATCCTGGTTTATGAATGGTTTGTTGGAGACAGCGCTCATGTCATGTTTATGTGTGTGTCTTTCCTGACATTTGAACTGCGTCCTTTAGCCAGACTTTGTTTGGGGAAAAACGGTCGGGCCGTAAGCAATGCACTGACAGGTTTCAGTATTGCGATGTTCGTGGGAACACTATTTTGGACATTTTTGTGAATTTGCGTTTATTAATACAAATTTTCGCACATTTGCCAAAAATAATTATAAAAAATTATTTACATTTTTTTGCAATGGCAGCAGGAGATTAGCGTCGCAGGGCGAATATATAGGTAATATAAGATTGATTGTTAGTGGAAAACAATCACCTGTAGTTGCGTTCTGTCTCTACCATGATATGCGTCATAATAGCATGACAAATGTAACAATTTCAATTCTGCTGTAAAAAATAGATAAAAAGCAGGAAAAACTGTATACTAACAGATGAATATCTGTTAAAATATATATAAAAGGTAAACTTTAGTCGAATAAGGGGAGATTATTGTTTACTATGATATCCAAGGGGGATTTTTTATGAGAAAGACAGAATGCTTGGCCATGATCTTGGCCGGTGGTCAGGGCAGCCGCCTCGGCGCGCTAACCAAAAAAATTGCAAAACCGGCTGTACCGTTTGGGGGAAAGTACCGCATTATTGACTTCCCGCTCAGTAACTGCGCGAATTCCGGTATTGACAAGGTAGGTGTTCTTACCCAGTATCGTCCGCTGGAACTGCACAATTACTTAGCTTCCGGCAGTGCCTGGGATTTGGACCAGAAGGATGGCCGTATCTTTATTTTGCCGCCGTATGCTCGTGAAAAAGGTGCTGACTGGTATCAGGGAACGGCAGATGCTATTTACCAGAATCTCAATTTCATCGATTTAGCAGATCCTGAGTATGTTCTCATTCTGTCTGGCGACCACATCTACACGATGGATTATTCCTGGATGCTGGAAGCTCATAAGATGAACAAGGCTGAGGCTACCATCGGTGTTATTGAAGTGCCTTGGGAAGAAGCTCCGCGCTTCGGTATCATGAATACGGATAAGACGGGCCGCATCGAAGAATTCGAAGAAAAGCCGGCTAAACCCAAGAGCAATCTGGCTTCCATGGGTATCTATGTATTCAATAAGAACTTCCTCAAGAAGTATCTGGAAGAAGATGCCAAGGACGAAACCAGCAGCCATGACTTCGGCAAGAACATCATTCCGAAGATGCTGAAGGACAATGCGCGCCTGTACTCCTACGCCTTCGAAGGCTATTGGAAGGATGTGGGTACCATCGAAAGCCTCTGGCAGGCCAATATGGATCTCCTGCAGGATGTACCTCCGTTTGACCTCAAGGGCGAGAAGAAGATTTACTCCTCCAATGCATCCATGCCGCCGCATTACATCGGCCCGGATGCCAAGGTGAAGAACTCGATGATCAGTGAAGGCTCCATGGTTCTCGGTGAAGTGGAAAATTCCGTTATCTTCCCGGGCGTGCGCATCGGCAAGGGCGTAAAGGTAACCAATTCCGTCATCATGCCTTCCACGGTTATCCGTGATGGCGCTGTGGTGGATTACGCTATTCTGGCGCAGAACTGCGAAGTGGCAGCTGGTGCAAAGGTAACCGGTGAGCTGGGTGCTATTACGGTGGTCGCTGAAGGCGAAACCGTTCTGGCAGAAGCCAGCGGCAAGCAGGCCGGCTGAGCATTTCCCTATCGATACAGCCTAGATACAGCAAGGAGTGGAAGAAATTGAAAGATGTAATGGGGATTATCAATCTTCAAGAAGATAATAAATTAATTCGTGAACTTACGGATAAGCGAGCCGTGGAATCCATGCCGTTTGCCGGGCGTTACCGGCTGATAGACTTTACGCTGTCCAGCATGGTAAATTCCGGAATCCTGAACGTGGGCGTCATGCTTCCCGATAAGCCGCGTTCCGTGCTTGACCATCTTCGTTCCGGTAAGGATTGGGATTTGGCCCGCCGTCATGACGGCCTGTTCTACCTGCCGTCCCCAAGTGAAGAAGATAGCATCCGCAAGGGCGATTTGAAGAATTTTTATCACAATCTGGATTTCTTCGAACACAGCAGTCAGAAATATGTACTCTTAACCAGCGGCAGCTTTGTCTACAATGTAGACTTTTCCCAGATGCTGCGCTTCCATCAGAACACCTCGGCGGATATCACGATGGTGTACTACACGGCAAAGGAAGAGCAGCCGGGCCGCAATGTGGTTCTGGAAACAGCAGAAAACGGACTGGTAACGGATTTGGCTGAGAAACCAGCCATCTATGATGACTCCAAGGTAGCGATGAATGTTTATCTCATCGAAAAACGCATCTTCGTTGAACTCGTGCGTTATACCTACGAGCATGGTGGTCAGGATCTCCTGATGGATGGCATCATCCGCCGGGCAAACGAGTATAACATCTATGCCTGCGAGCATGATGGCTATGTAGCCCATGTAGATTCGACTACTGCGTATTACAAAGCGAATATGGATCTTTTGCAGCCGGAGGTTTGGGAAGAGCTCTTTATGGGCAACAATTCCATTTATACCAAGGGCAAGGATGAGGTTCCAGTTCAATATAAGGAGACAGCAAAGGTTAAAAATTCGCTGATTGCCAATGGCTGCGTCATTCGCGGCGAAGTGGAAAACAGCATTTTGTTCCGAGGTGTCACCGTAGGCAAGGGCGTAAAAATCAAGAATTCCATTATCATGCAAAAATGTGATATACAGGATGATTCCTTGGTGGAAAATGTCATCTGCGACAAAAACGTGGTTATCTCGAAGGAAAAATGGCTCAAAGGTGCTAATAATTACCCGCTGATTATCACGAAGAACGTCGTAATCTGATATTAGAGAGGCCGTTGTAACGAGGCAATCTGCCTATAACGGGCATAAGCCAAGTTATGACGGTCTCTTCTTGTGTTGTGTTGAGGCTGAAAAAAGGGAGTGTTTTTTTTGGCAAAGGAAAAGAAAAAAGTTAATGATGCGGAATTTAAGAAACTGAAGGAAAAACTAAAGAACCGTTTTATTGCTACCGCCCATATCATGTGGGGTCGTGAACTCGATGAACTGACGGAAAATGAAATCTATCAGACGGTAGCCGCTACGGCTAAACAGTATATTTCTGAAAACTGGATTAAGACGAACAAGGCTTATATGGAACGTGAAGAGAAACAGATTTACTATTTCTCCATTGAGTTCCTCATGGGCCGTCTGCTGAAATCCAACCTGATTAATTTGGGGCTGGAAGAAGCTATTCGCGATGTATTAAGCGACTTCAAGCTGGATTTGGATAAGGTCTACGAAGAAGAACCGGATGCAGGTCTGGGCAACGGCGGTTTGGGCAGACTGGCTGCCTGCTTTATCGATTCCATGGCTGCTCATCATCTGCCGGGCCACGGCTGCAGCATCCGCTATCAGTATGGCCTTTTCGAGCAGAAAATCATCAATGGCAACCAGGTTGAGATTCCCGATAACTGGCTCAAGAACGGCTTTGCCTGGGAGTATCGCAAGCCGGATAAGGCCATCGATGTCAAGTTCTACGGCAATGCCTATATGAAGGAAATGCCGGATGGCAGCCTGAAACTCGTGCATGAAGACCCCATGGTGGTTATGGCTGTACCATATGATGTTCCGGTTGTCGGCTATCATAACAGTACGGTAAACAACCTGCGCCTCTGGAATGCGGAAGTTAACCGCGATTTCTCCGATTACGGTTATCTCACGCAGGAACAGATTCGCCAGAAAAACGATTACCGTAACTTTGTTGAGAGTATTACGCGTTATCTCTATCCGGATGACAGTACCTGGGAAGGCCGCAAGATGCGCCTGATTCAGGAATACTTCATGACTTCTGCTGGCGTGCAGAGTATTGTCCGCCATTATGCCAAGACGGGCATGAAGATTCATGACCTCAGCCAGAAGATTGCCATTCATATCAACGATACCCATCCGGCAGTGGCTGTGGCAGAACTCATGCGCATCCTGATTGATGAATACGGTTTGGAATGGAGCGAGGCCTGGGCTATTACCAAGAACACCATCGCTTACACCAACCATACCATCATGCCGGAAGCCCTCGAAACCTGGCCGGTGGATATGTTCAAGGAACTGCTGCCGCGTGTCTACATGATTATCGAGGAAATCAACCGCCGTCATCTCGAAGAGGTACGGGAACGCTATCCGGGCAACGATGCCAAGGTACATGCCCTTTCTATTCTGGAAAACGGCATGGTGCACATGGCCCGACTGGCTATCGTGGGCGGTCACAGCGTAAACGGCGTCGCCAAGATTCACTCCGACATTCTGAAGGCTTCGACGCTGCATGACTTCTATGAATACAATCCTAGGATGTTCAACAACAAGACCAACGGCATCACGCATCGCCGCTGGCTGATGGGAGCCAATCCGGAACTGGCCGGCCTTATTGATGATACCTTGGGCAGCCGCCGCTGGCACCGTTATCCGGAACAGCTGGATTTGCTCAACGATTATGTAAACGATAAGCCTTTCCTGGCAGAACTGGGGAAAATCAAGCACCTGCGCAAGGAACATCTGGCCCAATATATTCTGGAGCATAACCTCATCAAGGTTAATCCGGACAGTATCTTTGATATCCAGGTGAAGCGCATTCATTCCTACAAGCGTCAGCTGATGAATATCCTCCATATCATGCATCAGTACAACCTGTTGAAGAATGATAAGGGCTATGATATGATTCCGACCACCTATATCTTCGGTGGCAAGGCTGCGCCGGGCTATTATATCGCCAAGGAAACCATCCGCCTGATCAATGCAGTGGCGGAAAAGGTCAACAACGACAGATCCATCAAGGATAAGATGAAGATTGTCTTTATCGAAAACTTCGGTGTATCCATTGGTGAAATCGTCTATCCGGCTGCTGATGTCAGCGAACAGATTTCCACGGCTTCCAAGGAAGCTTCCGGTACTGGCAACATGAAGTTTATGATGAATGGTGCCATTACCCTGGGAACCATGGACGGCGCCAACGTCGAAATCCGTGAGGCAGTCGGTGGCGACCATGGCGGCGATGACCACTGCGTCATCTTCGGTTTGCGGGCAGAGGATGTACTGACCTATTACATGACGGGTTCCTATTCTGCCTGGGACGAATACAACAGCAATGAAATGGTGCGCTTCGTGATGAACCAGCTCATTGATGGCACCTATGGCGATTTTCGTTCCCTCTATGACTACCTGATTCACGGCAATGATGAATTCTTCATTTTGAAGGATCTGGGCTCTTACGCCTGGGGCCATGAAGAAATCATGCGCCGCTATAAGAACAAGCTGGGCTGGCTGACTTCTTCGGCAATGAATATCGCCAACTCCGGTCGGTTCTCCTCGGATAGAACCATTGACGAATATGCCAACGAAATCTGGCACGTTAAACCCGTGAGAATTTCGTAAGTTTCAGGGGCTAAGGGGGATTATTATTTGAAGACTTCGGATTTAAGCGAGTTTGACCTGTACTTGTTCCATCAGGGCACAAACTATCATGCGTATGAAATGCTGGGGGCGCATTTTACCAAACAGGGCAGCAAGAAAGGTGTCCGCTTTGCGGTCTGGGCGCCGCATGCCCGGTCAGTCAGCGTAGTCGGTGACTTCAACAACTGGGATACCCGGGTAACGCCCATGCACAAGATTGGCGATGGGGAAATCTGGGTGGCCTTTGTGGAGAATTTGCCGGAAGGCGAGCTTTATAAGTACGCCATTGAGCCCCAGTGGGGAGGCCCGCATATCATGAAGGCCGACCCATACGGGTTCTATGCGGAAAAGAAGCCGGCTACGGCTTCCCGCACCTTTGACATGAACCACTACAAGTGGGGCGATGATGCCTGGAAGGTTCAGAAGAACAGGGAATCTTCCTACGACCGCCCCATGCTGACCTATGAGGTGCATTTAGGCTCCTGGCGCAGGGGAGAAGATGGGGAATATCTCACCTACCGCGAGGCTGCTGACCAGCTCATTGATTACGTGAAAGACATGAACTACACCCATATTGAGCTCATGCCTCTTTGTGAACATCCTTTTGATGGCTCATGGGGTTATCAGGCTACCGGTTATTATGCCGTGACCAGCCGTTATGGCCCTCCGGATGATTTTCGTTATCTCGTGGATCGCGCTCATCAGAATGGTATCGGCATCATCATGGACTGGGTGCCGGGACATTTCTGCAAGGATGACCAGGGGCTGCGCCGCTTCGATGGACAGAACCTCTATGAGTCTGACAATGAGCAGCGGGCAGAGAACTGGGAGTGGGGAACCACCAATTTCGACTACGGCCGCACAGAGGTGCAGAGCTTCCTCATATCCAACGCCATGTTCTGGTTTGAGGAATTCCATATTGACGGCCTGCGCATTGACGCAGTAGCCAATATGCTCTATCTGGACTATGGCCGCAAGGACGGGGAATGGGTGCCCAACAAATACGGCGATACAGGAAATCTGGAAGCCATGGATTTTTTGCGCAAGCTCAATGAAGCCATCTTCAAATTCCATCCTCAGGCCCTGATGATTGCCGAGGAATCCACATCCTGGCCGCTTATCTCCAGACCCGTCTATATGGGCGGTATGGGCTTTAACTACAAGTGGAACATGGGCTGGATGAATGACATGCTGAAGTATGTGAGTCTGGATTCCATTTATCGCAAATGGAACCATGACAAGGTGACCTTCTCCTTCATGTATGCCTTCTCCGAGAACTTTGTCCTGCCCCTGTCCCATGATGAGGTCGTACATGGCAAGTGTTCGCTCATCAGTAAGATGCCCGGTGATTACTGGCAGAAATTTGCAGGTTTGCGAGGATTCTTCGGGTACTGGATGGCCCATCCCGGCAAGAAGCTCCTCTTTATGGGCGGTGAGTTCGCTCAGTTTGCCGAGTGGAACTTCGATGACAGTCTGGACTGGCATCTGGTACAGGAATTTGATATGCATAGAAAGATGCAGGCCTACTGCCGGGCGCTCAATAAATTCTATGTAGATACCCGTGCATTTTGGCAGGTTGATTTTGACTGGAATGGCTTCCAGTGGATTGACCCCAACGACAATAACAATAGCATTGTCTCCTTTATCCGCAAGGCGGAGGATAGCAATGACTTTGTTATCTGCATCAGCAACTTTACGCCGGAAGTCCATCAGGATTACCGCATTGGCGTACCGGCCAAGGGCAGCTATATCGAGGTCTTTAACTCCGATGGGGAAGACTTCGGCGGCAGCGGCGTGAAGAATGCCGGGGAAATCCAGAGCCAGGATGTACCCTGGCACAACCGGGAGCAGTCCATTAAGCTGACCATCCCGCCGCTTTCCACCATTTATCTGCGTCTCAAGCGGCAGGACGGCTCGAATGCCTCCTTTCCCGAGGTGAATGAACAGGTGGAGGCCAGAGGTTTTGCAGTTGATGGGGAAAAAGATTCCGCAGAAGTTGCAGCCAAGGTGAAAAAAGGGACTGCCAAAAAGACGGCAGCGAAAACAACGACGAAAAAAGCAAGTAAGAAAACCACTGCTAAGGTGCCAAAGGCCAGGGCAAACACCAAGGCCAAGGCAGCACCCAAAACTGCGACTCGCAAGAGGGCGGCTAAGACTTCACTGGAGGAAGCCGTGGTTAATGCTTAGAAACGTAGCTTAAAGGTTAGGGAGGAAATCCGAAATGAAAGTTCTTTATGTAGCATCGGAAGCTGTACCTTTTGTCAAGACGGGTGGCCTGGCTGACGTGGCCGGGTCTTTGCCCAAAGCACTTTTGAAAGAAGATGTGGATATCCGGGTAATCATGCCGAAGTATGGTGCGATTGCCAAGGAATTTGTAGACCAGATGGAACATGTTTATGACGGCGAACTCGAAGTTGCCTGGCGCAGCAAGTATGTCGGTCTGGACAAGCTGGTTTACAACAACGTAACCTATTATTTCGTGGATAATCAGGAGTACTATAATCGTGAAGGCTTCTATGGTTATGACGATGATGCCGAGCGTTTCTCCTTCTTCTGCCGTGCGGTACTCAACCTCCTGCCGGCTATGGATTTCTGGCCCGATGTCATTCACAGCAATGACTGGCACGCTGGCCTTGTGAATGTGTTCCTGAAGCTGGAACATATGGAGGATGAACGCTATCAGAAAATCAAGACGCTGTATACGATTCACAACCTCAAATATCAGGGCGTATTCCCCAAGAATGTCATGGAGGATGTATTGGGGCTGGACTGGAAGTATTTCAACAATGGCGATTTGGAATTCTTCGATGCGGTGAACTTCATGAAGGGCGGCATCATTTACGCGGACTATGTGTCCACCGTCAGCAAGACCTATGCCAAGGAAATCCAGTATGAATACTTCGGTGAACATCTGGATGGCCTGCTGCGCAGCCGTCGTGATGACCTCTTTGGTATTGTCAACGGCATCGATTATGAAGTGTACAATCCGATGACGGACAAAAACCTCTTTGAAACCTATGATGTGGACAGTCAGGACCGCAAGATGGACAACAAGGTAGCCTTGCAGAGGATGCTGGGCCTGCCGGAAGGCCGCCGTACTCCGGTTGTCGCGCTGGTTTCCCGTCTGGTCGCGGCAAAAGGTCTGGACCTCATTGTGCGCATGATGGATGAAATCCTCATGCACGAAGATATTCAGTTCATCGTGCTGGGCACCGGCGACAAGGAATATGAAGATTGGTTCAAGGGGCTGGCATGGCGCTTCCCGCACAAGGTGTCCGGCAACATCAAGTTCTCCAATGAACTGGCACAGCGCATCTATGCCGGCGCAGATATCTTCCTGATGCCCTCCAACTATGAACCGTGCGGCATCGGCCAGATTGTCGCCATGCGCTATGGTACGATTCCGGTAGTGCGTGAGACGGGCGGCCTTAAGGATACGGTGCAGCAGTATGACAAGTACACCCAGACGGGCAATGGTTTCGTATTCAGCGACTACAACGCGCATGAGATGATGTATGCACTGAAGCGGGCCTTGAGTTCCTATGAAAACTACGAGGAATGGAACCATATCGTCCATAATGCTATGGCAACGGACTTCAGCTGGAATAATTCGGCCAAGGAATACAAGAAGCTCTACGAGCAGCTGGCAAGTAAATAAGGATCAGGTGACACGGGGCGGCAAGTATTTGCCGCCCTTAACCGCAAAAAAGGAGGGGTTAGGTTGCTTGTACGCAATGAAGTTGAACATAACTCCCATAATGTGTATTACCGCAGTCCCCGAGGGGCTGCTGAAGCAGGGAGCAAGGTGAGACTGGGACTGCAGATTAAGTCGAAGCAGCAGATTAATCAGGTATTGCTGCGCCTTTGGCAGGACCAGAAGGGAGAAAAACTTTTGCCGCTGACCACCAAAGACCCTCAGGAGGCAGAAGTTCGTTACTATTCTCTGGAGGTGGAGATGCCGGAAAAAGGCTGTCTGCTCTGGTATTATTTCATTATTTCCTGCAGTGACGGCACCTGCTATTATGGCAACAATATGGAGCATTGGGGAGGCATCGGCGGTGTTTATCCCAACGTGCCGCCATCCTACCAGATTACGGTTTACAACAAGGGGGCCAAGACTCCGGACTGGTTCAAACATGCGGTGATGTATCAGATTTTCCCCGACCGGTTTTACCGTCAGGGCGATAAGCTCATCGAAAAAGAAGGCGCTGTCTACCATGCCAGTTGGACAGATGACCCGTGCTACTACAAGGACCCGGACACCAAGGAAATCGTATCGTATGACTTCTACGGCGGCAATATCGCTGGCATTATGGCCAAGCTCGACTATTTGAAGGAACTGGGCATCAGCGTCATCTACCTGAATCCGGTATTTGAATCCGAGAGCAATCATCATTACGATACCGGGGATTATCATAAGATTGACCCCATCTTAGGTACAAATGAAGAATTTCACGATTTGGTGGAGCAGGCCAAAAAGAAGGGCATCCGCATCATACTGGACGGCGTGTTCAGCCATACCGGCAGCAACAGCCGCTACTTCAACCGCAAGGGGAAGTATGAAGGTGCAGGTGCTTTTCAGTCAGAAAAATCGCCCTATTATGAATGGTATAATTTCCGCAATTTCCCCTATGAGTACGATTGCTGGTGGAACTTTGATACTTTGCCCAATGTGACGGAAACTACCCCGTCTTATATGGATTTCATTTATCGTGCCCCGGACAGCGTGCTCCATCATTGGCTCAAGGAAGGGATTGCGGGCTGGCGTCTGGATGTTATCGATGAATTGCCGGAACCCTTCTCGCAGGGATTCTATGCAGAACTAAAAAAGACGGATAAGGATGCCGTGATGATTGGCGAGGTTTGGGAGGATGCCTCCAATAAAATCGCCTATGGCACCCAGCGAAAATATCTCTGCGGTCAGGAGATGGATTCGGCCATGAATTATCCCCTGCGCAAGATTTTGCTCGACTATCTGCTCGGTTATGTGACGGCACATAATACCATGCTGCTGCTGAACAGCCAGCGGGAGAATTATCCGCCGGAAAATTTCTATGCCATGATGAACCTTATCGGCAGTCATGATGTGCAGAGAGCCATTACCATACTGGGTGAAACACCCTATTATGATGGCATGCCGGCCATTGAACAGTGCCGGGCAAAACTCACGCCGGAAATGTACAAGGTGGGCAAGGCCCGTCTCAAGATGGCGGCTCTGTTCCAGATGGCTTATCCCGGTGTGCCCTGCATTTATTACGGGGATGAAATCGGCATGGAAGGGTTCAAGGACCCCACCAACCGCCGTCCCTACAAATGGCAGGGCGGAGATGAGGAACTGCGGGAATACTACCGCACCATCATCAAGGCCCGCAATGAACACGACGCCCTCCAGACCGGTGAGCTTTTGCCGCTGACGGCAGAGGGAGATGTTCTGGCCTTTGCCCGCGTGGTGCGTAGCGGCCATGATGTATTCGGTGCTGATGCGGACAGCGGCGCCTTTATCGCCGTCTTTAACCGCAGCCGCAGTGAATCCCATACCGTCACGCTGGATATCAGCGACTTTGCCGATGGGGAGTTTGCGGATATGGTGGCGGTGGAAGGTGTGAAGGTCGAAAAACTTGTTTCCGTGCGGGGCAAGCTGACGGTGAAAATGCCGCCGCTGACGGCAAGACTGCTCGAATATGAGCCACTGCCCCGGAAATACGAGCGGGGGGCAGGCATCCTGTTGCATCCCACCTGCCTGCCATCTAAGTACGGCATTGGGGATATGGGCAAAGAAGCCTATAAGTTCGTGGATTTTTTGGCAGAAGCCGGACAGAAAGTTTGGCAGATTCTGCCTTTAGGGCCGGTGGGCTTTGGGTACTCACCTTATCAGTCCCCTTCCGCCTTTGCGGGAAATCCACTGCTCATTGATGTGGATGAACTGTTAGAGCAGGGCTGGCTGACACCGGCCGAAGCGAAGATGCCTTATGCCAGCAAATCCTCCTTTATCGACTTTGAGCGGGTTATCTCCTTCAAACAAAAATGCTTTAAGAAGGCATGGCTGGCTTTCCAGAAGAGCAAAGATGTGGAGATAAAAGGCCAGTTCCAGGCCTTTATCGAGGAAGCGGCCAGCTGGCTGGATGATTATGCTCTCTTTGATGCGGCTAAGAAGGATTTTAAGAATAAGGCCTGGTATGAATGGCCGGAACCCATCAAGAGCCGCGATAAAAAAGCCTTGGCGAAACTGGCTGAGCGGCTGGAGGAGAATGTGGGCTATGCCAAGTTCGTGCAGTTTATCTTCCATAAACAATGGAGCAAGCTTCACGAATATGCAGCCAGCAAGGGCATTAAAATCATGGGAGATATGCCTATCTTCATTTCCCATGACAGTGCGGATGTCTGGGCTAACCAGAAACTCTTTGACTTGAACGAAGATGGCACGGCCAAGACCGTGGCGGGCGTTCCTCCCGATTACTTCAGTGCGAACGGTCAGCTTTGGGGCAATCCCCAGTATGACTGGAAGGCCATGGAGAAGGAAAATTATGCCTGGTGGAAGAAGCGCTTTGCCAATCTGCACCGGCTCGTGGACATCGTGCGTATCGACCATTTCCGGGGCTTCGAGTCCTATTGGGAAGTGGATGGCAAAGCGGAAACGGCCATTAACGGCCATTGGCGTAAGGGCCCTGGCAAGGCGTTCTTTGACATCATCCGCAAGGAAGTTCCGGGACTCGAAATCGTGGCAGAGGATTTGGGCATCATCACCGACGAAGTGGAAGCCCTGCGGGAGGACTGCGGCTTCCCGGGCATGAAAGTCCTGCACTTTACCCTGCACTTCAACGAACAGGGGCGGTTGGGCTTTGTGGCTCCGGAGAACAGCATTGTCTACACCGGCACTCACGACAACAATACCACCGTGGGCTGGTACAAGCAGGACATTGATGAAGCCACCCGGGCTGCGGTGGCCGCCCTGCTGAACAAGCCGATGGACAGACCCAGGGAGATTGCCAAAGGGCTGCTGAAATTTGCCTATGCGAGCGAGGCCAGACTGGCCATTGCTCCCATGCAGGATTTGCTCGGACTTGATGAGCGCGGCCGCATGAATACGCCAGGCACCGTAGGACTCAACTGGAAGTGGTGTCTGAAGCCGGATTATCTGCTGGAACTGGAACCGGCAGAACTGAAAGCCATGTGTAAGAAGTATGAACGTTGCTAAGCACGTTTCGCTATTTTGATTGGGACTACCACCAAAGTAGTAGATGAACGATTATTATATACTTTGGTGGTATTGTCCTTGGCAATATTCAATCGTATAATAGCAAATGTCACTTGGGGAAGTGATGACACACATGCCTTTCTTTGTGAAATAAAGTGGGGAAGCTTTACAGGTAAAGGAATTATTATGATAAAAGCCGCAGGTTATCGTGCCTTGTAGTGACCCCATAAAGTTAGACCTTACCGGTAGTAGCAATTATTTGCTGCTACCGTTTTTTTATGCTGCGGCA